>CAYSPG010000001.1:0-98985 GCA_964432885.1 uncultured Flavobacteriaceae bacterium
CAATTTTTTTTTTTGGTTCCCTCCCCTGCGCTCGCTCTGAATTTATTTTTTTTTTTTTTTGGGGGGGTGGTGGTTTTACTTTTTGGCATAGCCAAAAAGTAAGCCCACCTCCCTCATTGCACTCTACAAACCTTGTCATGCCGAGCGAAGTCGAGGCATCTCTTTTAGTAAAGTATAATTTATCGGACAACAGTAATTGTTAATAGAATTGTCAAACAGAGGAGAATGAATATTGAAACCAAATTTTATTTTTGCGCGCTCATTTGGTGAGCAAGCATCAAACATCAAACATCTCCCGACCATTCGGGACAAAAAACAACAAACAAAAAACAGAAAACCCTTTAACATGAACAAAATAAAAGTAGCCAACCCGGTAGTAGAAATTGATGGCGATGAAATGACTCGCGTAATATGGAAGTTTATTAAAGACAAATTAATTCTTCCTTACCTTGATTTGGACATTAAATATTTTGATTTGGGAATTGAGTACCGCGACCAAACCAATGACCAGGTAACAATAGACTGTGCCGAGGCAGTTAAAAAATATAATGTAGGTATTAAGTGCGCCACCATTACACCTGATGAGGCCCGCGTAAAGGAGTTTAACCTTAAACAAATGTGGAAGTCGCCAAACGGTACCATCCGGAATATTTTGGACGGCACCGTTTTTCGCGAACCAATTGTTATGAAAAATATTCCGCGCTTAGTGCCAAACTGGACTGCGCCTATTTGTATAGGTCGTCATGCTTTTGGCGACCAATACCGTGCAACGGATTTTGTTACCAAAGGAAAAGGCAAGCTTACCATAACTTTTCAACCTGAAGACGGAGGTGCGCAACAATCGTTTGAAGTGTATAATTTTAAAGGCGATGGTGTGGCACTTGCCATGTATAATACCGATGAGAGTATAAAAGGTTTTGCGCGCGCATGTTTTAACCAGGCGCTGATGAAAAAATGGCCGCTGTATCTTTCAACAAAAAATACAATTTTGAAAAAGTACGATGGACGCTTTAAGGATATTTTTGAAAACGTTTATCAAACTGAGTTTAAAGCTAAAATGGATGCCGAAAAAATTACGTACGAGCACCGTTTGATTGATGATATGGTGGCAAGTGCGTTAAAGTGGAACGGCAATTTTGTGTGGGCCTGCAAAAATTATGATGGCGATGTGCAAAGCGATACGGTTGCACAGGGCTTTGGCTCATTGGGATTGATGACCAGCACGCTGGTGACGCCTGACGGAAAAACGATGGAGGCCGAAGCTGCGCACGGCACCGTAACCCGCCACTACCGCGACCACCAGGCAGGCAAGCGCACCAGCACTAACCCAATAGCCAGCATTTTTGCCTGGACACGAGGCCTTGAGTTTAGAGGCAAGCTGGATAACAATGCTGAACTTGTAAAATTTTGTAAAACACTGGAGCAGGTTTGTATTGACACGGTTGAGAGCGGAAAAATGACCAAAGACTTGGCCGTTTGCATTTATGGCAGCGACACCAAGCCCGAACATTATTTATATACCGAAGATTTTTTGTCGGCATTAGATGCCAATCTGAAAGCAAAGCTGGCTTAAAGACTATTTGATATTTTTTTCCACAACGGGCGCAGACTCCTTCCAAGGGGAGCAGGGTTTATTTTTTTCCCTGCTTACACTGCGCCCTTGTGGTTTATTTGATAGTTTCAATGTCATCACATTTTTTTACTTGCTTACACGTCATAAAAACAAAAGCAAAAAACAAACTCAAAAAAAATAAACGCATACAGGCATCAGGTTTTCAACAAATATAAATCATCGGCATACAGCTATACATGCAATATTGTATTTAAATCCAAAGCCTCTCGCTTTACGTAATTAAAAAGGTCAGAAGTAATTAGCCTGCTAATTTACTTCTGACCCTAACGTGAAAACCTGAAGCAGCCCGCAAGGGCTGTTTTTTTTTTTTTTTATTCTTTTACCACACGCACCGCGTCACTCTTTTTATCGCAGCGTACGTTTACCGTATAAATTCCTTTTATGTTTTTTGTTAAGTCAACATCAAATGTTGTTGTTTCCACAGGATACTCGGCCGTATGTTGTATGCGTCCATACATATCACATACACTTACGGTATATGTTTCGGCTTCAAACTCAGCGTTATCAATTGTTAATGCAATTCTTCCGTTCGAGGGGTTGGGATGCGAACCGGTAACAATATGACCGCCACCATTGCCATTGCCGTTATTGTTACTGTCACACTCTTTACAATACTCATCGCTTGCTATAGCATAACGCGTTACACCATCAGGCCCTGTCAATATCCATTTTAATTCCTTGCCTGTAAAGGTTGCATTAAAGGCATCTGTTTTATATCCTGTTATAAATGCTTCGGTGTGGTTTACTACTACAGTTTCTCCCACCAGGTAGTTTCTTTCGCCTTTATAAATAGTTTGGGTTGACGAATTAAAATTCTCGTAATTAAAATATGCAGTTACACTTCCATCCTGATTATGCTTAATGCAGTTTACGTGCGGCTTAATGGGTTCAACACACTGGCTTACGTATTGATTGTAGGCAATAGCATCATGCTCAATGTTGTTGTAATCTTTTAAATGCCATGTCATATCATTGCCGGTAAAGTTTGCCTGGCACACATTGTTATGCACACCGGGTGCAAAATGTGTAATGGGTGTTCCCCATACCGAACTTTTAAACAAGTTGTCGGCACCCTGCGGTATCACCACCGTATCGGTTCCGGTGTTTTCATATCCGTAACTTACTGTCATTTCACCGGCTTTTGAAGGGTCCCAGTTTATGCAGTTAACAAATGGCTTTACGGTTTCTTTGCAATAGTTTGTATATGGAGCAGTAGTATTTACCGATCGCGGTCCAAATGAACCTTTTAAGTGCCACACCACAGTGGTATTACACGCAATACGAACTTTAAATGCATCGTAATATGTGCCCGATGGAAACACCGTATCCGATTCGCCACGTATTATATCACCGCCCGTAAATTTATTATCGTTTCCGTGTGGGATAGTAAATGTTAAACCGGGGTTGTCATTAGTATATCCAAATGTTACAAGCCAGGTGCATGCGTCAACCTGTTTTTTGCAACTTACAAATATGTCAAAGTTTTTTGTCGAGCATGTTTGGTAACCTGCGGCCTTACGTCCGCCATTTTGTTCAACGCCTCCAACATATATTACCATTACATTATTTCCTGTAGCCCATTTTGGGCTAAAGAAAAAATTATCGCCCGGCTGTGCAATAAACGCAGTGCCGTATTGGGATGATGCCGGTGCATTTGGCCCACCGTCAACTATGCGCCATGTATATGTTATAGGGTTTGAGTTGTTATTTCTTACTCTCCATCGCAATGTGGTTGCAGGATTATCGCTGCACATGGATGTTAGCTTCAGGTGCTGGTTGTTTGCAAAAACATCTGCCTGTAGAAGCAAAACTGTTAATGAAAATAGTAGTAGTCGTTTCATAGTATTTTATTGTGGTTTATTAAACGTTAAAACTAATTTAGAGTTGGCTGTGCAAATCAAATTTGTGGCCTGTGTCATTTAGCTTTTGGTGTTTTTATAAAAAAATCTTACAGTGTTTTTTTGGGTCATTTGTTTTACCCGTTAGGCAACATAAGGCTGTATGCGCATATCCTTTTTAATACTTTTAGCAAAAAATCATATCACTATGCAAAAAATATTACTGTTTGTATTTGCTTGCATTGCATTAAATGGAAGCGCACAAATCAATTTGGTTGATAATGCCGGTTTTGAAGATACGCTTGGTTGCCCCAATCAAATTAACCAGGTAAACAAAGCCAACGGCTGGGTATCTAATCTCGGGTCGCCCGACTATTTTCATTCGTGCGCCAATGGCCTCAATCCTTATTTTGGTGTACCGGTAAATGCACGCGGCTACCAGCAGGCACATGGCGGTGATGCGTATGTGGGCCTGTTTACGTTTGCACGCTTTATACCAAATGGCCGCGAGTTTGTTGGCCGCCAGCTAAGCGCACCTCTTGTGGTTGGCCAGCAGTACTTTGTTTCGTTTTGGGTTAATCATTGCGATACTTCACAAAGTGCTTTTGCTACCGATAACATGGGTGCAAAATTTACCATGGCACAGCATCTGTGGTTTTCTAATCCCGATTCGGTAAATAATATGCCCCAGATATTTACCACCACCATACTTACCGATACCGCCAATTGGGTTAAAGTTGCCGGAACATTTATTGCCGACTCGGCTTACCAGTTTATCGAATTAGGAAATTTTTTTGATGATGCATCCACCGATACCGTGCGCATTGTTCAACATCCAAATACTAATTACGCATATTATTTAATTGACGATGTATGTGTAAGCACAGACTCAACCCTTTGCCTGCAAGGCGACCCGCAAAATATTTTTAATTACCAGCAACAGCAGGTTCACCTTTATCCTAATCCAGCAAATGGCGGCATAGTTACTGTTGAAGCAAGAAATGAATTATTACAACTTGAATTGTTTAACGCAACAGGCCGGATAATTATGCGCACACAGGCAAACGGTTTCAGTCATTTGCTTAATATCAGAAATATTGCCTCAGGGTTGTACTATCTAAAATCTGAAACAAAAAAAGGAATTGGGTATAATAAAGTAGTGATTCAAAAAAATTAAAACCGTTCCATTCCTGAAAAGAAAAAGGCACCTTCAATTAAGGCATTGGCATCGCTATCGCTTCCATGCACGGCATTGGCTTCAATGCTTTTAGCATACAGCTTTCTTATGGTACCTTCATCGGCCTTTGCGGGGTCGGTGGCACCAATTAATTTTCTAAAACTTTCAACTGCGTTTTCTTTTTCTAATATGGCTGCCACAATGGGGCCGCTGCTCATGTACTTAACCAGGTCGTTGTAAAAAGGGCGCTCTTTATGAACGGCATAAAATTCACCTGCGCGTTCAGCCGTAAGTCGTGTGTATTTCATGGCTTTAATTTTAAAGCCGGCTTTAATAATGTGGTCAATAATAGCACCGGTATATCCGTTTCCTGTTGCATCGGGCTTAATCATTGTAAAGGTTACATTGCTCATATATCTTGTTTATTTTATATTTCTTTTTTTACTTCAAACTGTAAGTGACTTACTCCTCCAAACTCCAAACTCCAAACCGTAATCACGGTTTTTTTCGGTCGGCAAATGTAAAAGAATTTAAATGATTGAATAGCTACCGCAAAACTTCTATTTTTGACCATAACTACAAATCTCGAACTCGTTTTATGATTCCCGTTTTTAACCCAATAGAACTGCAAGAAGTATCGAAACTTTTATCGTCATCTCAAAAAATTGTTATCACTACCCATTTTAAGCCCGATGGCGATGCCATGGGAAGTTCACTTGCATTGTATAATTACTTAGTTAAAAAAAAGCATAAGGTAAAGGTAGTGGTGCCTAATGAATATCCTGAGTTTTTGCAATGGATGCATGGAAATGATAAAGTGGTTAATTACGAACACAAGAAAAAAGCTGCCGAAAAACTTTTGGCCGAAGCCGGTATTATTTTTTGCCTTGATTACAATGAGCCTTCACGTGTTGAACACATGCAACAGGCAGTTATAAAAAGCCCAGCTAAAAAAGTACTTATCGATCATCACCTTAAACCGGCTTCATTTTGTAATTACACGTTTTCGTTTCCTGATGCTTGCGCCACCTGTGAGCTTATTTATTATTTTATAAAACAACTTGGTGATGAAAAACGCATTACCAAAGAAATTGCTGAGTGCATTTATACAGGTATAATGACTGATACGGGTTCATTTAGATTTGAAAGCATGACAGCAGATACGCACACCGTTATTGCCGCCCTGCTTAAAACCGGAATAAACCATGCAAGGCTGCACGAAAATATTTTTGATACCTATTCAGAAGACCGTACGCGCTTTTTGGGTTACTGCATTAAGGATAAAATGCAGGTGATAAAACATTTAAGCACAGCATACATTGCTCTGTCGGCAAGTGAACTTGAACAGTATAATGTGATAGAAGGCGATACCGAAGGCGTGGTAAACTACCCGTTAAGTATAAAAGGTATAAAACTTGCGGCTTTTTTTACCGAACGTGATGACATCATAAAAATATCTTTCCGCAGTAAAGGCACTTTTTCAGTGCGCGATTTTGCTCATAAACATTTTAAAGGTGGCGGGCATAAAAATGCAGCCGGAGGAAAATCTGAATTGAGCTTGGACGAAACAGTTGAAAAATTTGTAGCCTTGCTGGAGTTATACCGAAATGAATTATCTGCTGATAATAAAGAAAGTTAAATCATTAAGAAAAATAAACTTATAACCAATTAAAATATGCAAAAAGAATTTAAACCTTATGTAAGCGCCACCGATAGCATGGCCGAATTCACGGTAAAGTCAATTGTACTTGGAGCCATGTTCGGAATTATTTTTGGAGCCTCAACAGTTTATCTTGCTTTAAAAGCAGGGTTAACCGTATCGGCATCCATACCCATAGCTGTGCTTGCCATTTCATTAGGAAGAAAATTTTTTAAAACCACTATTCTTGAAAATAATATTATTCAAACCACAGGCTCGGCTGGTGAGAGTATTGCTTCGGGTGTGGTTTTTACATTGCCAGCCTTTTTATTTCTGTCAGTAAACGAACAAGGTATAAGCAGTGGGCATACTTATTTTGAATACTGGACTATTTTTACACTTGCTGTACTTGGTGGCATATTGGGTACACTGATGATGATACCTCTTAGAAGAAGTTTAATTGTAAAAGAGCATGCCACCCTGCCATACCCCGAGGGCACAGCATGCGCACAGGTTTTAATTGCCGGTGAAAAAGGTGGCGACTTCGCCAAAACCGCCTATCAGGGTTTGGGTTTTGCTTTGCTGTATGCAATTTTTCAAAAAGTATTTCATGTAATTGCCGAAGTGCCGGCATGGGTAACAAGGCAAAGCAATAAGTACTTGCCAAGTGCAACAGTTAATGGCGAAATTACACCTGAATATTTAGGTGTTGGATATATTATTGGCCCCAAAATTTCAGGAGTGCTTGTGGCAGGTGGTGTTTTGGCCTGGCTTGGATTAATTCCTTTACTGGCCACACTTGTGCCACCTGATGTTATTGCCTTGCAATTGGTAAAACTTGGTTACCTAAAGGATGTAATGACAGCCGGTGGCCCCGGTGCATGGAATCCTGATACGCATACATTTGGTGATATGGCTTCGGCAGTATATCGCGCTTATGTAAGACAAATAGGAGCAGGGGCTGTGGCAGCAGGTGGTTTTATTACACTTCTAAAAACTATTCCAACAATTATTTCTTCCTTCCGCGAAAGTGTAACATCACTTAAGGAAAAAGGACAAGGTGGTGTATCGCGCACTGAAAACGATTTGTCGTTTAAAACAGTAATTATTGGAAGCATTGCACTTATATTATTAATGGCCGTGTTGCCACAAGTGCCGGGCGATAGTGTTGTAAATAAATTGCTAATTGGTGTATTGATAGTGGTATTCGGTTTTTTCTTTGTTACGGTAAGCAGCCGTATTGTAGGTATTATAGGCAGCAGCAATAACCCCATTTCGGGTATGACCATTGCCACCATCATGGGTACAGCTCTTGTATTTATTGCTGTAGGCTGGACAGGAAAATTTTATGAGCCAATGGCCCTTGTTGTTGGTGGGCTTGTGTGTATTGCAGCAGCAAATGCCGGTGCTACATCGCAAGATTTAAAAACAGGGTACATTGTAGGAGCCACACCCAAGTACCAGCAATTGGCATTGTTTATTGGAGCCATTATTTCATCCATTGTAATTGGATTTACTGTAAAATTTCTTGACACACCAACTGCTGACCTTGCCGCCAGAGGTGTTGAGCATGCTATTGGCGAAAAATTTGCAGCACCGCAAGCCACACTTATGGCCACTTTAATTAAGGGCCTGCTATCGTTTAACCTCGACTGGCAGTATGTGCTTGTGGGTGTGTTTGTCGCCATTACTATGGAACTGTGCGGTGTAAAAGCACTTTCGTTTGCCGTGGGCGCATATTTGCCACTGTCAACCACACTGCCAATTTTTGCAGGAGGTGTTGTAAAAGGCATTGTTGAGTGGAATGCAAAACGCAAACAGAAAAAATCTGAAGGTGATGACGAGCTTGGCAAAGGAAATTTGTTTGCGACAGGATTGGTGGCCGGTGGAGCGCTGGCAGGCGTTATTGTTGCCCTGCTAAGTGTTGACGAAGGGATTTTTGCAAAGCTCCAATCCATTAACTGCGAAGAAGGAATTAAACATTCAATAGGGGCAGGCGGCTACGAAATTTTAGGGACACTGTTTTTTGTATTTATGGCTGTGGTACTTTACCGTATTGCCACCAAAGATGAGAAAGCATAATGAGTGCCGGTAAAAAAATACGTTATAACTTCATGTTTTATAAAGCGTACAATAGTACTTTCGTTGAGAAATTAAAATTAAATGTAATGAACAAAAACACATTTTTAAAAATAGTAACACCTGTTGCTTTTAGTTTTATGGTTTATGCATGCAATGGTCAACCAATGCGGCTTGAGCAACCTCAAAAAATAAAGTGGCTTGGCTTTGAAGAAGCAGTAGCTAAAAGCGAAAAGGAACCCAAAAAAATGTTTGTTGATGTATATACCAACTGGTGCGGCTGGTGTAAAAAAATGGATGCCACCACATTTATGGATGATAAGGTTGCCGACTACATGAACAAAAATTTTTATCCGGTTAAATTTAATGCCGAATCAAAGGATACAATTCACTTTAAAGGAACCAACTTTGTTTTTAAGCCCGAATTTAAAAGTAACGAACTTGCCATTTCGCTGTTAAATAAGCAAATGAGTTATCCAACGTATGTTTTTCTTGACGAGCAGTTTAATCTGCTGGCACCAGTGCAGGGCTTTATGCCACCAGAAGGTATTATTCCTGTGTTAACTTACTTTGGCGAAAATATTTATAAAACAAAAACATGGCAAGAATACCAGCCACAACCTGCAGCAGCACCAGCAGCAACGCCACCGCCTGGTGAAACAAAATAAAATTCAGCATCTAAAAAAAATCCCCATACCTTTATTTAAAGTATGGTTTTTTTTTTGAATGAGTTTTAAAGTTTATATACAGGAATTTTAACAGTTGCCCTTTCGGTTATAACTTCAAGGAAATAAACCCCGATAGCCAAATCTGCAATTGAAATATTGGCCTTGTCAATAGACGTGAAATGGTATGACGAAATTCTCTTTCCACTTACATCATACATTTTTGCGGTAACTGCTTTTTGCACATCGGTAAAGTTTAAATACAAATTGCTGCTTGCAGGATTAGGAAATACCGAAACTAAACTCTGTGCATTGTTTTCGATTAAGCCCGATACAATAAAAAAGTGGCAACCCGAAGTGTCGGTACAGCCGTTTTGTGTAATTATTACAGCATAGTTGCTTGTAAATGTAGGTGTGTAAAGCTGTGATGTGGCACCGGTAATAATTGTGCCGGTGCTGCAATTATACCATTGATAAGAAACTCCGGTTGCATGTGCTGCCAGCGATGATGTGTTTTGTAGCACAAGCGTATCAAGTGCAGGTTTTACTGTGAGCATAAGTTGCACCGTAGAGTCGCAGCCGCTGGATAATGGAAAATGCGCGTAATAAACACCACTGCTTGTGTACGTTTGTCCGTTAAATGTGTAGCTGTCGCCATTACAAATGGTATCGGTATAGGTAACAATATTGTTTACACCACCCACCCAGTTGCTGGTGTTTCCGGTAAGTGCAAAATTGTTAAGCGCACCGTTGCTTGTTCCGGTTTCGTCAATCAAAGTATTTAGTCCGGCATTGTTTCCTGATGGAATACCCTGGTTAAAACGATAATAAAGTTTTAAAGCTGCATCCGATGTGTCTGCACCATTATTATACATGCAACCAATTTCTGAAGGGGTAAGTGTGCGGTTCCACAGTGCCACTTCATCAGCTTTGCCATTAAAGTAATAGTTGGTGGTTTGGTACATCATTCCACCAATGTAAAACATTTCGTTGGCATTGGTTATTGTTCCGGTGGCGGCAACCGAGTCAACGGCTTGTGCATTATGATACAATCGTAGCCACGCACCGTCATAAGTTAATGCATAATGTTGCCATGTATTTAATTGCAAACCTTGTGATACAATATTGTGTACTGTGCCGGCACTGTTTATAAAACGGGCTTCAACACTGGTGGCAGTGTATTGCAAAATGTAAAAATCGGCATCCAGATTATTACGTATGCCGCCAAAGCCATCAAAATCGGGAAATACCGGAGCAGCATTGCGTGGGTACACCCACATGGCTAGCGAAATGTTTGATGAGCCGGCAATAAGCGATGAGCCCTGTGGTGAGGTTACAAAGTCGTTGCTGCCATCAAAGTCGAGCGCATTGGAGCCTTGTGCATTTAAGCGGTTTGTTGCCGAAATTAAAAACAGCACAGCAAATGCAATAAATAAATTTTTGTAATTGTTTTTCATGATATAGAGTGTTTTTAAATTGTTTTTTTTAAAGCTTCAAAAATAAATATTCTTTGGTATGGGTTACACCATTGGATATGTACCTAATCTTAGTTATTCAATAATAAAATTACAAACCGATGTTTTATTATATATACATTTTTTCAATTTACGTTAGCACAATAAATTCAGTACATTTACCCAGATGAAAAGATTTGTTTTGCTTTTTTCTTCCTTTTTGCTTGTGCATTTGGTTTGCTTTTCGCAAGAGGAGCCCAAAAATATTTTTGTTGGCGGGGCATCTTATTACGCTAAAAAGTTTCAGGGGCGCAAAACATCCAACGGTGAAATTTTTTCGAATTTTGAGATGACCTGTGCTCACCGCAAACTTCCATTTAATACCATGTTAAAAGTTACCAATCAAAAAACGGGCATAAGCACCATTGTGCGTGTAAACGACAGAGGCCCGTATAAAAAAAATCGGATTATTGATTTGAGTGAACAGGCAGCACGCATAGTTGGCAGCTACATGCATGGGGTAACCCGTGTTAAAATTGAAAAATTAGATCCGGCCATTATTCCATTTAACATTGACAGTATTGGTGTAAATGTAATTTTTGACCGCGAAGGAAATGTTGTAAACCGAACTTCATATTGTTTAAGTATTATGCATACGCAAGATTTTCAACATGCGTATATGCTTGCTGCATTAATGAGCGAGCAGGAATACATACAACCCATTTATCTTGAAAAAAAGCAAACAAAAAAAGGCAATCATTACCACTTGCTTATTGCCAACATCGAAACCAAACAGGAAGCCTTTAAGCTTAAAGATTTTTGGGAACGAAAAGGTTTTATGAATGTAAGTGTGTTTGAGAAGTTTTAGGCTTTGGTTTTAGAGCCTGTTCAAATTTTTATCAAAAAAATTATATATTGCCCCGATGGGGCTTTTGCTGATGATAGTTTATTACTATTACCAACATTACGCTCCTCTGGAGCTTTTTGTTGTAATGCATAGCTCCATAGGAGCGTAATGTTGGTAAAAAATATAAAACAGGTTTTCAAAAGCCCCATCGGGGCGATATATAAAAATAAGTAAGTGAAATTTAAACAGGCTCTTAATTTATAGCACAACAAATTTTTTGCAACCACCTCCTTTACCATCAATTTCTGTTTCAATAAAATAAATTCCTTTGGACAGCCGGCTTACATCAATTTTAAGTTCGGAATTTGTAATGAGCGAAAAGTTTTCGTCTATTGTTTTTCCTAACATGTTACACAATCGGTAACGAACAGAATAATTACTGTCTGAAAACTTTATTTTAATAAATGATGATGCAGGGTTAGGAAACAACTCAAAACTATTTTCGCCTGAAACAGAATTCACATCTAAGCCGGCACAGTAATTTGAAACTGTATTGCTGTCGGTATATACCATCAAAAAGTTGCGGGTATGATAAACAGTATTTGTAAGTGCGAATGTGCCCGTGTAAGTTGCAGTAAGCGTGTATGAACTATCTATAAACGTATAAGGAATAAAACAAGGAAGTGAAAATGTACTATCACATTTAACAGTAATAGGAAAACGGCTAAATGTGGTGTCATTGGTTGAGTTGCCGGTAAAAATGTAACCACCATCGGCACATTTTTTCATGTTGTAAAAACATGATTGGTGCACAGGCCCCGCTTTGGCTATAATTGAGTTACCGGCATTGTCAGTAAATAAAAGCGTTGCATATTCATATCCAACCAATGTTGAACCATGAGTTCCGCCAACAATAAAATTACCGGCAGCATCCTGCAAAATAGCAGCCGGAAAATCCTGTTTTGGGCTTATGTATTTTTTAATCCATTGAAGCGTTCCGATAGAATCATATTTTGCAATTGCAATATCACGCGAATCACCCACAACGTTTCCACCACTTAGTTCACCGGCTATACCTGCCACTGCATAGCCACCATCATTTGTTTTGCAAATAGTGGTTGCACGTGCTGCTTTGGTTGTTGGAAAGTCAGGAACTGTTTTCCATAATTGGTTTCCGCCCGAATCAAATTTTATAATCATTAATTTGTTTCCTCCAATTGCAAATCCGCCATTGGCTGTTGCTGCCATATTTTTGCACCCATAGGTTTCCTGTGAAGCCATAAATCGTTTTTGCCAAAGTATATTTCCTGCGGGTGATAGCTTAGCATAAAAATCAGCATTAGGCAGAGGTACTCTTGTGCTTCCTGAAATAACAAAGTTTCCATCGGTGGTTTCTATTATACCAACTGCGCCTTCGTTATCGGTATGGCTTATCGAATCACCAATCATTTTGCTCCACATTACAGTTCCAGATGAATCAAGGCGGGTTACCATTATATCATAATCGGTTACAGAATCGGGAGACAAAACAAAACCGCAAATAATAATTCCACCATCACTTAATGCTACCATGCCTTTTGCATGAAGTGTGTTATTGCCTACAGAAGTGTTATAGTAGTTGCGATTCCACTTTGCGTTTCCGGTATTTGAAAATTTTGCTATGTATAACTGGCTTGTTCCTGTAAAAAAATCAGTGTATTGGCTGCCGTGTTCAAAAAAATCGCCATGCACATTTTGAACAATGCAACGACCCGTCATGCTTTGTGGTGTTGCAATTTTATGTTTTTTCTCAAAAATGGTTTGAGCAAAAGATGGATAGCCGCTTGCAAAAATCAGTAGTGCGATATAAATTTTAATCTTCATACTTTACTTTATCACGTTTGAATTACTCCAACATTATACTGTTTTGTCGCAGGCGCATTGTTTGCCATTTCAATTCCCATCGAAATTATTTTGCGGGTATCAACAGGATCAATAACGGCATCAAGCCACAGGCGCGAGGCGGCATAGTAAGGCGAAATTTGCGAGTTGTATTTATCTGTTATGGTTTTTAAAAGCGCTGATTCTTCTTCTTTCGTTATTTCTTTTCCTTTTGCTTTTAATGTGCTTACCTGTATTTGCAATAATGTTTTGGCTGCCGATGCCCCGCCCATTACTGCAATTTGTGCTGTTGGCCATCCTACTATTAATCGCGGGTCGTACGCTTTGCCGCACATGGCATAATTGCCTGCGCCATACGAGTTGCCAATTACAACCGTAAACTTAGGCACTACTGAGTTGGCCATTGCGCTTACCAGTTTGGCTCCGTCTTTAATTATGCCACCGTGCTCGCTGCGGCTGCCCACCATAAAGCCGGTTACATCCTGTAAAAACACCAATGGAGTTTTACGTTGATTGCAGTTCATTATAAAGCGCGCTGCTTTATCGGCACTGTCGCTGTAAATTACACCGCCCATTTGCATTTCGCCTTTTTTACTTTTTACCACTTTGCGTTGATTGGCAACTATGCCCACCGCCCAGCCATCAATGCGCGCAGTGCCGCACACAATGCTTTGTCCGTATTTTTCTTTGTACTCATCAAACTCGCTGTTATCGGTTAGGCGGTAAATTATTTCGTGCATATCGTACTGCTTGGTTCCGTCAACAGGTATTATGCCGTATATTTCTTTTTCTTTTTTTGCAGGAGCTGCCGGTTGAGCTCTGTTAAAGCCGGCTTTATCGGTATCGCCAAGTTTTGCAACAAGCCGTTTAATATAGTCGAGGCATGATGCATCATCGGCAAATTTATTATCGGTAACTCCTGAAATTTCGCAGTGGGTGGTGGCACCTCCCAATGTTTCGTTATCTATATCTTCACCTATTGCAGATTTTACCAGGTAACTTCCGGCCAAAAACACCGAGCCTGTTTTGTCAACAATCATTGCCTCGTCACTCATAATGGGCAGGTAAGCACCACCCGCCACGCAGCTTCCCATAATGGCAGCAATCTGTATTATCCCCATCGAGCTCATTACAGCATTGTTGCGAAAAATGCGACCGAAGTGTTCTTTGTCAGGAAATATTTCGTCCTGCATGGGTAAAAAAACTCCGGCACTGTCAACCAAATAGATTATAGGAAGTTTATTTTCGATAGAAATTTCCTGCGCACGTAAATTCTTTTTTGCTGTCATCGGAAACCAGGCTCCTGCTTTTACAGTGGCATCGTTGGCAACAACTATGCATTGCCGGCCGCTTACATAACCAATAACCACCACCACACCTGCTGATGGGCAACCACCCACATCGGCATACATGCCATCGGCAGCAAAGGCTCCCACTTCAAATTGCGGTGCATCTTTATCAAGCAAATAGGCTACCCGCTCGCGTGCAAGCATTTTGTTTTTTTCTTTTTGCTTAGCCGCGCTTTTTTTACCACCGCCTTCGTATATTTTTTCAAGCTTATTGTTTAGTTGAACAATAAGCGAACGGTAATTATCTTCGTTTTTATTAAACTCAATATTTTGTTTTTCTGACATAGGCAGCGAAGATAAATAGTTTAAAGTTTACGGGCTGATTGTTTATGGTTTTATAATTCAAAATTTGAGTGTGTTTATTTTTTTATCATAGGTTTGCAGGCTGTTATTTACTACTATGAATGTAAAATATAACGAGTACAAAGCGTTGTTGCAAAAGATAGCCGATGTAAATTACAGTTCGGCTGTGTTGCAGTGGGACCAGGAGGTGTATATGCCACCCAATGGCGCAACGTATCGCGCACAGCAACTGGCAACACTTGCCGGTATTGCACATGAACTTGCTACGGATAAGAAATTAGAAAACCTGCTGTTGGAACTTCAGAAAGACACTTCGCTTGAATTTAAAGAAAAAGCCAATGTGCTTGAGTCGTTGCGTATTTTTTATCTTAACAAAAAGTACACTACTGATTTTGTTATTGAACTTAATAAAACCATTTCGCAAAGTTTTGTGGCCTGGCAGCAAGCCAAAGCGCAAAACAATTTTCAAATTTTTAAGCCTCATTTAAAGGCTCTTATTGATTTAAAGAAAAAAGAGTGCGAATTGCTAGGGTATGATGAGCATCCGTATGATGCTCTTTTAAATTTGTATGAGCCAGGTTTAAAAACATCGTTTGTTACCAACCTGTTTTTGGATGTTAAAGAAAGGCTTGTTCCTTTTGTTCAATCAATTATTGAAAAGCAAAGACCCGACACTTCTTTTTTGCATTTGCATTATGATAAACAAAGGCAATGGGACTTTGGTATTGAAATTTTAAAGCAGATAAATTACGATTTTGAAGCGGGCAGGCAGGATATTTCAACACATCCGTTTACTACCAATTTTTCGGCACAGGATGTGCGGGTAACTACGCGCATTAACGAAACCGACTTGTTTGAAATGATTGGCAGTTGCATACACGAAGGTGGCCATGCCTTGTATGAGCAAGGGCTTAATGCCACTGAGTATGGTTTGCCATCGGGTGAGTATTTAAGTTTATCAATACATGAGTCGCAATCGCGGTTGTTGGAAAATTGTGTTGGGCGCTCACTGGCATTTTGGAAACATAATTATCCTCGCTTGCAAAATGTTTTTAATGAACAGCTTGGCAGCGTAAGTTTAGAAAAATTTTATCATGGCATAAATGCTGTGCAGCCATCACTTATTCGCACCAATGCCGATGAACTTACATATCACTTTCATGTTATGATACGGTTTGAGATGGAAAAAGAAATTATTGAGGGTACGCTTGGCGTTGATGATTTGCCTGAGGCATGGAACAGCAAATACAAAGCATATTTAGGCATTGATGTGCCAGATGATGCGCAGGGCATTTTGCAGGATGTGCACTGGAGCCATGGCAGCTTTGGGTATTTTCCTACCTATTCGCTGGGTAGTTTTTATGCCGCGCAGTTTTATAGCCGCGCAAAAAAAGAAGTGAGCAATCTTGAATTGGAAATTGAAAATGGCAACACGCTTCCGCTGTTAAAATGGCTGCGAGAAAAAATACATAGGCATGGCCGCACCATTTTTTCGGACGAATTGTGCAAGAATGTTACGGGCGAGGTTTTAAATTTCAACTACTTTTACGATTCCGCGGTTAAAAAATACACAGAACTGTATCCTTGAAAAAAAAATTTGTTTATGAATCAGTTTTATAACCGCGCAAAAAAAGAAGTGAGGAATCTATTTTTTGATACCATCTAGATACCATCTATACAAATAGCGCAATGAATAATCTCAGTAATACGATTTAAGGTGACAAAAATAATGTGGAACTTCAACTTTTTTATCATCATTCTATTAAAATAAATACTACTATGAATAAAATTCTATTGGCATTAACTGCCATCGCTGTTTTTGCCTGCTGTAAAAGTTCAAAGCCTGCCGCGCAGGCAACTGCCACTACCCCGGTAGCTGCCCCCGAACCCGAAGATAAACCCCTGCCTGACTCGGTGTACCGGGTTGTGATTTCTTTTATAAGCATTGGCGAAGGCATTGATGTAAGTGCCCTGCAGCAGTTGGAGGAAATTGCTGTAAACCATCAGCGTGATTTTGGAATGCCGCTGGCCAAAGAAGAATACCGGTGGGGCAGGGAAGGGGAGGTGGATGTTTGTTACAAGATGCGTGACTCATCGCGCAAAGCAAAGGATGCTTTTGTAAGGGAGGTGCGCAGTAAGTTTGCCGAAAATAAACTTGTGCAGGTTGAGGAAAACACGGTTTGCAGGCATAAGCGGTAATGAAAATTCACAAAGAATAGGCAACAAGAGAAATGGGTTTGAAACTTGAACTAATATTAAGTGACAAGACGATAAAACAGAAACCGAAGGTTGAAGCGGTTTCGAAAATGTTACTTGATAAAAAACTTAGCATTGATGACCTGATAAGGTTTGCAGATGCAGCAGATGATACGTTGAAAGCTACTTGCATTGAATCGATAGAGTTTGCAACCCGTCAGAACGCTTCTGTTGCAACCGAAAAATGTTTGAGGTTTGTTGCACAGGCACTTTTGGAAAAGGCGCCACGGGTAAAGTGGGAATCGGCAAAGGTGATTGGCAACATTGCAAAACTGTTCCCCACCAAACTTGATACGGCAATTGGTAACTTGCTGATTAACTCTGAATTTGAAGGAACTGTAGTTAGATGGTCAGTGGCATTTGCTATTGGTGAGATTTTAAAACTAAAAACAAAGCACAATAAAAATTTGTTGCCTGCAGTTGAAGCAATTTTATTGAAAGAGCAAGATAATGCAATTAAAAAAAAATACATTGCTGCAATTAAAAAAGCTGTTAAGTAAACGTAGTTGGATAGTGCGGTAGTAAAACCAACTTTTTTGAGTTGCTGTGTGCGGTTTATCAATAATTAATCAGGCAGCGACCTTTTTGTTACCAAAAAATATTTTTTAATAAGTTATTTGGCTTACAACTCGCTGAAGGATTTCGAAGGTGTTTTCGGCCATGAGGTTTTCTTTGTCGAGGGTAGGGTTTACTTCGCAAATTTCGAAGCAGCAAACTTTTTCGTTTTGGATTAGGCGTACGCAGAGGCTTCCGGCTTCTTTTTCGGTAATACCGTTGCGTACGGGTGTGCCTGTACCTTTGGAGATGGAGCTATCCATACTGTCGACATCAAAGGAGATGTAGATGTGCGTGCAGTGGCTAAGGTGAGCCAGGGCATCGCGTGCAATTTTTTCGACCCCGTTACGTTTTACTTCGTTGGTTGAAAATACACGGACTTTGTGTTTTTTGAGGAGATAGGTTTCTTCGGGCTCAACATCGCGAACACCAATGTAAACCAAATCGCGGTATGTTATTTTAGGTGTTACGCCTCCTACTTGCTTGAGTTTGTTCCAAAGTTCTATGGTTTCCTTATCGGGCTTGTTCATTTTGTTGGTGCCGTTATCTTCGTTAAGGGCTACTGCAAGTGGCATGCCGTGCATATTGCCGGTGGGGGTGGTGTATATGGAGTGAATGTCGGCATGGGCATCAATCCAGATGACACCGAGCTTTGATTTAGGGTAAGCGGCTTTGATGCCTGCAATGGTTCCTCCAGCGGTGCTGTGGTCGCCAGCGAGTACGATGGGAAATAATTTGGAACGAAGGGTATCGGCAACGGCTTTGGTAACACGCTCGTACATGGCAATGATTCCTTTAAGGCGCTTGGCATAAGGGCTGCCCTGGTACTCGAAAAGCATTTTGTTTTCGGTGGGCACTTCCATGCTGTCGTTGGTATTAAAGAGTGAACTTCCGTAATCGAGGGCTGCAATTTTAATGGCGTCAACGCCAAGGCTTGCCCCCCTGGTGCCGGCACCTATTTCGGATTTTACTTCAATAAATTTTATTTTTTTTATCATAAAAGAAATTTTGTGGGTTATGTTTATCAACATTATTTACATTCGTGCACACAAACCAACTTATTAAACGCACAAGGCACAAATGAAGAACCAATACATTGATTTAATACAGCAAAGTTACGATTTTCCGCAAGAAGGATTTGAGGTGATAGATAACAGCTTGCATTTTCATGGTATTAATTTGATGGAGATTATTGAGCAATACGGCACTCCGCTTAAGATTACGTATTTGCCAAAAATAAGTTCGCAGATACAAAAGGCCAAGCGCTTGTTTAAGGTAGCCATGGCTAAGGTTGATTACAAGGGGAGCTATTATTATTGCTATTGCACCAAGAGTTCGCACTTTTCGTTTGTAATGGACGAGGCATTAAAAAATGATATTCATCTGGAAACTTCATCGGGATTTGATATACCCATTATCCGTTCGTTATACCAGCAACAAAAAATTAATAAGGATATATATATATTGTGCAATGGATTTAAGCGCGAAAATTATATTAAGGGAATAATTGATTTGATTAATGACGGGTTTACCAATGTAATACCCATACTGGATAATGTGGAAGAGTTGAGCGAGTACGAAAAAGTTTTTAGCAATACCAAAATAAAAGTAGGAATTAGAATAGCTGCCGAAGAAGAGCCCAACTCAGAGTTTTATACATCACGACTTGGAATTCGTCAAAAGGATGTGATAGATTTTTATAAAAATACGATTAAAAAAAATCCAAACATCGAATTAAAGATGCTGCACTTTTTTATAAATACGGGTGTGCGCGATACGGCTTATTACTGGAGTGAGTTGGCACGCAACGTAAACACGTATGCCGACCTTAAAAAGATTTGCCCTGAACTTACCGGGCTGGATATTGGGGGTGGGTTTCCGATTCGTACAAAGTTGAATTTTGATTTTGATTACCAGTATATGGCCGACCAGGTAATTGCGCAAATAAAAAATTCTTGCGATCAGCGCAAGGTGGCGGTGCCGCATATTTTTACTGAGTTTGGCAGCTTTACTGTTGGCGAGAGTGGCGCTATTTTATACAGTGTAACAGGCCAAAAGCAGCAAAACGATAAGGAGAAGTGGTATATGATAGACAGCAGTTTTATAACAACGCTGCCTGATACATGGGGAATAAAACAAAAGTTTATCATGCTTGCCATTAATCATTGGGATAAGGAATATGCACGTGTAAACCTTGGTGGTGTTACCTGCGATGGGGAGGATTATTACATAATGGAATCGGTAAAGAACCGCGTTTTTATGCCTAAGCTTGAACCCAAGGAACCGCTATACATTGGATTTTTTCATACCGGTGCATACCAGGAATCGCTGGGAGGATATGGTGGAATACAGCATTGCTTGATACCGGCACCAAAGCATGTATTGATTGACAGGACAGAGGAAGGTGAACTTAGCATGTGGTTGTTTGCGAAAGAGCAAAGCGCAAAGTCTATGATGAAGATATTGGGATATTAAAAGCGTTTTCGGTTTACCGTATACGGTTTGAAATATTTTAATCCCTAATTCCTAAACTGTAAACCATAAACCATAAACCATAAACCATAAACATGACTATTGCAATAATAGGTGGTGGCTTTAGTGGAGTATGTGTTGCAGTGCAGCTTGCACGGCAAGCAAAAAAAAATATTCAAATCGTTTTATTTAATGCGGGATATCCATTTGCCGCGGGTGTTGCATACAGCACAGTGCATCCAATGCATGTATTAAATGTTCCGGCCGGACGCATGAGCTTTTTTTTGGATGAGCCTAACCATTTTACAAGATGGATTAAAGGAAAATACAAGGATGAGTTTTTGCACTTTGGTGATCTACAACTTGAAGATGCATTTTTACCACGGGCCGTGTATGCAAAGTATATTAATGATGTATTTGTAACCGAAATGATGACAAGCAGATGTACAGATTATTTGCTTGTTAGCGAAACTGCTGTAAATATTAGTCATGCATCCGGAAAAATGGAAATGAAAACCCAAAGCGGACGAACATTGCCATGTGATGCAGTTGTGCTTGCCACTGGAAATGAATTACCGGCAACTCCGGTATTTATTTCGAAGGAGATGGCGGAGAAAGAGATTTATATTTCGAATCCCTGGTATTTTAAAATGCATAAGAACTATGAGTTAAGCCAAACTATATTACTGCTTGGCACAGGCTTAACCATGATAGATAATATGCTAAGCATTTTGAGCAGTGGATTTAAGGGTAAGATGGTGGCGGTTTCTACCAAGGGCTTGTTGCCTTTGCCGTTTAGAAAAAGTGAAACCGACTATGGTATTTTAGAAGAGCTAAAAAGACCCTATATAATAAATACGGTTTTTGATATTTTTAGAAAACACGTTCACCGTGTGCGTAATTATGGATTATCGGGAACGGCAGTGGTTGATGCTTTGCGGCCACTAACACAGGATATATGGAAAGAACTTTCAGTAGATGATAAAAAAAGATTTTTGGTGCACATAAGGCAACTATGGGGCGTGGCACGACACAGGCTTCCACTACATATTTTTGATTTGATGAACGGGTATATACAAAGCAAGCGTGTTGAAATAATAGCAGGACGCTTAATCAATGTGACTGTGCAAAACAATACAGCCGAAGCAACTATTGCGCTTAGGGCTACAGGTAAGAGGGTAAGTATTCCGGTTCAAAAAATTATTAACTGCACAGGCCCATTACTTGATATTACAAAGTCAAAATCAAAGTTGTTTCAAAATCTTATAAAAGATGGACTGTTGTGTGCTGATGAATTAAAGTTGGGCATTAAGGCCACTGCAGATTATGCAGTTGTTAACGCAAGTGGAAATGAAGTTGAAAACATGTTTGTAATAGGACCCATGCTTAAAGGAACACTGTGGGAAACAACGGCTGTGCCCGAAATCAGAAAACAGGCCGAAGAAGTGGCATACAAAATTTTGAATTAAATAAGTGTCCACGGGGAAACTCGAACTCCCGGCCCGCTGATTAAGAGTCAGCTGCTCTGCCAACTGAGTTACGGAGACAATAGTTGTATCAACAAAGATGGTAATAATCTGCAATGAAAAAAAACACTACAATTTTTTTGATAATTTTATTTCAACAATAACCATTTTACTTGTAGGTGTATTGCTTTTATCGGCCACGCTGCTAATAGGCACCAGCACGTTGGTTTCGGGAAAATAAGTGGCGCAACATTGTTCGGGAATAGAAAAGGAAACTACTATAAATTTTTTTGCCACACGCTCTACATTATCGTGGTAATTAAAAATGTCAACCACATCGCCTGCTTTTAAATTTTGTTTGGCAATATCTTTTTCATTCATAAAAATAACTCTTCGCTCGTTAAGCACACCCCGGTAACGATCGTTTAAACCATAAATGGTTGTGTTAAACTGGTCATGACTTCTAATCGTCATCATCATTAGTTGGTTATTCGTCATTGGAGCATTCGTAATTTGTGCAATATTGAAATTTGCTTTTCCTGTAAGGGTGTTAAATTTGTTTTCCCTTGCTGAGTTTGGTAAATAAAATCCGCCCAACTTGCGCACGCGCGTATTATAATTTTCAAAACCGGGAATTACTTTTTCAATATCGTTTCGTATTTCATCATAATGATTCAGATAATTGTTCCATCGTGCTTTTGCGTTTTTGCCTAATGTTGCCAACACCATTTGGCAAACAATAACAGGCTCGCTTAACAATTCATCCGATATGGGTTTTAAATTTCCTTTGCTCATTTGAATTACGCCCATTGAGTTTTCGGTAGTTACAAATTGATCTTCACCGTTAACAACATCTTTATCACTTCGTGCAAGTGTTGGTAGTATCAGTGCTTCTTCACCAGAAATTAAATGGCTGCGGTTTAGCTTTGTCGAAATCTGTACAGTAAGTTTGCATTTGCGCAAAGCTTCGGCTGTGTAGGTAGTGTCGGGTGTTGCCGATAAAAAATTTCCACCCATGGCGATAAACACTTTTGCTTTATGCTGGTACATGGCATGTATACATTCAACCGTATCGTACCCGTGTTTTTGGGGTGGATCAAAACCAAAAACGTTTTTTAAATTATTCAATAGGGTAGTAGAGGGCTTTTCGTAAATACCCATCGTGCGGTCGCCCTGTACATTGCTGTGTCCGCGCACGGGGCATGTGCCTGCACCGGGTTTGCCAATGCTTCCTTTCAACAAAAGAAGATTTACTACTTCCTGTATGGTGGCCACAGCATTTTTATGCTGTGTTAATCCCATCGCCCAACAGGCAATAATTTTATTTTTTGTTTTAAAAATTTCAGCTACCGTCTTTATCTGCTCAAAAGAAATTCCTGAAGCGGCAATTAGTTGTTCAATGTTTTGTTTTTTAAGGTGCGAAATAAAATTTTGGTAACCGCTTGTGTGTTCGCTTATAAATTTTTTATCAAAAACAGTTCCTTCATTTTTTTCTTCTTCCTGCAAAAGCAAAAGTTCAATAGCTTGCATCAAGGCCATATCGCCATTAATTTTTACTTGCAGAAAAATATCGGTAAGCTTTGCTTTAATTCCCAATGCGCCCTTTAATGTTTGCGGATTGCTAAAAGAAATCAATCCCGTTTCGGGCAATGGATTTACCGAAATAATTAGGCACCCGTTTTCTTTTGCTTTTTGCAAAGCCGTTAACATGCGCGGGTGGTTGGTGCCTGGGTTTTGTCCAAGGATAATAATTACTTCTGCTTTATAAAAATCTTCCAGTGTAACAGAGCCTTTTCCTATACCCACACTTTCGCTTAATGCAACACCACTGCTTTCGTGACACATGTTGCTGCAGTCGGGTAAATTGTTGGTTCCGTACTCGCGAACAAAAAGCTGGTACAAAAATGCCGCTTCATTACTTGTTCTTCCACTTGTGTAAAACACGGCTTCATCCGCTGAGGATAAATTATTTAAATGCGCTGCAATTTTTTTGAATGCAACATCCCAACTAACAGGGGCATAATGTGTGGCTCCGCTTGCAAGAAACATGGGCTGCGCAACACGTCCTTTTTTTCCTATCTCATAATCGTTCAACTCGGCTAATTCAGCAACAGAATATTTTGCAAAAAATTCTGCAGTAAGTTTTTTTGTGGTGGCTTCTTCGGCAATTGCTTTGGCACCGTTTTCACAATACTCTGCAATGCGTGATCGCTCCTCATCAGGGTCGGGCCAGGCGCAACCGGGACAATCATATCCGTCTTTTTGATTTAGCGCAAGCAACGCTTTCATGCCACGCGCCACATCCATTTCCGAAAAAATATGCTCAGCGCTTGATAGCACCGCAGGTATTCCTGCTGCAACAGTTTTTGGCTTGGTAAGTTTTAAGCCGGTAAACTGATCAGGGTTTTCTGCGGAGGGCTTTTCTTTTTCTGACATTGTTTATCTACGAAATGCAAATTTATGAATGTGAAACTACGAAATATTGTACGAAGTGAAATCCCGATTTATTTTGGGACGAATTGAAGTGAGATGCTTTATCATTCATGAATTCAATAATTAAAATAGATAAACAAATGAATAATTACGCAATGGTGATGCGAATTTCAGAATCGGGGTAAAATTATTTCTTACTACATACGGAGTTAAGTTTTTAATTCGCTTGTTGCATGACTAAAATTTAGCTTTTCATTTTAGATGCCTTGGCTTTGTAGCATCTCTTTTTCTACTATTTGAATTTAATCGGACACAGTGTTTTACCATATTAACCAGTTTTTAATGGTTCGTCTTTAGTTCTAGCTAAGCAGTTTATAGTTTTTGTTAATTTGTTTGAGAGTTGGTTTGCAAAACAATGTGACTAATACACCCTAACCGGCAACTAAAAAACTAAAACAAGGCACTAATAACTAATAATAATAAACATTTCTTAGGCATAGTTAAAAATCAAACTTTATAAACGAAGTTCCGTTAAATTTATATACGCCTTTGCCTTCTGCACCAAACCAAAGTTCTCCGTTTTTGTCTTTGTAAATAACAAGTATGGCATCACTTGGCAACCCATGTACGGTGGTGTAGTTAGTTAATTTATCGCCATCATATTTCCAAACTCCGGCATCAATAGTTCCTATCCAAAGGTTGCTGTAATTGTCTTCGTTAATGGTCCACACACGAGCCATGGTTCCCGGATACTTTTTTGAAACAGATGAATACGTAAAAAATTCAGGATTGCCCAATCCTTTTTCATCGGTTATATTTCTAAGAATATTTCCGTTGTACATAAACAATCCTGAACCATTATTTCCAAACCAAAAATTTCCTTTGCTGTCTTCAAACAAAGCACGCACTGCCGGGCCGTTTAACCCTTTTTCGGTAAACCATTTAAAAGAACTTCCGTTATACATGCATACACCCATTGTTTGTGTACCAAACCAAAGGTTTCCATTTTTATCTTTTAAAAAACTATAAACACCATATTTACTTAAACTACTTGCAGCACTTTGCAAAAGAAATGAATCACTATCTGCTTTTGCAAACGGGAGATATTCAAAAGAATGGTTGCTGTAACGATAAGTCCCTCCGCCACCATAAAACCACATATCGTTTGCTTGTTTGCTCCAACTATTGTTTACGCTCTTTTCAAAAGTCAAATTTTTGTTATTTGTAAATGTTGTAAAAGTTTTTCCATCAAAACGTGTTACCCCAAACCCACCCGTGCCAAACCAAATATTGCCCTGGTTGTCTTCTTGTATAATTTGAATTTGGTCATCAGCTAAGCCATCCCTGGTTGTAAACAATAGCAATGTATTTCCATTATAGCGATATACACCACCATTATCAGTACCAAACCAATAATTGTTTTTGCTGTCCTGCAAAATGCATCGTATGTCACTTCCTATTTCGGTAACTATATTTGATTTAAAAATAAGAGCCGTTGAGTCCTGCGCTATAATGTTTGTTTTATTAACAACATGGGTAGTTGAATTTGTATGATTGTTCTCTGCAGCGCAGGAAAAAAAAACTACTAGGCATGAAAGCAAAAAGATATTTTGCATACTCCTGAATTTATTTCAACATCCATTTTTCTTATCATCAAACTCCAAACTATTTCCCCGCATTCGGATTTTCATAATTGTCACTTTGGTCTTCGGCTACGTTATCCAAACATTTAAAATCTTTCTCTATCAAGAGAAATAATTTTTTATTGTTACCTGTTTCCATTTCTCCTTCAATCCCAACTTGATTTGTTGTTGTCCATACATACGCAACAGATGTTGGAATTAACAGCGTAATTTTATTTTGGATAAAAGTCGCAGAAATACTTTTTACATCTGCTGAACTCTGCAAAGCATAAATAAAAACTGCGTTGCCAAATTCTGTTTTTTCCTCCAGGTAATTTTCTTTGCCAAAATAGTTCACTTCACTTTTTGTAAGGCGTATGCGAAGTGAGTTTCCTTTTATTCGTAGTTTCATATTGGTTTTTTTTTGAACGCAGATTTTAATGATGTTGATGATGTATTAAGATATTAAACTGCTAAACCATAAGCACATTTAAAATCAGCGTTCTATTTAATTCGCTCTTTCCCACAATAAATATTAAAGCGTTGTTCGCGTAAAAATCCAATCAATGTAATATCAAACTCTTTTGCAAGTTCAACTGCCAAACTCGATGGCGCGCCAACGGCTGCTACAAATTTTATTCCTGCCATTGCAGCTTTTTGAATCAATTCAAAACTTGCACGGCCGCTTAGTAGTAAAATAAAATTTGAAAGCGGCAACATATCTTTAATTAATGCAGCTCCAATTAATTTGTCCAATGCATTGTGCCGCCCAACATCTTCGCGCAGTAAAAGTAAATTTCCTGTTTCATCAAATACTGCACTTGCATGTAAACCGCCTGTGCTATCAAAAACACGTTGTTGTTCTCTTAATTTATGTGGAAGCGAGTAAAGCAACGATGTTGAATATTGAATATTTAGTGTTGAATGTTGATTATTTTTTGCCACACGAACAGATTCAATGGAACTTTTCCCACACACCCCACAACTTGAAGTGGTATAAAAATGCCGCTCTAGTTTTTGTAAATCCGGATTTGCTTCCTCGGTAAGTTCAACGATAATTTTATTTGCACCGGGTGTGTCCGCAAATATTTTTGAAATTTGCTGCTGATGATGAATGATTCCTTCGGTAAACAAAAACCCTGTGGCAAGTTCGGCATCGTGGCCGGGCGTGCGCATGGTTACCGATATGCTTTTTTTTACGTGCCTCAGTGCTACACCATACTGCAAACTTATTTCCAATGGTTCTTCCACAGCAAGCATATCGCTGTCATCTTTTTTTATGCTGTTAATAACGCGCGTTACCGGAAGTGTAAAGGTAGAGGGCATAGGGCAAAAATAAATGAATAGCTAACACCTTTTTTATTGCCCTATGTGTGTATATAAAAAAATCATTGTGCTTCAATTTTTGAATAACAATCTGCAGCCCGATGCTTCGGGTTTGTGGTTGAAAACAGCTTAATAACAAAAACGACTGCCTTTTAATGGGTAACAGCAGTTATTTTTCAAAACACTATTGTTCGTCAAAACGTTTAAAACGTCTATTGCAAACGCGCATCGTATAGGAATAATGAGTACTTTAGTGAATAAAAAAAAATAGGTGGATCATGTTTGCGTTTTCAATCATTGCAAAGTGTCTAAACAAATTCAATCAAAGGGAGTGGACAGTTTGAAGGTATATATTACCTCCAAGGCGTGTTGGTTTAAAATATGTTTACTTTTTATATGCTGCTTGTAAAATACATTTTATGCTAACCCCTGCTCAGCAAAAACTTATTTTAGATAAAGATTTATTTTTCGAAAAAAAAAGAATTACTCAAAATATTTATGCAGATTTTGAAGAGTTAAAGCATGAGGTGGAAAACCATCTGTTAAAGCATTTCTCTATTGTTGATAAATACATATTAAAAACAGGAAAAATAAACCGTGGTGAAAATCTGGATGGACTTCCGTGGATTAATCTGGATTACCCGGGTTACTTTCAAAAGGAAAACGTATTTGCCATACGTTATTTGTTTTGGTGGGGAAATTTTTTTAGCGTAACCCTTCACCTAGGAGGAACATATTTGGATACGTATAGTGAAGCGCTCACAAAAAATATTTTGCAAAAGCAAGTTGCAGATGCTTATTGGTGCGTAAACAACACTCCATGGAAATATAATTATGCTGCTGATAATTACATCGCAATAAAAAACTGTAACCGCGATTTGATTGATAAGGCGATACGTAACAACTTTATAAAGGTGTCGATGTATGCCGATTTAAAACAGCTTAATGGTTTTAAAAATTTTGGAGTTGATTCAGCTAAACAACTTTTAGCTTTGTTACATTAACTATTCCACAATTTTTGCTTCACCTGCCTGTACAATTTCGTAATTATCGGCATCGTATATATAGGCTACAATGTGGCAATGGTTTTGGTTAAAGTTAACAGGTAGGGTATAGGAGTAATCTTTTTCAATTATGGTTCCGGCTGCAGGGTCGGTGGCTATGTATCCGCCAAAAGCGGTGTTTACGGTTCCCCTGAAAATATGCCTGTGCAGATAGTTAAGCACATCCTGGCTGCCACCTCCAACAGGAAAATAATCGAGTTGGGGCGATACAATGCTGTCTTCGGTAACCGCAACACATAATTTATAGTCGCCAGTAAGCGCATTTAAAAATTCTGATTTTACATTAACCGAAACCGTACGGGTTGAACTGTTATAGGTGTTTTCAATTTCAATCCATGCATCGGCAGGTACCGAAATCTGGTTAAACACTTCTGTTTCCCACTGAAACTTGTACTTTACATGCGAGCCGGGATATCCTTTGCGGTTTATCATGGCATTTGGCTGTCCGGCAGCACTCATTCCAAACAGTGAGTTGTTGTTATAGGCATCACCTTCTGGTGTTCTGAAATCGGCTGTGTAATGACCCGAAACATCAGGCACTGCATATGAGCCGGCATGTACAGCCATGGTAAGTAAATTTTTACCATACTTAGGCACCAGGCTATCGTATAAAAATCGTTGGGCTTTAGGACAGTTGCCGCATTTTTGGCCTGTATATTCTTCTAATATTACTATACGGTATTTTTCTACAGAGGCTGTGTCGCTAGTGTCTATGGGTGTGGTGCTTGTTTCCGTTACAGGGTCATGGATAATATCACATGAAGCAAACATGGCAAACAAAGGAATAAGAAGTGCTGCTGATTTTTTCATTTTGTTAATTAATATTTTTTAAAATTAAAAACTGGTGCTAATTGAAATGGTAATCCCGTTGCTTGCAGGCACCTGGCGGCACACGCCTCCTACACAAAATAAACCTTCGCGCTGTTTGCCATAACCAATGCTTAGGCGCGAAGCATTTTTTACATAAGCAATATTTACAATGTAATAATGAATGCGCTTGTCTTTGTCATCATTGCCATAGTTGTATTGGTCGCCAACGGCAACAAACCAATGAGGCGAATTAGAAAACTCAATAAGTGCCGATGCCCATGAGCCAAAATCCTGTTCGGTTTGAAGGGTTTGCAGTTCGGTGCGAATTGAATTTTTTTGTGAGAGTTTAAATGTAATGTCGGCAACACCAAGATGTGCATATACGGTGCCATATTTGTTTGCTCCTTCGGCTTGCAGTTTATCTTTATCATACACCTGGTTTGCATACAGCAAGGTAAACTTAATGCTCTTGCTTATTTTTTTGTTTATCTCAACGCTTACATCCTGGTAATAAATGTCTGTTCCCATTTTTCCATAATCGCTCTTGTAAATATCTTTTCCTTCAACTTTAGAAGTGTCTAAGCCGTTGGCACCGCTGTAGTTTACCACTACGTTGGTTCCGTATTCACCGCCCAGCATGCTTCCTTTTTTAAATGAATAATTTACTTCGGCTTCGTAGCCAATCTCACCATTGGGTTGGGTAGAGTAGGGATAGATGGTTGCAAGGGAATAGGTATGGTACTTTGTAAGAGCAGGTAAATAGTTTATCAATAGTGTATTTAGATTTGCATTACGGTCGCTTCTAAAGTTCATGTTATCAATTCGCTTGGCAGCAAGTAAAATGCCAAATCCTTTTTGTGAGTAGGTAGTTTTTAAAAGCATGGCATCGCCAAACTTATAACTGTAATTGTTTATAGCACTGGGGTCGTTGTATTTATAAACATACTCAGCATTAACCGAAATTTTTCCGCGTGTAAAATCCAATCTTCCTGCCCATGAAGCTACGTTTTCGGGTAATTTATAAGTTGGATCGGTATCCGATTGGTACTTGCTTACAAAACTTCCTCCTACCGTTAATCGTGACTTTGATTCGGATAAGGAGGGTAGTAATTCATTTACCTGCACTTCGCCATCAGCACCTCGCACTATGCCAGGGCCTTTGGCAAAGAAAAAACGCTGACGGCCAATTAAACCTTTTAAATAAACACCTTTGTAAAGGTTGTATTTAATACGCAAGCCGTCAATGGCATTATCGTATCCCAATGTAGGTTCCCAATAGGCGCGCAATATCAGTCCGCTCCCAAATTGTTCGTAAAAATTGCCAACGGTAATATCCAGTTCATCATTGGTATATCCAATGTAGCGGTGTGCAATGCCGCTGCCTTTATACCGGGCATCATAACCCAGCATCACATCTTCGTATGATTCAAACCGAATTCCTGCCCTAAAGTTTCCTTTGGTGGCAGTAATGTCACCATATCCGTTAAATAAAAATTTGGAAGGAACATCCGGTGCTCCTATCAGTGTATCTTTAAAGTAGTATTGCCCATCGGCTACAAAGCTGCCGTGAATTTCGGCTGGAAGATTTTGTGCCAAGATGTTTTTAAAACCAAAAAAAAAGACCGTTGCAAACAGCACGGTCACTTTTTTTTCTCTCGAAAATTTTTTCATATCAGTTCAGGTTGTCAAATACCAATTGGTTTAGTGTTAGTTTGATTTAGGAGATTCGGCAGATAGTTTTTTTATTTCTTCGTAAAGTTTGGCTTCATCACCGGGGGCATAGCCTGTATGTACAGAAACTATTTCGCCTTTGCCATTAACCAAAAAAGTGTATGGCACCATGCCTATGTTAAGTGCGCGCTTTAAATCGCCATTGGGGTCAACAAATACGTCATATTCCCACCCCTTACCGTTAACAAAAGGTTTTACATTGCTCATGGTACGCGCATCATCAACCGATATGGCAAATATTTTTACACCAGTTTCTTTTTGCCAGTCGGCATATACTTCTTGTATGGCGTTTAACTCGTTTACACAAGGTTTGCACCAGGTGGCCCAAAAGTCGAGCACAAAAGGTTTGCCACCATTGTTTAAATTTGAAGTACTTACGGTTTTGCCTTCCATATCCTTTAAGTCAACTACAGGTATGGTGCGTGTTTTGGTTTCGGTTTGTGCAAGCGTAGCAAAACAAAACACAAGGGAACAAACTGTCCCTGCAATAATTTTTTTAATCATGATTAATTTTTAGCGGTTGTTTACAACAATTTTTTTGTTCGCCAGCGATTTGCCGTTTCCTGTTAAGGATACAAAGTAAACGCCCGATGCAAATGTTGAAGATGAAATAATAATGTTGCCTGAATTGCTACGTACAGGAAATTTCTTTACCACATTACCTAGCATGTCTATCATACAAATTTCGCCCGAAGCAACATTTTTTAAATTGTAGCTGATGGCAATTAATCCGCCCTGGCCGCTGTTTGCTACAGTGAGGTAGTTGCTGCCCGATGGATTTTCTAAACCGGTACCTTGGGTATCGTAATAAATACGCACGGTAACCTGATCGTTTACATTATTCATGTCAAAAAAGATGTAATCAAGTGTGCTTATTCCTACACCGTTATTAGGGTAATAATCGCTTACAAAACTACTTTCGATTGAAGTGCCGGGTATAGTGGCAGGTAGTGGCGAAAGGTAAGTGCCAACCCCATAACACAATGCACCCCAGCAAAATGAACTTTGTGCACCGGCTACCATCGAAACTTCGTCAAGTTGAAGTTTTACATCAATGGTATTGTTGCTGCTGTTATAAACATCAAAACCTGTTGATAACATAGATGCGCTGGCCGAACCATAAATGGTGGTGGTAACACCTTGTGGGACCAAACTTTGTGCATTAACCGAGTAGGCAAATACTACTGATGTGATAAGTGTAAATAGTTTCTTCATGTGAATGTGTGTTTAAATTTACAGGTGGTAAAAGTAATAATTTATTAATGCAATAGTAGGATAATAAATACCGGTTTTGTAATAAAAAGTTGATTAATTATTAACCGTGGCTTTTTATGGAATTGCCGCTTTGAATGTGCTTACATGGTAAGCAGTTTTATTGATATTAAAATGAGTTAAAATTAAGGTAAGACATTTAAGAAAAAGGATGCACTTGTAATCAAAATTGCGTTTTTATTATTCCTTATATTAAATCTGCGGTTTAGTAAAAAAAAGCGTGTTTTTATGATTGAATCATTTGTTTGGGTAACCTAATGATATGATTTTGTTACAGCAGAAAATGATTGGATGTCAGCAGGGGTTGTTACACTTCTTTGCCACTATCCTTGCTGCGAAAAGAAATGGCAATGGGAACACCGGTGAGGTTAAAGTTTTTGCGCAGGTTGTTTTCTAAAAACCTACGGTAGGTGGTTTGTATGTACTGTGGATTGCTGCTAAAAAATACAAAGCGCGGATAAGGTCCCGGCACCTGGGTAATGTATTTTATATTTATTAGTTTACCTTTTATGGCTGCAGGCGGATAACTTTCTATTAGCGGCAGCATAATTTTATTTAACTGCGATGTGGGTATGTGCTGGCTGCGGTTTTTGTAAACATCAATGGCTGTTTCCAGCGCTTTGTGTATGCGCTGCTTGTTTATAACCGAGGTAAACAAGATAGGAAGATCTTCAAAGGGGGCAAGTTTTTGCTTTATCTCTTCGGTAAATTTTTTGGTGTTGATTTGTTCCTTGTCTATAAGGTCCCATTTGTTTACCAATATAACCACACCTTTATGATTGGTTTGTATTAAATGAAAAACATTTACATCCTGAGCAGTAAACCCCTTTGTGGCATCTACCATAAAAAGACAAATGTCCGAATTCTCGATAGCACGAATGCTTCGCATTACCGAATAAAACTCAAGGTCTTGGTGCACCTTTCCTTTTTTGCGCAAGCCGGCAGTATCTACCAAAATAAAATCAAAACCAAAACTGGTATAACGAATGTTTATGCTGTCGCGGGTGGTGCCTGCTATGGGTGTAACAATGCTGCGCTCAACACCGGTAAGTGTATTTACCAACGAAGATTTGCCCACATTAGGCTGCCCTATAATGGTAATGCGTGGAAGTTTTTCTTTTTCGTCTGCATCAGGCTTAAATTCTTTAACCACATCATCAAGCAATTCGCCCGTACCGCTACCGTTGGCTGACGATATACAATAGTAATTGTCCATCCCAAGTGCATAAAATTCTGCCGCATCATCAAGTTGCTTGTGGGTGTCAACTTTATTCACCACCAAAAAAACTTTTTTCTTCGACCTGCGAAGTAGGTGCGCAATATCTTTATCAAAATCATTTAGTCCTTCGCGGCCATCCACCACAAACAGAATAATATCGGCCTCTTCAACCGCTAATTTTACCTGCTTTCTTATTTCACTTTCAAAAATATCTTCGCTTCCTTCCACATATCCGCCCGTATCAATTACCGAAAAAGGGTGGCCCGTCCATTCGCCTTTGCCATAGTGCCTGTCGCGCGTAACCCCGGCCTCGTCATGCACTATTGCCTGCATGGATTCAGTTAAGCGATTAAACAGCGTTGACTTGCCCACATTTGGCCTGCCTACTATAGCGATAATATTACTCATTGTAACCAAAGTTGTTTAACATGTTCTCATCATTTCTCCAGTCGTCACGTATTTTTACAGTAAGTTCAAGAAACACTTTTTTTTGCAGCAAACTTTCAATTTTTTTGCGGGCATCTGTGCCCAGCTTTTTTATCGCACTGCCGTTTTTGCCAAGCAATATGGCTTTTTGCGATTCGCGCTCAACATATACATAAGCCCGTATGCGGGTAATGTTTTTTTGTTCTTTAAATTCTTCAATCACCACTTCACTGCTGTATGGTATTTCTTTTTCAAACTGTAAAAATATTTTTTCGCGGATAATTTCTGAAACAAAAAAGCGTTCGCTGCGGTCGGTAAGATCATCTTTGCTGAAGTAAGCAGGCGCCTGGGGCAAATATTTTATTAATGCTTTTAGCAACATATCGGCACCAAATTTTTCTTTTGCGCTTACAGGTACAATCTCTTCGGGTTTAAGTTTGGCATTTATTTCATGCACCGTTTTCTCCAGTTCTTCCTGCGTGGTAAGATCTATTTTATTTAAAGCAACAATAATTTTTTTTGATGAAGGATTCAATTTTAAAAAACGCTCTGCATCAAATTGTTTATCAGTTGCATCCATTACCAAAAGAATGGCATCAGCATCCTTAAAAGCGTCTGATACAAATTCCATCATGCGATTATGCAACTTGTAATTAGGTGTTATAATACCGGGCGTGTCCGAAAATATAAGTTGGTAATCATCGCCCGTAACTACTCCGCGTATGCGATGACGCGTAGTTTGCGCCTTATGGGTAACAATGCTTAAATCATGACCAATGAGTTTATTCATTAGCGTTGATTTACCTGCATTAGGCTTACCTACTATTGCTATAAAACCAGCTTTATGCTCCATCTAAATTTTAGGCGAAAGTATGAAATAAGGGGCTGTACTTTGTGGGTTTGGTTTCTAAAACAAACCGTATCAAACAACAGCCAGCCTTTTAATTACGAAGGCCAACTCCGCTAAAGTAGGCCTTGTTACGCGCAATTTGCCGCAACGATAGTGGGCGAATTATCAGATTAAAAATTATAAGCACCACAGGTGCAATTATAAAAAGAGCAAACAGCAAGTAGTGTTTAAAAATCTGAAGCCAAAGCGCTCGGTTTTTCTTTTTTAAAATGGCTGTTGCCCAAAGTTTAAACAGCATACCCGCACGCCCTTCAATAAACATAAGGTTGGTTTGCGGTTCAACGGCATGTTGTTTTACTAACTGCTGCTGCATATTGGTAAAATCATTTTGGATTAAAAAAGGAACTACCATGTTGCCAAATGTTGCTGCGCTTTTAATATCAGCATCGCTTACACCGGGCAATGGAAATAAGCCCCACATTTTATCTTTTTTGCCGGTAAACATCCAATATTGTATGGTAACAGCACTTATAAAATTATTATGCCTGTCGGAAAAAACAATGTTGCCAACCAAATTGGCATTACAATCAGCCAAAAGCTTTTTGATTTTTTCCTGTGCATTAATCCACATATTGCGCGAGCCTATAAGGGTAATAACAGGTGTATTGTTAAGTATTTTTTTTATTGCCTGATTATGAAGTGCCGAAGTGGCCGGAATACTGGGCGATAAAAACCAGGGCTGGTAGGCAAAAATCACAAAATCATATTTTTCGTTTTTTAAATAGGGAGATTTAACAGGAGCAGGAATTCCTAAAACGCTTTCGGGCATGGCATCAAAAAACTTTTTTCCGCTCCAAGGAAACGGAAAATTATTTTCAGGCATTATCTCAAGCCACTCAACAAGGCAGCCATTTTGCAAAAGGGGAGAGGTAAAGTTTTCGGCAATTTGTTTCAGTTGGCCCGACTGAGAATAATAAATAACCAAAACACGTTTAGCCATATTTATTTAATGTGGAAAATCAGTAGGCTTAATCACCTTTGAGCCTTTGCTGTAATCAACTACAGCACCCTTAACTTTTGGTGGCAGTTGGGGATATTTCTTTTTTATCAATTCAACATCCTGCTTAATGTTTGAATGATAGTTAAGCGCCTTTGGACAGTTTTCCTGTATTACCAATCTTAAAAATCTATATTCGGCATTGCCATTTTCTTTTGCAATTACATTGTCGAGCATTTTTTTTCCCTGGTTAAAAACCTGCAATCCTTTTGGCGACCGTATGGTGGAAGCTTTTTTCATCAGTAAAGTTCCTTTATAAGCAAGTTCAAGATTTGACGCAGCATGTTCTAAATTGTTTAGCATGGTAAACAACCGTGCAGTATCATCCAGTGCCAGTGCATTGTAAAAGTCGAAGGTTGCAATTTCAGGCCGCAGGGGTTGTGCTTTAACCGGCACATGTCCAATTAAAACTACAAACATTAAAGGAGCTAAAAATTTTATTCGGGTCAACTTTTTATCTATTAACTCTTGTTTAAATTATTCCTTTAAGTTACAGAAGCATTAATGCACTACTTTATCTCTTTCTTCAATGCGAATTACTTCGGCCAATGTATGTATCATGGTTTTATGCTTACGCACCAGCGGGTTGGTTTGGTCCCAAACATAACCGGCAAGTATGCTGCATATTTGCCGTTTTAAATCCTGTTGTACATTTTCGGCAAAAAATATGGTTTGCATATCGCCATTGTACCAGCTAAGCACAAACGAGCGAAACACATCAATGCCGCTGCGCAAAATATTTTCGTATTCATTAAGCCAGTCAACCTCACCGCCTTTTAATTTACGGTCAACCAACTTGGCGGCCATAAGCCCACTACCTGTTGCCAAGGTAACGCCCGATGAAAATATAGGGTCTAAAAACTCGGTGCTGTTACCACACATTACATATCCATTACCAAAAAGTTGCTTAGCACGCTTTGCATAACCCAATACTGTACGTGGTTCAAATACAAGTTTTTCATCACTAAAGCGGCCTTTTAAATCAGCAAATGTGCGAATGTGTTTTAAAAATTTCTCGCCATTATTGGCAGCAAGGTCTTCTACATAATCCTGGTCGCTAACCACACCTACCGAAGTGGTTCGGTCGCTAAACGGAATGGCCCATATCCATGCCGTGTTATTGTTAAACGAATGGATAAAAATATTTTCGCCTCCGTCAGCAGTTCGTTTGGTATCATGCATGTGACTAAAAACCGCCCCACGAGGTGGTGTTTGCACAGGTTCTTCTAAATTAAAAAACCGGGGCAGCACACGGCCATAGCCGCTTGCATCCACAATGTATCTGGCATGTATGGTGTATTCTTTTCCATTCGCATCTTTATAAGTAACCACCTGCACTTTTTCCGAGCAGTTTACACTTGTAACCTCACATTCAAAATGTACTTCCACGCCTTGTTTTTCGGCTTCTTTAATTAAAATGTGGTCAAAGTCGGCACGTTTTACCTGCCAGGTCCATGTCCAGCCTTTGGTGTGCTGATCGTTAAAAAAGAAATTAAGTCGCTGCTCTCCTTTGTAAAAAGCGGCCCCATTTTTAATTTGAAAACCGTGTTCTTTAACAGCAGGTAAAAATCCTACAGCGTCAAGGTGGTCCATGCAATGTGGTAACAGGCTTTCGCCAATTACAAAGCGCGGAAATTTTTGCTTTTCTATTACTACTGTTTTATAACCCAGCTTATTTAAATAAGCCGATGAAACCGAACCTGAAGGGCCGGCTCCAATTACCAATACATCAATTTCTCTGTTCTGCATATTATGCGTTTTTTACTTCTTCTACTAATTTTATTCGGTCAATAAATTCAAAGCAAGTTACAAATGCGCCAATAGTAACTCCTAAAATGCCGTGAAAGATAAGGTTTTGTCCTGTTAAATATAAATTGGGTATGCGTGTTTTTGGATTTATAAACGAACGTAAAGGGTTATTGTTATCCTTTAAAATTCCATACATGCTTCCATCGTAATTGCCAATGTAATCGCGAAAAGTAAGGGGTGTACTGCTGTGTACACTTTTTATTTTGGTTCTTATACCCGGAAAAACTTCTTCTAACTTTTCCAATACCCTTTCTTCCTTTTCTTTTTTAAATTTTTCGTAATCATCACCGCGCTCACTTTTTTGTGCTACTGTATTAAATGTGTTACTCCATTTTTGCGTTTCGTTAATGCTCATATATGTCATTACACTCATACAGGTGGCCCACTCATCACTTTTGGCCGATGCAGGGGTGGCTATAAAAAATCCTTCGGGCCATATCTTCTGGTCGTAATCTATACCCGACCATACATCATCAACACCATAATAGTAGATGTTGTAATTTAAGTATGGAAACGAATTTTTATGAAACGTAACGTGTACTGTAAAAGATGACAACGTGTTTTCCAACGACTTTACACGTTTGGTATATGCTTTTAAAAAGCGGCTTTCACCAAACACATCAATGGTGGCAGAAGGATGAAAGTTTGAAATAAATTTTTTGCCGCGCACTTTTTCGCCATCATCAAGTACTGTTTCTTTTATACTTCCATCATCATTGTATGTAGCCCCAACAACATGCTTGCGTTTAAAAATTTCACCACCAAGTTCGCGTATATTATGCGCCATAATGTTGGCAATGTGCGAGCCTCCGTCAACCACACGGTACGACCCTGTGATGTAACTGTTTAAAATTAACGCATGCACATACAGCGGTGTTTTGTCTTTTACACCTGCATATAACGGATTGCTTCCTGCCAGCACGTTTTGCAGCCGCACATTATTGGTAATGGAAGCAATGTAGTCGTAACAATTTATTTCGCGCATACCGCCATCATTCAGGTAATCTTCGTGCGATTTCATGTGCTGCAAATTATACAGCGGAAACTGGCTGCACACTTCGCGTATTTTATCACAAAAGGTAACAATAGCTTTTTCTTCGTCAGGAAAATCGTTTACCAGCGATGCGATAAAACGAGGATATCCTTGTGCATGTTTGTATTTTTTGCCGTCATAAAATTGTATCACATCATATCCGTCATCGTCCATGCGTTTTAACTTTAGCTTGCCCCACAGGCCAAAGTATTTAAAAAACTTATTCAGGTTTTCGCCCTCATCAAGGCTGCCTATGTAGTGCACCCCTGTATCAAACACACACTTATCGCGGCTAAATACCTGCAGGTTTCCGCCCAGTTGATTGTTTTTTTCGAGCACACACACACTGTAGCCGTGCTTGGCCAAAATATATGCGCAGCCAAGCCCGCCAAGGCCGCTGCCAATTATTACAAAGTCAAATTCTTTATCGGAAACGTTCATTAATTATACCAACTCCTCAAAAGGTAAATAAATGTTACAAAACATATTGAAACAGGGTGCTAAGATAAGGAAAGGTTTTTTTTTGGGGGGAGGAGATAAAATTTTGGAAGCGGTAATAGAAGAAACGATAAAATTACTTTATATCTACATATAGGTAAATACTTTGACTTTTATTGTATCTTTAAAAAGATTATTTTTACATAAACTTTGTGGTAAAAAGCTAACATCAATCAATGTAAGGCATAACAAAGAAAGTTTAGTATAATTATTAAATTATTTTATTATGAAAAAACTGTTTCTGCTACTTGTAACAATAATTGCATCCAATGCATGCTTGTCGCAAATAACATTAGATTCTGCATTAACAAATAGATACTCACTTATTAAGCTTGAAAAATCGGGATATAAATATTATGAGTTTAATCAAAGCGCAATAGTTCTGCTTAATCTTGATTTTACAGTTTTCAAACAGTTTACAATTATTTATATGGCAGGAACTAACCCACTTGCCGCTGAGGTATTATATATTACCGAAGCATTATTTGATACCGACAGTACAGATATTGAATATTTATTGGCTTATAATAACAACAACCCAGTACTTCATTACACTGCTGTATATGATGAAACCGGCTCTCAGTTGTTTTATGCACCCAATACATACATTAGCCTCCCTGCGGCTTTGGGTATGCCTCTATCCTTTTATTCGCCTAATTATCTTTTTGCTCCAATACAGAATACAACACTTGGTACAAAACTTATTCTTACCAAAGATACTGTACCATATGGTTGTGAAATTTATAATTTGCCAGGTACATTGCCTTGTAATGAATGTAGTGGTAGCGGTATTGTAAATGCGGTGCATCAAATAAACAGCGATAAAAGCAATGGTTTGTTTATGTTATCTCCTAACCCATTTTCAAAAGCTATTTCTGTAAATTATGATTTTCCTGATTCTGCATATAAAGGATATATTGTCGTTGTAGATAATTTAGGCAATCAGGTAAAAAAAATATCAGTGATTGGGTCATCAGGTACCTTACAAATAAATTGCGAGGAACTTAAAACTGGTATGTATCTTTTTGAATTGTTTTCTGAAAAAGGGTTCAGGTCAGGAAAAAAAGTTATTAAACTTTAAAATCAAAGTTGGTTTGGCCTTCAATCATTCATATCCCGTAATTTCTTTTTTGTTCTCCGTACCTTCAGGGTCTTCCGGTTCTTACGGAGACCCTGAAGCATTCGGAGACGTGAACACCAACTTACCACTGCTGCAACCTAAAGTCGTCAACCGTATATTTCCCGGGGCGAAGACCCTGAAGGTACTGAATATTAAACCTAAAATATTTTTACGATACAAAAACCGCTCAGCCTTTTTGGCCAACCATTCACATCCCGTAATTTCTTTTTTGTTCTAAAATATATTTAACCACAGCCTGCTCCAGGCTTTGGTGCCTAAAGTCCCAATACGCCTGGCGTGTATCTCCTTCAGCATTGGTAATGTTAACCTTATAGTACGCATTCATGGTATCGGTTATATCATAGGTTTCAACTATGTATTTGTATTTGCGTTTGCTGTAAATAATGTGTCCTTTTATTAACGACATGATTGTAATACTGTTATTTGTTTGCCTGCAAAAAATAGTATTTTTTTTAATGCCGTGTTTTGCAATGTATGGCTGCTTAGTGCAACATCTGTTTTTTTCTGTTCAAAAAATACAATATAGCCAATGATATAGCACACATTATTAAAGCGCTTATCATTAATGTATTTTCTTTTTGTAAAAAACCAATAACAAAATCGCCAATAAACATTACCAAAAAGAAAAGGTAAGCAAGGGTTAGCATGGCTGTTGATTTTTTTAAGGTTGCAACACCAAAAATTACACCCAGCGCAAACTGGCGTGTGGCCCACATATAAACAATATACATAACGCCTTTGCCGGTTAGGTCAGCGGTTTCTAAAACCGATTGTGGCGAAATGCATAGCGAAACGCTTACCATTAGTTCCATTAATGCAAATATGCCCGATACTATAAGTATCCATGAAGGCACTGTTTTGTTTTCTGCTGTCATCATTTTGTTTTTATTAAGTGGTGTTATATCTGTGTGGTGCTTTATAACTCAAGTCGGTTTTTTATTAGCACAAACAACACATTAGACGTTTTTTTGCTTTGCTCATGCATTTGGCAGCTAAGGTTATTTTTTGCTGCAAATGTTTTTATAAACTCAGTATTAAAAAAGTGCAAAGGGTTTTTGTTTTTGTTAAAGCCCATGATGCGGGTTGAAAATAATTCGGTAAGCTTTGTGTTTTTATGGCGGTGGCTTAAATCGGTAATGCCATCACGTATAAGTATTAATCCATCATCAGTTAATGCATCGGCACATTTTTGCAACACAAGGTTTTGGTTTTCGGCTGTCAGGTAATGCAGTATGTCGTTAAGTAAAATAACGTCTTGCTTTTCGGTAAACTCATATTGGGTTATATCGGCCTGCGCAAATTGCAGGTTGGTGGTTTTGTCAAAACCATTTTGTGCAATGGCAATTTTTTCTTCATCATAGTCAAGCCCTGTAATTATTCTATCCTCATTTTTATAATGAAGGTAGTAGGGCAGGTAGCCGTAGCCGCATCCAATGTCGGTAATGTTTTTTCGGTTGGCAATAAGTTGGTTGTAATGTTCAAAGTTTTTTTGCTCCAGTTTCCATTTAATGCGCACATACCATTCAAGCACGGGGCCTTTATAAATGTAGTTTTGAAAAACCCTGTCCCATAAAAAAGCGGTGGTTTCTCTTTGTTGTGTAAATTTTTTATGCTCATCTTTAAAGTAACCCGAAATACTTTTTGTGCGTTCCTGGTATGTAGTGCCCCATGTTGTGTCATCATGTTTAATGCGTGGCAAAATTTTAAGGTTGCATTCACCATGCTTTACTAAATATTCGCCTTTGGGCAATGTATAATTTACACCTTGCAATAAAACAGGAGTAATATCTAATTGCAATTGCTGCGCAAGCGCAAATGCGCCTTTGTGAAAACGCTTTATGCTGCCATCTTCACTGCGAGTGCCTTCAGGAAAAATCATGATGGAGTACCCATCGGCAATGCGCTGTTTAATTATTTCAAGATTTTGTTCAGCCCCTGTTTCGGTGTAAACATACCCGGCATGTCGCACAAAAATTCCCATCAATGGTGATTTATAAACCCAGTCTTTTACCATCAATACAATTTTTGGGTTAAGCATTATCATTAAAAGTATATCCAAAAAACTAGAGTGGTTGGCTATGATGATGGATGGTTTTGATACATCCAGGTTGTGTTTATCAAAAATTTGTTTTTTAACATGCAAATCAAAATACATTACGCTCCATCCAAATGCCGAAATGCAACAGTTAAGCATGTAAATTTTTTTCTTTTTTGGAACAGGAAGTATAAGCAGCACAAATCCTATCACATAAAAAAACAAACATGCAACTGTAAAGTAAGTAAACTCAAATACCGAATAAATAAAAGTAAAAAGCGAAACGGGTGTTTTCTTTTTTTCGATGCGGTGTTGCACAAAAAAGTTGAAAAGTGTGGTTTGAAATACCAATGACAAAAACAAAATGGTAACAATACCCAGTACACTTATAGCAGCAACAGAATGGATGGCAGGATGCTTTGCAAAAAACAAAACGCCTGTGCCCACCAATGTGCTAAATGCAGAAAGCACAATGGCCGACTTAAATGAATTGAGCGAGTCCTTTCCAAACTTGTATTTGTTTAGCAAGCCGTCAGTAACAAATATGCAGTAATCGTCACCCAGCCCAAAAATAAAAGTAGCTATTACCACATTTACAAAGTTAAACTGAATGTTGGCCATAGCTGCAATGCCCAAAATCCATATCCAGCTTATAAGCATAGGCAAAAAAGTGAGGAGCGTAATTTCAAGCCTGCCATATATCAGCAGCATGGTGCAAAAAACAATAAGCGATGAAGTAAGCAGCAGGTAATTAAAATCGTTTTCAACCATTGTAAGCATTGACGAAGCGGTTTCTGAACGGTCGAAGATTTTTATGCCGTTTACCGCACGCAACTGCGCTTTTACATTTTCCAAATTTTTTTGAGAAACTACTATGGTTGAAATAAACTGTGTTTGTCCGTTGGATCTGTCAACCAAATTATCTAATCCTGTGCGAGCAGCCAGCGAATCGGCATTTTGTTCAGTTAAATATTCGCGGTTAACCCAATTATAAAAATTTGAAAACGCTGCTGTGCTTATCCCTAAACTATCAGCCGTATGCAATGAAACAGTTTGCATGTTTTCTTTTCGCTGCTGCCAAAATAAATGCCATTGCAGTTCACACTTTGCCTTAATGCTATCGGGTATATAAAATGGCGCTGCAGAAACAAAACTTTTTATTTCATTTTTCTTTTTAAGCGATACTAACTTTTGGTATGCGGCAAAGTTTGTTGCGGCTGCATAATTGTAGTTTGCATCATTGGCAAACAAATAAATTTTCTTTTCAAATTTGGGATTGATTCCGGTAAGTTCTTCTTCTTTATTTTTTAAATCGGTGGTGTGATAGCTAAGGTTATCAAGGTCGCTGTCAAATTTTATGTTCTTTGACTTTTGGTAAAAAAAAACCGTAAGCACACCAACCACTGCAAGCGTAATAAACCTGAATTTGCCCGAAACTTTAGGAAGGTTAAAAAACGAAAATTCTCGCGGCATGCTTTGGTAATTAAAGCCTGTAATTTTTAAAATAACGGGCAAACCCGTAAGTGTAAAAACTGCTGCTGCCGATAGTGCTATGGCAGCAAACATTCCAAAATCCTTAAGAACCTGCGAATTTGTAAACATGAGTGCACAAAAAGCAGTAATGGTGGTAAAACTGCCGGTAAGCAATGGCGCACTCATTTCTTTTATAGCAATGTTTAATGAGCGTGTGTGTCGTACATGAGTAAAAAAATGAAATGAATAGTCAAGAATAATTCCAATAAGCACTGCAGAAGTTGCAAGGGATATAGCCGAAATTTGCGGACGCCAAAAACCAATAATGCCCAAAGCAAGGCATGCACCAAATACGCTTGGAAGCAAAAAATAAAACGGGATTAAAATTTTTCTGTAATAAACAACCAGCGTAATAAGTATAATTACCAGAGTGGCAATAACGGTAATAGAAGTATCTTGTTTAACACGCAACGCATTTTCAGCCGCGATTTGAAAAGTGCCAAAAAAATCCAATGCATATTGAGAATAGTTTTTATTCCATCGGGCTTTAAAATCATTAAGCTTGTTGTACAGCAATACATTGTTTTGTGAATTGCCTGCTTCAAAATTTGTTTTGGCAGTAACAATGATTTTTGATTTGTCTTTTGAAAAAACAATACCGTCTTCAACCAACACTTCTTGTGTGTTATTTACTTCGCCAAGTTCTTTAAAAAAGTTTCCGGTGATGAAAAGAGGATCGTTAAGGATAAATTTTTTTATAAATGCGCTGCCCGGTGAAGTTAACTGCCTGTATGCCGAAGCCACCGATTCGCGAATAGAATCGTTGATTAGTTTTTTTTCAATCTGATGGTAATAGGAAGTGTCAATAAGTACGGGAAAATGGTTGTAATAAAAAGTATATACTTCTTCTTCAACATCAGGGCGTGTTATTATAATATCAGTTAACAAATCGTCTGTTGAATGTGTAAGTACGGTTTTTAGCGTATCTAAAAGCTCAGCCAGCGAATCGGCATCGTAAACGGCAGGCACATTAACCGAAAAAACTACCTGGTTAATGATGTTTTTGGTTTCGATAAGTTTATTAAACTGTTCAAACTCTTTTGCTTTAGGCAAAGAAGAAAAAATGCTCTCGTTTACCTGCAGTTTTGATATTCCGATGCCGCAAACGACAAAAAAGGCTACAAGGCAAACCAGAAAAGCAGCCTTATGCCGTACCCAAAAATCATTAAATTTTACAATGAAAGTTCCCAAAAGGAATTAAAATGACGAAAGATTAAAAATTAAGCGCTCAAAAGTAAACAAAGTATTATTTTTGGCCACCTAAATCTGACTTTTATAATGAACATGCTTTCGCTGAAGGAGATTGAAGATTACGTTTTTGAGAAAAAGAAATTTACGGTTAATACAGAAATTTTAGAAAAAGTTTCGGAGTCATTTAACTTTTTATCCGGGTTTCATAGAGACAAAGTGATATATGGTATCAATACCGGCTTTGGCCCTATGGCTCAGTTTAAGGTTGAAAACGGTGAATTGCTTCAACTGCAATACAATTTGATAAGAAGCCACAGCAGTGGTATTGGCAATGCACTAAATGAAACGTATGCAAGGGCTGTGGTACTTGCTCGCATCAATAATTTTTTGCAGGGCAATTCAGGTGTTAATCCTGATGTGGTATCGCAGCTTGTTCAGTTTTTAAATTTAGAAGTATCACCCGAAATTTTTGAACACGGTGGAGTAGGGGCAAGTGGTGATTTGGTGCAGCTTGCTCATCTTGGCTTAAACCTTATTGGCGAAGGCTATGTGTACGATGGCGGTATTCGCAAAAAAACAGAAGTAGTACTAGAAAACAAAAAAATAAAACCACTTCAGCTTACACTGCGCGATGGGCTTGCTATAATTAACGGCACTTCCTGCATGACAGGCATGGGTGCCGTAAATATTATTTATGCAAACCGGCTTGTTGATTGGGCTATTGCTGCATCATCCATCATTAACGAAGTGGTTGAATCGTTTGATGATTCTTTTTCAAAAAGCCTAAACGATGTAAAACTGCATAATGGGCAGCGCGATGTAGCCAAAAAAATGAGATTGTTTTTAAAAGACAGCTCATTGATACGTGATAGAAAAGAACTTTTTGAAGATGCCCATGAAATGCAGCGCAGCGAATTCAAAAATAAAATTCAGGAATATTATTCTATTCGCTGCGTGCCTCAGATAATTGGCCCTATTGCCGATACACTTGATTATGCCGCACGTGTAATTGAAAACGAGATAAACTCAACCAACGATAACCCAGTGGTGGTTCCGTCTGAAAACAATGTTTTTCATGGTGGAAATTTTCATGGCGATTATGTATCGCTTGAAATGGATAAAGTAAAACTTGCGGTAACAAAGCTATCGGTGCTTGCCGAGCGGCAGCTAAACTTTTTAATGAATCCAAGGCTTAACAATAAGTTTCCTGCGTTTTTAAACAGCCGCAAATTGGGATTAAACTTTGGATTACAAGGAATGCAGTTTACAGCTACAAGCACCACTGCCGAAAATCAGTCGTTAAGCAATTCGGTTTATGTTCACAGCATACCAAACAACAACGATAACCAGGATGTTGTAAGCATGGGAACAAACAGTGCTGTGATTGCAAAAAAAGTAATAGAAAATTCGTTTCAGGTAATGGCAGTGCTTATGATTGCTGTAAGCCAGGCAATAGATTTATTACCCGATGCTGAAAAAAGTAAACTCTCAACAAAAACAAAAAAACTACAACAAATTATTCGTAGCAAAGCATCCTTTATTGAAGAAGACAAAGTACAATCCGAAATAATAAAGGATGTGATGGTGATGATGAAAGAAAATAAATTTCCACTTTAATGTCATCCACAAATTATGAATTTGTACGAATATACGAATAGCACAAAGTAGTTTAAAACATCACTGTGTAAACTTTAAACCTTAAACTTCAAACTCATTTCATGAATTGTGCACTTGTTACAGGCGCTTCACGCGGATTAGGAAAAGCAATTGCATTGCAACTTGCAAAAGATCACGGCTTATATATTTTAATTAATTACTCAGGCAACAAAGTTGCTGCCGAACAAACTTTAAGCGAATTAAAATCGCAAGGCGGAAATGGAGAACTGCTTCAATTTAACGTGCAGAATAAAACAGAAGTGGATGCTGCATTAAACGAATGGAAAAAAAATAATACGGATAAATACATACACGTATTGGTTAACAATGCAGGAATAAATAAAGATGGTTTGTTTATGTGGATGCCCGAAAAAGATTGGGATAGCGTGCTGGATGTTTCGGTAAAAGGATGGTACAACACTACACAGAATATTGTGCAGGACATGTTGCGCAAGCGCAAAGGCAGAGTGATAAACATTGTTTCGTTATCAGGATTAAAAGGCGTGCCGGGGCAAACAAATTATTCGGCAGCAAAAGGTGCAGTAATAGGAGCTACCAAAGCACTTGCACAGGAAGTGGCACGAAGAAACATTACGGTAAATGCAATTGCACCGGGTTTTATCGAAACTGATATGACAGAAGGATTAAACAAAGAAGAACTTTCAAAACTTGTTCCGGTAAACCGTTTTGGCAAACCCGAAGAAGTAGCGCATCTTGTAAGTTTTATTGCATCAGAAAAATCGGCATACATAACTGGTGAGGTGATTAATATAAATGGGGGGATATATTCTTAAATAAAATTACGATTTTAGATTTGCGATTTTGTGTTTTTCAATCATAAGCTCAATTCGCAATTCGCAAATCGTAATTCGTAAATCATAAATCGTAAATCAAATTGGAAAGAAGAGTAGTTATAACCGGACTAGGAATTTATTCATGCATTGGTAAATCGCTTGATGAGGTTCGTGACTCATTGTATGCCGGCAAAAGCGGAATTATTTATCAGCAGGAGCGAAAAGATTTTGGCTACCGCAGTGCGCTTACAGGATTTGTAGATGAGCCGGATTTAAAACCATTTTTGGGAAGACGCGAACGCATTGGAATGCACCAGCCGGCCATGTATGCTTTTATGGCAACTAAAGATGCATTAGAGCAATCAAAACTTGATGTTGACTTTTTAGACAAAAACGAAACCGGAATAATTTATGGTAACGATAGCACAGCAGGCAGTGTTGCCGAAACAGTAGATAAAGCGCGCATAAAAAAAGACAACACCTTAATTGGCAGCGGTGATATTTTTCATAACATGAACTGTACCGTTAACATGAATCTTTCCACTATTTTTAAACTTAAAGGAATAAATTTTACGCTTGCAGCGGCTTGTGCTTCTGGTTCGCACAGTATTGGTATGGCGTTTTTGATGATACGGCAGGGATTGCAGGACAGAATTATTTGTGGTGGCGCTCAGGAAATAAACAAATACACCATGGGCAGTTTTGATGGCCTTAGTGCATTTAGCATTCGCGAAAGCGAACCCACAAAAGCATCGCGCCCGTTTGATAAAAGCCGTGATGGGCTGGTACCATCAGGCGGTGCTGCCACTGTTATTTTAGAAGATTACGAAACTGCGGTTAAAAGAAATGCTCCCATACTTGCCGAAGTTGTTGGTTACGGTTTTAGTAGCAATGGCGATCATATTTCAAACCCAAATTACGATGGACAATTTCGTTCGCTTAACATGGCGTTAAAACAATCAGGTGTAAAAGCAAACGAGATTGACTACATAAATGCACATGCAACATCAACACCTGTTGGTGATAAAATTGAAGCTACAGTACTACACGATGTTTTAGGTGAAACCATTCCGGTAAGCAGCACCAAAAGTATGACAGGGCATGAATGTTGGATGGCAGGCGCCAGCGAAATTGTTTACAGCATGTTGATGATGCAACACAGTTTTATTGCACCCAATATTAATTTTGAACAGTTGGATGACGATGCACCGCACATCAATGTGATAAACCAAACGAAAGAACAAAATATAAATTGCTTTTTATCAAACTCATTTGGCTTTGGCGGCACAAATTCTTCGTTGATTATCCGAAAAGTGTAGCAATTGTTATTGCTGTAATACACAGTCAAAGGTCGGATTCTTTTAACTTTTGCACCACCGTAGCAACAGCCGGGCAAACCATTGTATTAAGATAAGTTAAGTCCATTATCTGAGAAATATTTTTGCGCTCCATATGCGGATACTCTCTGCATGCCCGTGGTCTTTCATCATAAATTGTACAGTAGTTGTCAATACCCAAAAAAGGGCAAGGTGCAGTGTTAAGTACCCAGTGGCTATCGCTATCCATGTGTAGATATTTCTGGGTAAAGTCTCCCGGTTTAATTTTTAGATGCTTTGCTATCCGTTCAATATCTACATCTCTAAAAATTGGGCTTGTGGTTTTACAACAATTTGCGCAGTTAAGGCATGAGTTTTCATTAAAATAATCATTATTACCAGTAGAAAATAAGTTATCAAGATTGGCTGGCGCTTTCCGTTTTAATCGTTCAAGAAATTTTTTGTTCTCTTTTTTTTCAGCATTTGCTTTTTCAAGAGCCTTTAACATTTTTGATTGCATGATGCAAAAATAAAATGAAATTTACTTTTACATCAATTTTTATTTTAGTTGCTATTGTGTGCGGAATTAATTTGTGTTAAGATTTTTTTTGACCACAAACACAAATATTACTTTTACAATCAATTTATTTCTATAAATATAATACCATGCGTCAACTAATTTCATCAGGAGCAATGTGGGAAAACATTGTTGCCTATTCACGTGCTGTAAAAACAGGAAACGTAATTGAAGTGTCAGGCACGGTTGCTGTCAATGGCGAAAATGTTGTTGGAGAAAATGATATGTATGCGCAGGCTAAATTTATTTTTGAAAAAATAGAGGACACATTACAAAAGGGCGGGGCCGAAATGAAACATGTAGTACGCACACGCATGTATGTAACCGATATTAGCCTTTGGCAGCAAGCTGCACAAGCACATGCAGAATTTTTTAGCAACATTAAACCAGCTACCACTATGGTTGAGGTAAATGCTCTTATTGATAGTCGATTTTTAATTGAGATAGAAGCAACTGCCATTATTGACGAAGAATACTATAAGAGTAAATCCAAATTTTTTACGGCAGGAAAACCCTCAATGTGATTTAAATTAATGATTCAACTTTCCTGCCTCAAATTTTTTTGCATGGAATAATGTTGTATTTGATCAAAAAGCAAAAAAGTTTTTTCAATCATTTGGTACCCGTTTCGCTTGTAAAAAGATACAGCCTTTTCACGCGCCTGTAGAAAAATTGTTTTTATTCCTAATTCCTTTGCACGCACTTCAAAATAGGCAAGCATAATATCACCTAAATGCATCCCTTGATAATTTGAGTGCACACCCATGTAACGTATCTGCGCTTCACTGGCCGAATTTAATTGCAGGCGACAAACACCAATTACTTCATCGTTGAAAAGCAAACAAACATGTTGGCTTGTTTTGTCTCCCTCATCTTGCTCACTGCCTTTAGGTTGATTCCATGGTTTGCGCAAAACCTCGTATCGCAGTGTAAAATATTTTTCAAAATCCGCGTTGGTTTCGGGCACAGCAAGCAACAATTTTTTTCCTGTGGATTTAATAATATGCTCGCTAACCGGTTTCATTTTTTTAAAAACATAATAAAAAATTAGTTGCTTAATAAAGAATTCTTTAAAGGAATTATTTTCCTGTATTTTTTTCTGCTGACAAATGAATTGAAAACACGTAACATGTCTTCTGACATATTAAAATAAATAAGCCGTTCTGATAAGTCTTCAATGGAAATTTGCTCGTCAACATTAAAATAGGTGTAACCAAGTTTTCCTTTGCAATAAACAACGGCTGTTTTTTCGTAATAATTTTTTCCTTTGTCAATTACAATTACTTCCTCAGTATCTGTTTTTATTGAACTCAAAAAATGAATTGCCCGCTCATTGTAATCTTCAAATGTTTCGATTTTGGTACATGCACCAAAGCAAATTTTTGTTTGATTTAAAAAGCACGAGCTGTTTGTTCGCTCAAGTTTATTTATGCTTGCGCACAGGTTGTAAAGTTTTGTGTTTTCATATAAAAATTCCTCAGCAGCTTTTTTTGATTTAAAAGTACGCAGTGGCACATCATCTCCTTTTATTTCATCAACATAAAAGCTATGATAGCTTCCGTTTGATAGGAAACTAAATAATCCAAATAGGGCAGGCGATTTACCGGCACGGTTAAAAAAGGGTAATTGTTTTTTTATTTCCTGAAGTTCGATTAAACAGGCAAGCAACTCATTACCTGTTTCTGTATATGTAACCGAATCTATTAATGATTTAAATTTTTCTGATTTATACGAACGCTTATTCAGATGCTGCGCTACTCTTTTACGAATGTTATTTGCCTTTCCTATATAAAAAACTTTTTTGTCCTTGTCATGGAAAAAATAAACTCCGTGTGTTTCGGGTAAATTTTCGAGCAAGTGATGGGGAAGTTGGTGCTCCTTAATTTTGGGAATAGTGTAATTCTTAATGGTTTCAATTCCGGCTTTACGAATCAGCAAATCTAAAATTTGAGCAGCAGCATTGGCATCGTTAAGTGCACGGTGGTGTTTTTCAAGTTTAACTCCCAAACTTTTACTCAGTGTACCTAAACTATAGGAGCCAAAACCCGGAAAAATTTTTCGACTCATAGTACACGTACAAATCTTTTCAGAAGAATATTTAATTCCACAGCGTTTAAATTCATTTAGCAAGTGTCCGTAATCAAACGATACGTTATGAGCAACAAAAATTCTATTTTCAAAAAGCGAAAGCAAATTACCTGCTACTTCTGAAAATATGGGCGCGTTTTCAACCATTTGGTTGGTAATTCCAGTAAGGTTGGTTATAAAAGAAGGTATATAGCTTTCTGGGTTTATCAGCGTTGAATAATGGTTTGTAATTTTTTCGCCATCATGTATCACAACTGCTACCTCTGTTATCCGGCTTCCCTGTGCAAGGCTTCCACCTGTAGTTTCTATGTCAACAATAGCAAACAACCTAATGTATTTTTAGTATTTATAATTCAATTTGCTCGGCAGCGAAAATACACCTTTCAAAAAAAACGAAATCAATTCTTTTTAACGAAAAAACGTGCGTATGCTTATATTAATCGCACTTATTACTTTCTTTATCAAAACATGTTTTTTATAACGTACTTCGTTTAGGTTTTTAAATCAAAAACATGTCAGATATAAAAAAAGGTGATAAAATTCTCTGCCTCATTCCTGGTTTGAATACAACACAAGAAGTGGAAATTACCGATATACTTGAAACATGTGTGCAGGTTCGCTTTAACAGGGAAAAATACAGCAACCTTTTAACTATTGACAAAAATTTAATTATAGATAAAATATTTGAAACTTCGTATGCAAACGCGAAGTAGCTAAAGAAGCGGTTTATTTTCTGTTTTTAGGTTAAGGGCCGGGAGAAATTCCGGCCTTTTGCATTTTTTGTTTTTTGGTGATAATAAGGCAATCAAATGTTTAATATAAATCATATTTCAAAAGCCGGCACTCAATGGGGCCGTTGTAAAATTCCATTTTACGGCTTGTGCGAAGTCCCACTTTTTTTGCAAGAAATGATTCGCCCGTAAATATAAAACCAGTTTTGCCTTTGCACTTTTGTTTAAAAAAATCACCAATAGATTTATACAAGTTTTCTAAATCATGTTCGCTTCCCAAACGTTCACCGTATGGAGGATTTATAAGTACAGTGCCGTCTCCTCCTTCAATTTTTGTTTCGGTAAAATCGCATTGTTCAAATGCAATTAAATGTTCAACACCGGCACGAGCTGCATTTTCGCGCGATGCTCTGATAGCAAATTTATCTTTATCGGTAGCAATTATGGCTGGCACATTATTATGAGTGCTGGCCTCACTTGTTTCTTTTTTAATTTTTTCGAAATCAGTTTTGTTAAACATGGTGTAATGCATAAAAGAAAAATTTTGGCGCATGGCCAATGGAAATTTATTGGCAGCCATCAATGCAGCTTCAATAGCAAAAGTTCCGCTACCGCACATAGGATTAATAAAAGCCTGTTTTTTATTCCAGCCCGTTGCCATTATTAATGCCGCAGCTAAATTTTCCTGTACGGGAGCCATAAACGGATTTTGCCTGTAACCATGCTTGTTAAGTTGGTCGCCCGAAGTGTCAAGATAAACTACAGCCATGTTATCGTGCCAGTGAATATGTATAACCACTTCACTACGCAGTGGCCCACTGGAGGGACGAACTTTATATTTATCGTTAAAAAAGTCAACCACAGCATCTTTGCAGTGCTGATTTAAAAACATAGTGTTATTGATGCTTGGGTGATTGGTTTGAGATGTAAATGATAAATATTTTTTAAAAGAAAAGTAATCATCCCAATTTATTTTTTTTAAACCGTTGTATAATGATTTTAAATCATGCGCATTAAATGAATTAATTTTAATAAGCACACGGTTTGCCGTGCGCAAACAAAAGTTAAGCCTTATTATCTGGTTATAATCGGCAGTTGTAAAAACACCTGTGTGTATCTCGTTTAAAACAGGAATTTGCAATTGTTCAAGTTCCAGTTTTAAATAAGGAGTTACAAAAGGCGGACAGGTAATAAATAGTTCTGATTTTTTTTGCAAGGTGTTGCTTTCTTAAATGCAAAACTACTCAGATATTTTAAGCACATGGTTAATGAGATGTAGTTTTTTACTTCAAAAAATAAAAGGTTACGTCCAAAAGTTATTTAGTGTTTAATGCTTTGCGGCTGCCAAAAGGAGCAAAGTAATATGAAAAAACAAACGCTACACTACTTCCTCTGTTTATAAAAGTATGGGTGTAATTACTTTCAATAGTTGAATAGTTTACTGTTGATTTGGCAACAGAGTTTAATCCCTGTTGTCCGCGAAAAGAAAGACTCAACATGTTTCCTTTAGCCAACTCCTTTTCAAATCCAACAGTCCAAGTAATAGCAGAAGATAAAAAGCTAGTTGATTTGGAATAGGATGAAATATAAACTTCGTTGGAACTACGGCCGTTTGTTTTGTCCACAATAGTTTCATTTTTTTCGCTTTCCCATTTGCTGTCAACTCCACGCAGCACAATACCAGCACCTGCAATAATACGGGTTCGGGTACAGTTCATAGGTGTAGTTATCAGTGCCATTACAGGTATGCCTGTAATACAGGTACTTTGGTTTATCTCTTGAGCACGTTTTTCAGGATGCATCAATGAGTAATCTTTTTCAATTTGATAAGTAAAACCCACTTCAGAGAAATCAAAACCTGATGCAAACGATATTCGTTCGCTTAACTTATATCTAAAGCTAACATCTAAATGCACCGTCTTGTACGGTTGGTTGCTAAACAAGGCATCTGCATTTTCATCACCACCATCAAATTTTGAAACATTGGCAATCAAGCCGCTTTGAATTCCTATTGACCATCGAGATTGAGCAGGCATTACAGTTGGAAAAGTCAATAACATAAGTAGGAAATAAAGATTCTTTTTCATTGTGTTTTTGTTTTACGCATTAGTCAAATGTATCAAAAACATTTGTTAAAAAAATCGTTGTTAAAAAGTAGGATGCTTTTAACATTGGTACGTTGAAAAAAGAAAACCAATTCCTAATCTATTGCAGTAAGCAAGTGTAATCTTGTACATTCTTTAATCCTTTACTTGGTAACACCCTATTTAGAAAACCATCAACTATAAATTTCTAATAAAAGTGCAGTCAAAACTAAACCCTTCTGAGATAAAAGCGTTAATAAGTTTGCTTGATGATAAAGACCAGGAAATATATCATGAGGTTGAATCGCGGTTGTTAAGTTTAGGAAAGGAAGTAATTCCCATACTGGAAGATTTTTGGGGTAACTCGTTTGATGCTGTATTACAAAGCCGCATTGAGCAAATAGTTCATAAAATTCAATTTGAATCTTTGCTTGAAGAGTTAAAACGCTGGGATGCATTTCACCGGCATGATTTGTTTATGGGGGTTCTGATTGTTGCCCATTATCAATATCCTGATCTTGACGAAGAAAAAATCCGCCAATATTTTAATCAGCTAAGACGTGATGTGTGGATTGAACTTAACGATCAATTAACGGCTTTAGAACAGATAAATATTTTAAACCGTGTGTTGTTTGATGTGCATGGATTTAGCGGAAACACTGCCAACTTTCATGCTCCACAAAACTCATTTATAAACACTGTTCTTGAAAGTAAAAAAGGCAATCCGCTTTTGTTAAGTGTAATATATATGCTTCTTGCGCAGGAATTAGATATACCTGTGTATGGGGTAAACTTACCCGAGCATTTTATTTTATGTTATCAGCATGCACGGCAATCGCCTCATTTTACATACGCATATCCCGATTCTAATATTTTGTTTTATATAAATGCTTTTAGCCGCGGAACCGTTTTTGGCAAAGAAGAGATTGATACCTTTCTTAAAAAAGTAAATATTCCTGCCAATGAAATTTTTTATCAACCTTGCGCCAATGAGGAAATCATAAAAAGAATTTTGCGTAACCTTCACTTTTCATTTACCAAACTTGGTGATACAGATAAAACAGAAGAAATATCTTTATTGTTAAAGATTTTTGAAGAAGAAAAAAAATAATAACATTAAAGATAAGTAGGATAAAAAAAGGAGATCATTCGATCTCCTTTTTTTGAATTTTCCTGAAAGCTTTTTTTGAATTTCTTAAAGTTGAATCAATAGAAATTTTACTTCACTGACTCAACCACGGCTTTAAAAGCATCAGGATTGTTAAGGGCTAAGTCAGCCAATACTTTTCTGTTTAACTGGTTACCCGCTTTATGAAGTTTACCCATAAACTCGCTGTACGATAAGTCGAATGGACGAACCGCAGCATTAATGCGTTGAATCCATAAGGCACGGAAATTGCGCTTTTTTGTTTTGCGATCGCGGTAAGCATACTGCAACCCTTTTTCTACTGTGTGTTTAGCAACTGTAAGTACATTACCTCTTGCACCCCAATTACCTTTTGCGCGGTTAAGAAGTTTTTTTCTGCGTGCGCGCGATGCTACTGAATTTACTGAACGTGGCATTGTGTTTTAATTTTTGGCTGCAGCGTTTTCGCAACTGCGAAACTCTTTTGGCTGTTTGCCTGGTTAAACTTATAATTATTTAATATTTTTAATTGAATAGAGTAGCTCAACTTCAAACTACTCGAAAAGAGTCCATTCGGACAAACACCAAACTTTTACCTATGCTATACTCAACATACGTTTTGCTTTGTACGAATCTACTTCACTTACAGTGTTTGAGTGAGTGAGTGCGCGTTTACGCTTGGTGCTTTTTTTAGTTAGAATGTGGCTTTTAAAAGCGTGCTTTCTTTTTATTTTTCCTGTGCCCGTAACGCTGAAACGTTTTTTAGCGCTCGAGTTTCTTTTCATTTTTGGCATTTTGATTTACAATTTATGACCCGATGCTTCGGAGTACGATTTACAATTTATTTTTTTTACTTAATAATTTAATTTTCTAAACACTTTATTACTTCTTTTTAGGTCCGGGTACCATGTGTAAAAACATTCTGTTGCCCTCAAGTTTTGGAAGCATTTCTACCTTCCCATAGTCTTCTAGTGCCTGAGCAAACTTTAAAAGAATAATTTCTCCTTTTTCTTTATAGGCTATCGTTCTGCCTTTAAAGTGAACATAAGCTTTAACTTTTGCTCCCTCGCCCAAAAACTTAATGGCATGTTTAACCTTAAAGTCAAAATCGTGGTCATCTGTGTTTGGGCCAAACCTTATTTCTTTAACAACCGATTTGGCTGCAGAAGCTTTTTTCTCTTTATCCTTTTTCTTTTTTTCGTAAAGAAATTTTTGATAGTCAATTATTTTACAAACCGGAGGGGTAGAGGTATCCGAAATTTCTACAAGATCAAGTTCCATATCCTGCGCCATTCGCAGTGCAACAGATGTATCGTAAATATTTGGTTCAACATTATCGCCAACCAAACGTACCTGCGAGGCAGTTATGCGATTGTTTATTCTATGCTCTTCAACTTTTGGTTTTGGAAAACGCCTGTCCTGAAAACGATTGTAGGGCGCACCACCCGGCTTACTAAAGTTTGGCTTTGGTTTGTAAAACGTTGCTATGTTTCCTCCTTTTTAATAGATTTAATTTAACTGTAATTGTGTATTAATTTCTTTTTTTAATAAATCGGCTAACTCACCTACGGGCATTGCTCCTAAATCGCCTTGTCCGTGTTTGCGTACCGAAACTTTATTCTCAGCCTGTTCTTTCTCGCCAACTATAAGCATGTAAGGTACTTTGGCTACCTCTGCATCCCTGATTTTCCGTCCTATTTTCTCACCCCTCTCGTCAACGAGGGCGCGAATATCGTAATTATTCAATAACGAACAAACACTTTTCGCATAGTCATTAAACTTATCGCTTATTGGTAAAATGGAAACTTGTTTTGGAGCAAGCCACAGAGGAAAATTACCTGCAAAATGTTCGATAAGAAAACCAATAAAACGTTCGTGGGTGCCAAGCGGTGCACGATGAATGCATATTGGGGTTTTCATTTCATTGTCTTTATCACGATATGTTAATCCAAAGCGAGGCGGTATGGCAAAATCCACCTGATTGGTAGCAAGTGTAAACTCTCTACCAATAGCACTCCACACTTGTACATCTATTTTGGGTCCGTAAAATGCCGCTTCATCGGGCACTTCTATGTATGGAATTTTTGAATCAATCAAAACGTTTCGCACCATGTCTTCTGTTTTTAGCCACAACTCACGGTTATCAACATATTTTTTTCCAAGTTTCTCAATGCTGTGGGTGCTAAATCGCATTACATACTTTTCAATACCAAAAATTTTAAAGTATTTAAGGTACATATCATTTACTGCTCTAAATTCAGAAGCAAATTGTTCTTCGCTGCAGTAAATATGGGCGTCATTCATCTGCAAACAGCGTACTCGCATCAGTCCAAATAATTCGCCCGATTGCTCGTACCTGTAGCAAGTTCCATATTCAGCTAATCGAATCGGCAAGTCGCGATAACTTGCATTCATGTTGCCAAATATTTTATGGTGATGAGGGCAGTTCATTGGTTTTAAATAATACTTCTCTCCATCCATTTCCATAGGTGAAAACATACTATCGGCATAATACGGCAAATGCCCTGTGGTTTTATACATGTTTTCTTTGGCAAGATGTGGTGTGCGTACACGCATGTAACCAGCCTGCTGTTCAGTACGTTTAGCAAGTTTTTCTAACTCTTCAATTAAAACAGTTCCGTTAGGCATCCACAATGGCAAACCGGGTCCTACATCATCATCAAACATAAAAATATCCAGTTCTTTCCCTAATTTACGGTGGTCACGCTTTTTTGCTTCTTCAAGCATTTTAAGGTATTCATCAAGTTCCTTTTGTTTAGGAAATGTGATGCCGTAAATACGGGTAAGTTGTTTGTTGTTTTCATCACCTTTCCAATAGGCTCCGGCAAGGGTAGTAAGTTTTACTGCCTTAATGTATCCTGTACTTGGTATATGTGGGCCGCGGCACAAATCGGTAAAATTTCCTTGCGTGTACAATGAAATATTGCCATCTTCCAAATTACTAAGCAAATCAAGTTTGTATTCATCTCCCTTATCGGTAAAATATTTTACTGCATCAGCTTTTGAAATTTCTTTGCGCTGGTAAACATTATTTTGTCTCGCTAATTCCAGCATTTTGTCTTCAATTTTTTTAAAGTCTTCGCTGCTAATGCTGTGTCCGCCTAAATCAATATCGTAATAAAATCCATTGTCAACCGGTGGGCCAACCCAAAACTTTACACCCGGATAATAAGATTCTAATGCTTCAGCCATCAAATGTGCTGACGAATGCCACATCGTTGATTTACCCTCAGACGCGTCCCAGGTTAAAAGTTCAAGAGTTGCATCGGCAGTTATAGGGCGCATCAAATCTCTAACTTCACCATTAACCTTAGCGGCTAATACATTTCGCGCAAGCCCCTCGCTTATGCTTTTTGCAATTTCCATTGCTGTAGTTCCATCGGCATACTCGCGCACATTTTTGTCGGGAAAAGTAATTTTCATGTGTTAATATTATTTTTTCTGTTGGTCACATGGAATACGCCATATTCATCTCGTTTGGTAAACACAATTGTATATGGCTATTTCATATTGTGTAATAAATATTTTGGCAAAGATATAATTGCCGCTTAAAGTTTTAAGTGTAATGTACAAAGTTTGTTTATGATTTGCTTTTATTTTAGGGGCAAATTTTTTTTATCAATACCTCTAAATATAATTCGCTTACAGGATTGCGGTATGTTGCAGCACTAATGGTTTTTGTACACCATTTGGCTCCGCGCCATTTTCATCCGCTTATTAATAACTTTATTATTGAGTTGCAGGCAGGGGTTCCCGTATTTTTTACGCTAAGCGGATTTTTAATTTGCCACAGATATTATCAAGATGCTGCAACGGGCAACATCGGTTGGTTTAAAAAATACCTGGTAAACCGGTTTGCTCGCATTTATCCTGTTTTTTTTATTGTTACAGTTGTAAATTGCCTTTACAGGGATGTTGATTCAATAGGTTTTATTTTAAACATTTCAATGCTACACGGTTTTTTTTCAAACTATGTTTTTAACCCTTTGCCGCAAACATGGTCGCTTACGGTTGAAGCCACCTTTTACATTTTCATACCCCTTATTTTTTATTTATTCCGAAAAAAAATTCCGGTCATTTTGCAAGCGTTTTTGTTTTTAGCACTGGGCGCCATATTAACCTATGCAACAAGTAAAACAACCATGTTTGGCTTTTTTAAAGACATCAACTTTATGCTTGTGCTCACCTTTTTTGGGCGTTGTTTTGAGTTTTTATCCGGTGTTTACTTGTGCCTTTTAATAAGTAAAAATAAAGAGATAATAGCTCCTCAAATCAATTTCACCTGGCTTTCAGCATTTTTGTTGCCCGCATTAATCGTTTTTATCTCCCTGGTTGGTGGTCTTAATTCATACAAAGGTATTTTTCTGCACAACATTTTTTTGCCGGTAACGGTATGTGGATTAATTTATGGACTTATTACCGAGCACACCTTAATAAGAACTTTTCTATCAGGAAAAATAATGGATTTGCTTGGTAAAAGTTCATATTGTTTTTTTCTGTTTCATGTTGGGTTTATTCATTCGTTTTTTAATAAATACATTATTTCAAACCTGCTTATTGAATTGATTTTTACAACAACTTTAAGTGTTTTTGCATTTAAATTTTTAGAGGAACCCTTAAACAGAAAGATAAAGAAATTAGTGGGTTAACTACCGCTTTTCACGGAAAAGTATAAGGAAATTAAATAAAGTTTTAGCAAACTAATTTGCTTGTGAATTAATGAAAAAACGGAATTTCTACAAACAGTTTACTTTTCCTGTATTGGCGAGGCGACAGGTGGCAATGAGCCTGAATAGCTTGTACATGGTATAGTCCATGGGCAGTGTTCGTAGTAAATCAGATTTACATTTTCTATGGTTTTGTTTTCAATACGGATAATACCATCGCACTTACGCCACTCTTTTTCAAAACAGGCACTGTCAACCGAAATATTAATGTTGGGCTCAGGAAATTGAAGTTTTTTGATTTTGTATTCTTCCACAACACAATATAGCCCACTTGCAAGATACACGTTAAATACACCATTATCATCTGATGTAGCCTTTTGAATTATTTTCCCTTTTGAAAAATTTTTGTTCCCACGCTTTATATATATGGTTTTGTTTTTAAGCGGAATGGGTTGCCGCATTGATGCAAGCACTTCATCACCTGGGTCGGCACCTCCGCAATAATCGGTACTTAGTTTTATTGTACCCGACACTTTATAGCGCGCGGCAGGCACTTTTTGTTGTGCCGCACACACACATACAAACAGTAAAAGCAACACTAAAATTAACGGTAACCTATACATTTTTTAGCTTAAAAACAGGTTGGTAAAGATAGCGCTTATGGTTTGATTAAAAAGTTGCTCATCAAATGCTCCTTAACTTTGGTACCACGGTTGTCCGATTAATTATTGCTTTCTAAAAGAGATGCCTCCACTTCGCCCAAAAGTAGGCCCTCTCTACCACACGCACCTCTGCGTAACCTGTCATTCCGAGCCAAGTCGAGGAGTCTTTTCTATTAGTCACACAACCATGATACAATTGCAAATTCAACCCTCATATTTGTTTAACAATCTCACGCTTTTTCTACTACTTTCGCGCCCTCAAAAAAAAAATAAATTAATGGGATTAAAGTGTGGAATAGTGGGCTTGCCTAATGTAGGAAAGTCAACCTTATTTAATTGCTTAAGTAATGCAAAGGCTCAGGCAGCCAATTTTCCATTTTGCACCATCGAACCTAACCTTGGTGTAATTACCGTGCCTGACGACAGATTGACTGTGCTTGAAAAATTAGTGAATCCGCAACGCGTGGTTCCAACAACTGTTGAAATTGTTGACATTGCCGGCCTTGTAAAAGGTGCCAGCAAAGGCGAAGGCCTGGGCAACCAGTTTTTGGCCAACATCAGAGAAACAGATGCCATTATACACGTGCTGCGCTGCTTTGATGATGATAATGTAGTGCATGTTGACGGCAGCGTAAATCCTGTTCGCGACAAAGACACCATTGATTACGAACTGCAGTTAAAAGACCTTGACACCATCGAAAAAAAAATAAAAACCGTAGAGAAGGTAGCCAAAGTGGGCAACGATAAAGATGGAAAAAAAACGTATGATTTGCTGATGCATTTAAAAAAGCATCTGGAGTCAGGTCAATCGGTGCGAAGCGCATCTATTGCTAAAGAAGACAAACACTTTATTGACGATTGCTTTTTGCTTACCGATAAACCCGTTTTGTATGTATGCAATGTTGACGAAAAATCAGTGGTCAACGGAAATAAACATGTGGATGCCGTACGCCAAAAAGTAAAAACCGAAAATGCCGAAGTGCTTGTAATAGCAGCAGCCATTGAAGCTGAAATATCCCAACTTGATACCTTTGAAGAAAGGCAAATGTTTTTAAACGATTTAGGATTAAAAGAATCGGGTGTAACAAAACTTATAAATGCTGCCTATCGCTTATTGCAATTGCAAACCTATTTTACCGCAGGCGAAAAAGAAGTGCGTGCCTGGACCATTCATAAAGGCATGACAGCGCCACAGGCAGCAGGAGTAATACATACCGATTTTGAAAAAGGCTTTATTCGTGCCGAAGTAATAAAATACACCGACTTTGTTTCTTTAGGATCAGAACTTGCATGTAAAGAAAACGGCAAACTTGCCGTTGAAGGAAAAGAGTATGTTGTAAACGATGGGGATGTAATGCACTTTAGGTTTAACGTGTAATCAACACTTAGTCTTACTATTTCAAAAGATTATATTTGCCTTATAAACTTTAACTAACCTTTAATAGCCTTTCCATTGAAATTTTTGTTTGCATATAGCAATTTTGCAATCATTACAACAAGTACTGTTTCACTTTTTTCTCATTTCATCAGTAATAATTTTATGCCCTTGTTTTAAATTGTAAAAAACAATGTTTGTTAAAATGGACTATAGTTTTTTTAGATTTTTTTTGGCTTCATTTATGTTTCTTGGCTTAGGTGCCAATGCGGGAGAAATAAAGTTTACGGCTTCAACCAACCGCAATCCTGTTGGTACTGGCGAACAGTTTATCATTACCTATTCAATAAACACCAATGCAAGCAACTTTGAGGCTCCGCCATTTAAAGACTTTAATGTGCTAAGCGGCCCTAACCAAAGCACCAGTATGCAAATTGTTAACGGCAGCATGAGCCAGTCTGTTGATATTACCTATTACCTGCAGGCTCGCACCGAAGGTACCTTTCGCATTGAGCCGGCTGCAATTATTGTAAACAATACGCGCATAAAATCAAATCCGTTATCCATCACTGTTGTTAAGGGACAGGGCAAAGCACAAAACCAGCAACAAGATGGCGGCACCGATGCTACAGTTTCTTCACAAAATGTTTTTTTGCGTGTTTCGGTTGATAAATCATCTGTTTATAGAGGCGAGGCATTGGTGGCTACTTACAAACTTTATACGCGGGTTAACATTGTAAATTATGCCATTGATAAGTTGCCGGCATTTAACGGCTTTTGGTCGCAAGAATTAAAAATGCCAGAGCAACTTGAATTGCACAATGAAAATTTAAACGGCCAGCAGTACAGGGTTGGAGTTATAAAAAAAGTGGTGTTATTTCCTCAGCAATCAGGTATACTAACGTTAGATCCAATGACAGGTCAGTGTATTGCGCGCATACAGCAACAGCGCAAACGCTCAAATAATCCTTTCGATATTTTTAACGACCCCTTCTTTTCATTTGGCAGTGCGCAGGATGTGCAGGTTCCTGTAAAATCCGACCCTTTAAAAATTAATGTAAAAGAACTTCCTCCAATAACTGATGCTTCGTTTAATGGCTCAGTAGGCCGATATACTATTGAAGCAAAACTTGATAAATCAGAAATAAAAGCAAATGATGCTGCCACGCTTAAAATTAAAATAAGCGGGAAAGGAAATATAAAACTTATTGATGCTCCACAAATTTCAATTGCAACCGACATTGAAAAGTACGACCCTAAAGTTGCCGACAATGTTTCGGTTTCAGAAGCTGGAGTATCAGGCAGCAAAACTTTTGAGTACCTGCTTATACCACGTCACGAAGGTTCATATACCATAGACCCTATTCCGTTTACTTATTTTGATCTGGAAAAAAAGCAATATGTAAAATTATCAACCCAACCATTTACACTAAATGTAAAAGGAATTTCAGGTGATGCATCTGCCGCATCTTCTGTCTCTTCTTATCAAAATAAATCGGATGTAAAGTTGTTGGGAAAGGATATACGATTTATAAAAACATCGCCACTTACATTTAGTACCAGCCAGAATTTTTATGGTAGTTGGGCATATTACACATTGCTTGCGTTGCCTGCCGTGCTTTTACTCTCGGCAGCGGTTTATAAAAGACGCATTGATGCGTTAAAAGGAAATGTGGCTTACATGCGAAGTGCAAAAGCTACCAAAATGGCTCAAAAAAGATTATCGGTTGCTAAAAAACATCTTGACGAAAACAAACAGGATACTTTTTACGAGGAAATTTTTAAAGCGCTTTACGGTTACACGGCCGATAAACTGGCAATTAATTATGCTGACCTTAACAAAGAAAATTTAAAGTCAGGGTTGTTGGCGCGAAGTGTGAAACCCGAAACCGCTGACAAATTGCTTGCAACTATTAATACATGTGAGTATGCTCGTTTTGCCTCGCAGCTTGCAAGTGCCGATGTAAAAAAAGTATATTCCGATTCGGTACATATCATCACTGAATTAGAAAACCAGCTTGTATGAAAACACCGTTAAACCTGTTTGTTTTAATTATTATTTCGCTAAGTGTAACCGCGAAGCAGAATTTTGAAATGGAATTTCAAAAGGCCAACAAACTTTACATGAGCCAGCAATACCAGGCCGCTATTGTTGAGTACGAAAAAATGATTAAAGACGGTGTTAAGTCCTATGAACTATATTTTAACCTGGGCAATGCGTACTATAAAACATCAAACTTTTCAGCCGCGATATTAAATTACGAAAGGGCAAAAAAAATAAAATCGTCTGATGACGATTTGCTGATGAATCTGGCAATGGCAAATCAAAACACCGTTGATAAAATTGAATCTGTTCCAAAAGTTTTTTATGAAAAATGGTGGGACGATTATTTAACTGAGCAACCTGCCGACACTCGCTCTTTAATTGGAATTTTACTTATATGGATTGCCGCTGCCATAGGCATGGTTTACATATTTAACAAACGATATGCAGTTAAGCGCATTTCATTTTTTGTAACGTTTGCTGTTTTGTTTTGCGGTTTGTTTTTTATTTACGTGGCTTCACAACAAAACAAACTCGAAAACTCATCGGTTGATGCACTAATCTACAAGCCCAGTGCATACGTAAAAGGTTCGCCTGACGAAAAGGGAACCAATCTTTTTATGTTGCATGCCGGAACCAAAATTGAAGTAATTGATGAGCTTTCGGGTTGGAAAAAAATAAGAATACCTAATGGCAATGAAGGATGGGTGCAGAGTGGTGATGTTGAAATTATTTAATAGCCTCCAAATAATAATCAACCATTTTTAAATCAAGAAACCTAAAACTAAACAACAAACACTTTCCTATGCATGTACCCATAGTTTTTGTTCTTACCACTTTGTTAACGGTATTTTTATTTTATATTGCCTCAAACCGTTCACGCATGTTTTTAATACTTACTGCTGTGTGGATGCTTTTACAAGCTGTTATTGCCTTTAATGGATTTTATCAAAACACCGTTTCATTTCCTCCTCGTTTAATTTTTCTGGCCCCACCCACATTAATTGTAATTGCCTTATTGTTTGTAACTCAAAAAGGAAAAAAATTTCTTGACAGGCTTAATCCCGAAATGCTAACCATACTGCATATTATTCGTGTACCGGTTGAACTTGTTTTATACTGGCTTTTTTTACAAGGCAGTGTTCCTGAACTTATGACTTTTGAAGGTCGTAACTTTGATATTCTTTCAGGATTTAGTGCTCCTTTTGTTTACTACTTTGGTTATATAAAAAAGCAAATGAGTAAACCTGTGGTTGTTATCTGGAATTTTGTTTGCCTTGGTTTGCTTGGCAATATTGTTTCTAATGCCGTTCTGTCAACCCCATATCCGTTTCAGCAATTAGCATTCGATATGCCTAATACAGCCATTTTAAATTTTCCTTATGTATGGCTTCCTTGCATTGTCGTGCCTATTGTATTACTTGCTCATCTTGCTTCACTGCGGCATCTCTTTAAAAAAAATACACACATTACATCTGTACCATTTTAATACCATTAATATAACCACTCTCTTCAATGAGTTTTTTATCAAAAATATTTTCAAAAAAAGAAAAAGAAAGTTTAGACAGCGGACTTAATAAAACGCGCGAAAGTTTTTTTTCTAAAATTACCAAAGCTGTAATAGGTAAATCAACAGTTGATGACGAGGTGCTGGATAATCTGGAAGAAGTTTTGGTGTCATCAGATGTGGGGGTAAGCACAACACTTAAAATTATTTCGCGCATACAGGCACGTGTTGCGCGTGATAAATACATTGGTGCCGACAGTTTAAATAAACTTTTAAAAGATGAAATAGCTTTGCTGTTGGAAGAAAATAGTTCAAGCGATGTTGCTCACCTTATTGATGAAAATCGAAAGCCTTATGTAATAATGGTTGTTGGTGTAAATGGTGTTGGTAAAACTACCACAATAGGTAAGCTTGCGCACCAGTTTAAATCATCAGGAAAAAAAGTGCTGCTTGGCGCTGCCGATACCTTTCGTGCTGCAGCAGTTGACCAATTAAATATTTGGGCAACACGTGTTGATGTTCCCATAGTGTCGCAGGGGATGAATGCCGACCCGGCCTCGGTAGCATTTGATACAGTAAAATCGGGTTTGGCTCAAAATGCCGATGTTGTAATTATAGATACAGCAGGCAGGTTGCACAATAAAATTGGTTTGATGAATGAGCTTTCGAAAATTAAACGTGTGATGCAAAAAATTATTCCCAATGCGCCTCATGAGGTATTGCTGGTGCTTGATGCATCAACAGGGCAAAATGCGATTGAACAGGCTAAACAATTTACAGCAGCCACTGAGGTAAATGCATTGGCTTTAACAAAATTAGATGGCACAGCCAAGGGCGGTGTGGTTATTGGAATTTCGGATGAGTTTAAAATTCCGGTTAAGTATATTGGGGTAGGAGAGAAGATGACAGACTTACAGGCATTTGACAGAGTTGAATTTGTTGATTCATTATTTAATTCTAAAAATTAGTGGTCGGGTATTAATAGAGTTCTCAAAAATTATTAACCGTGTGGTACTTAATCGCAATATCAGATTACTTTTTTAGTTTCCTTTAATCGGTAGCAAGTAAAAAATTAATTAGAGCAATGAAAAAAAGACATTTAACAAAGATTACGTTTACACTTGCAATGATTTTTGTTTGCCTAAACGTTTTTTCGCAAAAGGCGGATAAAAGCTACCGCATTAAAATAACCGATAACCGAAACTTGCAACATAATTCTTTCGAATATATTTTTAAGGAGGACAGTTTAAAAATTATTGGTGTAAGTGATTTTGGAAAATCAAAGGTTAATTATTATTCAGTTAAACTAAAGAAGAAAGAAGTAAAAGCCGTGCGCGAATATTTATTTGCATTTCCTGTCGACTCATTGCAAAAAGAATATTTTGATGATTTTACTTCTTTTGGTTACATAGCAGCCGACCATTTTCCACGTGTAATTGAAATAGAATTGAGGCGCGGGCTGATTCAAAGCAAAACCAAAGCAACCAATTGCTGGGTCGAAAAAATAAATACACTATTTGAATTTCTTAACCAATACATCCCACTGCCCGAAGTAAAATTGCAATTTAAAAAAGAAGATTTTAAAAAGCATTATTAAATAAACGCAGTTGCCGGTTTATTGAATAAGAAAATAAAACTCATGAGAACAAAATCATCAAAACAAGTTAAAGTAAATGTGGTAACACTCGGCTGTTCAAAAAACGTGGTTGACAGCGAAGTGCTGATGGGACAATTGGAAGCAAATAATTTTGACGTTAAGCATGAAGCTAAATCACATACCGATGTTGTAATAATAAATACCTGCGGCTTTATTGAAAATGCAAAACAGGAAAGCATTGACACCATTTTACATTACGCCAAGCAAAAGGAAAAAGGCAACATCGAAAAACTAATAGTTACCGGATGTCTTAGCGAGCGATACAAGCCCCAGTTAAAAAAAGAAATTACGGGTGTAGATGAGTTTTTTGGAACACGCGATTTGCCTTTGCTTCTAAAAACGCTGGGTGCTGATTACAAACACGAACTAATAGGTGAACGATTGCTTACTACACCGCGCCATTTTGCTTACCTTAAGATATCAGAAGGCTGCGACAGGCCATGCTCATTTTGCGCAATACCCATAATGCGTGGCAAGCACATTTCAAAACCAATTGAAGAACTTGTGCTTGAAGCAAAACAACTTGCAAAAAACGGAACCAAAGAATTGCTGCTTATTGCACAAGACAGCACTTTTTATGGCTTGGATATTTATAAAAAACGCAATCTTGCAGAGCTGTTAAACCATCTTTCAGATGTTGAAGGTATTGAGTGGATTCGACTTCATTATGCTTTTCCTACAGGGTTTCCATTGGAGGTGCTGGATGTAATGCGCGAGCGTAAAAATATTTGCAACTACCTTGATATACCATTACAGCACGCAAGCGATGCTATGCTGGCAAGCATGCGAAGAGGTACTACGCGTGAGAAAACCACACAACTTATAAATACAATTCGCGAAAAAGTTCCGGGTATTGCAATTCGTACAACATTAATATCCGGCTATCCGGGCGAAACAGAAAACGACCATGAGCAAATGCTTGATTTTATTTCTGAAATGAAATTTGAACGTATGGGCGTGTTTACCTATTCGCATGAGGAAAACACTCATGCATTTAGCTTAACCGATGATGTACCAATGGAGATTAAACAAAAGCGTGTAGATGAATTAATGCAGGTGCAGCAACTAATTTCAGAAGGAATAAATAAAGCGAAAATTGGGAAGGTGTTTAAAGTTTTGTTCGACAGAAAAGAAGGAGATTATTTTATTGGCCGCACCGAATTTGACTCGCCCGAAGTGGATAATGAAGTGCTGGTGGAGGCAAAAAATTATTACGTGCGCATTGGCGATTTTGCCAATGTAAAAATTGAAAGTGCTCATGCATTTGATTTAAATGGTGTGATTGAATAATTGGTTAATTACTGATTGCTTTACATTTGCAGTATGGAGAAATCAACCATTCCTTTTTCAGAAACCAATCAGTTTGAAAAAATTATTTCCGACTATTTATCAGGAGTACCGGGATTAAAAAAATTTTACAAATACACTCCATCAATTGATTTGTTTGCTCAAGTAATTGAAGACCGTAAAAAAATACAGGTAAACAGAACGTTACTGGTTGATGAACTTAAACGGCAATATCACCCTCTTTTTTTTTCTGAGAATGCCGATGACGCAGCAACCAAAAAAAATATTCAGTTGCTTGGGAGCGACAATACATTTACAGTTACTACCGGTCATCAGTTAAATATTTTTACTGGTCCGCTTTATTTTATTTATAAAATAATTACGGCTATTAATCTTGCTGAAAAACTGCGCGTTAAATTTCCAGAGTACAATTTTGTGCCTGTATATTGGATGGCCACCGAAGACCATGACTACGAAGAAATTAAAAGTATTGCTGTTTATGGTAAAAAAATTGCATGGGAAACGAATCAGGCAGGAGCTGTTGGAAGATTTAAGTCTGAAGGTTTTGAAAATTTAATTAGTGAGCTTGAAAACATACTTGATAAAAACGAGAATTCGGCCCGGTTAATCAGTATTCTAAAAAAAGCATACGCCCAAAGCAATACACTTGCTGATGCAACCCGCAGTTTTGTTCATTCGCTATTTTCAAAATTTGGATTGGTAATTATTGATGGCGATTCGCAAGAATTAAAAAAGGAAATGATTCCTTTGTTTGAAAATGAAATAAATAACCAAACAAGTTTTACGCATGTTTCAAAAACCAATGCCGAAATGCAAATGGAATATGGCATACAGGTACAGCCACGCGAAATAAATTTGTTTTACCTTTCCGATAAATCGCGCAACCGGATAGCGTTTGATAACAACCGGTACATAGTGGTAGGCACGGATATATCTTTTTCAAAGGATGAATTGCTTGCTGAAATAAAAAACAACACCCAATGCATTAGTCCTAATGTAATACTGCGTCCGGTTTATCAGGAGTGTATTTTGCCAAACATTGCCTACATAGGAGGGCCTTCTGAAGTTCATTACTGGCTTCAGTTTAAAGAAATGTTTGAATCGTTTGGTGTTTTTTATCCTATGGTATTACTTCGTAACTGCGCAATGCTTTTTGCATCCGACACATTAAGCAGGATGCAAAAACTTCGACTGGAAACACACGATTTATTTTTGTTTACCGATCAGTTGATAAAAAAGTACATGCATAAGACAGGAGTAAGCGAAATTTCTTTTGATCGCACGATTACCGCGGCTGAAAAACTATTTGATGAACTTTCGGCAAAAGTATCATTAGTTGATGGCTCACTAAAGCAAACGGTGGATGCCGAAAAAGCCAAATTTTTTAATTCGCTTAAAAATGTGCAAGCCAAAGTAACGAAAGCACAAAAGTCAAAGGAGGAGCAAAACCTTAACCAGATTGCTAAATTACGTGACAAATATTTTCCTTCGGGCAGCATGCAGGAAAGGGAAGAAAATATTTTACAATACATTGCTAAATACGGTTTTTTATTTATAGATGATTTAATAGCCAAAATGGAACCTGTGCCCAAGGAGTTTTTAATGCTTGAGTTGTAAAATTAAAAAGGCTGTCGTAAGTTTTACGACAGCCTTTTTTTATTTGAGCTAATTTATTTTTATCGCAATACGTAGGATGATGCACCGCTTAAATTTCCGTCAATGTATACTTCTATAACATAGGTGCCAGGAGTAAAAATGCGCTCACCTTCTTCGTAGTTTATGCATTGATCAGCGTTTTTGTTTTCGTAGTTGGTGGTAGCCATATTGGTGTACATTACTTCTTCACCACTTGCCATTTTAAATGAGTTTGACCCGGATGCACGGTTACCCATTACTTTTCCGCCTGGTTCAACTACACGCAGGTAAACATTTTTTTCTCCACCTTTTGCAATTTTATTTTCAAGTATTGAAAAACATACTTCCATTTTGTTGGTACGTTTGGCCAATGCAGTGGATGTGTACTTTCCATTCCCTTTCTTTTTAAAAGTGGCTACTTTAAAATATTCAGCTTTTAAAACAGAGGCTGTGGTTACTGTGGCTTCCAGGTTTTTTGAAAGTGTTTCAACCGTACCGGCAAGGTTGGTGCTGTCTTGTTTCAACCGCTGATTTTCTACCATCAGGGCATCAATCTTGTCTAAATATTCATCGCGTAGTTTTTTTAATGCTTCCAGTTCGGCAGTAAGTTTTTTATTAAGCGCTGCTGAATTTTTTTCGTTGCGCAGCATCTTTTCAATTTTTGCACGCTGCTCATCAATCTTTCCGTTAGCCTCAGCCAGCAAGCTGTCTAAATGATCATTAATGCCCTTGTATTTGTTTAGCTCTTCAATGGTAGCGCTTAGTTCCTTTTCAACATCTACACGAGCTGTTATCAAACTGTCTTTAGCAACTTCAAATGTTTCAACTGCTGATGTGTGGTTGCGCCACTGGTACACATTAAATAAGGCAGATAATGCAAAAAGTATTATCCATATTTTTCCTTTTCCGCCCGATGACGAACTTGTATTTTGATTTTCCATTTTAATTAGTGGTTTTTTAATTTCTGACAAAAGTAAAAGGATATAAATACCAACTCTTGTTTTTTAAGGTGCTGTTATGAACATGGGTAGTGTTAATATAATCAGGTAAAATCAAATTGCCATTCGTGCCAGTGGAGCAACCTCAAGGGTTGCAAATTCTTTTTCAAGGTACTTATAATAAGCGGCTGTACCTATCATAGCAGCATTATCGGTACACAATGAAATAGCTGGTATGTAAATATTCCAGCCGAGTTCATCAGCTGTTTTTTTTAGTTGACCTCGCAACCCGCTGTTAGCAGATACGCCTCCTGCTACTGCCACATGCTTTATCCCGGTTTGATTAACCGCTTTTTTAAGTTTGGAAATTAGTATATCAACAATGGTTTTTTGTACTGATGCGCATAAATCATTTTTACGGGTATTTAAAAAAAAAGCATCCTTTTTTGTATTTTCATTTATAAAATACATTACCGCTGTTTTTAATCCGCTAAACGAAAAATTTAAATCGGGTATTTGAGGGTGTGGAAACCTGAAAGCTTTTTCATTACCCGTTGCTGCCATTTTATCAATCAGGGGGCCACCCGGATATGGCACCTCAAGTGTTTTGGCAATTTTGTCAAAGGCCTCGCCTGCGGCATCATCAAGTGTTTGTCCAATTATATGCATTTTCAGATGAGATTCCACCATCACAATTTGTGTGTGACCACCCGACACGGTAAGGCATAAAAATGGAAATTGCGGAATTTCTCTTTTCTCGTTTTTTTGCAATGCAAAATTTGCAAGCACATGAGCCTCCATATGGTTTACTTCAATAAGTCTGACATTAAGTGCCAGCGCAAATGATTTGGCAAAGGAAACACCAACCATTAGCGAACCAATTAAACCGGGGCCTCGTGTAAACGCAATTGCATGTAATTGTGATTTGGATATGCCGGAAATTTTAATGGCTTGGTTTACTACAGGAACTATATTGCTTTGATGTGCCCGGCTTGCTAGTTCAGGAACAACCCCTCCATACTTTTGGTGTACATCCTGATTGGCTATAACATTGCTTAATACTACATTGTTACACACCACGGCAGCCGAAGTTTCATCACACGATGATTCGATGGATAGGATATAAACGTTGTTGCTATTCATTAAAAGTTTACTGTTGAAATATAATTTTAGCACCCAATAGTGTTATCTGCTATATAGGTAAATTCACACCAATTTTTAAAAACTCAAAAGTATCAAAAAGGTTTTCAAAATATTTTTAATTGTTTTTGGGTCGCTATTGCTGCTGCTTTTTGTTTTTACCATGCTGCTTCGCCTGCCATATGTTCAGTCATGGGCTGTTAACCGGGTTACAGGTTTTCTTTCGTCTGAACTAAAAACCAGAGTGGAAGTGGGCAGTGTTGACTTTGAGTTTTTCAGAAGTTTTGTGTTTAATGATGTTTATGTGCAGGATATGCATGATGACACATTGCTTTTTGTTTCAAACCTTAAAGCAACCATAGGCATGCATACGCTGTTTAGCGATAATAAAAAACTTGTGCTAAACAAAGTTCAGTTAACCAATGCCCGTATTGAACTAAAACGTTACAAAGAAGATAAAGGATTAAGCTTTCAGTTTTTGATTGATTATTTTGCTGCTGCTCCTACGGATACGCTTCCTCCCAAACCATTTGATTTTTCAATCAACACCATTGTTTTACAAAACAATCATGTAACTTATCGCGATTTGCGGTGGGATGATACAACTCCTTGTATTGATTTTGAAGATGTAGATGTGCGGCACCTTAATGCAGAAATTGCAGACATAGAATTTTATACCGATTCGGTAGCCTGTATGTTTAATCAACTTTCGGCTGCAGAAAAATCAGGATTTAAAATTGACAGGTTTAAATGTAAAGGAGTTTTTTCTGCAAACCAAATGCGTTTTCAGGATATAAGTATCCAAACCCCTTTCTCAAAAGTAAATGCCAATTATTATTCAATGGAATTTGATTCCATAGATGACTTTTACAGCTATATAACCAACGTGCGGATGAAAGGAAGTTTTAGAGCAAGCACACTTTCGTCAAACGATATACAATATTTTGCAAAAGAACTTTTTGGATTAAATCAAACAATCCGATTTGAAGGAGCAGCGCATGGAACGGTTGATAACATTAAAGCAAAAAATCTTTTTATCGCATTTGGAAAATCGAGCCTATTTAAAGGCGATGTAAGTCTTAATGGGCTGCCAGATGTGGAATCAACATTTTTAAATTTGAAAATTGAAAAGCTAACTGTAAACAAGCCCGACATCGAAACATTAAAAACATTTCCTTTTACCTCAAATGAGTTTATACAACTACCACAAAACCTGCTAACGCTTGGCAATGCAACGTACCATGGCGTGTTTACAGGATTTTATAACGACTTTGTTGCTTATGGCAACATCAGCACAGCACTTGGATACCTGTCAACCGATTTAAATTTAAAGTTTGATAGTGTAATGGATAAATCATCCTACTCAGGTAATCTTGTTGCAAACGAATTTGACTTTGGAAAATTCTGGAGCTTGGGCAGCACAGTTGGCAAAGCTTCTTTTAATGCCCAAATAAAAGGCACGGGATTTACTTCAGATAGGGTAAATGCAAAACTCTCGGCTTCGGTTTCGGCCATTGAGTTAAACAATTATACTTATCGCTCTATTGAAATGGATGGTGATGTTGCAAAAAAACTGTTTAATGGTTCTCTTACGGTTGATGACCCTAATATTAATTTGGATTTTACGGGTAGTGTTGATTTTAGTCACAAGTTGCCTGTGTTTAATTTTTCGGCTGCTATAAAGGATGCAGCTATCTCTAAACTACACATAACAAACCGCGATACATCTGCGCGGCTTACTGCCGATGCAACCTTAAATATGACTGGTTTAAAGTTTGACGATCTGGATGGAAATATTGATGTTGAAAACATTCAATACAGCGAACTAAATAATCAGGCAAATGTAAAATCAATTTCATTTTCATCTTCCAAAAACGGAAAGTCAAGATGGATTAATCTGCGTTCGGATATAGCCGATGCTCATCTTGACGGAATGTTTAATATACGGGATGTGCCTGTGGCCATTACAATGGTATTAAAAAAATATTTGCCATCTGTATTTATTGGAAACCAACCATTAGCAAATAAACTGCAGGCATGGTTTATATTTAATGGAAAAATTAAGCAACCCAATGATGTTCTTAATTTATTTGTGCCTGGACTGCGCATTAGCGACAGTACTAAATTTAGTGGCGAATTTAATTCTGCATCAGGAAAAATAAATGTAAATGTTGCAGCTCCATACATAGCATATAATACAATTAAGGGAGAAAGTGTTTCTATTGTTGCAGGAGATAAAAGCAACGAAATAGAATTTCACGTAACATCCAATCAGGTGTTTGTTTCCGACAGCATTTCGCTTAAAAATATTTTTATTGATGGAAGCGCTCAAAAAAACCAATCCATGTTTTCTTTTAAAGTGCTTAATACCGATTCCTCCGCATCGCGCATTGACTTAAGAGCAGCCCAAAAATATTTTCCATACGGTGGAGCCGATTTTCATTTTGAGCCTTCAACACTTCTTATCGAAAATAAACCATGGACTATTAACCCTGGTAACACAATTCTATTTGACAGCAGTAGTATTTCAATCAATAACCTAACTTTTTCATCAGGTACCGAATCGCTAACAGCATCAGGTACCGTTTCGCGCAGTAACAATAACAAGTTAAGGCTTACAGCCGAAAATTTTAATACCGCATCGTTAAAAACACTGCTTGCCGTTTATAATATTTCAATTGGTGGAGTAGCCAATGGGCATGTGGAAGTAGCAAACATTTATTCAAAGCCATTGGTTACAGGAGAAATGAATGTTTCGCATTTTGCCTTTTATGGCGACACACTTGGTGATGCCAGTGCTAAAATGGATTGGGTTACAGATGAAAAAAAAATTGCTATAGAAGGAAAAATTTTGCAAAACCAGTTTAAGGTGCTGGATATGGAAGGCAGTTATTTTTTTAAAGAGCATGATGAGGTTGACTTTAAAATCAAAATTAACAAACTGAATATACAACCATTTAATCATTACCTGGATGGATTGGCTTCGGGGTTAAAAGGAAATTTATCAGCCAATTTGCATCTGTACGGCCTGGCAAAAGAACCATTTGTTACAGGCACGGCCAAAGTGCAACGCGGGGCAGTGCTTATTGAGTACCTTAACACCAACTACACTTTTGTTACCGAAAACGAAATTGAATTAAAAGAAAGGTTTATTGAATTTAAAAATGTTGACATTAATGATGATGGTGGAAACAAGGCTGTTTTAAATGGCAGAATTTTTCATAACCATCTTTCTGATTTTACATTTGACCTTAACATTGATGCAATCAAAATGTTGGTGTTAAACACCAATGCAACACAAAACGAACTTTTTTACGGTAAAGGTTTTGCCAGTGGTTTTTTGCGGATTTTGGGCGACCTGGATATTGTTAAACTAAAAATTGGATTGAAAACTGAAAAAGGTACTCAGATATTTATTCCACTTGGAAATCCTGAAGATGTTGGTGAAAATGATTTTATTCAATTTGTTTCCAATGACAGTACCAAAGAATTTTCAGAAGCAAAAGACATTGACCTAACCGGCATTGACCTTGACTTTAAACTGGAAGCAACACCCGATGCAGAAGTGCAACTGCTGTTTGACCCAAAAATTGGTGATGTAATGCGGGGCAGGGGAACAGGGGATATAAACATGCAGATTACAAATGCAGGTGAGTTTAAAATGTATGGCGACTTTAATATTATGAGCGGAGATTATTTGTTTACACTGCAAAACATTATTAATAAAAAGTTTTTGCTTCAGGACGGTGTTATTTCGTGGAGCGGGTCACCGTATGATGCCATTATAGATGTTACCACTAAATACAATTTGCGTACTAGCATGTACGATTTAATTCCTGACTCAAGTACTCGCGGCCGTGTGCCTGTGGAAGTATTGCTTAATCTTAGCGGAAACCTTCTAAACCCAAATGTAAAGTTTGATATTAATGTACCTGATACCGACCCTACCATACAAAGCGCTGTAAAAAGCAAACTTAGCAGCGACCAGGAATTGAATACCCAGGTATTTAGCCTGCTTGTACTAAACAGGTTTGCACGCAGCACCGAAGCCGATAAACAAACCAATGAAGGCAGCGGCAATGCAGTGGGTCAAAATGTAGGCGAACTCGTTTCAAGCCAACTTAGCAACTGGGCATCGCAGCTAAGCAGCACTGTTGACATTGGAGTTAATTACAGGCCGGGCGATGCACTTAATAACAAAGACGAATTTGAAGTTTCGCTTGCCACCGAACTTTTTAGCAGCAGAGTTTCGGTGGAAGGAAACTTTGGTGTGGCCAACAGCACCAGCCAAACCAGCAATATTATTGGCGACTTTAACGTGGAGTTTAAAATTAATAAAGACGGCAATCTTAGAGCGCGGGCATTTAATAAAACCAACTCAAATAACCTTATTAATAATTTAAGCTCACAATACACCCAAGGCATTGGTGTTTTTTACAGGCGCGAGTTTAACAACTTTAGCGAATTGCTAAAACGGAAAAACTAAAAAAGGGTAGCCTTCTTTTATTTCTGGTGGTTTTTTTTATGCACCAACTTTTAGATATTATACAAGCAAGAATAATTGATTACAGGTTTTGAAATAAGCGAACTAATAATACTTTTGCAGCCTCAATTTTAAAAAATGAATTTGGCGAGGTAGCTCAGATGGTTAGAGCGCAGGATTCATAACCCTGAGGTCGGGGGTTCGACTCCCCCCTTCGCTACAAACAGAAACGATATCAGCTAATGTACACCGTTGGCTGATATTTTTGTTTTTACCCAATGCGGTGTTTAACCACAGCATCAATTTTTTGCAATAACTGCAGCGGGCGAAAATTTCTCCAATTCAAGTTGTTTAACTCTCCACCAAAAAGCAGGTAGTAATCAATATTGTTTTTCTGAAGCTCGGCAAGTACATGCTCACGAAAGTTAATTGCCGCAATCCATCCGTATTCAAAAACTTCCTCGTACCATTCCTGGTAATAGCAATCGTCACTGGCATGAAAGTTTAATACATTTTCGCCAATTAAAATAAATTTGCTTATGCCATTTCGTTGCATGCTTTCAATTACATCGCGCTTAAAAGTCATAACATCATTATTTATGGCATCGTTCCATTCGCCAATTAATTCAATGATGGTAAACCCGTTTTCGTAATCGGCAAAAATAACTTTAAGGTATAAAGTAGGGGAGCCAAAGTCGTCCCACTGTGGGTGAATAAAATAATTGTAAATCGTGTTGCTATATTCAAACTCGCTGTACTCACGTCCATAAAAAGGACTTAGCTCATCTTCAGACGATGCATACAAATCGCGCCAGCTATAAAAAGGCTCTATATCTTGCATTATTTTTTTTAGTTTCCACGATTTTTTTTACTCGCTACCGCTTTTCTAACACTGCCAAATTTTTTCAGCAGGCGCAATGATTCTTTTTTCGTTAAGTTAAGTTGTTGCATTATCATTCTTGTTCCGCGGTCAATAAGTTTGTTGTTGCTTAGTCGCATATCCACCATCTTATTACCTTTTACACGTCCAAGTTTTATCATTACCGAAGTTGATAGCATATTAAGCACTAATTTTTGTGATGTTCCGGCTTTCATTCGTGTGCTTCCGGTTACAAATTCCGGTCCCGTAATAATTTCTATAGGGAAATCGGCATACGCTGCAAGTGGCGAATTGCTATTACACACAATGCATCCTGTACTGATTTTTCTTTTTTGACATTCGCGCAAAGCGCCAACAACATAAGGTGTGGTGCCTGATGCGGCTATTCCAACTACCACATCTTTTTTGGTAACGTTGTGTTTCTTCAAATCATACCATCCGCCCATGTCATTGTCTTCGGCAAACTCAACTGCTTTGCGTATAGCGGTATCACCACCTGCAATCAATCCAATTACCAAACCATGTGGAACACCGTAGGTAGGAGGGCATTCACTTGCATCAACAACACCAAGCCGGCCGCTTGTGCCTGCGCCAATATAAAACAGCCTGCCTCCTGATTTCATTTTTTTTATAACGGCCTGTGAAAGTTTTTCAATTGCCGGTATGGCGTACTTAATTATTCCCGGCACACGGTGGTCTTCTTTATTTATGGATTGCAATATCTCATTCACACTCATTTTTTCAAGGTGATTATATCGCGAATCTTTTTCGGTAGTACGTAATTTCATCAGGTGCAAAATTAAAAAGATGCAGAATAAAATAGATGGAGGCAAATGCATTAAGTCAAAAAAAAACAGCACTCACATCCGAGTGCTGTTTTTTTTAAAATAAATAATTGTACGTTAGTTTAGTTTACATGGTACCACCATTTTAAATTCAGGAATTTTTACATAAAAAAGCCTTTGGTCGTTTTGTCGTTCCATTAAGTAGGTGCCAAACATTTTTCCAATTTCGGTATTTAAGTTACAACCCGAAACATATTTGTAATGCTCACCTGGAGGTATAGTGGGTTGTTCGCCAACAACTCCTTCGCCTTCCACTTCGCGCCTACCGTTATCGCTGTCCACTATATACCAATGTCTGCGCTTTAGCTTAATGGTTTCATCACTCTCATTATAGATGGTGATGCGGTAAGCAAAAACATAATGATGCTGCTGTGGGTTTGAATGTGTAGGTTGAAAAAACGTTTCTACTGTAACTTTTATACCGGCTGTAACTTCTGTAAACATAGATTGTGGTGATTTGATTTACGTGGTTAAAAATATCCTGTATGCAATGCAAACTTATATATTATTTGACAAAAGTGTAGTTTTTATGGGTGAAATAAATGGTTAAGCCGTTTATTAAATAATCAAGAGCGAAACAGCACTTTAAAATTAATGTATTCCCTTTGAAGCAAGGTACCTTTCGGCATCCAGTGCTGCCATACAACCCGACCCGGCAGCAGTTACGGCTTGCCGGTAATATTTATCCTGTGCATCTCCGGCTGCAAAAACACCTTCGATGTTTGTTTTAGATGTTCCGGGTACGGTTTTTATATAGCCGGTTTCATCCATCTCAATCCAGTTTTTAAATATTTCGGTGTTTGGTTTATGGCCAATGGCAACAAAAAAACCGGTTACATTAAGCATTCTTTCTTCTCCGGTTTTAATATTAAATACACGGGCTCCGGTAACCGTTTTGTCTCCTAAAATTTCCTTTGTTTCGGTGTTCCAAAGCACTTCAATGTTTTCGGTATGTTCAACACGATGTTGCATTGCTTTTGATGCTCTCATTTCATCCCGCCTTACTATCATGTAAACTTTTTTGCAAAGTTTGGCAAGGTAAGTTGCTTCTTCTGCTGCAGTATCACCAGCGCCAACTATAGCCACTTCATGCCCACGAAAAAAATATCCATCACAAACTGCACAAGCCGATACCCCAAAGCCATTTAGCCGCTGCTCGCTATCTAAGCCCAGCCACTTTGCCGATGCACCGGTTGAAATAATAATAGTATCTGCTGTAATTTCTTTACTCTCATCAACAGTAACTTTGTGTACTGGTCCGGTAAAATCAACAGAGCTAACATAACCCCATCTTACATCAGTGCCAAAGCGTTCGGCCTGTTGCTGAAAATCCACCATCATTTCTGGTCCCATGGTTCCCTTAGGGTAACCCGGATAATTTTCTACCTCTGTAGTTATGGTTAATTGTCCTCCCGGTTGTAGTCCTTGATATAAAACAGGTTTTAAGTCGGCACGCGCAGCATAAATGGCTGCAGTATATCCGGCAGGTCCTGATCCAATAATTAAACACTTAACATGTTCTTTTTCTTCTGACATAAAAATTGCTTCGCACTTATTTATTTATTTATACTCATTTACTTTTTTTAACGACTCGTTTGCCGCAATAATTTCATCTTGTAATTTGGTTATTTCGTTACGAAACTTTAAAATTTCGGCATCAAGTTCTTTGTTTTCTTTTTCCATTTTACTGCTGCGCTCCTGCAGTTTAGCGGCATTTTCATCTCCGGCAATTATTTTTTTATCATTATCGGCAATAGATTTTTTATTGCGTTCAATTTTTTTTTCGTTTGATGCAATGTCATTTAGCTTATCGGTGCTTTTGCTTTGCAGTTTTTTAATTACTTCATTGTAATAAGTTTGGTAATGATAACGAACATAATTTTTTACAAACATTTCACCTTTGGCAAATTCTTCTTTGTACAAAACATGACCAAAATGAATATCGTAACCGGGGCTAAACATAAAAGCCACAGCTGTGCCCGAAGATTCTGAATTAAATGACGTACGTAAATCAATACGCAAACCAGATACTTCGCTAAAAGCATGCTTCTCAATAACAAGCATGCTTTTTTGAAGCTTTGATGTTTTTACGTCAAATGTTTTTTTTACAAAATCAGAATAGGTTTCCATGCAATAGCTTACATCCTGATCGAGATGGGCTGTCCAAGAATCAATGTCGCGTGACTCTTCGTTTTTTGCAGTCCGGTCTTCAATCTCAAGCCGCTGTGCATTGGAGATGATAGAAATGGAGGCAAATAATGCAGTAAAGGCAAATTTTGTTTTAAGGTTCATTTTATTTGTTTTAAAAATTTATTATAATACTTGAACTGCTTCGCGCATTATTGTTTGTTTGCGGTTTGGGCCAACGGAAACAATGGTTATGGGGACATTAACTTCTGATTCGATAAATTCGATATAACCTGCAAGCTCAGCAGGTAATTGCTCTACATTGGTTACCCCGGTAAGGTCGTTACTCCAACCTTTTATTGTTTTGTAGTGTGGAACCGGCACATCATTCACAACCTCAAACGGAATTCGTTTAGTTAGTTTGCCTTTAACAACATAGTCGGTACAAACATTAAGCTCATCAAATCCGCTTAGCACATCAGGCTTCATCATCATAAGTTTGGTAACTCCATTAAGCATTACCGAATATTTAAGCGCAGGTAAATCAAGCCATCCGCAGCGCCTTGGTCTTCCGGTAGTACTTCCAAATTCGTTGCCCGCTTTACGCATGCGTTCACCGGTTTGGTTTTCAAGTTCGGTTGGAAACGGGCCGCTGCCAACTCTTGTGCAATAGGCTTTAAAAACACCAAATACATCGCCTATACTTGATGGAGAAATTCCCAAGCCAGTACATGCACCGGCTGTAATTGTATTGGATGATGTTACAAAAGGATATGAGCCAAAGTCAATATCAAGCAACGAACCTTGTGCGCCCTCAGCAAGAATTTTTTTTCCACTCAAAAGCAACTCATTAATCTCGTATTCACCATCAATTAAAGTCATTTGTTTTATTGCGTCAACCCCTTTCATCCATTCGTTTATTTCGTCATCGGTGGCTGTACGGTAATTGTAAAAAGCTAAAAGTTCATTGTGTTTGCTAATAAGGGTTGAAAATACTTTTGAAAAATCTTTACGTTCGGTGTCGCCAACACGCATTCCGTTGCGTCCGGTCTTATCCATATAAGCCGGCCCAATTCCTTTTAATGTTGAACCAATTTTTGTTTTTCCTTTTATTGTTTCCGAAGCAGCATCAAGCAAGCGATGGGTAGGTAAAATTAAATGTGCTTTGCGTGAAATCCACAGCCGCTTTTTTACGTCCACTCCAAGCTTGAGCAAGGCATCAATTTCTTTTTTAAAAGTTACAGGGTCAATAACTACACCATTGCCAATCACATTTATTTTTCCTTCACGAAAAATACCTGATGGTATTGTGTGCAATACATGTTTTATTCCATCAAATTCAAGCGTGTGGCCAGCATTGGGGCCACCCTGAAAACGCGCTATCACATCATATTTTGGTGTAAGCACATCCACCAATTTTCCTTTTCCTTCATCGCCCCATTGTAATCCTAACAATACGTCAACCTTCATTTAAGTAGTATTTATTTTTTAAACAATTAATGGTAAAACTTCCTCTTCGTTCTTAACTATGGTAAATATTTCATGCAGTTTTAAAAATGTAAATACAGAAATGAGCTTTTCCGAGATTTTTAAAATCACCATATCGCCACCAGATTTACGTGCCTTGGTCAGCATATTTAATAAAACACTTATACCACTGCTGTTCATATACTTTAAATCCTCCATGTTAACTACAAAAAAAATAACATCGTGTGCCAGCAGCGTATTTATCTCATCAAGCATTTCGGCAGCCTGATTTTTTTCAATCAGGTTTCCGGTAAGATAAATTACTGCATACTTTTTATTATCTTTTATTCTGAATTTAAAATCCATTTGGTGCGTTTTGCTGGCCTTCTAAAGTTATATGATAATATGAGATATAAGCGGCAAAAATATCAAAAAGCAGGTATTAAACGAGGGATTAAAAAAGTGTATTTAACATGGTCATTCTATTGTTATAATTGCCAATAAATGACTGAAATATCCAAACAAAATTGCCGGACAAACGTATTGTAATGTTGATAAACACAACATTTTAATAATAAAAAAGATATTCGAAATCAAATCATTATTTATACTTTTGATAACTATTAACCGCGCACTTGAAGTCATTCGATTACATAAATAAATTACATCGGTTTTTTGCATGGGTTGTTTGCTTGCTTTTTTTGGAGCAAACATCTTTTGGTCAATCCTATTATCGTTCGTTTACTTCGGGCGATTGGGGGCAAGTAGCAACATGGGAAAGCGGCCCAACAGCCGGAGGCCCGTGGACACCTGCTGTAGCTACGCCAACATCAACCGATTTTACAGTTACCATTTTAAGCGGGCATATTGTTAGGATTAAAGCAACTGTTACCATTGATGAGGTAACCGTAAATGTAGGCGGTACATTGATTGCAAATATGACCACCGTATTAAACATTGCAAACGGCACAGGAGTTGATTTAACCATAAACGGAACTTTTAAAGATTCACTAAACGGAAGCAACATAACTTTTGCTGCAAGTGCCACCTGGGTTATAGGAGCAGGAGGCACTTTAATTAAAGTTACCAATTCATCAAGTAACAATTGGCAATCGGCCTATAGCACAGGAATAGCAAATATTCCTTCAACAGCAAATTGGATTGTACGGAAAGAAGGGACTTTAAACCCTTCCATCTCCACCACCAATGGTGGCACACAAGCCTATTATCCCAACTTAATAATTGAAAACAATACGGCAGGTTTGTACAATACCAACGTTACTACTTCCAATCATTTTAACGGCAATGTTTCTTATCCGATAATAAAAGGCAATTTTGATGTTGGAGGAACAGGAAGCAGCACGGTTGATTTTTTAAGCAACGATTTGAATCCAACTATGGGAGTACAAATTTTAGGTTACATGGTGGTACGCGCAGGAAATTTTTATCGTAATTATGGAACCGGTACCGAAATAAGAGGTAACCTGACGGTGGAAGGAACTTTTAATTACGATGCAAGCGATGCGCGTAAGCTTGTTTTTAGTGGCGGCAATGCACAGGGAATTTATGGTGCAGGAGCACTTTCGGTTTATTACATGGAGATAAACAAAACCGCCAATGACTTAACGCTTAACAGGATGGTGATGGTAGACAATAACATGAACTTTGTAAACCGAAAAATTATAACAACCACAGCAAATGTTTTGGTAATAAACGATAATGCCACTGCCACCGGAGCGAGCAACAGCAGTTATGTTGAAGGTCCGTGCCGCAAACTTGGTGACGATGCATTTGATTTTCCGGTTGGCAAGGGTGGAGATTATCAGTTGTGCGGAATTAATGGTGCCGGTGCGCCCGGTATTACCGCTTTTTGGACAGAGAATTTTACAAACGGCTGCACACAAAATTGCCTTGCCGGCTCATACACTGGCCCCAATGGAACCTGGACTGTAACCAATAGTGGAACAAATGGCAATTATGCAAACGAATGGTTTATAAGTTGTGCAGAAAACGGAATGCCAGCAGGCAGTTGTGGTGCCGGATGCGGTAATAATGCATCACTTCATGTTGGAAATATTCCGTGCGCCTTATGCTTTTTATGCCCCACGGGCGATTGTGGTGCAACATATAATGCGGGTCCAACTTTTGGAGGACAAAACCCAACAGCCGATAAACGTGCTGAATCTCCAGTAATTAGTACCATAGGCAAAAGCACCATTACACTGGGTTTTAATTACATTGAAAATGGCCAAACTACGCTTGATAATTTTACCGTTGAATACAGTATTAATGGAGGCACCACCTGGGCTTTGTTAACCAATCCTGGAAAAACTCCAGCCACATGTGCACCACAAGGCACCTGGACAGCTTTCACTGTTGGCCTGCCAACCACATGCGATAACATTTCAAATTTGAAGATTGGTTTTAGGTGGATAAATAATACCGATGGTACAGGCAGTGATCCATCTGTGGCAATTGACAATGTTACCCTTTCGGCAGCCGTGCCCGATTCATATACGGCTGAATATTTTAAAGCAAACCCTACTGTGGTTTACAATAATGTGGTAAATCTTCCGCTTGACCATGTTAGCAAATGCGAGTACTGGATTATAAACCGCGATTTTGGAACACAGGCTCGTACAGTAAAATTATCATGGGATGCCAACAGTTGCGGTGTTACCAATTTATCTGATTTGCGAGTTGCTTATTTTAACAGCGCATCATGGGATGATAAAGGAAACACTGCTACTACAGGCACTACTGCATCGGGCACTGTTACTTCAAATTCGCAAAACAACTGGGGGCCGTTTACATTGGCATCCGTTAATTCAAACAATCCACTGCCGGTTGAATTGTTAAGTTTTACAGGCGAGCGAAAAAATAAAAGTGTTTTGTTAAAGTGGACAACTTCAAGTGAGTTAAACAATGATTACTTTACTTTGAAACGCTCAACCAACCAGCGCGAATTTTTTTCAATTGCCAAAATACAAGGTGCAGGGACTTCAAGTGTTCAGCATAATTATTCGTTTACTGACGAACACCCTGCAAATGGAGTAAATTATTATGAACTTTTGCAAACCGATTTTGATGGCAGTGTTCGTGGCAATGGAGTAGTGGCTGTGCGCTTTGATTTATCAAACCAAAATATCATGGTAACATCTGATTATGCAGCGCAGCAAATTGTAGTTAAACTTGATGATGAGGTTTTTGATAAAGGCTCAATTGAGCTGATGGACGATTTGGGTAAAATGATTTCGGCTAAGGTTTTGGATAAACGCAACAACTATATTTTTAATACCGTTTCGTTAAGCAATGGCATTTATTTATTGCGCATTACTTCAAAAGACGAGGTGGTTTATAAAAGATTTTTCTATTAACAATCTTTCGTTTTTTTTAATCACTTGAACAGTAATTTGATTTTCTCGTTTCTGTAATCAAATATCTCTTCTACTTTTTTTCTTCAAAAATTTTTTTGAACCAAAGGTTCAAGCACTCCACAATTGGACATTTATTTCTATTCTTTAAAATAAACTGCTCATTTTTTCATTGAATACATGCTAAACACAAAAAACTGCAATGGGTTTAAATAGAAAATCCCACTTTTCTAAAAGCAGGATTTATTGTGGAGAAGATGGGACTCCCTTTCCTTTTCATTTTACACTACAAATCAATTTGTTGTATTTTAATTGTACCGTACATTTGGTACACTGAGGTTCTGTGGAGAGTCACTCGATGAACCTTATAATATCATTTTTAATTTTCTCGGCCGCCTGGTCTATCGTGCTCATCAGGTGGTCAAATTTTGCCTGTTGTTTCTCATTAAATTTCTTGCTGCCGTATTTTGTTAATGGCTCGTTTGAGACTCTCATTTTTGAGCTTTCACTATTAAAAACAGGAGTTTCGTTAGCTAACAAATCTGATAGTGGTACCTTAAAATAATCGGCAATTTTTTTTAAAGTGGACAGCTGATAGTTGTGCTCGCGGAAATTTCTATACAAAGTTTGCTCTACAATACCGCACTCCAAGCACATCTTTTTCGCCTCAACCTTGTTAGTTTTTAACAAATTCCTAATGTTAAGTTCTATGAAACTTAAATCATTAGCGGTAATTAACAACTCCTTGTTCATATTTATTAATGAACACATACGTTCATCAATGAACCATTGTGTTAGTATTGCGGTATAAAATTAAAATTTAAAAATCAACAACCAAATAAATAAAATGAAGAATCGCTTTAGAGAAAAATACAATAACCTCTCGGAGGCCGACAAAGTATTGCTGCGGGATAAGGTAATTGATATGTGCGGATGGAACTACTCAACATTTTATAATAAGATGCGCAATCCGGGAAGTATTACGGTTCTTGAAAAAAAACCACTCGCAAGAGTTTTACAAATTCCCTTATCAGAATTATAAACAGCACTCCTCAGTGCATTAACTATAATAACATGGCACAACTAATCTACTTGCACGGCCCGGTTTTTTGGCAAAACAAAACGCAGCTAAAAGAATTTGCCCTCGCAAAAAAAGAACTCGAAAATCTTGGCTTTAAAGTTATGACAGCCCTCGACAACTATCCTGATGAAATGGATTTTGCCGATGGCGATGCACGTCAGTTGTATTTAACACAGCGAAGATTGGATATGTTCACCTGCCAAACTATTGTAACTCTTGATGCCTTTGAGTACGACCACTATACCATTGCCGACATCAAAGAAGCGCGTGCACAGGGGCGCATGGTTAGAAAAGTAGTATCGTTTATTGAGGCATATAAAAACAATGCAGCACCTGCATCAGCAACTGCCGAAAAAACAAAAACGCTATGATACAACCCTCATTGGCACCTCAAACCCCACCGCCACTGCCACCCTCTGAAAAAGAGTTGCTGGCCGGCATGATTAGCAAATACATTGCCCACAGCGAACAGGTGGCTATGCACTCGGAAAAAAATTATTACCACTCTCTTGCTTTTTTAAAGCACCAGGACGGTGTTCGAATGGTAAAACAAATTGCAAAAAACATACACCGCCACACCATGTCCGAGTTAAAACTGTTTGCGATAAACGCCCTGCCGCACATGGAAGGATTACTTCCGCTGCCTACCAATTCAAGTTACCAGTCATCATCAAAAAAACTTTATGAAATCAAACAAAAACTACACGGATAACACATTCGTTGACGGCATGTTGCTTCAAAGTATTTTGCTGGTAGGATTGCTGCTTACCGTGGTTGGTGTACTGTCGCTAACATTAAAATGAAACACAGCCATGGCCGTAATAAAAAAATATGCTCACTATGCGGATGCACAGCATTGGCTCCATGCATTGACGACATCACCGGCAAGCCGTGTAAAATTACCGGCCACCACTGCAGCGAGTGTGTTCGAAAGCTTAATGCGCGAAGAAGATATTACTACCTGAAAGAACAAAATTTTAAAAACAAATAATCATGCAAAAATTAAAACAAAACATCAATGCCATCAAGCGGTTTTTTAGCCGCAGAGGCCAGCCCGTTGAAGTAACAACTTTAAGCAAAGCCAGTAACAACACCTTTACACATGTTATTGCCTGCAAAAACCTGGAAGCTGCCACGCTTAAAGAATTTTTTTATCTTATAGACTGTGTTTTTCCTAAATACACAAACACAGCACCCGGCAACTTTGCCGTAATTATTGACGACAACTTTGTGATATGCCGCCAGTGCGGATGCAGCCAAAACAACGGTTGCCTTGGCGGATGCTATTGGGTAGAGCCTGACTTATGCAGCAGCTGCCAGGTAACTACCGAGCGAAAAATAAAAATTAAAGGACCTGGTTTAAATGCACTACTAAACGATTAAGCCATGTCACTACTCAACACCACCGATTACAAGCAGTTTAAAACGCTTGACAGCAACCGCCCTGTTTCCGAAAAGCATGTGCAAAAATTACTCAAGCAAATCAGCATTAAAAATTTACTGCGCTTAAACCCCATCATAGTTGACAAACAAAAAAATATTATTGACGGACAGCACAGGCTTGAAGTTGCCAAGAGATTAAAATGTCCCATCTACTACATTGTTGATGATGAAGTTTGCGACAATGATATTGCCAATTTGAACAGCAACAAATCAAACTGGAGCTTGCCCGATTACCTAAAGTTTTATTGCAGCAAAGGCAATGAAAACTATATCAGACTGAAAAAGTTTATTGCTAAACATCCCAAGGTAACTGTAATTGTAGCCATATACATCACCACCAATCAAAATAAGCAAACACTAAGTACTGCATATAAAGATGGGTTGTTTGTTTTTGATAACGAAGAAAAAGCCTCTGACCTGCTTGCCAAGGTAGATGATTTTAAAGAATTTGATTCACGCTTTGAACGCTCATTTATTGTAGCACTGGAGCAATGCATGACAGCGCCTGAGTACGACCACGAAACCATGCTGCGCAAAGTGCAAATGCAACCCGGTAAGCTTAAACGTCAGGCTAACCAGCAACAATACGTTGAGTTGCTTGAAGAAATTTTTAATTACAAAAGCTCTGTTTCGTTTGCAAATTTTAGGCTAACCGTAGCACAGCGCGCAAAGATTGCCGCAAAAAAACAAAAGGAACTTGCAAGGCTATCTGGCTATAAAAAGCGCGACACTCAATCGCTTCGTGATGAGAAAAAATTCGCATCCCGTTTTCTTAAAAAAGACATTGTAAAAGGCGAACCCAACCGCCAGGGAAAAATAAAAGCGCAGCTTGATTCTAAAACAATTGTTTACGTTGTTCCTGGTACCGACTTAAACGAACTCAGACGTAAATATAAAATTGAACAGGAGGTTGGAGCATGAGCAAGGAGTTTTTTAACGTTCGTTATATCACAGAGAAGCATAACACCAATGAGTTACGGCTAAGGAGCTTAGTAAGCCAGGCGATGTGGTACTGTGATAATTTGAATACGCTTGAAAATGCGGTGAAAGAAGCAATTAAATCCGCTAAAAGAAATAATCATGTGGCGCTTGAATATGCTTATGCTCTTGAGAGAAAAAACAATTGTTTAATCATTCATCATAAAAATATTGCGGGGGATATTGACAGAACAGTAATGGAGATAACAATTAAAACGGTGGCAGCATGAAATTCAACATAGAAGTTACCCGCAAACCATCAACAAAAACAACTGCGCAGCTGGTGGATTTGGCGGCAAAAATTTGCAAGGGGCAGGATGAGAGTGCAATGTGCCTCTCGCTTAAAGATGTGCATTTAACATTGAGCGTAGTTGCAAAGCACTATCAATACCGGGCCAAGCATCTTAAAGTTACCTACTGGCCGCCACAAAACAATTTCGCAGGCTCTGTTACCATCAACGATAAGCTTCACGCAATGCAACTTGTAACCATCACCGAAAAAAAATAATTCAAAAACAAATAAATCATGCAAAATTTCACTGTACAAAAAAAGCAGATGCTTACGCCCAAGAGCCTAAGCCCTTCTAACAAATGGTCACGCCTTAACACCAACCTGTGGATATGGGACAAAGGCTTGATTGATAAACTTGATGCCGCCACAGGGCATGGCAAATACTTTATTACTGAAAAAGGCCACAAATGCCTGTGGGATTTACTTACCTACTGTGGCGACCAGGACATGCGTATCATCATGGAGCATTATGGTTATCCGGGCAACTTGCGCGAGTTTATACTGTGGGTTTACAATAACGTGTGTGTGGCCGATGAATGGAAAAAGGGCAAGCACGATAACCAGATGGATTGTTTTCCCTACCAAATGCTTTACATGCACTGGAGTAGTAACGTTTTAAACAGAGAGGAGGAGGCAGCATGAAAAACAAAATATTCCCATGGGTAGAGCTGCCCACCCGCCATTGCATCATTGCTTTTAAAGCAATACCTGAAGAAAAAGGCTTTCGCATTTACGTAGTGTGGGATTGGGATGTAAGCGTAAAGCAAGGAATATTTTCTGCTTATAAATCACGCACCACCTATCCTAAAATTACCGAAGCTGCCGTAGTAGATGCCTGTGACCTTGGATGGGAACTAAGCGCAGAAGATGCCTGTAAAATATTCCCTGAATTAACGGACCGTAAAATAACTACTGCCGCATGACCAAAAAAATTCAATTCCGCGAACACTTTGCCAGCTACGACCTGTGCCGCAAACTGCAGGAGCTTGGCATAACACAAGATACAGCCCTTTTTTGGGGCTTTATGAAACTGGGCGATGGCGATGCCGAAATATCGCTTCCGGCAATGAACCCTGTTGACAGGCCATACCATTTTGTGGAAGGCCAAAGCTGCGCAGCATATACCGGTGCCGAATTAGGCGAGCTAATCCCCAAAGGCTTTAAAACGCACAAAACAATTTTTGCATGGGATGGCACCTATGAAGATGGAGTAACTGTTAAAGGGTGGGTGTGCCAGCACATCAATGGTGAAATAGTGCCCGGTGATTATTTTGCAGGATTCGGATACACCGAAGCCAATGCCAGGGCCAGAATGCTTATCCATTTGCTTGAAAGCAAAATTGTAAGTTGTGATAAGATAAACAATAATTTTTTTAACCAACAAATACATACACGTATGCACAACACACCAATCACCGTAGGAAGTAAATCGTACACCGTAACCTACACATGGGAAGATGGCAAAGCCACACCCACCAGCGTAACCGATGCCGAAGGCACAGAATGGTTAGGCGAAATGAAAAACAACACTGAGTTTCAGGAGCAGATTACCGCTCTTTGTGAGCCCACTGCAGAGCCTACCGATGCAGACAATCCCGGGCCAACAGACACAGGCAGTTGCTAACGTAATTCCCAACAGCAAACAACGTATAGCGAAGTTTCTATCAAGTGCCGGTCGTACCGAGAGGTGGTGCGTGACACCACAACCGCTTGAACAGGTTGAGAGGATTCTGGAAGTGTAACAGTACGGATAACACTTCAAACTGCATGTAGGCTTGGTAAGCCGAAGCTTATAACAGGTAGCCGTACCCAACCGCAAGAAAATTACCTGACAGCCCGGAATTAGACGGGCACATGAGGGGGAGCGCTTACCGGGTGCATGATACCGGTAACAGGCTGGAGCTTCGAAAGCTTACCCCTTCACACCAAATAAAAATAAACATGACAATAATCATCATTATTTACCTATGGCTTATTGGAGCCGTGCCACTATACCGTTCGTCTTTAGAGGAAGAACAAGAAATTGAATTATTGGACTGGATAATAATAGCACTATGGCCTATGCTAATACCTGTAGTAATGTTGTGGGAACGAAAAGACGAAAAAAAATAACACTCAAATAGAATGAACACCACTACACAACCCCAAGAGCTTTACACCTGGTGGAAAGGCGATGGCGTAATAGCCAGGGCGCATACATTAAACGAGCTAATTGGCATTATGCGCAGCACCGGTTACGTTATGCCGCATGAGCAAAAAATGCGCGAAACGCTTATCGGCTCCAACAAATTTACCTATGCCATGCAAATTTTTACTGTAGAAAAAGAAATCATAAACTAAATAACATCATGCAAATTATCAAAAACCTGCTCTTTGTATTTGGCTATGTGCCTTACGAAGATTACGAAAAACTGCAGCAGCAGCTTGAGGAATTAAAAAACAAACCTCGCAATCCTTTGGTGGCTTTTATTGAAACGGTGATGGGTGGCGCAACGGCAAGCCCTCACAAAATAATTACCCTGCACCGGGAATCATTTTTTGAAATTGCGCAGTGCGAACATTGCGATAAAGATGCCTTTGGCGTTGTGCTCGAAAAAAAGCACCGGGTAAATGAAGCTTTTAAAATAATTATTGAAAGCATGAGTGAGGTAAACCATACACAGGTGCAATCAGAAAATTGCCTTATGGTGCACTATGCACCAGGCACGGATGCTAAACAGTTCGCATTAAAAGTAGCTGAAAAAACTAAATCATTTTACGCATGAGCAAAGCAACAAAAAAACAGCGCATCGAGTGCTTTATGGCATGGTGGAAACGCTACATCCAGCCAACATTACCGCCTAAACAAGATTACGAATGATATCAGTAGCAATAATTCTTGTAGCAATTAATATGGCTAATGTTCTCTGATAATGGAGACAATTTTAAATTGAAATAACATGACAACAGAAGATACACAACTTTTTGATAAAGCAAGTAAACGCGAAGGCATTCTTGCTTTTTACAACCTGATAGCAGGAGTACTTATGCTGATAATAGGTTTAATGTTACCTACAATGTACTTAAAAATGATGGCGATAGCTTTTATGGCTGCTCAGTCGTATATAGCGTTTATGCATTGGCGTTATCGCAAGATAATAGCCACATTCGAGTTTAGGGTAAACCAATTATTTAAAGAAGCTTCAGCAAAAGCGGAAGAGTTGAAAAATTTGAGAAACACTAATAAATCCTAAAATACATGACCGAATTACAACAAGCGCAGGTTGAATATCCAAAAGCATCAGCCACAGAAAAAAAACTTTTAGAAAAAATATTTGGCAAAGAGCCATTCACTCCAAAAACAAACAGGCCCGTTTCATTTGAAGCTGCATTAGAAACCTTTAAGAAAATGAAATTTAAGGATGCGTATTACCTGAAGCTGCAAAAACTAAAGTCTGCTGATTTTAATGCCATTGACAAACTCGTGGTAATTGCAAGAATAATCCAAGGAGCATGGCAAGCAAATTGGCGCGATGGTAATGAGAAAAAATGGTGGGCTTATTTTTTATGGAATTACAGTTCTTCCGGCTTCGGCTTCTCGCGCACGTATTACGACTACGAGCACACGTACACGCACTGCGGCTCTCGGCTTTGCTTTCCAAATAGCGAAGATGCTGAATATTTCGGCAAACAATTTATTGACATCCACAACGAATTTCTAACAATAAAATAAATAAAATAATGCAAAACAAACCCAACACATTTGAAGAGTGCCTCACAAAATACGGCACCGAAAAAGAAAAAAAGTTTTTTGAAAACCAAGCCATTATTGATGCAATAATGGATGCGGATGATGTAGCATACAAAAAACTTAAAATATGCGCCCGGGCATGGAACACCAATGACGAAACAGGTGAAGTATGGATGCCTGATTACAACAACCCAAGTCAGGCCAAGTACGACCCATGGGCAAGAGTAAAAGCGGATGAGTCTAACCCTTCCGGCTTCGGCTTCTCGGGCACGTATTACAACTACGCTTGCACGGTCGCGGACTGCGGCTCTCGGCTGCGCTTTCCTGATGCACAAACAGCAATGAACTTTTTTGACACGTTTACAGATTTGTATATAGCCTATTGGCTAATACCACAAACAGAAAAATCGCCTGCGTAAGCAGGCGTAGGTTGTGCGCTGTGTGAGCGGTTTCTTCCGGCTTCGGCTTCTCGAACACGAATTACAACTACGATAACACGAACACGAACTGCAGCTCTCAGCTATGCTTAATTTATTTGGCAGCGCAAGCCTTACCCCTTGGTAAAAAACAGACAGTGAAATAAAGGCTTTAGTACCACCAGTGGAAAAAGACTTTACAGGAAAGCAAAAATGAAAAGAACAGGCAACTTGTATCAGAAAATAATAAGCATAGAAAACCTGCAGGCCGCAGATGCAAAAGCGCGTAAACGTAAAATGCATCAGGAAAGCGTACAGCAACACGATTGCAACCGGGAACAAAATATTCTGGCATTGCATCAAATGCTCAGGGATAAAACCTACAGCACATCAGCGTACACAACATTTATTATCAGGGAACCAAAGGAGCGCGAAATATTCAGGCTGCCGTACTACCCTGATCGCATTACGCACCATGCTATAATGAATGTGCTGGAGCCGTATTTTATCGCAACGTTTACGGCCGATACGTACAGTTGCATAAAAAAACGCGGCATTCATGCGGCCGCCAATGCAGTTAAACGAGCATTGCTTAATGAGCAGAAAACAACCTACTGCCTGAAGCTCGACATCAGGAAGTTTTATCCTTCCATTAATCACGATATTCTTAAAGCAATGCTTAGGCGAAAGTTTAAGGATAACGATTTACTGTGGTTGCTTGGTGAGATTATCGACAGCGCTGATGGGCTGCCCATCGGCAACTACCTGAGCCAATACCTCGCCAACTTTTACCTCACCTATTTTGACCACTGGATAAAAGAAAGTATTGGGGTTAAGAATTACTTCCGCTATGCTGATGATATTGTGATACTGCACAACAGCAAACAGTTTTCACATAACCTGCTTGCATGCATTAAATCGTATCTGAAGAACAATCTTGCACTGGATGTAAAAGATAATTACCAGGTATTTCCGATAGCTGCACGTGGGATTGATTTTGTTGGATATGTTTTTTACCACGAAAAAACATTGCTGCGCAAAAGCATTAAGCAGCGTTTTGCAAGTATGCTCCGCTTCAGGAAAAACGCACCATCTACCGCCTCTTACAATGGATGGGCAAAGCATTGCAATTCAAAAAATTTACTTAAAAAATTACTGGCATGAATAAGTTTTCAGACTTTAAAATAACCACCAAGCTTCAAAATTTTGTTGGCGACAAAATAAAAGTCAGCCGTGTGCTTAATAAGGAGATAGAAATTATTGATTACCGCATTGAACCATCAAAGTTTGAAGGCAACCGGCTATTCATGCAAATAACAATTGATGGAGAAAAAAGAGTAGTTTTTACCGGCTCCAAATTTTTGCAGCAGATGATTGAAGAAGTACCCAAAAACAAATTTCCATTTACAGCAACCATTATTGAAGATAACGAGAGGTATGAGTTTAGATAAAAACGCTGAAGAAGTTCAGTCATTAGGCGAAAAATATTTTTACCAGCGCATTGTTGATGAAATGCACATTACCGATGCGGTAAATACCGTTAAGCTGTTTGTAGCGAAACAGGTGGAGTACGATAATGAGCTTACGGGTGGGAAGAGTAAGCGGGTTGAAAATGTGCTTGAAGATTTTAAAATATTTGAGCCCTGTGATGAGGGGATTGCCATAAGGCTATACACCCTTAGCCGCAGCCAGATTAAACACGCTAACCATGAGATGACTGCTGATGGTGTTGAAATTGCAAAGAGAGGAACAAGCAAGGATTATAAGCTTATACGCCTGCACACTCCACGAGTGGATGACAAAGGCCGCGAACATAAATACCGTATTCCCAAAGGAGCAGGAACCTATCCATTTATCCCTCCCGGATTGATTGATAAATATGAGCGCAAGGAAAAAATTAAAAATCTTATCCTTACAGAAGGCTCGTTTAAAGCGTTTGTTGGCTGGATGAACGGGTTTGATATTATCGGGCTTACCAGCATTCAGCATTACAAAAATAAAGACACAGGCACGTTACATGGCGATATTATAAAGTTGATTTTGGAATGCAAAGTGGAGAATGTTATTTGGCTTGCCGATGCCGATGCTAATAACATTTCGTTGAAAGCTTTGGAAAAGGGAACGGACCTGTACGAGCGCCCGCATAATTTTTTCAGCAGCGCATCCACCATCAGGCGATTGCTAAGTAATTATGATGTAAGTAAATTTTTTGCCTATATAAGTCCTGATTTGGAAGGTTCGCCCAAAGGATTGGACGATATGTTGCTGGCTTTTCCGGGCAAGGCAAAAGAAATATTGGATGACCTGGCAGATGTGGGTAAGCCTGCCCGGTGGTTTTGGCGCGAAGATATGACGTGGAGTGCCGATAAAATCCGTAAAGAGTTCAGGCTGCACCGGGTGGAAGATTTTGTAGAGTACCACAGCGAAAAGATAAAGAAAGCTGCAAGCAAAGCAGGTACCACCAATACCAAGGACTTAAAAAACTGCGACTTTATTTTTAACGGCACCAAGTATCACTGGAATGAATCGGAAGGCAAGTGCGATATTGTTGTAAGCAAAGAGGTAAGTAAATTTTTTAGAGTCGGAGACCAGTACTTTGAAGAAATTCAGGTGCCAAATAAATACAATGACCTGGAAAACACTTTTCACAAGCGCCAAAAAAGCACCATTATTGATGACCATGGAAAAGAGAGTATAAAGTTGATAAGGAGGTTTAAAGCTTTTTGCATCGTGCCCGACCATCAGAACTTTCAGCCGGTGCATTATGGGTGTTACAATATGTACTCGCCCTTTGAGCACGAAACCGGAGAAGGAGAAATTACTTACACCATAGGATTTTTAAAACACATATTTGGTGACCGCGATGTGCGGATGTGGTATAAAGGGCAGGAGCTTGTGGTAAACGAATTGGATTTAGGGCTGGATTATATTCAATTGCTTTATCAGCAACCGCAGCAGATGCTTCCGGTACTGTGTTTAGTAAGCAAGGAGAATAATACCGGCAAATCAACTTTTGCAAAGTGGCTGCGGCATTTTTTTGGTCAAAACACGGCTATTGTGGGCAATATGGATTTAGCCAGCGAGTTTAACGGGCATTGGTGCGGCAAGCTGCTTGTGATTTGTGACGAAGCAAAAATTGACAAGCAGATAGTTATTGAGAAGATAAAATCGCTGAGTACAGGTGAAAAGGTAATGATGAACCAGAAGGGCCGCGACCAGGTGGAGATGGACATTTTTGCGAAATTTATTTTTATAACCAACAACGAGGATAATTTTATTTATGCTACCGAAGAAGACCAGCGCTTTTGGGTGCGAAAGGTGCCACCTGTAAAGGAACTGTTTGTGGACATGGAACAGGAGTTGCGCGAAGAGCTACCGGCATTTTTAAATTTTTTGAGCAAAAGAAAACTGAAGATTGAAAAGAAAATGCACCGCGCATGGATACATCCTGAGTTATTAAAGACAGAAGCGCTGCGCAAACTTATCGCCTACAGCCAAAGCACGGTAGAAAAAGAATTGCGCGAACACCTGCGCGATATGTTTTTTGACCACGGTGTACACGAAATATTAATGAGCCTTGATGATGTGCACGAGCATTTTTTAAAGCGCAGGTATGAGAAAAATTATTTGCGCAAAACACTTACCGATAAACTAAAGGTGGACCAGTACCATACGTTTATTTGGGATGGTGTGGAGTATGAGACTATGGCCGCGTTAAAAACAGCTGCAGGCGACACCTATAATGCCGACCTGGTAACAACCCGGTACCGGACAAAGCGGTACAGCTTTCCGATATGGAACCGGACATTTACGGATGGAAAAATAAAAAACGACCGTGCGTATGTAAACGGAAACGGGCGGCCTTATGTGTTTAAGGTTGAACAATTTTTAACACAACAGGAAATTGAGAACCGGTGGATAGACCCAGGCGAGGAGGCTGAAATAAAAATGCAATTGGAGAAAGTGGATGCCGGCTGGAGCCAGACAGAGGCCGCCAATGCAAGTAACGGAGTTGGCAAACAAGATGATTTACCATTTTAAACTATGAGCAAAAACCATAAACTACGCATGTTAGCAGCGCACCTGCCGCCCTACCCTAAAACCCAAAATGGCAAGCCTGTTTTTACCCGGACTGTTGTTGATGGCAGCGACTTAATAGATAAGCACGGCCGCGATTTTAAAGTACAGGGAGAGCCTGTGAATAGCAGAAAAAAATATTTAATGCCGGTGGCAATAAATGTAAATCACTTTGACGAGCTGCAGAAAGCATGGCGCGAAGGAGGAGCAGAAGCAGTAAATGAATATTGCCGAAAGGTAAAAGAGTTTTATAGCAGTTACAAGGAAGACCAGGCGCAAAAGCAAAAAGAAAAACAGGCATTGCCCAATCCGGAGGATGCTTTTGGAACGGAACCATCGCGATGTTACTTCTGTGGAGGCTACGCATCAGGTTACTCTACTGTAAGACGTGACGGTGTAGAAAAACAAGAACCAACCTGTAAAGACCACGAAGTATGAAACAACCCGAAATATTTGGCAACATCTTGCAGGGGTGGATTGATGATAAGGGCAACACCCAGGTTATGCTTAACGGCAAGCTGTTGCCGTTGGAACCAAGCCTTAGAGAATGGGCGCATTCGCCTACCGGTTTTAACTGGGGATACAATGGCTCTGGTCCGGCTCAGCTTGCGCTTGCAATAGCATTGGAGCTTACCGGAGGCCGTAAAGGTTATCAGGAGTTTAAAAGCGATGTAATTGCGGCATTGCCCAACTGCAACGATTTTAAAATTGAGTTTAACTATCACACGCACCAGTTCAGGTATTTGAAGTAGTAGTATTCTGTTACAAATTTGTTACAATGCACACAATCAATAAAATAAATCGTTTTTTATGCGGCTCCTACTCAGGAGGAGTGGTAGTAGTAGCATTGTTTTTAAAAAAAATAGGGTGGAAAAGGCCTTCCGCTCTTTTTTTTGGAGGTTTTTGCGGTTTTTTCGTGGGTTGGTTTTTTTCTGTTACAATTTTTAAAAACACTGCTGTTTTCTTCTGTAACAATCTGAATAAAAACAACATACAATTTGTAACAAAATGTGACAAAACGCAAAAACACCGCTATTCTGTTACAAATTGTCACAAACTTGTTACAGGTGCGGTAACCTGCTTGGTAGAGTTGTTACACTTTGTCACACCTCAATATTTTAACTATCAATTACTTAGTGCTGTAACAAATGTAACAGCCCAAAACCCCTTACAATACAAAACACAAGCTGTATGAATGAAATTGTAGAAAAAACGGAAAAAACTACTGAGACTTCTGCCCCTGCTTCTGATAGCAGTGGTCGGCTGTTTGGGCGACCTGAGCCGGAGCCGCCCTGGCTGATGGAAGGTGAACTGCTTGCCAACAGTACTCGCGGCAAGCTGCGGTTGTTTATGGTGAAAACATGGCGCATTAAGCCCGATTACTACCTGCTGATGGAACTGAGCACGCTTGCCTACCAGTGGGTAAAGCGTGAGGATTTAAACGAGTGGATGGCAAGCGGTACGTTTAAGTTGTTTGTGCCTGATGGCTACCGGCAAGCTTGCGATAAGTACGATTGGGATTTACAGAAAGAATATTGGAAAAATAAAAGTTGAAAAGATGAAAAGAGAATTGTTATTTTACAAATGGTACTACACAAAATTAACGTTGATAAATTTTGTTCCTGTAATTGAGTTTTCAAAAAACGTACAGGGGCATTTTTTTACCCGTAACTATTGCTTGTACTGGTTACGTTATTGTGTCCAATTATCGCTTATAGTAACAAGCGATTTTAATGAAGAGAGAAGTGTAGCTCACGAAAAGAATGTTGAACGGTATATGCAGAAAAGGGGTGTTCGATAAC
>CAYSPG010000001.1:99085-567686 GCA_964432885.1 uncultured Flavobacteriaceae bacterium
GTAGCTCACGAAAAGAATGTTGAACGGTATATGCAGAAAAGGGGTGTTCGATAACAGCGGGATTAACGATGGGCGGCAGGCTGGTTGAAAGCTGCAGTTGGTTTATCGCCTTTCGTTAATCTTACTGTTATCGCTTGCAGGAAGCGATGGGTGTCCTTCGCTAACTATTTTTTATCATGCACTTTTAATGCATGAGCAAAAACCATAAACTACGTCCAGTATTGTTTTGCCTTTAAATCAGCAATACAGCCTTTGATGCAGCTTTCTTCTATGTGCGAAAAAAGGTAATGAGACGATTGTAATTTTGAAATTGCTTTATTAATTGGAGCCAAATATCTTTTATTTATAATCAATTTTGAGCTTGGGTTTTCATGCAATTGTAAATCAGTGATGTTTTTGTGTCTTAATTTAAGTTGGGTGATAAGTAAAGCCTTTTGATTAGCTGTGAAGGTAATTTTTTCATGCGAAATTTTTTTTATGCATCTAAGATAGGGGATTAATCATTTAAGCCTGTCCTTTGAAGACAACTAATGGCTGTGCACCTTTGATACATGCGCACTATAGAGGGTTCGATTAAAACCTATTTTATCATTTTCTTTTTTATGTTTTTGGTACTTGGCACTTTTGCGCCTGAGGTATTTGCACAGAGTACGTGCTTAGCGCCTGCAGGTGGTATTGTTCAGTTTCCGGCATCGCCAAACTGTTATACAGTGTCACCTGGCGATACGGTGAATGAGTGTTACACATTTACCGCTCCCGGCAATATTTTACTTTTTACCAGTGTGCCGGCAGGCAGCTGCGCCACGTTGAATGTAAGCGCGGTGCTGTATGACAGTGCCTGCAATATGGTGCAGCCATCGGCTTTTGGGGTTGTGTTTGTTACTGCAGGCAGCAGTTATGTATGGTGCATTCATTATGTGTGCACAGGGACACACGATACGGTGTTTTGCCCGGTGTATTATGATTTTTCGGCTATCCCGGTGGAGTGGCTGTACGTAAACGGAAGTTATATAGCACAGGGCGACTGCACAGAAATAAACTGGGCTACGGCCAGTGAGCTGAATAACGACCGGTTTGATGTGCAGTTGAGCGCACCATCAGGATTGAGTTTTTTAACCTTGGGCTCGGTTGCTGGTAGTGGCACTACCAACCAGATACATAATTACAGTTACAGGCACCGGCATCCTAACCCGGGAGTAAGCGTTTACAGGGTGAAGCAGGTTGATAAAAACGGCCGGTTTAAATACAGTAATGCGGTGGCTGTATTTAAACCCACAAGGTTACCGGATGAATGGATGGTGTACGATATAGCAGGCCGTTACCTTGGTAACTATGCCGATGCCGGCATAATGCAACTTGCAAAAGGCGTGTACCTGGCAAGCAATGGAAATATGTATAAAAGAATAATTGTGATACGGTGATGGAAGAGGATTTACAACGATACGAGATTGAGTGTGCGCATTTGGATAAGCGCAGCAACTGTGCCGAAATAAAATACAAATTTGGAGTAAGGCATTGGTTTAAGGGATTTTTAAAAGACAATTTTGAAGACATATCCCCGTCAACCATTACACGTGCGCTGGAGCATTTAACGGTGTGGTACACTAATTACCAGGGCGAATTGACAATTACGGTTTCGGACAATGAAAAAGGTTTTGAAAGAATATATGTATTCCGGAAAGACGACTTTTCCTCTCCACTTGTAACGATAAAAAAAAACTGGTGAAAGCTGTTAGCAGGGTTGTGTAAAATATTTGCAAAAATGTAATTAACTATATTTTCAAAACAATACATTTACGGGCTAAGGATGGTTATTATTGCACTGCCGGTAAAAAGGTACATACGGCATTACCTAGAAACATTTTATGGAAATCCGGAACGGATGTACAATGGCCAAATTTTGGTTGATAGATTAAGCAGGCACCAACAACCTGGTATAACGCTATACCTGATGCTTGAAAACCCGATTGATAAAGACAAGCACCGGATTAATGCTTCGCATTATAACGACAAGGTTTACGTAGAGATTAAAGAAGATGTGTTTATGCGCAGGGGGCATTTTGTTACCAATGGCAACATAGTGGCGTTTAACACTACGGTGGAGCGTGAAATTAAAAACCATGTGCGCATATCTGCGGATAAAGAATTAAAGATTTACCCGGATGCTGAAATTAAAAAAGTATTGGAAAGTGCGCTGGAAGGAATAGGGCTTGGAGATGAGATTTTTGCCGTTCAAAGCATCATAAAAGACTATTATCGCTACAGGTTGAATAAAAAGGATGCGATAATATTAAGAAAATCAGCATGATATATAAGTTATGGCGCAAGTGTCCGCAATGTGATTTTAAGTATAAAAAAGCAGCAATATGAAACGATTGACCGAAGGTGAGCAGAATTTAGGCTCAGTACAGCTGGCGTTATTTCTTCCTTTACAGAGTGTGGAAAGCACCGGAGAGCCGGATGTTGAGGACAATAATATACTTGACCTTACAACTATTGAGCTTGCTGATGACATTGGCGGATGGGATTATTTTGGCTTTACTTTTGAAACCGGCACTGTAAAAGAAGAGAGCAGGGAAACAGAAAACGGCCCCCTTTATACCTATACACTGGAAGGTAGATTGTCAAAAAATACGGTAAACAGGCGCAATGATTTTGAGCTATACGATAATTGCGAACTGATAGTGGTTTGCGCAGATGTAAATGGCGATGTGCTTTTAATAGGCAGTTGTGAGGATGGCGAAAAAAGTGGAATGAAAATGACTACGCAGTTTGCCGAAGGGCCTGAAATAAAATCACGCAACAGCCATTTGGTAACGCTGCGATATGAGACATTTACGAGGGCGTATCACGCTAAAAACGAAGATTTGCTTACGGTAATTTTGTAGCGCTACAGGGGCTGTCCTTTTCGGGGCTTGGGTGGCGAGGTAGTTTTGACATCTCTATACAAAGGAATGTCTCAACACAAACGGTTTGTAACTTTTGCCGATATAATGCGCACGGTTTGGTTCATTGAAGAATCAAAAGCCGAAGGGTACTATCCGCTTGTTTTAAGCATGCTTGAAGGAACACTTCAGCCATTATCTTTTACACAAGATGATGAAACCCAACCGCGAGATAAATCAATTAGTAATGGAATTATTGAAGTAACATCAGGAGTTACCGGCTATCGAGTTTCGGCTTATGGCGAAGCAGCGCCACCTGAAGGAGCACCGCCTAACTCGGTTGCAATTTTTGATTTCAAAGATGTAATTACTAAGTACGACCAGTTTTGTGGCGACAGCGGAATGGCAACAAAGCGCGACCTTATTATGCGTGCCGGAGCCAACCCTAATGTAATAGCAATGGTTTTTGATGTGGACACACCAGGCGGTGATGGCCACGCAGCTGCATCAGTTACTAAAGCAGCAAAAAACTTTGGCAAGCCAGTGATTTCGCATGTGGAAGGCATGGGAGCCAGCGCAGGAATGTGGCTTATTGCCGGCAGTGACGAAATATTTATGCAGGGCAAAGGAACTCAAGTTGGAAGCATAGGCAGCTATGTGGAGCTTTGGAATTTTGCAGAATATTTTAAGCAAAAGGGAATTGATGTTTCGCGCATATATGCGCCACAATCTACTTTAAAAAACAAAGCTTTTGAAGATGCATTAAATAAAGATAATGCAGCTATGAAAGCTACTCTGAAGCAGCATGTTGACTTTTTTATCAATGATGTAAAAGAGGGCCGCCCAAACATTTCGTCTAACGAAGATATTTTTAAAGGAGCCATGTTTTTTACTGATGAAGCTATTAAAAATAGCCTTGCCGATACCAGCGGAACATTGCTTGATGCTATTACCAGGGCTACTGAGTTATCAAAGAAAAAAACTTCTGTTTCATTTCAAACAACAACTACAATGCAATTATCGAAATACCCAAAGGCTTTAAACAGTCTTGTAAAAAAAGAAACCATCACGGCTGAAGAAATTTCTTCAGTAAACAAAGAGCTTTCAGAGAACGGCATAACAAGTGTTCAGCTTGTGAGCAACTCGCTTTTTGAAACCATTCAAAATGATTGCGCAGCTGCTATTGAAAAAAAGGAAGAAATAGCAACTGAGCGTGATGCTTTGCAGGCCAACGTTGATTCGATGACGAAAGAAATTGAAACGTTGAAGGCCGAAGTAAAAACCCTTGGCGGCAAAGCTGCAGGCACACACACAGCTGTGAGCGGAAAAGACGAGAGCCATGTGGAAACAACTGCAGAAGCGGTTGACTACAGCAAAGCAAAGCACAACCAGGAAGCCAAAGAGATGAGCGAAAGTGTGAGTGGGATTAAGTAATTCTATTAACAGAAAAAAATAAAAATTTAAAATTTAAAATCTATAAAATTTATTTAGCATGACCACAACAGGAGGATTTAACCTTGATGATTTAATTGCAGAGTTTGGCGCGTATTATGTAGATAATGGCCAGGCCGAAAAGGACATCAAAAATCAGATGTTTTATACCGATGACCTGAGCAAATTTTTTGCCAAGGCCCCGCAAAAAGGAAACATTTTCAGAGGGGTGCAGCTTTTTAGCACCGAAGTTTTACAAGGCTTTTTAAAGGCGTTTGTGAGCAAAGGTACTGGCAACTTTAAAACCTGGACTCAAAAGCTGGGTGAGTTTAAAATTGACAAAAGCGAGGATCCTGATGACTATGCTAATATGTGGGCAGGTTTTTTAAGCGACCTGAACGAAGTGGACCGAAGCAAGTGGCCTATTATTTACTACATCATAAATAAGGTGCTAATGCCGCAAAGCCAGCAGGATTTTATCCGCGAGGTGGCGTATTGGGGTTACCAGTTTACTGGCGTGGGCAATGGTGGTGTGGATAACACAGGCACATTGCGCGAAACACCTGCAGAAGATGATAAACTGAAGGCAAACACATCCATGGATGGTTTGCGTATTCAGTTTGTTAAAATGGCAGCAGCCAGCCGTCTAAACACCATTACGCTTGGCGCATTGGAAACCGACCCGGCTGATTTTGTTACACAAATTGAAGATTTTGTAAAACAAATACCTGATTTGCTGAAAGGGCAAATGGACAATCTGTTTATGAGCACAGCATTGCGCACACGATACCGCGAGGGTGTGCAACAAAAGTACAACGTAAACTATAAAGGCCAGGCTGATTTGGATGCCATTTTTGACAGCAACATGACCGTGGTGGGTACGGCAGCACAAGGTGGCAGCAGTAAGATTTGGTGCACACCGGCAATAAACCGTGTGCGTGCCATACGTGCCGACCAGGCAGGCCGCTTTGATGTTCAGAAAGCTGACCGCAGGGTGAAAATGTTGAATAACTGGAGCTATGTGCTTACGTTTCATCAACCCGAGTTGATTGTTACAAATGAACTTGAAAACACCATTGCCAACGGTGAGATTACCGGAGGCGGACGTTATGCAACCACTATTGCATCGTAATTTTTAATAGACATATTTAAAATTTCTCATCATAACAATAAAATAAAAGTAGAACGATGACACCAGAAGAAATGACCAAACTGCAGGAGGAAAATGCAGGTTTGAAAAAACAGGTTGCGGACCTTAATGCAGCCGTTGATGCAGGGGTAAAGGAAAATGCAGCACTGCAGGCTAAGCTTGATAAGAGCCAGGCCAACCAAAAGGTGGAGCATCCATCTGTAACGGTAAACAAAAAGAAATACCGATGCGAGCTTGCCGGCACTACCATCTTTAATAATGTTACCTACACAGCCAAAGAGATTTGCGCTAACAAGTCGGTAGCCGAAGAGATGGTGAAAAAGGGAGTTTATTACATGGTGGAGGAGTAATCTTTCATCTATCATCAAAAATTTAAATTAAAAAAAGTAAAACCTATAAAAAGTTAAAACATGGCATTTACACCACAAGATTTATTGCACAGCCAGGGCGCAGAGAATATTGCCGGCACAGCTCAGGAGTTTTATTACACTGAGTGGGAAAAAATTACAGGATGGCCCGCCCCGGGCGTCACTACCGCTACCCGCAACCTTTGGGATGGCGCATTTACATTTAGCACCGGTGGCCGCTGGTACAGATGGTACAATACTCTTGAAACCGGCAAAATTACTTCCAAAATGGAAGGGGAAACGGATTGCAAGAGCTTTAAGAACCGTGTAGAGTTCAAGCATCCTGGCAGCGCAGTTGCATTTCAGGGTGTACTTGCGGAGTTAAAGAATCGCGGCATTGTGCTTATTGCTGTTGAAGGTAACGGGCAAATGCGCATGATTGGCAACCCATTGTTTCAGGCAGCTGTGGTTGACGGCTCGGAAGACAGTGGAGCTAAAGGAACGGAGTATAAAGGGTTCTCGATGGTGATTGAAGCTCGCCATACGGATCCATGTCCGGTTCTTGACCCGGGTGTTACCATCAGTTTTGTGGCTGCAGCGTAAATTTAAGAAAAGTAAATTATGTAACGGGCAGCAGCGGGTAACCGGTGCTGCCTTTTATTATATCAGATGGTTCAATTTGAGGATGTAATTCACAGCCAGGGCACGGAAAATATTCCGGGAACAGCCCAGATGCATTATTACATAAAAAAATCGGATTTAACCACTGTGCCTGAGCCATCAGGATCTCCAACTACACTTGCGAGGAAAGTTATAATTATGGATGACTTTGTTCCCAAAATAGGAAAAAAGTTTTGGAAAATGTATAGCACAATGGATACAGGTGAAGTTAAATGGGTGTTGCAAGGGGAGAATGACAGCAGAAGTATATTAAGTTATTTTGAGTGGAAGTATCCTGGCACATTAGCGCAAGCGGAGGGATTAGTTGCTGAAATGAAGCACACCGACATGGTATTTATAGCAGTAGAGGGAAATGGTGACAGGCGTTGTTTTGGAAATAATATGGCTCCAGCAATATTAAAGGTAGCTGAAGGTGCCTCCGGCAAAAAAGGAACTGATTATAAAGGCATAACAATGCGTGTTGAATGGACGTGGGATTACCCGGCTCCGCACCTGGATGAAGGCGTTAGTGTTCCTATTAATCCGGACATAGGATCGTAATAAAATTGGATGTTAACATTTAAAAAATAAAAAATCATTATGGCAGAAACAAAAGAATCCGCGCTACAACTGCGCGAAGATGTAGCAAAAAAATTCAAACTAAAAGGCATTACACATGCTGGAGAAATTAGGTTTATGAGGCAGATGATAGACCTGAGCAAAATTGACTTGGCTAAGGCAGAAGAACTTGTTAAGGCAGGCTGTACGGTATTGGAGCCGATAAATGCACCAGCAGCGAGCCCGGCTCCTGCAGGTGGAGGAAAGTAATTGGTTTGGTTTTAGGTTGTTGGGCGTGCTCTGAAAAGGGCATGCCTTTTTTGTTTCTATATTGAAACATGATATATTTGTGCGATGAGAGAAAAGCAGTTGTTTGAAGAGCTTGGACTGGTATGCAGCCGCCTGGCTAAATCAACGGACCCTGACAGGCGCAGGGCGCTGCTAAAGAAGTACCATGAACTGGTGGCGAAGCAGTATAATCTGGCTCACCCGGACGTAATGAGTAAGCAAGAGGCATTTATAGAGGCGACCTTTGCAGAGGATGCACCGGCAAGGCTTGGTTTGTCGGCAGTAACATTACGGGTGCAAAGGAGCCGTGTTAAAAGTGGTGCTTTGATGAGCAATGTGATGGAAGATGTGCTTACCAGGATGGGGTATAAGTGCGTGCAGGAGGAGTTATGGGGAAAAAAATGACGGATACCCGGATGCAGCTAGTTTCACTGTTGTGGGATTTGCTGAAATGGTTTGCTAAAGCAATAATCAATTTATTTAAAAATAAAAAAGCCCAGGATTTCTCCTATGCTTTTTTTCTGAAGTGATGTTACTCTTCAGGTTCTTCGGCAACTGATTCCTGCTTATTGAGGCAGTAAACTGTGTGTGTGTTGCCGTATTTGTCGGCTTCGCGCAGCTCGTTTACGTAAAAGCTGAGAAAGTCACCGGTTTTGCCTTGGTGAATGAAATCTCCTGCTTTGCTCAGGTTAATGTTGATTCTTACGCCATACTTGTTGGCTTTTCCTTTTCCGATGTACTGTTTTTCTTGTGACATTTTTTTAAGTATTTAATTGTTAAAATTTATGCTAAGGACCAAGCACCGGTGCGGAGAGAAAACAAATGGAAGCTGGAATAAAAAGTATTACACTGAAGCATTACAGTGAAACGATTTATGCCGGGAAAACATTTAGTGAACCGGAAACGGACGGTATGCTCAGGCTGCGCCTGGCTCTATGCCGGTCTTCGGAGCAACGGTGCACCTTTGCATAAAATTTTGCGGATTAATACGTAAATGGCACGAGGGAAACGGAGGAAAAGAAAATGTATATTTGTTGCATGAAAAACCGTAGGCTGTAAGTATGCATGATGAAGACCACAGGTAAAACTAATCTTACTAAACAAAAATTTATTGTTGATGTTGCAAATCGAATGGTTGAATGCGTTGAAAACAAAAAAGGCGGCAATTTCATTTATCACCTTAGGAAATTTGCCTATTTTGATAAGAAGTTATTGTTACATGATTTTGTAGCGTACGCAAAAGAGAAGCAATACATACAATTGTTGGAAGATTTTGTAAATGCTTATAACATTGACAACAATTTGATGATGGGAGTACTTTTTGATATGAATTTCTTTGAAAATGATTTTAAGGTTAACAGGACAGCGCATCAGGGTTTCATGAAAATAACGCGGAAGCATCTCATTAAGCCCAGGCATTAAGAAAAAATTGAGGAAATGATAAAAGCAAACGAATTACGAATTGGAAATTGGAAAAGCGCTATATCAAATAGTAATGTTTATTCACAAGTTACTATTGATGACTTTTACGAAGAGTATACCACAGGGCAGGCCTTTTTTCATATGCAGCCCATTCCATTAACGAAAGAATGGCTTTTGAAATTTGGATTTGAATTTGAATCATCAAAAAGAAACGGGCGACATTTCAATAAGATAATTGAACTTTTTCCTCAGAATCCTGACCATTATGGAAGGAGTAAACGTATAATACCCCTTCTTTATTTAGAAGGAAGAGCAGAAAAAAACGGGGACCAAGATGATAGATGGCATCCAGAAGACCAATTTTGTTTTATGTGGGGCGAATTCCGCGAAATGGCTCCTGGTCGTGATATAAATATTGTATACGTCCACCAACTCCAAAACCTTTACTTCTCTTTAACAGGTGAGGATTTAATGATAAAAGAAAAAGTTTAAGATTTGATTCAGAAGTTGATTAACTGGAATTTATTTTTCTGCAGAGCATACGCTGTAATTCTTTATAGTGCTTTACCTGGTCCGCAATGTTGCTAAGTAGTACATCAATTTGTTTGATGGCTTGTAGCTCTTTGGTGTTGTTACGCTGGCTGCGGATGGCAATGTTTAGTACATCTTTTACATCACCAATACGGATAAATGGCACAACACTGCCTCCAATATGTGGCTCAAAGTAGCGGCCAACCCACAGGCTGTACACTTTTTCAAAAAGCATTTCATCATCAGTGTACACAACAAAGCAATTGCGGATGGGATTTTTAAGCGGCCTTCCGGCATGCAACCCTTTAGCCTGGATATAAAAGCTGCCGGGTTGCTCGTTGCCGGTGTAACATTTAAGTTTAACGTGCATAGCTGAAGTAATTATCAAAGTATTCGTTAAACTGTGTGGTGTACTCGCGAGGGTGTTCGCTTGCGAGTTGGTGCGCGTAGCCATCGTAGTACAGGCTGTCCAGGAAATGAATAAAATCTTTGGTTGCGCTCTCGATTTTGTTAAGCGCCTGTTCTTTTTTTTCTCTTTTTGAGTTCTGCATGATTGTGAGTTTTAAAATTTTATGCAGAAGGCCATCGGGAAAAGGAAGCTGCAGCTGTCAAGTGACATGGAATAAAAAATGCACACAGAAAAATTACTGTGAGATGGTTTATGCCGTGAAAGCACTTTACTGCAAAGCGCCTCCCGACTTTTGTATAAAATATTTAAAACTCTAGGCAGGACTGCTCACCAGGAGAAAAACTGCGCTTAACTTCAAGAGGCGCTCTTTTAACCAATGGTTCAGGCTCTGGCAGCTGGTCGCAAATGGCAACCCGGTTACCGGCTCTAACTAACAAGGGTAAATATTTGTCTAAAGCTGTGTAAGGAAAGCCTGCCAGGTAAACACGCCCGGAATCGCATTGGCGCTTGGTTAAAACGATGTTTAGTAATTTGCTGATGGTCTCAGCGTCCTGGTTAAAACTTTCGTAAAAATCGCCTACTCGAAATAATAGGATGGCATCAGGATATTTGCATTTAATGGAAGTGTATTGTTTCATTAGTGGAGTCATGAGAATATAGATTTTAGGGTGAGCATTTTTTTTGATGTCACTTTTTGCAAACGCAAAAAGTGACCGCCCGAAAAGGCAGTAACCGTTTATAAACGCTTACTCATGGCGTGGGGTGTAGCCTTTCAATTTTTATACCTGTTTCGCTTATGGAAAGAGAAACGGTTTCGCCAATGGCGAACCCTGCGGCAGCAAACCAATTACCTTGTAAAATTAATTTTGGTGCGCTCTTTGTTTTCCTGTTGTAAATTCTACCTGTTGTTTTGGTAGCATAACCAATTTTTAATTTGCGTGTCATGTCTATCGGTTTTGTTTGTCGTGTCTGTTAATGGAAATAAAAAAGCCCTGCACCCTTCCAGATGCAGGGCAACCAAATTAAGCTACAATGGCAAGTAGCTCACTTTCATTTGAAGCAATTGCGGTTTGCAACTCGCCTTTCAGGAGTTCCAATACCTTTTTAAGTGCTTCGGGGCGTTTAATCTCCACCTCAGCGCCACCATTAGCCTCTAAAATGATACGGTCGTTTTCACCGTCCATATCAAGTTCAAACTCGTTAACCTCTGCGCGTTTGCTAATCAGCTTTTCGCGCTTGCTGTTTAACAGGTTCAATTGATTTAAAGCCTTCAAACGCTCTTGCAAGGCTTCATTAATTACAACAGGAGTTGCAACTTTTACAACTTCCATTTTCGATTCACCGTTTTTCTCGGTTACTACTGCGGTCGGCTGCACTTTGGCAGCGGATGCGCTTTTGTTTGTGTTACTCATATATTTATTTAATTGATTATGAGGTTAAAAGTAAAATATATGTTTCATATATGCAACATTTTAAATAAATATTTTAGTTAATAAGGTGAAATTATTTATATCATAATCAATATGTTGCAGTGCAAAAATCAACACCCAACACATTGAGGCTAAATAGTTTATGAAGCATGTTTTATTGTAAAAAACTGTGGCTGTTGCAATTAGCTATCCTGCAACCCCCATTTTTTGCAATAACCACGAAGATAATCCCGTGTCGCGCTGTCCCTTTTTTGCAATTTCAACGGTGAAAAAAGGGATATATGAAAAGGCCGCAGTCCCTATATAGCATGTGCGTTGATGGGACGTCCCTATAAATCTATCGGCAGTTTGTCTGCCGATAAGAAAAAAATGCATTAGTGATTGGAGGAAAAATCCTCGAAGAGATTGAATCGGAAAGCACGGCAGAATGCAATGCCCTATTTTGAGCTAAATCGAGTTGCCATAAAACCTTCGTATGACTTAAAAGAATTTTTGTATTCGCCCCATGCCATTATATCCGCAGCATCACTAAAGTCAGTTGCTTGTTCACGCGGAATAATCTTGCTGCGTTCGCTGCTTTTATCCTTTTGGAAGCCCTTACTTCCTTGTTTAATACCAGCTAATTGCATCGATAGAATACCGTATTTACAGTTAACTCTATGGAATAGTTGTCGAGGGTACTTATCGGTTCTGTGTTGCAGTAATGCATCCCATAAATCAAATCTTGGTTCAGGATCTGGAGTATGTCCAACATAGTCTTCAGTATAAGACCACTTGTGTTTTATAAAAGCTGCTTTTGTTCTTTCCTGGTAGCGATTATCAATACCAATAGCAGTATGGTCATACCTGTGTAAGACTCTTTTCGTTTTATGATGTTTATAATACTCGCAAAACTCAGCGACCCACTCCTCTACGCTTTTCGGGTATTTCACATAGCTGGCTCTAAGCCATAGAAAATCATTGAGGTGATTTTGACATGCCCATCCTGCAATGATATGTCCACCATAGTCGATAGCAATTTTAATAGGCTTATCTGGTTGCAGGTCTTCATCACGTCTGCTGTCAACGTTCTTAATCTTTTCGGGATCATAATCAAGCGAGTCAATGAATGAATAGTTATACTTTGTATAGAAATGTTTCTCCTCTAACTTATAAAATGATTGTTCAAGTTTTTGGATAAACCAATTCAGTACCTCGATCCTAAAGGCGAGATCGCTCATCTCGGACCGCCTCAATTGCTTGATATAGCTGATGCTGACATTGTCTAAATTGTCAAACACATTTGATAGTGTAAAAAGATGAGAGACCTTCTTGCCATTTTCCTCGTCAAAATATTTTTTATAAAATCGGATGTGTTTCCGGTGTTCAGCAATCTGATTAATTAATTCTAATCGCTCATCATCGTTATCCGAATCAACTAATGCCAGGTACAAGGAACACAACTTATTCCACAACTCCCACAACGGATAGCCATCATCTTCGTAATACTTGCCGTGATCAAGTAACCACATACTATCTGCACCGGTTGGCATCGATGATTTCAGATAAACACTATGATGCAACGAAACGTTTTTAAAGATTTTATCATTGCCCCGGTTGCTTGTCATAATCTCATTTTCAAAGCGGCCTTTGTTTTGATTAAGCATTTCGTCACCAATAATACTGTCAACATTACGGCCCCGGTTACTTCCGTCCCTGTCTTGACTTGCAATGTGATAACCGGCTCCTGTTTTAAAGGTTATAAATTTCGACCAGTCTGCCGGAGCTTCATAAGGTAAATCCTTCCACGTTGCCGGAGGTTTTGTCCCAATAACGTAATGTATGTTTCTTACCCAACCTAAACGGTTTAATGACGCAAACACTGGCATAAGTGTAATTGTCAGTGCCTGTGAAAATGTTGCCGAACTGTAGACATTAGTGCTGCGCGGCATCAACTCCGCAATCGCTTTCATGCGCTTCGCAATATCTGTAGATTTGCCACCGCCACGACCGCCAATTTCAGTGTGTACATTGGCCGATAGCAAAGCATTAATAACCTGTGGCCTGTTCAATGATAATGGCAGCACATCACTCATCGGCCTTAGGTTTATTTTTCAAAAATCCAAGCAGTTGTTGACTTTGCTGGTCGTCAAAGTGGCTATTAACTTTCTCAATAATCACATCTAGTTCAGCATCCGGAATTTTCTCAGCATCTTTTAAATTAATCTGGGTATTCTGATTAACATCACCTTTCATTATAAGATAGTAATTATGATTGCCATATTGTTTAGGGTCAAGCGCTTCATCATCGGTATTATGCAGCCCCGCAGTCAAATACATTTGTTTATGCATCCTAACAACCGATGCCCAGTCTTCTGCCTCAATTATTAACTTTAAATGGCGCTTGTGCAATTCCATCAGCCACTTCCTGTCATACTTTTTATTAAAAATTGCACAGCTCCCAAAAACATACTTAGCATCGTTTATGTCGTTGTAAAAGGTACGATCGCTCAATGCAGGATAACGCTTCTTCATTGCGTAAACAATCTCTCTGTCCGTAAAGTCCCTGTTCATCAGGTTATCGGCCATGTTTATACGCTCCATTTGAATCTGCTCCTTAGCTGTTAATGGAACCTCACCGTCAGGTGACGATACATAAGCAACTAACTTATCCCGGGTGCTCGTATATTTATTCAGCAACTTCATATTTTTTTATTAGCAACCGAAACTCTTTTAATAATACGCAGAGTTTCAGTTTGCGCTGGTCCGCTATTTCGTTGTGCCAAATCAATTACTACCCTGTTGTTGGCTGCTTTAGTTGTTAAAAACCCCTTTTGATATGCCTTAAACAACACACTTGTCTCATCGCCATACTCAGCTATAAACAACTCAATATCCTTCTCCAGAATAATCGCAATCTCGCGCACCGACATTAAATCAGCAGCAAACAACTCAACCTCCTGTAACTCTTCAGTGCTTAACTTCATCTGTCAAAAGTTCTTTCATTATCCAGTCCCGGTGAAACTCCCCTATCTTCCTGCTCGGGCTTATTACACCTGCCTCATAGCGGCTATTTTGTGTATCATTCGCACTCGAATTAATACTTATACACCACGCATCATTAACAATAACCTTTACCTTGGCGTGTATATGCGTTAACTTAATCCGGCTCACAATATTTTCCACAAGTTGAAACGCTTTCGGGGCATGAGATTTCGTTTTAAAGTCAAACAAAGCATTTAGCTCCGTTATATAACCCTCTTGCACCAATTGTAGAATGGTGCGCATGGGTTTTTCCGAAATCGCCCACGTTGTTGTATAATATTTGGCGGGTCCTGTAAACCTAAAAAGCATCTCAACCAACTCATGCAGGTTAAAATGACCTTTGCATGCAAAATGAACACTACGCCCAGCCTTCAATTCGTCAAGGGCATTTTTTACCACTTCATGCCCTCGTCCTCCAAAAACAATATCTGAAGTATCTGCGCCAACAATGCCCCCGCTCACATCCGGTTGCTTATCCAGGCTTATATCATTCGCCTTAAACAACACTAACCAACCTCCTTTGTATTTCCTCATTCTCCGCTCTCCACCGCTTCACATCTTCCGCTTTGCGCGGATTATCTTCGTACTTCGATATATAACTTCGGTTGGCATTACGCTTCAGTATTAGCTCCACTTTATCCTTACCATCTAGATTAGTGTAATCTTCGTTATCAGTTGGAAGTTTGCCATGCTCCTTATAATAATCTAGCGCGGCCCATCCGTTTTTAATACCAACACCCAATCGCATTATTTGCTTAGCAGCCTCGTATCTCTCAGCAACACTTATCGAATCACGTAATCGGCCCTTCAAATACGTGCGCTGGTTCATAAGCTCAACCGTTTCATCCTTCATCTGTTTAATCGCTGCCGGTAGCTTTGCATACTCTATATCAGTAAAATACCCTGCATCCTGCATTGGACTTTTAACAGGCAAATTTTCAGCTACCAGCTTTTCGGGGCTTTTAACCAAGGCCTCCAGCTCCTCGGCTAGACGTATTTTATTCTGCTTCGTTTCACCTGTACTTTCAAACACCTTCCTTAAAAACACATTTTTCCCAAACAAAAAGAAGAGCTTAAAACCCTCATCCCAAGCCCGCTCACCGTCAAGCCATCGCTGTATTTTATCCATCCCCATATTACAATACTACTTGCAATTGCAAGCCGTGCAAAGGACAGCATAGGCTGTCCTTTCATTCGCCCATCCGTATTTTTTACTTAGCAATATGATAACGGTTAGGCGCATGCAACAGGAAATGGAAACCGGCTCCCCCTTCAATATTGAATTCTGCACCTATGACGAAAAACGCCTCACCGGTGGCGAACTAATAAAGCTCGGCCCGGCCATACTAACCTATCGCAGAAAAAAAACCGGTGGCATTGCAAAAAAAACAACAACCCCAACAGCCAAAAAACACCGCAACAACTGGCATAACGAAACACTAACAATCCGTGTCAAAGGCAGCAGCAGGTTCATAACAGTACACAAGCAACTAATCACACTCTTCAACAATGAGCGCGTCATCTAATACACCGGCAGTTATCAAAGGCAAAAGCATCAACCCTGAGTTGAATGTACGTGTATCAACACGCTCCCGCACAATGTTTGTTACATCAAACAAAACAGTAACACCTGCCGTACCCCACTCAGCTCCTACCGATGACGAATTCAAAAAGCAGGACATAATCCCATGGGGCAACACAAACCTTTTTCCTCAAACAGTTTACAAAGAAATTAAAGACAGTCCCGTAGTCATGCGCGGCCTCAACTGGCAGGCACAGGCATTATATGGTGGAGGCATACAGGTCGGAAAAATTATCGACTACAAAGACGATGGCACAGAAATTTTTAAACCATACAAACCCGGTGAAAACACCGATTGGGAAAAATTCCAGCAACGCAGCCCCGTATCTCAATACCTCATGTCTGCCGCTCTCGACTTTTATTTCTTCGGAATACCTTTCCCCGAAATAAGAATGACACAAGGCTCGTCACAAGCCTCGCGTCAGGTATTCTCATTAAAATCCCAACGCGCTATGTGTTGCCGCTTTGGCGGATTAACCAAAGATGGCAAAGTCAAAAAAATTGCCCTCTCAGGCGAATGGAATATACACCCATCAAAAGAACAATCAACCGTTCCGTGCATCGATCCCTTTGACGACCCACTGACCCGCGTACAGGAAGACGACTCATTAAAAAAATTCATATTCCCGCTCGCTTACCCTTCCCCGGGCGAACTCGTGTACCCGCTCGTACCATGGGATTCAATCCGAAAACATTGGCTGCCCATTGCAAAATACATTGCCGAAGTAAAATACAACATGATGGTAACAGGTTCCATCATCAACTACGTTGTAGAAATTGCCGACTGGTACTGGCCGGCAAAATTTCCTGACTGGAACGAAAAGCCCGAACTAAAAGAAAAAAGATACAACCAGGTATGTGATGACTTTGATGCAATGATGGCCGGCAAAGAAAACGTAGGCAAAAACATCTTCGTCCATGGCAAATCATTAGAAACATCACCCGAAACATTTCCCGGATGGAAAATAACACCACTCGAAAAAGTACCCGGTGATGGCAAATTTCTTGACGACTCCACAGAAGCATCACTGCAAATGTACACTGGCATAGGAGTCGATCCTGCAATATTCGGAATGGTACCAGGCAAATCAATGTCATCACCCGGTGGCAGCGATAAGCGCGTAGCATTCAACGTGTACATATCAATGCGCCAATACGACCGCGACACCATACTCCAGCCCCTGTACTTCATTCGCGACTTCAATAAATGGGATCCGCAAATGCAGTTCCGGTTAAAATACCCTCTCATAACCACACTCGACAAAGGCAAAGAAACCCAGCAACAAACATCCTGATGGCAGAAGTATATTATTTCATAAAATCAACTGAAGAACTGCGCGAAGCTGTTGGAACCGTATCGCTAAACTTTACGTTCGAAAACATCCATTCCGAAATCGAAGAAGCAGCTATACGCTATTTGCGTAATGACTTGGGCATAGGCAAAACATTCTTTGATTCCCTCCTTACCGATTATAATGCAACACCCGATGCATACAACCAGTTCGATGCAACAAAAAAACGTCTTATACGCTTCCTCCGTAAAGTAACCGGAAACTTTGCACTATACCATTGGCTCGATACCGGCAGCTTCACCGTTGGCTCTGCAGGTGCGGCCAACGAAAAGTCCGATAAAACCGAAAAAGTTGCTAAGTGGCAAATCGAAAAAGGAAAAGCTAAACACCTGCGCTCAGCTTTCGAGGCATTCGAGCAATTACTCGAATTTCTCGAAGAAAACAAAAACACCTTTACCGCTTGGCGCGATTCCGATGCAAAAACACTTTACACCGGTGGATTTATAAACACCATTACCGAATTCGCACAGTACTATCCAATGGTACAAAGCAGGCGTACACTTCGCGCCATCAGGCCGGCACAAACACACATAGAAGATTTCATCATCTCCGAAGTAATCTCATCCGGCCTCTATGCCGAAATAAAAGCACAAATAAAAAACGGCAGCACCATCACCAATGCCAATAAAGCACTACTCGTTTTTATCAAACCTGCATGCGCATGGCTCACCATGCAAAAAGCATTCTCACAACTTCGGTTTGTAATTGACGAAAAAGGCCTCCAGGTACTAAGCACAGCTTCCAATTCCGACAATTACGATGAATCCCGCTCTGTCAATGGTGGCGAACTCTCATCGCTCATTACCGAAGCTTCAAACCAGGCTGCTTTTTACATTAAAAAACTTTCAGATTATCTATACGATAACCACGCCACATATCCACTTTATGAGGAAGCAACTCAATACACCAACCGGGCAGATAACCAGATAACCCTTAACGAACAAACAAAAAAATCATTCCGCACATGATTGAAATTCGCCAGGGCGACACAGCCGACATTACTATACCCATTAAAAACCTCGATGGCTCTCCCGTTGATCTTGTCGAACTTATGGGCTTTGCCATTTTTTTATACGATGAAAAATTTCAAATCGTAAAACGATACAGTCTTAGCCCGCTTACCGGATTCCTTAACACACTTACAATTGCAAATGCCGCAATTAACCATGTACGCCTAATCATCGAAGCATCACACTCAAAACAATTTGCCGGAATCATTTCCTACCAGTTCCGCGCACAAGGAGGCAATACCGATTACGAAAACAACAAATGGTCCGCATCAACACCCATAATACAGCTCCTTAAAGTTGTACCTGCTGCCGGAGGTCAGTTCGCAAATGTTTGAATACACAGCTGACGAGGCAATACTCAACTCAGTAACATTCCTTGCTGACGATGCAACACTATTAATTAATATAAACAATACACCACCTGCCGAATTACCCGATTGGTTCTACTCCTCAGATGGTGGCTTCGTAAATTAACATGGCAACATTCAACCACGCTCGATGGCAACAACGAATAGGTGCTGATGACAGCATACCTACCGTGCCCTCCAATCCAGACCCGGATACATGGAGCGCAACCGATATTGCCGTAGCAGAATGGTATTTTGCTTATAATTCAGGCCTTGATAAATACCGGTGCTGGACTCGCGACAACAATGGCTTGCGCGAAGTATTATTCTCCGATGACATTCAAAACCTCATCGAAGGGCTTGTTGATGCAGCAGTAGATGCAATTCGGGCAGGCGTTCCATCACAGGGCGACACCCTCAATAAACTTTACAACTTAATCACATCCTGGCACAGCGAAGTTGAAGTTGCCAACATTGCAGCGCGTGATGCATACAATGTTGTCCTGCCCCTAAATGTATTTGTAACAGATGATGGTGATGGCCGTTGGGCTTTATACCGTGCAATAACTGCCGGTGTTGGTGCCACATTCGTAAAGCTCTCAGATCCCGATTTGTTAAATGCTGCCGTAAGTGCATCCACCATACTGGCCACAGCGCTTACCGGGTTAAGCACTTCAAGCGCTGAAACAATCACAGCAGCCGACTCTATTCTCAGTGCACTCGGTAAGCTTCAGGCACAGGCTATAGCCGAAGCTACAGCCCGTGCCAATGCCGACACCACCTTACAAAGCAATATTGATGCTGAAACATCAGCCCGTCAGCTTGCCAACACAGCCATTAGTGTAAGTATCTTAAACGAAGCGCAAGCTCGTGCCGCTGCTGATGCAGAATTAGAATCGCAAATGAATTTGTTAAAAAAATTCAAACGTGTCAGCATCGAATCTGTAACACCTGGCGAATCGCAAACAGTTGTTGTTATAACGCAATCTGTTCAAAACATAATGGTAATTGTCGGTGGCCAGGTACTTGACGAAACCGATGCCCACGATTGCACTTACGATGACAATTTAACAATCACTATAGATCGTGTAATAGAAGACTACGAAAAAATAATTATATGGGGAAATTATTAATCACAATCATTATTACGCTGGCAAACACAATGATTTGCTATGCACAAACACTTCTCAATCCTTCCAAAATTTACCTTCCTTCCGGAAAATTAATTATAGGATCAGATAGCAACGTAGGCAGCGCAGTTTCTGTTTCTGGCGATGTATCTATTAATTATTTAGGTGTATCAACGGTAGCAGCTCCTTGGTCAGGCATCACATCCAAACCTACTACCCTCTCAGGATATGGAATCACCGATGCACTTAGCTCCTCATCAACTGTTACCGTTGCACAAGGCGGCACTGGTCTCACCTCAATTGGAGGTACCAATAGATTGATTTATACATCCACTACCAACAACTTAACATCTCTCACTACTGCCAATAGTTCCGTTCTTACAACATCTTCCGGTGGATCCCCTCAGTGGACCGCTCAGGGCACTGCTTTCAATGCCGCATTTGGCACCGGCACATCAAATATTCCGCAAATAGGTTCAGCTCTCTCAAACAGTTTACCTATAGCCACAAACAGTTCAGGCCAGCTTGTAACCAAAACAATAAGTACATTTTATACGCTTATCGAAAAACTTAACGCCATAAAAACAGCCGACCAATCAACTACCACCACTGCATCACTCGTTGATGTATCTGATTTAAGTGTAACAGCCACATCATCCACAAAATATAAATTACATGGCGTAATATTCTTAAATGCATCTGCAGCTAATGGCTTAAAAGTTGGCATCACCGTCCCCTCCGGCACTCTCATTGTTGGAGTTAAATCTCCTAACACAGCTAACAACAACATAATAATGACCACCATTACAGCTTCCAATACAGCAAGCTCCACACTGGCTCAATTTACCGCCTCAGGCTCTACCATTATACAATGTGAGTTTAACGGAACTATAAGCATAAGCTCAACCGGTGGAACAGTAAAACTACAAATGGCATCCAACAATGCGTCCAATACAATTACAGCGCTAACCGGAAGCTACTTAACCCTCGAAACAATTCAGTAATGTTCATAGCCGAAGGAATTTTTAAAACATGTGTTAATATAACCTTGTGCAGCATCAATTGCACAATGGGGATACTCGGCTTTGTCATTCAGGTACAAAACTCATTGGCTGATACATTTTTAAAAATGTACAGCACAACAGTGCCCCTTGTTAGTTTATTCCTCATGTATGTTATTAATCACGAAAAAATTGATGCCTGGTTTAAAAAAACATTTAAAAAAAAGCCACATGATCAACCGTAAATTCTTTTATGAGCATCTCAAAAGCTCAACAGAACTATCGCTCTTCAAAACCATCACACGCAAACAGGTTGAGGGCATGGATGCTATTCTTGATTTTTGGGAAATAAACCTCATCAATACCGACCACCGCAAACTTGCTTACATGCTCGCAACAGCATATCACGAAACAGCCTTTACCATGCAACCCATTACCGAAAGGGGAAATTCACAATACTTTATAAAAAAATATTGGAACAATAAAAAAGTAGCCAGGTGGCTTGGCAACACGAATGCCGATGATGCTGTGTTTTATTCTGGTCGCGGATTTGTTCAACTCACTGGCCGCGCCAACTACGAAAAATTTCAAACAATCACGGCACTCAAATTAATATCTAATCCCAACCTGGCTTGCGATATCAACGTAGCCGCCACCATCATGTTCGTTGGTATGGAAAAAGGCATGTTCACCGGGCGCAAGCTCTCCGATTACTTCAATGGCCCCGATAAATGCGATTGGCTGGGTGCTCGCGCCATCATCAACGGTACCGACCGCGCAAAAGACATAGCGGAATATGCTAAAAAATTCTTACAAGCAATTTCTACAATATGAAACCACTTAAAGAAACAAAACTTGGTAAACTCCTTGGCTCCAAAGGGCTCGACACTGTACTGGATACAGTCGGTGCTTTCGTGCCCGGTGTCAAGGTTCTCGACATCATTAAGGATGCCGTAATCAACGACCCCAAAATGCTGGAGGCAGACAAAACAATTATTCTGACAGAAGTAAGCAGCATGCTTGAATTAATAAAAATGCAAAACGAAGACACGGCTAACGCACGTAACCGCGAACTCGAAATTGTTAAGTCGGGAAAAAGCAACCTCACGCAAAACATCCTGGCATACCTCTCTGCAGCAATGTTTGTATTCATGGTTGTATGGGTGCTTATCAAAGGACTTGGCACCATGACCAATGAAGAAAGCCTCATCATCGGCACCATCATTGGCGCTGTCATCAATCAATATCAAAACATACACAGCTACATGTTCGGCAGCTCGCAAGGAAGCAAAGAAAAAACCGCAATGATTAAAAAACTCACCAATGACAATCAAAGTTAACGGCAAAATTTACCCCTTCAATGCCTATGCAGTTAAGTGCTGGAGCTTTGATGCTGACAGTAAAGCCCTCATTATCGAGTTTCACGGCAACACACCCCTGCTTAAAATACCCGTACCCGACCCATTACAAATACCAGACATCAACGATGCCCTCGAAACCAAATTTAAGTTACACTACCTCCAGGCATGAACACTATTGAAATAGCCTTTGGCAAAAAACAACAGCACCAATGGAATACACGTGTTGCTTCCCGTTGGGACGAACTCACTCCTAACCAGGTGTTGTTTATTCTAAAAAGGCAGCAGGCAGTGCAAAACCCTGCCCAATTGCTCGATGACATTGCCATGCACCTGCTTTCTCCCATTCCTAAAAAGTTCCCGGGCTTCAAACGTTGGCAGCTCGATGCCATTGTCGAAAAAATTGCTTGGCTCTTTGACGAAACCAACATTACCAAAAACCCATTAGCACAGGTAAAAGTTAACGATACCATTCTTTACGGCCCGCAAGATGCTCTTACCGATTGCCGTTTCCTCGAATTTCTCCGCGCCAACAGCAATCTTACCGAGTATCTTAAAAGCAAACAACCCATTCACCGCGATAAATTTATTGCATGCCTCTACCGCACCAGGCGGCATGATTACAACCCGCTCAACCCTGCCGAAACAAAGGACTGCCGTGTAAAATTTAACGATGACTATACCGATACCAACGCAGCCCTATGCAGCCGTTTAAAAGAAGAACAAAAGCAAGCCATCGTTCTTTTCTTTCTCGGTTGTTGCAAACAAATGGCAGCCATATTTAAAGAAGCCTTTTCAAGTTCCGATACCAAAACAGGCTTCGGAATTCACGGAACCATCGACTCATTAGCCGGCCCCAAATTTGGAAACCCCGACCAGGTGGCCGACACATACCTGTACTACATCCTTATATCAATTTGCAACTACGCCCGAAACCAGTCCGAATCACAAGCGGCATAAATCCACTCTACTATGGCATTCGATTACAACGGTTACTTCAAAAATTTCGCACAGGTACATCGTGATATTTTGCACGATGATAACACAAACAAAGTTTTTCATTCTGATATCGACAGCATCGATGAGCGCAACATGCCGCAAGGAAAAATGTACATGTTTGTGCCCGACCCCGGAGTGCGCTTTGGTGGCTCCACTCCCGACAGCGCCACCACACGAAACTTTGGCGAAATTTACTTTTGCCAGGCATGCCCCAATAACGACCCCATTGCCGAAAAGCAGGCTCGCGACAAAGCCATGCGAATAGCAAAACAACTCGTAGCTCGGCTCCTCAAAACACGCTCCAATTTCGAAATTACCGATTTCAACCTCCAGGAAACTACCATCGACCCTGCCGGCCCATTACTCGTTTCAGCTAATGCTCATGGCGCTGTAGTGCGCCTTTACCTCGGAAACCACGAATCTCTTGTAATTGATAATACCCAATTTACCGATTTGTCATAATGGCACTCAATATCGCTTTAGCACCGTTTAATTTCAACTACACTCGCAACCCGGTGGTTATTTCAGTTACTACCGATAACTATTCCGACCCTTATGCTTATTGCCGAATAATTATACAGGTTAACGTAGCCGATTTTGGTTCTTCGCCTGATTGGCAACTCGTGGCTCAAACCGATAGAAGGGTAACACCAGGCACAACCCATTATGCTTTCGATTTATCTCGAATTCTTAACGACCACATCAACACCTATGACTACCAGTCGCGGTTAAATTTTTCTCAGGCAAAAATTTTTACTAAAACTATCCGGCATTATAGACTTACAGTTACTGAATATTTTGACAACCGATTCGATTCCGAAACGCATTCCTCCAATCCTGAGTTTTATGCCATCAAAGGAGGCATTGACAAATACATTTGGGGGAAGTCCGATGACTTTATCACCGGTCATGCCGCCAATTCCAAAATGCCACTTACCTGGCTACCCTCGCGCATGCGCATTGGAAGACAGCAGCCCTTTTTCCTCGGTTGCCTAAACGCTGATGCCGAAGACAAAACAAACCTCGTTATTAAAGCATCCATTAATTACCTCAACGGTTCCAATGTTTTACAAACTGCCGATTTGGATATCACCGACCCATTCCAGTCTTTTTTACACCTGCAGCAAAAACAAATAGTCATGTATCCTGCCGGCATTCCTAATTTAGATTTGGAAACACTCGTTGGTTCTGCCAAAATTATTAGCTACAGCGTTTATCTTGACTCCGACCAGGGGCAGGTTACCACACCATTCGAATTTTTGGTTGACCGTAATTATTATCCCGTCCAGCGTTACTTCATGTACCGAAACTCACTTGGCCTTATCGACCTTATTCGCTGTACCGGCAAAGCCGACCAAAAAATTGATATTACCACTGGTCTTGCAACCCGCAACCGCGATTTAATTATTGATAACAACACGCCCAGCTTCGATTACAACAGCGAACAGGCCGAACGTTTCGAGTTCGAATTATTGCGAAACGAAACCATCCGCGTTTTTTCCGGAAAAAAAACAAGACGCGAAGTACAGTGCTTTCAGGATTTCCTCTCTTCTGATATGAAGTTTGAATACATTCCCTCGCACGGTTTAGTCCCCATTATTCTAGACAACAAAAGCTTTGCCCTCTCAAAAGACAACGACCCCATTCCTTCCTTTACTTTCAGCTATAAATATGCTGACGAAAATTACACCTTCACACCCCGGGGCATTATTCCCATCACACAATAATGAGCATACTTCGCACAGCCAATGGCATCCTCGATTTGTTTCCGGGTACCTCTATCCGCATTATTCGCAACAACCCCATTTTTGTTGATGATGTTTTAAAAGGAGATTACTCACTGCCTTTCAATCTTCCAGCCACCGAAAACAACAAGCAACTCCTCGGATGGCTCGATATTCCCGAAATGAAAATAGACATCCTGGCCGACCCTTACGTGAATATATTTTACGAAGAAGAAACCGGAAGCGTACTCCGCGGTAAGCTGTATATCAAACGCGCCAATTCCGATAATTACGAAAGTTATCTTCTTATTGGTCTTTCAGAGTTGGGACCTGTTAAAGACAAAAAACTCGAACTTTTCAATTATGGTGGCGACCGCGAGGTCGTTAGTCTTGCCTCCACAAATCAAAGCTTTACATGGAAGTTTATTCCCAAAAACCAAAGCAGGCAGTTTATTCTTAGACTCAATGAAATTCAGCAATGTGCACCATACAATTATGTTGCAGGCACTGATGCCAACACCGTACTTAATGCACTCAAAACCATAATCGAAAATCAAATTACTGCCGATGGCGGATATAATTACCAGGCCGGCAAAACACTTACCATAGTCGTTACGGCCGACCAAATGCAAGTTACAGCCTCATGGGTTGGCTCAAGTCCGCTTTTAGATATACATGATTTTTGGGAAGAGCTTGGTAATAATGCATGCTATCCTAACCCACCTCAACCTTGGGGCTATCTTACAGGTCTTACTGTTCTAAACTCTACCGGAGGGGGCGATGCAGTAACAATACCGGCTTGGGAAGCATTTATGAACGCTAAACTTACCAATCCTCATGCACAAGATTTTATTTTTTTTCCTGTAAACAACTCCGATTCCCAAATGCAGGACCCCTGGGGGCACGATCTGGATCCAATAGTTCAAAACTATTGGGAAGCAGGAAGTTTTAAATGCTCGCTTGTTGATCCTACCGGTGGAAGCATTGAAACATCCGTAAACAAACCGGTCACCCCTTTCCCAAGGATGTTATATGTGCTTAAACAGGTACTTGATTTTGTTGGGTACAGGTACGCAGGTGATATTACCCAAATCGATTATGAGTTTATGGAGATATTTCTATACAGCAATTACTCATACAATTACAAGCGGTATGTCCAAAACGCATCTGGCAAGTATGCCGATAAAATGAACCTGAAAAACAACGTCCCGGATGTTACAGTTGAGGAGTTTATTAATTGGATAAAAAAAACATTCTGCATTATTTATTTTCCGCGCTACAACGATAAAACAATCGAGATTGTTCCTTTTAAAGACATTTGGCAAGGCACCGAAATTATTGATCTTTCATCCAAAGTATCAGGAAAACCAACCGTGGTTTACGACAAGCACGATAAAGGCTTTAAATTCAGCTTCGCGATTGATGGTAACGATGAATACCTTAAAGATAAATTACCCTCGCCTGAAGGTAAAATTAGATTAAGTGATGTAGATCTTTATTCCGACCTCGCAGCCATTGCATTGCCACATCGCGATAGCATTGTCTTTGTTCACGAAAAACATTTTTTTTACTATCCCCTTTACACCGATGAAACAACCTTCACATGGCAGTTTTACTCACTCGAATTCCAACCCGAAACCATTGGCGGTGGTGAGCAGGAAGTAAACATCGGTGGCGATACCTTGGCTAATTTTACAATCTCTTTTGGCGGAACTCGCGTTTACCAGATACCTCTTACGGGCTATAAAATGCAGGAGCTCGGCATGGATAACGAAGACCGTGTTAAACCCGGCATCCGTGCATTATTTTATAGGGGAATGCAACCTCAATACACCGGTGGCGATTATCCGCTTGGCTCATACAACGATGCATCTGCCCTTCAGGGTACACTGCCGGGCACGCAGTACGTAATGTCGTGGAAAGGCGACAAAGGTCTCTACAATGTGTTTTGGAAAGATTTTTGCAACTGGAGGCAAACCGCTAAAGAGGTGGAAGTTGATGTTTTTCTGACTGCCGTTGACTTTGCCAACATTGATCTCAAAAAAAAGTACCACATAAACGGCACCAATTACTTTATAAAGGAAATAGACATCAGCTTCCCCGTTGTAGCCCCTGCCAAAGTAACATTAGTAAAAATAGCACAGCAGTTACTATAACCGACATCCCAAAATTTTCTTTGCTATACCTGTAATTTTTCATTACCCCTCTGTCCTTTCGTAGCCCATTTTATGCCGCTAAGTTAGCATAAATGGCAGACGAAAAAAATCTTAAACAAGTTGGCGAACAGTGGCTGGCCATTTTTGAAGAAAAACTTAAAAAAGCCATCGCCAAAAGAGAAATAGGTGTTACCGGAACCCTTGCCGCCTCTTTTATTAAAACCATCATTTACCGCAGCAATGGTGACCCAGACCGCCTGCAAATTTCATTCCTCATGTATGGCCGCTTTGTGGACATGGGCGTAGGTCGCGGCTCCCGCATTGGCGAACGACACCAGCAAAATTTAGAAAAAAGGGCAGGCCTTCGCGCCATCGCACGATACCCCAAAAAGTGGTACTCCAAAACCGTACCCCGCCAGGTAGCTGTATTTAACAATATTTTAAAAGACATGTACGGTGTTCAAATGATACACTCATTCGAATCATCTATTGACAATTTACAGGTTAAAATTAATATCTGATGGCAGTTTCAAACGAACAAACCACCATTAGCGTTGTCGTAAATTCCGAACAGGCAGCGCAGCGCATTCGCGAGCTAACACAATCTACCCGCGAACTTAAAGAGCGAATTGACGGGATGGCTAAAGACAATCCCGAACGAAAACAGCTACAGCAGCAACTCAAAGAGTGGAATTCTGAAATACGCGGACTCAAAAAAGAATTTAACGAACGCATAACCCTTGTTATTAATGGTCAGGCTGCCGATGCCACCATCAACGAACTATCACAGGCGCAGCGAAAGCTTTGGGCCGAACTCCGCAAACTCCCCGAAACCGCACAAGAATTTATAGACAAAAGCGCACAATACCGCACCGTCACCGCAAGGTTAAACGAACTCAACACCGCTGTTAAAGGCACCGAAGGTTTTTTCTCCCGCTTAAAAAACGAACTCGCTGGCGTAGCCGGTTTGGCAGTTGGTTACCTGGGCCTACAGGCATTAAGCCAGCAGGTAACAAATCTTGTAAATAAAAACGCACAACTTTCCGACTCGTTGGCAGGCATCAGGCAAACCACACAGTTTACCGAAGAGGAAGTTAACAACTTAAACAAAGCCCTCGGCAAAATTGACACACGCACAGCCACTGCCGATTTACGGCAAATTGCAACTGTTGCCGGGCAGTTTGGCGTTGCCAAAAACGAAATTCTTGGATTCACAGAAGCCATTAACGAAGCTACCGTTGTTTTAAAATCCGAATTCAAAGGAGGGGCCGAAGAAATAACAACTACTCTGGCAGGATTACGCAACGTGTTATCCGACATTAAAACAGGTAACATAGCATCTGACATTACACACCTTGGTAACAGCTTAATTGTATTGGCACAGCAAGGCGTGGCCACAGCTCCGGTAGTTTCCGATTTTGCCAACCGAATTGGTGGTATTGGCCGGCCACTTGGTTTAACATCAGGGCAAATACTTGGCCTGTCAGCATCGCTCCAGGAATTAAATATAAGCACCGAGCGCGGAGGCACTGCCGTTGGACGTATTCTTCAAAAAATGACCCAGGAAACCGCACAGTTTGCAAAAGTTGCAGGTGTGCCTGTTAAAGAATTTGAGCGCCTGATAAATACAAATATCTACGAGGCATTTTTAAAATTCGCTGCTGGCAGCCGCCTCGGTGGCGAATCGGCAACCGCCTTTTCGGCTATACTAAAAGATAGCGAACTTTCAGGGGCAGGAGCCAGTGAAGTGCTCGCTAAATTAGGGGCCAACATCGCTCTAGTTAGCGATAAAGTTAAAATAGCTTCATCGGCACTCGAAAGCACCGATGCCATTACCGAACAGTACAGCATCAAAAACAACAATGCTGCAGGAGCTTTAGACAGGCTAGGCAAAAAACTATACGAAGTTTTTACCAATAAAACATTTACTTCCTGGATAGTTTCAGCCGTTAACGGCACCAGCAATTTTATTGACACCTTAAAAAGTCTTCCACAGTTAATTTCCGACAATGCAATAAAATTAATTGCACTTGGCGGAGCTTTCGCATTATACAACGTTCGGGCAATAGCGGCCACAGGATCCACCATTGCTCACACAGCGGCAAAGCAAGCTTCAAATGTGGTAGATGCCCTGCATTTTTATTGGCTCGAAGCCACAGCAAAAGCTAAAACAGCTTATGCCCTGATAACCGATTTAGTTACCGGCAAAGTGAAAATTGCCACCGCAGCACAAATTGCATGGAACGCTGCCTTATCACTTTTTGGTGGCCTTACTGGTGGAATCGTTGTAGCACTTACCGCCATTGCTGCGGGTATGGTTGCATATTATAGAAACACCGATGAAGCGCTGCGTTTGGAAAAAATAAGGTACGAATACCAGATGCTGCTCATGTCCGCTAATTCAGCAATGGCAAAATCACAAGATGAAATCAACCGTTCATTAGAGCGATATGCCGAACTGGCTGGTAACGAAAAAAACTATCTCGAAAATCAAATTGACAAACAGATAAGGCTTACCAAGGCAACTTATGAGCAGGCATTGGCCGATAAAGAACAAATCGTTTCTGCCGAAAGTAAACTATCGGCATGGCAGCAATTTACCATTACCATGGGAAACTTTTTCGATACCCATTCGGCAGCGGAAGCAAAATACAGGCAGGAGCAGGCAAACATGGTTGAGTCTGAAAACACCCACACCCAGGAACTGGAGAAGTTAAAGCAGGCTTATGAAAATGCAGTGGCCGCCCAAAAAGCTTTTGAAGATATTACCACTGCCGAAGCCCGGGCAATGGCAATGACAACAGAAACCACGGCACAGTACGAAGAAAAAATAAGGCTGTTAAATGTTGCGCTTAAAAATGCAAAGCTCGACTCGCTCGAGTACAAACGTATTACCGAAGAAATTGCCGCCACACAAAATCAGCTTAAATCAAAAACCGTAACATTAAATGTAGGCGGTGGCATATCCGATGCCGACCGGCAGAAAATTATTACCAAGTGGAAAGAACTTAACGACCAAATTGCAGAGTTAAAAATCCGTTCCATTCTTGACGAAGAGCAGCGCGAACTCGCTTTACTTGAACACAAACACCAGCGCGAACTCGATGCCGATGGAAAAACGGCACAGCTGCGCCAAAGCATCACCGAAAAATATTTAATACAAAAGCAGCAGATCGAAGATAAATATTTTAAAACACGTACCGAAAAGGAATATACCGATTCGTTAAAAAATATTACTCAGCTGCATGATGACAGGCACAAAAAACTAACCGAAAGCCTGGAGAAAAACGAAATCACACTGGACGAATACCGCAAGCAGGATGAGCTTAGCGAAAAGCAGTATTATGACGAACTTATCCAGCTGGCTGCCGACTACGGAAAAGATGTGGAAGATGTGCGCGAAAAAGCCATTGCCGAAGGAAATAAGCGCAGGCGGCAACTTTTACTTAACGAGGCCAACGACCGGGTTGAAATTGCAAAGCTTAATGTAATACTTGCAACGCGAGGAAGTGATGACGAATTAAAAGCCCGCAAAGATTTTTTAAAGGCACAGGCCGAAGTTGAATTTAATGCAGCCAAAGGAAACGCAACCAGGCGTAAGCAGATTGAGGCTGAACTAAACCGCGATCTTGAACAGATTGACCGTGAGTATTTGCAGCAAAAACTGCAGCTAATGTCGAATGCGGTGGATGCAACAGCTAAAATGATTGCCGGTATTAACCAAATTCAGGACAACGAAGATCAAAAACTGCTGGCAAAAGAAAAACGTACACACGATAAGCAAAAGAAGAATTATGACAAGTTGCTTGCCGATAAGGTAATTAGTCGCGAGGAGTATGATGCGGCAATTGAAAAATTAGATTTAAAGTATCACGAAAAGCAGGAAGAGCTAAGGCGCGAAGCTTTTGAAAGAAAAAAGAATGCGGCCATCGCAGAAGCCATAATTAAAACAGCATTGGCGGTTATATCAGCATTAGCCGAATATGATTATGCAGGTGCCGCTATTGCAGCAGCAACAGGAGCGGTGGAAATAGGCGTTATCGAAAGCACCGAATACGAAGAATATGAAGACGGACGCAAACCCAAAAAATACAAAGGCGGCAAGCAGGCTGTAAACAAAATAATTCACGGGCCGTCACATGAAGATGGCGGCATTGATTTGGTTGATACAACTACAGGTAAAATAGTTGGCAACATGGAAGGCAACGAAGGAATTTTCTCCGAAAAAGCCTATCAAAACAATCCTGAAATTATTGATGCCATTTTTGCTGCCGGTGGCGAAAAAATAAACTATGTAATTGCAGGCAACCAGCCTCAGGCACCCGAATCGGAACTGCCAAATATTGGCCGTGCCGATGACCCGGACAACCAGGTGCAGCACCAGCGTGGGCTAGTTAACAAAGGAGTATCTGTTTTTCAACGCGGTCTGGTAAATTTTGATATGGCAGAATACCAGCGCGGCCTGGTAAATCGAAACGACAATCAACACTACCAGCGCGGTCTCGTAAATTTTGATGCCGCATTTTACCAGCGGGGGCTTGTAAATCGTGCCGGTAATATTATTTACCAGCGCGGCCTGCTGAACAAAGCAGATACTGCAGGCAATATAGTTGCATCATTGGTTTCAGGTAACGAGTTGCAAATAATTAAAAATCTCTCAGGTAATATTTTAAACAGCAACACAGGAGCATCGCTTACCCTAGCCTTGACAGAGTATCAGCAATTTAGCAATGAGCTGTTAAAAGCACACCGAGATCGCATCCGCACCATGCAATCGCTTGACGATATGCTGGCAGAAAACAACTTGCAGCGCATGCAATCGCAGTTGGAAATGCAGCAAAGGTTGAATCAGGTTTCTCTTCTACAAAACAGTTTGCAGCAGGTGGGAACGGCCCTTGCCAACAAAGCGGATGACCAGGTAATTGCAATGCAGTATAAAATTTATGAAAAGCAATCGGCCATACTCATTTCTGATTTTGACGATCGCGTTATATCTCGGCAGCAGTTTGACTTGGGAACAAAAATTTTAAATCAAAAAATAAAGGAACGCAGCTTTACTCCCGGCTACAATCTTGATGTCGGAGAAAAAATGCCCTATGTAGATCCGTATGCTCCCACATTTCCTGAAAAAAGCACAGCATCCGGGAAACTCCCTTTGGTATCCATCGGAACCATTAAAGTGCCAATAGAACCTGTTTGGGTACACAACCAGGAAGCACCACAGCTTAACACACAAAAAATTGTTGAGATGACAAAAACCGAACGCACCCTCGAAGTAATAAATGTACTTAAAGCTTCAGGAGTTATACCGGTAACACCCCCTCAGGCAGAACTAAGACAATCAGCCGAAAATAATTTTGAAAATAAAATACCGGTAGAGCAATTAGATAAAACCGTGCGCGCCCTAAACAGTACCCTTGCCAGCATTCAACAAAACGGCATACAGGCATACTTGGATTATGTGCAGCACAAACGCGATTTGGAACTTGTAGCCGAAATTAACGACAAAACAACGTTTGGTTGACAGGCTTTTTTTATTTTAGCGCAAATTAAAACCGTATGAAAAAGATTTTTTTTCTTCTATTGCTCAGTTCTTCAGCTTTTGCCCAAACATCTACCGACACACTTGATGTTCGCTTAAAAAATCTGCATTATAAAATTAAAGATGCAGGTTATTATTTTTCCGAATCTGAAAAAATACAAAGCGCAGGGTTATTATCGCTAATGATGGGAGCAGGTTGTTTTGCTTTGGGCGAGTATGGAGAAGATATAAAAGTAAAGAAATCAGTCTTAAATAGTTTTGGAGCCGGGTTTACTGCCGGAGCTTTTATTTTAAATTTTGTTGCATGGCAAAAGGTTTATCAGGCAGGCAAGTCGCTAAGTGTTCGTACCGGACCTGCTGGGGTTACTTTGGCAATGAATTTTTGATAATTTTGCCACTGAAGAACAATTAAGTCATTTAACGCAAGTGCTGGCATTAAAGTGCCGGCAGAGCCGGTATGACCGGTAATAATCACTTGCGTTTGCTTTGGTTGTTCTTCAGCTGCCGGTTTTTTTATGTCAGAAGAAGAAGAACGCGCCATTGCACTTTTGATTGACACTATTCAATCAAACTTTAAACCCGCATCCGATATTACATCGGCTGACGTTACTATCACCACGCAAAAATTATTAAAGAAAATAGACGCAATGATGAAACTAAGTGAAGAAGCTCACGCTTATTTCGTAACAGCCTTTAGCGATGCAGGATTTAAAACGGGTATAATCACAGGCGACAATGATTTCAACCTCTATTGGATGCTCAAAACCAAATCATAAAAACCGTTCTACCTGCTCACTTTTAATTGCGCTCCAGTCATCTAAGTAAGTGTTCATCTGGTCTAAGCTCGCATGTCGGTTCAGTCTTTTTTGAAAATGCGGACTCATTCCGTTTTCGTGGTACCGTTTGTTGCCGGTGTCTTTCCATGTATAAAGCGTTTGATGCTTTGGAATTTCAAGTTGTCGCATGTGGCTTGCGTATAAATTTATCCAGTAATTGTAAGGAGCCTGCTTTTCGCTTATACCTTCCTTTCCAAAAATAAAATGTGTGCCCGGATAGTTTTGTATTTCTAATTTCTCAAAACTTTCGCGTAGCTCCTGTAGCAGTGGCAGGTATTGCGTTTTTTTATTTTTTGCAATGTCTTCCTCAATCCAAATTTTATTTTCTGCAAAATCAATATCCTGTACTTGCAGCCCGCGCATTTCGCGGCCAGGGCGTATAAATAAATAGTAAATTAATTTTATCAGCAACAATAAGCGCGGCTCATGCTCTTCAAGGTGCGCAAATATTTTTTCGCGCTGGTCATCTGTGTAAGGAAACTTTCTTTTCCGGCTCACCTTCAGCTTTGCGCATTTTAACCACGGGTTTTTTGTAATAAGGTTTTCATCCTTTCGCTCAATCCAATTCCATATACACAACATAACCCCACGGTAACTGTTGTATGTTTTATTGGCAACCGGTTTTTTATCACGGGTAATTTTACCTGCACGAACATCATTCATAAAATCGTTTGCATGAGCAGCAGTAAATTGTCCTGGCATAAGCTGCGATAGCCGGTGCTCTTGCAGCCAGCTTTTAAATCGCATTATTTTTGTAAAGTACGTGCTGTAGGATTTATCCCTCAGGCGCAATGTACTCTTGCACTCATCGCAGTATGCATTCAAAAAATACTCGATGTTGTACGATTCTGTTTCGTGCTTATACTTCAGATGGTTGCCTGAAATTTTCTTTTTGTCCAGGAAAGGATTCCATCCGCTGGCAAGCATAAGCCTGTACCTGTTGCACTCTGCATCAGCAAATTGTTGCCTCTCATCAGGCAATGCAATTTCATTCAGGCCCTTGGTAATTTTTTTGCGCCTGTTATTAAAATAAAAATCAATGTACCATTCTTTCGAAAGGTCGCCACCTGCATTAAACAAGCGTGGCAGAGAGTACGTATTCATTCCTACAGTGTATTGTGCACTCCTCAATGCATCACTGTCGGACACGTCCATTTCGTCCGGACGTTTTATAAACTGCTGATTATCTATCTCGTAACCAGTAGTAGTGGAGAAGATGGGACTCGAACCCACGACCTCTTGCATGCCATGCAAGCGCTCTAGCCAACTGAGCTACATCCCCGTTTGTTTTTAATCTTGCGGGCATGGGGTGCAAAATTTCCGCAAAGAAATAAAAAAATCAATTGGTGTTGATTTGAAACTTGATGTTCTCTGAATAATTTCTATTGGTAAGTTGTAAAACATACAAGCCATTGCTTAAGCCATAAACATTGTTGTTGAATTCAAATGTGTGTGCGCCATTTAAAAAAAGCGTTGATTCAAAAAGAGAAGCAACCTTTTTTCCGGTTAAGTCAAAAACGTGCAGTGACAAAACCTGATTTGCCACTGTATTAAACCGTATTGTTGTTTTACCTGAAAAGGGATTTGGAAAATTTTGAAGTTGTGTGTTTAAATTAAAATTATTCTCAGCTCCGTTGCCAACAGGCATATCAACAATGGCTGTCCATACGCTTGAAGAGCCTGCGTCCATGCGAGCCCATATAGGCCTTATGTGTCCGTTATGTGCTGTAATGTTTGTGTAATCGCCAAAGAAAGACGAAGACGATGGGGTAAAAGGAGTGTTGCTGATTTTTACATTGTTAAAAGTAGCACCGCCATCACTGCTGTAAGCCACGTAAACATCAGTTTGATTGTTGGTATAACTTCTTCGGTCGTAAAAAATAATATAAATAATTCCGGTAACCTGGTCAATGGTCATCCAGCTTAAATAATTTTGTTTGCCTGGTGCATCATTATTTACCCTCACAGGAAGACCCCATGTATTTCCGCCATCGGTAGATTTTGCAATCCACACATCGGTATCGGTAGCGCCATTTCTTTGATCGCTCCAATTAATGTAGATAGTTCCATTATAAGGGCCACCGCTTAAATCGGTTAATGTTACAGGCAATCCGTTTGCACGATCATGCCCGCCAATTGTGTAATCCCATCCACCCGGTTGCGTTGCTGCAATTATATCAGTAGCAAGCCACGTATTTCCTCCGTCAAGCGATCGGTCAAAGTAAATGGTGTCATTCAGGCTCCACGCCACATAAACTTCGCCATTGGGGCCTATGCAGGGCACTGCGCCTTCGGCTGTATTGTCTTCGTCAATGCAATCGCCACTGAATTGAGAAATAGTTTGCGGAATACTCCATGTTGAAGTAAGATCTGTTGACTTTGCAAACCGAATTCGACTTTCAAATGCAGGATTGGGATTAGCATACTCGTCAAACTCTGTCCATGTTACATAAACGTTTCCGTTAAAACTGCTGGAAGGAGAGTGGTCAAAGGCTGCCCATTCTTTATCCTGATCTTTGCTTCCGTTTAATCCTGTTGCGCTTCCATTGTTCCATGTTACTCCTGCATCGGTTGACTTTTGGCAGGCAATTCTATCAATCCAGCCGGTGGGTGCTGGGCCATAAGTAAGATGAAAAAAATAAAAATTTCCCATTGTATCGGCCAATATGCAAGGGTCGCCCCAAACACCAAATGTAGAGGTAAGCGTGTTTTTTGTCCAGGTAAGACCACCATCGTGTGAATAATAAACGTTGTCAATATTGCTACCGGCCACAAGTTGGTTTGTATTTATTGGATTAATAGCAATGGAGGGTTCCTCGGGGTCGCCAATGTTATCAATCATAATATTGGTAAACTGTGCATCACAAAAAAAGGATACATGTAATAAAACAAACAAAGCAACATGCTTTGGTTTTACGGCAAATGTCATCATGGTATTTTTTGAATTAATGAAGTATCACAATTTTTTGTTTCGAAAAAAATATTCCATCATTAACCATGTTGCATGTATATATACCATTTGGCAAATCATGGGTTGTAATTTCTAACGCTGATGTTTGACTTGCGTCTATATGTTTTACCAATCTTCCTTCAGCGTTAAATAGTTCTACATAACTGTTCTTACCAATATTATTAAAATCAATTTTAAAATAATTGTTGGCAGGATTGGGTGAAACGAAAGGTTGCCGCTGTGTTGTTTCGTGCAATGCAGTTGGTGTGCTTTTTAAATCAACAATGTTTGAGTTAAGCACTTCGCGCAAGTGAGTATTCGTGTTATAGTATGATACAAATGCAATTACTGTAATGTCATCATCCTTCCAGTTGGTTGGTATTGCAATATTGCTAAACGTGTGTGAAAATGTGTTACCTGCAACAGGAGCATTTGAAATTATTCCTGATAATCCCCAAGTGCCTGTAACAACTTTTCTAAGTACATGATGGTGTACATATCCAACAATAGGATTTCCGGCATTGTGATAAGGATGCCCAACGGTGGTGTTAAAATAATTTGTTTGGTCGTAACCGCTTCCAAACCCAACAACGCTATCTTCCATCAAAAAAAGATTTAGTCGTAAATCGCCCGATGCCGGTGTAGATAGAAAGTTTGCATCAACGGTGCATGTAAGTGTTCTGGTAACATCGTTGTAATTATTATTAATTAATACATCCACTACAGGCGGGTCATTTAGATGTGCTACCACAACACTATCCCACTTTTGTCGAGATATGGCAATATAAGGCGGATTGGTATAAACAGGAATTGGGTAGTCGCCCCTGTCAATGCATGAGCCGGGAGCAAAATTTGTAAATGCATTTGCAATGGTAATGCTTTCGGGAACCGTCATTGAATCGGTGCCAAAGCCAGCATGATGCGTTACCCAAATTACTTGTGGGTAGTTGTCAATTATTTGCTGGGCTATTATGTCGCCATCAGGACAAAATCCGCAGGGCGCTGTGCTAAACTCTTCGAGTAAAATATGTTTAACACCAGATTGCGCTGATGCAGCAATTGAAATTACACAGGCAGTCACTAAAGTTGTAAATAATTTTTTCATCTGGAAAGTTTTTAGTTTAACAAATGTATGAAAAACAAAAAAACTTTTTGATGACGATAAAAGAAAGTTACAACGATTTTAAGAATGAAAGCAATGCATCTCTGTCTGCCTTTGAAAGTTGTTTAACATAATCAGCAGAAAATTGAGCTTCGCCACCGTGCCACATTATTGCCTCGGTGATAGTGCGTGCCCTGCCATCGTGTAAATAATATGCAGGAAAGTTTACAGTTTCAAAAAGCCCAACACCCCACAAGGGCGAAGTACGCCACTCATTTCCATCCGCCAAAAAGTCGGGTCTGTTATCAGCCAGCCCTGCGCCCATATCATGCACCAGCATGTCGGTGTAAGGATGAATAGTTTGGTTGCTTACTTGGGGAAATGCTACATTAACGGGAGTAATAAACGAAGGCTTATGGCAAGAAGAGCATTTAGCTTTTGCAAAAATTTCTTTTCCTTTTATAACAGTAGCATCGGTAACATTTCTTCGTGCCGGTACCTGTAACGACTGTACGTAAAATCGAACAGCGTCAAGTAAGCTATCGGCAAGTTCTGGGTCATCCCCTTGTCCGTCATCCTGGGGTTGGCCATAATTGGTTTCGGTTGGAAAAACATAACTGGTAATTCCAATGTCATTGTTGTATGCGGCTGCCACTTGTGTAAGCAATGTGGCGGTGTTTGCTTTTAAACCAAAACGGCCAAGTAGTTTTTTTTGTTTGTAATCATCCCACACAAAATTGGCCTTGCCGCTAATGCCATCACCATTTGCATCATTTACATCCTGCAATGCAACAATGTCATACTCTGCAATTGCCTCAAGCAACCCAAGTCCAAATACCGGTGGAGCCAAACGGGGAGATAGCAAGTAGTTTCCAGAAATAGGAGTATAAAGATTATTGAGTGTATAAGTGGGAGTTCTAAGTTCATATTCTTCGCCATCAGGAAATGAAAATGTTTGGTACGAGTATGATATATTTACCGTAGCCTCGGGTTGCTTGCCAAACACAGCCCTGTCTTGCACCTGGGTTCCGTAACCCGGCACAGGCACAGCACCGCCATGAAATGATGACCCCGGTAAACTTATTCGCATAAGCAAACTTGATTCGTTTGAACCGGCTGTGGGCACGCCTTTGCCATCGTTATGATGACATGAAACGCATGACACATTATTAAATGCTCCGCCCAGTCCGCTGTTAACAGGAGCAGGAGCGGTAACAAAAGTTTGCTCAAATGCAGCATCACCTATTTCATGCACTTCTAAATCATAATCGCTAAGTCCTGAAAATTCATGAGCAAATGCCTGCGATGTTACATCAAATGCTGTTTGACTTCCTCCGCTTAATCGTTCATCCATTTCAGTGTCAGGAAAAGTTTCGGGTTTCCTGCATTTTACCATCAATAAAATAAAGCCAAGAAGCAGCAAAAACACCGATGTTTTTTGCGGTGCTGCCTGGTTTTTTAGTTTAAAAAAGTTTAACAACATTCAGTTTTAATTGTGAGTGCAAAAAAAAATCAATCTTTTATGTTGGCTTGAATAAACTCAATCAGGTATTCTTCAAGTGTAGCTTTTAAAGCATTTATTGCATCCTGTGCGGCATGAATTTGCACTTGTTGGTTGTAAATGGCTGCTCCGTAGTTTGAATTAATGTTGTCAAACGAAGCAATGGCTGTATTTATTTGCGATTGTATGGTGTTGTCTAACGAAATATTTTTTGCAGCTACAATTTCGTTTAATCCATGCCCGTCAGCAGAATATTTTCCCATATAAACATTCAGAACTCCTGTCATATTATTTTTAAAATCGGCAGTTGAGTTATGCGCAAATTGAGACTCTTCAAGTGTGCTGTCCTGTGCTGCAAGGGGTTCTTCCATTTTTCCGTTAGCTACCTCATCGCAAATGCCTACCATTGCATTTACAATGGTAATAAAGGCATCTTTTTTTGTGTCGAAGCGCGTGCTGCCACTGCCTGCCGTCAGCAATTCGTTGGTAAAATTTCCCGATTGATTAACATCCCAACTGTTGCGCAAGTCGGCAGTGGTGTTGTATAAACTTTGCGTTAGTGAAACAAGATATTCAATTTCACGTGGTGTAAACTGGCTAGCTGTTTTTGTTCCACCATTTCCAAACAACAGGTATTCTATCGGGTGAAATCCTTTTAACGAAAAAGGCAGAGTTTCAATATCACTAAGGCCTAATGGATTAGAACTTGCAAGCAATGAATCCAGGTCAACCCTGTTTACAGGCCATGTATCCAAAGTTGGATCATAATTAAAATCTTCAACCGGACCAAATATAAATGCCTCACACTGTTCCCATGGTTGCCTTACATTACGCCATGCCTGTTGTGCTGCTGCAAGGTTTCCATCAGTAGTGTTTGCATCGAATGTTTGCACGGCACTGTTAAGTGCACTTGCTTTGCTAACAATGTCGGCATAATTTGGGTTGGCCATAATGTTTGCAAAATCAATAAGCACCTGTTGGTTTGATACCAATGTGTTTTCATCATCGTTATCTTTTTTTTTGCAACCTGCAATTGTTGCGATGGTTGCTAAAGCTAAAATCAAAACATGTTTATGCATTATAGTTTACCTTTAATTTAAATGTATGATAATATGGTTGTTTAAAATTTCGGTGGTATATTTTTTTAAGGGTTGTTCGGCAGGGCCTTTTGTAACAATTCCCTGATTGTTGAATTTGCTGCCGTGTAAAAGGCAGGTAAACCCGTTTCCAGTAGCCGCTATTTGATTATCGGCATGTGTACAACGCATTTCAAATGCTGTGTAATTTTGATTTGAATTTTTTTGAAGTGCTATATCGTATTCAAAACCTTTTGACCTAACAATTTGTATTGAACTGTTTTCAAAAAGAAAAACAGGAACGCTGATTTTATTTTCAGCAGATATGGTTTTATATATTGGCAATGATGAGCATGAGGATAACGCTGTAATCATTGTGCCAGTTCCAACTGCCATGCACAATCCACATGTGTGTTTTATAAAATCTCTTCGCTGCATTTGGTTAAAATGAATAGCCAATACCTAAATTTAAAAATGTATTGTTTTGTTCATAAGCAGGTGCAGCGGGATTAGGATTGATAACAAGATCGGGATTTTCTTCTCCGGTATGCATAACTCGGATGTCAGCCTTTATAATTACGTTGTGTATTGGAAGATAACTAATGCCGGCTACTATATGCTGCTGTTTTAGTGTGCCGTCTGTAATTCCATTTTCTGGAATTTCGGAATTCATATCAAGGGTTTCATACCGTGCAAATACATTGAGTTGACGGCCTTCAAATTTTTTACATGTGTTTAAAATATTATAGGCAACTTCGGCATAAGCTCCGTAAGCAAGTTCAGGTGTATTGCTTGCATAGGCGCGGTTAATGTCCGAAGCATTGGGGATAGAAACTAATGCTGCAAGAAGTTTTACCGAAATTCCCTGTGTTTCATATTGCACATCTCCGGCTCCAACTATTACAGGTGTGCCAAACATGCCCGATGCAAGTTTAAGACTATCGGCTTGCCGCGGTGCTAGCCCCACCGAGCCACCGTAGTAACCACTTACCTGTGCTCGTAAATTGTTTTTATGCAACTGTACCGAACCCGTTACTGCAAGATTGTTTGCTGTGGCATCACCACCTTCAAAACGACCTTCTCTAATTACATTTCCGTGTTCAAACCCTTCTGAGTTTAACCCGTTAACAATTCCTAACGAGTAATGAACCGGCAAGGATGACAAACTGCCGTAAAACGAAACTCCCAACTCACGCCATGTGCTGGGAATAATAAAAGTTTCAACCTGTGGGCGCTCATTACCAAAATAGGTGTTGGGTAAGTGGTTTTCGTTTATAATACCCATACGTGGAATAAAAAGCCCGGCTATAAAATAATTTGATGGAGATACATTAAACTTTAAATAGCATTGTTCCAGTGCCACTTCGCCACCGGCTTCACCTCCGCTTATTTTTGCATCTTCAATTTCAAGTTCGCTTAAAAACGAAATTCGCTTGCTAAATTTATGTCCTGCAAAAAGTACAAACCTGTCAAGGTTAATTACAGAATGTTCAATGTTAAAATCGCGTATATACCGCACATTGCCATAGCCACCCAATGTTGTACGATGGGCTGTAGTGGCTGTGTCTTTAAGCAGCGCATCTTCACCGGTAGTTAAGTGTTGAGCAATGAGGTGCCCCGATAAAAGACTTGCTAAAGTATAAATGGCTATATGTTTCGCGTACATTAGTAATTCAGAATTTTAATTGTGGCGGCAAAAGTAAAAACAGAATTTTAATATCCAAATAATATTATTAGGTAATCCTAATTATTTAATTATTTGTAATAATTTTTAGATTTGCACCACCAAATTAAAAAATGAGTATGCATACTCTTTCAGAAGAAAATTATTTAAAGGTTATTTACAAACTATCTGATAACGGAAGCGGCCGGATTTTTACCAGCGATTTAGCTTCGGCACTTAACATCAATGCAGCATCGGTAACCGAAAAGCTTCATCGGCTTGCCGATAAAGACCTGATTGATTATGAAAAGTCAAACGGAGTTACGCTTACACGAAAAGGAAAAGAAGTGGCGCTGCGTGTAATAAGAAAACATAGGATATGGGAAACGTTTTTGGTAAAAAACCTTCACTTTGGATGGGAAGAAGTGGATGAAATTGCCGAGCAACTTGAACACATCAAAAGCGATAAACTTATTGACAGAATAGAAAAGCTTTTAAACTATCCACAGTTTGACCCGCATGGAGACCCGATACCTGATAACAAAGGGAAGTTAAAAAAGCCATGCTTTAAAAGCTTGTCAGATATTGCCGAAAATAATTCATGCCGTATAACAGGTGTAAAAGAAGACTCAGAATCATTTTTGAAATTTTTTAAAAAATTAGGCCTTGCTATTGGAGATACACTTGAAGTAAAAGAAGTTGAGTCGTTTAATCATTCGCTATTGGTTAAAATTAACCACAAAAAACAAATACATATTGGCAATGATGTGGCACGTAATATTTTAATTACGCTTAATGATAAGTGTTGTGTGTTTGAACATGGCATTAAGGCATGCCCGGTGGCCCCTTAATTGACCTGGCTTGTTTTTTTAGCTGTTTAACATTTAAACCCGCAGGTCTATTTATTTATTTTTGCATCCATTATCTTTAATATGCTGTTGGTAAAAAACATAAAATCGCTTTGCGGAATTACAGATGGCCGTGTGCGCAAAGTTTCGGGTGCACAAATGAAAACGTTTCAAGGCATTGACAATGCTTACCTCATTATTGATGGTGGTGTTATTAAAGGTTTTGGTGCGATGAATGATTTTAAAGAGAATGAAAATAGTTTTAGCACCGTTATTGATGCAACTGGTAGGTACGTAATGCCCTGTTGGTGCGATTCGCATACACACACGGTATTTGCCTCCTGGCGCGAAACCGAATTTACCGACCGGATAAAAGGATTGAGTTACCAGGAAATTGCATCACGTGGAGGAGGCATTTTAAACTCAGCAACAAAAATGGCGGCAGCTACAGAAGAAGAGTTGTTTAATGATGCATACCACCGCATTGCAGGGATGATAAAAAAAGGAACCGGTGCTATAGAAATAAAAAGCGGTTATGGATTAAGTGTTGAGGCTGAGTTAAAAATGCTTCGTGTTATAAAAAAACTAAAGCAAGCTCTGCCCATACCTGTAAAAGCCACGTTTTTAGGCGCGCATGCAATACCTGAAAACTACAAACAAAATCACAATGGCTACATTGAACTTTTGATAAACGAGCTAATTCCTGTCATTGAAAAAGAAAACCTTGCCGACTACTGCGATGTGTTTTGCGAACACGGGTATTTTACCAAAGAAGAAACTATAACCATCCTTGAAGCTGGAAAAAAGCATGGTATGAAACCTAAAGTACACGCCCATCAGTTAAGCAACTCTGGCGGTGTACAGGCTGGTGTAAAGTGCAACGCAATAAGTGTTGATCATCTGGAATATGTTGGTGATGAAGAAGTAAATCTATTACTAAGCAGCCAAACAATGCCCGTTGTTCTTCCGGGAGCTGCATTCTTTTTAAATCTTCCGTTGCCACCTGCGCGTAAAATGATTGATGCCGGATTGCCATTGGCTGTTGCTACCGATTTTAATCCAGGAAGTTCTCCATCAGGAGATATGAACTTTATGATTGCCATGTTATGCATACAATACAAACTTTTACCCGAAGAGGCATTTAATGCAGCTACTATAAATGCTGCGTATGCAATGGATTTAGCTCATTCGCATGGAAGCATTGCTGTTGGCAAGCAAGCAAACTTTTTTATAACTCAAAAAATCTCATCACTTACAATGATTCCATACGCTTTTAACGATACTGTTATTGAGAAGGTGTTTATTAATGGAAAGCTATACAAATAAAAACTAAAACCGGTGAACATTGCTTCACCGGTTTTTGTTTTGTTTCAAATTTGAAAAGTGGTTTTGGGTTTTAGTTGGTTTTTCCGCACATTGCGGTGTCAGGTTTCAGCCGTTTTATAAATTTAGGTTACTTTAGATTGTTAAGTTAAGAGGGAAGGACTGGAAGGCGCATTATGTTTTCAAAAACTTTTATGGTTGGATGCAACTTTGAATTAATATTGGTTTTTATTGAGGTTACAAATCCGGCTTGGTGCTCTTCGTCCATTTCGCGTAATTTAAAACGCAATTCTACTTCACCTTCTTTGCCCCACTGGTGGGATTGATACACTATTTGTTTTCCGATAATTTGTTCCTGCTGTCTTATAAGTTCTTGCAGTTTTTCCATTCCTTGTAAGTCTATTCCGCTTCCGGTGCTTTCAAACGAAACTATCAGGCGGTAATGGTATCCAATAATTTGAGCACTTTGATGTTGAGTTGGTGCATTTTCCATTGGTTCTGAAGTGCTGGTACTTTTGCGCTGCGAGCTGTTAGCTGCTGATGATTCACGCATGGTACTTGAAGTTGAGGGTGTTATGCTTTCGTCTTTTGAACAAGATGACATAAGAGATATGCCGGCTACGGCAATTAGCAGAAACAGATTTTTAGCTTTTAGTATTTCTCTTCCTGCATTTTGTTGGATGTTTGCTGCGAGTTTCATATTAATATTGTTTAAGAGGTTATGTTCAATTACAATGTAAAACTAACCTCGAAAAAAATTAAGTGTCTATGAAAATGAGCAATTGGCTGTTTATTTTTGGTAGTTGGTTAGTTTTGGCAGTTGGTTGGCCTTGGGTTTATTTGATAAAAAGCATCTCTCCAGTTTATAACCCGTGCAGAAAAATAGTTTTAAAAAGTAAAGCCTACCTGCAAACAAATATTTTCAAGGTTGTAGTTTTTGCTTTCAACTATTGATTGCTGTGTTTGCGAGTCATAATACTCAAAAGTGTTTGTAATTTTTTGAAAGCGATAATTAAAGCTCAAATTTATTCCTCTTTTTTCGGTAAAATTAAGTCGTGCGCCTGCTCCTAAATTTAGCATTAGTCCACCTGATGTACTGTAGTCTGATCCTCCTATTGGTACAATAGCGTAGCCTATATCTGTAATCATAAGCGGGCTAACACGCGCCCTAACCGGAAACAGCCTCAGGGCAATGCTGCAATCAAATGGAATGTAAACATCATTGCTAGAATAATAAGAAGGGTATGAGTTATACTCCCGGTTTGTTTGATATTGAGTAAAACCCATCGAAACACCAAGAATAAGTTTGCTATTATGCATATAACCTAACAAAGGGTGCACACCAATCATACCTTCGCCATCATTCATACTTCCGGTTCCTTCTCCAATGCAACCTTCAAGGGTAAACGAAAAGCCCGAATATTTTCCGTTTTTAAATGCATCAGGTTCTGATGTTTTTGTTTTGACATTCGGTTTTTCCCTAGTAATTTTCTCAATCTCTTCAAAGCTGTAAACAAAAACATTTTTATCACGCGTTTGAATTTTTATGGTTTGATTAGGAATTTGCTCAATTATAATTCCACGCACAAGCCCACCGTTTTTTAAATACACCACATCCTGGTATCCGGCCTGCGCCATCGAGGCTCTATGAGTGCAAAGCAAGGTTGCTAAAGCAAAAAATAGTTTGATATAATGTTTCATAGGGCAATTTGTTTTTGTAAAAATAAAAAAAAACCAAAACTGTCATTCAATCAGGTTTCTTGCTTTTGATTGGTAAAACGTGAATGCAAAGCTGTATTTCGTTTTGATAAGCTACATTTGCCTTATGCAAAAGAAAATATTGCTTCTAATAATCTCACTGCTTGTTTATGCAGATGCAATTTCGCAAGCCTATCTTACCTATGCAGGTGCACGCTCATCGGCAATGGCCGATGCAAGTGTTACCACCTTCGATGTGTTCTCGGCATTTAGCAACCAAGCTTGCCTTGCCTCATTAGAGAAATCTGAAATTGGCCTTTCGGTTTTAAGTCGTTTTGGTATGAAGGAACTTAATACTTCGGCTTTGGCATTTGCTTTACCTGTTAGTAACAAGGGGGATGTGTTTGCCATCTCATTAAATTATTTTGGATACAATTTATTTAGCAGAAAAAAAGCAGGTTTGGCGTACGCTAAAAAACTAAGCAATGTATTTAGTGCTGCTGTACAGGTTGATTATTTGAATACAAAAATTGCCGAAGGCTACGGCAGCGTTTCAAACATTACATTTGAAATGGGGCTGGTTGCAAAAATTAATGATAAACTAAATGCCGGTGTTCATGTATTTAACCCATTGCGTAGTAAAATTGCCGACTATCAGGATGAACGACTTCCTGCAATTTATAAAACGGGGATAGGATATAAAGCTACTGATAAGGTGTTAATTACAGCCGAAGTTTTTAAACCCATTGATGAAAAAGCCGTTTATAAATTTGCAATGGAATACAATCCGGTAAAGATTTTGTATGTAAGAGGTGGAATTGGCACCAAGCCTGTACAGTTTACTTTTGGGGCCGGTGTTAAGTGGAATAATTTATTTTTTGATTTTTCATCAGGATATTATGATGTGCTTGGCTACAGCCCTTCGGTAAGTTTACGTTATCGCTTTTAGTATTAAGTTATCAGGATAATGTATTTTTTGCCTAATAAAAAATCAATACAAATGGTTTTTGAAAAAACTTATGAGATAAATAAATTACTATTTCAAATTATATCAGTAATCGCTTCAGCCATTATTCTGCTACCAAATTCTGTCAATGCAAGACGCATAAATAGGTTGCATTCAATCTTTCTTTTTTCTTCTTTTTTCTTCTTCCTTCTTACCGGCTGTACGGGCATTCATAAAATAAGCAACACCAACTTAGCGCCACTTTACCATGAAAGCAAAACCAGGCAGGGAGTAGAATTTTTTGTATATCATTTTAATCAAGACAGCAGTAGGCTGTGTTTAAAAATTCCTCTTAATAAAGTTTCGTTTAAACGCAATGAGTCTGGTGTATTGGAGTCGCAGTTGAGTTTGCAGATGCTTGTTTTTTCTTCGTACGAAACCAAAAAAATTACAGATAGTTTGCGAGCGGTTTTTAAAATTGCCTTTTCTACTGATACCAATGTGTATGTATTAAAATCGTTTGTTTTTAAACGCCCCCGTTTGCAAACAAGTGTAATGCAAGTTAGCCTCAACGATTTAGTCAGCCACTCAACTATACTAAAAATAATGGAGCTAACACACAGCGCTCAAAGTGCCGAATCGTTTCTTATCATTAAACAAGAGGAAGACGCTCCGGCATTTGAAACTGTATTTGGAAAAAACATAAGCATTAAAATTGTGTGCAGCAATAATTCAAATCCACTGTTTGTAAATAAATACAATCGCAATTTTCCATTGGCTGTTCCTCCATTCAGCAACCAGACACCATCCACCTTTTTCAATTCTCCTGATTCAATCTTTGTATTAGCCCCTTCATACGAACATTCATTTTCATTAAACAACAAAGGATACTATTACTTTAGATTTGACACGTTGGATAAAGCAGGACTTACCCTTGCCCGATTTGATGATGACTATCCGGCATTTACAAAAGCACATAATTTATCCGAACCTTTGCGATACCTTACTTCCAACGAAGAGTATGGCAAAATATTGAATGCAGAAGACAAAAAGGAAGCAATAGATGATTTCTGGCTTGAGGTTTCGGGTAGCCGGGAGCGCGCACGTTTTTTAATTAAATCATTTTATGGAAGGGCGCAGGCCGCCAATGTGTTGTTTACATCGTATCTTGAAGGCTGGAAAAGCGACAGGGGAATGATTTATCTTGTATTTGGCCCTCCGCAAGTGGTGTATAGAAGCGATGAAGGAGAGTATTGGGATTACGGAAACTTTGATGGATATGGAAGTTTAAATTTTTCGTTTATAAAAAAAGATAATCCGCTTACCACTAACGATTACGTACTTGTACGAAAACCCATGTACAAACCTGTATGGTATCTGGCAGTAGAAAACTGGAGGCAGGGCAGGATAAGAGCAGAAGAGTAAACAAAATGAATGAAGAAAATAATTCTTAAACAAAAGGCATACTTAACGTACAATGACACCAGATAAAGACTTAACCGAAACATCAAACATGGTATACGGCACCCGTGCGGTAATGGAAGCTGTAAAAGCCGGAAAGCAAATTGAAAAAATATTTCTGCAACAGGATGTAAATAATGCTCTTTTTAGTGAGTTAAAAAAACTACTTACCAATAACAACATACAAGCACAATATGTTCCGCTTGCAAAACTTGCGCGTTTAACCCGTGGCAACCACCAGGGCGTAGTTTGTTTTTTATCATTGGTTGTTTATCAAAAAGCCGAAGATATTGTTCAGCAGATTTTTGACAGGGGAGAAGTACCCCTTTTTTTAATGCTTGACAGGATAACGGACGTGCGCAATTTTGGCGCTATTGTGCGTAGCGCGGCCTGTGCAGGCGTACATGCAGTAATTATTCCATCGCAGGGCGCGGCTCAAATAAATGCTGATGCGGTAAAAACTTCGGCAGGTGGTATGTTTGAGGTGGCTATTTGCAAAGAGCAAAATCTTAAACTTACTATTGAATACTTAAAGGCAAGTGGATTACAGGTTTTTGCAGCTACTGAAAAAGCAGCTAAGTTTTGTTATGAGGTTGATTTAAAAAATCCCTGCTGTATTATTTTGGGCAGCGAAGAAGATGGTATTTCCTCAGAATACCTGAAGCGTGCCGATGAAAAAGTAAAAATTCCTATGAGGGGCAACATAGCATCGTACAATGTTTCGGTATCGGCCGGCATTGTACTGTATGAAGCGCTGAGGCAAAGATTAAGTAACTAAACCTCGTTGCTATTTTATACTTTCGCAACTTAATTACTACACATGACAGAGCAAAGTATTAAGTGGCATAGCCCTATTATAAACCGTGAGTTTGAAATGCTTGTTTTTGGCGATAAAGGCATACCCGTTATTGCTTTTCCTACCAGCATGGGCCGTCATTACCAAAACCGCGATTTTAAGCTCATCGAATCGGTGCAATGGTTTATTGACGAGGGGTTAATAAAAATTTATTGTCCTGACAGCATTGATGAACTTAGCTGGTATAATACCAAAATACATCCGGCCGACAGGGTTCGAAACCACATGCTGTACGACCAATTGATTTTAGAAGATGTGGTAAAACGTGCGCAGGACGAAACAGGCCATGCCAAAGTAATTACTGCCGGGTGCAGTTTTGGCGGATACCAGGCTGTAAATTTTGCTTTCCGTCATCCCGAAGTGGTTGAGCATACGTTTAGCATGGGTGGTGCTTTTGATATTAAAATGCATTTGGACGGATATTATGACGACAATGTTTACTTTAATAACCCGCCTGATTTTATTCCAACACTTGAAAACGAAGAACTTTTTAAGATGGGCATAGTGCTTGGTGTAGGCGAGCACGATTTTTGTATTGCACAAAACAAGCGCCTCAGCGATATACTTACAGCCAAAGGAGTTCATCACTGGCTTGATATACGTGAAGGTGCTAACCACGACTGGCCGGTGTGGCGCGAAATGTTTCCAACCTATTTTGGTTTATTAAAATACAACTGATGCATGCAATACGTTGTTCCTAAAGAAGACTACATACACGGTGGTACACAAAAAGATGTGTACCATGCCACCGAAGTAGAATTTTGCAATTGCCCGTTATGCAACTCCAATGAGTACACACGCATTTATACCGAGCGTGCCAACCTTGGCACTGTAATTTGCTCATCGTGCGGACTGCTTTATACCAACCCACGCAGCAATGCTGCCGAAGAAAATTATTTTGGCGATACACAAGCTTTTTACCGCGAATCGCTTTTAATATTTAAAGGCAAAAAACCGCACCACCGCGACCGTAATTATGTATATGAACTTAACGAAGTAAAGCGCCATATACCCAAAGGAAAACTGCTGGATATTGGCAGCAACATGGGTTTTTTTTTACGCAAGGCCGTGGAAATGGGATTTGATTGCCAGGGCGTGGAGCCATCTCCATCGCTGGCAAAAATTTCGGAACAGGAATTTGGACTTAAAATTACCAACGCATTTTTTGAAGATGCAAAGTTTGAATCAAAGTCCTTTGATGTTATTACTCTTATTGATGTGTTTGAGCATGTAACCCAGCCCAAACAAATGCTTAACGAAGCACACCGCGTTTTGTCTGATAAAGGAATTATTTGTATTAAAGTACCTAATGGCAATTACAATTTGCTAAAGTTGAAACTTGCACGGCTTACAGGCAAAACAATGGAGCATGATATTTTTAATTCCTTTGAGCACGTGGTGCATTACACACCCCAAACCATGAAACGTATGGTGGAAGAGTGTGGATTTAAAATCAGAAAACTTGTGGTGCCCATACCCATTCAAATTCCCGTGTGGCATCAATATACAGGCCATTACTTTGCATACCCGTCACCATTTATTTTAGATGCCAAGCGAATTATTATCCGCAACCTTTTTTATTATGCGGGTAAAATTCAAAAAGCATTGGGTTTAAAAATCACCTGCGGACCCGACCTTATGTTTATCCTCGAAAAAAAATAATGCGCTTTCTATTAGTTGTTTCAGTTACCGTTTTAATGTTTTGTGATGTGCTGGCGCAGGATAACTGCAACTGTCCCAGCATGTCAAAAAAAAATAAAGGAACACTTTATGTAACATGGGGATATAACAAAGACTGGTTTACCAAAAGCGACTTGCACTTTAGCGGCAGCGAACATGGCGGCTATAACTTTACCATTGAAAATGCCAAGGCACACGACCGCCCATCGCTTGATAAAATATTTGTGTACGATATTTCAATACCACAATACGTTTACCGTGCCGGATATTTTTTTAACAACAAGCAAAACACCGGTATTGAAATTGCCTTTGACCATACCAAGTACATTATGTATAACAACCAAACGATGCGTTTAAAAGGGCACATTGGAGAGCAATATTTTGATAAAGACACTTTGATTGACGAGCACTTTTTACAATTTGAACATACCAATGGCGCCAATTTTTTAATGGCCAATTTTTTAAAACGTTTTTATCTTGCTAAAACGCAAAACCGCAAACACTGGTTAAGCCTTATTCTAAAACCCGGTGCCGGCATTGTAATTCCTAAAACAGATGTTACCTTGTTTGGACAAAGGCTTGATAATAAATTTCATATTGCCGGTTACATAGCAGGTATTGATGCAACGCTACGATACGATTTGTATAAATACTTTTTTATTGAAGCCTCGGCAAAGGGCGTGTTTGCAAATTATACCAATGTACTTACTGTAGGCTCAGGTAAAGCGCGCCACCATTTTTTTGCTGCCGAAGTTATTGGTACATTTGGTGTGCAGGTGGCAATTTAGTGTTCATCCAACAAACCTTTTAAATTGGTAAGTGCCTGCTCATTGGCTGCATTATGAATTTCATTTATGACATACCTTTTTTCTTTTTCGGTAAGATGCCAGCTTAATGATATGCGCTCTTCTTTTTGCGGCATTTCAAAATCAACAAAGTTTATGTTGCCGTTGTAAAGTGTTTTTAAGTACTCTAAAAAACTATCGTTTACATAATCCTGCATTACAATAAAATTTCCCGAAAGGTTTTTAAAGGGTGAAACCATTTTTTGAAAAATAGATTTAATGGCCGACATTTCCGATTGTTCATACTTATAATTATCACGCACCTGCACAAACACTACACCCGATGTGTTTTCCAATATCCATTGCCTGTATGTAACCAGGTAACGCACCGAGTTTTGCACACCGTAATTATCACGTATGCCTGCATCCATTACCTGGAAGCCCGGCTCACTGGGCAACTGAGCTGCCGGCATTATGTAAGGGAAGGTTGCATTCATGCGCAGTGCCGATAGAAAGCGAAGGCTGCCGGCATCCTGGTTTTTAAAATACGTTTTAAAGTCAACACCATCAGGCACGGCCGATTTATACACGGTGCTGCTACGCCCTTTTAAAAAGTAGGATGATGGCAGTGGTGAAATTATCATATTGCGACCATCGTTAATTATAGCAGGGCATATTACAATGCGTGGTATTTGCGCTTTTAATTCGGGAAGCATGTACTCGTCTAACTTTCGATCAAGTATTTTGCCTGTGTTTTCGTTTAGCTGCTGCTCAAATGCATAGGCGCGGTCTTTTAAATATGTTTGGCCATTGTACTTAAATTGCTGAAAGTTTAAAAACAAATCGCTGATGGTAAAACTAAAAGCCGTTGCATTAAGGATGTCTTTTGAAATGGATTCAATGTACGGTTCGGGTTTCGAAGTTATATTTTTAAAATCGGTACTGCGGTAATAAAGTTCACGGTAATACGAAGCGCCAATTAAACCACCCGATGAGCCATTGATAAGATGGGTGTATTCCATCATTTTCCCGTCAAGGACACTGTCTATGGTAAGCATGGTGTTAAAGGTAAACAATGCCGACCGCACCCCGCCACCACTCACATTAAGCACAACAAGCTTTGGTTTTTCAATACCGACATCGTTCCATTTCTTTTTCCAGTTGTTAAGTGCCACAAGTCCTGTCTGGTAATCTTCGGCATATTGTTTTTCGCTAAGGTGATTATCCATTGATGCCACAGAGTATTCGGGTTTGTTATGGTCATAATCCAAACCATAAGCCTTGTTTTTAAAATTAAAAATTTCAAATCCTGATAAAAAGTTTATCGCCAAAAACACGCCCACCACTGCTGTATTGGCCCATGCCCGCAGCCAGTATCTAAACACACCACCTATCATTATTATCATGGTAAACAACAGCAGCACACTGGCACCTGCCGGAATTCTAAACACGCTGTAATCGCGAAACAAGCCCAGTAAAATAAACATGATAAAAATGGTGAGTTCAAGCACGGCTGCATTAATATGGTTTTGCCTGAACACCGATTCGAGCATAAACGATTTGTAATGCGCTGTGCCGCGAACGCGTCTTAGCTTAAACGGAAAAGTGATGTATGTTTCAACATGCCAGCCTTTGCGCAACGCTTTTTTTAGCTTGGCATCGCGTATGGGTGAAATTTGTTTGTGTGGTTTATCGTGCTCTTCGTTACTGGCAACGCCAAATAGTTTGTAAATATCTTTGTTGGTATGTTTAAAATAAATAAGCGTTAAATAAATAATGATGGCAATGCCACTTAACAATGCAATTACCTGCAGCGAAATTTCCCACCAGGCAAGCAGCTGATTTTTTGATTGAAACACAACTAAGCAAATAATGTAGCTTACAATAAAAATAAGCGGAACGATGATATTGTTGTACGAATATTTTTCAAACGTTTTATACAGCGAAGCCAAAAACGGAAACCTGAAACTGTTAAGCATATAGCTTGAAATATTAAAGGCCATGGTAAAAATGCCCAGGCAAATGCCCATGATAAAAAACGAAATAAAACTTACCTTGCCCATGTACTCAGGGTCTAAAAACAGGTAGGGTATTCCATATTTGCTTCCAACACTTTGCGTAACAAAACAAAACAACAATACCCAATAAAGCAGCAGCAACTGGCTTTTTTGCGCCTGCATTACTACCAATTGAACCGGAAAGGAATAGTAAAATTTATGAAACCGTTCTTTTAAACGCATGTGTGGTTTTGCTGTAATATAATTATACGTTTAAATAAAAAAATGGTTTGTATCTAGAGCCAAAAATAAAATTAACTGATGCAAATAAGGAAGCAATGCAATTTATTTGCTTACATCCTTTTTAACATTCTTTACAATTTTTTTGGTGCCATGACCCACGCTTTTGGCAGCGCGCTTTGTGGTATGCCCCACTGCACGGCCGGCCGTTTTTACTCCCTGCCATCCCTGCTTTACACCCTGCTTTAATTCGCTGTTGTTTTTTTTGGCTACCGGTTTTTTGGCTGTTGACTGTGCAGTGCTAAGCGTTGTACACAAAGCAAACATAATAAGCAGTAATATATTTTTATTCATAAGGACATTGAACAACAAAGGTAAAATTGTTTGTTTTATTTTTAGGTGAGGAGAATTTTTTTCGGCTAATTTATTGCAAACCTGTTTAGAATTGGTGGTATCAGAAAGCACATTTAAGTTTTCTCACAACCACCATAAATGCAATCTCATATTTAATTCAATTGGCTTTGCAAAATAAAACATTTGCCTTATTTCAACTTTTGGTGCGTAACAAGCTAAATATTTTTTTTTCATCAAGTCATCCGTCAAAATTAACAACTCTTCTGTGCGGCTTTATTATATGACGATTATATCACATACATATCAACATTGGTATGTGCATTAATCAAAAACAAGATAAAATTATTTGGCAATAGCCCCTGCTATATTTGGAACACAAACCAACAAAAATTGAATGGCAAAAAAAACAGAACGCAAAGTATTCGTACTCGATACCTCTTGCATACTTTTCGACCACAACGCGATTAACAACTTTAAAGAGCACGATGTCGCAATTCCAATCACCGTACTTGAAGAGATTGACCGCTTTAAAAAGGGAAACGATGTAATCAATTTTGAAGCACGCGAGTTTATCCGAAACCTTGACAAAATATCTTCACAAGTTTCGCTTAAGGAATGGATACCTTTAAATGGCCCTACCAAAGGAAAGTTTAAAGTAATGATGAATGAAAGCGGAAACGGTGTAGATGCCAATAAAGTATTTGGCGAAAAAAAAGCCGACCACAACATCCTTAATGCTGCGCTTGCATTAAAGCACGAAATAAATGAGAAAAACATTGTGCTGGTAAGCAAGGATATTAATCTGCGTTTAAAGGCCAAGTCGCTTGGTCTTCATGCCGAAGATTATATGACGGGCAAGATTAAGGACATAGAAGGTTTATACACCGGCAAAACTATAATGAACAATGTGCCGAGAAAACTTATTGATACCATTTATCAAACCGGGCACTGCAGTTACAAAGAACTTGTAAAACAAAAGCCTGTGGCTAACCATTACTTTATCTTAAAAAGTAAAATAGAGGGATCATCGGCACTGGCATATTACAATCCGGTAAGCGAATGCATAGAGCGGGTGCAAAAAGAACATGCCTACGGCATCAAACCACGCAATGCCGAACAGGCATTTGCCATGCATGCAGTGCTTAACCCGCAATCACTTTTGGTAACAGTGCAGGGTGTAGCCGGAACCGGCAAAACACTAATAGCCCTTGCATCAGCTTTGCAGCAAAAAATGAACTTCAGGCAAATTTATCTTGCGCGTCCCATCGTACCATTAAGCAATAAAGATATTGGTTACCTGCCGGGTGATATTAAGTCTAAAATAAACCCATACATGGAACCGCTTTGGGATAATTTAAAATATATACAAAGCCAATACCGCGAAACCGATAAAGAGTTTCAGAAGATAAACGATATGGTGGAGAATGAGAAACTGCACATTACGCCACTTGCTTATATACGCGGACGCAGTTTAAGCAACATTTGTTTTATTATTGACGAGGCACAAAATCTTACCCCGCATGAAGTAAAAACAATAATAACACGTGCAGGCGAAGGCACTAAAATTATTTTTACAGGGGATGTATTTCAAATTGACACACCTTATCTTGACTCGCATAGCAATGGCCTTTCAAGCTTAATTGATAAGATGAAAAACACAAACTTGTATTCGCACATTACATTAGAAAAAGGGGAGAGGAGCGAACTTGCAAACCTGGCAGGTAATCTGCTTTAGCGTTTGCTCAGTACATCGGTTTTACGTATTCAACAAATGCGCAATAAAATAGTAATGCCTGCATATGCAAGTTACAATTTCGCAACCTCAAACAATACCGAAAAATAAAACAAGCGACCTACTTTGGGGCCACCGTAAATTTCGTAATGTTTGTTTTTTAACAGATTGGTTGCGCCAAACTTAAAAGTAGTTCCGGCTTCTTTAGCGCAATAATTTATTTGTGCGTCAACCATATCGTAATCTGTTATTGAGCCTGAAAACTGAGGAGAGCCTTCATACTTAAATCCTTGCACCCACTTATAGTTTACGTTAAATCCAAAACCTTTTATATTTCGCCCGTTAAAACCAATGTTATACTTATTGGCAGGGGTATTAAACGCAGGTATCAATGGGTCATCACTTCCTTTTTTATTAAGCACATTGTAACTGTAGTTGCCAATAAGTGCAAAATATTTTCCTAAATAAATATTTAACCCGGCAGAAATACCCTGCGTGGTTACTTCGCTTTCGGCATTTGAAGCAACACGCACCGCTTCCTTTACATAAATGTCGTTTATATCACCAAATAAGGTATGTATCGTAAATGTATCGGCCAATAAACCCACTTTGTATCCAATAAAATCTTTATACCAGCTGTAATAGGCGTTAATATCTAAATAAACATGATTAAACAAAGTAGCGCGGTAGCCTGCCTCAAGGGTTTTAACTTTTTCTGGGCGCACAGGCTCAACATCAAAATAGTTTAACAAAGCAAAGTTTGTTTTGCTGCTGTCAAAAAATTCAATTACCGATGGAATGGTGAGCAGGTTTTGGTACCCGTCTTTATTGCCAAGCAACACTGCCCGGCCCACACGGTAATACAAATACTGATCGGCAAGGGTAGGGTTGCGAATGGCTGATGAAAATGAAGCACGCAATACATGATTTGTAAATGGCATATAAACTACAGAGCCTGCCGGTGAAAACAGGTAATCAAAATTTTGGTTTTTGTCCAAGCGGCAGGTTGCATTAAGTTTAATTTTTTCGTTAAACAATTTTTTTTCCAAACCCAGGTAAAAACCAAACTCCTCGTTCGTAATTTTTCTAGTTAGCGAATCTATTTTTAATGTATCGCCTGTGGCATCATCAACAGTGTATTTTACGTAAGCGGTATCGCTAAAAATGGTTCCTTCAGAGTTAGGTGTATAAATACGGTAATTTCCTCCTGCAACCACATCGGCAAATTTGTTTGGGTATTTATATTCGCCTTGTAAATGATACAATGCACTTCTGTCATAAAATCGCGAGCCGCCCTCTTTAAAAGTTCTTCGGGAAGTGATGCCTGCAAAGCTGGTGTCAAATTGGTAGGTGCCTGGTTCAAAAAAAGCAAGGTTACCATTTTGAGGATTTCCAATTCCGCTTGCAAAAGCCTGAGCCGAATCATGAAACACAATAAGTGAGTCGTAATAATTATTCATTAAAAACGGATTAATGGTTTGCAGCCATGCTGCATATGCAGGGCCGGGAGGCGGTGGCTGTGGAAATCCAGGAAATGTTTTTATGTAAAAAAGATTATAGTGATTGTTCCAGTAATTTTCGTAATCAATTTTCCAGTCGCCATCTGTTTTGGCTTTTTGCTGCAAAAGCAATGCTGTAAAAAATGCATCGTACGATTTACCTGCATCTTCGTGTGTGGCATAAGCTCTAACAAACCATTTATCTTTTTGTCTTACCTCAATTCTGTTTTGAATAAACTGAATATCTTTTAAACTATATCGGTTATCACCCTGATAAACGGTGGTTCCTGTTCCGTAATTTGATGCAAGTATAGTTTCTATGGCTGGGGTTATTTTATAATGAAGTGCAAGCCCTAATTTTATGTTGGATGTATTGTAATCAACCAAATCTTTTTCGGAGTAGCCTTTGCGGTAAAAGGCGCCTAACCCCGGATAAGCACCAGGAAACAGCGTATAGTCAGTGCCGGTTATGTATTCGTCTCCATATACGTTTACCGCATCATATCCGCCTGGGTTGTTTTCGTCAGTAATAGATTGTTCGGTGGGTGCATAGTTTTCGGCTTCCCAATCGCGTACCTTCATGTAATACATGCAAATTTTATAAGCAAACTTTTCCTGTGCCTTTTTATTTTTAAAAACCTGTGCAATGCGAAGCGAATTTTCTATTAAACCCCTGTCGCCAACTTTTATAGAGTATTGAAGCCCGGGCGATTCAAACGGGCTGCGTGTAGTCATTGAAATAACGCCATTAAATGCATTGGGCCCAAAGTATGCCGAACTTGCACCTACAACCAAATCAACTTTTTGAACATCCAACTCACCGCATCCTAAAAAATTTCCCAGAGAAAAATTCAACCCTGGCGACTGGTTGTCAACTCCGTCAATCAATTGTAACGACCTTACCGGTGAACTGCTGTTAAAACCGCGCGTGTTTATTATTTTAAAACCAATGCTTGCTGATGTTAAGTCAACACCTTTTAGTTGTCCAAGGCCTTCGTAAAAGTTTACAGCCGGTGTTTCTTTTATAGCAATATAGTCAAGCGCCTCAACCGTAAGTGGTGACTCTTTTTGCTTTTCGCTGATTCGTGTTCCGGTAACGGTTACATTTTTAAGTAGCACTTCATTTTTTTTAACGCGAATTAAAATGGGTTGGCCTGCATTTGAAAAAACTATTTCGGTATTAATAAAACCAACAAATGAAGCAACCAATGTAACGGGCAATGGTTGATTGGTTGTAAATGAAAAGTTACCATCAATATCGGTAACAGCGCCTTCGGTGGTTCCTTTTATTAAAACGGTGGCTCCAATTAATGCTTCGCCATTTGAGGCATCTTTAATGCTGCCGCTTATTTGGTTTTGTCCATTGCTATAAACACAACCAAGAATGCATAATGCAGCTAAAATTATTTTCTTCATACGGTTAGTCAGGTGCAACAAACGTAGTAAATTTATTTTGAAGGATTATTTAATCAACCAGTTATTTATTCGTGCTAATTGATAAACTGAATCAATAAGGTAATTTTAAAAAGCACCTTAACAAAGCGCTATATTAATGGCAAGAAATCATTTACTCCTACATACATGTAATTGTTGAGATTGATTTAATTTGCAGTAAATATTTTTTGTTGTGTCAAAAAAAGCAGTTCATAAAAAACCACTTCAGCAAACACCTTTTTATTATAAATATCCTGCATGGGTATTTGTTTTACTTGTCCTGATATGTTATCTGCCTGTGCTTAAACTTGGAGTTACACAACTTGACGATACCGTTTTTATAAACGATAAGCATGATTTTATAAGCAAGTTTAGTAACATTGGCGCTGCATTTAAACAAGGTTGTTTTAATGAGCAGGACATTTATTATCGCCCCATGCTTTTGGTGTACTTTATTTTACTGTATCCATTTTCATCACCCAAATCTGTTTTAATATTTCACTTAGGCAGTGTTTTTTTTCATGCTCTTAATGTATGGTTGGTTTACCGGTTGCTTAATAAGCTTACATCAAACCGTGTACACTGTTTTTGGCTTTCGGTAATTTTTGCTGTGCATCCTGCTTTTACCATGGCAGTGGCATGGATACCGGGTATCAATGATTTGCTGCTTACCACCTTTGCACTGGGATATTTAATTACCATGCTTAATCTTTCAAAAAGTTTTTCGTTAATAAATGTTGCGGGTAACTTTATTTTTCTTTTGCTGGCACTTTTTACAAAAGAGACAGGAGCATTTTTGCCGGCAGGCGCCTTGTTGCTATTGATTTATGCACATAATGAAAGCACAAAAAAAATTAAGCCGCATTACTTTTTAGTAGCGGGTTTAAATGTATTGGCATGGTCGGTTTGGTTTGCAGCCCGAAAAAATGTGTTGCCTTCTGATTCTCCGGCATTAATTGATTCACAAATGGTAGCCTTGCTAATGCATCGTGCTGCTGGCTTATTGCAATATTTTGGAAAATGTCTGCTTCCATTTAATCTCAATGTTTTTCCAACTATAGAAAGTACCAGTTTGGCTTTAGGAATACTATCGGTTATTGCTGTGGGCGCTTTGCTTTATTTTAATAAACAAAAAAGTGTGCGTGCTATGTTAATTGGCATAGGCTGGTTTGTTTTGTTTTTGTTGCCCATTTTTTTTGTTCCTAAAAACATAAGCAACCAATTGTATGAACACCGTCTTTATTTGCCCATGATTGGCGTTTTATTGGTAATTAATGAAACGGTTTTGTTTTCTGCATTAATAAAACCCATAACACAAAAAATTGTGCTTGTTTCATTTTTATGTACATCGGTTGGAATAATTTACAACTACACACCTGTATTTAACGATACGTTTAGCTTTTGGAACAATGCGGTGGAATCATCACCTAAAAGCGCGTACGCAAACAAACTGCTGGGTATAAAGCTGTATGAAAACAACCGCGAAAAAGAATCACTGCCATTTATTAAAACAGCTTATGAACTTGACAGCACCGAGCGGTACACGCGCCTTTTTATTGCCCGGTTGATTCATATCCCAAATCAGCAATGGGATTCGGCCAGATGGTATTTAGAAAACGAAATTAAAATTAACCCAAAATTTCCGGATACGTTTGCAGAACTTGCTCATGTTTGTGTTGAGTTAAAAGATTTTTCAGCTGCCGAAACCTATATTTTAAAATTCCTGGAGTTTAATCCTAAAGATCAGGCGTTAAATAACAACCTGCTTTTGATTTATAACGACCAAAAGAAATTTGATATTGCATTAAAACATGCAAACAATATGCGGACAAATGGTCTTTTGGTAAACGAGGATTTATACAAGGCTATTTTTGATTCGGCAAATGCCATAGCCCAACCTATTCAATAACCAATTCTGTTTAAAAAGCAGGCCAGTTAAAAATATTTTAAAATCGTTGCAACTTTTTTAAAGCTATTGGCTCTTACTGTATGTCTGCGAAGTTGTGGAAGCTATTTTAAAGGGAATACCCGGAAAGTTTACATGGTTTTGGTTTAGGTTAGACTTTTCAAATTACTTTGTTATGTCATGGTAATATTTTTCCGGGTTTCCTTTTTAATTTATCACCTTTTACAAGGTGTATTTTAATTCAATAGAGCATGGGCTTCGTAAAATTTCTTCTTCGCGTCCGCTTTCATAAATTACTCGTAGCCGTACTTTATTATTTACCTTATAGTTTTCAAGATAAATAAGTGTTTTGTCATCATCCAAATAACCTTTTATGGGTTCACCTGTTTTTTCGTATTCAATTTGCTGAATACATTTAACCGTATCACGAAGTTTAATCTGGTAAACATCATCCGAAATTTTATAGTTTATACTATCGTGCTGTGCCATAAGTGTGCTGCTGATTGCACAAAAAGCAATTAGCAAAATTTTTTGCGATAATTTCTTTTGGACTAAGTAAATTTTGGCTAACATTTTTGAACGTGCTTTAGCTATTGCATAACTACTTTGCCACTTATCAATGGCACTCCTGATTTAAGCAAGCGATAAAAATAGACCCCGTTTTGAATTCCATGCCGGGATATATTTATTTTTCCTGTGTTAATACTTGGATATCTTCTTACCGTTTTTCCCATGCAATCAATTATTTCAAACGAATAGGTTTCGTTGGGATTATAATCAAAAACAAAGTCGGCTTGTTCCGAAATCGGATTCAATAAAAATCCCTCATAAGTTGTATTTGAAAAATTGTTTATTGAACTTGTGCTGTCAACCATCAGAACCACATTGTCGAGATAATAATAAATGTCGGTGGTAAAACACGAATCGCCCGAAAATGCAATTACATTACTGGACACAGGAGCGGTAAACGAAAAGATATGATGTTTCCAAGATGTATTGGATATAGAATCAAATGGAACACAGCCCACCTTAACCACATTAGGATTGGTAGTAGGGCAACCAGGAATAACGGTATCAACATTTACATACATACAAAAATTTGATTTACCATTAATAAATAGTCCAGATTGACAAGTCATTAAATCAAATGAAACAGTATACAAGTTACCTGTAGTAAGTGGTTGCAAAAGTTGCTGGTAGATAGCCTCGTTGTATGGTGGAGTAATACTTCGTGTGTGAAATCCTACATAAGATGGACCGTTACTTCCTGTATTAGGAACAGGGCCTGGCAGGCAATTACCATAGTTAGGTGTGCTATTGCAATACAACTCAGCATGAGGAATTCCATATCCAGGCATTGCATTGGGAGGACTCCATCCGGTTACTTGCGTAAATGCGCCATTTGGCGAAGAAGTAGGGCACGTGCCGGAGTATATTTCAAAGTTTCCATTATAAATTAGGTTTTGCGCCCTAAGCGTGTTATTAAATAATAAACATGCGCTTATCAAAATTGCCAATTTTTTTTTCATGCTGTTTTAAATTTGTTTCTGCTACAAATTTAAAATTAAATTAAAGCCATTAACTACGCATTGGTTACTGCACAAATCAAATATAATTAATACTGTTTAATGCAAAGCCTAAAATTTTGCAGTTAGATGAAAAGAAAAATAAAATTTTAAAACGAATATGTAACTCCACCCAGCACCTGCAACCTATAAGATGGGTAATTGTACCATTGAAAATATTGCACAGCACCAATGTTGTTAAAATTTATAAATGCTGAAAGTTGTTTTGAGTATCGGTATTCCACGCCAAGGTTAGCATCCAGATAAGGTTTTAGTTTGGTGTAAATTGTTCCATCATATGTGGGTGCATATCGTGTAGTGCGGTAAAATAAATCGGCACGCACAATAATTTTTTCCTGCATGGCGTACATGCCGGTTAGGTTTACGCTTACAGCAGGTATATACCATGCTTTAAATAAAGTGTCGGGTTTGTTATTGTTGTATTCGGCACCTAAGGCGAAACAAAATTTTTCGTTTCGTTCGTACTGCAATTGTCCATGCACTTTAATTACCTCAGCATTGTCATATACATTGGTAAATGTTACAGGTTCTTTGTCAAGTTGCTTGTTGTTTACAAAGTATAAATAGTCTTTCATACGGTTGTATGATGCACCTGCACTAAAAGTAATCTCTTTGTCAAGTTTTACATTCATTCCTCCCGAAACTTCAAACTTATTGTTCGTGTTGCCAGGCACAACCAATGCATTGGTGTATGGATTTGAAGTAGTAATTTCTTTATAGGTATGTTTTTGCAAACCACCTGTAACTTTTGCATGAATGTGCAACACATCCGATGCAAGTTTATAACGTGCTTCGGCATGTGGATAAAAATGGTAACGGGTTTCATCGGCAGCGGTTTCAAACTCAATGTTTGCGCCCACCAAAATTTTAAATGACGGAACGTTTAATGTATAGCGTGGATACAATCCAAAAATGGTGTTGGTTAAATCCTGCAAAAGCGGTTGCGATGTCTTGGTGTAATCCAATTTAATATTCAACGATGCCGGATTTTCAAAAAGTTCTTTGGCAATGCCACCATCAAATACAAACGAGCTCTCCGTAGTTTTATCATCATGCCGCTTGCCTCGATACCCATAAAATGCAACGCCAGCATTGTATTTTATTTCTGCGTCTTTATTGGTGTAATTATCAAAACCTAAATTTCCATCCACATGGCTAAACGATTGGCGGGTTTCATTTTTAGAATAAATAGTTTCGCGCCTGTCGTAACCGTAATAATGCACGTTTTTTACTCCCAAATCAATGCCTACGGATAAAATACCAAGGTCGGTAAATTTTTTTCCGTATGCATCAAGCCCTGCATCGTTGTTTAATGTTTCGCCATAGTTTTTTATTTTGCCCGATGAACCTAAAAAATTAAAATGTACACCGGCATCAAATTCTTTTGATCGCAACGCATTGTAAAATGCATCGGCATACAGTGTATTGTGTGTGCCATAGCCACCTTTTATATAACCCTTGTTAAGTTTTTTGATGTTGTCATCTTTTATTTTAACAGGTTTAATAGGAGTAGAGTTAAAGTTTGTTTCAGTTTTCATTGGCTCAATGCCGTATGTAAAATTTGTTTCGGCAAACGAAGATGTATCAGGACCGGGCATACCACTTATTTTGGTTGCATCTGAAAGGGTGGGCTGGTAGTCTTTTACAACTATAATATTTTCATCCCCCATATTTTTAACCGAATCTTTTTGCGCAAACAAAGTTTGTGTAACAGATAATAGTGATATGCAAACTAAAAGTTGTTTTATATTATATCTCATTTGTGTATTTTTTTTATCCGCTGTAGTTATAGCGAAGGCGGATTTTTATGATTTATCTATTTAATTTTTTTTACCTTATTTTTTGTTACAACCAACATTAAATCAGTTTTCATTTTTTTCTTCCGCATCCTCAGCCTTCTTAACTGGCTCTTCCAATTTTGGTTCGGCCATTACAATCAAATCAAGCTTTTCGCGTGCAATGGTGCGCAAATCTTCGGTATCGGTTGCATTTTTTTCGTAGTTATCAATTATACTTTGAAGAGTTTGCTTGGCCTGAAAAGTATCTTTAAGCGCCATGTAGTTATCAGCCAAAAGAATAAACGATTTTCCAATCCAGAATTCGTAGGCAGGAACCTGCTTGATAACTTCGAAACATTTTTTTTGTGAGTCCTTAAAATTTCCAAGCTTATATTGCACTAATGCAAGGTTGTATTTTGCTTCGGCCACAATCTCGCTATTGCCACCTTTTGCAATGGCAGAAAATTCTTTTTGCGCAGTTGTTAAATCTTCGGCAACCATAGCGCAGCGACCAATTACCAAATGTGCTTCGCTAATTATTACCTGGTCGCTTTTATCGTTGGCAATAACTTTTTGTGCATAAGCCGAAGCATCAGGGCATTTGCCGGTTTGGTAGTTGCACCTCATCAGCCCAATTTGTGCTGTAAGTTTATTATCAGGATAATCGGCAGCAGTTTCAAGTTTTGCAAACGATATAAGTGCTTTGTCAAATTCTTTTTTCGAAAAGTATATTCCTGATGCCCGAAGCAAGGAGCGCTCGGTAAATAAATTTTTCTCTTCGGTTACCACACTTTCATATCCGCGTAACGCAGACACAAAATCTTTTGCAGCAAAATCACATTCGGCTTTGTAAAATGTTGCATTAAGAACAAACGCACCGTTTGGAAAACGCGTTTGATAATCCGAAAAATCTTTTGACGCATTTTTGTAATCGCCTTTCATGTAACGCTGCTCTGCCGCTTCGTACGTAATAGAATCCTGAGCGCCTGATGTAACGCTTGCAAACGGGATATTTTTTACATACTCAAAGTATCCGTTAGGATTTCCCTGGCTTACATAAATATTTTTTAATTGATTTAGCGCTTCAGTAGCTTCTGGTGTGGCAGGATATTTTGTAATTACATTTTTAAAGGTGCTGATGGCTTGTGCATCTTGTTTTGCATTAAAATAAATCAAGCCCTGGTTAAGCATTGATTTTTTTACATACGGGCTGGCCGGATAGTTTGTAATTACCTTGTGGTAATTAACACCAGCATCTGCTTCGCTGCCCATTGCCATAAGTGCATTTGCTTTTTCAAACATGGCATCATCGGCATAGTTCGAAGTTCTGTATGCATCCAACAACTGTTGCATAGTTTGCGATTTTCCGTTCATGTTGCCACGAATGCCTTGTATAATTCCTCGCTGAAACAAAGAATAATCGCTTGATGCCGCTTTGCTGCTTACAGCTTGCGCATAATAATTTTCGGCACTTGCAAAATCGCGCTGCACAAAAAAAGCATCGCCTATGCGCACTAATGCATCATTGTAGCGGTTAGCATCTGTTTCGTTTTTGTTGGCAATATATTTTCTAAACCACGATGCTGCTTCTTTATAATTTGCTTTTTTAAAATAGCAGTAACCTAAATCATAATGTGCGTTGTTGTAAAATGAAAGATTAACTGCCTTAGGCGAAAAAATAAAAATGCGATACTCTTTTATGGCTTCATCATATTTTGCCTGGTTATACAATGCTTCGCTTTTCCAGTATATGGCTTGTGCCTGTATCAGGGGGTCGCTGTTGTTGGTAATGGATTTGTTAAGCAGTGCAATGGAGCCTTTGTAATCGCGGTCGTTATACAACTCAACTGCTCTAAAAAATGCAACCTTCTGGTACGCAGTTTTAACAGAAGCATTTTTATCTTTAATGGCATCTAATGTTGCAAGCGCTTCTTTGTAATTATGCGTTTGCATAAACATACCAGCCAGCAGTTCGCTTGCTTCGTTTTTATGTTTTGATTGCGGATAGTTTTTAATAAAATCGGTTAATGATTTTATGGATGACGGCTGAAAGTTTAATTCGCAGGCAAGTTTTGCATAATTGAAAAGAGCCTCTTCTTTTAGAGCGGTATCAAAATCCATTTTAGATGCTGATTCAAATGCTGCACGTGCAGCCTGTTTGTTATCTGACTTTATAAAACAATCAGCCAAGTGATAATAAGCGTTTTGTGCGAGCTTATCTTTTACCGTAACCACTTGTTTAAAATATTCGGCAGCTGTTTCGTATTTCTTTAGCATGTAATTGCAAAAACCAAGCTGGTATTTGTCTTCGCGCGAAGTTTGAGGAATGTTTTTATTATAATCCTCAAAATAAGAAATGGCTTTTGCGTACAAGCCCTTGCGGTAATAGGCTTCGGCAACAAGCCTGCGTATTTCGTTTTTGTTTTGTGTTTTTTCGTTTTGCAACACGGGCAGCGCATAATCAAGCAACTCATCATATTTTTTTTGATCAAAATAAATTTGAACAATGTAAAATGGAACCAGTGGGCCAAACGTTTCTGAATCCTGAAGTTTAAAAAATTGTTCGAGTGCCGCTTTGTTGTTGCTTTTTTCGTAAGCAACATGGGCACTGTAATATTGCGCTGCTGTTTTGTATTTGGAGTCAACATTGGTTATCTGCGAAAAATTTTTGCCTGCATTGTCATAATCCTTTTTGGCAAAATAACTGTAGCCGGTTTTAAAATAATATTCAACCACCTCATCATTTTTTAAATAATCCACATCTGTTTTTTCAAAATGGTCGGCAGCGTTTTTATATTTTTTTTGTTTAAAATAAATTTTGCCTAATTGAAAATGTGCTAACGGTGCTTTGGTGCTTTGCGGATATTTCTCAATAAAATTAAGCAACAGGATTTCGGCATCGGGGTGAAAAAGTTCGGCAGCACTTGTGGCTTTGTAATACACAGCATTTTGCCTTGAAGCTTCTGATAAATTTTCTAAAAGCGCTTTATTAAACACGTCAATGGCTGCACTGTATTTTTCTTTTAGGTATAAATCGTAACCTAATTTGTAATTCCATTCGGCATCGTGATAAATTTCGGTTTGCTGAGCTGATGCTGTAAAGATTTTGATGCTGCCAAGTAAGATAATTGCAACAAAAATGGATTTTCTTAGTCTGTTCATTGATATATTTATAGAGTGAGCAAATGTAAAAGGATGCATGTGCTGCAATGAGAGTTAAAGTGTAAAGACATTAGTTTTTATGAACATGATTTTGAGGAAAACTATGAGGGGATGGGATGGGGGAGAAGGAGGGAGGAGTTAATATTGAATAGTTAATGTTGAATAGTGAAGAGAGTTTACTTTTACATTTTGCATTTGCTGTTTTGCATTTTAAATTTATTTAGTCGTTGCTAACATAAAATCTTAATGTCAATTAATTCAGAATAGCACCCCACAGTTTTATTTATAGTTATGCGGTTAATGGTTTTGGTTTGTTTGTCAGTAAGTTTTTCAAACTGAATGACCAACAAACCCCAACCAACAACTAAAAAAATAAAACCAAAAACTAACAACTATTAACCAATCCACATCAACAACAAACCTCAAGCAGTAACCTTAAACGATAAACAAATCCAATAAATTATATCCAATGAAAAATATACTCCATTTACTAATGTGCATTGCGGGCGCTGGTGTGCTTGCAATTACATCGTGCAAAAAAGATAAAGACAACGATACCGATTACGAATCGGCACGCGATAATGCGTTTGCAGAATTCAGTTATCAGGAAGCATCTGATATTGCCAACCAGGCTATGGAGGGAGGTAATTTAACCGTATTTAAAACAAGTAGTGGTAATTTAGTGCTTAACGATTCATGCGCAACCATTACGCTTGATTCAATCGGTGTTAACCATTTGTTGCTTATTATAGACTTTGGACCTACCTACATACAATGTAACACCACAGGCAAACGCAGAAAAGGAAAAATACTTGTTGACTTTACCGGTCAATATCGTGATGTGGGGCATGTGCATACCATATCATTCGAAAATTATTTTGTAAACGATTATAAAATTGGAGGAACAAAAACTGTGGAGAATACCGGGTTAAATACAAATGGCAACACACAATTTGATATTGAAGTTAACGGAAACATTACCGACCCCAATGGCCGCACCATGACATGGACATCAAACCGCAAACGCGAGTGGGCAGAAGGCGAAGCAACAACCTATGGCACAAACGGAATAGACGGAATCATTGATGATGTGTATTTAATTTCCGGTACGGCAAGTGGATCAAGTTTTGAAGGAAACTCATTTACAGCTTCAATAACGCAGGCCTTGCGCGTTCAGTTAAACTGTAGAAATATTGTATCGGGCAAATTTGAACTAACACCTTCAGGAAAAGCCACTCGTTATTTTGATTACGGAAACGGAACATGCGATACCTATGCTACAGTAACAATAAATGATAAGCAGTACACCGTAACGTTGAAGTAGAGCAGATGATATTGAAGATTGAATATTCACTATTGAAAATTGCGCAAAGTGCAAAGCGGCCAGAGAAATGAATTTCGCGATTTCTTACTTCTTAAATCTTGTGTCTTACGTCTTACTTCTTTCCTCATTATTCTTTTTTCTACCTTAGTTACATGAAAATATTTTCATCCTCACAAATACAACAAGCCGATGCATACACAATAGCTAATGAGCCTGTGCTGTCAATAGATTTGATGGAGCGTGCAGCAATGGCCTGTTTTAATTGGTTGCAAAAAAACTTCAGTAAACAAAAACAAATTTTAATTTTTTGTGGCAACGGAAATAATGGTGGCGATGGGCTTGCCATTGGCCGCATGCTTTTATCGGCCGGATGGAATGTTACCTGTTACATTATTACAGAAAGTAAAAACCGCAGTGCCGATTGCGAAATAAATTTTACCAGGCTGCAAAGCAGTTTTCCCCAATCGGTTGTTTTAGTTGCTGGTGAAAAAGAACTTCCAAAAAATTTTTCCAATTCAATAATTGTTGATGCATTGTTTGGTACAGGGTTAAATAAACCTGCTGCCGGTATTTATAAAAAAACAATTGAGCAAATAAATAATTCAGGCTGTGAGATAATTTCAATTGACATGCCATCAGGTTTGTTTGCCGATAAAAGCTCGGTTGAACCTCACCCCAACCCTCTCCAAAGGAGAGGGAGTTATTATAATATTATTAAAGCCACACACACATTATCTTTTCAGTTTTACAAACTGGCTTTTATGTTTGCCGAAAATGCAAGTTACTTTGGCATCGTCCATATACTTGACATTGGTTTAAGTAGAAAGTTTATTGATGATACAGATAGTGCACATCAAATTACCGATATTGAAAAAATAAAACAGATTATAAAACCGCGCAACCCATTTTCGCATAAAGGAAATTACGGACATGCGTTATTAATTGCAGGCAGTAAAGGAAAAATAGGTGCCGCTGTGCTTGCAGCAAAAGCATGCCTGCGAAGCGGTACAGGTTTGCTAACGGTGCAGGTGCCTAAGTGCGGTTACACCGTATTGCAAACCAAAGTGCCCGAAGCAATGTGTATTGAAGACGAGCATCCAGAATTTATTACTTCGCAAATTGTTTACAGCCCTTACACTGCTATAGGTATTGGCCCCGGTTTAAACACCATGGACGAAACCGCTTTTTTATTGCATCACATACTTACCACAGCACACAAGCCAATGGTTATTGATGCCGATGCGCTAAACATTATTTCAAAAAACAAAAACTGGTTAAATCATTTACCACAAAACTCAATTTTAACTCCTCATCCAAAAGAATTTGAACGACTTTTTGGCGAAACAAAAAATAACTTTGAACGAAACGATTTGCAACTACAGTGTTCAAAAAAATACAACACAGTAATTGTGCTTAAAGGAAAATACACATGTATTACCTCGCCCGATGGCAAATGTTATTTTAACCCCACCGGCAATGCAGGCTTGGCAAAGGGCGGCAGTGGCGATGTGCTAACAGGAATTATTACTGCCCTGCTTGCACAAGGCATTGATGCATTTAGCGCAGCAGTATCAGGAGTTTATTTGCATGGGCTGGCTGCTGATGTTGCAGCAGAAAAATTTGCTGAGCATGCAATGGTTGCAAGTGATGTGATAAGTTGCCTTAGTGATTCGTTTAATAAAATATGATGCGAGCTATTTTTTCTTTTTGTGTTTATTTATTTTTTGGAGTTCTTCTAAATCCTGTTTGTCTTTGGTTCTGCCGGTTGCAAATTTTGTTAAGATTAAATGGTCGTAATCAACAAGAGGTACTTGAAGGTTTTCCACTAGCCAGTATTTGCGTTTGCCCCATGCCTCATCAAAATTTACAATATTAACTTTTGTTAAAAAATCCATTCGCACTGGTTCTTTTCCAACAAACAATACCTGCGCTTTTGTAAAATCGAGTTTGTTTATTTCAATTAAATCTTCTTCGGCTCTGCCTAATTTTTTAAAAGCATCTAACAATGCAATTTTATTTTCATTTGTAGGTCTTAACCAAAAATCAATATCACCTGTACCACGCCCATAGCCATAATAATTAACCGCATATCCGCCAATTAATAAGAAATCAACTTTGCTTTCAATTAATTGTTTGAGATACTTTACAAACAGGGGTTCTAAAATTTTCATTCTGGCTTTATAATATTAATTCTGCCTTTGGTAAAAATTTCTTTTTGCTCTGATAAATCAGGTCCCCAAAGATTATAAATTAATTTTTGTAAATATTCCATTCGTTCAGCATGGGTCATCTTTCGCGTGTGTTCTCTATCACGTTCTTCCAACTCTTCAAGTGTTGTTATTGTAACCCGGTTGTCTTCTCCTAAAGAAAATTCATAGGGCGTTACAGGTTCACTAATTGAATTTTTTTTGCCGGGTTTCTTATATTTCTTTTTTGTCATCAAATTTTTCTAATCGTTAATTTTCCTTTTTTTAATTCCGCTTCCTGTTTAGATAAATCGGGTCCCCATACGTTGTAAATTAATTTTTGCAAATACTCCATACGCTCATTGTGAGTCATTCTTCTGGTATGCTCTCTGTCCATTTCTTCCAGTTCTTCAAACGTGGTTAGGGTTAAATTATTACCCGTGCTCAATGTATTTTTATACAAGGATGCCGGCTCTTTTACCTGCGCTTTTTTTGTGGGCTTTTTATATATTTTTTTGCTCATTGCTGCAAACAAATGTAGAGGAAAATGGATTTGGAAAAGTTTAGGGTTTGGAGTTTTAATGCGAAGCAAACACTTACTGATTTTTGTGAATGAGATATAATGTTATTGCTACTCCTTATTTTAAAAGGCAGGTAAAAAACTTTTGAAACGTTATTCTTCGTTATGGATTTATTAAAGTGTGTTTGAATTAAGTTTTGTTATTGTACTTTTGAAGAAAAGAAATGGGATGAAAAATATTTTTTTTGGATTGACTTTGGTATTGTTTGGTAATGAAATTACAAATGCTCAAAACTGTAATTTTATTTGTAATGGAAGTTTTGAAAACCCACTTGTAGTTAGCGCACCACATTTTGTTGATAGCAATTTAATGCCATGTTGGAGGACAACTGCTGCTAATGGCCAAATGGAGTTGTGGAATTCGGGCTATAATGGTGTTCAGTCTTTTTCCGGAAATCAGTTTTTGGAAATGAATGCATTTTCTTTCTGTATAATTTATCAGGACTTTATTGTACAGCCAAATACTATACTGCAAATAGGTTTTGCGCACAGGGGTAGAGCAGGGGTTGACTCTGTTAATGTTTCTATAGGTGCTGTTGGAGGTACTTACATTTCGTTAGGAGATTTTGGTGCTGATACTGTGTGGAATTACCATTCTCTAAACTATACCATACCATCAGGCAATGATTCAGTTTATACCATCCGATTCAACTCAATTTATGCAACACTCAATGATCCGGGTATTGGAAATTTTCTTGATACGGTTACTGTGTGCGGATTAAATGTTGGATTGAATGAAACAAACTATTCTGAATCAATAAAAGTTTATCCTTTATTATTTACCGATGAAATAAAAATTCAATTGAACAATGAAAAAGAAGCCAAGTTCCTTTTGTTTGATGGTTTTTCAAGGCTTGTGGTTCAACAAGAAATTTCTAATAGCTCTGGAATTAAAACCGACCATCTTAAAAGGGGAGTTTACTGTTATCAAATTAAGACACTAAACGGTATTTTGAAAAACGGAAAACTGATAAAACAGTAGTTTTATTTCTCGGCAATTATTATAACTGATCCGGCTATTTCTTTTAGTAAAGGAATTTTTTCAAACATTTTTCCAATCCCATTAACAACAGGAATTAGAAAAGATGGAACAGCAGGATGTAAAAAGTCATAAGGAAAAACAGTTACATTCTTAAACCCCTTTTGTTTCAAAAGGGTTTCAAATTTCCATCTGTTAATAGCTGTTTCGTCTGGTGAATCGCCAAGCCATTTTTTTATAAACGGAACATTTTTCTGAATAAAAATTTGAGGATTTATCATATTAGGTTCTGCAAAAACCATTTTGCCACCTGGCTTTAATACCCTGTAAATTTCTGAAAGCGACTTGTTGAAATCAAGATGATGTAACACCGAACTTCCATAAACTACATCAAATTTGTTTGAATCAAAACCCAGATGCATGGCATCATCAATCTTAAATTCAATGTCGGGATATTTTATTCTTGCTTGTGTTAAAAGTATTTCGGCAATATCGGTGGCAACGATTTTAGCACCTGTTAGATTTTTAAATTTACCAGAAAACAAACCAGTGCCACAACCTATTTCCAAAACAGTTGAGTTAGAGTTTGCCTTTGAAAACCCGGCTAATAGCTTCGCTCTTCTATCGGCACGAACTTTTCCTGTGGGGCTGTCCCAATTCCAAATTGCTTCAGCACCACCTTCAGTTAATTTTTTTGCGTGCTCTAATTCGTTTGCTATTCTGCCTTCCATCAGTATTTTATTTCGTATAAGTAAGCTGGCTCCGTTTCGCCAATTTGTTTTACTAACCTTAGTTTGTCTGGGTATTTTTGTGATATAGGTAACATCATTCTGTGCAATGTGTTAATAACGTAACCGTCATTCTTACGCGGATTACGTCTAATGCTGGCAAGGATTACATGCGTTACATTATTCTCCTTAAAGTAAGTCATGTTTGAATCGGCACTTGTACTGCTGTAAACCGTATAAATCGGGAAAAACTTTTTACCATTAGAGTAAACAAATGACATTGGGGCTTTTCGTGAAGCAACATAACTATTCGGAGGAAGACTGTCAGCACAATATTTACTCATTTTTAAAAAATTAACCCAGTCTTGTGTATATCCATAGTAAATATCGCCAGCAAAATTCTTTTTTAATTTACCGTAGTTTGAATTTGCTTTTACGATGGTAGAAATAAGTGAGCTAAAAAATAAAAGCCCGACAAAGAGAAAATAAAATGATTGAAGAAAAGAAGGTTGTTTGCGCAACCATTCATATAGTCCATATAAAATTACAATCATAAAAATGCCTACGTAAACTAAAATCATTCGTGGCTGATCCCAGTTTTTTTGTAGAACAGTAAATGTTAGGCCAAGCATTATTAATGAATATAAAAAAGCAAAAAGGACAGTGGTTTGCTTTCTTTTGAAAAGATAAATGATTCCGGGAATAAGAAGTAAAATGAAAATAAAAACCAAACCACCTTTTACTTCTGTTGATGCCGAAGGAATAAATCCAAAAATTTGATAAAGTCTTTTACCAATGTAAAGCCCTGTGTTATCCATAAACCGTTGAACAAAACCAGCAAAGTCTTCAAAACCTTTTGAAGCATCATAAGGATCTTTCTGTCTTAAAATTGCTGTTTGACTTCCAAATTGGTTTATGGATGGCCAAATTAAACCCTTTAAAAGTTCAGCAGGAATACGCACAATGGCATAGGCGGTAATGATAAGCCCGATGTGTTTGAATTTTTTTTGAAAAAGAAATAATAAAACAACAGCAAGCACAGCGCCAACAGCAATGTTTTTGCAAAAGTTAATTACAAACAGCATTAACCCAACAAATAAAAATGGCAACAGGTGTTTTGCGTCATATTTTTCAATTTTCTGAGGAAGTTTTAACACGGCATAAAATAAAAGCGCCTGAATTAAAATGTAAAGACATTCGGTAAATGTTTGGCTTGCAAAATAAAGGTAATAGCTATTAACGCTAATGATAAGCAGGAGCGGAAACAATACCAAATTGGGTATTCTTTTTCTGAAAGCAAAAAACATTACAACAAAATGTAAGAGAAAAAAAAGCGTTGATAAAGATTTGAGAATAGTAAGATTAATTCCAAAAATTTTTACAGGTACACTAAGCAACAAAGGATATAGAGGTGCGTTGGCTGTAAAAGGTTTATGAATATCCTGAGCAAAATTATATGCACCTTCAATGTAAAGAGAATCATCATTGGCCTCACTAATTTTAATATCAAACAGCAAAATCGAAAACAATAATGCAAGAACTAAAATTGAAACAAAGGAGGCAACATAATTTCTTTCAAGCCATGCTTCTGATCTTTCGAAAATAGTGGAGGAAGTTTTTTTGTCAATCGCAATTTTTTTAACAGGCTGCGAAACGGGTTTAGATTGCTTCTTATTACTCATACTTAAACCGATTTTTTTGAAATCAAAATATTGGCATCAAAAGTTTCTTCTGTTTTTCCTTCAACATCTTTGTAGAGGAGCAAATCAAGGCTTCCGTCAGGATTTATTTTTTTAATGTTAAAGTCAAGGCTATCAATAAAGGAAAAGAAGTTATTTATCTCATGTCCTGCTCTTAAAATACCATAAGGCCAAAATTCAGAAATTACTTTTACATCCGGGTTTTCGGTAAGCAGCCTTTTCATTCCGTTCAATGCATCCAGTTCTGCACCTTGTATATCCATTTTTACAAAGTCTATTTTTTTACCAATTTTAAAGTAATCATCCAATGCAAAACATTTTACCTCCTCAACAGAATCGTATTCCTCTGGTTCAATAGTTCTGTGATCAACATTTAAGCGATGTGAGGTGTAAAATTTTAAAACACCACTGTTTTGACTGATTGCAGCGTTTATTAGTTCACAGTTTTTGAATTGCTCAACTGCTTTCGTAAGTTTTTTAAAGTTTTTATTATCCGGTTCAAAACTGTAAACTTTTCCACTCTCACCAACTAAATTACAAAACATTGATGAGTAAAACCCAATATTTGCACCAGCATCAATAATTACATCACCTGGTTTTACAAGTGTATTAAAAAGGTTAATTACAGACTTGTCCTGAATTTTTTTAAACCTGTAATAAAGCGGCTTGTAAACAAAGTATGCATTATGAAATAAAAACGAAGCGGCCTTTAGTGCAGTGCTTTGATGAACCATCAGCTATTAGTTTTAATTACTTCCCCGCATCCTTTAAAAACTTCTCAAGCCCAATATCAGTAAGCGGATGTTTTAATAAATCGGTGATAGCGCTTAGTGGGCAGGTGGCAACATCGGCACCAAGTTTGGCGCAGTTTATTATGTGCATGGCGTGGCGTATGCTGGCAGCAAGTATTTGTGTACCGTAAGTATAGTTATCGTAAATCAATCGTATTTCTGATATAAGATGCAAGCCATCGGTGCTAACATCATCAAGCCTGCCTATGAATGGTGATACATAGGTGGCTCCGGCTTTGGCGGCAAGCAATGCCTGCCCTGCACTAAACACTAATGTGCAATTGGTTTTAATTCCTTTGCCCGAAAAATATCGGATGGCTTTTACGCCTTCTTTTATCATCGGAACTTTAACCACTATTTGCGGGTGCAGCGCGGCAAGTTCTTCGCCTTCTTTTATTATACCTGCAAAGTCGGTAGCAATTACTTCGGCACTTACATCACCGGTTACAATGTTGCAAATGTCAACGTAGTGTTTTATGATGTTTTCTTTTCCATTAATGCCTTCTTTGGCCATTAAGGATGGGTTGGTGGTAACGCCATCAAGTACGCCAAGATCGTTGGCTTCTTTTATTTGGGCGAGGTTGGCGGTGTCTATAAAAAATTTCATGTCATCAACGAATTACGAATTTGTACGAATATACGAATTGGGAGTGCTAAATTATAAATGAACATCTACGATTTTTTAAATAGGAGAAAATTTAATTACGTGTTTTGGTATGAACTTAAATTTGGGTGTGGAGTGAGCCATTCGTAAATTCGTACAAATTCGTAATTCGTTGATAGAAACAAAAAATGGGTAAGCTACTTATATCGCACCGCTACAACCGTTTATCCTTGCTTCATTCCTGACCTGGGGAGGTTCACAGGAGCTGGTCGTATAAGACTTACCCGGGGCGAAGATAGAAAAAGTTTAGAAAACAGTTTACAGTCTGGAGGAAGTTTACGGTTTATAGTCCAGAGGGATTATAGTTCACCCTTAGCTATTATGAAAAGCTGTAAACAGTAAACGTTAAACTGAAAACTGTAAACCCTTTTCCTACCTTAGCCCCGTCAATAAATTTAGTTTTTGTTTGAACAAGAAAAAAATTATTAACGACCCTGTTTACGGATTCATAACCATACCCAATGAGTTGGTTTTTGATTTGATGGAGCATCCGTACTTTCAGCGGTTAAGGCGCATACGTCAATTGGGCATGACCCATTATGTTTATCCAGGTGCCATCCACACACGTTTTCATCACGCCTTGGGTGCTATGCATTTAATGACGCTGGCCATTGAGATTATCCGCAGCAAAGGGCATGTTATTACTGACGATGAAAGTCAGGCTGCCTGTGCGGCAGTGCTATTGCACGATATTGGCCACGGGCCTTTTTCGCATGCGCTTGAAAACTCGCTGGTAGGTGGTGTAACGCACGAAACCATGTCGCTGCTTATAATGAATGAGCTTAACAAACAGTTTGGCGGAAAACTGGATTTAACCATTTCTATTTTTAAAGATACCTATCACAAAAAGTTTTTGCACCAATTGGTAAGCGGTCAGTTGGATATGGACAGGCTTGATTACCTTGCTCGCGATAGTTTTTTTACAGGGGTAAACGAGGGTATTGTAAGCTTTGAACGGATTATTAAAATGCTGAATGTGCATAACGATGAACTGGTGATAGACGAAAAAGGAATTTACAGCATCGAAAAATTTATTGTAGCGCGAAGGCTTATGTACTGGCAGGTTTACTTGCATAAAACCGTTATTGCTGCCGAAAACCAGTTGATTAATATTTTAAAACGCGCACGTGAACTTAGTGGTGAGGGAAAAAAACTGTTTGCAACTCCATCGTTAAAGCAGTTTTTGGAAAACAATTATACCCAAACAGATTTTTCACAGGATGCCTCACTCATTACTAAGTTTTGTACGCTTGATGATAATGATGTTTTTACCTGTATAAAAATATGGTGCGATAACGATGATTTTATACTTAGTAGTTTGTGCAGCGGGCTGGTAAACAGGCGGCTTTACAAAATTGCTTTGCAGGAAAAAGAATTTAATGTTTCAGGAATTGAGGAAGCCCAAAGCAAAGCAGCAAAAAAGTATTTAATACCCGATGAACAGGCACACTATTTTGTTTTTACGGGTGCTATTGAAAACAATGCGTACACTACAAAAGAAGAAAACATCAATATACTTTTTAAAAATGGAATGGTAAAAGATTTGGCAAAGGCTTCGGATAATCTAAGCCTGTCGGCATTATCAAAGCCTGTGGTTAAATATTATTTGTGCCAGTATAAAATGGGAAGTTGAAAGTGCATACGATGAGGTTTATTTTAAAGCACCACCAATCTTATATCTTCGCAAAAAAATAAGTAATGAGTGTAAGTGTAAAAAATGTTTCGAAATTGTATGGCAAGCAAAAGGCGCTTGATGATGTAAGTTTTGAAATAGGAACAGGGCAGGTGGTAGGGTTTTTAGGACCTAACGGTGCCGGAAAATCCACCATGATGAAAATTATTTCGTGCTTTATTCCTCAAACACAGGGCGAAGTAAAAGTATTGGGGCATGATACCATTGACAGCAGCATTGAGGTGCGAAAAAATGTGGGTTACCTGCCTGAACATAATCCGCTTTACTTAGATATGTACGTAAAGGAATACCTGCAATTTATTGGCGCCATACACATGCCTCAAAAAATTGCAGTTGAGCGTACCAATCAAATGATTGAACTTACAGGCCTTGGGCTTGAGCAAAAGAAAAAAATTGGTCAACTAAGCAAAGGCTATCGCCAGCGTGTGGGATTGGCGCAGGCGCTTATTCATAATCCAGGTGTTTTAATTTTAGATGAGCCTACATCGGGCCTTGACCCTAACCAACTGGCAGAGATTAGGACATTGATAAAAAATATTGGTAAAGAAAAAACCGTAATCCTTTCAACACACATTATGCAAGAGGTTGAAGCCATTTGCGACAGGGTAATAATTATTAATCGTGGAAGGATAGTGGCTGATGATAACACAGCCGTTCTTCGTCAAAAAATAAAAACAGAAAACGTAGTGGTGGTTGAGTTTGATAAACAAACCGAGAAAAAGCTTTTTGATACCCTTGCCAACATTACCCGAGTGCAGTTAACCGGCACCAATAAGTGGCAAATAAACTACAGTGGAGATAATGACTTGCGCCCCGAAATTTTTAAGCTTGCTGTTGACAATAATTTAACTGTGCTTTCGATGCAAAAGGAGGAGCGCAAGTTGGAAGACATTTTTCAATATCTTACTTCACAGTAAAAGGCGGAAAATTTTGTTTGTTCATCCTGTTTCGTATTTCTTTTATTTTTGCCCACCCTAACTTGAAGAAGGATGTAGGAATTAGTGTATAGGAATTAGTGTATATAATCAGAAACCATAAAATGATAAACCCTTTAATAAAATGCTAAGAAAAATTACCGAACTACTTGGTGCCGATGCCGAAAACCTGTTAAAACATCAGTGCAAAATAGCAAAAGACACCTTGCATCAGCCGGGTGCCGATTTTGTTGATCGCCTTTTTATTCAGAGCAATCGCAACAATAAAGTGCTGCGCAATTTAAATTCCCTATACAACCATGGCCGCCTTGCAGGCACAGGGTACATGAGCATATTGCCCGTTGATCAGGGTATAGAACATTCGGGCGGAGCATCGTTTGCGCCCAACCCCATGTTTTTTGATCCCGAAAACATTGTAAAACTTGCCATTGAAGGCGGATGCAATGCAGTGGCTTCTACGTTTGGCGTGCTGGGCGCGGTAAGCCGCAAGTATGCACACAAAATTCCGTTTATCGTAAAAATAAATCACAACGAATTTTTAACCTATCCCAATAAGTTCGACCAGATAATGTTTGGCTCTATTGAAGATGCTGCCAACATGGGCGCAGCCGCTGTGGGTGCCACCATTTATTTTGGAAGCAATGAAAGCGCCCGCCAGATTGTTGAAGTAGCCAAAGCATTTGACCGCGCACATGAGCTGGGCATGGCCACCGTGCTTTGGTGTTATTTGCGCAACAGCGGATTTAAAAAAGATGGTGTGGATTATCACACCGCTGCCGATTTAACAGCGCAGGCCAATCACCTTGGCGTAACCATACAGGCCGATATTATTAAACAAAAACTGCCTACCAACAATGGCGGGTACGAGGCTATTGCTTTTGGCAAAACACATAAAAAAGTGTATTCGGATTTATCATCCAATCACCCCATAGACCTGTGCCGCTACCAGGTATTAAACTGCTATAGCGGGCGTATGGGATTAATAAACTCTGGTGGCGAAAGCAAAGGCGCTACCGACATGGCCGAAGCCGTAACCACTGCAGTAATAAACAAACGTGCCGGAGGCCAGGGTTTAATCAGCGGCCGCAAAGCATTTCAAAAACCCTTTAAAGAAGGTGTTGAAATGCTTAACATTATACAGGATGTTTATTTAACAAAAGAAATTACTTTAGCCTAACAAAAAAGTTTGAGGTTTGAAGTTTGGTGTCTTATCCACAAACCACAAACTTCAAACCACAAACCACAAACCTCTGCAATGAGCTGGTTCAAACGAATAAAAGAAGGTATAACCACCAGTACCAAAGACAAAAAGGAAACTCCTGAAGGTTTATGGTATAAGTGTCCTGAGTGTAAAAACATTATTCCATCACAGGATCATGCCGACAATCTTTTTGTATGTACCAAATGTAATTATCATGAGCGCATTGGCTCGGCCGAATATTTCGAAATTATTTTTGACAATAATAATTTTACCGAAATAAATGCTAACCTCACTTCGGCTGATCCGCTTGGTTTTGTTGATACCAAAAAATACACCGACAGGTTAAAGTCATCCATCGAAAAAACACAGTTAAACGATGCTATACGCACAGCGTATGGTAATGTTAATGGCAATACACTGATGGTTGCCTGCATGGATTTTACATTTATTGGAGGCAGCATGGGCAGTGTAATGGGCGAAAAAATAGCGCGTGCCATAGAATACAGCATTCAGTACAAAATGCCGTTTATGATTATTTCAAAATCAGGCGGTGCGCGAATGATGGAGGCCGCTTTTTCGCTTATGCAAATGGCCAAAACATCGGCTAAACTTACCCAACTTTCAAAAGCAGGTTTGCCCTATATAAGTTTACTTACCGACCCCACCACCGGTGGCGTAACAGCATCATTTGCCATGCTTGGTGATTTAAACATTGCTGAGCCTAACGCGCTTATAGGTTTTGCCGGCCCGCGTGTGGTAAAGGAAACAATTGGAAAAGATTTGCCCAAAGGATTTCAAACATCTGAGTTTGTACTTGAGCATGGCTTTTTAGATAAAATAGTACACCGTAAAGAACTTAAAAACACATTGGGTAAACTGCTGTCAATGTTTAACAATTAGTTTTTCTTTTTGCACCTGCTTAACTTTTAGTATGTAGTTTTTTTTTAATAAATGCTGCTTAAAACTAATTTATCCAAAGGATAAAAACTACTTCTTTCATTCACGATTTTATGAGCAGCCATTCGCTATTTTTGCGCGCATGTTAGTTTTAAATAATATCAGTTTCGATTTTGGTGGGCGTTATTTGTACCACGATGCATTTTGGCACATTAAACCCAATCAAAAAATTGGTTTGATTGGTGCCAATGGCACCGGCAAATCCACACTTCTTCGGTTGTTAAATAAAGAATATCAGCTTACAGGCGGTGAGATTTCAGGGCGAAAAGATTTAACCATTGGTTTTTTAAATCAGGATTTGCTTTCGTATGAATCGGAGAAATCTATTTTGGATGTAGCGCTTGAAGTTTTTGAGCGCGAAAATATTTTACACGAAAAAATTGAAGACATCTTAAAAAAATTAGAAACCGACCACAGCGAAGAAATTTTAAATGAGTTGCATTTTTTGCAAAGCGAGTTCGAGTCGCTTGATGGTTACACCATAACGCATCGTGCCGAAGAGATTTTAGAAGGGCTGGGTTTTTTGACTTCTGATTTACATCGCCCCATCAAAGAATTTAGTGGTGGATGGAGAATGCGAGTGATGCTTGCACGCATGCTGTTAAAGCAACCCGACTTGCTGATGCTTGATGAGCCAACAAACCATTTGGATTTGCCATCCATACAATGGCTGGAAAAATATTTACAGGATTACACAGGCACTTTTATTTTGGTTTCGCACGATCGCTATTTTCTTGACCGCACTGTAAACCACATTGCAGAAATTGCTAACGAAAAAATTACCATTTATCCAGGTAACTTTACATTTTATCTCGAAAGCAAAACCCAGCGCGATGAATTGCAGCAACGGCAATTTGAAAACCAGGAAAAATATTTAAAGGAACAACAAAAATTAATTGACCGTTTTCGCGCCAAGGCAAGCAAAGCAAAAATGGCGCAATCGCGCATGAAAATGCTTGACAGGATGGAGAAAGTAGAGGCGGTGAATACTCCATCTTCTTCCATCAATATAAAACTAAACATTGGAACACAGCCCGGCAAGGTAATTGCCGAAGGACACAAACTGAATAAAAAGTACGACAACAATATTATTTTTAACAACGCCCATTTTCAAATTGAGCGTGGTGATAAAATTGCATTGATTGGCGCTAACGGAAAAGGAAAAAGTACATTACTGCGAATGATTGCCAACACGGAAAAATTTGAAGGCGAAATAAAGGAAGGCCATAATGTGGTAGCTTCGTTTTATGCGCAGCACCAGTTAGAGAGTTTAAATATTGAAAACGATTTAATGCGCGAATTGCAATTGTTTGCTCCACAGGAAACCGACCAGCGATTGCGCGCTATACTAGGCGCATTTTTGTTTGAACGTGATGATGTGTTTAAAAAGATTAAAGTTTTATCAGGAGGCGAAAAAGCGCGTGTGGCATTGGCAAAATTAATTTTAAGCAAATCGAATTTTTTGCTGCTGGATGAGCCAACAAACCATCTGGACATGCAATCGGTTGAAATATTAACTGAAGTGTTGCTTGACTATGAAGGCACATTTGTAGTGGTATCACACGACCGTTTTTTTGTTGAACAGATTGCAAACAAAATTTGGTTTATTGAGAATAATCAACTTAAAGAATACCCTGGCACTTACGAAGAGTATGAGGAATGGCAAATTAGAAAAAAGAAAGAGCAGGCTGCCCAGGCAAAGCTTGAAACAAAAAAACCTATTTTAGAAACTAAAACAAACGGAGTGCTTGATGAAGAGAAGGAGCGAAAAAAACAATTGGATAAATTAACTAAGGAAGTAAAAAAATTAGAAGAGCAGCTGGAAAAAACTAAAGTCGAGCGCCAATCATTGCTCGATCAACTTTCGGACAATGACAATTACAGTGATGCTGAAAAATTAAAACTGTTGCAGGCAAAATTTAATTTGGTGGATAAAGAATATACCAAAACGCATAGCGAGTGGGAGGATGTTTATATGCAGTTGATGGAATTAAGCGAATGAGAAATTTACGATTTCTAAATCAACCAATACGAATCATTTCAAATTTACAAATGATTTCTTTCAACTGTAAACTGCAAACTGCAAACAGTAAACTTTTTACTTTCCTCTTTCCTCTTTCCTTTTTATTCATTTTCTTTTTCTGCCAAATTCCCACAGCAAACTGTCAAACTGATACAGCCGATTATTTTGACCAAAGTTTTTTGCGCTACGACAATTATATTTATCGAAGCAATATAAAAACCGTAAAGTTTGAAAACGCAATGGTTGAGTTTAGTGAGCCTGTGCTTGAGTTGAATTCAGGTGCGCAACTGTTGCTTAAGTTTGATGATTTGGATGCGGATGTAAAAGATTACTGGTACACCATAATGCATTGCGATGCCAACTGGAAACCAAGCGAGATAATTCAATCTTCGTTCTTATCAGGATTTGCGCAGGACAGAATTACCAACTACCGTTATTCGTTTAATACAATCCAAAGCTACACGCATTACCAATTGCTTTTGCCAAATGAAATAATAAAGCCACTTATTTCGGGCAACTATATTTTAAAAGTGTATTTGAATAATGACGAAGACAGTGTTGTGATAACACGAAAGTTTTTGGTTTTCGAAAATTTAGTTACTGTAAATGCACGAATTCATGGCGCTACTTCAGCGGAATACCGACAACAAAAACAAGAAGTTGATTTCAGCATAAGCTACCCTGATTATGTAATTGCAAATCCGTTTGGCGATTTGCATGTACGCGTTTTGCAAAACTTTAGATGGGATAATGCAATAAGTAATTTAAAGCCTATATTTTTAAAAGATAAATTTTTGGAGTATGAGTATGACGAAGAAAATAATTTTAATGGAGGTAATGAGTTCCGTTATTTTGACACGCGTCCACTTAAATATGAAACCGAGCGCGTAAAAGCAATTTATAGCAATGAAGAAGGAACAGAGGTGTATTTATTTCCTGATAAGCAGCGTTATCAAAGCCGCTATTCATCTCAATACGATTTAAATGGTAAGTATGAGGTGAAAAGCTATAGCGGCAATAATCATGATCTTGATGCCGATTACACACGCGTGCATTTTGAATTGGATTATAAGGAACAAGTTAAGGATGGAAATATTTATGTGTTTGGAGAACTTACCAACTGGCAATTTTCGCGCGAAGCAAAAATGAAATATGATGAAACAAGTGTATCCTACGAAACCGAACTTTATTTAAAGCAGGGGTATTATAACTACCAATATGTTTTTGTAAAAGACGGAACCGGCTTTGGTGACGAATCATTATTTGAAGGCAACCATTATGAAACCGAAAACGCATATTGGATTTTGGTTTACCACAGGCCTGTGGGTGGCAGGTATGATAAGTTGATTGCTGCAAGAAGGTTTCAAGCGAATAATTAGCCCCACCTAAATCCTCCCCGAAAGGGAGGACTTTACGAAAGTGCTACTTTTTTACTTGAATTTTTATTTACTTTTAACCTTAAATAAAAATATCATGAGAAGAATAAAAATTTTATTACTGATTTTGTTGTGCGCAAAATTTGCTGTTGCCCAAAATGATTGTGCAAGTGCTGTAAATGGTTTTACACAGTATTTTCAAAATATTCCACCATCAGGTACACAACCAACAGTGGGGCCCAATTATGGCTGCCTTACTCATACAGGCAGGCAGGTTTGGTACTATTTTCCAGTATGCCTGAATACTAAAATCTCTCCAACTCCATATTATAATATTGGTGTTATTGGGAACAATGGGTATATGGGTGCTGTTTTTTATGGCCCTTTTTCACAAAAAGTTACTAATTGCAATGAATTAGATAGTTCAAAAATAATTGCTTGTAGCCAGCAATATTATTCTGGTGGTCAATTTAATTTGCAGATGACTGATACTTTGTTTGCCGGAAATTATTATTATCTCTTATGTACTTTTCAAGACAGTGCCCAGTTCAATAATGTATTTCCATCTCCATTAGGTATAGGTGGTAATCTTTTCAATTGTTTTGAATGTAATAATCAGGTTTCTGTTTTAGATGCACGTAATTTATGTTTGCTTACTGTTGATACAGCAATAAATAAATGCGTGCTTACGTGGGAAGAATTTCAGGGCACAAACCTTATGGGATACCAAATATGCCGTGAATCAACTTTAACAGGCATTTACGATTCTCTTACAACTATTCCTGTTGGCGGTTTAAGTACATACACAGATATGACATCAAGTCCACTTCAGCATAATTATACATATGCAATTACAGCCGTTGATTCTTGTAATAATTATTATCCTGTAGTATGGAATACACCTTCTCTTACTACCATCCACCTCTTAAGCTTTCCGGGAGGAAATAATCAGGCACAGCTCATCTGGAATAATATTTATCAGCAGGGAACTTTTGCTCCGCAATATTTTATTTACAGAAATTCAAATGGTGCCGGATGGCAGTTGATTGATTCCATTGGTATAACCCTTCCCACAATTACATACACCGATATTTTTGCACCACCCGGAAATAACCAATACACTGTTGAGCTGCATCAGTTGGCATCATGTTTTCCTATGCGTAACTCATCTCTTTCATATCATTCGGTTTTTTCTAATGTTTCAACGGCTTTGGTTACAAGTTATGAGTTGTTTACAAATAATCCGCTGATTACCGTTTCACCCAATCCGTCAAGTGAAAATGTGGTAATTGATGTATCGCTTCTAAACCAAAATAAAAACAGTATTTCAATTTTTAATTTGCAGGGAATCAAAATTTATTCGGTTAGCAATACTGCTGAAAAGAAAATTGCTGTTTCGGTTAAAAATTTTGCGCAGGGAGTTTATACTGTAGTAGTAGAAAATTCAAAACTCTTTCGCAGTAAACTTATCGTTCAATAAAAACAGGTTGCAGCATATTGTTTAGTATATGCATACATAGTAGCACATGCTTGTTGGTATCAGTTTATATCAGAATTTAAACATTATTTATTCTATCAGCACTTCTGTGGCGCCATTGCCATACTTCAGATAATCTCCGTCACGGTATTTTATTTCGGGATAATTTTTTAATTCATTATGTAAAATGCTTTTAAGTTTTCCATTCCCAACTCCATGTATAAAAACGATGGATTTGTAATGATTGGCAATAGCGTTATTTAATTCCTGCGTAAATTTTTTTAGCTGAACAGAAATTATTTCGTCATTACTCAAATTACTAAAGTCATCCAGTAGTTCTTCAATGTGTAAATCAACTTCTTTTGTGTTAAGTAAAATAGCACTGCCTGAATTCAGATTTCTTTTTTGCTTTAAAGCAGAAAGGGGAGAGGTGAAATTTTCTTTCGGCAAAGTGTTGGTTTCTAATTTTTGCTTTAGTGCTATAAGTTCAACATCCTTGGTTGTGTTTAAGTCAGCAATCAAAAAGTAAGTAGCAAATGCATTTTTTGAATTTTCGGTTTTTGATGCGGTACTTAAACTAGGAAGTTGAATAGGGATATCTTTTATTAACGGCCGTTTAAATTCGTTTTCACAAAATAAAACCTGAACACCAAGATGGTTCCATCCAAAAACATCATTTCGTGTTTTGGTTGCAATCAAACATAGCGATTGCTTTGCAATACGCCCGCTGCCAAGCAATGTGGTTTTATTTTCTTCGTACACATGCATTGTAAATAAAATTTCAACTGCACTATTATTGTGCAGATAAAAGTTAAGGTCTCCGCTAACAACCTTGTTTTCATGTGCAGGGCTTGTTATAAATTGTATGCTGTTAGCCTTTGTATTAAACTCACTGCCGGATTCTGCTTCTTTACCTGATGCATCAGTGGTAAATTCATTTTCGGTAGTAAGTTGGTGGTTTGTTTCTGCAGCAACAAATTTTTTTATAATCACCAACTGGTTAGACATTGCATCAATAATAAATCCATCTTCAATTTCAACCTTCACAAGTTTGTTATTGACAATTGCCCGCACCACACCATCTAATTTTTCGTTTATAAAACTTACTTTATCACCAACAGAAATTTGCATTGTAAAATATTTTTAGCAAAACTATTAAATAAAAAAAAGCCGCCACACATTTGCATGACGGCTTGCTGTATTCATAGAGTTTTACTTGTGTACATGAAACCGGAAGTGACTTTCGTTACCGCCTTTTTTGATGATGATTAAATAAAAGCCATTGCTGTAATTGGTTAAGTCAAGTTGGCCAGAGTTTTCACCTTCGTTGGCTTCTTTTATTTCCTGTATAAGTTCACGACCTGTCATATCAGCAACTTTTACTGAGTACGAGCCTGCTTTTTCAGTAGTAAATACATAGGTAATTTTATCATAAGCCGGATTTGGGTAAGCATTAAGCTGCAGGTTATCTACTTCGCTATCGCTAAGGCGAACCACTGTAGTTGTGAAAGTTACCGGTGCACTCCATGCCGACATGGTTGTAGTAGTACAAGCCAATCGAACCCATGCATTGTATTTGGTTCCCGATGTCAATCCGCTTATTGTTTTACTTCCGGGATTTCCCCACACGGTAACATATTTATAATCTGCTGTTCCATATTTTGCATATCGAACTTGAATATAGCTTGCCTGCACAGATGCATCCCATTTGATTTTAGCAGAGGTTGCCACAACATCTGATGCACTTGGCGTATTCATAGCTGGGCAGTTGCCCAAAGTAGTAAACGAAACATCAGAAGGATAAGGGCTGTTGTTTGTGCCACATCCTGTTTTAGCACTCCACTGGTAAGTTGTGCTTGATGCCAATCCGCTTAAAGCATAACCCCATGCAGCAGTACTTCCAACACTAATGGTTTGATAATTGTAAGAGGTAGCACCAACTTTTTTGTAACGAACAGTTACTTGCGAAGCAACGGTACCAAACCAGTTAAGCTGTGCAGAAGAATTAGTGATATTAGTTGTAAAGGAATTTTGCACAGCGTACCCACATCCTGTTGGCCCTTGTAGAGTTGTAAAATAAGTTGGGTCTGAATTAAACTGGCCGTTAGGGCAAATGGCTGTTACATTCCAATCATACGTTTTTCCGGCAGTAAGTTCTTTAATGCGAACGCTGTTTGTATTGCGAACATAAACTCGTCCACTTATGGTGCTACCGCGTTGTGTATAGCTTACCAAAAACGAATCTGCTGTTATCGCTGGATTCCACATCACTGAGGCTTCACGGTCAATAACATTATACGAGGTAAGCATATTGGGCTTATCGCAATGTACAGGTAAAATTGAATTTACTTTTACATAACGAGGGTCGCTTTGGCAGCCATTGCTGTTAACTGCTTTTACATGATATGTTCCTGCTGCGTTTACAGTTATAGTAGGAACAGTAGCACCGCTTGACCAAATGTATGAGGCTGCACTTCCTTCATAAGCTGTTAGCTGGTAAGCTGCGGATTGAATGTAGGTGTATGTTACAGATGGAATAGAAGGTTTGGCAGCAGTAACAATTGTAATGGTAGCAGTAGAAGTAGTTCCGTTTGCATTTAATACAGTTACCGAATATGTGCCTGGAGTGTTTACAGTAACCGATTGTGTATTTACCAAATTAGGAATCCACATATAATTGGTGCCTGTGCTTGCTGTTAATGTAATTGATTGACCGGAACAAATTGCATTGCTTCCTGTTGAAGTGCTAATAGTTGCTTGTGTAGGTTGAGATACAGTTACAATAGTTGCCGCTGAGGTTGCGCTGCATCCTTGTGCATTGGTAATTTTTACGGTATAGCTACCTCCAGTGTTTACGCTAATAGATTGTGTAGTTTGTCCTCCGGGTAACCACAGGTATGAGTTGCCTGCGCTTGCAGTAAGAGTAACGCTTTGTCCTTGTGCAAGATTAGTGGTTCCACTTGTTGAAATTGTTGCTACAGGTAATGCATTAGCGGTAACTGCCATTGGCTGCGATACGGCACTGCATATTCCGTTGCTTACGGAAACAGTATAGGAGCCCGAAGCAGTGGCATTGATGGATTGGGTAGTTGCGCCATTTGACCATAAATACGATGAACCTGCATTTGCAGTTAATGTTACACTGCCTCCCTGGCAAAATGTTGTTGCTCCGCTAGCAGTTATTGCTGCCACAGGCAATTGATTTACAGTAACTGTTTTAGGTGCTGAAGTTGCAGTACATGTTCCGGTGGTTACGGTAACTGTGTACGTTCCTGATGAGTTGACGTTTATTGATTGGGTAGTTGCACCATTTGACCACAAATAAGCATTTCCTGAATTTGCACTTAAGGTTACGCTACCGCCCTGACAAAATGTTGTAGCACCACTTGCAGTTATAGTAGCAGTTGCAGATGTGGTAATTGAAGTTGTAACAGGTGCTGAAGTTGCTGTACAGTTTCCTGTAGTTACAGTAACCAAATATGTTCCTGCTGTAGTAACATTAATTGATTGCGTGATAGCACCATTAGACCATAAGTAAGCTGAACCGCTGTTAGCTGTTAAAACCACACTTCCACCTTGGCAAAATGAAGTTGAACCATTCGCAGTTATTGTAGCTACTGGTGATGTATTAACCGTTACTGCTGTTGCAGCAGACTGTGCAGAGCAACCGCTTGCACTTGATACAACTACACTATAACTACCAGTATTGGTTACCGTGATTGATTGTGTGGTTAGATTTCCGGGAGTCCATAAATAAGATGAACCTGCACTTGCAGTTAAACGCACGTTGCCACCCTGGCAAAATGTGGTTGGTCCGTTTGCTGAAATTGTGGCTGATGGAATGGGGTCAACAGTAACGGTGGTTGCTACTGAAGTTTTAGAGCAACCGTTTGAGTTAGTAACTGTAACAACATAATTACCTGATGTAGTTGCCGTAATGCTTTGCGATGTTGACCCGTTTGACCAAAGATACGATGAGCCTGCTGAGGCAGTAAGAACAACGCTTCCTCCCTGGCAAAAAGTTGTTGAACCGCTTACTGCAATTGTTGCAGTGGGCAATGCATACACCGAAACTGTAACAGGTGTTGATACAGACGCACATCCACTGCCGTTGTTGATAGTTACCGAATAAGTTCCGTTTGCACTTACCGAAATACTCTGTGTTGTTGCTCCGTTTGACCACAGGTAATTGCTTGCTGAGTTAGCCGATAATGTTACACTGCCTCCCTGGCAAAATGCAAGTGCTCCGCTTGGAGTAACAGTAGCTGCGCTGCCTGTGGTAACCGAAACATTAGTTGCAGATGAAGTAGCCGAGCAACCCGATGCATTGGTAACTTGAACAGTATAATTCCCTGCTGCAGATACAGTAATAGACTGTGTAGTTGCTCCATTTGACCACAGGTATGAATTTGCAGAGCTTGCTGTTAAGGTTACACTACCTCCCTGGCAAATACTTGTTGAACCGCTTGCTGTAATAACTGCAGAAGGTGCTGAACCAACTGTAATAGCAACCGGGCTTGAAACAGCAGAACATCCACCACCCTGGCCAACCGTTACAGCATAATTGCCGGCTTGTGTTACGCTAATGGTTTGTGTTGTTGCACCATTGCTCCATAGGTACGATGAACCCGCACTTGCTGTTAGCGAAACACTACCGCCTGTGCAAATTGAGGTAGGCCCGTTTGCAGTAATAGTAGCTGTGCTGCCTGATGAACAGTTAGGAGCAGCATTGCTTAATAAAGTTGATGCGCTTGATACCAACATAAATTTATCAAACTCAAGTTTTGCATTGGTAGGTGTAAAACGAATAACGTGATTTGCTAAAGACAATCCTGTAAACTGAATAGGCTGCTGATTACACGCATCATACCTATACCATGCCCAAGCAGTGTCTGTAATGCAGCTTATTGTTTTGGCAGTTCCGTTGTCAACCGACATTGAAACTCCGGTTGAACTTCCGTCTTTACTGCGGGCACGCACCCATAAGTATTGAGAAGCCTGTGCCGATGTGCGTGGTTGAAAGTTGTATTCCATTGCAGTAAACGTGCTTTGACCTGAAGGAAAGGTAACTGCAGTTGTAGCGCCTACATAATTACCAGCTTGCGTGCCTGCTGCACGTACAGTTTTTAAACTATAGGTTGCATTAGTGTTATCATAAAGTTCAGCCTCAATGGTAAAGTCCTTTGACCAATAAGACGGATGCGTTTTTTCATGCCATTCATCAATCTGATAAAAAACAGGATTCGCAGCATCTGTATTGTCATATATATATGTGCTTCCTTGCCTACGAACATAAAACTTAAGTTGCTGTCCATCAAGAGTAATAGTAGCAAGGCTAGTGTTTTCTGCACCGCCCACCATACTTGTGCTTGGTTGGATGGTTCCTGTGATGGCATATTGAGCCAGAGTATTGTGTTTGCGTGCAACAACAATTTTGCGTTGATCGCCAGCCCAAAAAGCATAACCTGGTTTGCCTGGGTTCGATGTGTAAGCTGGAACGTCACCGTTCATAACCTGTCCGTGTCTAAGTAGCAATTCATATCTGCTTGCCAATGCCTGTGCATACGAGGGTATTGCTGCCTGCCACGCATAGTTTGCCGGATTGCCAGGAGGAGGATTGCTGCCTCCATAGTTTCCTTGCTCATTAAAATAACCAGCATAAAAAAATTCGGCACCAATCATATTTAAACATTTAACCAAACCCAAAAACTGAGCGGGACGCATATTATTTTCTTCGTTTACATCCCATCCTGCAGCCAAAAAGGGAGAGAATAAATTGTCTCCGGCCTGTAGTTCATAATAGCGGCTATCAACAATCCATTGCCAGCCGTGCCATGCACTTACCCAGTTACGCCAGTTATTGGGCCAGCGTGGATAAAAATCAGGAGTTGAATAGTACTGATTGTTTATTTGACTGTTTACCAATCTTGCTTCAGAATACTTCTGACGGTATTGTGGAAAGCCATCTATTCCATACTCGGTAAACTTAGTATTTGCCAAAGCAGGTAATGACATAAATTTATCACGATAGGATTGCGTTTCGTTTTCCTTAAATTTTCTTCCCTGAAAAGTTTGATAATCTAAACCCGAAGCATTTTTAGCAGAAACCACTGCAGGGTCTTGTGCAAGAGCATTATCATTATGCCATGGAAACACTTCACCATTTTCATTTATCATGGTAAGCGGTCGAGTCATCATATTGGTAATGGTTTGCAAATTTGAACGCTGCTGCGTGCCATCATTTTCATAGACAGTTGGCGAAACAGTGGGTCTCCACCATTTGTGTGATGAGCCTGAATTACCCTGTGGATCAAGATATGAACCGGATGAATTTTGTAAGTAGTTTGATGATGCCATGGATTGGCTTATAATATTGGAGGGGTAAAGTTGAGCACGTAATGTGATTATAGATGTGCCCCACTGTGGGTTGGCGTTTGCTGAATTAATCCATGCTGTTCCCCACGCATCAGTGCTTAATCGTAGTTGCAACATGTAATTCCAGTTCCTAGCAAGTTCTTCGTTTAACGAAACACTGTTTGTAACCGATTGGGCATCTGATACACCGGGTTGAAATCTTCCACCCATATACATCATGTCTATCCAGTTAAAATTTTTCATTAATGTATTTCCGGGTTTATACCTGGGTGTTGGATAGCTCTGCAATTGATCCAATGCAGTAGTATTTACCGAAGGATGACCGGGAGCAAATTCAGTATAATCAAGAGGGCCACTAACTGATGATGTGGCAGGAATTGAACCTGAATAATTATTTACAAAACCATACGTTTTACCTTGCTGAACAGCCTCTGTATAGTGTTTGTATATTAATGCCTGTGGGATGCTACTCATGTAAACAGCTATCTCATCATACTCACCATAATATTTGTAGTAAGTAACTCCCTGATTAAAAAACAAACTTGTGTTTGCACCATTCACAAGTTTACCCGAAATGGTATTAGAAAAGCCTGTAGGACATTCACCATCTACATAAATTTCTTTTTTACCTGTGTTGCTGCTATATTTAAAAACTAGATGGTGCCAGTTTCCATCAACGTAATAACCATACGATGCTCTTCCTATTCCTTCAAATTTTACTGCCAAATCATTTGAACCTGTTCCGTTTGTGTAAGTTGAAAAAGTTAACCCTTGCAGGTTCATACTTACCTGTAATGCGCCATCAAGCCTTCTGAATAAAGTAGTACTATTAAACTGGTAACCGGGTTTAAATAATAGTTCAATTGTAAATGCAGTATCAGGAACAAAATTTCCTGCATTTATATTATCACCTGTTGAACCCAGAGTTAGGCATTTGCTAACTCCGCCATTGTTAACCGAATACCCGCATGCATAAGATGTAAAATCAATGTTGAAATTACCCATTGAGTCTTTATTTACAGGGCTGCTATTAAAAGTCCAGTAGTTTCGTGGAGTGTAAGTTTGTGCGTTTGCTGTATTTACCAACGCCATAACTGCAAAAAGCAGGTGAAGAAATAAAAGCGCTGAAGAAATTACTTTGAATTTGCTTCTTGCCTCATCGGGAGTAATTGCTGTTAAGGGTTGTTTTACAAGCCTTCCAATTGTTTTTAAGTACGTTTGTGCCATCGTTTTTTGTTTTAGTTTTTTAAACCTTGTTTTTTGGCACAGTATTTGAAAATATTCATGTTAGATAAGGTTTGAATATTTTTCTGTGCCAACGCGGGCAAAATAGTTTAACAAAAAAGCAAAGGCTGAGAATCCTTCCTTACAATTTCAGTTGTAAGGTTTTTTCTATTTACACTAACTTCTTGTACTGTTTGTTCTTTCAATTTTTAAAAATCAAGAGCAATTTAGATTTATTGTTATTTAAATTGCTCAAATAAATTGCTGTAATATTTTTTATTTTGAGACATCTTTTGATGCTATCAATTCAAAATATAAAGCATTTGGATAAAATACCTTGCAAAAAAAAAAGAGCCCCATATTGAGGCTCTTTAAAAAAAATCTGACAACGGGTTTAATTTACATTAAGTTTCTTGGTTGCATTGATCTCTGCACTAATTACAGATATTAAATAAGTGCCTTTTGCCAAACTGCCTATATTAATTTTAAAAATATTTAAACCATTGTGAACATCACCTGCAACAGTATATATTATTCTACCGGCAAAGTCTTTTACTTCAATTTTAACATAGCTGTCAAACGAAGATTTAAGACTTACGTTTGCTATTTCTGAGGTGGGGTTTGGATAAAGATTAAAATCGTTAAGAGGCGTGTTGGCCGAAATTTCATTAACCAATTGTAACTCTTCATCATCAAATCCTTCTTCAAGTTCAACAAAATTATTTGCAGATGTTGGATTTGGTGCTTGCCTCAATGAAGGTGTGGTAAAGGCAGTATATGGGCTCCATGACGATTTTATTGTACCGCATTTTGAACGCACGTTCCATCTATATGATGTACCTGCATTAACACCAAGGGTAATAGAATTTATTTGGTTAGAAAGAGCGCTTGTATAATAATAAGCACCGGTATTCATATTTCTTAACCGCACATAAAAACTATCAACCGGAATTAAATTCCAATGGAGTTCGGCAGATGAATTGGTGATATTACTGGTATATCTTCCGCCTGGATAGGTGCAGGTACCAGAGCAGTTGTTTACCGTAACTGTAGTGGCAGTAGATGTAGCTGAGCATCCAGAAGAATTTGTAACCCGAACTGTATAGCTTCCAGTTGCTGTTACAGTTATTGCCTGAGATGTTTGGTTACCGGGTAACCAAAGATAGGAACTGCCGCTGGTTGCTGTTAACACCACGTTTCCGCCTGAACAAAACGAAGTAGCTGAACCTGCTGTTATGGTTGCAGATGGTGATGGATTTACAGTTACTGTAACCGGAGCCGAAACAGAATTTGATGACACACCATTATAAACAGTTACAGTGTATGTTCCAGATTGTGTTACTGCAATAGATTGTGTTGTTTGCCCATTAGACCATAAATACCCTGTGCCAATACTTGCAGTTAGAGTAACACTTCCTCCTTGGCAAAAAGTTGTGGCACCACTTGGTGTTATTGTTGCTGTGGTTCCTGTATTTACTGTTACAATTGTTGCCGCGGAAGTTGCAGAACATCCGTTTGCATTTGTTACTCTTACCGTATAGCTCCCGCCAGAGGTAACGGTTATTGATTGTGAAGTTTGATTTCCAGGACTCCATAGGTATGAACTTCCACTGGAGGCTGTTAAAATTACGCTTCCCCCTTGTGTAAACGTGGTAGGGCCGCTTGCTGTTATATTTGCTGGTGGCAGTGCGTTAACCGTAACAGTGGTGGCACTTGATGTTGCAGAGCATCCGCTTGAATTGGTAACTCGAACAGTATATGAACCTGCAGCAGTTACAGTAATTGTTTTTGTTGTTTGATTGCCTGGTGACCATAGGTACGTACTGCCTGTACTTGCAGTTAACGTAACACTACCGCCTGAGCAGAAAGTAGTGGCACCTCCTGCTGTTATTGTTGCAGCAGGAGCACTGCTTACTGTTACTGCTGTGGCGGCTGAAGTAGCAGAGCAGCCACTGGTATTGGTAACAGTAACAGAATAATTGCCTGCTGCGCTAACAGTAATATTTTGTGTAGTTGCACCTGTTGACCATGTGTATGAATTAGCACTTGCTGCAGTAAGAGTTACACTGCTGCCCTGGCAAAGAGCTGTTGAGCCACTTGCAGTTATTAAGGCAGTAGGAGGGGAGGTAACCGTTACAATTACAGGTGTTGAAGTTGCTGTGCCTGCTGCAGTGGTAGCTGTTACTGTATATGTTCCTGATGTTGAAACAACAATTGATTGTGTAGTAGCTCCTGTTGACCATAAATAGGAATTAGCAGCACTGCATGTAAGCGTTACACTGCCACCTGAACAAAATGATAATGGACCACCGGCAGTAATTTTAGGTGCTGGTACAGATGTAGTAACTGTAACAGTTGTTGCTGCAGATGTTGCTGAGCAACCGGCAGCATTTGTAACACGAACAGTGTAGCTTCCACTAGCTGTTACGTTAATTGATTGTGTAGTTTGGTTTCCGGGAAGCCACAGATATGAACTTCCGCTACTTGCAGTAAGTGTAACACTACCGCCTTGCGCAAAGGTAAGTGGGCCGCTTGCGGTAATAGTGGCTGTAGGTAACGAATTTATAGTAACATTGGTTGCAATTGATGTTGCCGAGCAACCACTTGCATTGGTAACTCTAACTGTGTATGATCCTGCTGCAGTAGCAGTTATTGATTGAGTGGTTTGATTTCCTGGACTCCATAAATAAGCACTTCCGCTGCTGGCTGTTAATGCCACACTTCCGCCTGAACAAAACGTTGTAGAACCTCCGGCAGTAATTGTGGAAGTTGGTAGAGAGTTTACGGTAATTGTAGTTGCTGCAGAAGTTGCAGAACAACCACTTGCATTGGTAACTCTAACTGTGTATGATCCTGCTGCAGTAGCTGTTATTGATTGAGTGGTTTGATTTCCTGGACTCCATAAATAAGCACTTCCGCTGCTGGCTGTTAATGCCACACTTCCGCCTGAACAAAACGTTGTAGAACCTCCGGCAGTAATCGTGGCTGTGGGTGCTGTATTCATTGTAATAGCTGTAGCGCTTGATGTTTTAGAGCAACCGTTTGAATTGGTAACACGAACAGTATAGCTACCTGCTGCCGTAGCTGTTATTGATTGTGTGGTTTGATTTCCGGGTGTCCATAGGTATGAACTTCCGCTGCTGGCCGTTAAAGTAACACTACTGCCCGGACAAATAGCGGTAGATCCTCCAGCAGTTATTGAAGCTGTTGGCAGTGCATTAACAGAAACTACCATGGGTGCAGAAGTTGCATTACCTGATGCAGTAGTTACAGTTACAAGGTAGCTACCCGATACTGAAACATTAATGGATTGGGTCGTTGAGCCATTTGACCACAAATAGCTATTACCTGAACTTGCTGTTAAGGTTACACTTCCCCCCTGACAAAATGTGGTAGCACCGCCAGGAGTAATTGTTGGAATAGTTACCGAACTACATGGAGATGGAGTAGGATAAACGCTTCCGCTGCTGGTGGTTAAAAGTATTTTATCAATTTCAAGAAATGCATTGGTAGATGTAACTCGCAAAGCATGATTTACACCAGATGTAATCCCATTATAAACTATGGCTAATCCATCGCTAACATTGTATTTATACCAAACCCAGTTGGTATCCGTAATACAACCTATTTGCTTGGCGTTGCCTCCATCCAAAGTTATATTCATTCCGGTTAAAGTACCGTTTGTTGAACGGGCTAATACCCAAAAATAATAGTTGTTATTGGTAGTAGAACGAGGCTGGAAATTGTAAACTACATCCGTGGCTGCATTAAACACAACCGAACTTGTAAAAGATGTATAGTCGCCAGCGGCAGCACCCGCAGGGCGTCTTGTTTTTATGGTTAATGAAGCGTTGGTATTATCAAAATTTTCTCCTTCAATGCTAAAATCTTTTGTCCAATAGTAGGGGTGAGTGGTTTCATGCCAACCATCTAGTTGATAGAATACCGGAGCAGAAGTATTGCTATTGTCATAAATATAGGTGCTTCCCTGACGCCTTACTTTAAACTGCATCCAGTTTCCATCAAGTTTTATTTTAGCTGTGCCTTCAAGTTCGGCAGCACCATCCATATTTGAAGAGGGTTGAATAGTTCCAGTGATGGCATATTTTGTAATTGAATTGTGCTTACGTATAACTACTAACTTTCTTGGGTCACCGGTGAAAAAGTTATATGCCATCCATTGTGGATTTGAGGTGCTGTTAGGGACATCTCCTGACATTAAAGTTCCGTTTCTAAATAAATCTTCGTAGCGGCTTGTTATGGCTTGAGCGTATGGAGGTATGGCAAGTTGCCAAATATAATTTTTGGGATTTTGATATGGAGCTGAAGTAACAAAATAGCCTGTAGTAAAAAATTCAGCACCAAGCATTGATACGGCCTTTAAAAAACCAAGCCATTGTGCTGGTCTCACATTTACCTCTTCATTGTTATCCCATCCTGGTGAAACTGCAGGGGAGAAATACTTATCACCAGAAGCAAGTTGCTCATGTCTTGATTCAACAACCCATTGCCAACCATGCCACGCACTTGTCCAATTTCGCCAGTTATTAGGCCATCTAACATATATATCACCGGTTGCATAATTAAACCCATTCATAGGAGTATTTACCGAGCGAACTTCTGACCATTTAAAATTCCATTGGTTTTGTCCGTCCAACTGGTAATAGGCAAACTTTGAATTGCTTAGCCCCGAAAGACCATTCATAAATTGGTCGCGATAAGATTTAATATGTGTTGCTGCTCTGCGCCCTTCATAGGTAAACCAATCAAGTCCTGATGCATTTTTATCAGTAACTACTGATGGATCTTGGGTCATCACATTTGAGTAATACAAAAATGGTATTACCTCTCCATTTTCAAACACATAATCAAGAGGACGAGTAAGTTTATTTAAAAGTTGTTGTAAATAATATTTTTGAGTTTGTCCGTCATAAACCAGTGAGTCGGATGGTGCAGCAGGACTAATATATTTTGTTGAGCCTGTTCCGCCATTAGGATTAAGATAAGAGCCTGAACTGTTTCTTAAATAATAGTTATTTGGTAAACACTGGCAGCTAACGTACGGAGAACTACTTGTTTTTCCAATATCAGATGGGTGCAATTGTGGCCAATAAGTAAGAGCCGAAATTTTCCATTGAGGATTTTGATTTGCAAGCTTTATCCAAGCACCCGAAAAACGTGTTGTGTCTCCAAACTCTGAAAACTCGCCTGTATTTTCTGTTGCCAGAAACATATAGTTAAAATTATTGGCAAAATCGGTTTGTAGTACTTTGCTATTGGCAACCGCTGCAGCATAACTTGATGCGTAAGTATTGTAACCCGACAGGTAATGATAACCAACAAATGGGTTTATTGGGTACATAGTATGTCCAGGTTTATAGCGGGGAACCGGAAAGTTTTTTAATTGCTCAATAGGAGTAAGGGTAGGATTAGGATGACCAGGTGCATACTCGTTTACACTTACACTTCCGCTTACTGGTGATGGAGATGGAACCGGTGTGGTACTGTTCGCAAATTGATAGTGGGTATTTGCAGTAATGTTTTGATAATGCTTGTATATCATATTATCAGGCAACGCATAGTAATATACCGCAACCTCATCAATACCTCCATGGTATTTATAATAGTTAGTGCCACTGTCAAAATGATATTCGCGGTTTCCTGTTGCCTCAAAATATCCCGAAGCTAATGTTTTAGAAAATCCTGCAGGTAACTGACCATCAATCCATATTTGCTTTTCCCCTGTTTTGGCATTGTATTTAAAAACGATGTGATGCCAGTTGCCGTCAATGTAATACCCGTATGATTTACGACCTATGCCGTCAAGGTTTATTATAAAATCATCAAAAATATAACCACCCGCATACGCCTTTACGTTGGTAACAAATTCAATTTGCGGATATTGCATTCTTGCCTCAATGGCGCCATCCAATCTTCTAAAAAATACCGTAGTATTAAAATAATAGCCTGGTTTAAAAATGAATTCAAAAGTTAAAGCAGTATCAACGGCTAAAACTCCACCTCTTATCATATTTCCTGAACTGTCAAGCGTCATATAACGGCCAACACCGCCCGATGTATTATTGCTAATGGTATAACCTGATCCATAATACGAAGGGTCAAGATTAAAAAATCCCATGCTGTCTTTCATGGGAGTGGTCGCATTCTCAAATGTGTAATACGACTTTGGCAGATACGTTTGTGCGTTTGCACACGTGACTGCTAAAATAAATGCAGCAATGGTTGCTAACTGTTTACGAATTGTTTTTTGCATAATAACTCTTTTTTTTAATTGGTTCGAACTTGTGTTGCTTAGTCCGGGTTAGAGGGTGTTTAATAGTAAGGTTATTTTTTTGTGATTCTTAATTTCGCGCCCAATGGGTATTGTTTCGAAACGATTGCTGTTGCTTTCTTGATAAAACCAACAGATTGTTAATGGTTAAATACAGCCATAGCAAAAACGTGGATTTGTGCTGTGCGTGAAATTCAGATGCTGAGGTGGTTGTGTGTTGCATGTGATTTAACTTTTAATTTGGTTAACTATTTATTTTGTTGTAAATTTTTTAATTGCGTGCGAATTTATAATAATATTTTTTTTAACTTTTTCAAATAATTGCTCAAATGGCCTAAAACACTGATTCACAGAGTAAGTAAGATTTCAACATCTGTTAATAACTGTATTTTCACCTACAAAAAAAACACTTTCGCCAAAGAAAAATGTAATTTTACCCAACCTTAGATGGCGAAAATTTAATTTAAAGCTATGTTGATTAGCGTTGAAATTAATTGCTTTAGATATAGAAAGGGAGATTAAAAAACATTTTTTAAATCCTACTTTAAGTTTTGTTTTCAAAACAAGTACAAAACAAAAAAGCGAAAAGAATTTCTTCTTTCCGCTTTATATTTTTTATCAAACGCAATCTTTCCTCTTACATATTGATATTCTGCGTCTGATTAATACCTGTAATAATCAGGTTTAAACGGTCCGTTTACTTTTACTCCTATATAATCGGCTTGTGATTGTGAAAGCGTTTCAAGTTCCACACCAATTTTTGCGAGGTGCAGGCGCGCTACTTTTTCATCAAGATGCTTGGGAAGCATGTACACTTTGTTTTCGTATTTATCGGCATGCAACCACAGTTCTAACTGTGCAAGCGTTTGGTTTGTGAATGAATTACTCATAACAAACGATGGGTGACCCATTGCGCAACCAAGATTTACAAGGCGGCCTTCGGCAAGTACAATAATGTCTTTACCATCAACCGTGTATTTATCTACCTGTGCCTTTATCTCTTCTTTTGTATTGCCATAGTTTTTGTTTAACCATGCCATGTCTATTTCATTATCGAAGTGGCCAATGTTACAAACCACAGCATTATGCTTCATGGCTTTAAAGTGGCGGTCAACTATAATGTTATGATTTCCAGTAGCTGTTACAATAATGTCGGCTTCAGCGATTGCAGTGTCCATACGTTTTACTTCATAACCTTCCATGGCAGCTTGAAGAGCACAGATAGGGTCAATCTCGGTAACAATTACACGCACACCGGCACTGCTTAATGAATCAGCACTTCCTTTTCCTACATCACCATAACCTGCAACAACGGCAACTTTACCTGCCAGCATAAGGTCAGTAGCTCTGCGGATAGCATCTACCAACGATTCGCGGCAGCCGTATTTATTATCAAATTTACTTTTGGTAACCGAATCATTAATGTTAATAGCCGGAATTGGAAGTGTACCTTTTTGCATACGTTCATATAGGCGGTGCACACCGGTAGTGGTTTCTTCTGATAAACCTTTAATGTCTTTTATCATTTCAGGATATTTATCAAAAACCATGTTGGTTAAATCGCCACCATCATCCAAAATCATATTTAAAGTTTTGCCCCCTTCAAAGGCAGTAAGCGTTTGCTCAATACACCAGTCAAACTCTTCAGCATTCATACCTTTCCATGCATACACGGGTATGCCTTCAGCAGCAATGGCAGCAGCAGCGTGATCCTGCGTACTGAAAATATTGCAACTGCTCCAGGTAACTTCAGCACCCAGGTGCTTAAGTGTTTCAATAAGAACGGCAGTTTGTATCGTCATGTGAAGGCAGCCCGCAATGCGGGCGCCTTTTAGTGGTAGTTGTTTTCCAAATTCTTCTCTTAGCGACATTAAACCAGGCATTTCTGCTTCAGCCAATTTAATTTCTTTTCGGCCCCATGCTGCAAGACTTATGTCTTTTACTTTGTATTTTACTTTTGTTTCTGTTGCTGTTTGCATTGTATGTGTATTATTTTGTTTGTTTAATTTATGTTTTGTTTAAAAAACTTTGAGTTTAACCACAGCTTTATTCTTTTTCTTTGTTTCTTAATTTTCGCGCAAATTTACATTATCCGCTTGTTATAACCAATAGCTGCAATGCCTCTTTATCAAATTATTTCACCCTCTGTAAATACATGCATTGGTATTTGGACAATAACCGAAACCATTGATGAACTGCAAGCTATGCTTAATCTTAAATCAGGGTTATATAAGGTGCCTGAAACATTTACTCACAACAAAAGAGTTAAGGAATGGTTTGCCGTGAGGCTAATTTTACATAACATGCTTCCTGATTCATTTTTTGATATTAAATATGATGAAAATGGTAAGCCACATTTAAAAAATGGAGTGGGGCATATATCCATTTCTCACACAAAAGAAACGGTGGCTATATTGTATAATAAAGCACACCACTGCGGTATTGATATTGAAATGCTTAAACCACGTATTGAAAAAGTTGCACATAAGTTTTTGCGTGAGGATGAAAAAGGATTTTTATCTGAAAAAGACTATTTAGAAATGTTGTATGTGATTTGGGGAGCCAAGGAGGTGATGTACAAAATTTACAGCAAAGGCGATGTGGATTTTATTGAGCACTTACGTGTTGAGCCTTTTGAGTTTAATGACAATGGAAATGTGCAGGCACATTTTCATAAGCCCGGTGAAAGATTTGACTATACAGTTTATTTTTTGCGTATAGAGAGTCTACTTATAACCTATGCAGTGGATGAATAGGTTTACTTGCTTATTTATGCTGCTTTTTGATATTAAATATTTAGCTTATAAATCGGTTATATCATTATAGTTAAGTAGTTAACGCAGGCTTGCTTTTACGATGCTTAAATTATACTTTCGCGGCAAAATATGTGAGCAGCCCTGTTAATAACCGGTTTGTTAATAAGGCAACAACGGATAACAAATATATTACTATTGCACAATGAGCAGAAACGAAATTATTGAAGCAACCAAAAAATTTTTATCATCAGAGTTTGAAGTTGACAAGGACAAAATAGTGCCCGAAGCCAATTTAAAAGAAACACTGGATTTAGACAGCCTTGACTATGTTGATTTGGTTGTGGTTATTGAAGAAAACTTTGGTTTTAAGGTAACAGGCGAAGATTTTAAAGACGTGATAACTTTTAACGACTTTTTTAATCTTGTCGAGAAAAAACTTGCCATAGTGCAATGAGCCGCTGGGACGGAAAAAGTAAAGGCACCCCAATAGGATATAAAATTTTTCTTTTCACGATAGAGTATATCGGGTTGCGGGTAACGTACCATATACTTAGGCTGGTATCCTTATACTATTTTCTGTTCCATAAAAAAAGCACCCTATCGATGGTTGGCTTTTACACCAAAGCACTACATTTTTCATTACCAGAAGCCAGAAAAATGACCCGCCAGAACTTTTTTATTTTTGGACAAACCCTAATTGACCGTGCCGCCTTTTTACTTGGCAAAGGTGATAAGTTTTCGTACTCATTTACAAATGAGAATTTTTTAGTTGAGATGCAAAAGTGTGGTAAGGGTGGCATTTTGCTGAGCGCACATGTGGGTAACTGGGAAACTGCCGGCAATCTTTTAAAACGCAGAATTACCTCACGCATTAACGTTGTAATGGTTGATGCCGAAGCAGAAAAAATTAAAAAAGCAATGGAAAATCAAACAGGTGGATCTCATTTTAATATCATTGCTATTAAAGACGATTTATCACACGTAATTAAAATAAATAATGCCCTTAAAAACAATGAACTTATTGCCATGCATGCCGACCGTTACACTGGTCAAACCAAAACTATTGCGCTTGATTTTCTTGGGAAAAAAGCCAAATTCCCATACGGACCGTTTGTAATTGCATCTAAGTTTAATGCACCCGTATCGTTTGTATTTGCAGTTAAGGAAAAAAAGTTTCATTACGCTTTAAGCGCTACAAAGCCAATTATTGATAAATTGCAGCCCGAACAGTTTGCCAAACTTTTTGTTGCTGAACTTGAGCAAAAAGTAAAAGCACATCCTGAACAGTGGTTTAATTATTACAATTTTTTTGAAGAAAGTTTAAATAGCTAAAATGCTTTTAACTAAAGAAAACATCCAAACGGTAATTCCGCAGAGGCCTCCATTTGTAATGGTGGATAATCTTATTGAAGCTACACAAGAACTGTGCGAGACCAGTTTTAAAGTTGAGCCAGATAATATTTTTATTAAAGAAGGGATTTTGCAAGAGACAGCCCTGCTTGAAAACATTGCTCAAACGTGCGCTGCCGGTTTTGGATATGTTAGAAGTGGCAAAGGTGAAAAACCGGGGTTAGGATTTATTGGAGGAATAAATAAGGTAATAGTGCACAAATTGCCTGCGGTAAACTGCTCCATAACCACTAAAGTAAGCGTGCTCCACCAATTGGAGAATATTTCTTTAGTAAAAGGCGAAAACTTTTATGATGGACACAAACTGCTTGAATGTGAACTAAAAATAGTATTGATATAACGATGAGTTTAACAGCCGAAGTTTCCATTAATGTGCGTTTTAGCGACACCGATGCAATGGGTGTGGTGTGGCATGGAAATTACCTTCGCTTTCTTGAGGATGCGCGCGAGGCGTTTGGTATTAAGTACGGCCTAACGTACCTTGACATGTATAACAATGGATATTTTACTCCCATTGTAAAGGCGGATATTGATTACAAGTCACCTGTATATTATGGCGAAAAGGCTAAAGTGGTAGCCACACTCATTCAGTCACCCGCAGCTAAAATTGTTTTTGAATACAAAATAATTAACGAAACTACAGGAGCCATTTGTGCTGTTGGAAAAACAGTACAGGTGTTTTTAAATGCAAAAGAAAGAAACCTTGAGCTGAATAAGCCTGCTTTTTACGCTGTGTGGGAAAAAGGATTAAAATAATTTACTACCGTGAAAATTTTTGCCGGAGCCGAACATATCATCTCTCCACTAGGAACCACTGCCGAAGACAACTTTTTAAATCTTCAGAAAAATATTTCTGGTATTAATTTGTTTGCGGGTGCAGGATTCAAAAAAGAAAACATTAATCTTTCAAAAATTACTTCATTAAAGAAGGAAAAAAAGTTTGATGTGCTGTTGGAAAATTGCGTGGTAGCAGTAAAAGAAAAAATTTCTGACCAAGTTTTCGGTTCCGCTAAAACCATTGTTGTTATAAGTACCACCAAGGGAAATTTAGATGAAAATCTTATGGGTACTATTATCAATTCAGCTAAAAGATTTCACACTCAGTTTGCTTTTAAAAATTTTCCGCTTGTGATTAGCAATGCCTGTGCCTCGGGTGTTATAGCTATAACTACTGCTGCCAATCTTATACGTGCCGGCACGTATAATCATGCAATTGTAATTGGTTGCGATGTAATTTCTGATTTTGTGTTGTTTGGATTTCAATCATTATTTGCAATTAGTGATGAACCTTGCGCACCGTTTGATAAAAACAGAAAAGGAATTTCATTGGGTGAAGGTTGCGCAGCGCTGGTGCTTTCAAATGAAAAAACAGTTTTTAATTCGCAACCTGTTGAATTTATTTGTGGAAGTTCTTCCAATGATGCCAACCATATTTCGGGCCCATCACGAACAGGCGAAGGATTGTATCGTACAGTAAAAAAAACGATTGAGGCCGGTAGGGTAGGCATAGGCGAAATTGATTTTATTTCCGCACACGGAACAGCAACTTTATACAATGATGACATGGAGTCGGTAGCATTTGATCGGTTAGGGATGAACGAGATTCCTTTAAATAGTTTAAAAGGATACTTTGGACACACACTGGGTGCTGCAGGTGTTATTGAAGTTGCTTGCTGCATTCAGTCAATGAAAAATAATTTGCTGATAAAAAATATTGGTTTTAAAAATGCAGGAACACCAAAGCAAATAAATGTTCTTACAAGTAATCAAGCAAAAGAAGTTACAACGGTTTTAAAAACAGCATCAGGCTTTGGTGGATGCAATGCCTCTTTATTGCTTCGAAAATTATGAGTTACATTACTTCATATTGCAAAATAACAAACAGCGAGTGCGTTGTTAATGGTAAAAAGCTATTGGCAAGGCGCAATGGTGATGATGATTGGGCTAAACAGCTTTATAAAAATTTAGAGGTTGATTATCCAAAATTTCATAAGATGGATTTGATGTGCAAGTTTGGATTAATAGCAACAGAAATTTTAAAAAAACAAGTGGATACCATAAATGCATACGGTGATGATGAAATTGCTTTGATTTTTTGCAACAGCCTTTCATGTTTTGATGTTGATGAAAAATTTGAGCAATCGTATAAGTACGCTAACAATCCAAGCCCCTCGTTATTTGTATATACATTACCTAACATTGTTATTGGTGAAATAGCCATCAGAAATAAATGGTATGGCGAGAATTTATTTTTACTGTCGGCTGATTTTGAAACGGTACCGTTTACAACGCAATGCACCATTTTTATGCGTGGAAAATCAAATGCCTGCCTGTGCGGATGGATTGATGCAAGCAGCCAAAAAACAGATGTTTTTCTTTTCTTTGCAGAACAAAAGGCGGGCCACTTGAAAATGCCTTTAACAACAGAAAATTTAAATCAATTGTATAAACAATAAAAAATGGAATCGTTAAAAGAGGAATTGAAAAAACAAATTATAGAGCAACTTAACCTGGAAGATAAAACACCAGCTGATATAAAAGATGACGCGCCATTGTTTGGTGACGGATTGGGATTAGACTCAATAGACGCCCTTGAATTGATTGTACTTATGGATAAAAAACATAATGTAAAAATTATAAATCCTGAAGAAGGAAAAACTATTTTTTATTCCATTAACAGCATGGCTGAGTATATTACTAAAGCTAAGGTAGCATAAACTTCTAAATTAAAATACTTTTTAAATGGGTGTGCGCATTACCGGCATTGGAGTTATTTCGGCCATTGGCAATGGCGTGCAAAAAAATTTTGAGTCGCTTTGTGCAAAGAAAAGCGGGATTGATAAAATAAAAATTTTGCCTTTCGAGAATGCCATTTTAACCGGAGAGGTAAAACTTACCAACGAAGAAATAGTTTCGAAATATGATTTGCTGTATGCACCGTACTCACGCACCTCGTTGCTTGGTATAGCGGCCGCTACCGAAGCGTGGGGCAATAATAAAATTGACGGGCAGATAAGAACAGGATTAATTTCTGCAACATCTGTTGGTGGTATGGATAACACCGAAAATTATTATCGCCAGGTTTTGGAAAAACAAATTGGCGATATTAAACTGGTGGTGACACATGACAGCGGGAATACGACAGAAAAAATTGCACAGCATTTAAATATTTCAGGTTACATAAACACCATTTCCACAGCCTGTTCATCAGGTGCTAATGCAATAATGCTTGGCGCACGCATGATTGAGCAAAATAAATTGGACAGGGTATTGGTAGGCGGGAGTGATGCCTTAACTCGATTTACCATAAAAGGATTTCATTCGTTAATGATTTATGACAATGAATGGTGCAAACCTTTTGACGAAAACCGAAATGGTTTAAATCTTGGTGAAGGGGCTGCTTTTTTAGTTTTGGAAAATGAGAAGAGCCTGGCCAAAAGCGGCAATAAAGTTTTATGCAAAGTATCGGGTTGGCATAACGCTGCTGATGCCTATCATCAAACAGCTTCATCGCCTAATGGCAAAGGAGCCACACTTGCCATGCGACATGCAATTTCAAAAGCTGGTTTAACTCCTTTGCAAATACAATACATCAATGCACACGGAACAGGAACCAAGAATAATGATTTATCAGAGTCGGTTGCTATAAAAAACATTTTTGGTGATGCTGTGCCGTCCTTCAGTTCAACAAAGGCTTTTACCGGGCATACGCTTGCTGCTGCAGGCGCTATTGAAGCCGTGTTTTCTGTATTGGCAATTACACGTGGCGTTGTGTTACCTAATTTAAATTATAATCAACCTTTGAGTGAAACAGGATTGATTCCGCAAACTGAAATTAAAGAAAATCAACTCATCAATGCGGTATTATCAAATTCATTTGGATTTGGTGGAAATAATACATCATTAATCTTTACGAAAAATTAAAAGATGTATTTTATAAAAGCGGCTTCAAGCATTTCTCACCAGCAAACTTTCAGAAATAAAGGATTTGCAAACAGCATTTTACCTCTCTCTGGCGATTCAAAATTAGTTCGTGTAGATTATAAAGAGTTTATTGATGCTGGCTTGCTTAGAAGAATGAGTGAGATTTTAAGAATGTCTATTGCTTGCGCAAGCGATTGCATTATGCAGGCGGAAGCCAAAAAGCCTGATGCAATAATTGTGGGAACCGGTTTGGGTTGTTTGTTTGATACAGAAAAATTTTTGACACATGCTCTGCTGATTAAAGAAGGATTAATTCCTCCAACATCTTTTATTCAATCAACTCATAATACCATTGCCGGGCAAATTTCATTAGTTCAGGGCAATCACAATTACAACATGACTCATACACAAAATACATTGTCGTTTGAACTTGCTTTGCAGGATGCTTTTTTAAATTTGGATGAAGGGAGAGAAAATATTTTAGTTGGAGCAGCCGATGAAAACATTGAACAGTTGAAAGAAATTTTCGTGAAATTAGGATTTCAAAATCTGAATCTCACATCTGGTGCATCCTTTTTTATTGTTTCAAAAAATAAAACGGAAGGTGATAGAATTCAAATTACTAATTCAACATCTTGCGGAAATATAACCTCAATTGAAAATTATATTGATAGCTTTCTTAAACAGAACAGTCTTGAAAAAAACAATTTTGATTTGATTTTGTATTCAGACCTTTCTGATAACATAAAAGAACTTTTTTCCGAGAACCTGACATTAAATTATACTGAATATAGCGGAGTATATTCTACCAATTCATCATTTGCAGTTCATTTGGCTTGTGATATTTTAGAGTCAGGAATTTGGAAAAATCAACACGATATAAAACGCATATTGATTTGCAATAATCTGAATCCGGAAAATCTGGGTTTAATCATTTTAGAAAAAATTGAAACATAAGGCAATTTCCTTTATTACCATTTTAAGCTTACTGTGCATCTATTATTATTTAAAAAATGCTGAGTACAGGTGGATAGCAATGTTTGGTGTTTTGATTGTTTATGTTTTAATTGTTGTTTACGGTTCATCGCAAATTAGAGCCAACTACTTTGTAAAATCGATAAATAGAGGAATCAAAAACGGTGTAACACTAACATTTGATGATGGCCCGCATCCTGAAATTACTCCCAAAATTCTGGAGGTTCTTTCAAAGGAGAATATAAAGGCTTCTTTTTTTTTAATAGGAAAAAATGCCGAGCAGTATCCCTCTCTGGTAAACGAAATTATTAACCAGGGTCATGTTGTTGCAAATCATTCGTATTGTCATCAAAACTCACTTGGTTTTTTTAACGAGGCAAAACTAAGGCGGGATTTTGAAAAGTGTAATAATATCATTACTAAAATTACCGGCAGGCAACCAGCTTTTTTCAGGCCTCCATTTGGGGTTACCAATCCACGGTTTGCTAATGTGCTGGCTAAACTAAATATGGTGTCAATAGGGTGGAGCATACGAAGTTTAGACACAATCATTACATCAACCGAAGCATTGTTAAAAAAAATAGTGCCGTCATTAAAAAGAGGTTCTATCATTTTATTGCACGACACGCAACAGGTTACTTTAGATGTGCTGCCACAATTGATACAGCATTGTAAAAACAATAACATCAAAATAGTTTCACTTCCCGAATTAATTGACAAAAAGCCTTATGCGTAATTCAATTCTATTATTTTTTGTTTTATTTTTTGTACAAAAAAGTTTAGCGCAGGATGTAACACCACTTACCAATAGCGATGAGTTTTTAGAGAAGATAAAACAAACAGCAGCAAGCACCCATTCCATTAAAGCTGAATTTTCAGAAGAAAAAATTTCATCTTATTTTAAAGAACCACAAAAATCAACAGGAATGTTTTATTACAAAAAGAAAAATAAACTTCGCTGGGAAAAACTTAAGCCCGTAAAATATATTTTTATTGCCAATGAAGATAAAGTAAAAATAAAAGAAAATGAAAAAGAGAAAGACGTTTCCGGATTTAACAGCCAGATTATGCGCATAAAAGAAATGATGCTAACATTGGTTAACGGTGAGTTTAATTCAAACAGGGCATATACACCAGTGTATTTTTACAACAATGATATTTATTTGGTTAAACTTGTTCCAAAAAACAAAAGACTTGCGGCTGTATTTGATTGCATACAACTTATAGTTAACAAGGAAAATATGCGATTAAAAGAACTTTCATTTTTTGAAAAAACAGGAGATAAAAGTGTGATGAAGTTTTTTAATGATAAAATAAACGAGGATTTAAGTGATAACCTTTTTACTGATTTTTGAAAACATTGCTGTATGTTAGTAAATGATTTTTTTAAAATAACCGAATCAAACCACACAAATGGTGTTTTAGCATCTCGCATTAAACTGAATGCGAAACATACAATTTACGAAGGCCATTTTCCTGGTAATCCTATAACACCAGGGGTAGTTCAAATGCAAATGGTAAAAGAAATTTTAGAAAAACACATTGGCAGAGAACTTGGGATGAAAACAATGTCGCGCTGTAAGTTTTTAAAAATTTTGAATCCCAACCAAACCCCTGAATTGTATATCAATATAGAAATTTCGGAGGCCGAAGGCGTTATTAAAATTAATGCTGCAGGGCAGGAGAAAGAAGATACTTTTTTTAAATTTAGTGCCACCTATCAATAATGAAACTTGCAGAAATAAAGTGCTGCGTTTTAATTCCCACTTATAACAACAGCAAAACACTTGCGCGTGTGCTTGATGGTGTTTTAAAATTTAGCACAGGTAATGACATTATTGTAGTTAATGATGGAAGTACTGATTCTACTTCCGAAATCCTTTTAACTTATCATAATAAAATTACTTTACTCGCAAATGAGATAAACTCTGGTAAAGGCTTTTCTTTGCGCAAAGGATTTGCAAAAGCAATTGAACTTGGTTTTGAAAATGTTATTACCATAGACTCTGACGGTCAACATTTTCCTAATGATATTCCAAATTTACTTTCTGTTGCGATTGAAAATCGTGGGGCATTGTTAATGGGTACGCGCAATATGCAACAGGAAGGTGTTCCGGCAAAAAGTTCGCAAGGAAATAAAATTTCAAACTTTTGGTACTGGGTTGAGACGGGAAATAAACTTACCGACACACAAACAGGATTTCGATTGTATCCATTAGAGCCAATACAAAACATAAAACTTGTTACCAGAAAATTTGAAACTGAAATTGAACTGATAGTAAAACTTGCATGGCGCGGTGTAAAAGTTATTCCGGTTGAGATAAACGTATTGTATGACAGTAACGAACGTGTTTCACATTTTCGTCCATTCAAGGATTTTACCCGCATTGGAATAATGCACACGTATTATGTAACGCTTGCTGTATTCTATCATATACCCAAACGGTTGCTTCAAAAGTTGGCAAAGCGAAGAGTTTTTCAAATTATAAAGGCCGAGGCGTTAAAGGAGGAAAGTGCTGTAAAGAAATCGGCATCCATAGGTTTTGGTTTTTTTATGGGAATAGCACCTGTGTGGGGATTTCAATTGTTGATTGGTGTTCCGTTGTCGTTTTTTTTTAAGCTCAACAAGGTATTATTTATTGCTGCGGCCAATATTAGTTTCCCGCCATTAATTCCAATAATAATTTATTTGAGTTATTTAACAGGCGGCTTTTTTGTTGACAATAAAACTGAATTCTTAAACTGGGATAACATTACGCTTAAAACGATTGAGGTAAATTTTGTGCAGTATTTTATTGGTGCCTGGATATTAGCTTTAGTATCTGGATTGGTTTCGTTTATAGTTTCTTACGGCATTATTCATGCCCGGAAATCAGTTTTTTCAAATCATAATTAGTATTATGTTAAGTTTGTCATTTAACCTTCATTTCCCTGTCTGCAAATTGCTTCTTTGCCTTGCTTTTCCTTTATAAACCTATGATTTAAATTCCTATTTATTGAATATGTCCTTGCCGGTATTTCCATATTACTTTTAAAACACTTGTAAAAACAAATAATCTAATACCATCATTCGCTTTCATCTACAATGCAAGTCAAACTTTCGCAATGCTAAATTCAACAAATGCTTCCTTTTTTTCATGCATTGCCTACTCCTTGTATGGTATCGTAAAACTCAATATTCGCTGCTATAGCAGTTTTTGTTTGTAACCTGTTGTAAATAAATAGCAATAAAAGATTAGTGAAACGTATTGATTTGATTTAATTAATAGTTTAAGCTTAGAATTTTCAATGTCAACTATCATTTACATTTGTAACTAAACGAACAATAAAAGTCATGAGCATATTTAAACGATTATTTCTTGTATTACATGTATCTTTTTTTATTTATGCTAAGGCACAAGTGCAAAACCCATATTTGGATTCAAGCAGTACCTGGTACGAAATGTTTGGTGGGTATGCACCACCTGTTTATACATATTTAGAATATAATACGTACTACTTTGATGGAGGTACTTACAGTGAGACACAATTTTACTTTAAAAATGAGGTTTAGTTTTTAATAAACTCAATATGTTCTAAAACCCAAACAACTTAACATAACAAAATTACTTTGGAGCAATATTATAACACCACACTCACCTTTCATGTACTATGCGGAACTATGTCTTTGCTTACAGGCATAATTGCGATGAGTTCAAAAAAAGGTGGACGTGTTCACAAAAAAAGTGGCCTCATCTATTTTTATGTAATGCTGCTTACCGGATTTACTGCACTCCCTATTGCGTATTATAAGGATAATGTTTTTTTGTTGCTGATTGCAATTTTTAGTCTGTATTTGGTTAGTACCGGATACAGGATGACAAGACGAAAAAAAGGAAATCATCACTGGATTGACATTGCAATTTCTCTGACCATGGCCATCGCGTCAATTTATATGATAAGTACTAAAAATATAATTGTAGTTGTTTTTGGAAGTATTGGTTTGCTTAACTCGTATGTTGATATAAAGGGCATGTTTTTTCCTGCAAAGGAAAAATCAAAACTTGGATGGTTGTATGGACACCTTGGTAAAATGAGTGGCTCATACATTTCGGCTGTTACCGCTTTTTTACTCAACAATATCACCACCGATTTTCCTTTGCTTATTTGGTTTGGCCCTACGGTTATTGGCGCTGTATTTATTACATACTGGATAATTTTTTATAAAAGAAAAGAGCGTAAAAAAGTTGAAGTATCCAGTCACTAAAAACTACGTGTAGTTTTATGAAAAATAAAACAACTTATCTCCTTAGCATTTTTCTCCTCTAAATTTTTACTTTTGCGCTCCCTCAATGCCCGGATGGCGAAACTGGTAGACGCACTACTTTGAGGTGGTAGCGCCCGTAAGGGTGTGGGAGTTCGAATCTCCCTTCGGGCACTCCTAACAGCAGGCAGTTTATCCGTTGTAAGTTGGCAAAAAAAAATTGTTTGCCGCCAACTGAAAACTGTCTGCTTTCTCCAGCCCGGGTGATGAAACTGGTAGACATGCAGGTCTCAGAAGCCTGTGGGGTAAAACCTGTAGGAGTTCGAATCTCCTCTCGGGCACTAATAGTTGGTATTATTTTTATACCCTTTTTGTTTTTTTTAAAAAGTAATGGTAATACTGCCCTGACTTTGCAACGGACACTTAGGACATTTGTCAAACTGAACTGTTCGTGCCGCTTGCATTGCTTTTGTTAGCAGATAATTGCTTGTAGTAGTAGTGCCTTCTGCCCCGGGTTCGGCTTTAATTACGTTGCCTTCCTTGTCAATAGTTAACGATACAACCACTATCCCTTTTTCCATTGTAAGGTTATCAATTTTTGGTTGCTTTACAAGTGTGCGGCCGGGCATTACAAAACTTACTCCGCGTGTTCCGGCATCAGATGATGCTGCAACAGGTTTTGCATCTTCTGTTTTGGCATCCAATAAAATAGCACTTACTTCTTCCATTTTAAAATTCATGGCATTGCCTTTAAATAAAAAACTTAATGTACCATCTTTTACCGTTTGAAGTGTACCATTCATTTTTTCTCCGCTTTTTAAAACAAGCGTGTGTTGTGCATGCAACAAGTAACCTGACAAAGTAATTACTGCAGCAAAAAATATTTTTCTCATATTATTTTTATGTGGTTTTGTTTTACAAAAGTATCAATTTGTTTGGGTGTTAAGTTTGGCATAAAAGTTTTTTTTAAACCAAACTTAACAGCTAATGTTAATATTTAGATTTTACTATGGCAGGTAATTTTTCCTTTGTTTTTTAGCATCTGCACTAAATAAAATCTGTTTACTTTGCATTAAGAAAATTAATAACCAAAATGATATTAAAGCCAACAAGCGTTAGCAAATCACTAAAGTCTATTGCGGAAAAAGTTTTAAGCGGAAAACGAATTTCTGCTGATGAAGGATATGCATTATACACAGAGGGCGATCTTGCTTTTGTTGGAGAACTTGCCAACCAAGTACGTAAAAGAATAAATGGCAACAGAACTTTTTTTAACCGCAATTTTCACATCGAGCCTACCAACGTATGTATTTTCTCGTGTAAGTTTTGCAGCTATAGCCGCGAATACAAACACAAGGAAGAAGGTTGGGAACTTACTAAAGAACAAATTTTAGAAAAAGTAAAAGCATATGATGGCACACCTGTAACCGAAGTACATATTGTTGGTGGTGTTCATCCTAAAATGGATATCCATTTTTTTGCTGACGTGCTTTCTGCGATTAAAGCCCTAAGGCCATCATTGCACATAAAAGCATTTACCGCAGTTGAGCTTGATTACATGTTTCGCAAAGCTAAAATGACAGTGGCTGAAGGACTGAGTTATCTAAAAGCAAACGGATTAGACTCTATACCTGGTGGCGGAGCCGAAATTTTTGATGAAACCATTCGCGAAAAAATTTGTGCTGATAAATGTAGCTCTGAACAGTGGCTTTCTATTCATGCAACAGCTCACGGGCTTGGCATCATGTCAAATGCTACCATGCTTTATGGCCATTACGAAAATTATGCGCACCGAATTGACCACATGAACCGCTTGCGAAATTTGCAAGATAAAACAGGAGGATTCAATACATTTATTCCTTTAAAGTTTAGAAATAAAAACAACGATATGAGTGATGCAACCGAAAGCACTTTGATTGAAGACTTAAAAAATTACGCTGTGTCGCGCATTTTTATGGATAACTTTAAACACATCAAAGCCTATTGGCCTATGATTGGCAGGCAAACAGCTCAACTTTCGCAGTCGTTTGGTGTTGACGATTTAGACGGAACAATTGATGACTCAACAAAAATTTACAGCATGGCTGGTGCCGAAGAAAAAAATCCTTCGCTAACTACCGAACAAATTGTACAATTGATTTCGCAAACAGGCCATGTTGCTGTTGAACGCGATACACTTTATAACTTAGTAGGCAGCAAAGAAGTTGTTTAAAATGGAATAAAAACATTCGTCTAATGATATGTAATAAAAGCATCATCCAAGTAGCATTATTACTTAATTGTTTTACCTGCACAAAACTTTATTCGCAAGATAAACTCATTGGTTTAAACAACACAATAAAAGTAGCTCCATTACGGACAATTGACATTTCAAACCCCGGTTTGGAAATGGCTTTTGAAAAGCGGGTATTTAAAATTTTTTCGCTTCAGGCAGGTGCATCGTATCTTACCGAAACGCTAAGCAGGCTTGATATTGTAAATCCAAATATTATAAATTCAAACGGCTATGCATATAATGCGGAATTAAAGACATATTTTAAAAGCGGAAAATACGGAACGTGGTATACTTCGGCATCTTTTGCCAAACTTAAAAATGAAGTTGAATGGGTTGGTACTTTTGGCAAAAGCATATGTTATCATAATTATGAGCCTTGCAGTTATATAAGACTCTGTTTTATTAAAAAGAAACTGGAAAACGTTCGCTCTGAAATTTGGATACCAGATTTACATAACCCGATGTGTTTTTGATGTTTATGCTGGTGTTGGCAATCGCGAACGCAAAGTAACACATCACAACCGTATTAACCCAACAGAAAAACTTGACTCAGATTTTAAAATTGGTTTAGGGTCATACGCAGAAGGCAGTTCAAATGTGCCTGTTTTTTTATTAGGATTTAAAGTTGGATATAATTTCAGGGTTAAGCTTAAACCAACTACCAGTCACAAAGTTTAATTTTTTCTACCACTCCTCTACTCCATTTTTTTGTGATTTATCACCACATATATAATGTCTGTTAAGCAAGTTTATCATTAGCCAACAAAATGATTTTCAAAAAAAAATAAAATAGATTTTAGCCCTTCTCACTAACATCAAATTCTATCTCCTACATTTGCCTCATGCAATTTCATCCGGCTTTAACACTAAAAGATGTGGCCTCGTTACTTAACGCTAAATATATTGGCCCAAAAGATTTTATAATCACAGGCATTAATGAAATACACAAAGTAGAAAATGGTGATATTACTTTTGTTGATCATCCAAAATATTACGATAAAGCACTTGGGTCGGCCGCTACAACCATTATTATAAATAAAGAGGTTTTATGCCCCGAAGGTAAAGCACTTATTATTTCTGACGATCCTTTTCGCGATTATAATAAACTTACACGCAAGTACAGAGCGGTTGAACTGGCCGCCACCAATGTACATCCAACAGCTAAAGTGGGTAACGATACAGTGATTATGCCTGGTGCTTTTGTGGGTGCACATTCTGTGATTGGTAATAATTGTATCCTTCATCCGGGTGCTGTTGTTTACGACCACTGCATACTTGGTGATAATGTAATACTGCATGCCAATACTGTAATTGGTGCCGATGCATTTTACTTTAAACGCAGGCCTCAGGGTTATGATAAAATGCATACTTGTGGAAGAGTAATTATTAAGAACAATGTTGAAATTGGCGCATGCTGTACGATTGACAAAGGCGTTTCGGGCGATACCATAATAGGCGAAGGTTGTAAGTTTGATAATCATATTCATGTGGGACACGATACCGTTATTGGCAAAAACTGTTTGTTTGCAGCACAGGTTGGCATTGCCGGTGTAGTAACCATTGAAGATGATGTAATTTTATGGGGCCAGGTTGGCGTACAAAAAGATTTAACCATTGGCAAAGGAGCAGTGGTGCTTGGCCAGTCGGGCATTGGCAAATCGCTTGACCCAGGCAAAACATATTTTGGCAGCCCAACGCAGGATGCGCGAATTAAAATGAAAGAACTTGCGCTGATAAAAAGATTGCCCGAAGTATTTGAAAAGTTAAAGTGAGTTACACCAATATCGTAGCAACTTCAAAATTTAAAAAGTAATCAGATGTCATTATTAACTTCTAAAACTACTTCTGAACTGGAATCAAAAAAATTACAGTTGCACTGGTTGCTGCAAATTACTAAAGCCATTAATTACAATTTACCGGCTGAGCAGCTTTACCGTATTTACGAAACTGTATTGAGAGACCATTTTCATGTTGGCAAGCTGGCACTGTTTGTAAACGAATCGGAGTGGAAAAAAGTACTTGCTTATGGCATGCTTGCCGAGTTGGAAGAAGTAAAGCCCGAAAAATTTTTAGAAGAAATATCATCTTCCAAAACCAAAAACATTACAGCACCCCAATGGCTTAAGCCCGATGAAAGTGTAATACCGGTTTATCATAACGAACGGTTGCTGGCTTATGCAATTATAGGAAACGTGGCAGGCAGCGATGAATTAAACAAACGCGAAATTGTTCCTTTCATCCACACCATTACAAACATTATTCTTGTAGCTATTGAAAACAAGCGGCTAAACAAAGAAGCGCTTGCGCAGGCTGCAATGAAAAAAGAACTTGAACTTGCAGCTGAAATGCAGGAGATGCTTTTTCCGGTGGAGCTAAAAGGAAACGAATTGTTTGACATTGATGCCCTTTATCTTCCGCACCAGCAAGTGGGTGGCGATTATTACGATTTTATTTCCATCAGCCCCGAAGAGCATATTTTTTGTATGGCCGATGTATCAGGAAAAGGAATGGCTGCTGCATTGCTCATGTCAAACTTCCAGGCAAACCTGCATGCGCTTATACGCACTACAAAATCACTTAAAGAACTTATTACCGAATTAAATGCCTGTGTTAACAAAACAGCCAAAGGCGAAAAGTACATTACTTTTTTTATTGGTATTGTAAACTTTGCGACACATACATTAAGCTATATTAACTCAGGGCATAATCCGCCCATACTTTTCGATTCTACCGGAATCAGGCTGCTTGATAAAGGCACCACCGGATTGGGCATGTTTGATGAACTTCCTTTTATAAACCAGGGAGAGGAAACTTTTGAAAAAGGCGCTACTATATTTTTATACACTGATGGCGTTACCGAGTTGGAAAACGACAATGGCGATTTCTACGGCATTGATAACCTGAAAGAATTTATTGCATCAAACAATGATGTGGTTATTTTAAAATCGTTTCACCAAAATCTTATTAAGTCGCTTGACAAATTCAGGCAAAGCAAATTTTATAATGATGATGTTACCGTACTTACCTTACGTAACCTTGTTTAACTTACAGCAATGATTTAAGAAAAATAAATCACCTTACCCCATGCATCATTTTTTTCATCATGGGTGATAACATAAGTAACAATACAGCCGCTGCACCCGGTAGTACTACAAACAGCATAAAAAACTCATACAGATTGTGTATTTGAAAACCGGCAAAGGTTGGATACGCAGTTGGTAAATTATTTTGTGCAAGCAGCGTCAATTGGTCAGCAGTTGCAGTAACATTCCCATCAAGTATTCCTGCTAAGTCAATGCCAAGTTCATTGGCTTTAGTAAACTTATCGCCTGTAGGCGGCAGCAAAGCGCCCAATGTTCCGGCAAGTGCGTAACCGGCAGCATTGGCAATAAACCACACGCCCATAAGCAACGATGAAAAACGTAAAGGAGCAAGTTTGGCAACCAGTGAAAGTCCTATAGGGGATAAGCATAACTCGCCCATAGTATGCAGCAAGTATAAAACAACAAGCCAAATAATTCCAATTTTGCCGTCAATGCCAATTTCTTTTACCTGGAAGGCAATAATCAAATATCCAAGTGCAATTAATGCCAGCCCCCAGGATTGCTTTACCGGTGATATTGGCTCAATGTTCCGTTTATTCATCCACATCCAAAACATACTAAATGGTATGGCAAGTGCAATTACAAATATGCTGTTAAAATTTTGCACCATCGAGGGGGGCATATTCCATCCAAGTAAATTGGTGTCGGTTTGCTTATCGGCAATAAATGTAAGTGATGAGCCTGCCTGCTCAAATGCAGCCCAAAAAAACATTACAAAAAAAGCCACTATATAAAGTACAAAAATACGGTCGCGTTCTATTTTTGTTAGCGATTTATCGGATGCTATTAAAAAGGCAAGGCTCAGCCCTGCACTGTAAATAAATGGATAAAGCCATACTTTAATTGGATTTTGTGTGGCGGCAGTATCATCAATAGATAAATAATGAAAACCAAACGTAAGCGCAATTAGTATTACAATAGTGCTAATTATTGATGCGGTAGAAAATTTAGCTTGCTCCTCCCCTGCTTCTTTCATCTGATTACGGTCGGGGCGGCCTCCAATTTTTTTGCCATCATGGGTAATTACATATTTATCTTTAAAAATAAAAAACACGATACACGCAAGCAGCATAGCTACACCGGCAGCAAAAAATCCCCACTTAAACGCTGTAAGGTCACGAACACCATCTACACTTTTAACATCGCCCAAAAGCGGACAAATAAAAATGCCAAGTGTGGCGCCAACATTAATACCTAAATAAAAAATAGTAAAAGCCGAATCGAGTTTTGTTTTTTGTTCGGCAGGATAAAGTTGACCTACCATGGAAGAAATGTTGGGTTTAAAAAATCCATTTCCAAAAATAAGCACAAGCAAACCACCCCAAAGAAGGGATTGGGCAAAACCCAAATCGGTACCAAATGCACTTGCACTGCCAAATAATATAAATTGTCCAACAGCCATAGTAAAGCCGCCAATTAAAATGCAATTGCGGTTGCCTAAAAATTTATCGCTTAAGTAGCCACCAAGCATTGGTGTTAAGTAGCACAATCCAAGAAAGCCGCCATATATAATAGATGCATCTTTTTCGCCAAGCATAAGGGCTTCGGCCATAAATAACGATAGTATGGCACGCATACCGTAAAAATTAAATCGCTCCCACATTTCGGTGGTAAACAAAACGTACAATCCTTTAGGATGGCCTTTGTCGGCTGTTGTTGTTGCTGTCATATTGCTATATTATTTTTTAATGTTTGGGTGGCTAATGTAGTTGATTAATATTAAAGATTAAAGTGGGGTTTTGATGTTTAACTTTTGTTTCTGTCTCGTATTTCTTAGATGCAAATACTACTTTGTATTAAATATTATGTATACATGTTTCCATTTATTTACCACTAAAACATCCCATAACAAAAAGAGGTTGTTTTATAATTTAAAACAACCTCTTTTTGTTAGAGAATATAAATGTGTTTTACTTTACACGCTCAACATAAGTGCCTGTGCGGGTATCCACTTTTATCTTCTCTCCTTCGTTTACAAATAATGGAACATTAACTATGGCACCTGTTTCAAGCGTAGCTGCTTTTAAAGTGTTGGTAGCTGTATCGCCTTTAACACCCGGTTCGCTATAGGTAATAACAAGTTCAACAAAGGTTGGTGGCTCGGCAAGTATTGGGTTTTCGCCTTCAAAGGCAACCTTCAACATCATTTCTTCTTTTAAAAAATTAGTACTGTCGCCAACCATTACTTCGGGTATGTATACCTGCTCAAATGTTTCGGTATCCATTACCACAAGGTGGTCTCCATCCTTGTATAAGTATTGCATCATTTTGTATTCAACACGGGCTACTTCAACACTTTCACCAGAGCGAAAACGGTTTTCTGTTTGTTTCCCATTTTTCAAGTTGCGCATTTTTGCCTGGTAAAATGCCCTAAGGTTACCCGGTGTGCGGTGTTGATATTCTGTAATCTGGTAAAGTTCACCGTTAAATCGAATAACCGAACCTATTCCAATATCTCCTGTATCTGCCATATTAAAATTTTAATGTTGTTAATTAAATACGAACTTGTTAATTAATGAATATTAAATGCTTCTTTTAAACTAAAACAGGCAACGATTTAACTGCGCTGCCTGTTATTTAGTATTTATCAATAAAATTTAGTTACCCTCAACCACATCAAAGTTTAGTTTTGCTTTAATGTCGCGGTGCAATACCACTTCGGCCGAAAATGTTCCGGTTTTACGAATATGCTCCTCAGGCATTACAATTTGTTTTTTGTCAATGGTGTAACCCATGTTCTTTAACTTATCAGCAATATTTTGAGCAGTTACCGAGCCGTACAATTTTCCGTTTTCTCCAACTTTAGCGCCCACAGTAAGAGTAACATTGTTAAGTGATTCAGCCAACTTAGAAGCATCACCTTTAATTTTATCCAGTTTATGTGCACGCTGTTTCATTGTTTCGGCATGCATAAGTTTATTGTTGGCACTTGCTATTACAGCAATGCCACGAGGTATTAAGTAATTAAGGCCATAGCCATTTTTTACTTTTACCACATCATCGGCAAAGCCTAGGTTTTTTACGTCTTGTTTTAATATAACTTCCATGTTTACCTCCTTAATTATTTAAGCATATCACCTACGTAAGTCATTAAAGCCAAATGGCGTGCACGCTTAACAGCTTGCCCAACTTTGCGTTGGTATTTTAATGAAGTACCGGTAAGTCTGCGTGGTAATAGTTTACCCTGTTCGTTTACAAACTTCATAAGGAATGTTGCATCCTTATAGTCAATGTATTTAATGCCAAGTTTTTTAAAACGGCAATATTTCTTTTTGGCAGTTTCTACTGCTACAGGATTCAGGTATCTTACCTCTCCTGCTTTTCCTTGCTTAGTGCTCATGCAGGTACAGCCTCCGTTTCTTTCTTTTTTAATTCGGCATTCTTTCTTTTCTTTTCATTGTAAGCAATTGCATGCTTATCAAGCGCAACAGTTAAAAATCTCAACACGCGCTCATCACGCTTGTATTCAACCTCTAACTTATTAATGAGTTCCCCACTTGCTTTAAACTCCAGCAGATAATAAAACCCGGTGTTTTTTTTCTGGATTGGATAGGCAAGTTTGCGTAATCCCCAATTGTTCTCATGAACAATTATGGCACCGTTGTCGGTGAGGATTTTCCTGAATTTGTCAACCGCTTCAGTCATTTGCTCATTGCTGAGAACCGGGGTTAAAATGAAGACGGTTTCGTACTGGTTTGACATATTTTTTTATCAGTTTATTAGCCCTTTTTAAAGGGACGGCAAATATAGATTTTTATCTTTAACAAAAAACTTTTCTTTTAAAACTATTTTAACCACCGTCTAAACAGGAATTAATGTACGAGAAATAAAACCGATTAATGCCTACTTTAGCCGCTCAAATAAAATCAGATGGCAAACTTTCTTGATTTTGAAAAACCAATAGAAGAGCTAACAGAACAGTTGGAAAAAACCCGGCAAATTGGGTCCAAAGGCAAAGTGGATGTGGCTAAACTTGTTACTGAACTGGAAGCTAAAATTGAAGACACCAAAAAGAACGTTTACAGTAACCTTACCGCCTGGCAAAAGGTGCAGCTTTCACGTCATCCCGACAGGCCTTATGCGCTTGATTATATTAATGCCATTACCGATAATAACTTTATTGAATTACATGGCGACCGTACAGTTAAGGATGATAAAGCCATGATTGGTGGATTAGGTACCATCAATGGACAAACCGTAATGTTTATTGGTCAGCAAAAAGGTAATAACACCAAAATGAGGCAATACCGGAATTTCGGAATGCCTAATCCTGAAGGCTACCGCAAAGCATTGCGCTTGATGAAACTGGCTGAAAAATTTAATAAACCCATTGTTACTTTTATTGACACCCCCGGTGCCTACCCTGGACTGGAAGCTGAAGAGCGAGGACAAGGCGAAGCTATAGCACGCAACCTTTACGAAATGGCGATTTTAAAAGTGCCTGTTGTGTGCATAATTATTGGCGAGGGGGCTTCGGGTGGCGCATTAGGAATTGGTATTGGAGATAAAGTGCTGATGCTTGAAAATACCTGGTACTCGGTAATTTCTCCTGAGTCATGTTCATCTATATTGTGGCGTAACTGGGATAATAAAGAAAAGGCGGCCGAAGCTTTAAAACTTACTGCCGATGATATGATGAAACTTCGGCTGATTGATGGTATAGTAAAGGAACCTAACGGTGGGGCTCATAGTAACCCGACCGAAATGTTTTCTATAGTAAAATCAGAAATTTTAAAAGAGCTTGCACATTTAAGTAAGTTAAATGCCGATGAACGAATTCAAAAAAGAATTGAAAAATTTTCGGGCATGGGTGTGGTGCGCGAATAAAATGCTTTTATAGTTCAAAAAAGGAACTGCTCCCTCCTACCCAGTCTTTGTTTTTATTATGGCTTACGCCTATCATGGAGCCTTTGCTTAACCGGGTAAGGTTGTTAACTAACTTGGGTCGGCTTTCGTTCTCATGCCATATATACAGTAAACGTATTTCAACTTTTACCGGGCCGGTGGGCGATTGCATGGCAGGCACATATTCAACCTTTTGTTGCAAAATATAATTTTCTCTGTCAGTAATTTTATCAAGCGCATCTTTGGTAACATCAATAAGCACACCGCTGCCGGCAAACGAAAACAAAGGTTTTAAAACATAATTATTTAAATCATCAGGATAGTTTTTAAGCGAATTCAGGAAAAAACTTTTGGGTACAAACTTATTGTTAAGGTAAGGCAGTGAAAATTTGCTGATACGAAAAAACCAATTGGGGTGACCTGCCCACTCCACATCCACGTCATCAGTTAAATTAAAATCACGTTTTAAATCATCGCGCTGTAACAACTCGTCAAAAATTACACGGTTGTAAATTCGGTGGATTGGAATTTTTATTCCATCCTTATAGTAAAATAATTTTTTGCCTTCCTTAATTACTTTGCTTATGCATACAGGAGTAACGCCTGTGTGTGTTTGTGTTTCCCAAAAGTCAATCCAGGTTTTTTGTTTCTCGGGTTCAATTTCAAGCAGCACTACATTTTCGGGATTGCAGTTGCCACATATAACTTTTCGCATTTCGTTTCGATACTTCTCCGTAGTCAAACCATTAAACAAATGAGAAAACCCATCAGGCACATAAAACTTTTGCCTATACATACGTGGCAATAATTCTTGCCAAAAAAACAACGAAGCAAAAGCCTGAAGTTCTATTAACTGAGGCAAATAATTTCCATCAGCATCTTTGCAAATAGCAAAGTCAATAGCCAAAAAGTGTGGATGCTTAGTTTCGTTTTGTACAAATAAGTTTGGTGGAATCGCCTTTGTTGACTCGATGAGATACTCGGGTTTTAATAAATCATCAACAATTTTTTCACCGGCATCAATCAAACTTTGTTTTAAACTTTTTGGAACAAATACTGGCGACTCAGCTATTCTGAATTCAACCTTTTGGTTATATAGTTTATCAAAGTCGGTTAAAAAATTTTGGTAAGCAATGGCATCAAAATCGGCATTGTATTTTTCTCGTATATCTTTTATCATAATAAAAATTAATAGCCGTTCAAAGCTAATTAAAAAACCCTGATTGCTTTTTACAATCAGGGTTTCTATAATTTTTACAAAAAAAAAATTATGGGTTAAGCACTACATTAAATTTTAATTTAAACTCATCGTAAATAACTTTATCACCAATGTCGGCAAAAAAAGTTTTAGATCCATACCGCACATCGTACCTCGATCGGTCAACCACGGCAGTTCCTGAGCATGTCATTCCTGTTCCTTCTGCTTTCATTTTTACATCAAAGCTAATGGGGTTGGTTTTGTCTTTAATGGTAAGAAAACCTTTTACTGTGTGTGTAAAATTGGTAGCGGGCGATGCTGCTATTGGAGTAATGGATTCAATAACAAATTTTGCGGTTGGATATTTTTCTGCATCAAAAAAATCAGGAGACTTTAAATGTCCCTCTAATTTTTCTTTCCCTTTGCCGGCTTCCATGTCCGAATTCAAAATGGATTTCATATCCATATCAAATGTGCCTGTCCATTTACCATGATTATCGGTAAGCATTCCATTGGAGATGGCAATCGTTCCGTTATGTTTTCCTGTCATTTTTTCGGCATACCATTCAACGTTGCTTGCTTTGGCGTTTACTTTGTAATTAGTGGCATGCGGCTTTTTGCCTGTAAATGATAGCAGTGTTGCAGCCGTAACAGTGGCCATTGTTAATGTGATGAGTTTAGTCATACTTTTAATTTGTTTTTTATGTTATTTTATTTTTTGAAATATTGATAACATAAATCTATTCTAAATTGTTTTTATCAAACATGAAGATTTTATTTAGAAATAGTTTATTGTCCGATTAAATTTGAATATTAATAAAGAGATGCCTCGGCTTCGCTCGGCATGACAGTATATTCTCATTTTTTTAGGAAAGTGGGTTTGGTTTTGGCTTTGCCAAAACCAAACCCACTTTCCTAAACCTACGTGTCCAATACTTGTCATGCCGAGCGAAGCCGAGGCATCCATAATTTATAATTAGACAATAACTTCAGGCAATATCAGCCTTTGCTGTTTTCCTTTTCAAAATTAATGCGCTAATGGCTGATACTACCAGACCAACCGGTAAAATTTCCATGTACGTAAGCAGCACCACCATTAATGGGTTCTTATACAATTCGGCATACATTTTCATTTCAGCAGTTTTTGCATCCAGTTCGGCTGCGGTGGCGCCCGCTTTTTTAGCCGCTTCAAGCATGTGTGCCGAGTAGCGTTCCATAAAGTCGGGCACAAAATTGTAATACTCAATAAGCCATGTTACAACATACATGGTAGACGCAATAAGTGAAATAAAAAAACCAATTTTAAATGCTTTGCCAAAAGTTATGATGCCGCTATTATGTTTGTCGCGGTAACTTTTAATGCCAACAAACACAAACGAAAATGCAATTATCATGGATGCATATCCCATCCACATGCCACTTTCAAAGTTTGATGTCTTTGAAAAATTATAAATCATTATGGCCATAAAGGCCGATACTATTAATCCGGCAATAAGTCCGAATACTAAAATTGTTCTGTTCATTTTTTTATTTTTTTATTGGTTAATAGGAGGCAAATAAAATACCCCTTTTGCTTTTTGCCATCATACTTATGGGTGATTATTTGTATTAAAAAGATATTTTGGTACTAAAGGGTGGTAAAAATCAGGGTATAATTAAAAGCTGTCTGGCTTTTTCAACGGCCTGCGTTCTTCTTTTTACATTTAGCTTTTCGAACAAACGGGATGCATGTGTTTTAATGGTATTGATTGACAAAAAAAGTTTATCGCCAATTTCATTATTGCTTAACCCTTGCGCCATCAGTTGCAATACTTCCATTTCGCGATTGCTTAGTTCAAGTTCATCAATAATTTTTTTATTTTGCACAAAGCCTTCGTTGTTTTTTATAAAAATTTCTTTTTCTACAATTACTGTTTTTGTTTTTGGAGTTGAAAGTTTTAGCGCAAGCCAAATGCCAATCAGGGTAAAAATAATGGCAATAGAGCCTGCATAAATTTCAAAGGCATGATTAGTAATTATAAACTTAAGTTCGAGCCACTTTAACAGAAGTAGCAAAGCGGCCATGCTTAACCCATAAATGATGGTAGTTTTATTTCCTGATAGCATTGGCTATGAGTTCTATAATTCAGCTCAAAAATAAATGAAAACAATAATAAATTTTAATGCAAATATTCAATCCGCACATGATAAATGCTGCCAAGCATTTTTTTGAAAAGTTTTTTTAATTCGGTAATATCTCTAAAAGTAATATTGCAGTTTGAAAACTGTTCTTCTTCTATCTGGTGTTCAATAATGCTGTCAACCAATTTACTTATGGTTTCGGCATCGTGCTTTTGCAGGCTACGGCTTGCTGCTTCCACCGAGTCGGCCATCATGAGCACAGCCGTTTCTTTCGAAAAAGGTTTAGGACCCGGATAGTGAAATGCTTCTTCGTCAACCAACTTATCAGGAAAGTTCTTCAAAAACGATTCGTAAAAATACTGAACCCGTGAAGTGCCATGGTGCGTGCGTATAAAATCAATAACAATATCAGGCAGATTATTTTTTTTTGCTTTCTCTACTCCCGCCAAAACATGGCCTATGATAATAGAAGCACTTTCTTCAAACGCCAAATCATCATGCGGGTTTACTTGCGTAACCTGATTTTCGATGTAATAAAGCGGCATTTCCATTTTACCAATATCGTGATAAAGCGCACCTACCCTGATAAGAAGAGCGTTGCCCCCGATTTTAAAAATAGCGGCTTCGGCAAGATTTGCCACCTGCAGCGAATGCTGAAATGTGCCCGGTGCTTTTATACTTAGCTCACGCAGTAATTGATTGTTTGAGTCGGCCAGTTCAATAAGCGAAATGTCGGATGTTATACCAAAAATGCGTTCTAAAAAATAAATAAGCGGATATGCAAACAGGGTAAGCAGTACATTGGCCAAAAGCCAAAAAGCATTTTCCCACTTTACTGATACCATATTTCCCTCATGAATTATGGCCAAGCCTATGTAGCAAATAAAATAGCTGAAGTAAATTAGCAACACTGCTATAAACACATGTGAGCGTTTGCGGATATTTTTTATACTAAAAATAGTAACCATGCCCGCAACTATTTGTGTAAAAACAAAATCAAAACCATTAGGAGCTACACTGCCAATAATTAAAATAGTAATTACATAGCTAAACAGGGCCAGCCGCGTATCAAAAAAAACACGAATTACAATGGGCATAATGCATAATGGCACCAGGTACAAACTAACCACTGCCGTGCGCATGCTCCAGGTAAAAATAAAAACCGTAAATAAAACCATCAGCAATATCAATGTCAGCTTTCGGTTGTCGGCAAAAATGTCTTTGCGCTGCTGTGCCAAAAAAATCATCAGCAGCATAAGGCAAATAATTACAATTATAAGCTGGCCAATTTGCACATGCCTGTTGGGCTGTTCAAACTGCTCATTAAGTTCGCGCAGCGATTCGAGCATTAGCTTTTTTTGGGGCGAAACAATTTCTCCTTTCGAGATAATTATTTCTCCTTTGCTTACCAACCCATGGGTGGGCAATACGGTTTGGATGAGTTGGTCTTTAAAACGGTCGGTAAGATTTTTGTCTATCAAAATATCAGGCGTGGCAACGGCAGTTACAATTTGTACAATCGCCTGCATGTTAGCTATCCCCTTTTCGTTGCAAAATTTTTCGGCAACTGCCTGCACCTGGTTTTTATAAATAAAATCAGCAAACGATTGCATTTCATTTCCATTTACAAGTCTTACTTCGCTGTATGATAAACTTTTTAAAAGCTCATCCCCGGCAATTCCTTTTTTGTACAATGCCTCGATAAGCATTGTGCATGATGTTTTAATTTTTTCGGTAGATAGCACGTCAACGTTTGCATACTCATTAGAGATTTTTGCATCAATACGTTCAAGCACCATAGGCTTTACCATCGAATCTCTTCTTACAAAAACAGGAGCGTTTTCAAGTAAAAGTTTTCGTTCCGCCTCAAGCGAGTCCTTGTTTTTTAAAATTGAAAAGTCGTAAGGAGCAACCAGGTCGTCATTGAGCCATGCTTTGCCAACACTGTAGTCAAACTTGTATTTTACCGAGTGAGGTAACAACCACAATAGCAATGCACATGAGATGATAAAAAGCAGGCATTTTAAAATAACTTCGTGCTGATTGCTAATATTAAGTAACCATTTCTTCATGCAGCTAAAATATTGGTTTGTGGTTTGAAGTTTGTGATTTGAAATTTGAGTTTTGCACAGAGAAATTAAACATCTACTTTTGAAAACTATTTTTAAAAAATCCATGCGTCTTCCTTTTTTGCCAACACTAAAAATTGCAGGCATTGTTTTTTTTGCAACTGTTTTTTCGGCTTGCGAAAAAGACCACATGCTTGATTGCTTTAAAGGAACAGGAAGCGATATAACGGAAATGCGAACCACACCCGCTTTTACCAGAGTTGAAATCAAAAACAATGTGGATGTGGTTATTTATCCCGGCCACAATTTTAAAGTAGAGATTACGGCAGGTAAAAAACTAATTGATGGCATAACCACTGAAGTAAAGGATGGCATGTTGTTGATTAAAAATGAAAACAAGTGCAATTGGGTGCGTAGCTTTAAAAATAAATTTAGCGCCAGAATTTGGTTACCCGAATTAAAAGAACTTAATGCCTGGGATGCCGGCAACGTTACCGTTGCCGATACCATACGGTATCATACATTTACGTTTAACAGTTATGGCTCTTCGGGTAGCATTCAACTGTTGTTTAACACCAATTTTATTTATAACAACATACACACAGGCCCGGCAGATATTACAATGAAAGGCAAAGCCGGAATAAATTTTTTATACCACAATGGCAACGGCCCGGTTCATGCCGAAGAACTTTATACCGACATAACTTATACCGAAAACAAAGGCACCAACAATTCTTTTATATGGGCCAAGGGGTTGCTGTCAGCAAAAATTTCGTACATCGGAAACATTTATTATAAAGGTGTACCGGATTCAGTTGAGGTAGTAAAAAACGGATCGGGTAAATTAATTCCGCTTTAAACAATACATGATTCAAGTCTTAAAATTTCCTCTTCGCTTTTTTCTTTTCTGGTTAATTTACTTTTTGTTTTTCAGAATTATTTTTTTCGTTATTAACTGTATGCTGCCTGCTCATGCCAGCCTTTTGGATTTGCCCTCACTCCTGCTCCACTCATTACGGCTCGATATGGCTACGGTGTGTTATGTTTTTGCATTTACACTTTTGCTGTATTGGTTTAATTTTTTTACTGCACGTAAGCCGGCAAAAACCATTTTGGTAATTTATTCATCCATTGTACTTTCAGCATTTAGCATATTGCTTATTTCAAACATTTTTTTGTACAAGTCATGGGGTACATTGATAAACTACCGCGCTTTAAGTTTTATTACCGATACAGGTGAAATTATTGCATCCATAACCACGGCCGAATTAGTTGGCGGTCTTCTCTTTTCAGGTTTTTCTGTTTATCTGTTTTTAAAATTGTTTTTAAAAAAGGTATTGCCTTTTTTTACAGTTCAAACCACATCCTTGCCTGTAAAAATTGGTGTGCCTGTAGCATTGGTTGTATTAACAGCCATCGGGTCGCGAGGCGGTTTGCAATTAATTCCCATTAATGAAAGCGCAGTATATTTTTCGTCCAATACCAAATTAAATCATGCAGCGGTAAATCCTGTTTGGTACTTAGGCCACAATATTTTGCAGTCGTCAGGTTTTGATAAAAATCCGTTCTCTTATTTTGATAACGCTGTTGCGCAAAAAAACAAGAACCTGCTGTATAAAAATTCATTGCTAAGCGATTCGATATTAAACACCCCGAATCCCAACATCATTATTATAATGATTGAAAGCTATACGGCCGACATCATAAAATCATTGGGAGGCGACAGCAACACCACCCCTAATTTTGAGAATTTAATTGCAGACGGATTGTTGTTTACCAATATTTATTCAAGCGGATTTCGCACCGACCAGGCATTTGTTTCGGTATTAAGCGGATTTCCGGCCCAGCCCAACCACAGCATCATCCGCTTTCCCGAAAAAGCAGAGCACCTGCCCTCGCTTACAAAAAAAATGAAAGCCCAAGGATACAACAATTCTTTTTATTACGGTGGCGAATTGGGGTTTTCAAATTTAAACTCCTATTTATTATCAACCGGTTTTGAAAAAATTATTGGCATTGATGATTTTGATAAAAGTCAACTCAACAGCAAGTGGGGTGCGCACGATGAATTTGTTTTGACAAAACAACTTGATGATGTAAAAAAATTTAAGCAACCTTTTTTTTCGGTGCTTATGACGCTAAGCTCGCACGAGCCGTTTGAAACACCCATACCCACTCCATTTACTCAATCCAATTTACCTTCAAAATTCAGACGTGCGGCCTGGTACACAGATAAGTGTTTGGGCGATTATTTTATAAATGCCAAAAAACAAGCGTGGTACAATAATACCTTAATTGTATTAGTTGCCGACCACGGGCATTTGCTTCCTCTACAGCGCGATTACTTTGATGTGCGCGCAAGGCGCATTCCGCTTTTGATAACCGGTGGGGCATTAAAAACAGAGCTGCGAGGAAAAAAAATACATGTTACCGGAAATCAAAACGATTTGCCTGCCACCCTGCTTAGCCAGCTATCAAATAACCCATCTGATTTTATGTGGAGCAACAACCTGCTTGCAAAAGACAGAACCAATTTTGCGTATGTATGCATGGACAATGCCATTGGATGGATAAACGATTCGTGCAGCTTTGTTTTTTATACCGAAAGCAACAAAATAGAATCAAGCAACCAAAACTGCTTATCGGACTCAGGCAAGGCTAAATCGTATTTGCAAATATTGTACGATGAGTTTTTAAATATACAGATAAGGTAAGTAACTTATTTTTTATTTTAGTTTTTCACCATCCGTTTTGTATCAACCGTTTTTCCGCTTACCACCAATGAGTAACTGTAAACCCCTGCCGATAATTTGCTGCTGTAAACAAGCAGTGAACCTGGGCCGGTTGCGCTTATAGTAACCTTGTTTATTATTACACCGCTGTTATTATAAAACACAAGCATTGCATTTAACGGCACTCCCTTTAATTCCTGTTCAGGAATGTTCCATGTTATGGTTGTGTTTTCAGCAAAAGGATTTGGCTCGTTTTGGTTTAGGATGATGGCGTTTACATTTGTAAGTTCTGTTACAAGTTGTGTTGGATGCTGGCTTGTCATGCGCGTTGATTCACAACATTCATCTAACCTGTTTTCTAAATCGGTAACTCTTGTAATAAGCTCTTGATTAACTTTTATTAGCAATGGGGTAAAGCCATCATAGTTTATCGCTTTAAATTCTTTTTCCTGGTTTAATACATTTTCGGCACTGTCATATAATGACGGTTGAAAAAAAGACCTTACCATTTCAGGAAACATTCCTTCAATTTCCTGGGCTATTAAACCATAATGCCTGCCATCGGGTAGGTGTAAACCCCATGGGTTATTTGTTTTAAAGTTAAAACTGTAAACATTTATTCCTGCAAGTAATTGGCTTGCATCATCAACCAGCAGTATGTCTTCTTTTAAATCCTCGTCACTGGTGCTAAAGCCCTGACTTGAAAATGTAATGCCGTTAAAGTATCCTGCCAAACTACCTGATGTTGCAGGTGCCATAGCCCATACTGCATAATTATTAGTCGCCTTTGTTGCTCTAAAAAAACCTCCGCAATTTATGCCTTTTGTATTAGTGTTTAGCGTTATACTTTCGGCCGTAAGCCCAATGTTTGTTTTAGTGCCGCTGGCAATAAAGTAACCTCCAATGTTACGCGATGTTGTTCCGCCTCTTATTCCTGTTGTGCTAAACCTGCCAGCCATTATATCTCCATTGGTTAATCCGCTAAAAGTATTTAAGCCAACAATTGCAGGATAGTGCCTTATATTTCCAACAGGGTTGTTATCATTACTCTCAACCCAAAGACGCGCAAAATGATTGTTGGCAAGGTTTATATTGTTTGCATCGTTTGAATTAGAAGCCTGTGTGTTTTCATAGTAATCGGGTTTTAATACCACACCTGCAATGTTTGGGTTGGTACCCATCAGTGTAGATGCCCTATAACCTGTTGTAGAATTGGCATCAAGATAAAAAACAAGGTTATCGCGAAAAACTATAGGCCTGCGGTTGGCATTAATATTTGCAATACCAAAACCATCGGCATAAATATTTAACCTGTCAATACTCAAAGGGCTTTCGTCTGAAAAAATTCCCAAGCCTGTGCGGGGTTCTGTCATATCACTTTTTATACCAACAGTATAGTGGCCGGTAATTGTTTGCGCATAACTGTAAGCTGTGCTGCTGTATGCATCTGTAAACATGCTTTTTCTTACTACATGAAAAGGATAAGCAGGTGTTTGTCCGGCAGTAAAAACTCCTACCCTGCTGTTTGAACCGTTCTGAAAGTCGTTCCATATATCGCTGCACACTAATTGTGTTGGGTTGGTTGGGTCGGTGCGTGTTAAAATATTGGGGCCGGGGTTACAAAGGTTAGTGCTGCCGCTGCCAACATCGGTTGTCAAAACAACGTTGCCTGTACCGTCTAAACTTAAAACACGCCCATTGGGTGCAATATCATTAGCCGAGGCTGAATTTAAATTGCTAAAACGCAAACCGCTTGGCCGGGGCGATAGGCCGATAGTGGAATTAATATCTAAGGTGTTTTGTGGTGCGCTGTTGTTTATGCCTACAAAACGGTTAACAGGATTGTTAGTTCCTGTTTGAAAGCTGGGATTTATAAATAAATCGCCTGCTGAGGTGGTTTGGAAATCGGTAAAGATGCCGTTGGTAACATTGGCGGCTGGTGTAAAGGTGAGGCGCAGTTGGGGGGCGTTTTCGTTATTATCTAAAACATCTAATCTTCGTTGAGGTTCATTGTTTGCAAATGAATGAAAGTCGCCTATGCCGGTATATTTAATGCTCCCCTGATTTAAGGTTCGTATTATCAGATTGCCTTGCGAAGTATTTTGAAAATCGGTGTGTATTCCCAAATTACGCTGAACATCTTGTGTAAACGTTAGTCGCAATTGCGGCCTGTTTAAACTTATTGTTGGATAGCTGGTGGTTAAATTTTTTGAATCAAGTATTTCAAGCCGTGCGTACGGGTCAGCAATTGGTGCGTTGTTGTTATAAAAATCACCTATTCCAAGGTCGCCCAAATTGCTAAACCGTGCCACTTCCATTCCATGAAAAGTAGCAAAAGGTCCATTGGAGTACAAATCACCCGGATTGCCCGAACTGGTAAATATGATTCTCAAATTTTGGATAGATTGGTCTGGAGCAAACTGTACGTTATCGCCAAAGTTTATTACAGCATCCATTCGGTCTGCAGTACCTTCGCGCTTTAATCCCACGTACATATTGTCGGAAGTAAAACTCATAAAAGTTCCTACGTCCATCCAAGGCCTGTTTCCGGCAAAGGTTGTAAAGTTGGTGTTGGGGTTTACCGGTGAACCATTTACACCAATATTAAACATGGCCACAGGCTCATCGCACCGACTGTAATTAAATGCCCTGCTAACCGTTACTTTATTTATTCTAAATTGGGTTCCGCCTGGCTGCCACATAGTAATGCCTTCGGTAATTCGCAATCGCTCGCTTTCTGTTGCTGCACCGGTAAGCACTCCGTGAAAAAGGATGGGGCGATTGTTCTGTTGAAAAAAAAGTGCGTCCATGTTGTTTCTTATGCCTAATCTAAATCCTGCTTTGGGGCCAGTGGCTCCGGTATTTAAATTTGTAAATTGTAAAAATGAGTAGCTTAAAGGATCGGCACTGTTTTCGTGTACATGCAATATATTTTGAGGTTCAAAAGGTGGAGCAATGTTGCCTATACCCACAAAGCCTACATTGGCAGGTGCCGGGTTTGCGGGCGAATCAAAGATGGTCATGCGCATGTTGTTAAATGTACCGGCTCCGGCATTGGTGTAAAAGTTAAAAGGTTGTGCATCCTCATTTTTTAAGTTTAGCCAACAATATCGTTATTTGTTTTAGCTTTTTCATTTTGTTTGTTTTTTATTGGTGAATAATTTTTTTTGTGAAACATGAATTTCGAGTTTTAATTTTTATTAAATAAAATCCAGAGTTTAATAATGACAAATCAATTTGAGTTTTATAAATTAACTTGCCATAAATTTGAGAGAAAACTAATTTCCCTAAATTATCATACATTTCAATTTCAGAAAATCCAATCCCTTCAACAGATAATAAATTTTTAAAAGGATTAGGATAAATAGTTAAAGGGTTTGTAAAATCATTTTTAGTTAATCCGGTAAGTGAGTTACAGTAACTAGAATCAGGTGATATACATACATCGTCTATGTAATAATACGCAACGGCTCCTATTGAATCGAGAAGTATGTGAGTTGTTAATGAATCAGAATAAAAATTACCTATGGCAAAATAATTGTAAGTAGAATCGGCAGTAAAAGAGCCAGATATTTTTACCCAATTGGTGGTATCAGTAATTACACTATTTGAATATACATGAGCCGAATCATTAATAGAAATTGGATTAGTCCAATAGTTAGGATAAGGTATTGTTGAAAATTTTAATCCAACTTTATTAGAGGCAACATTATTATGATAGGCGACATTATACGATCTGCTTACAAAAAAACTAATGTAATAAATTTGACCAACCACCAACTGTTGGTTTAAGGTAGAGCCTATAATCTCTCTTATGTTTGTTGCATATCGTGCATAAGTTATAAATCCTGCATAAGCAACTCCAGTTCTTGCGTACTGAAATCCACCAAAATTAGATGGGACTCCCATCATACCACCGTTACAATAATTGTAATAATCAGGTGTTGCTTTAAAACTTGCCCATCCAGCCGCCTTTGCTATTTGCGTTACTCCCATAGGACAAGCCACCGTATCTTCAAAACTCCAGTTGTTAACTAAGTTTTGCCCTATGCAAACCTTGGCTACAATAATCAAAATAATTGTAATTGTTTGTTTCATCGCAGTTTTTTGTTTACCGTAAAAGTATAAAACAATTTTTGAGAAAAACAAAAACGAAGGCAATTAATTTTTCATAGCCAATAATTTTTCAATAGCATCAAGCCGTAATGTAAGTTGTGCTATTTTATTTTCGAGCAGGGCTATTTTTTCTTCGCTGCCACCACCCACATCATCAACCAAAATTACATCACCGGCAGAGTTTAAACTTAGCACCTTATTGGTGGTATTTGCAATGGATGCTGATGCATTGGTATAAGTTCTAAACCGCAATCCGCTTTGTGTGGTGCTGCCAGTATTTATTTCTAATTTGGTTTGCGGGCCTGTGGCTGCGCCCGATAATCCTATGCCTACATTTACGTTGTTATCGCCAAGTATCATGCTGTTGGATGTTTGCACATCGGCAGCATTGCCTATGGCTGTGCTGTTGGTTATATTATTTGCTTGATTGGTGTTATAGCCAAGCAGTGTGTTGTTGCTTCCGGTTGCAGGTGTGGCACCGGCACTGTGGCCAACGTACACATTGTATGTACCCGTTGAATGTGCATAGCCGCTTTTGTATCCTACAAAAGTGTTTGCATCTGCATTGGAACTAAAACCCGCTTCGCTGCCAAGCATGGTGTTTTCTTTTTTTTCTTTATTTGAGTAGCCTGCATTGTTTCCTGCAAATACGTTATCGCTGCCCGTGTCTGTTCTGTAGCCCGACCGCCTGCCTATAAACGTATTGCGCAAGCCTGTAGCATTGGTAAAACCCGATTCGGCACCAACAAAGGTGTTGCTGTCAACATTGCTGTTAAAGCCAGCCTCATATCCCAAAAAAACATTATAGTGTCCTCTGTCGTTTGTATATCCTGATTTGTATCCTGCAAACAAATTACTATTTCCTGTACTGTTTGTATGCCCAGCCTCGGCTCCTAAAAAAGTGTTTCTTATGGCCGTGCTATTTGTAACCCCAGCCTCAAACCCCACAAAAGTATTTTCGGCTCCGGTGGTGTTGGCATTACCCGATGCCGAACCTAAAAATGAGTTTTGCGAACCGCCTGTGTTGTTTTCGCCACTTATGTGGCCTACAAATACGTTGTTGTCCCTAACGGTGTTTTGCCCCGACAGAAATCCGATAAACGTATTGTTGTTTGCCTCGGCATTTTCGCCACTTCGTGTGCCCACAAATGTATTGGGTGTACCGCCAACATTTGATATGCCTGAATTAAAGCCTATAAACACATTGTCGGCAACTTCGTTATCAAATCCAGCAGAGGCGCCAATAAAAACGTTTCGGCTTCCTGTGGTTTTCATCTGCCCCGATGAAACGCCAATCATTACATTAAACTGTTCGTCATTGGCTTGCCCCGCACGGGTGCCTATAAAAACATTTTCGGCCTGATTTTCACCATCTCTTCCTGCCCACCAGCCCAAAAAAGTGTTGCCGCCATTGGCGAGATGACCAAAACCTGTTTCAAAACCAATAAAGGTATTGCCACTGGTTAATATGTTGTTTTGCCCTGCGTTGGTGCCCACAAAAGTATTGTCATTACCTGCAGCATTATTTACACCTGCTCCTATGCCCACCATTAAATTGGTGCCGGGGCTTGCAAGTATGGTGTTGCTGCCAAGCATGTAGGAGCCTGTGCCTCCGGCAAAGGTGGGGTTGGTTATGTTTATTTCTGAGTTTACATCTAATTGCCAGCCGGGGGTGAGGCCGTTGCCTATACCAACAAAGCCCTGAGTGGCTCCTGCGTTGGTGCCAAGGATGGTCATACGCTGGATACCTCCGGTAAGGAAGTTGATGTTTTGGGTGCCCTGATGCTCAACTCTTAAATGATACAAATTAGATTGCGCAGAATTGTCCCACCCAACATACCAAGTTGGTTGTAAATTAACGTGGTTTAACACATCTGCCTGACTGTAAACTTTTACGTTTAGTAACATCAGCAGAAAAACGCAAATGATTTTTCTCATTTTATTTAGTTTTTAATGGTTATAATTTTTTTTGATTCAGATTTATTTTTTTCAAAAGCACGGATTAAATACATGCTACTTGCTTGGGTCATTTGTATTTCAATTTCCTTATCATTTGTTCTGACGGTTTGTAGCAATTGTCCAGTTTCTGTATAAATTAAAAGTTGCTTTTCTGTGTCATCTGCATTGAATGTTATTTTCAGCTTTTCATCCTTTAAAAAAACATTTTTCATAATACAATTTGAAGATGTTGCAGTATTCTGATTGAGCCCTGTAAAATTTGAACAGTACGTTGAATCGGTTGACAGGCATACGTCATCAATGTAATAATACGAGTGTGTATTAAATTGTCCAAGCCCAATCGTATCAGTATTATTATCATCAAAGAAATTACCTACTATTAAGTATTGATAGACAGAATCAGCAACAAATGAAAGCTGAACTTGATTCCAATTTAGTGAGTCTGAAAAAATAGAATCGGAATAAGCATTAGGGCTATTCGAAATGGGATATGGGTTTAAATAAGAGTATGGGGAAGTTGAAAGAGCCACTCCAAATTTATTTATAGCAAGGGTGAACCCAATTGTTCCAGCCCAACTAATCCAATAGGTTACAAAATATTCTTGTCCAATAACGGTGGGCACAGTTAGTTGAACACCACAATACTCCCGATAAGGAGCTCCAGTTAAATCATAAGGTATCATCCCTGCATAAGCATCACCGGATTTGGGATATTGGAATCCTAAAATATTTGCGGGTACCCCTACTGCTCCTCCAAATTGATTACAGCAAACATTAAAATAATCAGAAGTTCCTCTGAATGAATCCCAATAAATAGCTTTGTTTATCTCGAATCCTGACATTGGACAAGAAGTTGTATCCTCAAAACTTGGATTAGGCACCAAGTTAACCTGCCCAAAGCAAAACCCGTTTACAAAAAATAAAATAACCGTAACTATTTTGCTTATCCTTTTTTTCATTTCAGTTTTTTGTTTACCGTAAAAGTATACAATAATTTTTGTGAAAAACAACAAAGAGGCAATCAATTTTTCATAGCCAATAATTTTTCAATAGCATCAAGCCGTAATGTAAGTTGTGCTATTTTATTTTCGAGCAAGGTTATTTTTTCTTCGCTGCCACCACCCACATCATTTACTAATATTACATCGCCACTGCCATCAACTGCAAGTACTTTGCCGGCCGATGCAGTGGTTGAGTTTCCGTCTCGGCCTGATTAGAGGAGTCTATTTAACCAGTAAACAACTATGTTAATTGAATAATAAAAAAAGGCTGCCTTAAAATTGAGGCAGCCTTTGCGGTTTACTTTAAAATATACTTGTTATTGTTTAACCACTTTAATCGTTTTTCTTTCACCTGAACTCATTACCTGCAAAAAATATACACCCTGATTAAGGTTTGCCGTGTGCAGATTTAAACTTTCAGTTGATGATGTAATAATTTGGCTGAGCACCGATTTGCCTACAATATCAATCAATTCCAATCTGTCGCCAATAGCTAATTCAAATCCGTAAACTGTAAGTTCGTTTGTAAAAGGATTTGGAACAACTTTCCAATCTTTCATTGCCATATCATCACCATCATTTTGCCTGCAATTTACAGTTATCTGAATGGCAGTAGCCGTTTTGCTGCATCCGTTTGCAGTTTCAATTACACGGTACTGTCCTGTTGAGTTAGCAACATAATTCTGGTTGGTGGCACCGGCTAAATTAACCGAATTTTTTTGCCATTGGTATGCAACACCTGCAAATGAGTTTGCAATAAGCGTTACACTTCCGCCTGCACAAAATGTTGTTGGGCCATTGGGAGTTATTGTTGGCTTAGGATTATTAATTACCGTAAGCACAGCATTGTTTGATGTTGAAGAGCAAACTCCGCCTTGGGTAATAACTACTTTGTAAGTAGCGGCCTGCGATGTTGCATACGATGAGGAGGTGGCTCCGGCAATGGCCACATTGTTTCGGTACCACTGGTAGCTAAATGCATAGCCTGTGTTTGCATTAAAGGTAGCGGCCTGTCCTTCGCAAATAGTTGTTGCCTGCGGGGTTGCACTTGCAATAAGTTGCTGCACGTTTACAACAGTAGCTGCCGAAGTTGCATTGCCACATGGCGATGTAATAAACACGCTGTAATTACCGGCAGCAGTTGCATTGTAGGTTGCATTGGTGGCTCCTGAAATATTTACACCGTTATTCATCCACTGATAACCGTAACCAGTTCCTGTGTTTGCATTAAGTGATGCTGTGGCTCCGTTACAAATGCTAACATTGCCTGATGGTGTTACCAAAGCTACAATTCCACTGGTAGTAACTGTTATGGCATTGCTGGTGGTTGTACCACAACTTGCGCTTACTACACAGGTAAACACACCTGCTGCAGTGGCTGTATAGGCGTTAGATGTGGCACCGGCTATATTTACTCCTCCATTTTGCCATTGGTAGCTATAACCGGGTATGGCATTGTCAACACTCAATACCACCGACCCACCTGAACAAAATGATGTAGGGCCATTGGCGCTTATAACAGACGATACAGAAGTTGCATTTACGTTTACCTGTACATCCATACCTTGTTTGGTGCAGCCATTGGCGGTTTCCTTTACCCGGTATTTTCCTGTCGAGGTTGCAGAATATGTTTGGTTGGTAGCACCCGCAATATCAACGCTGTTTTTTTGCCACTGGTAGGTTACACCTGCAAATGTGTTTGCCGTAAATGTTACACTTCCTGGCGAGCAGAATGTTAATGGCGTTGAATACGTCATTGTAGGATTTGGATTATTAATCTTGGTAACAATTACACTGTTTGAAGTTCCGGTGCAAGTTCCTGATGTAATTACACAGTAAAAAGTTCCGCCATCACCGGTTGTGTAGGTTGCACCAGTAGCACCAGCTATCGCAGCAGTTCCTTTATACCATTGATAAGCGTAACCTATTCCGGTTGAAGCTGAAAGCGAAAGCGCACTGCCTTCACAAAGTGTAACAGTGCCTGCAGGGGTTATTGCTGCATTAATGTTACCAATGGTTACAATAGCATTTCCTGAAAAAGTTCCAATGCAAGTTGCATTGCTAACCGCAGTTAAAACATACGTAGTGGTTGTTGTAGGCGATACCAATATGGTGTAAGGGGTAGAAGTAGCAACACCATTGGTAGAGCCTGATCCATCAGAAACAGTAAAGTTCCAAGGGCCAGAACCCGTAAATGTTAATACAAGTGGAGCCGAACCGCTGCATATAGTTTGAGTTCCGCTAATAGTACCTGTTGGAACTGGGATTACTGTTACTATAGTTGCTGATGAGGTAGCACTGCAAGTACCTGATGTAACAATTACTGTGTAGCTACCGGATGCTGTGGCTGTATAGCTTGAAGATGTTTGTCCCGAAATATTTGTTCCGTTTAATTGCCATTGGTAGCTGTATGCCCCTGCATTAGCGTTTAACACTACACTTCCACCCTGGCAAAACGTAGTATTACCCGCAGGTGTTATAATGGCAGGAGGTGTTGCACATAATGTTGTAAAAAGAATAGAGTTGCTCCAGCCGGAAACTGTAAGACTACAAATCAACTGAACCTGCCATTCATAATTAGTGAGAGGAATTAACCCTGATAAATTATAGGGTATAGCTACACCAGGTAAACTATTCCATGTAGGGGTGCCAACTATGCGATACTGAATATTTACAAGCCCTCCAGTAGCACCACTTGAATATAAAGTAGCAGAAGTTGAACCAATATTTGTGGTGGTATTATTTTGAGGTGTGTTGCAAGGTTGCGCTGTGGTGGTAAATAATGTGGATGATGAAAAGGCAGAGGTACCGCCACCGGCACACACTGTTTGTACCTGCCATTCATAATTAGAAAGTTGAACAAGGCTAAATGCATTGTACGATGTACCGGTGGATGTTCCGGTTAGCCAGGTTCCGCTTCCTACTATACGGTATTGAATATTATAACTTGTAGCACCTGCCACCGCACCCCAGTTAAAGGTTGCTGATGAGTAAGAAACATTTGTTGTGGAAAGATTGGAAGGAGTATTGCATGTTACAGGAGGAGTTGTAAATGTCATTGAAATGGTAAAAATAGAAGTGCCTGTTTGACACACAGTTTGCACTTGCCACTCGTAGTTTGCACCTGCGGTTAAACCTATAGCATTATAACTTGTAGTTGCCGATGTTCCTGTTTGCCAAGTTCCTGCTCCTACTACTCGGTATTGGATATTGTAACTTAAAGCACCAGTTACAGCGGCCCAGTTAAAAGTTGCTGTTGTTGAAAGAACATTTGTAATTGTCATGTTTGCCGATGGCATGCACGAAGTACCAATGCAGGCTGTTAAACAAGTGCCGTTATTGTAATTATTCAAAATAACATTTTTGGGTTGTGTACCAAAACCCAATGATAAATTTATTCCAACAGCATCCAGATGACAGTAACTCATTATTGTACCTCCACCTGCAGGCACAGGCGCCCCACTGCACGAACCTTCGTATCCGTAACCGTGTGCAGGCCCGCAGCCGTCAATGGCAGTATTGTTTCCGTTCCACACACATGCATGCGTGTGACGAGATCCCATGAGGTGGCCTTGTTCATGCGTAACCACCATAACACTCCATGAGTATGTAGGAACATTGTTATAAGAAGAATTTACTCCACTATAGCATTGTGAGCTGTTTAGATTAGAGGCACAAATACCACTAAATCCTGCAGCTACCCCACCTCCTCCACCATATCCAAGCAAATGCCCTAAGTCGCCATTAATAGTATTACGGTAATTCTGAAACTGACTTAGGTAACTCGATGTAGAAGTTCCGGTATATGGGTCAACACTGTTCCATACAAAAACTTCTGATAATTCAACAGGTATTGCATCGTTAGCATAAATAATTGCGCTTTGGTTAAACAAGCCTGTAACATAATTAGCTGCATTGGCAACACTTCCTTTACCAGTAAAAATATCATAGTCAACTTCCCAAAATAACCGGATGCAATTTACCATTGATAATTTATTTGGATTTTGCAATTGCTCTGTTCTGTATAAACTATTGTCATCCTCGGTATAACATTGCAGTGGAGATGGAGCGTTTAAATTTTTATCGTTGTAAAAAATGTGTTTGCCGGTAGCATCATTTTCTAATTTTCCTAAAACAAAATTTCCTGACGCTGTTGATATCATACCCATTACTTCATTATCAAATACACTAATGGCAGCAATAGAATTGTTATCGCCTTTAACGATTCCCCAATAATGAACACCACCTGCGTAAGTAACAGGCAATCCACCCGAAAGGCTTGTGGTAACAGAAAAGTCAGGGGTAAAAAAATTGGCGCGGTACAATTCCATCTCAACCAAATTTCCTGAATTAGTAGGAATAACAAAGTTTAAATTCTCAGGTTTAGCAGCGATCAAATCCTGTGCATCCTGTTGCCTGAATTCCAATACCGTTGATCCGGAAACTACACCTGCTAGTTGCGAACTTCGCAGGGCTGAGGCAGGAGTAATGTCAAACAATTGTTGGGTAACAAATGCCTGACGATTTAATTTTTTGTCGTTGACTTTTTGAGCAACGGGTTTTAAATTTTGAGCAAACGATATGGCTGTAATGCCTATGAATGCTGCAACAAGTAATACTCTCTTCATTTTGTTTAATTGTTTTTTATTGTGGTTTTCAAAAATATAATAACATTACTTAAAAAGAATATTTGTTAATAAAAAAAAGCGCCCCGGTTATCAACCGAAACGCTTTTTCTTTCAATTACTTGTTTTCTTTATTTCTGTTTTACCACTTTAATTGTTTTCTTTTCTGTGGGTGTACTTACTTGAAGAAAATACACACCAGATGGTAAGTTTAAGGTTTGAAGTTGCAGGTTTGAAGTTGCAGTGTTGATTGTTTGATATAATACCACTTTCCCAAGCATATCCATCATCTCTATTCTATCACCGGCACTAAACTGTAAACCATAAACTGTAAATTCATCGGCAAAAGGATTAGGTACAACTTTTACTTCTTCAGAAATAGCTTCACCGGAAGCTGACCTGCAACTTACTGTTACCTGAACAGGGGTAGCTATTTTACTGCAACCATTTGCTGTTTGCACAACACGATATTGACCCGTTGTGTTGGCTGTATAACTTTGGTTGGTAGCACCTGTAATGTTGGCTGAGTTTTTTTGCCACTGATAAACAACACCTGCAAACGTATTTGCTGTTAGAACCACACTGCTGCCTGCACAAAAAGTTGTAGGTCCGCCTGGTGTTATAGTTGGTTTTGGATTATTAATTACCACCAAAGTAGATTGATTAGATGTTGCACTACAAACTCCTCCTTGAGTAATTATCACAGTATAGTTTGCTGCCTGAGAAGTTGCATAGGTCGAATTTGTTGCACCACTAAGCAACGCCCCGTTGCGATACCATTGATAGGTATAGTTGTATCCTGTGTTGGCGCTAAATGTTCCTGCCTGACCTTCGCAAACTGTAGTAAGCACAGGTGATGAAGACGAAGTAAGCGGAGCTACATTTACAACCGTGGTAGCTGAAGATGCGTTTCCGCATGGTGAAGTAATGTCTACCGAATAACTTCCTGCGGCTGTAGCGTTGTATGATGCATTAGTTGCTCCTGAAATTGGATTACCGTTTAACAACCATTGATGATTATATCCTGTGCCGGTATTAGCAGAAAGTGCAGCAACTGCTCCATTGCAAATTGTAACAGTTCCAGAAGGTGAAACAACTGCTGCAATTCCACTGGTTGAAACAGAGATGGAATTGGAAGTTGCACTACCACATGATGCAGTAATAAAGCAAGTATATGTTCCAGTTCCTGTTGCAATGTAGGATGTACCATTTGCACCTGAAATATCTACACCGTTATTTTTCCATTGATAATTGTAACCTGGAATAGAATTATTTACAGAAAGGGTAACAGAACCACCGCTGCAAAATGAGGTAGGCCCGTTTGCATTAATAGCAGCCGTTACGGATAGTGCGTTTACACTTACCTGTAAATCCTGGCCTTGTTTGGTACAACCATTGGCAGTTAGTTTAACCCGGTATTTTCCGGTTGAGGTTGCAGTATAGGTTTGGTTGGTAGCACCTGCAATATCAACCGAATTTTTTTGCCATTGATATGTTACACCTGCATAGGTGTTTGACGTAAGCACAACATATCCAGGTGCACAAAATGTAAGTGGTGTAGTAAATGTAACAACAGGAGCAGGATTATTAATCACTGTAACTGGAATTACATTTGAGTTTCCACTACAACTTGCAGCTGTTATATTACAGAAGTAATTACCGGCAGAAGAAATTGTATAACTAGATGAGGTTGCACCTGCTTGAATGGTATTGTTTTTATACCATTGATAAGAAGTTGCTCCTGGTGTTGCATTTAATGTTACCGCAGTTCCTTCGCATATAGCAGTTGCTCCGGATGCAGTAATTGTAGGGGTACCAACTCCTAAATTAACTTGAACAGGTACTGATGTTGTATTGCATTTTATATCGTATACATAAACGGTGTAACTTCCTGTTGAAGTGGCAGTGTATGTTGGATTATTAGATGAAGGTATTGGAGTTCCGTTCAACATCCATATATATGAAAGCCCTGCTCCGGTATTGGCAGATAATAAAACACTGCCATTGCATGTATTAATAATTCCTGACGGAGAAATTACAGCTGTGGGGGCTGTGCTAACATTAATAGATGCTGTATTACTGTTGGTACAACTATTGCCATCAGTATATGTATAAGTAAGAGTATAATTACCTGAAAGCCCGGCAGGGTTAAATAAATTTCCGCTCACTCCGGTTCCGCTAAATGTTCCTCCTGCAGGTGTGCCTGATAAACTTACTGAAGCAGCATTGCTACAAACATCTGAATAAGTGCCGGCATTTACTGAAGGCAATGCATTTACATTAATAGTTGTGTTTGCATTTCCCGTGCAGCCATTGCCATCTATGTATTCATAATTAATGGTATATGCACCAGCGCCAATATTCGGATTAAAGCTGTTACCAGTTACTCCTGTGCCTGTAAAAGTTCCACCTGCAGGTGTACCTGCCAATGTAATTACAGATGCGTTTTGACAAACAGAATTATAGCTGCCAGCGTTTACAACAGGTAAAGGATTAACTGTAATTGATGTATAAGAGGTTGCTGTACAGCCATTGCCATCGGTATAGGTATAGCTGATAGGAAAAGTACCGTTGCTAAAACTTGGGTTAAAAATATTTCCGGCAACACCTGCGCCAATAAATACACCACCTGCAGGTGTACCATTTAATGTAACATTACCTGAGTTTTCGCATACTGGCGAATAGGTTCCTGCATCTACAGATGGTAAAGCATTAACTACAATGTTAGTTGTGGCGCTTCCGCTGCAATTTCCGTTACTGTAATTATATGTTATGATATAACTTCCTGATGCAAGTCCGGCAGGATCAAAAAAGTTTGAACTTACTCCTGTACCAGAAAAAGTTCCTCCTGAAGGACTACCTGATAAAGCTATGGGCGAAGCGTTATTACAAATTGGATTGTAGGTACCTGCATTTACACTTAGGGTTCCAATGTTTACTGTAGTAACTGGAGATGTGGCAGGCCCACAATTTGGAGATGGAACTGTGTATGAAGGTATATTTAATGTCCAGTTATTTAATGTGCCTACGTCTTGTGCGTATCTGTCATAAACTCGCAAAGTCCAGGTACCGTTTGGATTTATTGAACCATTGCCAAGTGAAGCAAAGGATGTTTTTGTAACAGGAATGCACGAAGTCCAGGTAGTTGCCCACGGCTTAAATGTTCCTGTAAAGGGAGCTGTACCTGAAGCAAGCGTTGTGGTACCTGCATCCGAAAAAACAGTATTTACATAATTATCGCCCGCACCACCAGCGCCATTGCTTAAACCAAGTACATCACCATTAGGTGCTACCAGCACTACATCAATATCACCATCGTAGGTATGCGTTAAGTTAACGGTTACCGTAATACCTGAAGGATTTATATTGCCAGCAAACCCACTTATTGTAATAGATGTGTTTGCAGCATTGGTACATGTATTGTCAACAATTGTTGAAGTTGTGTTATTGGTTTGAGTTTGCCCAGCCAATGTTTGTGCTATATAGGTAACAGAATAATTTCCGGTAGAAGAAGCTGAGTAAGAAGAATTGGTAGCTCCACTAATTGGCGCTCCGTTTAAATTCCATTGGTATCCATAACCGGTAGATGTATTAGCATTAAGTGTTGCCGACCCACCGCTACAAAGGTCAACTGTTCCTGATGGTGAAATGGTGGCAGCAATACTGTTAACAGTAACGGCTGTAGCTGATGATGTAAAAGATGCACCACAGGTAACAGTACTACAGGAGTAATTTCCTGTTTGACCTGCACTGTAATTGGCATTAGTGGCACCACTTATAGGCGAGCCGTTTAAATTCCATTGATAGGTGGTTCCACTGGCTGCATTGGCAGTAAGTAATACCGTGTTTCCGTTACAAAAGGTTGTGGGGCCATTGGCAGAAACAGTTGCCGCTGTTCCTATTTGACCTGAGCCAACACCTACTGCATACCAGGCATTGTTGGTTGCAATTACTTCGGGCGAGCAAGAACCATATAAATCGGTTGCTGCCTGTATGGCGTAAAATCGTGCATCAGCATACTGCGAGGTTGGGGTAAGATAAACTGTAAGATTTCTGTACGCAATTGCAGCGGCTTTTGTCATTCCTATTCCGGTTACATTGTATGCATTTCCAATATCATTGGTTCCACTACCTCCTACTGTAAGTAAATAATACCAAAAATTTTGCACCCCACTATTTGTATGTACACCACCATTATCACCTGTGCCGGTGTACCAGTTAGTTCCTAAGTAGGTATCGGGGTCGCCATAGGCATTGGGATTTGAGTGCGAACGAAAAGCTCCTCCAATATCTTCGCCAATTAACCAATCGAAAAATGCAGGTGCCGCATAATTTTCAATGGTAGTACCAAAAATATCGCTGAAAGATTCGTTAAGTGCTCCTGATTGGTATGAATAATTAAGATTTGCCGTGTAACTGGTAAGCCCGTGAGTAACTTCGTGCCCGCCAATATCAAGAGAAGTTAATGGGTTATATGTTGCATTACCATCACCATAGGTCATTCGTGTGCCATCCCAAAAAGCATTTACATAATTGGTGCTGTAATGTACATAGCTTAAAAGTTTTAATCCAGCATTGTTTATGCTGTTGCGTCCATAGGTTTGATAGTAGTAGTCGTACGTTTTTTCAGTGGCAAGGTGCGCATCGGTTGCATACTGATCTTTGTTTGCGTTTACGTTATTCCAATAATTATCGGTATCGGTAAAATCAACAGCAGCACCATAGTTTGTTCCCTTTAACATATTGTACGTTTCAATACCCAACCCGCGACCGGTTTCACGCAAACGAAAGTTTGTTGCTGCTGTACTGTCGGTAATAATTGCCTGGTTACCTGCATAAGCGGTAACAGCCGTTGCATTGGCATTGCCTTCGTGTATCCTGTCAATCTTTTCTATAATAGCTCCGGTTTTAGCATCTACATAAATAAAATAGCGACCCATGGGTTCGTGTGCATACACATCAAATTGCCATGCAAGTTGGTAACCGCTTTTAATTTGTTGAGCATTGCTTGCCAGTACCAATTCACCAACAGGAAAAAAAGTAGCTGAAGGGTTATTTTGCTCACGCTTTAAAAAGGCTTCCTCTTGTGGCATTTGCCATTTGTAAATAGTTGCGTTTATTTCGGTCATTGCATTTTGCAATGCAGCCTGTTCAGATAAAGAAACTGAAATTGACTTAGGCAATCTATCACTTAAAAAACCATTGGCTGAAATTAGTTTACCATTTAACGTATGTGCAATAAACATGGTATGCAAAACGGGATATCCCATATAAGTTTGTTGGTAACGATAGTGCACATAACCAAGTTGGTCTTTCTCGCTGTTTAATAGTTTAAAACTGCAGTCGGAATTTAAACGGGCATTGGTTTTTAACCAACCTTCAAGCATGTTTACTTCAGGTTGTGATGCTGGATTAAATTTAATAAAATTTGGTATGGAAGATTCGTCAACATAACGTAATTCTTCTGTGCCTTTAATTCTGCTATCGGCTGCAACGCCTTTTAGCTCTGATGCATTTACTGTGGCGAACATTGTAAGCGTACACAGTGTGAGTACTGTTTTTTTCATCTGTATTTATTATTTATTTTTTCTTAATTGGTAATCCCAAAACTTCGGGAGGAAAACGCCATATATTTTTATGATTGTAACCAAAATTTTTATATGGCTATTTCAATTCAATAAAATAATGAAAGGTTTATACGGTTAGAAATTGATTTGCTAATTAAAGAAAGAAAAGCGAAACTGGCAACAATTATATTAAAAATACAAAGCCAATAAAAAAGCCCTCCGTAGTTGGAAGGCTTTAGCTTATATTTCTTAATACATTATTTAGATTTTAAAAAATCTTTAATGTGATCGTTGTGTACAATTTCTTCTTTAAATGAATAAGAACCTGCAGGCGACTTAACCATTTTTATCACCTTTGAAAACTCTTTTCCTTTTCCTGATTTTAGGGTAGCAACTACTTTCTTTGCCATGTTTCTTTTTGTTTATTGTGTAATGTTATAAATTAGGGATTAAATTTTTTGAAACGATTATTTAATCTCTTTGTGTAAAGTCATTTTTTTAAGAATCGGGTTGTATTTTTTCAACTCCAGCCTGTCGGGGGTATTTTTTTTGTTTTTGGTAGTTATGTGACGCGAAATACCGGGCTGCCCACTCGCAGCATGTTCGGTACATTCTAAAATTACCTGAACTCTATTGCCTTTTTTTGCCATGTTTAATTAGTTTTTCTGTTTTAAATTTTTCCTTTTTTCATCAGGCTGTTCATACAGGCCGAAATGCCTTTTTTATTTATAGTTCTAATGGCTGATGTTGAAAGTTTAAGTGTTATCCATTCGCCTGTTTCTGGAATAAAAAATTTTTTATTCTGCAGGTTGGGGTTAAATCTACGCTTTGTTTTACGGTTTGAAAACGAAACGCTGTTTCCTACAACACTCTTTTTTCCTGTTAAGTCACAAATCTGAGACATTTTATATGCTTTTTTAAATGGGAGCGCAAATATCATAAAAAAAGTATTATATGCAAATATTAAACTTTATATCCGTTTCTTATTTCAGATAATAGTGATTTATAAAGCTTATCCAGGCTATTGGTTTAAAGGTAAAATATCATTCCGCACCAGCGTTGTAATTTAGTTTACCAGTAAATTAGCTTTTAGCGCCAGCGTTTTAATTTCCAGAAACCTCTTTTAACAGAAAAAGCCCCAAAACACGTTTTGGTAGCTTTTAAATTTTTCCAAAATTTAGCTATCAATGAATTTTTAAGTCATAAAAAACTTTGTACGATGGGATATTTTGAATAAAACAAACTGCTATTTAACAAGGTCAAACCTACCGAGGCTCATTATTTTATTCCATGCCGAAACAAAGTCATTGATAAACTTTTTATTTGAATCGGCAGTGGCATACACTTCGGCAATAGCCCGTAGCTCTGAGTTTGACCCAAAAATAAGATCAACGCGTGAAGCAGTCCATTTTGTTTCACCACTTTTACGGTCGTAACCAATAAACTCTTCTTTGGTATCAGAAGTGGGCTTCCATGCAGTTGACATATCAAGCAGGTTTACAAAAAAATCGTTACTAAGAATACCAGCTCGCTTTGTAAAAACACCATGTGCAGAATTATCAAAGTTTGTGTTTAGCACGCGCATTCCGCCAATTAGCACGGTCATTTCGGGTGCGGTAAGGGTAAGCAGTTGGGCTTTGTCAATTAGCAAATCTTCAGGGCAAACTGAATAACGGGTTTTTACATAGTTTCTAAACCCATCAGCTGCAGGCTCAAGCACAGCAAAGGAATCTACATCTGTTTGTTCCTGTAAAGCATCCATCCTGCCGGGAGAAAATGGAACACTTATTTTATAATCTGCTGATGCTTTTTCAATTGCTGCGCATCCGCCAAGAACTATAATATCAGCAAGCGAAACTTTTTTTCCATCCTTATGATTTGCATTAAAAGTTTTTTGAATTTCTTCAAGCACTTTAATTACAGTTTTAAGTTGCTTAGGGTTATTTACTGCCCAGTTATTTTGAGGAGCCAAGCGGATGCGGGCACCGTTTGCACCGCCACGTTTATCAGAATGCCTAAAGGTGGATGCCGATGCCCAGGCTACCGAAACCAATTGAGAAACGGATAACCCTGACGATAGTATATTCTCTTTAAGAACTTCAATATCTTTGGTATCAACTAATGTATGGTTTAGTGAAGGAATAGGGTCTTGCCAAATCAAATCTTCTTTAGGCACTTCGGCACCCAAATAGCAAGCCCGCGGGCCCATATCACGGTGTGTAAGTTTAAACCAGGCACGTGCAAAAGCATCGGCAAATTGGTCGGGGTTGTCAAGAAATCGTTTTGAAATTTTTTGGTACTCCGGATCGAAACGAAGTGAAAGATCGGTGGTAAGCATGGTAGGTAAATGCTTTTTAGAAGAATCAAAAGCATCGGGGATTTCAGCAGCAGCATTTTTTGCAACCCATTGTTTTGCACCTGCAGGACTTTTGGTAAGTTCCCATTCATAAGCAAATAGATTTTCAAAAAAATCATTACTCCATTTTGCCGGTGTTTTGGTCCATGTAACTTCGGGGCCACCGGTTATAGTATCTGCGCCTTTTCCCGATTTATGTTTGCTTGTCCAGCCCAACCCCTGCTCTTCGATACCGGCAGCCTCTGGTTCGGGTCCTAACAACGAAGGATCACCGGCACCATGCGCCTTACCAAAAGAATGGCCTCCGGCAATTAGCGCCACCGTTTCCTCGTCATTCATAGCCATGCGTTTAAATGTTTCTCTTATATCCTTTGCCGCCAAAAGTGGGTCTGGGTTTCCGTTAGGCCCTTCCGGATTTACATAAATAAGTCCCATTTGAACAGCTGCCAGTGGGTTTTCAAGGCTACGGTTATCCGAGTATCGCTTGTCTTCAAGCCACTTTGATTCATTGCCCCAATATATATCCTCAGCAGGCTCCCAAACATCCTCGCGTCCACCGCCAAAACCAAATGTTTTAAATCCCATTGACTCAAGCGCTACGTTTCCTGCAAGAATCATCAAATCGGCCCACGAAATTTTTGAGCCGTATTTTTGTTTTATTGGCCAAAGTAATCTTCGCGCTTTATCAAGGTTTGTATTATCAGGCCAACTGTTTAATGGAGCAAAGCGCTGCAATCCCATGGCTGCACCACCGCGTCCGTCACCCGTGCGGTAAGTTCCTGCTGCATGCCATGACATGCGTATAAAAAAAGGCCCGTAATGGCCAAAGTCGGCCGGCCACCACTCCTGAGAATCGGTCATTAAGTGAGAAATATCTTTTTTTATTGCACTTAAATCAAGGCTTTTAAATTCTTTGGCATAATTAAAATCACCGTCCATTGGATTAGACAGAAAAGAATGCTGTCTTAGAATATTTAGCTTTAAACGGTTAGGCCACCAATTTTGATTTTGGGTTCCCATACCACCTGCATTGTTGGTTTGTGCATTGCCATGAAACGGGCATTTGCCATTGCTGTTTGTATTGCTGCTCATAAATATGTTTTTGTGATTTTTAATTTATTTTCTGCGCGAAGTTATTAATTCACGCAAAAAAATAATAGGTTTTAGGATGACTTAAATCATTCAGGAAAAAAAATAATACTTGAATATATAAAATAAACAGGTACTTTTAATAGCTGTACTGGATAACAAAAGTATTCCTTAAAAGGCATAAAGGTTAACTTTGCGCACTTAACTTTATTTGCAACTTTTTTGTATCATTATACTTTGTTTTACGACTTAAAACCAAACACATGCTTACTCGCTTAACCGTTATCAGTTTATTTATTTGTTTATCTGCAACTATTACATCAGCACAAAATTTACCTGCCAATTTTCAGGATTCACTTGTTAGCGGAGGATGGACACAGGCCGAAGGCCTGACATTTGATTCAACCGGCCAAATGTATGTGTGGGAAAAGGATGGTTATGTATGGGTGGTTGATACCAACGGAAATAAAATTGCAACTCCCCTGCTCGACATTCGTCAGGAAGTGGGTAGCTGGCGCGATCATGGACTAAATGGTTTTGCACTTGACCCAAACTTTCGTACCAATGGATATTATTATTGCTTTTACACTGTTGACCGAAATCACTTGATGTATTTTGGAACCGGATTGTACAATGCTTCGGCAGATAGTTTTTATAATGCAACGATTGCCCGCGTAACCCGCTATACTGCAAATGCCGCCACCAATTTTACTACCACCGTTTCAAATAGTCGGTTAGTTTTAATTGGCGAGAATAAAAAAAACGGCATTCCCGTTTTGTACGAATCGCACAGCGGAGGTCAATTGGTATTTGGTGATGACGGCACTTTGCTTATCAGCACAGGCGATGGTGCCAGCTATGCCGCATACGATAGTGGAAGCATTGCACATACGTATTACGTGCAAGCACTTGCCGATAGCATAATTACAGCAAAAGAAAACGTGGGCGCTTTCAGAAGCCAGTTGATTGATTGCTTAAGCGGAAAAATTCTGCGCATCAACCCAGCCACCGGAAATGGCATTGCATCAAATCCATATTATGATGCTGCCAGCCCACGTGCTGCCAGATCAAGAGTATGGGCGCTTGGGTTACGTAATCCCTTCAGGATGTGTAAGCGACCCGGAACAGGCAATACCGATCCCTCAGCAGGCGATCCGGGCACATTGTATATTGGAGATGTAGGTTTTGAAACTTTTGAAGACATTAATGTTTGTAATGCTCCCAATCAAAATTTTGGATGGCCAAATTACGAAGGGCTTGAAGCCGTGCCAATATTTAATACCACCACAACAAAAAATATGGACGCCCCTAACCCATTGTTTGGTGTGGGGGGATGCACACGCCAGCATTTGTATTTTAAAGAGTTAATTAAACAACCTACAAAAAACGGAGTAATTAGTTTTCCAATAACTACCTGCAATGGCCAAACAGGTAGTGTACCGGCAAATGTTCCGCACTGGGCACATACACGTCCTACAGTTGATTATAAACACGGTGCCGTTCAGGCGCGTACCGGGGCATGGAACGGTAACAACGCATCATCAGTTGATATTGGTTCTGGAGGAAGTCCTGTTAGCGGTTCAGGTTTTGAAGGCTATTGCGCTATTGCCGGTGTGTGGTACAATGGCAGCGCATATCCTGTCATGTATCAAAACAAATATTTTCATGCAGACTTTAGCACCAACTGGATTAAGTATTTTAACTACAACTCACTTGATACTCCAACTTCTGTTTCCACATTTACCGATTCTATTCCATCAATTGTTTGCATGGCCATTAATCCCAAAGATCAGTTTATATGGTACTTAAAATATCCAGATCAGGTAAGAAAACTAAAGTATGGTATTGTTTTAAATAATTTTCCTACAGCCGTAGCCACACAAAGTGTGGTTTACGGAGCCTCGCCCCTTATTGTAAATTTTACCGGAAGTCAATCCAGTGATCCGGAAGGTCAGCCGCTAACCTACTCTTGGAATTTTGGTGATGGCACTGCATTGGTTACATCCCAAAACACCCTGCATACATTTACAGTAGCGTCAGGGATTCCCACTACCTATACTGTTGCACTTACGGTTACTGACAATGTGTTGCAATCAAACACTACTACGTTAAAAGTTTTTGTAAACAATACACCACCACAAATTACCATTACAAGTCCTGTAAATAATTCGTACTATACCATGGCTTCAAACTCAAATATAATGTGTACAGCAAGTGTTATTGATTTGGAGCATACGGCAGCCCAACTTTCATATCAATGGCAAACTATTTTGCATCACAATAACCACGAGCATCCGGAACCAGTGGATAACAATACCATTACAGCTACCACATTAAGTCCGGTTGGGTGTGATGGTGACACCTACTATTATGAACAGAAACTAACTGTTACCGATGCTGCAGGATTATCTGCAACAGCCAGTTCATTAATTTATCCTGCATGCACAGCCCCCGCAGCAGCATTTTCAGCAAACAACACTTCTGTTTGTACGGGTACATCAATAAATTTTACCGACCAAAGTTCAAGCCTGGCTGATAATTATTCATGGACTTTTGGAGGAGGAACCCCTTCTTCGTCAACTTTAAAAAATCCAACAGTAACCTATAACAATGCAGGAACATATTCGGTTACTTTAACAGTGTCTAACATTTGGGGAAGTAACACCCTTACAAAAACGGGGTACATAACCGTTGGCACATTAAATCCAGCAATAACACCAGCAGGCCCGGTTATTATTTGCGAAGGCAGCGCCACTACTCTAACCGCACCAACAGGAGCTGGCTTTACGTATCAATGGAAATTGAATGGAACAAATATTTCAGGAGCTACAAGCAGTACCTACACCGTGTCAACAAACGGAAATTATTCATGCCTTGTTAATGCAGGTACATGTGCAAGCACATCCAATGTGGTGGTGATAAATAAAATAAATAATCCTAACCCATCCGTTACTTACAGTACGCCATTAACTTTTTGCTCGCCTGGCAGCGTAACGTTTACAGCAAACACTTTTGCCGGTGTTAGTTATCAATGGCAAAAAAATTCGGTTGATATTGCAGGCGCAACAAATCAAACGTATGTAGCAAGTACTACTGGAAAGTATCGTGTAAAAGAAACCGCCAATGGATGCACCAAACAAGGAATGGATGTACAGGTAAATGTAAATGCAACTTCGATATCAGCAGCAATTAGTGCTAATGGGCCAACGTCATTTTGTTCAGGCGGCTCGGTGGTGCTATCTGTTGATAATGCCATACCGGGATATGGCTTTCAATGGAAAAACAATGGTATAAATATTTCGGGTGCAACAAATAACGCTTACACGGCTACCGGTTCGGGCATATATACATGCCTGATAAGCGCTTCATGTGGATCTGCAACATCCAATTCTATTACGGTTTCAACAAGCGGTATTGCAGCTATTGTTTCACCGTCCGGTTCTGTTTCGGTTTGTAATGGTGCTACTGTTTCATTTACAGCTAACACAGGTACAGGATATAGCCATCAGTGGAAAAACAATGGTGTAAATATTTCGGGTGCAACCAATGCATCCTATAATGCTACATCAGCAGGAAATTATTCTGTGGCTATCACCTCGCCTTGCGGAAACTCAACTTCAGCAGCCACTGCCGTTACCATTTCCACATTATCTGCTTCTTCTTCTCCTTCATCAATAACTATTTGCGAAGGACAGGCAACCACATTTACGGCAAACACAGGCTATAATTACAGCTACCAATGGTTACGAAATAATGCTGTGATTTCTGGCGCAACATTTTCATCTTATGCAACATCTCAGGCGGCAACTTACAAGGTAGTAATTACCCAAGGTGGGGTATGCAGCGCCACATCTCCAACATCAACTTTAATTGTAACCAATAATCCCAAACCAACAATTACTGCCGGTGGCCCCACTACATTTTGTGCAGGACAAAGTGTAACCTTAACTGCCAATACATTTGCCGGGGTGGTTTATCAATGGCAAAAAAACTCAACAAACATAGCAGGTGGAACTGCCCAAAATTATGTTGCAAATGCAACCGGTCAGTACAGAGTTATTGAAACAGCCAACGGATGCAGCAAAACTGCAGCAGCAGTACAAGTAACTGTAAACTGCAGATCAGATTTAGCTGAATCTAATACGCAAGAAAACGAAATAAAAGTGATGCCAAATCCATTTAATAATGAGTTTATGGTTTACGGTTTTCAGTTTAGCACCGGAGACAAAATCGAAATGATAGATGTTTTAGGAAATGTTGCTTTGGTTTATGCGCTAAATGCTGCAACTGAAAACTGTAAACTGCAAACTACAAACATTTCTGCGGGTGTATATTTTCTGCAAGTAGTTACACCACGAGAAAAGAAAATTATAAAACTTGTTAAAACCTCTTTTTAAACTAAGCAATGCTAATTGGACAACTCAATAACTTAATTGTAAAACGAATAACAGGTGTGGGATTTTTTCTTGCTGATGAAGCAGGTAACGAAGTTTTGTTACCAAACAAATACATACCCGAAGGATTGCGTGTAAACGATACGATAGAAGTTTTTATTTACAATGATTCGGAAGACAGGCCTATTGCAACAACGCTTAAACCGCTGATAAAATTAAATGAGTTTGCATTGTTGCAGGTAAAACAGGTTTCGCCCATTGGTGCGTTTCTTGATTGGGGATTGGAAAAAGATTTACTTGTACCTTTTAGAGAGCAAAATTCAAAAATGCTTGAAGGAAAAAATTATGTAGTTCATTTATACACCGATGAAAGAACCAGACGTTTGGTTGCATCGGCCAAAGTGCATCGGTTTTTAAATAATGATAATTTACAACTTACAGAAGGTGATGAAGTTGATTTGCTTGTTTTTGCCAAAAGCGAACTTGGTTTTAAAGTTATTATAAACAGCCAGTACGAAGGGCTTATTTACCACAACGAAATTTTTAAACCAATAAAGGCAGGAGATGCTTTAAAAGGATATATAAAAACTATTCGTGCCGACAATAAAATTGATGTTGCCTTGCAAAAGCAGGGATTTAAAAACATGGATGTAAACACTATGCGTGTAATGGACTTTTTAAAAAACAACAAAGGCTTTTTGCCACTTACAGATAATAGTTCTCCTGAAGAAATAGCAAAATTGCTTAACATGAGTAAGAAGAATTTTAAAAAAGCAATTGGCATACTTTATAAAAAGCAAGCTGTACAATTGCAAACCGATGGTGTATATCTAAATTAGTAATACACATCCGTACTATTAATTCGAACCTTAAAACAAATCCTTTTTGTGAAACTTACAGCCATCTTTAAAGATTTTTTTGAAAGCGAAAAAGCAGGTGGTTTGCTGTTGATTTTTTGCACAGCCATTTCACTAGCAATTTCAAATACGTTTTTGCATCATAGTTATTCTCATATCTGGCATTATCAAGTTTTATTAAAGCCTGTTGAGTTTTGGATAAACGATGGGCTAATGACTGTTTTCTTTTTATTGGTTGGCCTTGAAATATCGCGCGAGGTTTATGTGGGCGAACTTTCGGATGTAAAAAAATCAATGCTACCTGTTGTTGCAGCCGTTGGAGGCATGGTAGTGCCGGCTGGCATTCATTTTATTTTTAATCATGGAAAAATTACTGAGCACGGATTTGGAATTCCAATGGCAACAGACATTGCCTTTTCTCTTGCCGTACTGTCGTTGCTTGGCAGCCGCGTGCCTGCATCGTTAAAAATATTTTTAACCGCTCTTGCCATTATTGATGATTTAGGGGCTATTCTTGTTATCGCATTGTTTTACTCAAAAAATTTTGATGTTATATTCTTTTCTATTTCGGTGGCCATGTTTGCAGCATTGCTTTTGCTTAATAAAGTTAAAATCATGCGCCTTGAAATTTATCTCATTATTGGCTGTGCATTGTGGTACTGCATGTACCGCACAGGTATTCATCCAACATTAACAGGTGTATTGCTTGCATTTGCAATTCCATTTGGAAATGGAAGAAGAAATGCCCCGCATTATAAACTGCAGCACTTTTTGCATCGCCCGGTAGCTTATTTTATTTTACCGCTTTTTGCTCTTGCAAATACAGCCATTGTGTTTCCTCAAAATTTTATGTCTGACTTATTTAGCAATAATAGCATGGGTATAGGTATTGGATTACTGGCAGGAAAACCTGTTGGTATTTTTCTGTTTTCAATACTGGCTGCTACTTTTGGAATATGCACCATTCCTTCTGACATTAGTAAAAACCAACTTTGGGGTACAGGACTGCTTGCTGGAATAGGATTTACCATGTCAATTTTTATTTCGCTTTTGGCTTTTACTAATCCACAGCTAATTGACAGCTCAAAAATTGCTGTATTGGCAGCTTCGCTTTTGGCGGGCTTGCTGGGTTATGTTTGGCTGCGTTTTGCATTAAAATAAAAAAACCGCGAAGGTTTATTCTTCGCGGCTTGTATTGTTGTATTTAAAATTACTTAGTTATTAGCGCTTCCCTTATCTTCGTTTCTATTTCTTCGGCCAGTTCAATGTTATCACCAAAAAGTTGCTTAACGGAATCTCTGCCCTGCCCTAATTTTGTGTCGCCATAACTAAACCACGACCCACTTTTTTTAATCACATTCAGTTCAACACCCAAGTCAACAAGCTCTCCAGTTTTCGAAATTCCCTCACCGTACATAATATCAAACTCAGCAGTGCGAAACGGTGGAGCTACTTTGTTTTTTACCACTTTTACTTTGGTGCGGTTACCCGAAACACTTTCGCCATCTTTTATTTGCCCAATTCTTCTTATGTCAAGCCTTACCGATGAATAATATTTTAATGCATTGCCACCAGTAGTGGTTTCGGGGTTACCAAACATAACACCTATTTTTTCGCGCAATTGATTTATAAAAATACAGCAACATCGTGTGCGGCTAATGGTGGCAGTAAGTTTGCGCAATGCCTGCGACATTAGCCTGGCCTGCAACCCCATTTTGCTTTCGCCCATCTCCCCTTCTATTTCTGCTTTTGGTGTAAGTGCAGCCACCGAGTCAATTACAATAATATCGATAGCACCTGAACGGATAAGGTTATCGGCAATTTCCAATGCCTGCTCCCCATTGTCGGGTTGTGATATCAAAAGGTTTTCAATATCCACGCCTAGCTTTTGCGCGTAAAATCTGTCAAAGGCATGTTCTGCATCAATATAGGCTGCAATACCGCCCGTGCGCTGTACATTGGCAATGCAGTGTATGGCAAGTGTAGTTTTACCTGATGATTCGGGTCCATAAATCTCTACAACTCTTCCTTTTGGAATGCCACCTATCCCTAATGCTACATCCAGCGAAATGCTTCCTGTTGAAATTGCTTCAACGGGTTCAACGGCTTCTTCGCCCATGCGCATAATGGTTCCTTTTCCGTATGTTTTTTCAATGCGTTCTATTGCTGCCTGCAATACCTTTTGTTTTTCTGTTGCTGTGCTCATGATTGTATTATAATCTAAATGTTTACTTACAAAGAAAGGGGTTTAGTTATTAAATGCAATTTTTTTTATAAGATTTTGTTTTCAACAATTACAGAAGAGAATAAATAGCTGAAAAACTACTTTTTAATTATCAAATACTAAAGCCCGTTTTAATAAAAAAACGGGCTTTAGTAAGTATTAAGTATATGGTAAACAGTTATTTGTTTTTTCCGTCAGTTAGTCCCGGATCCATAGTTAATGAAACTGTTTTTGGTGCAATGGCTACTATTTCGCTTTCACGAAAAGTTTCTTTCCACACCACCCACATGTTTGCAAACTGCATGTCAACAACGCTTGCCGGAATTTCGTAGTAGTAATTAAACTTATCATCTTCACCATCAGCAAGCAAAACTTGTTTGTCTTTTTGATTAGCCATTGCAAATTCCTGTCCGCTTTCTATTCGCATCACAGCTTTACCAAGGCTAACCAACCCATAATGCTTGTTATCGTTTGCATAAGTTACCTTAAATCGAATGGCAGTTTGTTTTGTTTCTTTAGAAATAGCCGTCATTAAAACTTTAAACGGACCTGTTTCAAAATCATTGGTGGAGGCGGGTAGTGTAAAGTCAGGAGCTTTAACCACAGTTCCCTTTGATGATATACGGTAAAAGCCCTTAAAGTTTATAGTAAAACTTTGTGCATGAAAACGCGGATCGCCTGTTACACTTAACACGCGTGAGTTTTTATCCTTTGGATCAATCAATTCATTTTTACCATTTATCATTGCAAGCCCGCCTTTGGGGTTGTAGGTGCCAAAGTCAAAAACAAATTCTGTTTCTTCGGGCTTATACAATATATAATCGTTTGTTTTGTTAGTGATTTTAATTTTTAATTTACAGACATCTGACTTGGAATTGGCGTCAACAATCTCTACAGTAAGTTCGTCCGAATCAAACTTTTGGTTTTTATACCAGTATTCATAATTCGGGTTATCTTTTTTTTGTGCAAACGCAGAAGCAGCAAACATGATGGCTGCTGCCATCATTATTAATTTTAGTTTTTTCATTTTTAGTAAGTTTTGTTTTTTTTAAATTTTAACTTCGCAAATGTAATTTTTATGATAAATAGTTTTATAAAACTTTATGGCTTATATCAATAACCATGCTGTTGAAAAACAATTTTGCTTTTGTTAACTCAAAAATCATTATCTGCTTTTAATTGTTAAGTTAGATTAACATAAACGAAGGGAAGATATTTTACATTTTAGTTATATTGTAAGTAACACATTTTGTTTTTATCTGCTATAAGGGCCTTTACAGGCATTCATTGTAAGCATGTAGTATGTAGCTTTGCGCTGAAAAACCCCAAAACCGCATTAGCACAGTGTATAAAAACCTACAGCACTTTATCAAAACCCTTGAGCAGGCAGGTGAACTTGTGCGCATCAAAGACTATGTAAACCCTCATTTAGAGATAACCGAAATTACCGACCGCGTATCCAAGCACTACGGCCCTGCCCTGCTGTTTGAAAACACCGGCACCAATTTTCCGCTGCTTATAAACAGCATGGGTACCGAAAAGCGAATGGCCATAGCGCTTGGCGTAAACAAGTTGGATGATGTTGCAGCCGACATTGAGTACCTGTTTAAAAACCTTACCGCCCCCAAACATTCGTTCATTGATAAGCTAAAGATGCTTCCGCAACTTGGCGAAATAGCATCGTGGATGCCCAAAGAAATAGCGGGACGGGGAGAATGCCAGCAAGTGGTTATGCCAACCCCCGATGTTACCAAACTGCCCGTGCTTACCTGTTGGCCGCAGGATGGCGGGCCTTTTATTACGCTTCCAGTTATACAAACCCGAGACCCTCACACCGGCATACGCAACGTGGGCCTGTACCGCATGCAGGTATTTGGCCCTACACTTACTGCCATGCACTGGCACCGGCACAAGGTAAGCGCACGCCACTTTAATGAATATAAAAAGATGGGGCAAAAAATGCCGGTGGTTATTTCTCTGGGTGGCGACCCTGCTTACACCTACGCAGGCACAGCCCCCCTGCCAGACGGTGTGGATGAGTTTATGCTGGCCGGCTTTTTGCGTAAGCAAAAGGTGGAGTTGGTAAAATGTCTTACACAACCCATGAGCGTGCCGGCCGATGCCGATATTATTATAGAAGGATACATTGACCCCTCTGAAGACTTTATACTAGAAGGCCCCTTTGGCGACCACACCGGCTACTACTCCCTGGCCGATTACTACCCCCGGTTTCACATCACATGCATTACTCACCGCAAGGATGCAGTGTATCCTGCCACCATCGTGGGCATACCCCCACAGGAAGATGCGTGGATAGGTAAAGCCACCGAGCGCATCTTTATTGCCCCCATTAAAATGACCATGGTGCCCGAGATAGTGGACATGGTGATGCCAGTAGAAGGTGTGTTTCATAACATGGTGATAGTAAAAATTAAGAAAGACTATCCCGGTCAGGCACTTAAGGTGATGAACTCTCTGTGGGGTGCTGGTCAAATGATGTTTACCAAAATGATGATTGTGGTGGATGGTGATGTAAACATTCATAACAACATGGAAGTGGCTACATACATATCAGATAATGTAAACCCTGCCACCGATTTGGTGTTTACCCAAGGCCCCACCGATGTGCTTGACCACAGTTGCTCCAATATGGCCTTTGGCGGCAAGCTGGGTATTGACGGCACGCGCAAACTACCCGAAGAAGGTTTAACGTTTAACACTCAGGGGGCGGAGTTTGGCAACAATAAACAACAAATATCAAACATCAAACTACTTTTTCCCGAGATAAAGCAAATCAACTCCTCGCTGTTGGCCCGGGGTGTTTCAATCGTTTTTATTTCCATTGAGAAAAACAGGAAAAGACACGTAAAGGAAGTTGCCCAAAAACTATTTGCCATGCAGGAGTTTGCATCCATCAAGGTTGCTATTTTTGTAGAACATACCGTTGATGTAAACAACATTGCCGACACGGTTTGGCGCTTTGCCAACAACGTTGACCCAAAACGCGACCACATTATAATTTCTACTTCACTCGCTTTGGGGCATGGTTGGGATGGGGCTGTGGCATTTGACGGCACCCGCAAAACCAAAGAGCTTGACGGTTTTACCCGCGACTGGCCCAACATCCTTGCCTCTGATATTAAAACCATCCAGCGCATTGATGAGCTATGGCCATGCCTGGGGCTGGGACCTTTTATCCATTCACCATCGCGCACGTACCTGCCGCAGATGTATGGAAGCGGGGCTGTGGCCACGTAACCGCAACCAACAGTACAGCTTTTATAAAAAAAAAGCCCCTGCACACAAACTGTACAGGGGCTGTTAACTATCCGTTACCAGCAGTAAGTTAAATTAATTGCCAGCGTTTTTTTCCTTATCCTCCAGGCTGCTTTTAAGGTCCGATAAAGCACTGATGTCGCCAAGCGTGGTACGCTCCTGCGATTCTTTAATCTTCTTAACGCTTTTATGCGCTTCCGAAGCTTCTTTGGCCTTTTCGTTTTGCACAGCCGCTTTTTCTGATGCTTTAGCTTCTTCAAACAGGCGCGAGTGCGAAGCAATTATCTTCTTGTTCTCTTTGCTAAACTCAATAATCTTAAAGTCTAATGTTTCTTCGCTTTTGGCATGGGTGCCGTTTTCTTTTACCAGATGGCGGTATGGTGCAAATGCCTCAACTCCGTAAGCCGGAAATGTAACGGTGGCACCTTTATCGGTAACCTTGCCCACGGTGCCTGCATGCACACTGTCAACCTTAAACACCGTTTCGTAGGTTTCCCAGGGGTTGTCTTCAAGCTGCTTGTGGCCCAGGCTAAGTCTGCGGTGTTCGCTGTCCACCTCAAGTACCACCACATCAATATTTTCGCCCACTTTGGTAAACTCGGCCGGGTGTTTAATTTTTTTGCTCCACGATAAATCGCTGATGTGTATAAGGCCGTCTATGCCTTCTTCCAGTTCAACAAATACGCCAAAGTTGGTTAAGCTGCGTACCTTGGCGGTATGCTTGCTGCCAACGGGATATTTCTCCAGGATATTGCCCCATGGGTCGGGCATAAGCTGCTTTAATCCCAACGACATTTTTCTGTCGTCTCTGTCAAGGGTAAGCACAATGGTTTCAATTTCATCACCTACCTTTAAAAAGTCCTGCGGGCTGCGCAGGTGCTGGCTCCAGCTCATTTCCGATACGTGTATAAGGCCTTCCACTCCGGGTATAATCTCGATAAATGCACCGTAGTCGGTAAGCACCACCACTTTGCCTTTTATCTTGTCGCCCACTTTTATGTTGGTATCCAATGCCTCCCAAGGCTGCGGGGTAAGCTGCTTTAAGCCAAGGGCAATGCGCTTTTTCTCTCCGTCAAAGTCTAGTATCACCACGTTTATCTTCTGGTCAAGCTTAAGCAGTTCTTCGGGATGATTTATACGTCCCCACGAAATGTCGGTTATGTGCAGCAGTCCGTCAACACCGCCAAGGTCCATAAACACACCATACGAAGTTATGTTTTTTACGGTACCTTCAAGTACCTGTCCTTTTTCAAGCTTGCTCATAATCTCGCCCTTTTGCGCCTCTAACTCCTGCTCAATAAGTACTTTGTGAGATACCACCACGTTTTTAAACTCATGGTTAATTTTAACCACTTTAAACTCCATCGTTTTGCCTACAAAAATATCGTAGTCGCGTATTGGCTTTACATCTATCTGCGAACCGGGCAAAAATGCTTCAATGCCAAATACATCCACTATCAATCCGCCTTTGGTACGGCATTTAACAAAACCCTGAATAATTTCATCTTTTTCGAGGGCGGCATTTACACGCTCCCACGATTTTAAGGCACGCGCCTTTTTGTGCGAAAGAATTAGCTGCCCGTTTTTATCTTCACGTGTTTCAACATATACTTCTACTTGGTCGCCTACTTTTAAATCAGGAAAGTGCCTGAACTCGCTCAGCGGCACCATGCCGTCTGATTTAAAGCCAATGTTAACAACCACTTCCCTGTCGTTCATGGCAAGGATGGTACCCATTTTAATCTCATGCTCTGTAAGCTCGCTAAGGGTTTGGTCGTACATGGCTTCCATACGGCTGCGCTCTTCCTGTTTGTAAACGTCAGATGTTTTGCCAACGTTATCCCAGTCAAACTCGGCTGGGGGCGTTGTGTTTTGTAATTCACTCATTGTGTAATTGTGTTTTTTTTTTAAATTGTTAGACATTATGTTAATTATGCCCTCAAAAAAGGGTCGGCAAAGATAACCTAATTGTTTAATTCTCAAAATGGTTATTTACCCACTGCCAAAGGCTTGTTTAGCCTTAAAATTAGGTAGGCAAAAAACAGCAGCAGTACCGTATTTACTGCAAACAAGCTTAGGCCGCTTAATGCAAACAGCGCCTGTATGCCCAGTGCGGAAAAGTAAACCAGCAATGCCATACCTATGTACATCAGGCATCCGGCCACATCATAAGGTATGGGGTAATGCCTTTGGCCCGTAATGTATGACAGCACCATCATAAAGGCATACGTTATAAGCGTAGCCCATGCAGCACCCATGTATCCCATTACCGGTATCAGTAGAATAAGTAACAGCAAGGTGGCGGCAGCGCCTGCCATAGCAAACCATGCCCCGTAACGGGTTTGTCCTGTAAGTTTATACCACATGCTAAGGTTGTAAAATATACCCAAGCATAAGTTAGCCATCAGTAAAATGGGTACCACTGCCAGACCGCTTCTAAATCCTTCTCCTATAAAAAGTTTTATAACGTCAATGTATAGCATTACCCCTGTAAAAATAAATGAGCAGGTTATGATAAAGTACTTCATTACATGAGCGTACACATTACGCTTGTTGCTGTTGTTTTTATGCTGCGCAAAAAAGAAAGGCTCTGCAGCATACCTAAACGTTTGTATAAACAACGTCATAATTACCGATAGCTTATAACATGCGCTGTACACACCCAACTCGGCAAGTGCGGTTTTTGGGTTGGGGGCAAGGTATTTATACACCACACGGTCAAATGTTTCGTTTATCATCCCGGCAAAGCCGGCAATTAAAAGCGGAAATGCATACCATGCCATACGTTTAAGCATTTTTAAATCGGGCACATAATGTACAGCTTTAAATTCGGGCCACATCAGCAGAAGGGTTATGCCGCTTGCAAGCAGGTTGGAAATAAACACGTATCCCAGTCCTAATCCGGGAGCATACACCGTGTTGGCAATTTGGGTAAGAATACCGGCATTGAGCTTTAAACTCCAGGGGCACAGCACCAAAAAAAACAGCGTAAAGCCAATATTGGCAAATATGTTTATAAGCTTAATAGCTGCAAACCGTTTGGCCCTGTTTTGCTGCCGTAAGCGCGCAAAAGGGATGGCGGCAATGGCATCAAAGGCAATAATTAAAGCCAGCCAGGTGATGTATTCAGGATGATTGGGATACTTTATGAACCCGGCAAGCGTATCATTAAACAGCACCATACCGCCTGCCAGCAAGAGCGATGTATAAAGCACAGCACTTACCGATGTAGAATATACCTTTGACGAATCCTCCTCCTTTTGCATAAAATTAAAAAAGGCTGTTTCCATACCAAAGGTAAACAGGATAAGCAAAAAGGATGTGTATGAGTATAACTCCGACACCACACCGTACTCGGCTTGCGAAAACACCCGTGTGTAAATTGGCACCAGCAGGTAGTTAAGCAGCCGTCCTACAATGCTGCTAAATCCGTAAACTGCAGTTTGTCCTGCCAGCTTTTTAAGTACACTCATACAGTTATAATCATATCCAGCATCAAAAGTACCTGATATTAAATGATGAAAAGTCCCGGTCAGGTATTTGTTTAATAACAAATGAATCAACACACGCATGTTCAGGCCCGTGATTGCACCAATCGATAAACCGGTTTAAATCTTCCTTAGCGCCTGTAGCTTGTATGTAAACCGTACCGTCAGGCATATTGCGTACAAATCCGGTAATTCCGTTTTTTTCGGCAAACTGCTTGGTACTTTTCCTAAAAAACACTCCCTGTACCAATCCGTACACTGTTATTTCAACACTTTGCATACACAATCAAATAGTATTTGGTGTTTAACAATATTTATTATTTATGCAGTCTAAATTATATATCATACTATAAAAATAAAATCTTCAACTTGTAACTTTTAACGGTATGGTTTTGCAAAACATTATTGGGCATTTACTGTTTTATCGGGCATTAAGTAGTTAATACGAAGTACAAAGTTAAATTGTAAAGTTGCAACCCAACACATAAAACCAATTATATATATACTTTGCCAAAGCATTGTTGCATTTCACCCAATTTTAAAATAATATCAAAAACATAAAAATATTTTTGACCCCATCTAAAACCAATAATTAATTCAATAGATATATGAGAAAAGGATTGATTGTACTTGCCGTGGTTGTAGTACTTGGCATAATAATTTACCGCTTGTTTGCCGGTACCTACAACAACATGGTAACAAAAGAGGAAAACGTAAAAAGCCAATGGGCACAGGTAGAAAACCAGTATCAGCAACGGCTAGACCTTATACCCAACATTGTGGCCACAGTAAAAGGTGTTGCCGAATTTGAAAAAGGAACCCTTACCGCAGTGGTTGAAGCACGTGCCAGCGCCACACAAATAAAAGTTGATCCTGATAAACTTACTCCCGAAAACATTCAAAAGTTTCAGGAAGCGCAAGGCCAGCTTTCCACCGCACTTGGCCGCTTGCTTATGGTTACCGAAAACTATCCTAACCTAAAAGCAAACCAAAACTTTTTAGAGTTGCAGGCAACCCTTGAAGGCACCGAGCGAAGAATAGCCGTAGCACGTAAAGACTTTAATGATGCTGCACAGGATTTTAACACCTACATACGCAGGTTTCCACAAAACATGCTTAGCGGCATGTATGGATTTGCCACCAAAGGTTATTTTGAAGCCGACAAAGGCGCTAACAAAGCCCCCGAGGTTAAATTTTAATTTGCCGCATCAATGCATGCAGCTGACTACTTCAGCGCACCACAGCAGCTTCTTATAAAAAATGCTGTAAAGCAAGCCGAGCAACTTACCTCAGGCGAAATACGTGTGTGCATTGACAGTAAAATTACTGGCAATGCTTACCAGCGCGCTGTTGAGGTATTTCATCAGCTTAACATGCATAAAACCAAACTTCGCAATGGCATACTTATATATATAGCTATTGAAAACCGGCAGTTTGCAGTTATTGGCGACAGCGGTATTCACCAACACGTGCATCAGCAGTTTTGGGACGATTTAAAAAATGAAATGATTACGTTCTTTGGTAACAACGACTATACAGGTGGGTTGCTTCATGCTATTAATAAAACAGGTCGCGCCCTTGCGCAGTATTTCCCTTTTCATCACACCGACTCTAACGAACTGCCAGACGATATCATATTTGGAAAATCATGAGAGCAAAAAGCATTATTTTCTTCTTGTTTCTTATTGCCGGCTTACACACAGGGGCACAGGATATTCCACAGGTTTCAAATCCTCCACAACTTGTTAATGATTTTTATGGAGCACTAAGTGCTGAAGAAAAAACTGCGCTTGAGCAAAAGCTTGTTTCCTTTAACGATAGCACATCAACCCAAATAGCCATTGTACTTATAAAAAGTAGCGGAGAATATCCGATTGATGATTATGCCGTAACCTTATACCGCACCTGGGGCATTGGCCAAAAAGGAAAAGACAATGGCGCTGTAATACTTTGCGCTATGGACGACAGACGGGTGGCCATCATTACAGGCTATGGCCTTGAAGGCGCTTTACCAGATGCCATTTGCAAACGCATCATTGAACAAAAAATTAAACCTGCATTTAAAGAAGGTCAATACTATACTGGCCTAGATGCCGCCACCGATGAAATGATTAAACGTACAAGTGGTGAATATGTAGCCGATGAAAAAGAATACACACCCCCACCCTTTCAAATTGCTCCTTTTATCATATTTGGGATTATTGTTTTGGTTGTTTTTTATCTGCGTTACCGAAGTGTAAAACGCTACGCACTTTTAAACGGACTCAACTTTTGGACAGCCTGGACCATATTAAATGCAGCGCGCAATGTAGGCCGCAGCCGCAATTCATCATGGGGCAGCGGTTGGGGAAGCAGTAGCTGGGGAGGCGGTGGCTTTGGTGGCTTTGGTGGTGGCAGTACGGGTGGCGGTGGTGCTTCGGGTGGTTGGTAATACCACTTGTTTATGTTTTAATCATAGCTTTTAGTTTATTTCCAATATTTCAATCTTACACATCACTATAATATCATAATAAAGTTCCGGAAGAGCGGGATATTGGCAACATAAAACAATTCTAGGCAATAAAAACCCTAAAAAGGCGAATTGTTTTTTAAAAATCGAACTGTTTTTATTAAGGCATTTATATTTTTCAACACCACTTGGCTGAAAAATTTCTGCCATATCATCGTTCTATTTTTTTTTCTTTGCTCCTTGTTTCAGCACTATACCTTAACGCAAGTTGTCAACTTTGCATTGGCAATTGATTTTTAATACCCCCTCCTTAACCTCTCCAATGGAAATTACCGATACCAAACCAACAAAACTTTATCCCTCAGTAGTTACCGGCTTTCATGCACATGATAATAAACTCTATTTCGAAACCGATAACTGCAGGCTTGAAGCAGTGGTAATTAGTTCTACCATTATCCGCTTTAGGTATTGCACCGATTTTTTTGGCACCGATTTTTCGTATGCCATTGATGCCGATGCCAAATTTGATAAAACAATTTTTACACTAAACGATACAGGCAACGCAGTAGAAGTAACAACTTCTGAAATAATTTGCCTTATTAATAAAACCAACCTTGAAGTAAAAATATACAACCACCAGCGCCAGCTAATTTGCGAAGACGATGGCGGATTTCACTGGGAACCCAATGATAAAGCCGGAGGTAACTATGTATATTGCAGCAAAGCCATACAACATCACGAATGTTTTTATGGACTTGGCGATAAACCCGCAGTACTTAACCTGCGTGGAAAAAGATTTACCAACTGGGGAACCGATACCTATGGTTTTAAAAAAGATCAGGATCCATTATACCGCAACATCCCCTTTTACTATGGTTTGCATAACAATATAGGATACGGAATTTTTTTCGACAACACCTTTCAAACCTACTTTGATTTTGGTAAAGAAAATAACCACACCCTCAGCTTTTGGGCAGCAGGTGGTGAGATGAACTACTATTTTATTTATGGCCCTCAATTACTTTCTGTAGCAGAACAGTATGTAGCCATCACAGGCCGCCCACAGCTTCCTCCAAAATGGGCGCTTGGATACCAGCAAAGCAAATGGAGTTACTATCCCGAAGCTAAAGTTTGGGAACTTGCACACACCTTCCGCACCAAAAATATTCCCTGCGATGTAATTCACCTTGACATAGATTATATGCAGGGCTTTCGTTGTTTTACATGGGATATCGAGCGCTTTCCCGATCCGGCTCGTATGATAAAAGAACTTGCTGCCCATGGTTTTAAAATAGTAACCATCATTGACCCGGGAATTAAAGTGGATAAAAGCTATTGGGTTTTTCAGCAGGCCATCGAAAAAAATCTTTTTTGCAGAAGACAGGATGGCGACTACATGATGGGCAAGGTTTGGCCTGGCGATTGTTATTTTCCTGATTTTACCAACCCAGAAGCCCGTAACTGGTGGGCCGGCTTATACAAAGAATTGCTTGAACAAGGAGTTAGCGGAATATGGAATGACATGAACGAACCTGCCGTGTTCGAAACCGGAACTTTTCCTGACGATGTAAGACATAATTACGATGGGCAGAACGTTAGCCACCGCAAAGCCCACAACGTTTACGGTATGCTTATGGCGCGCGCCACCCACCAAGGGGTTAAATACTTTAATAAAGAAAAACGCCCCTTTGTTCTTACGCGTTCTGGATATGCCGGTGTGCAAAGGTATGCCGCCATCTGGACAGGCGATAACGTAGCCTCATGGGAACATATTTGGGTTGCAAACATGCAGTGCCAGCGGCTAAGCATATCTGGAGTTTCGTTTTGCGGCACCGATATTGGCGGGTTTATAGGCGAACCTGACGGTGAACTTTTTGTACGTTATATTCAGATGGCAATTTTTCATCCGTTTTTTCGTGGCCACAGCAGCAGCGATCAGGGCGATAAAGAACCATGGGCATTTGGTGCGGCCTATGAGGAACTTATTCGCAAAGCCATCGAAATGCGTTATCAATTATTACCTTATATATATACCGTGTTTTGGCAACACGTGGAACATGGTACTCCTATGATTAGGCCGCTGGTATTTATGGCACAGCGTGATAATGAAACACACATGCGTATGGATGAGTTTGGCTTTGGCGACCAAATGCTCATCTGCCCTATAAATGAATCCGCAGCTTCGGGCCGCAAAATGTATTTGCCACATGGCAACTGGTACTATTACTGGAACGATAAAGCCGTTAAAGGCGGACACGAGGTTTATGCAGAAGCCACGCTTGATAAATTTCCGCTATTTATTAAAGCAGGTGCTGTAATACCTCACCAGCCTGTAGTGCAACATACCGGTGAGCAACCCCGTCAAATGACATTGCATATTTACTTTTCGGTTAACCGAAATACGAGTTTGCTTTACGAAGACGATGGCGAAAACTACACATACCAACAAGGCAACTGCTCGGTAAAAAAGTTTACTGTATTTGGCAACCGTAAACAAATGCGTATAGTGCAGGATGTTACCGGCAATTATCAAACTGCCTATACCAACTACCGTATAATAATACACGCATTACCATTTAAACCTGACGAATTCAGAGTTGACGATTCCATAGTAACCCTGCCCAGACGACTGCGCGACAAAACACTTACCCTTAACGTAAGCAAGAACTTTAAACGCATCCAAATCCTGTAAAAGTTGTTAACGCAGGTTGTTGAAATGTTTTTTTTAATAGAATTTTGAATTTCGGAATTAAATCTATATTTGACCAACCAATAATTAAAACTATGCAAAAATTAAAAAGGTTATCAGGAGAAAAATTTAAGGAACTTAAATTTAAAAAAGGAGCGTTTAAATATCGCTACGCCATTTCTAACCTCGGACGTTTGGTTAGTTACGAAAAGGATGTTAACGCTGGCACACCATTAAGGTGCGGAACTCAAAAAGGGTTTAAAATCTGGCGTTGCAAACCCGGAGGAAAAACCAAAGCGTTTTTAATTCACAAGTTAGTTGCCGAAAACTTTTTGCCAAAAACAAAAATTAAAGGCGCACTTGTTATCCACCTCGACCACAAAAAGGATAACAACAATGTGAAAAACCTAAAGTATGTATCGTTGCTTGACCAGCGTAGGCATGCAAACAAAAGCGCTGCCAGCAGACGTGCTTTTGCCCGCTTGCAGGAACTTAACCGCAAACGTGCAGCAAGTAACAAACGTAAATCTGGTTCAAAATCAAAAGCCAAAAAAGGCAAAAAGAGATAGACACTTTCATTGACAGAACTTCTATTCAGCCTGTGATAATTAAACTAAACATTTTTTATCACGGGTTGTTTCTTTTTTATTTATAACACATATTTATTAGCAATAAAAAATGCGAACACTTCTTCTGCTTCTTCCTCTTTTACTTTTTTCAGGCGAAAAAACTTTTTTTGACTTTAAAGTTAAATCGCTTTCAGGCTCTGAGATAAATCTTAGTTTATATAAAGGCAAAAAAATATTAATTGTAAATACTGCGTCCGAATGTGGCTATACTTATCAGTACAAAGCATTGGAGGAGTTGTATCGGAAATACGCTGATCGATTAATTATTATAGGATTTCCGGCAAATAATTTTGGTAGGCAGGAACCTGGCAGTAATGGTGAAATTGCCGAGTTCTGCACCAAAAATTATGACGTTACTTTTCCAATGTCCGAAAAAGTTTCGGTAAGGGGTACTGATATGGATCCGCTTTTTGCCTGGCTTATGAAACAACCAAACCCTGATTTTACAGGAGACATAAACTGGAATTTTGAAAAATTTTTGCTTGATGAAAATGGTATGTTAATTCACCGTTACCGCTCAAAAACCAAACCCTTGGATGCTGATATTATTTCGGCCATTGAAGCAAAATAATTATCAATGCTCAAAGCCATTTGCAATAGCCAGATGATAAAAAGAAGAGATTAAAGCTCTATCAAGCATATTTGCAATTTCAAAATCCTCTTTTATAATTTCATCGTGAACTTTTTCTTCAGCCTGCTCTGGAAAAATAGCTTTCATTGAGTTTATCAGTTTGTTTCTTTTATCAATTTGCTCTGCAACCAATACATCAAGATTTACATCTGAATTTTGTTGTCCGCGTGATGCTTTAAAAGCAGCAAGCCGTGATTCAGGATAAAAGTGCTTGTAGGTTACTATATCCCAGGTCATTTGTCGCTGCATGTAATGATCAGACAATTTGTATTTGAGACGAGAGTAAAAATACGATTCAAAAATCCGTGAAGCATTATCATCGGTTTCAAGCATAAGTTTATATCTATCGGTTCCGTTTCGGCCGTATCCAATGTACGTTTTATTCATCGAATCATTAAGCGCAGCAAGGGTTACCAAATCTTTTCTCATAGTAAAAAGCGGTTGGCGTTTAATAACATTTATTACATGACACTCACCGAAAGTTAGTTCAGCAATTTCATTCCATGCAGGTAATTCACGATTTCGTTGCTGGTTATCTTTTTTTACACAATAAATAGAATTTACATTTATGTTCCTCTTTACCGCTTCCTCACACATGGCCCTGTAATTAGTGGTTCCGTAACTTGCCATTCCATTGCCCATCATGTAAATCATTTTTAGCGCACTGTCTTCTTTTGTCCAGTTCATATTTTCAATGCACACAGCCATAGCCGCACCAACAAACTGGTAGCCATTTTCTACATATGGCTTAATGCTGTAGAGTTCCCTCGAAACCACATCGTAATCGTCTGTTAAATCGCAAATAATTTTTACATATCCATTTTGGCTTGGAAATGAAAGACGCGAAAAACCAACTATGCCTATGCGCAAATTTGGTGAGGGCTTAAATAACTTCCATTGATTAATGATATCCCAAAACTTGGCTCTGAAATTTTCAAGCAATCCATTGGTGCTACCGCTTAAATCCATTGCTATCACCACATCAACACTTTTTGTTATTGGAATCTCTTGTGCTTTTGCTGGAGGTGAAATAAAATTTATGTATGCAAAAAAAAACAGAAACAATGTTGCAGTTTTTGTTGCCCCAAAAAAGTAGTTTAACGTTTTAGACATCGCCTGTACCGTACACATGTGAAGCATTGTACGCCTGTTTATTTTTGAAGGTTATAGTCTGATAAAAATAAATTTTAACACCCGGTAAAATCAATTTTTTTATTCAAAACCTTACAGCCCAATTACAAAATGGGCTAAAAAATGTGAAGTAAAAAACGAAAATGGAATTTCTAATCTCTGCCTTTGAAAAAAAAGAACTTCTAAAATGGGTTTTACATCGAAGATGTATTTATACCACGTTATCTGCAAACTTGTATCCAATGCCTCTAACCGATAAAAAGTACTTTGGGTTAGAGGGGTCGTTTTCAAAATATTTTCGAAATGTTACTATAAAATTATCTATGGTTCGTGTGCTGGGATAAATATCATATCCCCATACGGTTTCTAAAATATGTTCACGGGATACTACTTCATTTTTTTTCTCAATTAATAGTTTTAGCAGCAACGACTCTTTTTTAGTAAGGTTTACTATTTTGTTTTTTGGAGTAGTAATTTCAAGTTGTGAAAAATTTACTTTAAATCCATTAAACTCATACGAATTTATATGGGCCTGCGAAGTCCGTTGCCCTCGTTTAATCAAGTTGCTAATGCGAAGTAATAATTCTTCAAGGTTGAAAGGTTTAGTAAGGTAATCATCTGCACCAAGTTTAAGTCCGGTAACTCTGTCAGCAGATGTGTTTTTGGCTGTTAAAAATAAAACCGGGATATCAGGATTTTCAAGCCGAATGGATTCGCAAAGAGTAAAACCATCAACACCAGGTAACATTACATCAAGTATAATCAAATTGTATCTGGCATCTCTAAACGCTTTTAAAACCTTTTTGCCATCTGCAACAGAAGTAACTTTATATCCTTCCATTTCAAGATTTAGCTTGATGGTTTCTGAAAGACTTGGCTCATCTTCTACCAATAATATTCTGATGTTTTGTTCACTCATAACTTTACAACTATCGCCTGCTAAGTAACAATTTTTTTCTCGTTATTTACAGCTATTGTTTTTGGTAAATGTCAGCAACAGGTAAATATTGGGTATGGAGTTTATTTATTACCGTTGTTTTTATTGCTATTCACGGCTACTTGTTTAACTGCAGTGATCAGGAAGAGCACTTACCACAGGTTTACAAATTACTTGACAATTCTCTTTATAAAGGCGATTATGTTGTTGAAAATTTAGTCAGCGATTTTTCCATTCGTTTTTTTTATGTGCGGGTAGTTTATTTTTTTTCGTTGTTTTTGCCTGTTAGTGCGGTATGTTTTTTATTGTATCTGACTTTAACAACTGTTTCCGTTTATTTTGCAATAAGGCTTGCTGTATTTTTTTTATCTAATGATGCCGCTTCTGTTATTATTATTTCTGTTGTTTTTTTGCTATTAAACAATTTTACAGTTGGCGGTAATAATATTCACGACAACATTTTAACATGTACTGTTTTTGCCAATGCTGGTTGTTTTGCTGCATGGTATTATTTTTTTAAAAAAAACTATTATACCGCGTTTGCCAGTGCTGGGGCTGCATCCTTGTTTCAGGTGCTAATGGGATTGCACGTTTTTGTTTTGATGTTGATGTTGCTGATGATTTTTGAAAATCAAAAAAGGTATATCAAGCTTTTATTATCTTTTGGTATATATCTTTTGTTTGCGGCTCCAATGCTGTTACCCATTTTATACAGGCAATTTTTAATAAAAAGTGATGTTCCTGATGAACTGTTCTATTATACATTATACGTTTTTCGCAACCCTCATCATTATTTACCTGGTTACTTTTCTGTAAATGATTATTTAAAATCCGCTGTGCTTTTGGCAACCGCTGGCATAAGCGCCTTAATATTAAAACCATTTTGGAAAAAAGATTTTTTTGCGATAACGGTATTTATAATCAGTGGTATGATTGGATATTATTTTCTAATGGAGATTTTTGAGATGCATGTGGTTGGAAAACTGCAATGGTTTAAAACCAGTGTTTGGCTTACCTTTTTTTGCTGTATTGCATGTGGTAGTTGGATAACCCATATACCTTTTTTAAATAAATGGTTTTCTATAAGAAGATTTTGGAACTTAATATTAATTTTCTCTTTTACCCTGCTACTTTTATTATTAAACACAAAATACCTGCCGCTTGGCAACAGGCAATATAATTATCATGCTGGTAATTTCAAAAGCACGCACCTATCAAAGATGCATGAATGGATAAAGACCCATACCGAAAAAGACGCATTGTTTATTACACTGCCTGATGACGATTCGTTTTTATGCGAAGCAAAGCGACCACTGATTGTAGCTTACAAAGCCGTAATTCACGAGCCCTGGTTTATGGTTCAATGGTATTTAGATTTTTTAAATGCCTATAAAGTGACAGACGAAATTAACTGGTTGCCAAAGCATGTTATTCAAAATGCCTTAGAAAATTATTACTCCACTAACAATTATAATTACCTGTTGCAACACCATGTTAAATACAGAGTTGACGATATAACAAAATGTAAATACAAAAATGAGTTAGGAAAAGTTGTTTTTAAAAGCGGAAATTATGTGTTGACAAAACTTTAAAAATAAAACCCTATGCTACACTCTGTCAATACAAAAAAAAACTACATTTGGCATTCGAAATCAAACTAATAAATTAACCATAAATATCGTTACGCATGAAAAAACAATTACTTATTTCATCACTTGCACTTGCATTATCAATAACCGGTAGTGTTAATGCACAAAACACAAGATGCTGGTCAGACGAGTACCGCCAATTAGAAGAACAAGGAAACCCATCACTGATTAACATCAGAAATCAAATGGATGCTTTTGCAGCAACATTTGCAAACCAAAATTCAAATCAATCGGTTCAGGTTACTATTCCAGTAGTTTTTCACGTGGTTTGGAACACTGCTTCTCAAAACATTTCTGATGCAAAAATTTTTGCACAGATGTCGGTTCTTAATAACGATTATGCAAAATTAAATTCTGACACATCATTGATACCTGCAATATTTAAACCTGTTGCTGCAAACACCGACATTCAATTTTGCCTTGCCCAACGCGACCCTAATGGAAACCCTACCACAGGTATTGTTAGAAGCCAAACAACAGTATCATCATGGTCGCAAGGGAATACCGGAATTAAATACACGGCACAAGGAGGCCAGGATGCATGGGACAGAACTCGCTACTTAAACGTTTGGGTATGCAATTTAGGAAGCGGCCTTTTAGGCTACGCTACTTTTCCTGGTGGAAGTGCAAGCCTTGATGGTGTTGTTGTACTTTATTCTTCAGTGGGTGGACCAACCAGCCCAGGTAGCGCCAATCCATATCATTTAGGCCGTACACTTACGCACGAGGTTGGTCATTGGTTAAACCTGTATCATACATTTCAAGGTGGATGTGCTGGTACCACCAATAACAATTGCTTATCCGCAGGCGATCAGGTTTGCGATACACCTCCTACATCTACTTCTAACTTTAATTGCCCAGGAACTCAAAATACCTGCACCGAAACATCTCCATTCCCAGCCCCCTACACAAGTAATGTTCAAGATCAAACAATGAACTATATGGATTATGTTAATGATGCCTGTATGTATATGTTTTCTTTAGGCCAAAAAACAAGAATCCAGTCTTTGTTTGCTACAGGTGGGTTGCGCAGTTCGTTGCTTACTTCAAATGGTTGCGTGCCTTTAAGTGTTATTGAGTTAGGCAATAAACTTTCCTTTGAAATTACGCCTAATCCATCCAGCGGAGTTGTAAATATTAACTTAAACAAATTGCGTACTGCTGATATTAAATTCAAAGTATATAACGTAATTGGCCAACAGGTTTATGAGCAAATTATAAGCGGAAGCAAATTGAGCCATAGTGTTAATCTTAGCAAATTAAGTAAGGGCGTTTATACTGTGGTGCTTGACTTAAACAATGCAACCACTACACGTAAACTTGTAATCGAATAAAATTATTTCATTATCAAAGGGAGTTGCTGAATATGCAACTCCTTTTGATTTTATATCCAATCATTAACAAATAACCAATCATATCAATTAAAAAAATGAAGAGACTTGTATTATTATCTGTTGCAACGCTACTTGCAACCACTGTTTTGAATGCGCAAAACAAATGCGGCACACACACCTACAATCAGCAGCTATTACAACAAAATCCTGAATTTGTAAAAAGTCGTGCAAAAATTGAAAGCATGACACAAAAAATTATTCAGCAAAACCCAAATTACAAAGTTGGCTCAATTGTAACCATTCCTGTAGTTGTGCATGTAGTTTGGAAAACTGCTGCACAAAACATCCCTGACGCAAAAATATTTTCGCAAATAGATCAACTTAACGATGACTTTGCAAGACTAAACAGCGATACCAACAATACTCCTTCAGCGTTTTTGCCTGTGGCAGCTAACACGCAAATTCAGTTTTGCCTTGCACAGCGCGACCCAAGCGGAGCCGCTACCACAGGTATTGTACGTGTTCAAACCACAGCCAACTCATTTGGACAAAATGATGCCATAAAATATACAGCACAAGGTGGAAGCGATGCATGGCCTGCCGGTGAATACTTAAACTTTTGGGTTGGTAATTTAAGTGGGGGGCTGCTTGGCTATGCCCAATTTCCCGGTCAAAACCCAAATACAGACGGAGTGGTAATTCTTTACAACTCGGTTGGTAGCATTGCAAATCCCGGTGCAGGAGGTGCTCCTTATAATCTTGGACGTACAGCAACACACGAAATAGGCCATTGGTTAAATCTTTATCACATCAATGGCGATTCAAACTGTGGTGATGATTTGGTATTTGATACTCCGGAACAAGATGCTTTGCATGGAGGGTGTCCTAATGCACCTTACCATACAAACACATGTGGCGCTGGCACAAGCCCCAATGGCGAAATGTTTATGAACTATATGGATTATACAGATGATGCCTGCATGAATATTTTTACTCTTGGGCAATCATCACGTATGAATAGTGCGCTTTCGGGTCCACGCTCAAGCATTCTTACAAGTATGGGATGTGTGCCTCCAACAACAGCTCAAAACGATGCCGGCATTTCAGCCATAGCTGCGCCAAGTGGAAATTACTGTGCTACATCTGTTACTCCTGATGTAACCATCAAAAACTATGGCATTGCAGCACTTACATCTGCTACCATTAATTACCAGATTGATGCCGGTACTGTAAATACGTTTGCGTGGACAGGTAACCTTGCGCAGGGCGCAACTACCAATGTTACACTTCCTGCTATTACTGGCATTACATCAGGTGCGCACACTTTTAATTGCTACACCACCAATCCAAATGCAACTACTGATGCTGATGCAAGTAACGATGGAAGCATTAGTAATTTTAATATTGCCACTGTAGGTGCTGCACTTCCATATCAGGAGGGCTTCGAACCTCCTGCATTTCCTCCCACATCATGGGTAATTGACAATCCGGATGCAAGTTACACCTGGGTGCGCACTACTACTGCTGCTAAAACAGGTGTTGCATCCATGTTTATTGAAAATTTTAATTACCAGGCTAATGGTGAGATGGACGAAGCAATTATGCCGGCCTTTGATTTAACATCGGTTGCTAATCCCGGCTTAACATTCCAGGTTGCTTATGCTTATTATACCAACCCACTTCAGTATTCTGATACTCTTGAAGTTTTAATTTCTACCGACTGTGGGCTTACTTACAGCAGTATTTACAAAAAATGGGCACCCGCATTAGCTACCACAGCTACAGGATGGACAACTAATTCATTTGTTCCAACCTCAAGCCAATGGAGATTAGAGACTATAAGTCTTACTCCTTATTCATCAAGCAACAATGCCATTATTAAATTTAGAAACATTACTGATTACGAAAACAATTTATACCTTGATGATATCAACATTATAAATGCAACTTCATTAAATCAACTTGATGCCAATACATATTTTAGCCTGTCGCCCAATCCGTCAAACGGAAAATTTAACCTGGTGGTTGGGCAAACCGAAGTAAGAGCAGTTGATCTTACAGTTTACAATGTGGTTGGTCAAAAAGTGTATGAAAGAGATTTTACAGGCAGTAAAATAAATCAATCAGTTGATTTAACACACCTTGGCAAAGGAATTTACAATGCTTTAATAACAATTAGCGGCAAAACCAAATCGCAAAAATTAGTTATCGAATAAACAAATTGCAGTACTGAAAAAAGCAGCCTGAGTAATATGGGCTGCTTTTTTTTTCGAATTAGATAATAAACGGTTTACAACTGCGTTAATAAGTTGTTTTAAATACCTATCGAAACGCCCGATGAAAAAAAGTAAAAGCCTGATATTCGCACTTACACATCCGTTAAACAGAATTTGTTTTTTAATTTGGAATATAATGCTTAAAAATTTTTTGATTGCACTATTTCTGCTTCAGTGCAGCACCGGTTTTTCTCAATACTTAAAACGCAAAACAAAACCTGAGATTGGTTATGGCGCATCGGTAATTTATAATTTTCAAGCTACGGGTTGGGGTGGAGCTTTAAGAGCCAAAATTCCTGTGTATGGAAAACTTTCTGCCGTGCCGGAGTTTAGCTATTTTCCAAAGTTTAATGATTACCATGAGTACTATGCGGGCGTTGCTTTGCATTATGAAATTCTTACCATTCGCTCATATAATTTATATCCGCTTGTTGGTGGATATTATAACAATTGGATAAATGCAGATGAATATGTACCGGGCGATAAAAAGCAACACAATATTGTTGTTGAAGCCGGTGGAGGTTTGGTTCGAAATCGTGGGTGTTGGCGCCCGTTTATTGAAGACCGTTATGATTTTAAATGGAAAGAAAATAATTTACGCATTGGCATTTACTGGTATCCTAATTCATGTGGAAAGGGAAGAAAAAACAGGCGCGAAAAATGTCCTGATGTTCATCAATAAGGTGTACTTTTTTTCTATCCTTCAAACAAATAATTCTTTTAACTACAAATATTAAATAAATTTTAAAAATGAAAACTCGAAAAAAAATTCTGTTTGCACTTGTATGTACCCTTACAAGTTTATTGTTTTTTAATGCATGTAAAAAAGACCGCGTTCCACAAGACGATTACCAGGACATGGATTCATTTTACAGTGATAATGATGAAGAGGAAGAAGAAATTCAGGTTGACTCGGGAAGTGGACCATGCGATATTGTAGCTAAGAAGGGCACGCACTTTTGTGTTACACGTGATATGTTGCAGGATGCAAACGGAAACGATATTCCAAATTATCCATTTACAATTAAGGTGGTTGAATTGTATTCGATAAAGGATATGATTTTAAACCGCTGGCCATCCGTATCAGGCACTTCTATTTTAGAAACAAGTGCAGAAATTAAAATGCGTCCTTTTAAAAATGGCAACGAAGCCTTTTTAAAATCCGGACGCGCATATTGGATGCAAACAGCCGCACTCTCTTCCACTTCAAGTGGTATGTCAGTTTATTACGGTACATCTAACAGTGGAAACAATAATTGGGCAGCAGCCACCGATACACTTTCAACTGTAACCCAATTTCCATCGTACTACAAAGTTACGCCTTCTGTTACAGGATATGTTAGTGCTGCCAAGGTGCATCCTTCTACAGCAGCATATACACCCATTTCAATTACCGTTGCAGGTAGCAATACACAAAACATACAGGTGTTTGTTAAGTTTAATAATTTTAAAAGTGTAATGCGTATAACCAATTTGGTTTCTATCCCGGTTCCTGTTGGCGAAAGTGTTACGCTGGTTGCTTTCGCAAAAAAACAAACCAACGATTTTGTTCTGGATCAGCAAACATTTACAGTAGCAACAGGTCAGCAAATAAATTTAAACATGCAGGTAATTTCTGAGTCGGGATTGCTTGCAGCCCTTAGCGCATTGTAATATTTATTAAACCAAACAAAAGACGGAAACAAAACAAGTTGCTTCCGTCTTTTTGGTTTACATTAGTCAACTAATAATAGTATTCAAACTATAGGATGCGAATAATTTTTCTTGGCACACCCGATTTTGCAGTGGCATCGTTAAAACAATTGGTTGAAAACAATTGTAACGTGGTGGCTGTGGTAACTGCTCCCGACAAACCGGCCGGCCGTGGGCTTACAATGCAACAATCAGCAGTAAAGGAGTATGCTGTATCAAAAGGAATCAAAGTATTTCAGCCTGAAAAATTGAAAGATGATTTTTTTTTAAATCAGATAAAGAAACTAAATGCCGACTTACAAATTGTAGTTGCCTTTAGGATGATGCCTGAGGTATTGTGGAACATGCCAAGGTTAGGAACTTTTAATCTGCATGCATCACTGCTTCCTCAATACAGAGGAGCTGCCCCTATTAACCATGCTATCATTAATGGCGAAAAAGAAACAGGTGTTACTACGTTTTTTCTACAACATGAAATTGATACAGGAGACGTAATTTTTTCAGAAAAAGTTGCAATTGGTGAAAATGAAACTGCAGGCGAGTTGCACGACAGGTTGATGATTACCGGAGCACAATTGGTTTTAAAAACTGTGAGGGCAATAGAACAAGGAAATGTAAAAACAGTTCCTCAAAGTAAAACCGAAACGAAAATAAAACCGGCTCCAAAAATATTTAAACCTGACTGCCGATTAAACTGGAACAACAACTGCATAACTGTTTTTAATAAAATCAGAGGCCTCTCACCCTACCCTGCTTCCTACACCGATTTGGTTTCGGAAAAAGGTGAAACCCTTGCACTAAAAATTTTTAATTCTGAAAAAGAACTTTTGACAAAATCCCAACTACCAGCACAACTAATATCTGACGGCAAATTATTTTTAAAAATATCGTGCCCGGATGGATTTATTTTTTTAAGAGATGTGCAACTTCAAGGCAAAAAACGAATGGGGATTGAAGAATTTTTGCGCGGTTTTAAAATTCACGGGTGGAATGTTAAAAACTAAAAACCATCTTATGCATTGTTATAATGCGATTAAAGATTTTTGCATTACCAATAAGAATGAATAAAATAGTTGTGTTTACGGGTGCAGGTATTAGTGCCGAAAGCGGAATAAAAACTTTTAGAGACAGTGGTGGATTATGGGAGGAATATGACATAAATGATGTGGCTACACCTGAAGCATGGATTCGCAATCGTGCGTTGGTATTAAAATTTTATAACGACAGGCGCAAACAAGTAATGAATGCTAAACCCAACGCTGCACACAAAGCGATAGCTGAGCTCGAAAAAAAATTTTCGGTACAGGTAATAACACAAAACATTGACGACCTTCATGAGCGTGCCGGCTCAAGCAACGTGCTTCACCTGCATGGCGAAATAATGAAAGCACGCAGCGAAAACGACTCTACACTTATTTACACACTTAACGACTGGGAGATAAAAATAGGTGACTCCTGCGAAAAAGGATTTCAGCTAAGGCCGCACATTGTATGGTTTGGCGAAATGGTTCCCGAAATGGATAACGCTGTATATAAAACCATGAAAGCCGATATTTTTATTGTTGTAGGTTCATCGCTTGAAGTATATCCTGCTGCCGGACTTGTGGCTTATGCCCCAACCGATGCTCAAAAATTTTTAGTTGACCCCAATGCCAAAGATTTACAGCAAATTGAAAACTTAACAATTATAAAAGATAAAGCCGGAAGCGCACTTCCTAAACTTGTAAAAAAATTATTAGCATAAATGTTTAGCCAGGAATTTTTAGATTCGGATTTATTTAATTGGGTGGTACTGCCATCGTTAATTTTTTTGAGCCGCACGTGTGATGTAACACTTGCTACATTGCGCAACATACTTTTATCACGCAACATAAAAAAAATTGTTCCGATAATTGGATTTTTTGAAGTGTTGATATGGCTTATTGCAGTAAGTCAGATAATTAAAAATTTACATAATGTATTGTGTTATGTTTCTTTTGCAGGCGGATATTCAATGGGAATTTTTGTTGGGATTAAAATTGAAGCCAGGCTTGCATTGGGTATGCAAATGATGCGAATAATTACCAACAAAGAAAGTGCTGCGCTAATGAATGCCCTGCACGAGGCCAATTTGGGAGTTACTGAAATAAATGCGCAGGGATCGCAGGGGCCTGTTAAAGTATTGCTTACAATAATTAAACGCAAAGATGCAGGACAAGTTATTGAACTTGTGAATAAGCACAGCCCTAATTCATTTATAACCATAGAAGATATACGAAGCGCACAACAGGGAATTTTTCCGGGGCAAAACGGCAACAAACTTGATTATTTTAAAAGAATTTTTCCGCTTTATAAATAAACTATGTAAAGTGTACATTTGAAAACAAATTTCTTAAGCTGATTAAAGGCAAATTTTATTAAACATATAAGTATGCCGAAACTAAAACTTAAAACCACACTTCACCGTCAGGATATTAAAGGTGCATGGACATATTGTGTGATTAGGGATGCCGCAAAAATTTTTGGGTTAAGTTCAATAATACCTGTAAAAGGCACGATTGATAATTTACCTATTGAAGCAATATTAACTCCTCATAGCGATGGCTCACATTGGCTGGCAATAAAAAAAGAATGGCGCCTTGCAATAAATAAATCTATTGGCGACCCGGTTGAACTTTTTCTTGAGGATGTTAAGGATGATCCAATACCGGCTTTAAAAAAATCTGTTGCAAAAAAAGAAACTCTTAAGGGCAAACTTTCTTTAAAGACCAAAAAACTTTTCAATAAAAACAAAGCAAATAAAAAGTAAGCGCAAAATGGATATTGAATTTTTACGTACCATTTGTAAGAAATTTCCTTCTGTTACCGAAGATATTAAATGGGAAAACCACTTATGCTTTTTAATTGCCGGCAAAATGTTTTGTATAACCAACCTTGAACCTCCGTTTGCAGTTTCGTTTAAAACCACCGAGGAAGATTTTGGTGAACTTATACAATCCCCATTCGTAATTCCTGCACCTTATATGGCGCGTAATAAATGGGTACAGGTTCAAAATCCCGAACGGTTTTCTGTTAAAGAATGGGAGGAGCAATTATGGCAATCCTACAGTTTAATAAAGTCAAAACTTCCTAAAATAATTTTAAACTCACTGTAGAGCAGTTCTTTATCAATAGCATTAAAAAAGGAGAAACAATGTAACATCGTTTCTCCTTTTGATTTTATTTGCCTGCACCGTTTGTCGGGGTGACTGGATTCGAACCAGCGACCACCAGCACCCCATGCTGATACGCTACCGGGCTGCGCTACACCCCGAATTTATACGGCATGCAGGTTTAATAAAATTGAGCGGCAAATGTAAATTATTTGCGTTACACCGAAACAAATATTTAACTTATTTGTCATTCATTTTCAACTTGGGTTAAACGAATCCGTTTACTTTCGCAGCCACAATTTTATTTTTTATGTTCAAAAAACTTCTAGCTACTTTTTGCATTTGTTTTATTGCATTACCCCATTTTCTTTTTGCACAGGAAAAAGCAAAAGTTACAAAGCATACCATAAGCGGATATATTAAAGACGCTTCATCGGGCGAAGCATTGATTGGTGCCACTGTTTTTCTTAAAGAAAACTTAAAAGGTATGTCGGCTAATCAGTATGGCTTTTATTCCATTACTGCTGATGAAGGCAGTTACACCCTGATGTGCACCTTTTTAGGTTTTAATGATTTTGCGCAAGCCATTATTCTTGATAAAGATTTGCGCATAAACATTGATTTAAAAAACAAAGCCATCGAAACTGCCGAAGTAGTTATTACCGATAAAAAGAAAGTGGAGGAAAATGTACAAAGCACACAAATGGGAAAAGTGCAATTAGATGTTGAACAAATAAAAGGGCTGCCTGCTTTTTTAGGTGAAGTTGATATTTTAAAGGTAATTCAGTTTTTACCCGGTGTGCAATCAGCAGGCGAAGGCAACAGTGGTTATTATGTGCGCGGTGGCGGCCCTGACCAAAATTTAATTTTGCTTGACGAAGCCCAAGTTTATAATGCCTCGCACCTGTTTGGTTTTTTTAGTGTGTTTAATGCCGATGCCATCAACAGCGCCACACTTATTAAAGGTGGCATGCCTGCTAATTATGGTGGCCGATTGGCTTCGGTGCTTGATATTTCGATGAAAGAAGGCAACAATAAAAAATTTCAGGTTGATGGCGGGCTGGGCCCAATTGCCTCGCGCCTCACTTTACAAGGCCCCATCAAAAAAGAAAAATCTTCTTTTATTATTTCGGCACGCAGAACGTTTATTGATTTGTTTATGCGCGAACCATTTATTCCAAAAAATTCAAACGCTGCCGGTAACAGTTATTATTTTTATGATTTAAACACCAAAATAAATTACCGCCTTTCAGATAAAGACCGTTTGTTTTTAAGCGGCTACTTTGGCCGTGATGTTTTTAATTTTAAAAGTGCCACCACAGGTTTTAAAGTTCGCATTCCGTGGGGCAATGCCACAGCTTCGCTCAGGTGGAATCATTTATTCAGTGATAAATTGTTTTTAAATACATCGTTAATATTTTCTGATTACAAATTTAGTTTTGGCGCCAAGCAGGAAAGTTTTGAGTTCAACTTATTTTCAGGCGTGCGCGATTACAATGCAAAAATTGATTTTAGTTACTATCCTGTTATTACCCACCATATAAAATTTGGAGCTAATTATATTTTTCATACCCTTACTCCAACAGGAGCTACCGCTAAACAAGGCGATACCGAATTTGATTTGGGTGGTGTAACCCGCCTTTACGCTCACGATGGAGCAATATACATTAATGATGATTGGGATGTGTCTGAAAAACTTTCGTTAAGTGCAGGTATTCGTTATTCAATATTTGAACACATAGGCCCTTTTACCCGCTACCTTAAAAATGACATTAACGAAACCATTGACACCATTAATTACAGTTCAAATAAAAAAGTTGCCCTGTATGACGGATGGGAGCCACGTGCAAGTTTAAAATATTCGGTCGGAAAAACTGCTTCGGTTAAAGCATCGTTTACTCAAAATTACCAGTACATACACATGGCATCGTATGCATCGGTAACGCTGCCTACGGATGTGTGGGTTCCAAGTTCTGACCGTGTAAAGCCGCAACTTGGCAGGCTGTATGCCATTGGTTATTTTAAAAACTTTAGTAAAAACATGTTTGAAACCAGTATTGAGTTTTACTACAAACAAATGGAAAATCAAATTGAATATCGTGAAGGCGCACAACCCGATGAGGAAGTAAAAAATAATACCGACAACCAGTTTGTGTTTGGCAAGGGATGGAGTTATGGGGCTGAGCTTTTTATAAAAAAATCTTATGGCAAATTAAATGGATGGATTGGCTACACACTTTCATACACCAATCGAAAGTTTAAAGATGTTAACGATGGCAAAACTTTTCCTGCCAAGTACGACCGCAGACACGATGTATCGGTTGTGGCTTCGTATGAACTAAGTAAGCGCTGGTCATTTGGTCTTACATGGGTGTATGCAACAGGCAATTCACTTACACTTCCTACCGGACGCTACTTTATGTTTGGGCCGCTTGATTTAAACTCCATTGCTCAGTCAGGCGAAATTCCTCAAATGACAAGCGGTCAGATTTATAGTTTGTACGGAACACGAAATTCATATCGCCAGCCATCGTATCACAGGCTTGATATTTCGGCAACATTAAAAGGAAAAAAGAAAAAGAAATACGAATCCAGTTGGAACTTCAGCATATTTAATGTGTATAGCCGCATGAATCCTTACTTTATTTATTTCAATAATGAAGTTGATGAAAACACAGGACAATATAAACTGCAGGCAAAACAAGTTTCTCTGTTTCCAATCATACCAAGCGTTACTTATAATTTTAAATTTTAATTGTACGAATAACGAACCAATACAAATTTACGAATGAAAAAAAACAGAAACACTTTATTTGCTCCAATTATCCTGTTTGCAGCTATAATTATAGTGGTTAGTATTTCATCATGCGAAAAAGATATTAGCGTTGATCTACCTCAACCCGAAAACCAATATGTGGTTGAAGGATATATTGAGCCGGGGCAAATTCCTTATGTGCTCATCTCCAAATCGGCTGCTTATTTTGCTGCTTATGATTCGGCTTCGTTATTAAAGTCAATGGTTAAGGATGCGGTGGTAACCATCAATAATGGTGATACTACATACACGCTTACCTCTCCTCTTGTTGACGGATACTTTTATTTTGAACCTACATTTAATCTTGTTGGCGAAGTTGGCAAAACATACACACTAAGAATCATTACACCTGATGGTACAGAACTTACATCAACAACCACAATTCCCACCCCCATTGCGCTTGACAGCACATGGTTTAAAATACAAGAAGGTTTTGATTCATTAGGCTACGTATGGGCTCGCATGACCGACCCCGATACACTTGGCAACTGTTACCGCTGGTTTGCAAAACGCCTTTCAAAAGACGAGCAATATATTGCACCACTTGGATCCACTTTTGAAGATAAATTTATTAACGGAAAAAGTTTTGACTTTGCATACAATCGTGGCGAAGTGCCAAACTCAACTGCAGAAGATGACGAAAACGAGGAAGAAGGTTTTTTTAAAGATGGCGATACGGTAGTGGTAAAATTTTGTGCTGTAACTAAAGAAAGTTATGATTTTTGGCGGCTAAGTGAAACGCAGGCCAGCAACAACGGAAATCCGTTTGGCTCCATAACTCCTATAAAAGGAAACATTAATGGTGGCATAGGAATTTGGGAAGCAATAACCCCGTCATACGATACGGTGATTTGTAAAAAGTAATCAGATAATAAATACAAGATTTACTTTGTAGCCACATCCGTTTATCAAAAAGCGGTTATGGTCTTCGGTGCTCTCTTCAATAAGTTTAAAATGTTTAAACCACACACCGGCACCTGCTGCCAAAAATTTATACCTGTATTCAAAACCCAACTGCCCGTCAAAATTTGATTGTGATAAATAAATTGTTCCTCCCTCATTCATCCAGGTTTTTATTTTTGGAAGATAAGTAGCAGCAATTTCAGTTCGCAACTGCAAACGTGATGATAGTTTGTAGTGAGCAGCTAATCCAATAGTTGGCAGCGGCTGTTGCTGCTTCCAGAATTTTTCAAACGTTTCTACTATCGGACTTGAAGTATCTACAGGTGCATCAATATAAAATTTTAGTTTTTCGTAAAGTATTGCCGTGCGCAAATAAAGATTAATGCGCTCTGTTTTAAAAATACGAGCTTTCCAAACCCACTCATAACTTTTAAAAATGGTATTGCTTATGTCGGCCTTTGCATTTTCCTGATAATGCGTTCCATTATACCATGCTGTGTCAGGCAATTGTTTGGTTCCTTCAAAAAAATGATTGGAGTATGCAAACTCAACTATATTTTTCTCACGCAAATCAAGTGCTAATGAGCCTCCGCCAAAAATCCATTTGTCCATTCCAAGGTTTTTCCTTAATCCAAAAGGTGTTCCTTCATAGCCATGTTCTCTAACCTGTATCCTGCCATCATAAATCAATCCATGAAAAAAATTTGCCGATAACCTTATGTCAACCTTCTTTTTGTCATCAGTTTGGCCAATACCCTTAATTGATAAAGTCAATAACACTGAAAATAAAACAAGTTTTTTCATTTTTTTATTTTAAACTTTAATCTGTAACCCATCATAGGCACAAAAAACATTGGCCGGTAATTCTTTTTCTACCTCAATATGCAATCCAAGTTGATGACTAATATGTGTTAAATATGTTTTGCCCGGTTTTAGCTCTTCTATAAGTTCAAGCGCTTCTTCAAGATTGTAATGTGATACATGTTTTTCTTTTCGCAGCGCATTAAGCACCAATATTTCACATCCTTTTATTTTTTCCTTCTCTTTGCTATCAATAAAATTTGCATCAGTTATGTAGGTAAAATTATTTATCCTAAACCCAAACACGGGTAATTTGTAATGCATAACTTCTATAGGTGTAAATTTTGTTCCCTCTATTTCAAATGGCTTATTGTATATGGTATGTAAATTAATTTCGGGTACACCCGGATATTTTTTTCGTGCAAAAACATAAGGAAACTCTCGCTTCATGGTTTTTTGAACCTGAGGGCTGGCATACACATCAATTTTTTTTTCGAGTATGTAATTAAAAGCGCGTATATCGTCCATGCCTGCAATGTGGTCTTTGTGTTCGTGCGTAAATAATAACGCTGTAATGTCATTAATATTTTGACGCAGCATTTGTTGCCTGAAATCAGGCCCCGAATCAATTACAAAACTTTTTCCATCATCATCAATATGAATGGATGCACGCAAACGCTTATCACGAGCATCGGCACTGCTGCACACCCTGCACATGCATGCAATTACAGGAACGCCTTGCGAAGTACCCGTGCCTAAAAATGTTACACGCACGGCATTAAATTTTAAATAGTTTCTGAGTTGTTTTCTATGGCTGGAATTTCTTCTGCAGCCATAGTACTGAAAAGTTCTGCCCGCCTGCTAACAAGTTTTTGCTGTACTTCCAAAATGTTAATAATTTCAAGCAATGAACTTATCCGGGTTTCAAGTGCCGAGAATTTATTTACCATAACCAGCTTTTTTGATTCCAAAATGCAATAGCCGCTTTTAAAATTTCCTTTTTCATAACGCACCTCATAACCACTGTCATACAAATGTTCTTCTAGTTTTTTTAGCTGCTGTGGCGATACTTTTGACATAACTTTTTTCTTTTTCTATACAATCAAAAATAATTTAATGCAAATTGTAAACGATGATTTTTAAAATTAATTTTCAACATAGCTGTTTAGCAAAACACGTTTACAGAAAGATGCTTTAAGGTATAAATCCACTAATTTTGGGTCTTAAATTTAATTTTTAAAACTTTGAGATTATGTGTAGAATGATTGCCAAAGCTTCTGTTACCCCAACTAATATAATAGATGAAATGTTGCTATGTCCTCATTCTCTCAAGTATTTATCCGAAAACGGAAAGCAACCCGATAACCCTAACATCAGAGGCCAACATCTTGATGGTTGCGGTATGGCATTTATAACTGATAACACAACCGAAATTCACAAACGCGACCGCAGCCATGCATGGGATGCATCCTATATTGAGATTGTAAAACAGGCAAAGTCAAATTTGTTTTTAGCACATAACAGGCTTACCTCAGCCGGACTCGAATCGCGTGTTGAAGGCTCACATCCGTTTGCTATTACGGCAAATGATGTTCAGTATGCTTTTTCGCATAATGGAACTATCTATGATTTTGTTGACGATGCAAAAAAAAGAAACACAAGCGATTCCCAACTTTTTTTTGAACATCTGGTTTTGCAAAATGCGGTAAACAGTGAAGAAGAAATTATTACCCGATTAAAAAAAATAATATCCACAACAACATATAGTTCAGCAACCGGTTTTTTACTGCATCCGCAATCATTAATGGTGTGGAGGTCGTTTAACCAAAACGAAAAATTTGAAATACGCAATGCCTACTATACCATGTACATGAAATTAAAACATAACCAAGTTGTTTTTTCTTCTGAACCTTTGGATGACGAACCCTGGGTGCTTATGCCTAATCAATCACTGATAAGCGTAAGCCCTTTGAATTCAAAACTGAAGTTAAATTTTTATTCCCTTTTATAATGGCTGTTAACATACCCAATCTTTTTTCCATTTTAAAAGAAGCTGAAAAATACAAGGCTGTTTTGGTAGCTGTTTCAAAAACCAAACCTTCTCACATGATTCAGGAAGTTTATAGTGCAGGGCATAAAACCTTTGGCGAAAATTATGTACAGGAACTTTCGGAAAAGCAAAAACAACTTCCATCTGATATTCAATGGCACATGATAGGCCATTTGCAAAGTAATAAGGTGAAGTATATTGCACCGTTTATTTCACTTATACATTGTGTTGACAGTTTGCAATTGCTTAAAGAAATAAATAAACAAGCGTTAAAAAACAAGCGCATTATAAACTGTCTGCTGCAAATTTATATTGCTAAAGAAGAAACCAAATTTGGATTAAGTTTTCAGGAATGCGAAGCGCTTTTGCAATCAAATGAATTAAAAAGCCTGAACAAAATTTGTATTACAGGAATGATGGGAATGGCAACCAACACCGAAGATAAAAACCAAATAAGAAGTGAGTTTAAACAATTGCGTATTTTTTTTGAAACTAAAAAATCCCAACCACAAACTTTTAACTTTAAACCTCAAACTTTATCAATGGGCATGACATCCGATTACAAAATTGCTCTTGAAGAAGGAAGCAATATGATTCGCATTGGAAGCGCAATTTTTGGGAACAGGTGAGCCAATTTATGCCTGCACGAATGATATTTACATATCAGCGAGAATGAGTAACAGAATTAATCTAACATTATCTGAAAGTTATTTTAATTTTAATACAACATTTACACTCAACCTACGTTTATATTCGCAAAAATAATTCAAAAAAATACAAATGGTTATGAAACAAAAATTAGCATTTTCACTAATAGCAGGCATGCTTACGCTTGCATTGGTTACTTCTTGCAAAAAGAAAGAAGAAGACAAAGCGCAATTAGACAGCGAAACTCAGCAGTTTAATGACGATGCAAACAATTATCAGTCAGAATCCGATCAGGCCGATAACGACATCAACAATTCGCTCGATGAAATTTCAGGCTTTGGTCGTAAATCAAGCACACTCTCAAGCGAACTTTGCGGAGTTACAATTGACTCATCACAAATTGCTCAAAAAATCCTTTACTTTAATTTTGATGGCGTTACTCCTTGCTTTAGCCCATCGCGCACACGTTCAGGCCAAATTAAAGTTGAGCTTATTGCCGGTAATTTATGGGCCGATGCAGGTGCTGTATTAAGGCTTACTTACATCAACTTTAAAATAACACGGTTAAGCGATAATAAGTCCATAAAGTTTGATGGTATTAAAACACTTAAAAATATAAATGGAAACAACTGGCTTGGTTTTATTGCCGGCACTGCAACATTAAAATACCAGAGCCGTGCATTTAATGTACTGGTTACATTTGACAATGGAAGCACAGCCACCTGGAATACCGCGCATATTACGCAGTGGAGTTACACGCCTGCATCTTCTTCTGCATACAACATTGCTTACATAACTTTTACAGCAACTGGCGATACCACGCTTAATGGGTTTAACAATGTTTCCGCCTGGGGAACCAACCGTTTTGGAAATCCGTTTACACGCTATTACACCAATACACTTGTTTCAAATACATACTGTGGCTTATGGAGACCAAATGCTGGCGAAATTGTTCACAACGTAAACAGCAAAAACTTTACACTCACCTGCGGTGTCGACCAAAGTGGCAACCCTACCCCCTATGCCTGCGCTTATGGCTTTAAAGTAAGTTGGGTTGATGGAAACGGAAATAATCAAAGCGTCATACTAAGCTATTGATAGCATAATTTTAATTAACGAAAAAGCAGGAAGTAAAATATTTCCTGCTTTTTTGTTTTTATAGATACCTCCCTTTTTAATAGCTTTCGTTTACAAAAAATAAAAAAGGCTCTGCTGTACTAACAGAACCTTTTTCCGAACCTAACCCTAATGCTTCTTAAATTTTCCCTTTTCGTTAAAGAGAATCTTTTTCCGCGAAGCACGTGCTATTTAATCTATTCTTAAAACTATTTTTAATTATTCCAAACCATGCTCAAGGCTTCCTGCACTTACGTTTTGTTTTTCAAGCAACTGTGCAATTCCAAGTTTTTCTATAAGCGTAGCTTTTATCAAAATCAATTCATAAGGCACTGCCACCGAGTAATCTGTAACTGTCTTATTAAAACTTTTTCTGTTTACATCCCCTCGCAGTTGGGTAAAGTGCATCGAAGCATCACATACATATCCATACTTATCCTGCATGTTTAAAAATCCCTGCTGCACCATAAAATCCGCAAGCTCTGCAATGGTTTTTGGTTCAACATCAAACTGTTTTGTTCCAATTGTCCCAACATTTCTTATGCCTTCAAATACCACCTTTCCACTTGCATACGCACCAAATTTATACTGCGCAGTTTCTCTAAATCCGCCCAATTGCTCAAAGTAAATTACCGGCTTATCGGGTGCAGCATGCCGCTGGCTGCTTTCTGTTGTTGATGATGCACCTCCAAATGATGGAGAGGCTGTTTCGGTTTTTGAACAAGAAGTAAATACAGTACCCGACAATGCTAATGATGCAATAACCAAAGCACTTTTCAGGATTTTTGCCGATAGGTTTTGTTGGGTTTTCATTTTGTGTTAGTTTTAATTGTTAGTAGTAATTATGCATCAAAACTAATAGAGCATAAAAAAAAGTGCTAACACAAATGAGTAGTTGGTCATTTATAGCGGGTAGTTGGTCATTACAATGAGCATTTGGTACTGGGCATTTTACATACTCCTCAATTTCTCAACAGGTTAATATGTACTTTCGCATTCTTATGCCCGACTCATTTTCTACGCTCGACCCAAAAAAATTTATTATCATCAAAGGTGCTGCCGTTCACAATCTCAAAAAGGTGGATGTAGCCATTGCCCGCAACAGTTTTACCGTTATCACCGGCCTTTCAGGCTCAGGCAAATCATCGCTTGCATTCGATACGCTTTATGCCGAAGGCCAAAGACGATACGTTGAAAGCCTCTCCTCCTATGCCCGACAGTTTATGGGCCGCATGGATAAGCCCGATGTAGAATACATCAAAGGCATAGCCCCTGCCATAGCCATTGAACAAAAAGTAAATACACGCAACCCGCGTTCAACAGTAGGTACCAGCACCGAAATTTATGATTATCTTAAACTTTTGTTTGCTCGAATTGGCAAAACATATTCGCCCTTAACAGGCAACATTGTAAAAAAACATTCAGTAAGCGATGTGGTTGATTATATCAAATCACTTCCTGCAAATTCACGCCTTCAAATTCTCACACACCTTCTCCCCCATCCTCATCGCTCATTGCGCGATGAACTTAATGCACTTCTTCAAAAAGGATTTAGCCGCGTTATTTTCGATAAAAAAACCCAACGTATCGAAGATATTCTTGACACACTTCCACAAAATAAACCCGTTGATGAAAACAAAATAAAAGCAAAAAAAAAGCAACCTTCTCAGCAAACAAAAATACCTAAAGTCATCATCTTGATTGATCGCCTTGTGGTACCAGCCACCTTTGATGATGAACTGCTGTCGCGCCTTGCCGATTCGGTGCAAAGCGCCTTTAACGAAGGAGGCGGATCATGCATTATTTCGCACCTTCTTGATAACGATGAAGCAAATGAAGTAACTTTTTCAAACCGTTTTGAAGAAAACGGAGTTACCTTCGAAGAGCCTACTGTACACCTCTTTAGTTTTAACAACCCGTTTGGCGCCTGCAAGCATTGCGAGGGATTTGGCAGCATAATAGGTATTGACGAAGACCTTGTTATTCCTAATAAAAGCCTGTCGGTTTATGAAGGAGCTATTGCCTGTTGGCGTGGCGAAAAAATGAATGCATGGAACGAAAAACTTGTTCTCAATGCTTACAGGTTCAATTTCCCTATACACCGCCCTTACTACGAGTTAAATGATTACGACAAAAAATTATTATGGACAGGAAATAAATTCTTTAAAGGCCTCGATGCCTTTTTTAAGCACATCGAAGAACAAACTTATAAAATACAATACAGGGTTATGCTTAGCCGCTACCGCGGAAAAACAACCTGCCCGCAGTGTCAAGGCACCCGCCTGCGCCATGATGCCAACTATGTTAAAGTGGCCGGCAAATCAATTACCGATGTAGTGCTAATGCCTGTAAAAACAAGCCTTGAGTTTGTAAAAACCATTTCACTTTCCGATTTCGACAAAAAAGTTGCCGGGCGCCTGCTAACCGAAATTAAAAACCGCTTACAATATTTAAACGATGTTGGATTAGGTTATCTTACGCTTAACAGACTATCAAATACACTTTCGGGTGGCGAATCACAGCGTATTAACCTTGCCACTTCCCTTGGAAGCAGCCTTGTAGGCAGCATGTACATATTAGATGAGCCAAGCATAGGCCTACACCCCCGCGATACACAACGTTTAATAAGTGTGCTAAAATCACTGCAACGCGCAGGCAATACCCTTATTGTGGTTGAACATGACGAAGAAATTATGCGCAGTGCTGATGAACTTGTTGACATTGGCCCGATGGCAGGTACGCTTGGGGGGCATGTAGTATTTAAGGGAACATTCAGCCAACTTCAGCTTAATGAAAAAAGCCTTACCGCCCGATACCTTACAGGTAAAGATATTATCCATGTTCCTTCCAAAAGACGCGCCTGGAAAAACGCAATTGAAATTATTGGTGCACGCGAAAACAACCTCAAAAACATAAGTGTAAAAATTCCTTTGGGTGTTTTCACCGCAGTTTCCGGGGTAAGCGGCTCGGGAAAAACCTCACTCATCAAAAAAATTCTTTACCCATCACTCAAAAAAATGATGGGCGGATATGGTGAACAAACCGGAAAATTCGACAAACTTCAAGGCGATTTTATTAACCTCAAAGGTGTCGAAATGATTGACCAGGATCCCATAGGAAAATCATCCCGCAGCAACCCGGTTACTTATGTCAAAGCCTATGACGAAATTAGAGCTTTAATGTCCGAAACCCCGTTTGCACGTCAGCGCAATTTAAAACCTGCACACTTTTCCTTTAATGTTGATGGTGGCCGTTGCGAAATGTGCAGTGGCGAAGGAAATGTCACCATCGAAATGCAATTTATGGCTGATATTATTTTAAAGTGCGAATCCTGTCATGGCAAACGTTTTAAAGAAGAAATTCTTTCTATTACTTATCGTGATAAAAACATACACGATATACTTACAATGACAGTAGATGATGCCATTAAATTTTTTAACAACGATACAGACGAGCGATACACCAACCTTCTAAAAAAAATAATTGCCAAACTTCAACCGCTGGCTGATGTAGGGTTAGGATACGTTGCGCTTGGCCAGGCCTCAAGCACCCTTAGCGGAGGCGAGGCGCAGCGCATCAAACTTGCAAGCTACCTGGGCATTGGACAAGCTACCACCAACACGCTGTTTATTTTTGACGAGCCTACCACCGGCCTCCACTTTCACGACATACGCAAGCTCCTCGATTCATTTACTGCCCTAATCCGTAATGGGAACAGTATACTTGTAATCGAACACAACCTGGATGTAATAAAATGTGCTGACTGGGTTATTGACCTTGGTCCAGAAGGTGGCGATGATGGCGGCCAGCTTATTTTTGAAGGTACACCCGAAGGTCTTGCGCAATGTTCGCAATCTATCACCGCAAAATATATTGCCGAGAAGCTAACATATCAACAAAACTAATTTTAAAGTAGCATCTTGCTTAGAGCGTTCATTAAAAAACAATTTTACTTTTGTTAACTCAAAGATCAACACTCGTTTTTTTCTGTCCTCTAATCGGTATCAGGATAACACAAATCCAAATCCGACAATCACCTTAATGCTTCTTTATACTCCTTGCAATAACGTTTCAGACTCGCAATCACACACCCGCTCTCATCATTCCTTTTTCGGTTCATAAACCATTTTTTCCATGCTCACTCAACCATTATTTCCCCAACTTCAATCTCCCCTATCTTTGCCTTGCAAAATAAAAAAAGCCTCCTCGCGTTTTTAATCACAAACACACAATCAATATGGACAAACCAAAAATACTTTGGGCCGATGACGAAATAGATTTACTTAAACCACATATTCTTTTTTTAGAAGAAAAAGGTTACCAAACCATTACCGCCAACAACGGCAACGATGCCATCGAAATTTTTAAATCACAACCCGTTGACATAGTTTTTTTAGACGAAAACATGCCCGGCCTCTCCGGCATCGAAACCCTTCTTCAGCTTAAAAATTTCAATAACGAAATTCCCGTTGTAATGATTACCAAAAGCGAAGAAGAAAGCATAATGGAAGATGCCATCGGCAGTAAAATTGCCGACTACCTGATAAAACCCGTTAACCCCAAACAAATTTTGCTTTCGCTAAAAAAAAACCTGGAAAACAAACGGTTGATAAGCGAAAAGACAAACACACAATACCAGCAGGAGTTCAGGCAAATAGGTATGATGCTTGGCGACAGGCTTGGACACAAAGAATGGGTTGAACTTTACAAAAAACTTATTTACTGGGAACTGCAATTAGACACCGCCCGTGACGAAAGCATGTATGAAATACTTATCCAGCAAAAAGAAGAAGCCAACCGCCAATTTTCAAAATTTGTTGAAAGCAATTACATAAACTGGCTAAAAAATCCTGAACAAAATGCACCGCTTCAATCGCAGCACCTGCTTAAGCGCAAAGTATTTCCGTTGGTAGAAAACTCCGAGCAGCCTGTATTTTTTATTTTGATTGATAACTTGCGATTAGACCAATGGAAAATAATCCAACCCATCATTACCGAACTGTATAGAATTGTAGAAGAAGATGCCTACTACAGCATATTGCCTACAGCCACACAATATGCACGCAACTCTATATTTGCCGGCATGTTGCCTAGCGATATTGAAAAACAATATCCCAAACTGTGGTCCTATGATGACGATGAAGGAGGAAAAAATTTACACGAGGAAGAATTTTTAAACGGACAAATTCAGCGCCTGCGAAAAAATATTAAAACCTCCTATACCAAAGTAACCAACCTTGACAAAGGGAAAGAAATGGTGGAGAACATCCCTAACATGTTTAACAACAAATTAAATGTTATTGTGTACAATTTTGTTGACATGCTATCGCACGCACGTACCGATATGCAGGTAATTCGCGAACTTGCAGATGATGAATCGGCTTACCGCTCGCTTACCTTATCATGGTTTGAACATTCACCATTACTGGAAGCCATAAAACGCATTGCAGAAAAAAAAGTAAAACTTGTAATTACCACCGACCACGGAACCATTCGCGTAACCGAGCCATCAAAATTAGTTGGTGATAGAAATACCAATACCAACCTAAGATACAAGCAAGGAAAAAATCTGAACTACGAAAAACGCGATGTGTTTGAAGTAAAGCGTCCGGCAGATGCCTTTTTGCCTCAGGTAAATGTTAGCACCACCTATGTATTTGCAAAGCAGGATAAGTTTTTTGCCTACCCGAATAACTATAACCACTACGTAAATCATTACCGCAATACATTTCAGCACGGTGGAATTTCATTGGAGGAAATGATCATCCCTTATATTTCGTTGGTGAATAAATAAATTGTTGTGAGTATTCATGCCACGACTTTGAGTCGTGGCATGAATTTTTAAAAATGAAACTCCTCTGCCAAAATATTTCTGAACTGCCTTTCTTAGCTGCAAAGCTTTATGCTGCCATTCAACCTCATAAAATAGTTTTGTTTAAAGGCGAAATGGGAGCAGGTAAAACAACCCTTATTAAAGAAATTTGCAAACAACTTGGGGTAAAGGATTCGGTTAGCAGCCCCACATTTTCATTGGTAAATGAATACCAAACTTCATCGGGCGAACCTATCTTTCATTTTGACTTTTACCGTATAAAAAATTTAAATGAGGTGTATGATATAGGCTACGAAGACTACTTTTTTAGCGGCCACTATTGTTTTATTGAGTGGCCCGAAATGATTGAGCCGTTAATAAATTTTCCTCATGCATTTGTTCAATTGAAAGTTAAAGACGAAATTCGTGAGATAATTCTAACCACATGAGTGCAACTAAACCGGGGCTGGGGGGATTTGCCACACAAGGCATGCTGATGCCGCAAGAGAGCATGCTCGAAATAAAAAAACTAAAAAAAGAACTGCTCATTGGTATTCCAAAAGAAATTTCGTTTCAGGAAAATCGCATTGCACTAGTTCCTGATTCGGTAGCATTGCTTATTAACAATGGTCACCAGGTAATTATTGAAGCCGGTGCCGGAGCCAATGCCAATTTTACAGACACTGACTATAGTGAGGCAGGTGCACGCATTGTTTACACACCCAATGAAGTTTACCAGGCCGATTTAATTTTAAAAATTGCCGCACCACTTGATACTGAGGTTGAGTTAATGAAGGACAGGCAAATATTATTCTCGGTGTTTCAGGTAAACATTCAAAAAAAGTCGTACATCGAAAAACTTGCACAAAAAAGAATTACCGCTGTTGGTTATGAATACATGAAAGACGACTCATCGTTAATGCCTGTTATACAAGCCATGAGCGAAATTGCAGGTCGTGCTTCTATTTTAATAGCATCTGAATATTTAAGCAGTGTTACGGGCGGAAAGGGCGAACTTCTTGGAGGAATAACAGGATTACCTCCCAGTGAAGTGGTAATTATTGGAGCTGGTACCGTGGGCGAATATGCTGCACACACTGCGCTTGGACTGGGTGCGCAGGTAAAATTGTTTGATAACAACTCGTATAAACTTCGCAGGGTGCTTCGTAATTTGGGAACACGTGTTTATACTTCCACTCTAACACCTGGCAATTTATCATCTGCATTAAAAACGTGCGATGTGGCCGTTGGCGCATTGCATTCAAAAGAAGGCCGCACACCTGTGGTGATAACCGAAGATATGGTTAGCGAAATGCGCTTTGGCTCTGTTATTATTGATGTAAGTATTGATCAGGGCGGATGTTTTGAAACAAGTGAAATTACCAACCATACACATCCTGTTTTTAATAAGTATGGTGTGGTGCATTATTGTGTACCCAACATTCCAAGCCGTGTGGCAAAAACTGCTTCGCACGCACTTAGCAATATTTTTACTCCCATCCTTTTAGAAATTGGTGACGAGGGGGGCCTTGAAGCTATGATTTGGAAAGACATTGCTATGCGAAGTGGTGTGTATTTATTCAGAGGCACTATTACCAATAAATACATTAGCGATGTATTTAAACTTCCTTACCGTGATTTAAATCTTCTGGTGTCAAGTTTAAATTTTTAAGGGGCTTATTAAATCAATAGATTGAATAAGTTATTGGTGCGAAAATATTTTATGCAAGCTTAACACCTGCGGTATCAAAGCTTGCTGCCCATCGTTTATTACTTCAAAATCACTTTTTGCTTTTCTTTCTTCATCTGTTAACTGAGCAGCAATTATTGATAACACTTTTTGCGGGCTTACCTTATCTCTTTCTATAACACGGCTTATGCGCAATTCTACAGGAGCCGATACACTTATTGTTTTATCCAATCCTTTGTTTGCTCCCGACTCAAAAAGTATTGCTGCTTCTTTAATTATATACCGTGCTTTTTGTTTTTTGCACCAGTTATCAAAATCAATTGCAACGGCAGGGTGCACCAATGCATTTATTAAATCTCTTTTTTTATTATCAGCAAAAACAATGTCAGAAAGTTTTTTACGGTTAAGGGTTCCATCGGTTTTATAAATAGAATCACCAAAGTTTTCTTTAAGAGTATTTTTTAGGTTCTCATTATTATTCATCAGCATTTTTGCAGCGCTGTCGGCATCATAGATTGCAACACCCAGTTGAGCAAAAATTTTGGCAACCACACTTTTGCCTGATCCAATTCCGCCTGTTAAACCAACCTTTAGCATTTTTTATTTTTCAAAATAATAATCAACAAAGGGAGGAATTATTGAAATAACCTTTGCATTAACTGGTGATTTGGCTACCGTGAGTTTAAGTTTTTTTGATTTACCAACAGTAACCTGTTGCGCGCTTATACGAAAAGAGTCTTTTTCAATTTTTGAATAGTTATTAAATGTAGCCTGATAAGTAATTTCTGCCTCGGCCGGCAACACGTATACTTTAAGTCCGTTAATCATGGAAATGTTTAATGGAACAATTACTTTTCCTTCGGTATATTCTTCAACAGGAATGCTGATGTTTATTTTGTTTGCTGATAAAAAAACATTTTCGGGCTTTATTAAATTCAATTCTGCCAGCGTTGTTGTTGATATTAAAGCCAATTCTTTTTCCTCGGTTTCAATGGCGTTTACGTTTGCAATATCAGCTTTATCACCTGAAATTAAAATACTATCAGGTTCAATTTTAATACTTCCGGCTATGCCAAATCTTGTTTTAAGTGTGTATTTTAAATTAGAAATTACAGGGACTTTTTTAAGATAACGTGCCGAAAGAAAAAGATGAATAGAATCGGGCTGTGCCGAAACAATTTCCATTTGTTGTAAATCGTTTTTAAACTTACCTATAAACTCGCTTTTAATTCCGATGGAGATTTTATCAGCCGATGCAATTTTTTTTTCGTCAAGGTCTATATTTATTTTTTTGCGGGCATTTCTGATACTAAACCAAAAAAGTTCGAAGCCTCGCGCTTTGCACAATACTTTTATTGAATCGGGGGCCGTGTTAACCATGCGCTTGCTGTAAGGCATATTTATTACTTCAAGCGGAAAAGCAAAAGAGTAACTATACTCTTTATTAAGCGAGTTAAGTATCCAAAAAACAGCGGCTATTAAAACGCAAATAATAAAAACAGGCAATGTGTTATTGCCTCCGAATTTTAGTTTCTTAATCCGGTCAGCCAGCAACAGGTTTTATTTTTTAGCAGGCGGTGCCTGAAATTGTTTGGAAGCTTCAGCCGAAACTGCACTTTTCTCAATGCGCATTTTTACATTGTTATCTATCTCTACCAAAAAAGTAGTGTCTGTTATTTCAACCACGCGGCCATGAATGCCGCCAATGGTTACTATTTTATCGCCTTTGGCTACACCCTCTTTAAACTGTTTTTCAATTTTTACTTTTTTCATCTGCGGCCGCAGCATAAAAAAGTACATTATCACTATTATCAATCCAAGCATGAGCAATTGTTGCATTGCCATGCCTCCTCCTTGCGCTTGTAATAAAATGGTTAAAGTCATTGTTTGTCTTTTGATATTATTTCTGCACTTATGGTTAACACTTTTGTATTTGGGATGGTGTTGGCAAGCAGTGTTACATTTTTACTTACCATGCCATGTTTGCCTTCGCTGTTAAATGTTACTTTTATAAAGCCTTGGTCACCTGCTGCAACAGGGTCTTTTGAATACTCAGGCACTGTACAGCCACAACTTGCGCTTGCCGATGTTATTATCAAAGGCGACTTGCCGGTATTTTTAAATTTAAAATTATAACTTACTGTTTCGCCCTCGGTAATTTCTCCAAACTCGTGGTTGTCTTTTTCAAATTCAAACACAGGCAGGTTTTTTAAGTCGGTTGTTCCATCTGCCGTTACGGGATTTTTTACTATGTCGGGATTTAATTTTTGGTCGGGGTCCTTTTGAAAGCAACTACTAAATAATAGCATTGCAGGCAGTAACACGAAATTAAATACAACTTTACTCATATTTATTAAATACAATTTATGGTGCGAAAGTAACAGATGATGTAATGCAAAAAAAAGTTGTGGCTAAAATTTTAATGAACCAAATCGGTTGTTATTACGATTAGTTTTCGGTTTTATATTATCCTATAAAGTTTTATTTTTTCAAAGAAAAAAGACATTATGCCATAATATAAATTATTACAAAAACTTTTTAACTGCCTGCGAAACGTTGGTAAAAATTCTGTTTTCGGTGTTATCGGATACGGTTGGCTGAAATTTTGTTCCAGTAATTTTTTCGTACAGTTCAATGTAACGGTCGCTAACCATTTTCACCACTTCATCGGTCATTACGGGTACACGCTGGCCCTCAAGCCCCTGAAAATTGTTTTCGATAAGCCATTGCCTTAAAAATTCTTTTGAAAGTTGTTTTTGCGGTTGACCATTTTGTTGCCTTTCATTGTATCCATCGGCATAGAAATAACGTGACGAGTCGGGTGTATGAATTTCATCTATTAAATGTATTTTGTTTTCAAAAATTCCAAACTCGTATTTGGTATCAACCAAAATTAAATTTTGCTTTGCCGCCATTTCGCAACCGCGTGCATACAGTTTGCGTGTATAATCCTCCAGTTGCCCGTAAACTTTTTTGTCAACAATTTTGCGGCTAATGATTTCTTGGCGCGATATATCCTCATCATGCCCGTGGTTGCTTTTGGTGGTTGGGGTTATTATTGGCTCCAAAAATTTATCACTTTCTTTTAGCCCCTCTTGCATTTTAACACCACATAATTCACGCTCGCCACTTTTATAGGTACGCCATGCATGGCCTGAGAGATAACCTCTTATTACCATTTCTACTTTAATGGGTTTGCATTGCAAACCAACTGTTGCCTGCGCATCAGCAACATCCAGTACCCAATTGGGAACAATATCTTTTGTGACTGATAAAAAGTGAGCTGCAATTTTATTTAACACTTCACCTTTATAGGGAATAGCGCGTGGTAAAATAACATCAAAGGCCGATATTCTATCGGTAACAATCATGGCAAGCACCTTGTCTCCAAAAAAATATACATCGCGCACTTTGCCGTTGTATTTACCCGTTTGCCCGTTAAAATTAAAGTTGGTATTGGAAAGACCTTGAAACATATTTATTATAAATTTGCTGTAAAACTAAAATTAAAGGGTGTTACAGAAAAAAAAATTGCATTTATGCAACTTTTTACCCCTGTTCGCCTCTTACTGTTTGAGCAAACTATAGTATGTCGTTAACAGACGAATCGGTAACCGGAAAACAAAAAGCTTTTACTGAAGCCTATAAGCCATTACACGACAGGCTGGTAAGGTTTGTGCAAACAATGGTTTGGAACAAAGAAGATGTAAAAGACATTGTTGCCGAAACCCTGTTAAAGTGTTACGAAAAGTTTGAAACCATAAGACATCCTGATGCGCTGCTAAGTTTTATGTTCACAGTTTCAAGCAGGTTGGTTTATAAGCGCACAGGCCAAAAAAAGAATATGGTAGAAATGCCTGATTATTTGATTGAATCGATACAAGATAATGGTGCCAGTGCCGAACAAAAACTTGAGGTAAAAGAATTATATGAAGCCATGCAGGAATTGCCGGAAAAGCAACGCGAAACATTGGTGCTTTTTGAAATATCCGGGTTATCATTAAACGAAATACAGGAAATACAAGGTGATAGTTTATCAGCGGTAAAATCAAGACTTGTGCGGGCACGCGAAAAGCTTTCACAAATATTAGAACAAGAAACAGTTTAAGAATTTTTATATTTTATCTCCATGGACAAAAACAATAAATTAGACAAACTGCTGCAGGCGGCACGTGAGTCAAAACCCGTACTTAGTTTTGAGGAAGCAAGTAGTATGATTAAGGGCACTACGGCAGCATCAGGCGCAATGGGTTCGGCCTTTGCCAAGGGAATAATTGCAGTTGTTTCTATAGTTACACTTTCGGTTGCCGGTTATTTTATTTTTTCAAATAATGATGAACCCATTACCCAACCCGAAACTACCATTGCCCCTACTGTTGTAGAAACTCCTGATGTGGTTGCAGTGCAACCTACACAAGCACAAGCATCGGTGGAAACAGCGGCACCAAAAGTTAGTACTGAAGTAAAAGAATTAACTCCTGTAAAAGAAACTGCCAAGGCTGAGGCCGAAAATGTGGGTGTAAAATTTACCGAAGTAAAATCAAACACACTGCGCACGGTTAGCATCAATAGTACACAAGGAAGTTTTGTGTTAAAATTTAATGGCGATGATTTAAAAGAGATGACACTAAACAATGTTGTTGTGGCAGAAGAAAGTTGGGCATCTCATACCGATGTTATTACACAAGCTGTTGAAACAATAAGCAATAAGAAGAGTACCGAAACCAGTTCAGATGATGGCGACAAAAATTTTATGAATGCATTTAAAGATCAGTTGGCAAAAGATGGTTTGATAACAGGAAATGTAACTTCGTTAAAGTTTAATAAAGATGGTTTGTTTATAAATGGAAACGAACAGGATAAAGCAGTGCATAAGCGCTATCTTGATTTTTACAAAGCGAAAACAGGAAAAGAAATTGGTACAACAAATTTTTCGATTAAGGGAAATCAGAACTAATAAGTAACTACGCTAAAAACAGAAAAGAAACTGTCGTTAAAAGTCAGTTTCTTTTTTTTTTCAACTACTTAAGCACTTGTTAAAGCGATTGGGTAATCAACCCTTAATTAAAATACTCTTTCATTTTTTCGAAAAAGCTTTTTTCGCCTTTAGCCGGATTGGGTTTAAAATTAGGAGAGTTACGTAATTGCTCGAGCAACTTGCGTTCATCTGATGATAGATTTTGGGGAGTCCATACATTGATGTTTACAAGCAAATCGCCACGATGGTACGAGTTTACCTGCGGTAACCCTTTTCCTTTTAGCCGCAGCACCTTGCCTCCCTGTGTACCGGGTTCTACTTTTATTTTGGCTTTGCCATCCACCGTAGGTACTTCAACGGTAGTTCCTATCGAAGCATCAATAAAACTTATGTACAAGTCAAAAAGTAAATTATCGCCATCACGTTGAAGTTGAGGGTCTGTAATTTCTTCAATTACCACATACAAATCACCGGGTACGCCACCGCGCTCGGCAGCATTTCCTTTTCCGCTTACGTTAAGTTGCATGCCTTCGGCCACACCTGCAGGAATATTAATAGCAATAAGTTCTTCGGCTTGCTGTATGCCACTACCACTGCATGTTTTGCATTTGTTTGCAATTACCTGGCCTTCGCCATTGCACGCATGGCAGGTTGTGGTGGTAGCCATTTGGCCAAGAATTGTATTTGTAACTCTGCGTATGTGCCCCGACCCTTTGCAGGTACCACATGTGCTAAATGCATTGGTGCCCTGAGCACCACTTCCATGGCATGTATTGCAGGGCACTGCTTTGTTTACTTTAATTTTCTTTTCAGCACCGTGGGCAATTTCCTGCAAAGTCATTCGCACTTTTACCCTAAGGTTGGAACCACGGTTAACAGTTCTGCGGCCACCGCTGCGCTGCCCACCACCACCAAAAAAACTTTCAAACGGATTGTGCCCGCCAAAAATGTCGCCAAATTGTGAGAAGATATCATCCATATTCATGTGGCCACCATAGCCGCCACCCGCAGCACCACCCATGCCCTGATGCCCAAACTGGTCGTAACGTGCACGTTTGTTTGCGTCACTTAAAACTTCGTAAGCTTCTGCAGCTTCTTTAAATTTTTCTTCCGCTTCCTTGTTACCAGGGTTTTTATCGGGATGATACTTAATGGCCATTTGGCGGTAAGCCTTTTTTAATTCAGCTTCCGCTACGTTTTTCGGAACACCAAGCACTTCGTAATAATCTCTCTTTGCCATGAATAAATTTCTTTTTACCTATTAATTGCCAACTACAACCTTTGCATGTCTTATCACTTTATCATTAAGCATGTATCCTCTCTCCACCTCATCAATAACAGTTCCTTTTTTCTCTTCTTCGGTAACCGGTATGTTGGTTATTGCTTCGTGCAAGTCGGTATCAAATACTTTGCCTACACTTTCGACAGGCTGCAGGCCTTTTTGTGATAAAATGTTTTTAAGTTTTCCCTGTATTAGCACCACCCCCTCTTTAAGGGCGTTAACATCGGTATTGTTTTCCATTGACTTTAGTGCACGTTCAAAATCGTCTAATACGGGAAGTAAGGCTGTAATAACATCGGCACCTGCCGTTTTAAATATTTCTATTCGTTCTTTTATGCTTCGTTTTTTAAAGTTTTCAAAATCGCTGTAAAGGCGCAAATATTTATCGTTAGCCAGTGCAAGTTCCTCATTAAGCAATTGCAAGGGGTCTGCAGCTGGTATGTCCTCTACCTTTCCTTCAATCATGTTTTCGGTATTGGGTTGAGGTTGGTTTTGCGACAATTCTTTCTCACTGTCGGTATTTTCGACAGTAGTTTTATCCGTATTCATCTTTTTTTTCTTAAAAATATTTTTCATTACTCATCTCAAACTTTTTGCCAACAGGTAAAAGTGGTCAAAATGGCACGCGAAAGTAAGTGTTTAAGATTTAGTGATAAGTTGTTTTGTTATAACCAAACTTTATTAATCCTCATCGGTGTTTATTCCAGGGTTAAACATACCACTCATAATGTCTTTAAAAGAAGTACCGCTTTCAATTATTCTTTTACTTATTTGAGAAAATTCAGCAAGTCCGTGCAATGCAAATTCCATCATTAAAAGTTCAGTGGATGGTTGGGATGGTTTAACTAGTTTTTTTACAAGTTCCTTTAGTCCGCTTACAGCATGTAAACGAGATGCGTATTCATCTTCCGGTAAGTCTGATAGTAAATCCACTTCGTTGCCATCCGTAAACCAATCAAGCACTTTTTGGTACGGGTTTTCTGTTTTCTTTTTCTTAGATGCAGTAGGGTCAGGAAAGTAACTTAAAAATTCTTTGCGAATTGCTTTGCCTATCAATGTATGCGCTACGGCAGCTATACCTTCCAACTCGCCTTCGTAAACCAATTCAACTTTACCGGTAATAGCAGGTATAATTCCTATTAAATCGGCAATACGTGCATCGGTGGTTTGCTCATTATTAATTAACATTCTGCGTTCAGCAGTGCTAACCAAATTTTCGTAAGCGGAAATGGTAAGGCGTGCCGATACGCCACTTTTTTGATCAATAAACTCGCTCTGTCGCGCCTCAAAGGCGATTTGTTCAATTAGCGTTTTTAAAAGAGGAGGTACTTCTATTTTATTTTTTTGTTCCGAAATCAATTTCACTTCCTGTGCTGTAATTTCAGCAGCAGTTTGAATGCTATGAGGATAATGAGTTAAAATCTGGCTGCCAATTCTGTCTTTAAGAGGTGTTACAATGCTGCCACGATTGGTATAATCTTCAGGGTTTGCAGTAAAAACAAATTGCACATCAAGCGGCAACCGCAATTTAAATCCTCTGATTTGTATATCTCCTTCCTGCAAAATATTAAAAAGTGCTACTTGGATGCGCGCCTGCAAATCGGGCAACTCGTTAATTACAAAAATGCTTCTGTTGCTTCGGGGCAGCATACCGTAGTGTATCACACGTTCATCAGCATACGTTAACTTTAAAGTGGCTGCTTTAATCGGGTCAACATCGCCAATCAAATCAGCAACGGTTACATCAGGTGTTGCAAGTTTTTCGGCATACCGTTCATCACGGTGTATCCATTGAATTGGTGTTTCGTCACCATACTCTTCAATTTTATCTTTTGCAAAACGTGATATTGGGTCAAGTGGGTCATCATTAAGTTCGCATCCTGCCACTGCCGGCACATACTCGTCTAACAAGGCAGTCATCAAACGTGCAATGCGCGTTTTAGCCTGCCCTCTTAAACCAAGAAAAAGAATATTGTGCTTTGATAAAATGGCAGTATGAAGTTGTGGCAACACGGTATCATCAAACCCTTTTATTTCAGAAAAAAGGTTTTGTTTCTGTTTAATTGATGCAATTAAATTGTCACGCATCTCGTCCTTAATGCTTTTAGGCTTATAGCCTGATGAACGGAGATGAGATAGTGATTTTATTTTGCGTATGTCTGTCATTAAAAAAATAGAGGATTAAAATTACGATGCAGAAATTGATTTTTTATTTAAAACACTGCAAAACTAATGGAATGAATATTTTAAAAATGGTAATCTAACATATTGAATAAGCATGGCTGAAAAATAATCAGTTTAAATCACCGTTTTCAATCTCAAGAAAAAAATCCCAGTCATACACTCCTTCTCCTTTTACGTTTTTAAATAGTGTATCGGCATACGGTGCTGAAATGTTTATTTTTAACAAATCATTTTTATAAACTTTTATTGATTTTATTGTTTCCTGTGGATTAGGTGCATGACCAAAATTACTGTCGTTGCCTGATTTTTTTTCAGATTGCTTACCAACAAAGCAACTGTCGCAATCAACCGAAACACTTTTAATATACTCGAACTTAACTGCAATATCAAAGTCGCTGTTGTTTTTAATAAAATACCGGGCTAGTCCAACATCTTCTTTTGGTGTGCATGCCGAAATAAAAATAATGAGCGAGCAATATGGAAATATGTTTTTTGAAAATGTCATGCTTTAAACAACAATAATTGCTTTTTCGTTTTTAGGTAAAATTTTTCCTATTGGTTTTTCGCAAATTTCAAGCAGGCCAAAATCCTTAATTATATTTTTAAATTCATCTTCCTTACCCGCACTAACCGACACCAACAATCCACCGCTTGTTTGAGGGTCAAATAAAATAAAAATCTGTTCTACCGTAAGTTCGTTCATTTTGGCCGAAAGTCCTGAATACACTTTCATTGTCATATCAGGATATATGTACTGATTGAGATAAGGTTTTAAATCGGTGATTGTTTTTAGGTTGTCAAAATAAATTTCAGCGCTATATTTATCTCCAATCATTTCGTATAAATGGCCGGCCAAACCAAAACCTGTTACATCGGTAATTGCATTTACATAGCTTAATTTACCCAACACCTCACCTGCTTTATTTAATTGGGTCATACACGCAACCATTTTATCATAATCAGAATCTAACAGTTTTTCGCGTTTAAGTGCAGAAGATAAAATTCCTGTACCAAGTGGTTTGGTAAGAAACAGCAAGTCGCCTTGCTGCACGGCATTATTTTGTTTTACATTATTGGTTGATACAATTCCATTTACTGCTAATCCAAAAAAGGGTTCAACACTATCAATACTATGACCACCGGCAAGCGGGATATCAGCTTGGGCACAAACCGAGCGTGCACCTTCAATAATTTTTGAAGCTGTATCAACCGGAAGTTTTTCAACAGGAAATCCAAGTATGGCTACTGCAAGCACCGGCTTGCCTCCCATTGCATATACATCGCTAATGGCATTGGCAGCGGCAATTCTTCCAAAATCAAAAGCATCGTTAACCATTGGCATAAAAAAATCGGTGGTAGAAATTAGAGCAGTACCATTTTTTAAATCAAGTACAGCCGCATCATCGCGAGTGTTGTTTCCTACTATTAAATTTTCAAAAGGTTTTGATTCATTTGATTTTAAAATGCGGGATAATACATCAGGCGCTATTTTGCATCCGCATCCTGCACTTCGGCTGTATTGGGTTAGTTTTATTTCCAACACGTATTTAGTGATTTACAAAAGTAAAATCAGTTTTAACTATTTAATGTTTTAACAATGACTACCGGCTGTTTTATTTAACTACTTTGCAATAGACTTGGCAATAGTTTTTTGCATTTCAATAATTGCATTAATATGAAAGGTAAAATCATCGTTATTTAATTCTATTGAAACTATAGTGCCGCTTCTTTGCAACGAACTGTGCGAATATGTCTTGTCGTAATACAGCATCATGTTATCACACCATCCATCAAAATTATTTTCTTCAAGAAACTGTACCGATTTTTTTGCAACATCAAAACCCAAGCGCTTGGTGATTGCTTTTGTTTTTTCTATCAACTCTTCTTTTGAAAAAAAACCGTATTCCCTTAAAATTCTCTTTTTTCGAACACTATTGGCAAGATTTATTTCAACCACCGGTGCATTTCGCATTTGCGCGTATATCATTTCAGGTATCACAATTTTTCCAATTGAACGGCTTTCGTTTTCTACCCATAATGTATTTTCAGCATTTTGAAGATTCCATTCCAAAGCAAGTAAATTTTCAAATTGCTCACAAGTTGGCTGACTTCCTTTACCCAATCCACCAAATGCCGAGCCTTTGTGATTAGCCAGTTTTTCAAGATCAATAATCTGTTCGCCTTTTTGCTTCAACAAAGTAAGAACCTCAGTTTTTCCACTGCCTGTTTTTCCGCCAAGCACTATAATATTTTTTTTATCGGCAAATTTATCACGCGTCCATTTTCTAAATGATTTGTAACCGCCCTTTAGAAGTATTGTTTTAAAACCTGCCATTGTAAGCAGCCATGCAATTATTCCGCTTCGCATACCGCCTCTCCAGCAATAAATGGCAACTATTTTATCGCTTGAAATTTTCTTAGCGTCATCAATAAACTGATGAAAGCGAGGCCCGACCAATTCAAATCCTTTTTGTACCGCTTCTTCTCTTCCCTTGTGTTTGTAGGTGGTGCCAATTATTTCGCGCTCCTGATTGTTTAGTAACGGCATATTATGAGCAGCTGGAAAATGAGCGCGACAAAATTCGGCTGGACTACGAACATCAATTACTGGCAAATTATTTCTGCTTACCTCATTAATAAAATCATGTACCAATAGCGTTACAGGCATCGACTTTTTTTTGTAAAAATAATTTAAAGCGTGATAATTCGGCCTTAAAAAAGGAAAACCAATAAACAATTGGTGTCAGGATAAAATATGGGCAGGCAAAAAACCTGTTTTTACTTAAAAAAACAGCAACCGAGAAAAACTACTCTTTTAATTTAATGAAGGGTCTTCGGGAAAATTAGCCAGCATTGCATATTCGTTTCCCATACTGCGAAGCACCTGGCTCCATAAAGCTTTTGGATTAGCACAAAATGTAAACTCCTTTTTTGCTTCAGAAAGCATCCATGCTTTGTCCTTTATTTCATCATCTAACTGGCGGGGTTCCCAACCCGAGTATCCGGCATAAAAACGAATTTGGTCGGGCAAAATTTGCCGGGTGTCAATCATAAACTTTAACTGGTCATAGTCGCCACCCCAAAAAATTCCGGGAACGATTTCACGTGATCCTGTTAAAATTTTTCCGACTGTATGAATGTAAAACAAGGTATCGGTATCTACCGGGCCACCAAAATACAGGGGGGCATCAAAAGTTGGAAAATCATCAACGGCATCGTTTACTTTCAAATCGGTGGGTTTATTTAAAATAAATCCCAACGTACCGTGGTTATCGTGCTCACTGAGCAAAACCACTGCGCGCTTAAAATAATTGTCGTTTTGAAAAGGCTCTGAAATAAGCAGTGAGCCTGTTGCTGCATGATGTAGGAGATTTTTCATTACCTTAAGATTTTAAATTATTTAACGTTTGCAAATTGCTAAAGTTCTATTTAAAAGGTTTTCTGATTACATTAATTTTTGAGTTGTATGTATCTTTTATAACTATTCATTACTAAAAACATGCCATTGGTTTATAAATTCATTATTTAAAACAATTATGATGGCCATAATGGATTAAAAACCGTGAACTTTTACTAAAATCTTACAACAAAAAACAAAAGTAATTATTGCGAACTTTGCGGCATGAAGAAAAACACTAGTGAAGTTTTAAGAAAAATAAGAGTTGACTTTAGTTCGGCACCTATTGATGTTTTAACCATCAGCGCAAACCCATTTGACGAATTTGATAAATGGATGCGTATGGCTGTTAAACATAAAATTATTGAACCAAATGCCATGAACCTTGCAACCGTTTCGGCTGATAAGAAGCCATCTTCACGCATCGTTTTATTGCGAGGTTTTGACAAAAACGGCTTTGCTTTTTTTACCAATTATAATAGTAAAAAGGCTGCCGACCTTACCAAAAACCCTTATGCTGCACTTAATTTTTTTTGGCCACAGTTACATAAGCAAATTCGTATTGAAGGCAAGATAACCAAGGCTTCGAAAAAAACAAGTGATGACTATTTTAATTCACGACCGCACGAAAGTCGTTTGGGCGCTTGGGCATCAGAACAGAGTAAAGTAATTGCTAATAGAAAAATATTAGAAGAGCGTACACAAATTTTTTCGAAGCAGTTTGAAAAAAAAATCCCTCGCCCTTCACATTGGGGCGGGTATGTTTTAAAACCTGTTTATTTTGAGTTTTGGCATGGGCAAACAAACCGCCTTCATGACAGAATAGCCTTTAAACTTGAAAAGGGAAAGTGGAAAATTTTTCGATTAGCCCCATAACACAATAAATGCCTAATGGCTTATTCACCTAACGATTTTTATGCGCGCAAAGCAAAAAAAGAAAACTTTGTTGCCCGTTCTATTTACAAACTGGAGGAAATAGACAGCAAGCATCATTTGTTTGCACGAAATGATTTTGTACTTGATTTAGGAGCATCCCCTGGTTCTTGGACGCAGTATGCTTCAAGAAAAATTGGAACTGAAGGAAAAGTATTTGGAATTGACTTAAAGCCATCTGAAATAAAATTAGCCAACGCAATTTTTGTTCAGGGTGATATTAATGATATTAAATTTGAAACGCTTTTTGAAAAGTATGCGCTAACCAAAAAATTTAATGTGGTGATGAGTGATATGGCACCCAATACCACAAGCAATCGGTTCACCGACCAGGCACGCTCGTATGATTTGTGCATAATGGCATTGGAAACGGCAAAACAATTCTTGGTATCAGGAGGAAATTTTGTTTGTAAAATATTTGATGGCGAAGATGCCATGAGTTTTCGCGACAGCGTAAAAGAATCCTTTAAAGAAGTTTACATAGTCAGACCCAAAAGCACACGCGATAGCTCAAAAGAAATTTTTGTGGTAGGAAAAAAATTTAAGGGTAATTGATGTTTGAAAACAACCCTTCGGTTATTACCACTGAATCGGTACCGCCCGAATTAAAATCGAGGCCGGTAAATGAAAAGTTACCTGCTACTAAATTTTCGGCTGTGTTAAACTCAGTAAAAGTAAGTGTAGCAGTAGTAGTTGTGTAGTTTGTTGAACCTCTTACATAAGCAGCATTTACATTATAATACGTGCCGGCAGCAAATGCCTGTCCGTAATTAAACTGTATGTAATTACCCAATGAATCGGCTCCACTTATTAATAAAAAGTTTCCATTTACAACTTGAGCCGACACGCTGTTTCCTGTTGAAGAAAATGGTTGCCCATCCACTTTGGCCGAAATAAAAGGCTGGCATTGCGGACAATGCCCTCCGCAATCAATACCTGTTTCATCATAGTTTTTAACTCCGTCATCGCAGGTGTTATAAGGCTGAGGGTCGTTGCCTGTTTCGGCTTCTTGTTTCATGCAGGCACTAAGCAGTACAATGGCTACAGAAAAAAAGTATATGGCTTTATTCATGCAGTAAAGGTATAAAAAGTTTGTGCTTTCAATAGAGTGTGTTTTTTTAAAGAAATCAAAGGGCGATATATATTCTAACTTATTTATTTATTTACTTTCACAGCACATAATTTTAAAAGCATGAAAAAAATTACTCTTTTAAGTTTTGCCTTATTAAGTATTGTATTCAATTCTTATTCTCAAACCAACACCGGTGGAATTCCTTTAGGAACTTTACCACCATATTCTCAAAGCTTTTCATCAGCCGTGTGCGACACTATTTTTTCTTTTCCCACACTGGTAGGCTGGCCTGCGGGATTAGCATCAGATGGAACTAACCTGTGGATTTCGTCATATAACGAAACCTATTTATCAAAGTTTAGCAGCACCGGTGTGTTGTTGGATACACTTGATATACCCAATGTGCAAAACATTAACAATACTGGTGGCGATTTGGAATTTGACGGCACCCATCTACTTTTTGCAAGAGAGGATGATGGCATGTTATTTAAAATTGATATTGCTACCAAATCAATAGTGGCTCAGTTTGCGTTGCCTCAAAACTCTAACTCAGACCCTAACGACTTTGGCGTGGCATGGGATGGAACGTATATTTGGCATACCGCTTACAGTCCTGTTAATACACTTTATAAACTGGATGCAAACACAGGAGCAATTTTAGCTTCGTACCCAATTGATGGTGGCGCTGACCTTCCACTTAAGTTTATCAATGGCAGTTTGTACACTATTGACATATTTAACGCATCATTAATTCAACTTGACACAGCAAATGGAAATACACTAAACGTAATTCCATGGTGCCTTACTTATCCGTTAGGATTTACACTACATAATGGACACGTGTGGGGATTGGCATCTGATTTTACCGACCGTGTTTATGAGTTTGATACCTTGCTGCTTAGCGTATTTAATTCGGAAAATAAAAGTGAATTTGATTTTACGATTGCCAATCCAGCATCGCAAAAGTTTGAATTGAATATTACAAGCAAATTTAATCACGCATTTGATGTTTCGGCAACTACTGCTCAGGGAATCACAGTTTATGAAAGCAAAAACATTTTAGCATCAGGTATACTTACTATTCCTGCTTCCTCGTTTTCAAAAGGTATTTACTTTATTAAACTTACGAGTGGAAAAACTACTTTGGTAAAAAAGGTGATAAAAATTCAGGACTAAGTTTCTTTAACCATAATGGTTGCCGCTTTGGCCGATGCACCCGAATTTCCTAAACGGTTTTTTAAATCAATATATCCCTGGGTTATACTTTCACGGTATATGGTGTTATCTAAAAGCAAGGTTAGCTCTTCGGTTAGCGTGTCTTCATTAAAATTATTTTGGATTAATTCTTTTACCAGTGGTTTATCCAAAATTAAATTTACCAATGAAATGTATTTTACTTTTACCAGTTGCCTGGCTATTAAATATGAAAAAACGTTGCCTTTGTAACAAACCACTTCAGGCACTTCAAACAAGGCGGTCTCTAATGTGGCGGTACCCGATGTAACCATGGCAGCATAGCTGTATCGCAACAGGCGGTAGGTTTGATTGGTTACAATAAAAATATTTGAGCCTGAAGTAAATTTTTTATAAAAACTTTGAGGAATGCTTTTGGCCGCAGCAATAACAAAGCAGTAGTTTGGAAATTTTTTAGCCACTTGAACCATCACTGGCAGCATATTGGCAATTTCCTGTGTGCGGCTACCGGGTATAATGGCTACAATTTTTTTATCATTCGGAATTTTGAGTTGATTAAAGTCCTCATCGTTTTTTGCAACTTGTTTTATTTCGTCAAGCAATGGGTGGCCCACAAACTCAACATCGTAATTAAATTTTTTATAAAAGTCTTTTTCAAAAGGAAGTATCACAAACATTTTGTCAACCGTGCGTTTTATTTTGTGTACGCGCGATTGTTTCCACGCCCAAATTTGGGGCGATATGTAGTAAAACACTTTAATGCCCTGTTGCTTTAAAAATTCAGCAATGCGCATATTAAAGCCGGGGTAGTCAACCAGAATTACGGCATTGGGTTTAAAGGCAACAATGTCTTTTTTACAAAAGGATAAATTTTTTAAGATGGTTTTTAAATTTTTGGCCACTTCAACAAAACCCATAAAGGCCAAATCACGATAGTGTTTTACAATACGCACTCCTTGCAACTGCATTTTATCTCCACCCCAGCCTTGAAATATAGCATTTGCATCCTGTTTTTTTATTTCGGCTACCAGATTAGCTGCATGCATATCGCCCGATGCTTCACCTGCTATGATGTAATAACGCATGGCCTAAAACATTTTGAGATAAACAATATAAAACCCGTAGATAAACGTGGCTCCTATAACTCCTTGCTGGCAACGTAGTTTTTCAAACTTATCAAAAGCAAAAAAAAGTGCCAGGTTAGCAAGTAAACTTAAACTAATGGTAGCGGCAAGGGTATTTGACTCCAGTAAGTTTAAAAAGAAATTTTTTACAGTCATAATTCTAAAAAATGAAAGATAATAAAGATAGAAGCCAATCAAGGGTGCCATGAGCCCACTTATGAATCCTATTAAAAATTTATCTTGTTTTAGCATTTGCATAATCAACGTAGCTTTTAATTATTTATAAATTTATTGATGATAATATTTATAAAAAAATCCCAGCGCAAAAATAAAAACGCCCAACAACCATCCTTTGCCAAACTTTTGCATTTGCAGGTTTATCATAAATACCCTAAACAAAATTATTGTAGCAATTAATGTAAATAGTTCGGGCTTTGGATAAAAAAAGAGTGAACCAAAATTAGTTGCCTCGGTCAACGGTTTTAGCACCACTGTAAGCAGTAAATAAAAAGCCGAGCTAAATACCGCATCAAAAAAAACTCCCAGAAAAAAATTATCTGCCCTCCTACTCATTCCACTTTAGTTTGTTTAATGCGGGTATGGCATGATGGGATGTAAAATCAAAATCAACAGGCACTAAGCTTACATATCCGTTTGCCAATGCCCACTCATCTGTATCCTGGCCTTTATCGGGATTTACAAACTTGCCTGTAAGCCAATAATACTTTCGGTTGTTGGGGTCAAGGCGCTCGTCAAATTCCTCGTGCCACTTGCCTATTGCCTGCCGGCAAATTTTTATTCCCTTTATTTCCTGCACAGGCAGGTTGGGAATGTTTACGTTTAACAGCAAATCTCTGATGGGCGGTGCTGCCAGCACTGTGGCTGCAATGGAGTAAACGTATTTTTTGGCGGCAGTTAAATCGGCATCAAGTTTAAAATTGGAAAGCGAAAAACCAATACTTGGTATACCCTCGATTGCGCCTTCCATGGCTGCGGACATGGTGCCGCTGTAAATTACATTTATACTTGAGTTGCTGCCATGATTAATTCCGCTTACGCATAAATCGGGCTTGCGGTGCAACACTTTATTTACTGCCAGTTTAACGCAGTCAACCGGAGTGCCTGAGCATTGATAGGCTTCTACTCCGGAGTAAATGTCAACCCTATCCATGCGCAATGGCTTGTTAATGGTTATGGCATGGCCCATGCCGCTTTGCGGACTGTCAGGGGCAACCACGTATACATGCCCAAGTTTTTTCATTTCTTCTATTAATGCACGTATGCCCGGGGCTGTTACACCGTCATCATTGGTAACTAATATGGTGGGTTTGCTCATGGGGCTAAAGTAGAAAGAAGATGTAAATTGCTGTAGTTGCCTGCGCGGCTTTTTTTGTCAACATAATTTGAAAGTGTGTATGGTGCAACTTGTTTGGCTTTATAATTTTATATTTAACTAATCTTTTATTTTAGTACTATTATATTTGTACACATAAACCCATAAAAATTAATTACAATGGATCAACCTCAAATGAATTTTGCAGCTATTGCTGTATCCACAATTATTCCCATGTTAATGGGATTTATTTATTACAACCCTGCTTTATTTGGCAATGCATGGATGAAAGCCAATGGTTTTACAAAAGAAAGCTTGGGTAATGGCCCCAAGCCGGTTTTGTATTTGTTGGCAATGGGCGTATCATTTTTGCTTACCATGTTTTTTTGGTCATGGGTAACCGGTGCCGGTGGAGTTGATAAAATGCAAGTGGTTGACCCGGTTGATGGGCATAGTTATGTTACCTTTAAACATGGTGTAGCTCACGGAATTATTTTTGGCATTACTGTGTTGCTTCCCATTTTTGCTACGATGGCTATTTTTGAAAAACGTAAATTTTCGTGGGCTTTTATCAATTGGGGATATTGGACTATTACAGCCATATTGATGTGCGGGGTGCTAAGTGCGTGGCGCTAATGTTATTTTTAAATAACTAGGGTGCGATAAAGTTTATACCTAATAAACGATTTGTTTTTTTAAGCAGAAAACATTTTACCCCTATGTACTTAGGATTTTAAGTACATAGGGGTAAAATATTAAAATTTTAACGCTCCCTTTAAGTTAAAAAGCTTTTGCGTTTATAATTTTAGTTGGGCACCAATTATTTTAAGAGCATAACACAGCAAACCATTCAAATAGCAATATCCCTTTGTTAAGCGAATAAAAAAATTATCTTTGCCGCGCTTAAAAAAAATTATAATTAATAATGGCAGATAATAAAGACCAAGGCATTGATATAAATGAACGTTTAGATAAAGCCGAAGAGTATTTTCAGGAAAACCGCAAAAGTTTAACCATTATTGGAGTGGTGGCCGTAGTGCTTATAGGCGGCTATTTTGCATACAACCAGTTTATTGTAAAACCGCAGCAGCAAAGTGCCGAAAAAGAAATGTTTATGGCCGAGCAGTATTTTAAAGCCGACTCGCTTGACAAAGCCATAAAGGGCGATGGCAACTTTCCCGGTTTTGAAGAAATAATTGAAAACTACGGCAGCAGCAAATCAGGCAATTTGGCACATTATTACCTTGGCGTTTGCTACCTCAAAAAAGGCGAATTTGAAAAAGCCATTGAAACGCTTGAGAAGTATGATGCCGAAGACGACATTACCGGTGCCCTGGCGCTGGGCTGCATTGGCGATGCATATCTCGAAAAAAATGATAAAGAAAACGCAGCTAAGTTTTATAAAAAAGCCATTGATTACGACAGCAACCAGTTTACCGCAGCCGTATATATGATGAAGCTGGCTATGGTTAACGAATTAAATGGCGACTACAAAAGCGCTGCCGATTTGTACGAAAAAATTAAAAAAGATTACCCAAACAGCACCGAAGCCCGCGAGGTGGGAACCTACCTTGCCCGCGCACAGGCGCTTATTAAATAATTTGTTTTTTAATAAAAAACTCCGTAGCAACCAGCTTGTTACGGAGTTTTTTTTATTTAATAGGTTTAATCTTATACTTATACGCTACAATCTATATTTCGCTTACGCAATTAATTAGTTGGGATACGCAATAAGATGTTGCGCTTGCTTAGTTCTAAATAAGTTTTCTCTTTAAAATAAAAAATCCCGCAATGTTGGTTGCGGGAAAACGTTTTTTTTTAAATTTCTTTTTATGAAGGCTTTTGCGAAGTTTTATGAGCCTTGCTTCCGTATGCCGGGCATTTTTCACGGGCTTTGCACGAACTGATAACTACTACTGCTGCTGCAATTAATAACACAATGTGTGATTTTTTCATCTGTAAGTATTTTATTTTATCGCTGCAAAGAAATAAAAAATAAGGCTATTTCGATGCGTTTGATTTTATTAATTATTGTTTTTATTAACATTTTATCTGTGTAAACGAAAACAATGCCGATATGTTGTAGCGGCATACGCTTTTGTAAGAAAACTCATCAAAAAAGCAGGTGATTTCTACTCGTACCTTAATGATTCGATGGGGTCAAGTTTAGATGCCTTGGAAGCCGGATAATATCCCGACAAAACGCCCACCAAAAAGCATAGCGCAATACCAAGCATAATCCATAACCAGGGCACAATAAAACCACCACCAATCATAAGCCCCACCAAGTTGCCAATTAATATTCCCAGCACAATTCCTGTAATTCCTCCAATTTGGCAAATAACAATGGCTTCAATTAAAAATTGGCGTTTAATGTTTTGGCGGGTTGCGCCCATTGATTTTCTAATTCCTATTTCGCGAGTGCGCTCGGTTACCGAAACCAGCATAATATTCATAAGCCCTATGGCTGCACCCAGCAAGGTAATAAAGCCAATAAGTGTGGCGGCAAGGGTTACGGTTTCCAGTTGCTCTATAAACATATTGGCAAGGCTATCGCTTTTTATTATTTCAAACGAACTCTCCTCGCCCACTTTATCTTTTCTGATAATTCTAAACAAGCCTGTAGCCTCTTGCACTGCCGACTCAAGGTGTTGTATGTCGGGCACCTGCACGCTTACTGTCCACGACCTGTCGTTGCCATAATACTGCTTTGCGTTAATGAGCGGGATAAGGCACACTTTGTCGCCACCAAATCCAAAACTGCTTCCTTTATCAGCCAACACCCCAATAACGCGGTACTTTCTAAAGTTTATCGAAATGTCTTTTCCTACCGGATTATTTTTTTTAAACAGTTTCCTTTTTAATTCCTGGCCAATCATTACCACATTATCTCCACGCATTACTTCAGTTTCTGAAATATTGCGTCCTTCGGCAAGAGTATATCCCCCGGTTTGCAAATAATTTTCGTTTACAGCATTTACAAATATATTGGGATTGGTTTTTTCCGATTCGTACCTTACCACGGCAATGCCATCGCAAAAAGTTGAAATGCCAACCACAGCCGGATAATTAAATTGCTGCTTAAACTCAACGGCCTGTTCAAAGTTAATTTGCTTATAACGCTTTGATTTTTTTCCTGAGTTACCAATACGTATACCCAATCCGTGATTGCGAATGGTAAACGAGTTGGCGCCCATGCTGGAAAGGCTGCTGGTAAGCGAGTTTTTAATTCCGTCAATGGAAGTTAAAATTCCAACCAAAGCCATAATGCCAAAAGCAATAATTAAAACAGTAAGCACCGTGCGCAGCATTTGACCGCGTATTGAATGAAGCGCAAGCCTTATGTTTTCGGATGGTGACATGCAGCAAATGTATGCAATGCGGGTTTATTTTTTAAAAAGAAAAGGAATCTAAAGCATTTGCGTAAGTATTGCTTGTTGCATAAAGTAACTATGAGCAACCCATGAATGTTAAAATTTATTTTTGAAGGCTATTGGATTTTGATGGCTGTGGTTAATATATTTGTTGCTTAAATAAAAATCAAAATGAAAAAACTATTTGTACTTGCTGCCGCGCTGTGTGTGTTTGCAGCAACTAATGTAAATGCACAAAGCAATTCGGTAAAAGCCACGGCTCCTGCTGCCGCCACAAGTGTAGCATCTGATGATGTTGCCCCTGCTGCAGAAAGCAACAAAGTAGCTGCCGAAGAAAAATCAACTTCAAAATCGTGCTGCAAAGGAAAAAGCACAGCCTGCTGCAAAGAAAAATCAGCTAAGGGCGAAAACTGCAAAAGCGCCTCGGCAAAAGCATCCTGCTGCTCAAAAAGCAAAACCGAAGCTAAAGCAGAAGAAAAAACTGACAGCAAAGCATCAGTTAAAGAATAACAAATTATTTTTTTATGCAAAAAGGCTGTGTTCATAACACAGCCTTTTTTATTTTTATCAGCTTATAAAATTAATTTATGCCCAACAAAATTTACCTTAAAATTTATGGAATACTCTTTCTTTTTGCTATCCAACTGCAAGCGCATGCGTCACACCTTATACCAGGATTTAATAAAAACGAATATATCGAAACGCTAATGGCTTCGGCACGTCAGTTAGATACCCCGTGGAAAAGTGTTAGAATTCCCGAATCACAAAAATTTAAACTTGCTTACCGAAGTCCTGTTGTTGGATTGCTTAACAGGTGGGATTTGTGGACCAGTGAAGATTCAATAGCTATCATAAACATCAGGGGCACAGTAGGCAAAGCCGAAAGCTGGCTAGAAAATTTTTATTGCACCATGGTTCCTGCCACAGGCACATTGCAATTAAGCGAAAAACAAAACTTTAATTACAAACTTGCACAAAGCCCTCATGCATCTGTACACATTGGCTGGCTTACGGCAGTGGGGTTTATGTCAGAAGATTTAAAAACAAAAATTAACGAGTATTATAAAAAAGGATTTAAAAATTTTATTATCTCAGGACATAGCCAGGGTGGTGCCATTGCCTTTTTGGTACGCTCGTACCTCGAATACCAAAAACCATTAAACAATATCCCAAATGATGTAGTATTAAAAACGTATTGCAGTGCAGGCCCCAAACCGGGTAATTTATATTACAGTTACGATTATGATTTTATTACACAAAACGGATGGGGATTTAATGTGATAAATCAGGACGACTGGGTCCCAGAAACTCCCTTTAGCATTCAAATGCTTAGCGATATGAATTATGTAAATCCATTGGCTGATGCCAAAAAAATTTTTCGCAAACAAAATTTGTTTGCCCGTTTATATCTAAATCATGTGTATAACAAAATGAACCGCACTACACGAAAAGCCAACCGTACCTTTAAAAAATTTTTAGGAAAAAAAATGTATGCTTTTGTAAAAAAAAGTTTAAAACACTATGACCAACCAGAGTATGCTGCAAGTTTAAACTATCAACGTGCGGGAACAGCCATAATATTGCGTGGCGATAACGAATACTTTAAACTTTATCCCGACAACCGTACAAACTATTTTATACACCACATGCCCGACCCATACTATTACTTAATAACAAAAGCAACGATAGATGAATGATTTATTGTGTAGAAATGCCTGGTTCGAAAGTCCTTTGGGATACATCAGTGTATCAGCTACAAACAATTCCATAACCGAGGTTTCTTTTCTAGATAAGAAACCCGATGCAGATGAAAATTCAGAAATAGAATGCATTGCTGAGTGCGTAAAGCAACTACAAGAGTATTTTGCCGGTAATAGAAAAAGTTTCAATCTTACATTAAACCCTGCCGGAACTGATTTTCAAAAAAAAGTGTGGAATAAATTGCTTGAAATACCTTTTGGCAAAACAACCACCTACCTTGCCATTGCAAAAAAACTTGGCGATGAAAAAGTAATTCGCGCAGCGGCATCAGCCAACGGCAAAAATCCTATTGCTATAATTATTCCATGTCACCGTGTAATTGGCAGTGACGGCAGCTTGGTTGGATATGCCGGTGGCTTAGAACGCAAGCAAAAATTGCTCGAACTTGAACAGGGGGTTTTTCAAATGAAAATGGATGTTTTTTAAAATTATATTTGCGACTCAAATTCGAACAGCTGTTAATGACAGAACTTTCCATAATAATTCCTATTTACAACGAAGAAGGCAACATTAACTTACTTTACGAAAGAGTAAAAAAAGTTGCACTTCAGATTACAGCATCGCACGAATTTGTTTTTATTAACGATGGCAGTCGCGATAAGTCCATTCAACTTATAAAAGAACTTGCTGCTAAAGATAATTGTGTAAAGTACATAAACTTTGCCCGCAACTTTGGCCACCAGATTGCTGTAACAGCCGGACTTGACCATTGCCACGGACAACGCATTGCAATAATAGATGCCGACCTGCAAGACCCACCTGAACTCATTATTGAAATGAACCAAAAAATGAATGAAGGCTTTGAGGTGGTGTATGCCAAACGCAAAAGCCGTGATGGCGAAAGTTTTTTAAAGAAGCAAACTGCCAAATGGTTTTACCGCACGCTGCAAAAAATAACTTCGGTAAATATTCCTGTTGATACGGGTGATTTTAGAATTGTTGACCGCAAAATTGTAGATGTGCTAAAACAAATGCCCGAGCAACACAAATTTTTACGTGGACAAATTTCATGGATTGGTTTTAATCAAACCTATGTTGAATACGACCGTGCCGAACGCAATGCAGGCGAAACCGGCTACACCTATCGCAAAATGTTTCGATTTGCCATGGACGGCATTACTGCATTTAGCACTACGCCATTAAAATTTGCCACTACGCTTGGCTTTATGGTTTCAATAATAGCATTTTTTGTAAGTCTGTATGCACTGTACGCAAAATTTATTTTGCATGATGTAGTCCAAGGTTGGACATCATTAATGCTTGTGGTTTTATTTCTTGGCGGTGTGCAATTAATTTGCATCGGCATAATTGGTGAGTACATAAGCCGCCTAAGCACCGATGTAAAATCGCGGCCATTGTATGTTATAAAAGAGACTAAACTTTAAGTACTTTTTTGCTGATGACTGAAAGAAAAGGAGTTTTAGCTTTATTATTGCTGCTGCTTTGTTGGTTTGCGTATGCCGCTTTGATTTCAGAAGCACCTGCCGAAGGCGGAGGCGATAATTTTCAACATTACCAAATTGCGCGATGGGCCTTCGAATATCCTCATTTGTTTTTAGACCACTGGGGCAAACCATTTTTTACATTACTTATTGCACCATTTGCCCAATTTGGTTTTACCGGTGCTAAAATTTTTAATGTACTGATGGGAATTTTTGCTGCATGGCTTACATTTCTTGTTTGTAAAAAATTAGAAATAAAAAACAGTTGGCTGGTGATAATTATTTTGTGCTTTATGCCTATGTACTTCAGCATGATGAATACAACAATGACGGAGATACTTTGCAGCACCATGCTTATTGGGCTTGTGTATTTATTTTATTGCGATAAGTTTATTGGTTGTGCTGTTGTTGCGTCATTTCTTCCCTTTGTGCGAACCGAAACTTTTGTACTTGTACCAATAATTGGTTTAGCTCTATTGTTAAAAAAACAGATTAAAACTATTCCATTTTTGCTTACAGGATTTATGCTCTACAGTATTATTGGTTGGTTTTATTTTCACGATTTTTTATGGGCTATAAATCAAAATCCATATACAGGGGCTAAAGACATTTATGGCCATGGTGGTCCGTTTGATTTTTTAAAAGCAAACAAAGCAATATGGGGAATTCCAACAACAATTTTACTGGCTGCAGGCCTAATTGCGTTTACTTTCGATTCGGTAAAGAAAAAAAACAAAGAGATAAATTTTGAATGGCTTTTGATTGTACTACCCGCTGCAACACATTTTATTCTCCATTCTTATTTATGGTGGCAAGGGCTTGGCAGCTCGTTGGGTTTAATCCGTGTTATTACTTGCGTCCTGCCATTGATGGCTATTACTTCTTTACGCGGATTTAATTTAGCAGAAACTATTGTAGCTAGAAAACAATTTCTAAAACCCGTATTAGCAATTTTAACTGTTGCATTGTTGGTTTACATACCGTTTAGAAATAAAGCAATAGTGCCGCCAATTCAATTTAGCGAACCGGATAAAATGGCCGCACGGGCATGCAAATGGCTTAAAGAAAACAACCTTGATACCAATAGAATTTATTTTATTAATCCTGTGGTGCCAATATTTCTAAATAAAAATCAGTTTGATGTTACGCAAATGCAGTTTTATTTTGTAAATATTACGAGCGAAAAAGATAGTGCGCCAAATGGAAGTATAATTTTTTGGGATGCTCATTTTGGAAATAATGATGGCCATTTGCATTTACAGCGTTTAATTGAAAACAAACATTATAAAATACTACAACTATTTACCCCACTTACTAAAACCGGGTTGGCATTAGGCAATTATGAAAACAGGATTGTTTTATTACAAAAACACATAGAACCTGACACAACTTATGTTCAACCTGTTTTGATGAGCCATGATTTTGAAAATGATTCTAAAATTTTTAATAATAATAACAAAACCGAAGAGCAAAGTTTTAGTCAAAATTATTCCTACAAACTTAATCACGCATATTCACCCACACTTTCTTATTCACTTAGCAAAATTAAAAATGCCGGTTACGATACATTAATTGCAACGGTAAATGTATTTGCCAAAAATAGTCTTATTGAAAATACCACCAATCTTGTTATTTCCTTTGAGCGCAATGGCAAGCAATACAGTTATAACTCCACCAATTGCGAGTCAACAGGGAAACCTGATGAATGGAATCAACTTTATTTAAAGGTTGCAGTGCCTGATAGTTTACAAGCAGAGGATATTATGAAAGCATATATATGGCAACCTAAAGGCACAAGTTATATTGATGATTTTGAAGTTAGCTTAAAATAAAATGTTTTTAAAAAAAATAAAACCTGCTTTAGTAGCATTGTGTATTTACGTTTTGCTACTTGCTTTACGTTTATTGTTCAAATCATGTTTTGACGATTCAGTTTGGTATAAAAACATGTTGCTTTATACATTCTCGCTTTCAGAAAAAATTGCACTCATTTGTATTGCAATTGCCCTGCTTTACAGGATAAAATATATGGGTACAATAATAACATCAATATTGATGACCATAAATTTACTTATTGCTGTTGAGAGTGGATACTGCATAGTGTACGAATGGAAACACAGACCCGGCAACGAAGAAAACCTGAAGAAGGAAAAAGAAGAAGCCGAAAGAGAAAAAGAAAAAAACAAACCACCAGCCAAACCAAGGCCTGTAATTATTGACCCCGTACCCACAGCAAAAAATATTCAGCCCATTGATTTGTTTGAAATTACTGATTCAGAAAAAGTTTTCGGTGAACCCGAGTTTAGAAAAGAAGAAGCTGCCTGGGGAGACAGACAAGTGGAAGATGAAAAAATGGGTTTTGAAAACAAACCAAATTCAAAGGTTGAAGACAAGACATGGACTTTTGGCAAAAAAAATCCAACCGCTTTTTATACCATTGATTCATTAGGAAGAAGAGTAACCGGCCGTGTTGTTAATGACAGAAGCAATAAAAAGTTTGCGGCCTTTTTTGGTTGTTCCATTATGTTTGGATTGCATGTTGACGATGACCAGACATTGCCTGCTTTTTTTGAAGCGATAGACACAAACTATATTTCATACAACTATGCCGTTTCGGGTTATGGAGCGCACCACCAACTTGCATTGTTCGAAAATAAAAATATTAGAAATGAAATTCCCGAAAAAGAGGGTGTTGGAATTTACACCTACTTTATTGGCCATGTTTCACGTGCTATTGGCGATATGGATTCGTACAATGGCTGGAATGCATCTTCCCCTTATTATTATTTAAGCTACGGTGAAGTAAAAAGAAACAAGAATTTTAAGACCGGCCGCTGGTTTGTTTCATGGTTCTATGATTTTTTTAGTAAAACATATATGTGTAAATACCACGACATGCATTTGCCCGGCAAATTGCGACCATGGCACTATGAATTAACTTCAAAAATTATTGAAAAAGCAAGCAATGAATATGCAAAGCAGTTTGGCAACAACAATTTTTATGTAGTGTTGCTTCCCGGCTACGATGCCGATGAAATAAAACCATACCTTGAAAAACTAAATCTTAAAATAATTGATTGCACAAATCTTGTTAATTCAAATTGGGATGATAAGTACCACTTCAGAGCTGACGGCCATCCACGCCCTCTGTTTTTTGAAATTTTGGCTGAAGCAGTTTACAACGCAATAAAGCAAAACAACTAATATTGTTTAGAGCACCTCTGTTTTAGTTGTAAAATGATGTTACAATCCACATTGAAAAACAAAAAAACAAGAGTTGCTTTCCAAGCAATTCTAATCACCCTACTTGTATTTTATTTTTGCAATAGCTTTAACAGGTACTACAATTTTTATCTTGACGGAGATTTAGCTCCTGTCGTATTGCCTGCTCCGTCATACGAACTTGTGTTAAAAGATCCGTTTGGATTAAATGTAATTTTAAATGATTCGGTTTATGCTGCCACAAACCGTTACTTCTCACACCTATTTTTATCAATTTATTTCAAATCTGCTCCTGAAATTTTACAAACTTTCTTCTCTCCTATTGACAGTGTTTATATATCATGTGCAATAGCCAAAACATGTATTCACGCTTTTCTTATTTTCATTATAGCCGTTTATTCAACAGGAAAAAAAAATATTTTTTCTATAGACGTGTTATTAACTTCTACGATAATTGCCCCTCTTTTTCTGGTTTATGGCTTTAGAACATATATGGGTATAATTGATTATTCTATTACTTATACTTTTTTTTATGCCTTATCATTCTGTTTCATTTTTATGTTTTTTCTTCCGTTTGTTAATGCTGCTTTCAAACGAACTTCATTTCATTTCGGGATTTTAAAAACAATGTATTTGCTTGTATTAAGTGTTGTTATTTCGTTTAGCGGAACATTAAATGGGCCATTGCTCATATTAATCTGCGCATCGGTACTGCTGATTCTTTTTACAAAAAACTATTTTGCTTTAACAAATGAATCATTTGTAAATCGCATCTTACTATCTGTGCAAAAAATACCACCATCTCTTAGATATATTTTCGGCTTCACAATTGCTGTTGCGCTGTACTCTTTTTATGTAGGATTAAACAATTCTGAAAATGCATGGGATAGTTTAGATTTAGCAGACAAGTATTCAAAACTGTTTAGCAGAATTTTGTTACAATACACTTATAAACTTGGCCCGGTGCTTTTACTTGCTGCTGTGGTTTTTAATACATTAATTATCTCAAAGCATCGCTCAGACTATGAAGGAGAAAACATTATTCTATTATTCAAATGGTTTGGCATTTTAAGTGCTGTTTATCTATTGCTGCTACCATTAGGAGGATATCGTTTTTACAGACCTGATATAATCAGGTATGATACCATAATGCCCGTTAACCTTGGAATGATTTTGTTTTATGGCCTCACTTCGGCTTATTTATTCAAAAAAGTTTTGGCTGGACGCAAACTTGTTCTTTACTCAATTTTAACTTTAGTAATAATGGGAATATACATTAACGCTGATGAGAACTTTATAGTCAAAAAATATAGTGCGTGTGAGAGAGATGCATTTCATAAAATTGCAAATTCAAAAGAAAAAGTAGTTTTACTTCAAAATGATTGTACAGTGTTTGACTGGAACAAAATAAAAAAACCTTCCGATTCAAAATACAAAGCCAAATTACTATTTAAGTGGAATGTATTAAAAGAGCAAAAACTATACTATCAAAAGTAAATTGACTTATGTTAGAATAAACTTTAGTCCATTCTAAAAATAAAATAATGACTGATATAATAAAAAATATAAATCGGTTGGTAGCCTTAGCGCTGTTTGTAGTGAAAGCGGGAAAATGACGTTTGATGCTCACTTTTTAAGTGGATATATTGAAACTAAAAAACTTGTTGCCGAATTAAAAAAATCAAATAAAGTCGGTTTACTTTGTGGCGGTAAATCCGGGTTCAAGCCTAAACGTTTCTTTTTGGTATGCGTGCGGGCTTCCGCTTTTTAATAAAAATCCTTTTTTATCATCAAGCATAATATAACTTCCATCATAAGCCTTTAGTGCAAAAAGGTTATCTCCTAAATCTTTTACTCTGAAAATTTCTGTTTTTTCACACTGTAATTTATTTGCATGAATAGTACTGTCCTTTAAATTCACTCCAAAAAATTTACCTGTATAACTCTGTAAAGTGCAAATGTTGCCTCTGTACCTCTTTAACAAAAATGTTTCCCATTCGTAATTGCTATCCCTATCCCCAATTATTCTGTCGTTGTGGGTATCGTATTCAGCGCAAATAAATTTTCCATTAAACCCTCTAATTGACACGTGATATGAATAAAGCAATTTTAATTTATCAATTGAAGCAGCAAATAAATTCCTTTCAGGCAATCCTCTTAACGCATTATCTGCATCTGTTGTAGATATCATTATGTCAAAATCCTCAGGATAGTCTGCCTTACCGAAAATTGCAAAATATGTTTTTGCATTCATCCCATCCCAATGAAGCAAGGATAATTTAGCCTGATATGTTTGGTGAATGTTTAACCAACAAAAAAAAGTGATAAGGAGTAAAACAGTTACACGAATCCATAAGCCTTTACTTAAAACCTCGGAAACAATTAACCCTAATGGCAGTAAATACAATGGAAGCGAATTTACCATTGGCCTGGAGCCGAAGCTGCCCCCATACCACCAGCACCACCAGCTAAAAATCACATATGTATTAACAAAAAAGAAAACAAGGAGTGCAATCCCAAAATCCTTTTTTGTTTTTACCGCACATAAAATACCAGGTAACAGAAAAAACATTACAGGTGTATAAATAAAAAAACCTTTTCTGAAGCCAAACAGCCCCTCCCAAAGATGAGGGTTGTTAAAATAAAAATGCTCTCCATCATAAGAATAATAAATCCAATGACCCGAAGAAAATTTCCAATATGCCAATTGAAAAAAAACAGGAATAAAAACACCAACGCCTATTACAAGTATTTGATTTGTCTTTGAAAAAAGAAGTCGCATTTTTTTAACAAATGATTTTACATCTGAAACTTGATAAAGAATAAAAAAAACAAAAACAACACAATCAGTAGGCCTTATCAAGATAATCATTCCTAAAACCAATCCTACCAATATTGAAAGTTTAAAAGACATCCGTTCATGCCACAAAATAGTTAACCATAAAAAAATACTAAAGGAGCAAAAACTATAAACATGTGACATGCCACTATCGTATGTTGTATAATAAAACAGATTTGTTGCCAATGCGGATATTACCAGCAGTAATGAAACAACATTCTCATCAAAAAATCTAAGCGCTATTTTTCTAAGAATTAAGAAACCAATAAAAAAATAGAACAGTGCAGCCATGGAAATTGAAAATTCATACACACTTGTATATCCTGTTGCAGGTAATCCATTGGCTATAGAGTAAAGATGCGCCATATAAAAAAAAGGAATTAACAGTATTGCAATACCCATAGTCATCTTTTGAACTATCATGTGGTTTGCTTTTACCGGAGTGCTTATTTTCTCTCTTATTTCACCTGGCAAAGAGACGACAAAAGAAAATGATAAATCATGGTATATAAATGCCGCTGGTAAATAGCTATAATAACTGGAAACATCATGTTTTACAACCGAAAGCGTTGCCCATCTCTCATTCTTAAACACATGATATGCATTAAAAACGAAGATCAGTAAAATGACGATTCCTGATTTATTAAATTGAGGCATTATCTTAATCTTGACTAAAGTTTATTTTCAAAAATGACAACAGGTGAAAAAAGCATAGCTAATTTATGAAATAACACAACAAAGATATTAGTTCAGAAATTGTATTTATAAAATATGCCGATTTTGCTATGTTTGCGCGATTAAGAAATATATATAAATATATCCTGATATGAGAAAAATTAAAATCCTTTTGCTATCCCTGATACTTGCCACAGGTTGCAGTGAAGAAAAAAGAGGGAAACTGACTTTTGATACAAACTTTGAAAGTGCTTACTGGGGCACCAATAGCAGTGTTATAAAATCTGCTGAAGCACATTCAGGCAATTATATGTCTAAAATAAATAAAGACAACCCCTACTCATCTACATTTGAAATTAAGGCTAAAGATTTAGAATCTAAATCCATTTCATCGGTAAATATTACTGCTTGGTTTATGCTTACGGGTGACAATTCTGAACAACAACTTGTTTTTGAAATAAGAGACAGTTCCAATTTAAAAACTCTTGAATGGCTTAACCTTGATGCAACCGAATATGTTGAGGAGCTAAATAAATGGGTAAAGGTAGAACACCTAGTTGATTTAACTGAGAATAATAGGAATAACCCAAACAATATTTACAGGGTATATGCATCAAACAGCAAAGATGAACCTGTTTATGTTGATGACATAGACATTGAGTTTAGATAAAGCTGCTTTATAGGATAGTATGGTGCAAAAATATTTCAACTCAAAAGGGCTGGCCATTTTTATTTCGCTGCTTATTTTGTTTTTGCATTATTATATACGCACATACAATTACGGCAATTGGGTTAATGTGTTAGGCTGGGATGTGCTTGCTTATTACCTGTACCTTCCGTTTACGTTTATTTACCATGACCCCGGTATGACAAATCAGGCGGTGGTTGATCATATTTTTCAAACTTACAATCCGTCAAGCACATTTTATCAGGCTTATAAAATTGATAATGGCAATTGGGTTTCGATGTACTCAATAGGTTTTGCTATTTTATTTTCTCCTTTCTTTTTTATTGCACATGCGTGGGCAAGTATATCTGGCAGTTATCCTGCCGATGGTTTTTCTTTTCCTTACCAATATATAATTGGCAATGGTGTAATGATTTATATTGTTGCTGGAGTATTTGTTATAAGAAAAGTCTTGCTTCATTTTTTTTCTGAACGCATCACCTGTCTTGTAATGCTATGTATGCTTCTTGGCACCAATTATTTTCACGAAGCCACCACCAACGATACAATGCCACATGCTATGTTGTTTACTGCATACTCAATTATATTGTGGTTAACTATTAAATGGCATCAACAACCAAACTATAAAGCAGCCAATTGGCTTGGTTTTATTTTAGGCTTAACAATTCTGTCACGGGGAAGTGAAATTGTTGCTATATTTATTCCTCTTCTATGGAATATATACGACAGAAAATCACTGCTTGAAAAATTAAATTTAATCAGGTTGAATTACAGGCAGCTTTTATTTGCTGTTGCTTGCGCTTTTATTACCCCACTTATTCAAATGATTTGGTGGAAGGCAATTACAGGTTCTTTTATTTTTCAAAGCTATCAAAACACTGAAGGATTTGACTGGGGTGGTGATTATATAAGCAAGGTTTTGTTCAGCTATAAAAAAAGTTGGTTTGTTTACACACCTATGATTATGCTTCCAATCATTGGCATTTATTTTATGCGAAAGCTTGAAAGAAAATACTTTCTTGCTTTTGCGATTTTCTTTTTAACAAATTTTTGGTTGCTTGCCAGTTGGGCCGCATGGTGGCAGGGTGGAAGTTTTGGTATGCGATATTTTGTTGAATCATACGCAGTGATGGCTGTTCCTTTTGGTTTTTTTATTAAACGCATTTCTAACACCCATTTTATTGCCAAGTCTGCTATTTATCTAGTTGCATGCTTCTTTTTGTTTTTAAATCTGTTTCAAACATGGCAGTTTAATAATTGGATGATTGACGGGTATGCAATGACAAAAGAATATTACTGGAAAATATTTTTAAAAACCCATGCCACTGACGAGGATAAAAAGCTGATGGAAATTCACCGTGATTTTAAATCAGAAGAACACTTTGCAAATCCTGACGACTACAATAAAAAAACCATTGGCTTTTGCGATTTCGAAAAAATAAACTCTATTTCTATCGAAGATAAATTTATTGATACCACCGTTTTTGTTTCACCACCCAATTCCTGTAAAATAACAAGTGAACATATTTATTCTCCAACTTTCCGAATGCCTTATAGTTCTATTTCAAAGAAAGAGCATTTTTGGGTAAGGGTTAATGTAGATTATTATCCTGTGTATGATTTAAAAGAAAGTCCTGTGAGTTTGGTAATTAATTTTAATCATCGTAACCGTTATAATTTAAAATACAAAGGTTTTGATTTTGGAAAAGATGGCTACAAATTAAATGAGTGGAATCACCTGACGGTTGATTACCTTACTCCCTATCCACTTACATTAGATGATGAAATGCAAGTGTATGTTTATTTAAAAGGTGATAAGCCTGTTTACATTGACAACCTGCATATCGAAGCTTTTGAACGCAAGTGGTAATTTTTTATTCTATCACAATTTCCAAAACTTCTCCTTTCAAATCATTTCCATTAAAAGGAATATACTCTTGTAAAAAAGGAGACTCGGGCCACCACTCACTTTGATGAAACTCCTGAGTAATTACCATCACCATCTGATTGTTGGGAATGCTTGTTATTTTATCACTCATGTACCCTACTATTTGTAAAGCGTCAACCGAAGGCCCAATGCGCCAAATTATCTCCTGCGGTTTCCATTCAATTTGAAAATAATATGGTTTGCCAAAAATGACTGAATCAGATACAGGATATTTAGAAGTAAGTGCCTGGTACCAGTTATCCCAACGATGAACATCAAAAACCTGATTATTATAAGCAATAGGAGATACTCCTACAACATATTTTTCAACATCAGTAGAAGCCAAATCCCAGTTGGTACAAGACAACATCAGTGTGTTTTCATTTTCGATTTCCTTAGGCCTTACCTGGGGAGGTTTGTATGACGTTTGTGGCCATCGCAAACTTGCTTTTCTTATTTCAAAATCAATTTCGGTGTATGGTGTTTGCGCAACTCTTTTCGCATTTTCCCTTCCTTGAATTTCTTTGGGAATATATCCACTTTTCTCTGTCTTGCGCCTATTATTCCACGGCTTGTTTTCCTGGTTAATAAGCCAAATAGCATTTGTAAGTCCATTCCATACACCAAATTTGCTTAGTTGATTTGGTAACATAAGTTTTATAGTAAACTTGCCATACGTAAATCCATGTCTGGAAATTATTCCTGTATTTTCCTTTACTCCTTCGTTAGTTTTGTTTAAAGGATTAACAAGTTGAATAGATTTTCTTTCAGGAATAGCCCTAACAGTTTTACACGGACACATTGGTGAAACCACCGTGTTTAATTTCATCTTATCACTTGTGTAATTACTTACTAACTCTCGGTAATTTTTTACAGTAAAGCTATCCGTTTGCCAATTTATTGTTAAAGGAACATTTTTTGAATTTGCAGTAGCAATTTGCTTATGCCTGTATTGCGAAAACACAGCATTGGTAAAACTGGCTGAATCAAAATTACATAACGGTGTTAAATTCTCATTGCAAAATTCTCTGTTGTTAAACTCTTCTTCATCAACATAAATACCTTTGGACAACTCAGGATTAGCAAAAAGAGAAACAGATGAAATTGATTTCAACACTTGCACACCATTACTATTTTTTCCGGGGCCGTAATTAAAAAAATAAAATGGGTTTGTGTAAGATCCGTTTAATTTCAAATTAATATTTGCAACGTGCTTAGGAATATTTTTAAGTGCTTCTTCACTAGCAACCACAACCATAAATTCATAGGTACCTACTCTTGGATTACACTTCCATCGCTGGTTATGTATTTCTTTCTTTCTCTCATCTAGTATGGCAAACTTTGCATCAAGCCTTAACTGCTGCTCAACAGTAATTTTATTTTCAGCTGCCTTGCTTTTAATGTTATTGTACCATGCCTCATCTGTTTTAATATAACTTACCAGTCCTTCTATTCTCGTCTCTGATGCATACTTTGAATTAGGTATGTGTCCGAAAAAAATCGAATCGCTTTTAGGATTGCCCACAATTCTAAATGAATCTTCAACAGCAACCGTACCACTGCCATTTAACATTGATAACGGCTTAAAGCCTACAGCCACATTTTCCCAACTGCCATAAAAATTTTCTTCGCACAGTGGGTTGTACACTTGTTTTCCATCCAACTGTTTTACCTCATTAAATTTGTAACTTTTGTTTTGGTAATAAATTTTATAATAGTACGAGGCGCTATTTCCAGAGTTCCTTTTAACTTTAAATGAAAACTTAAAACAACTTATTCCGTCTTTATTTATTGAGGGTATTATAAAACCACTATCCACTGCGTATGTATAATCCAATTAAAGTTGTTTGTCTCGTAAATTTGATTGATAATTGGTTGCCACATCAAAATCAGAAATTTCAAATGATGATTGCGCTAAATTTTCTGTAAAAAGAAAAGAAAGTAAAATGAGTAATAAGAGAAAAAAATTTTGAAATTTCATACAATAAAATATGCAGGCTAATATATAGATTTTGCTTTGCCTGTTGCAAAAGGAATCAATCAGATTGGATGTTATTTGTTTTATTTGCAAACTCATTCCATCAGGTATTGTGAAAAAAGTTTTACTCAACGTATGTCTGTTGTTAATTTCAACAGCCATTTGTCTTTTACTAGCCGAGTTTGTTTTCAGAAAAATGCTTTTCTCTAAAGGAGATACGTTTAAAAATTTAAAAGACCCATCGCTGTATGCCAACTATTTTGATGATGTAAACTACTGGAAACTGTATTATTTATTTGGTGGAGAATTTAAACCGCCTGATAATCCGCATCCGCTGCTTGGCTGGATTGGAGATTTTGGCAGAGGCACATTAATGCATAATAAAATTGAAGGCACACAAAACAAGCGGCCTGTTTTGCTGTATGGCGATTCGTACGCACAATGTGTTACAGGCGTTGAGTGTTTTCAGGATATTTTAAACAGAGACACTGCATTTGTAAAAAACCACTTCCTTTTAAATTATGGTGTTGGCGGCTATGGTGTTGACCAAATTCAATTGCTTTTTAAAAACACAGCTCATCATTACAAAAACCCGTTTGTAATTTTTAGTGTAATGGTTTCTGATTTAGACCGAACCATTATGCCGTTTCGTACAGGACAAAAACCGTATTACAAAATTGAGAACGACAGTTTAATTCTGCAAGGTGTTCCTATTGATTCAAATCCTGCAAACTATATCCAAAACAATCCGCCAAATATTAAATCCTACTTATGGAGAAAATTTTTGTATAGCGATGTAAATTTTCTTCCTTCCGGTTTAGACTCTTCGTTAAAACACATTGAGCGCACAAAGGCAGAAAAGCTATGGGTAAATGGGGTAATTCTTAAATCAGTTATTGATGAGTTACGAAATAACAACATTGATTTTATGTTTGTTGTATTTCATTATATAGAACCTGGCAATAACGAGTTTAGTGTTGACAATGACGAAGACTGGCGCGACAAATTTTTAAAAGATTTTCTTGAATCAAACAAAGTTCAATATGTATGGAGCAAGGAACTGATTAGAAAAGACGGTGCATACAACAAAACAAATATTGATAAGTACATGATTTTGGAAAATGGCCATCCCACCTCCTACTTCAATGGCTTAATTGCAGATAGAATGAAAGACGCTGTTCTGGAAAATGAAGCGTTGCACAATTACAATATCAATTGGTTTGAAAACAAAGCAAAGAATGACAACGAGTGGTTAACTTTAATAAACCAAAAAGCGGTTCAACAAAACCGCAATGCATCAGAAGTACTTAAAGAAGAAGCCGAATTTGTTTTGCTCGAAAAAATTAAAAAAGAAAATATCTCTCCATCTTTAGATTATTTATTGTCAAGAATAAATACAGATGCAACCTGGAAAAAAACGGTGGAAGAAAAAGCGCTTGCTGCCGGAGTTTCATTTGACCAACAGGCAAAAAAAGAAGCTGAGTTTATGGTTGGGTTAAATAATCAAAAAGAAAAAACAATCACTCATTGGACTTACAGTGACCGTATAAACCAAATTGTTTTAAGAATTAAATCAGACAGCGCATGGTATAAGATGGCCTATGACAAAAGCGTTTCAACAAATACACCGATTGAAACAGTATTATTTAACGAAGCTGCTTATGTATTTAATAAAGAAAACGAAAACAACAAAACTTTTCCTTTAAAATAATTTTTCCTAAAATGCCAACTCTCTCAATTATCGTCCCCTGCTACAACGAAGCAAAAACCATCCATAAAATATTAGATGCTGTGCGTGCCGTGCATTTAATTGGTCAATTGCAAAAAGAAATAATTGTAGTTGACGATTGCTCGAAAGACGATTCGTATAACGTAACTCAAAAATATTTTGAAAACGTAACGGATGTAAAATTTCAGATTGTAAAGCATGAAGTAAACAAAGGCAAAGGCGCTGCGCTTAGAACAGGTTTTGAATATGCCACCGGTGATTACATAATAGTGCAGGATGCCGATTTGGAATATGACCCAAAAGAATTTAATATTTTACTAAAGCCTATACTTGATGGCTTTGCAGATGTTGTTTATGGTTCGCGTTTTATGGGAGGCAAACCGCATCGCATTTTGTTTTTCTGGCATTCAATCGGTAACCAGTTTTTGACAATGCTATCAAACATGTTTACCAACTTAAACTTAACGGATATGGAAACGTGTTATAAAATGTTTAAGGCAGAAATTATTAAAGGAATTAAACTAAAAGAAAACCGTTTTGGATTTGAGCCGGAAGTAACAGCCAAGGTTGCGCGCGTAAAAAATGTGCGTGTATATGAAGTTGGCATTTCGTATTACGGCCGCACCTATGCCGAAGGAAAAAAAATTGGATGGAAAGATGGTTTTCGCGCTATTTATTGTATTTTAAAATACAATGTTTTTAGTAAAAAATAAAACCTTCTGCAATTGAATTTTTATTTTTAAAGTTGAGGCAAAACTGTTGCTACTTTTTAATAAATTTTTTCGCAAATAATCTCTCCCTGCTATTAGTTACTAAAAAGTAAATTCCTGAATTCAGGTCTTCAAAATTGTAATCCCCACTTTTTATTACAAATGAATCGGTCAACTTACCTTGCAACGAAACAATTCTGCAATACATAGTTTCAGCAAACGAAAACAGGATTTTATCTCCTGCAATTTTTATTTCTGACAACTCATCAGCAGGCCATACAGTGCCTACAGGATTAGTTATTATAAACAGATACTCAATGATTACTTTTAACGAAGTATCAGCCGGGTTATAAACCTCAAACAGCACGGATGCATTGGCAGCCACATTGTTTGTAAAAGCGCCAATAATTAGTTTTTGAGGAAACTGCAAACTATCGTACAAAATAAAGTCGGCACTATCACCGGTTTGAATGTTGGGATAAAAATTATTTTGGTCATCAAACGTTATAACCCACGAAGCAGGTATTGATGATACATCGGCACGCCATCGCAACAATGTATCGGTATTTACATCATTAAAAATTTCGATGTAATCGTGTGCAGGCGATTGAGCAATTGTTTTGATAATCGTAGTGCTGTAATTCTGAAAATGAAATGCCTGTGCAGTAATCTTTACAGGTAAAGTCATCGCTAAACATCCCAAAGCGCAAGTCACAATTCTTCTCATTTCAATAAATATCTTTCCAAATTTAAAGTAATTAAGCTACAAATGCTGTGTACTTATGTTCGAAAAAAAGAGACAAGACTAAAACCAATCTTATGCACAATAATCTGTTCATTTCGCAGTTTATAAACGGTAACTAAAGTGGGTTACACACTTACTTTAGCCTTTTGTAAAAAACACCGAACCACATGGCTAAAAAAGGAAACACCTACAAAGAAGAAGAGGAAACAACTACCGAGAAGCAAGAAACAAAGAAGACACGCAAAAGCAAGGGAGGAAATAAAATTTCTTTTGCTTTTTTAAAAGATGAGCGCACCCACCAACTTGCCGGATTATTTTTGATGCTGGTATCGGTTTATTTGCTAATTGCTTTTGCCTCTTATTTGTTTACCTGGACAAATGACCATGACAAAGTATCTACCGGATGGATTAGTTTATTTACTGATACTACTACAAAGGTTGATAATTGGCTTGGTAAAACAGGAGCACTTACTTCACATTTGTTTATCTACAATTGGTTTGGAGTTGGTTCATTTTTGTTTACGCTTATTTTTTTTATGGTAGGGTTTAAAATAGTTTTTAAAGAATCACTTTTGCCTTTCGCTAAAACAATACGTTATTCGGTTTTTGCATTGCTGTTTTTATCTGTTTCGCTTGGTTTTATTTTTAAAAGCGTAAGTGATTTTCTTTTTTTAGGAGGCGCTTTTGGCTATGCAACATCAAATTGGCTTGAACTTGCATTGGGCAAAGCAGGCACAGGATTATTACTTGGATTTACCTTGCTTGGCTTTTCGGTAATTGCATTTAATTTTTCACTGAAAAATTTATTTTCAAAAAAACAACTTGATGATGGGCACGATGCAGCTATTACTCCTTCAAACGAAAACACAATAGTAAATACGGATGCTGCTGCCGGTGAAAACAAAAATGAGTTTAAAGAACTTGATTTAGAAGTAGAGAAAAAAATGGATGCCGCTATTTCGGAATTAATTGAACCCGCAGCAGAAATAAAAAATGCCAACGAAATTGAACTTGAACTTGAAACAGAAGAAGAGGAAGAAGATGCCGATGAAAATGAAACGGATGGTGATGAGCTAACACTGTCTATTGTTGAAACCGCAACCGACCCTGTAATTGCCGAAACAGAATCAACACCCGACCAGCCCGAGCAGGTAACACTTGGCGAGTACGACCCCAAACTTGATTTATCTTCCTATCAGTATCCTGAAATTGATTTGCTTGAAAACTATCAAAGCAAATCAAAACTTACACCGGAAGAATTAAGAGCTGAACTTGAAAGCAATAAAAACCGCATTGTTGAAACACTTGGTCATTATAACATTGGCATTGAAAAAATTAAAGCTACCGTTGGCCCAACAGTAACACTGTTTGAAATAAATCCACAGGCCGGCATTCGCATTGCAAAAATCAAAAATCTGGAAGATGATATTGCTTTGAGTTTGTCTGCACTTGGCATTCGCATAATTGCCCCTATACCCGGCAAAGGAACAATTGGCATTGAAGTGCCAAATCAAAATCCTGAAATGGTTCCGATGAAAAATATTTTGCAGTCAGAAAAATTTCAAAACTGCGATTATGACTTGCCTATTGGATTAGGAAAAACTATTTCGAACGAAGTGTTTGTTGCCGATTTAGCTAAAATGCCCCACCTGTTAATGGCAGGTGCAACAGGGCAAGGCAAATCAGTTGGTTTAAACGCCATACTTGTTTCATTGCTTTATAAAAAACATCCTTCACAAATAAAATTTGTACTGGTTGACCCTAAAAAAGTTGAGCTAACATTATTTAAAACCATCGAGCGCCATTTTCTTGCCAAATTACCCGGTGAAGAAGAAGCAATTATTACTGATACCAAAAAAGTGGTTAACACGCTTAACAGTTTGTGTGTTGAAATGGATCAGCGATATGAATTATTAAAGGATGCGCAGGTAAGAAACATACGCGAATACAATGCAAAGTTTGTAGCACGCAAATTAAATCCTAACAACGGACACAGGTTTTTGCCCTTTATTGTTTTGGTGGTTGATGAGTTTGCTGATTTGATAATGACAGCAGGCAAAGAAGTGGAAACACCCATTGCCCGCCTTGCGCAACTTGCGCGCGCAATTGGAATACATTTGATTATTGCAACACAGCGTCCATCTGTAAATATTATTACGGGTACCATTAAAGCAAACTTTCCTGCGCGCATCGCTTTCAGGGTAACTTCAAAAATTGATTCGCGCACCATCCTTGATACCGGTGGGGCCGAGCAGTTGATTGGCCGTGGCGACATGCTTTTATCAACCGGTGCCGATTTAATAAGGTTGCAATGTGCATTTGTTGACACACCGGAAGTAGATAAGGTAACCGAGTTTATTGGCTCGCAACGCGGATATCCCGATGCATTTTTATTGCCCGAATTTGTTGGCGACAGCGAAGGCGGAAGCGGTGAAATTGATTTAGATGATAAAGACCCTTTGTTTAATGATGCTGCCCGCATGGTGGTTCAGCACCAGCAAGGCTCGGCATCATTGCTGCAGCGAAGATTAAAACTTGGTTACAACCGCGCAGGCAGATTGATTGACCAATTGGAGGCTGCCGGTATCATTGGCCCGTTTGAAGGAAGTAAAGCACGCGAAGTACGGATGAAAGATCCAATGGAATTGGAGAATTTGTTAAATGGAATGAAATAATTTTTTTACGCACGTCAACTCACAATTACTCCTTTTCCTTTTTATTTTTGCCATACCATTCACACCGACTTCACCAAGATTGGTTTTATGGCATTGTTTATGAATGATGCAAATTAATATCAGATATAATATTATATGAGAAAAATTATTGCTCTTGTATTTACACTTTTGTTTACTTCCGCTGCATTTGCTCAAAAAGATGCAAAATCGCAGGAAATTTTAAAAGGTATTTCAACAAAATACAAATCGTATAAGTCTCTGGCTGCAAGTTTTAAAATAACAGTTGAAAATTTAAAAGACAAAAGCAAACAAACCGAAAAAGGAAACATTTTAATTGCAGGTAATAAATATAATCTGACTATTACCGGTCAGCAGATAATGTCAGATGGAAAAACATCATGGACATACCTGAAAGACGCAAACGAAGTACAGGTAAATGATGCCGAAGCAAAAGCGGATGGCCTCTCCCCCACAACCATATTTACAATTTACGAAACAGGTTTTGACACGCGCTTTACGGGCGAAAAAACAATTGCAGGAAAAGCGATACAACAAATTGAGTTAACTCCCCTCGACAAAAAAAAGCCGTACTTTAAAATAGAGTTACAAATAAACAAATCCGAAAAAAATATTGTAAGCGCTAAAGTGCTAAACAACAATGGCACCCACCTTACTTACGATATCGAAAAATTTACTGCTAACCCTCCTTTTCAGGACAACCAATTTGCATTTGATGCAAAAAAGTACCCCGGTGTTGAAGTTGTTGATTTACGATAACATCTTTTACCCACGTTTAGCCCTTTTTAATTAACCACTTTTGCTGCAAGAACTAACAATGCAGTGTAAATAAAAAGCGACACTGTGCTTTAACTGCTGTAACCTGCAAAGTAGCTTTGCCAAAGCAAAAAATGAACAGGGTTATACTTTCTTCCATAACGGCATTACTGCTTATTGCCGCACTGGCCATAGGTTATTTTTATTACGAAGGTTATACAGAAAACAAATCCACACCCGAATCGGCTTTACCACCTGATGCCGCTTTTTTTATACAAGGAAATACAAACGGACTTGTGCGTGATTTAGGTGCACTATCGTTTTGGAAAAATGCCGACAGTTCCACTTTTATTTTTGAGCTTCGGAGAGAATTGAATTTACTTTCTGAATTTTTTTCTGCCGTAGAATTTAACAATTCTCTATCCAAGGAAAGCAATGCACTTTTTTCATTTCAGTTTACAGGTATTGACAAGGTGGATGCCCTGTTTATTTTCCCAGTCAAAAAAGATTTAAATATAGCTGCATTAACCAATTTCATAAAAGGAAAAAGTTCGGGGGCAAGCGAAAATCCAGTGCGCGAGTTTTCAGGAGTTAATATTTATGAGCTTAATTTTAAAGGCAGCAACAAGCAATTTACGTATGCTTTTTCATCAGGGCTGTTTATCGGAAGTTTTACATCATTTCTTGTTGAAGATGCTATACGCCAGCAAAACTCAGGTAAAATTTTTGGCGGAAATAAAACTTTCTTAACCCAATACCGAGCATGGCAGGGAAAAGGCGATTATATTTTATGTACTCATTTTCCAAAACTCAAAAATTTTATCTCTGCATTTTTATCACAGGAAAATCTTTTTACGCTTAACAGCATAGGTAAATATGCCGATTGGAGTATTCAGCATGTTATAATTACGAAAGAAAAAATTGTTGCTGATGGGTTTATTGTTAACCGCGATACCAATACCACTTCATCGGCTTTATTGCAGTGCAATCCAACCCAATCAACATTAACTGAAATTCTACCTGCATCTGTAAACATATTTCAATCGTTTGTTTTTGATGACTTTAATAAATGGGTTAATACAAACCAAAAGCACGCTGATGAAGATGAACAGGTGCGTATCTCCCAAAAAAATATTTCTCATGTAGAAAAAAAACATAACACTTCGATTGTAAAAAAACTTTCAAATCTTGTATCAACCGAATTAACAGCTGCTATTGCAGCAAACTCGTCAAGCAATTACCAAAATAATCTTATTGCGTTTATAAAACTTACCGATGGCGCAAAAGCAGAGGCAGCTTTAAAAAGCTTTGCTTTATTAAGTGAAAACCAAAATAAAAAACCAATACAGTTTGAGAGTTTTAAAAAACATAAAATCGGGCTGTTGCCTTTTGATGGGTTAATGCCTTCCATTTTTGGAAGCCCGCTTTCTTCATTCCGAAAAGGATATTATACTATCCATAAAAATTATTTACTTGTTGCTGTCAAGGTTTCGGTACTTAGAAACTGTATCGAAGAAATTGATTCAGAAAAGTTCCTTTATAAAACTAAAAATTTTGAAAAAATATCAGGCTATTTAAAAGACAAATGCAATTTCTTAATTTATTCCGATGCAATGCAATCCATAAATTTATGGAGTCAATTGACCAATGAAAAAAATGTGGCACTGTTATCTGGCAAACAGGATTATTTTAAATCATTCAGTTCGTTTTTATTTATGGCAGGCAACACCTCGCAAAATAAAATTAACTGCCGTACAGTTTTTAGTTTTGGTCAAAACATAACATCAAAAGAAACTTCTACCGACTGGAGTTATGTTGCCGATACCATGATTTATTGCGGGCCGTTTCTTGCCGTAAACAAAAAAAATAGAACAGCGTTCACCTTATTTCAGGATACTGCTCAAAACTTATTTTGCATCAACCAAACCGGAAGCGTGCTTTGGCAACAAAAAGTTGATGGATTAATCCATGGTAAAATTCAAACCGTACATTTTATTGATACCGGTATGGTTCAGTTTCTGTTTGCCACCGACAAAAAGATATACCTGATTAACGAAGATGGGTCAGCATTAGGCAACTACCCAATTAAACTACCAGCACCAAGTGCTGCAGGAGTTTTTAAAGCCGAAAACTCTTTTATTTACTTTTTGCCTTGTGATAACCAGCGCATTTATGTGTACGATATTTCGGGACGACCAGCTAAGGGATGGGATTTAATAAATTTAAATGGAAACGTAAGCGCCATAAATTTTTACAGCCATAACACTAAAGATTATGTTTACTTTACCGATGAAGCACTTGTATTATACCTTTACCAAAACACCGGCAAATTGATTTATAAATCGTTCATGCGACAACCTGCTGCCGGCAACCAACTCTCAGTAATTGCTGATTCAACAATAAATATTACTGTATCCGACAGCACCGGTACTATATATACTTACAGGCCGAACAATACTGTTTCTATCAGAAGTACAGATTACACAGGCAAGGTAACAGGTTATATACACGCAGATGTAAACGGTGACAATTTATCCGAACATCTTTTTATTCACCCCAATAACATTACTGCTTTAAAAAATGATTTCACATTGCTTTATAAGTACCCATCAACTGCAACCCTTAACGGCAGTGCTGAAATTATTGAAACCGAAAACAAAAAATATTTGATGGTTTATACCGAAGAAAACAGGATGATTATACTTGATGAAAAAGGAAAAATGTTAAAAGGATTTCCTTTAGTAGGAAGCAACGCAGCCATCATTTGTGAGGGTAAAAAATTTCATATTGTATTAAAAGAAAACAGCAATACAATTAAAGCCTACAAAACTGAGAATTAGCCATTAAACATCTGTTTTACAAATGCCGTTACCAATGGATGTGTAATTTCATTTCCATACTTTTTATCCAAAAATAAATTTACCCACCTAAAACCGCCAATGCTATTGGTCAAAAAAATTTCGTCAGCTGTAACCAAATCTTTTGTTGTACACTTTTTTTCTTCTATAAAAAATAAAGACCTGAATTGATTCAGAAGTACATGGCGCAATACACCACCCACACATCCTTCGCTCAACGGTGGAGTAAATATTTTTTTATTAGTCACCCAAAAAATATTAGAAGAAGTTCCTTCGCAAACATTTCCTTCCTCGTTAATAATTAATGCATCACTAAAATTGTTTTGTTGAGCATATACCGATGCCAGAACATATAACAAACTATTGCATGTTTTAAAAGAGGCAAGTTTATTTACCGTTTTTTTTATTTCTGAATAAATACATACTGATATTCCGTTTTCGTTTAGCTCATACGTGTTAACAGGCAAAGCATCAGCACGTATTATAAATGAACAAGAGTTTTTATCCGGCAAATAGGTTCCACCTTCGTTTCGGTAAATAATTATTCGTGCACGGCCACCAGCGGTAATGCCGTTTAAATTGTTAAGCCTGCTTATTGATTCGGTTAAAAATTTACTCGTAAAAATATCACCTCCTTTAAGTTGCAATGCATCCATGCAACTTTGAATACGGGCTACGTGCCCATCAATAAAAAAAGGATTGCCATTTACACTGCGCACCGTTTCAAACAAACCGTCACCGTATAAAAAATTGCGATTGGTAAGTGAAATTTTTACATCCGCTTCATTAATAAATTCTCCGTTATAACAAGCGTATTGTTTCATAGCTTAATTTACGGTTATCAAAATTTTTTTAACGATTGGCAAAACATTCTCGTTTGGTTCAACCAAAAAAGAAGTTAAGTTGCATTTTGATGCAGCCTCAATATCACGGCTGCGGTCACCAATAAAATAACTTTGAGTTGCGTCAATGTTAAACGCAGCAATTGCCTTTTCAATCAAAAGCGAATCGGGCTTACGGCAAATGCAGTTGCCATAATCTGGATGATGTGGGCAGTGATACAATTCCTGAATCTCAATTAATTTTTGAGCACATAGTTTTTTAAAATATTCGTGCACCTGGTTTACATCTTCATTAGAATATTCCCCTTTTGCAATGCCGCTTTGATTGGTTATTACAAACAGCAAATAGTTATTGTCGCATAGCAGTCTTAATGCTTCAAATATTCCATCATTAACAATAAAATCTTCAATCTTAAATGTGTAATAGTTGTTATCGCGGTTTATAACCCCGTCACGATCAAAAAAAACTGCTTTGTTTTTTTTCATAATCCAAAACTTAAAAGCTGTTCAATAAAATAAACAAAAACCTCAGGCTTTATTGTAATGGGAAAAATAAATCCAAAAACAGCTCCCCAAAAATGCGCGTTGTGGTTAATATTATCTCCTCCCCGCTTATCCATATAGCTTGAATAAATTAAGTATGCAATACCTGCAAGTATGCCCGGTATGCCTATCAATCCGTAAAAATAAATTTTGTTCCATGGAGCAAAAATGATGTACGAAAACAACACTGCCGATACAGCACCCGAAGCGCCCAAACTGTTATACCCATAATTACTTCGGTGCTTAAAATAGGTTGGCAACGATGCAACCACAATTCCCAATACATAATAAATCAAAAACATTATTTCACCAGACTCGCCCAGCATAAACTCAAAGCGCATTTCCACCTGCGGCCCAAAGCTGTAAAGCACAAGCATGTTTATCAGCAGATGAAAAAAATCGGCATGTATAAAACCCGATGTAACCAGCCTCCACCACTGGCCCCTTACCGAAACCATAGCAGGGTTAAAAATAGTTTTGCTTTGAAAGCCCGGATTATTAAAAGCAATTAAACTGCAAATTACTGTTGCTATTAAAATATTTAGTGTCATAAAAAAGTGTTGGTGCTGTTAAGTAACCTAATAAACCACAATTTTCATTGCCTTTTTATTGCCGCCCGATAGCACCTGTGCGCTGTAAACACCTGCTCGCAACTGTTTTAAATAAATACGGTCCGATGCTGTTTCACCTGTATAATTCCTTTCAAAAACCTTGCGCCCACGCGAATCAAAAATGCGCAGTGTAGCCTCGCTGTTTTCAAGTAAAATCAAATTAAAATTCATTTCACCTTTGGTTGGATTAGGGGTTATGCTAAAGGTAATGTTCCCTGCATCCGGAAAAATATCGCGCACCGAACCAATTTTAATATCATCAATAAACAACCCTTTGCAATTGCCAGCTATATTTCTGAATTTTAAAATTACGCTCGCCCTTCCTGCAAAGGCAATTAGGCTAAGCGTATCCTTTCTCCACTGAGTTGGCGATGGAGAAAAAATTGTTTCAACTCCAATGGATGTTGCAAGGGTGTTATTCGATTTGCTGGAAACCACCGTCCACGTTTGCCCGCAATCGGATGATGCCAATACTTCAAGCGTGTGTGTGTTTGTATCAGCATCGTTATACTGGTAGGCAACATCAAAGGCAAGATAAGGATGTGTAATGGTTGAAAAATTTAATGGCTTTATAGTAACATCATCATACGTACCTTTGGAAGTAGAGGAATTTTCGTTAATCCACAAACTTGCTTTTCCTGTTTTGGCAGCAATGTTCGTTCGCATCCAGATGGTGCCGTTATCACTATTCATAATATTCCATGCTTGTGATGGAAATAACTTTGCTTCAAAATCTTCGGTAAACGGAAGGCTGAAAGCATACGAAGCAACTGTAAATTCTTTTACCGAAATATTATTGGAAGTATTAACCGTTTCGGCCACACCATTTACCAATGTGCACTGTACTGTAAAATGATGAATGCCATCCAAAGCGGTAAGGCCGGTAAGTTCAACCGTATCCGAAGCACCGGCAGCCAACGTTCCTGTCCAGTTAAAAGTTAACATGCTGTCATCATCAACGGCATATTTAATTTTTGCAGATGTGATAGATGATGTGCCCGCGTTTTTTAAAATTACCGCAGCACCAAACGATTGGCTGCATAAAATTTCCTGCGGGCCTATGGCAGCAACAGCAGCATCAACTGAAATAGCAGCAGGAGCCACACAACCGTTTGATGTAAGCAGTGAAACTCTGTCGAATTGCATTACATCGCTCATTACATCGGCTTGTCCGGTGGTAAAACTATTCATTCCAAAATCGTCAGTATAATCCATAAAGTTCATAAACATATCTCCATTGGGGTTATTGTTACATGAAATAACCGGAAAAACCGGAACGCCATAATGCTCATCGGCCTGATTAGGTGTATCATCAACATAATCTGTGCCTGTGCACGATTCACCATCATCGCCCCATATATGATATAACCCCAGCCAGTGTCCCACCTCATGCGTTAGTGTACGCCCCAGACTGTAGGCATTATTAATCCCTATTTTATCCGGCCCGCCTATCGTTTGATAATAAATTACCACACCATCCGTTGCCGCAGCGCTGCCGGGAAAAGTTGCAAACCCCAGCAAACTACCCTGCAAATTACAAATCCATAAATTTAAATAATCATTAGCAGGCCATGCATTGGCTCCGCCCGAAACATTAAATTTTACATCATCGCCAATGGCAAATGCGGTTTCGGTTGTAAACTTTCGTACAATGCCTGTTGTGGGTTTTCCATTAGGGTCGCGCTTTGCCAAACAAAACTGTATGCCAGTGCCCGCAGCTATTGATTGAAATGCTGACGGTGTACTTGCCGCATCCTGGTTTTTGCGTGCATAATCATTATTCAGCACATCTATCTGCTCTATAATTTTTTCGTCAGACACATTTTGTTCGGCAGTATTATAAAGCACATGAACTACTACAGGAATAGTTATGGTTTGCAAAAATTTGTCTTGCGAAAACCGAAAACGCTCTATTCGTTCAGTTAGCCTCTGTTGCCTCAATTCCTTTAATCCTGAATTTTTTGTTTCTTCAATGCGTTTGTATTCTATTGTTGCACATCGTTGTGATTGCGCATTTAAATGCAGCGCTAAAAATACTGCCGTAATTTTCAAAATTTTCTTATGTCCCATAAATTATAATTTACTTTTTCAAAAATAGAAATTTAATGGGTATTGAATTGCAAACAGATAAAATCCTTTATCGAAAAAAATGACATACCAACACTGTAACCCCACCTTTTTCTTTTCCCATTTCTTTTCTACTTTCGACCCCTCAAAAAAAAAACAAATACACAAAATGAAAAAGATTAAACTTTTTACATTGCTTGCAACAGCAGCATTATTTACAGCCACTGAACTTGCCGCACAAAGCGTAAGCGTGTCCAACGGCCCCGACCTAAACTCCAACCGTGATAACAACATGAACCGAATGATGGATGGCGATGAAACCAGCTTTTATGCCTACCGCGTTCGTTCAAAAGGAAAAGGAACCTCCTTTTATGTCGAAAAGTATGATAAAGCATCCATGAAACAAACCTTTAGTAAAGAAGTTGACCTGGGCGAAGCAGGCACCAAACTCGAAGACGTATTTTACGGCAACAAAACCGTTTACGTCTTTAGCCGCCAGTACGATAAAAAAATGGATAAAATGACTTTAAATGTTCAAACCGTTTCGTCCGATGGAGTTGTTAACCCTAAAAAAGATGCCATCACATCTGTTACCTCCGACCATTACGAATTTGTAGAATTCGACATTGCCTCAAATCCCCAAAAAAACAAATTCATTATTAAAGCCTGCCATAAGCCCAATAAAGATGCTGCTTACAAAACCGAATTTCATCTTTTTAATACCGCAACTATGAAACTCGACTGGACAAAAAACATCAACGGAAAAATGTTTACCACCGGTGATAAAGTAATGGACTTTGGCATGTTTAAAATCAAAACCACTGCCGAGTTCCAGTTTCTTGGTATGGAGCTTGACAAAGACGACAACATCTTTTACTGCTACATGGAAGAAGCAAAAAACAGCACCGAAAAAGAAAGAAGAAAACATTTAAAACTTGCCATGTTTAACTCCAAAGCAAACGAACCACACATTTTACAACTTGATTTTGACGATACCTATTACGTAAGCGACATCGAATTTAGCCGCACCAAAAGCAGCGAAATAGTTGTAGGCGGATTTTTAAAAGACGTAATAGAGCGCAGAGGCCGCGATTTGGTTAAAACAGGCATCTTCAGCTTTACCGTAAACACTGAAAGCTTCACCGTTAGCGCCAACCCCGTAAAGTTTTTTGACGACAACATGCTTAAAGCCCTTGAAATGCGACCCAAAGACGCACGCAGCATGTTTTATAAACTTGACTACATTATGCCAATTGGTGCCGATGTATATTACATAGGCCAGCAATACCAGGTAATATTTGTACGCAGCAGCAGTGGTGGATTTGGCGGTGCCATGATGCAGGCAGCAACCGGCATGGGTGGAGGTACATTTAATTACAAATACATGGATGTAATTGTAGCCAAGCTAAATGCCAAAGGCCAGTTTGAATGGGTTAGCAACGCCCCTTTGCGCAACAACGTAAACGGACTCATGGTAGAACATTGCTTTAAACAATACTTTGCCGTGCCTACCGAAAAAAACATATTTATCTATAACAACGACCATCCAAAAAACCTTGCTCGCTATGCCAAAGCCGATTTTGAACCAAAAGACTTAGGCACCGTTACCGGAATTCACGGCAGCAGTTTTGTGTTTTCATCGGTATCATTAGCCACAGGCAAAGTAGTACACAAACTTGTTTTTGAAAACGACACCTATTGCTTTGCCACAGTACAAGAGCGCAATCCACAGTTTATGCCTCCCGAGGAAGCCGAAATCTTTGTTCCCGAAGGCAAAAATGCCGTTATAGTTTACACTGAAGACAAAGGAAAAGACCGCTTTACCAAGCTAACAATGAAAGATTAATTTCTTTCCAAAATAAAAATCAAAGAGGTTGTCTCACTTCAGAGGCAGCCTCTTTTTATTTAATGCCATGTATTACTTTTGACCAAAACTAATTCCTATGAAGAAAAACATCTTTATCATTTTCTTTTGCATTGTTTTTTCAGAATCAAAATCACAAATTGTACCTGCCGATACCTCATCTATTAAAACGCTTAACCTTAAAGAGGAAGTTGCACCTTCTGATAGAAATAAAAGCAACTATGCCAATGTTATACGATTTGGAATTGCTGAATTAGGTCGTGGTATTTTGTCTATTGCATATGAAAGAGAAATTGTAAATCACCTTAGTGCTACCATCCAGTTTGGTTATACTTTTTTTGATATCGGTGGTGAACTTTGGAATGCCTCCCTTGCTTCTTCTTCAGACGATTATATTTCTGTTACTTCATCAGAAGGAACTTTTAAAGTTAAAGGTGGTTCATCGTTTTTATTTGGATTAAGAGTGTATCCATTTGACAGGGGAAACTTAGAGGGCTTTTTTATTGAACCGCACTTTCACAGCAAAAAATGGAAATATGAACAATCCTATAACGATGAGTTTTATGATCCTGTAACACAATCTTATTATAATCAGGAAACTTATTTTAGTGTAAGGCCCAAGGAAATCGATTTGGGTGTAAAATTTGGCTGGCAATTTAGCACCCATGGTTCACGTTTTTATTTTAATCCTTATACAGGAGTAGTTTATCGCACTCGCGAAAGGCAAGGTATTTATTTTGCACATGGCGATTTAAGTAAAGATGATGCAGGACATTACAGCAATGAATACAAAAAAGTAGCTGAAAAAAAATCAAGCCCCGCAATTTTATTGGGATTTAATATTGGTGTAGCTTTTTAATGCTACTTTACTTTTACAAGCGTAACAAATTGCGAAAGCAATTGAATTTTTTCGCTCAGGCTTTTGTCTTTAAGTGGTGATAGTGGTTTAAACGAAACTTCATCAGGCAGCACATCAAGCAGCACTTTTAAATAATCGGTCTTAATGGCATAGGCTACGTTATCCGTATTGCGCACACTTGCATTTACTATTCCCATAAGGTCACCATTATTATCAAACAACGGGCAGCCGCTGTTACCCGGCTGTATAGGCACCGTAACCTGAAAACTTGAAAAACTTCCGTTATACCCTGTTTTTGAACTCACTTTTCCATCTGTAAATTTTACTTCCTTGCCCATGCCCGATAGCGCTAAAGGATAACCAAGAGCAAAAACATTTTCGCCCACAACAATGCTTCCCGCTTTAATAGAATAAGGCACTTCTGATAAGGCCGATAATGCACTCTCATCAATTTTTAAAACAGCCAAATCATTATCGTCATCATCTACCACCACCTTTGCAGGAAACGATTTGCTTCCGCCCGGTAAATTTACTTCCACCGAAATTTTATCCGAATATTCAATTACGTGATGATTGGTTATCACATATCCTTTTTTAGAAACAATAAATCCCGAACCCGATGCTTTTACACCTATATCCTCAACAGGAATATTTTCTTTTCCCGAAACCGGATTAAATTCTTTAATAATAAAATTATCAATCTCAAGCTGGCAGGGGTTTAAAATCAAAAAACCAAAATTGCTGCCGGGCAACATAAATGCTTCTTTACGATCAACCGCATTTCCGTTTAATGAAAAGTACATCTCGTCACCTCTTTTTAAAACTTTCATCACAATCTTATCTTCCTTTGCAACACTTTCCATGGCCGTCCAGTCTTGCAGCACCGAGTAAATGCCTTCCACTTTTCCAGCAATTTTGTAATGCTCATCGTCAATAATAAAATACACAAAGTTGTCAAAGTCTTTCATACCAAGCACAAGGCCATAGCGAGCAGTATTACTGCCTTTAAGTTTTTTTATCTGCGCTTCCACCGAATAATCGTCTGACTCAACCGGTGAATTAATCGTGGTAGCCACTTGGTCCTTTGATTTTGAACCAAAGTAATATTTGCCGTTGCTTAAACTTGTTGTGTTGTTTAAGTTATTGTTTATATCCCATTTGTTTTGGTTGTTGTCAAACGTTTCGTTAAAAATGCGCGTGGTTTGCTCTTTATCATCATACAAAGTGTATTTATTATTTACCAAAACCCCGTTTTTATATTCAGCTTTTTTCTGCAATTTTCCACTCGGGAACCAACTTATGTACATGCCATCGTACTTACCCTCTTTGTTATAAACAGCCTCGTACATTTTTTTTCCACTCTCATAATACCATTTACACATTCCGCTAAGTATATTTTTAGACGGGTCGGCAGTAGTGGTGTATGTTACATTGCCCTCAAAATAAAGTTCACCGCTGAGGTAATAAATTTTTGTTGGCAACATTTTTCCTGATTCTACTGGTTGCTCGGTGCTTCGGTAATAAACCGCATTGGTTTCGGCAACAGTTGACAGGTTTTTATCCAAAAAAACTTTGTAGTTGGTTTGCGCATCTGCCATTTGAAAAGCGCAAGTCAAAATACCAAACAATAACTTATGCATATAGTGTGTTTTCATCGAAAAATTTATTTCTGATATCTTAGGAATTATTTAAACATAATTTTAGACTACTATTATTTTAAGCCTTGCACTTCAAAATAGTATGAAAACTATTCCCAATCAAAGGAAATTCTTCTTCAAGTTTTAATCCGGCTTTTTCAATCAGTGATTTCATCACATTAAGCTTATACATTTTACTGTTGCCGTTGGCAATTATGGTAAAGTAAAGCGATGTGCCGGTAAGTGCATAGTTGGCTGCTTCAAAGCGCTGATTATCTATAAATGTTTCCATTATATAAATGTGCGTATGCGCAGATGATGCCTGCTTTACATTTTTAAGTATGGCAACTATTTCATCTTCCGAAAAGCAATCCAAAAACTGGCTCATCCAAATGGCATCGGCACCCTGTGGAATTTTTTGCGATTCGTCCAATAAATTTATCTGGTGAAAATCTATCCTGTCGAGAAAATTATTTTCGGCAGCATTTTTTTTACTCACATTAAGTTGCCCGGCAAGGTCCAAAATTTTTATACGTACATTGGCATTGTACTTACAGCAAGCAAGTGCCCATTTACCGGTGTTGCCGCCAATATCAAAAATTAATTTGGGGTTTTCGGCAAAAACAATTTTTAATGCGTCCGGAAAAGCATTGTCGCTGTAATAGTGGTCAAACTCAAACCACGATTTTTTTATTTGATCGGGCAATTGCGATAAGCCTTCGTAAACTGTTGGCCAGTTGCCAAGTGTTTTTAAGCCTTCGGGTTTGCCGGTTTTAATGCAATCGGTTAAATACTTTGCACCATCATAACACACATCGTTTACAAAATTGATATTTACATCGGTAAGCAAATCAGAATTTAAAACAGTTCCGGTCATGGTAAGGGCTACGGTGTTTTCGTTTTTATACTCAACAATGTTTGCACTTTCGGCAGCTTCAAGCAGCACACCAACTCCGTAACGGCTTACGCCTGTTTTTTCTGATAGTTCGGCAAGTGTAATTCCTTTGCGGTGCTGCGCCATTACTTTTAAAATTCCCAACTTTTTCATTGCTACAACAGCCTGAAAAAATATAGGTGCAAAGGCAATTTTCTGCGCTTCGTGCATTGCCTCAATGGCCGACATGGTTTTTTTTTCTTCTACTATCATATTTATTACAAAAATTTCTTGTTTACATTTTACTGTGTATGGTTTTCCACTCGCCATAATGCTTATTGCGCACTTGTTTTATAACACTGTAAATGGCTCCGGCCCAAAAATTGCGCAAGCCAAATCCCTGTGGTTTTCCTTTTACGCGCTCATAAATCAAAACCTCATTGGTTTTCATATTTAAAACCACAACATGAAAAACTGCTTCTTCGCGCGCCTTGTTCAGGCATTCGTTTATAAATACAATGCCTAATCCTTCTTTGTTTTCAATTTTATACTCTTTAACAAATTTTTTAATGTCATCTTTTGAATAATCGGGCGCATTGTATGCTTCCAATTCCCCAAGCGGAGTTGTTGCATTTACACGCATTATCATGTCAATGTCATAACGCACATTGTCCTTTCGAAGCATGGCATTTACATCGTATTTTTTTGCTTCGTTAATAATAAGTTTATTCCATGCCGGAAAATAATCGTTTCGTATTTCCATAGGGCTTTGCACCAATGCACCCTGCACCTGATCAAAACCACCAATAAGTTTTGTATGCGAAAAATCTATTCCAAGCCAGCTAACTTTTGTATTTCCACTAAATAAATCGGCTGCTGTTTGTGTGCTACTTGTATATGTCACAAAAATTATACTTAGAGAAAGAATAAGTTTTTTCATTAAAATGTGTTGTTATTTAAGAAGTCAAATGTAAATTATTTTCTCGGGCTTTCGTTTTGATGGATTTTGAATTTTAATGCTTAACTCACTTGCATCTATAAACTTAAAAACAGGTGTTACCCTTAATTTTGATTTAAACAATGAGTGCAACTCATGTTCAAAATCTGCTGATTGTATTTCTTTGGGTAACAACACCGTTACATCATCGTTTCCAAATTCATCTTTGGAAATTTCTATCTGGTACATTTCAATAGCCGGCAGTTTATCAAGCACATCAAAAATTGCAGGAGGGAAAATAGTGGTGCCTTTGTATTTTATCATCTGCTGCTTGCGGCCAACAACGGGGCCAAGCCGTGTGGTGGTTCGGCCACAGTTGCATTTGGAATAATGCACATTGCAAAGGTCGCCAGTTTTATAACGCAGCAAAGGCATGCCTTCTACACCTAATGTTGTAACCACTACTTCACCCAACTGCCCATCTGCAACAGCATAACCGTTTTCATCCACCACTTCTAAAATCAAAAGTTCGGGATGATGATGCCCTCCCCTGCCCTGCTCACACTCGGTAAATGCCGCACCCATTTCTGTTGATGCATAGGTTGAAAATAATTTTACGTTCCATTGTGAGCAAATTCTTTTTCCAAGTTCGTTTAAACTAAAATCGGGATTTCGCACCGGCTCGCCAATACACACAATGGATTTTATACTCGTGTTTTTGTAATCAATGCTATGGTCAACTGCATACTGAATTAGCTTAGGAATAAACGAAGGAATAGAAATAATTACAGTAGGAGAAAACCGCTGGATGGATTCCCATTGCAAATGCGGAGTACCTGGTCCCACCCTTATGATGCCTGCATGTAAATTTCGTACACCTAAGTAATACGCAAGCCCGGCCATAAATTGTTTATCAATGGTGGTGGTAAGTTGATAAATATCGTTTTCATTTCCTCCTGCACAGCGCAATGAAATTTCTTCATTATAAGCAAGCCTTTCTAAATCTTTTGCAGTAAGATAAAACGTTACCGGGTCGTTTACCGTTCCCGATGTGGTTACAAAATCGGCCACTTTGTTTTTGGGTACGCATAAAAACTCATCGTTAAAATTTGCCAGATGATCTTTGGTGGTAAATGGAATTTTGTGCAAATCGGAAATCGAAAGTTTATCCACTTCAATTTTTTGCTTCGCAAAAATCTTTTTATAGTAGGTTGAATTTTGAGCCACGTAATGCAACGTTTCAAGCAACTTTGCTTCTTGTGCAGCAACAATTTCTTCGTGTGTCGAAAATTCTATCAGTGGTTGTTTCATTTTTTATTCTCTTGTAAAACGCATTCAAAAATATTTTCTCTGATTATTTCGTTTTCATTTTCAGAAGCAACCTCTTTTGTTAATGCCATTGCATAGTATTCAATAGCTTTTTTATACTGCTTTTGCTTTTGATAATACTCACCAAGACTCATATAGGTAATGTAGCTTTCTGGATTTTGAGCAATAAAATCTTTTTCGGTTTTATCGTTCAGCGCAAACGGAATTCCCATCATCACATACTTTTTTATCTGCTGCCTTGTAATTTTATTCAATTCATAATTTTTAAAATCCTGTGTAAACATAAAATTGTCTTCGGCTATTGTAAGCGAATCTATTTTACACTCCTGGTTGCCGGTAAACGCTTTTTTTAAATCGTAACAAATAAATTTACCTAACTGATAAGGTGCTGTGCTAATCCACATTTTTAATTGCTGTGGTTTAAACACAATGCTATGGTGTGCAATTAACTGGTTAAGTGTTTTAGGATTTCCGTAACCTGAATTTCTATTATGGCTTCCGGTTTTATCGCGTAAAATATTAACAGCACCATTATAATCTACAGGCTTGATTTGTGCAATAAGTTCATTCATTTTTTGAAACCTGAAATGCGAATCGCTCATTTTTATATTGCGAACATTGTTTGAATCCGTTGCAAACAAATTGCTTTGGTAATGATTGGGGCAAACCAAATAATTATTATCCGTTGAATACACATCCATTTTTGCCGGAGACTTTTCTATAATTACAGCCTTATCATCGGCTGCTGAACCAATAAGCAATGATTCAGAAACAAATGTGTTTTGCTTTTTTGCTATGGCAACAGCATCTGAAATATTTTTTGAATACTGCAAAATTTCTCGCGCCAAAAGCGAAATGGGTTCGCGTGCTGCAAACGGAATATCCGATTTTGCGGCATTTATGGTAACTGTAATTCCATTTGCATTTATACCCGAAGCCACTCCTGTAAATCCGGCCCATGAATATGTTGCATATGCAAAACCGCTATCGGGATTTACAAAAACAAGGAGTTTTTCTTTTGCAAAATCATCGCCTAAATAAAAATCAAAATTTCGCGCAAGTAATAACGAACTGTCGGCTGAATATTCCTTGTTAACAGCAAACGATGTGCAGCCTACCAAGCTATAATCATTTAACGCATGGCCAATGTCGTGCGCGGCATGATAATTTAAAATACGGTAATACTTTGGGCCTATGTAATCGTACTTATCCGAAAAAGAAAGTGAGATGCCATAAATTTCCTGCAGATTTTCTACAGGAATGTAATCTGTTATGTTTCGGTTAAACCATGCAATCATCATTTTTAAAAAAAACTGGTATAATTTATTTGGCACAAGTATGTTTACCTGGTTCACAAAATCGGCTTCTTGTTTTTCAATAAGTTCTTTCGCAAGCACACCGTAAATTACACCACGCTGGTATGGAGTTCCTTCCAAATACATTTCCCAAACACCGTATTCATTTTTTTTTAGCCAGCAATTGTTCACTGCAAAATGATTGGTTGCAATTTGTTTTCGCTTATATGTTGCCGGAGAAATTTTTGTATCAACATCAGGTGTAGAAATGTGAATGGCAAAGCCAAATGCAATTACAAGCAACAGCAATAACACCATTGCCCAGCCCAGCGTTCGGACAAGTATTTTAAAAACTCTTTTGGGAGAAACAGCCATTAAAAAAATTTGGGCAAAAGTAAGAAGATGCTTTTAGCGATTGATATTAGAAAGCGAAATTACTTTAATGCTTTTCTGCATTTTTATTACATCGCCATTTGCAACAGCTTTGCGAAAATGTTTAAAGTTGGTAACAAGTTTTATTTTTTGAACAAGGCCCCATTCTTTGTTATAAAAAGTTTTGCCATTGGCAATTTCGGTTTGTTTAACGTTTTGAAGTTTTTGTTTTGAAATTTGCTCAATACTTTGCAAATACAAATCATGTGCATGTTCCATCACGGCAATATGCAATTGCGAAAGCGAATTAATATTTTGCAAAGGTGTAAATGCAGTAGAAAAAATATTTCCGCTGTCAATTCCTTTATCAATCCACATTATTGTGTTGCCAATTAAATGATACTGGCCGGTGGCCACACACCAGTTGGTACAGTTTGGGCCGCCTTTTATGTATGGCGATAAGCCGGTATGCAGGTTTAAAATACCAATGGATGGATTTACCAAAAACATTTTTTCTTTTACCAATCGTGTACCCGAAACCAAAATTAAATCAGCATTTATTTTGGTTGAAAAATCAAACGCTTCATCACTATTAATATTTTCAACATCAATGGTTGGCACAGCGGGGTAAGCGGGGAACAATTTATCGTAATGCTTTTTCATCCTCCACCATGAATGGCTTATTTCAGGCAAAAAAATTTTTTCAATTGCTTTTTCAAAAAGTTTTGCAACTGTAAATTTCCTTTTGTGTTTTCTACTCTCAGTAATAATTCCTGCCAAAGGAAAAGCTGCATGCAACTTGTTTGCAAGTGCTTTTTGATTGGGCTCATTGGCTATCCAAAGGAGTATTTTCATTGACCCGTTTATATTAAGTTTTCAAAAGTACGCTTTGCATTCGTTTGCAACCCGTGCATCCAGGACACAAAAAAATAAAAACGGCAGATGAAAAATTCAACTGCCGTTTTTTTTAATGGTAGAAATGCAGGCTTAAGCCGCTTGGGTGTTGCCCCTACCAAGATACCAACCAATAATGCCGCCTATTATGGCAGCCATTACTCCACTCATGATAATATCTACAATTACCAGCGTTGTGCTGTAAAGGTTCATAAAAGCATGTATAAACAAATCAAAACTTGCTGCAACAAGTAAGCCTATAACAAAGCCTGCCTGCGCGCCAGTACCGAACGAATTTACATTGGCCCATTTATTAAAAATGTGAGCCAGCAAATACGACCAGCACAGGTTACTTAAAAATAATAAACCCAAGTCGCTTCCGGTGGGTTCGGTTTTCATTAAACCCGGATAAACGGTAATGTTAGAATCATAAAAGCCCTTTAAGGCAATTCCAAAAACCACCCATCCAAGCAGAAATGCTGCAATGCCGCCAATTAGGCCAGCTGTAATTGTTTTTGTGTTCATTGTTATTATGATTTAAAGTTATTTGTAATGCTAATGTAGGTTACATTGCCTGTTCGATAGCTTTTTTATATTTCACTTTTCACCACATCGTTGTTAACTAACCAACCTAAAGCATACGTTTAACATTATATCATTAATTATTGGTTATATGCGGTTAAAATGTTAAAGCCTGTACTCATCTATTTATTAACCTGAAGATAATTTACAAGCCGAAACAAAATACCTGTACATAATTTGACCTACTTGTAAAAACTATTTCAAAAGCCAAATAGCTTACTTTTACCTTACCAACCAAAAACTATCATGACAACAAAATCAAAACTTGTTGTACTGTTTTTATTTATAACCACAGCAGTACATGCACAAGCCGACAGGCGCATAATCCGTAACGATGATTTTTACAGCAACACACGCTTTTATAATTACAGGTTTAAGTTTACAGCGTATGCCTTTGTAACCGGTGAATATGGTTTTAGCTTAGGATTTAGCAACTGGGTTACCTATAACCGATGGCAGCCTGCCGAAAATTTTTCGATTAACGCACACTTTGGAAAAAACAATATTGGTAACCGAAACAAGGCATATAACAAATGGCAACTTAACGTTATATCATCGTTTTTTTTAACGTACGGGTTTTCAAACAGGCGGGTAGAATTTTTTGATGAGATAAACCCATTCTACTTTGGCAACAGTTCGGCCATATTTCATAACTATAATCATGCTATAACACTTGGAAGCAGCTTTGTTGCCTTGCCCAAAGGCATTGGGCGAAACATCCAAACACCCCGAAACCGGTCGCAGCAACTTGTGTATTTGCAATGGAAGCATGGTGGTTTTCAGTTTAACATTTACGAAGATTACCTGGTGTTTACTGACAATGCTTTTTTTGGTATGCTTGCCGATAACCGCGACCGATATTATACCGGAGGAGGAAATATACAACTACGGTTAAATAAAAACTTTACGCTCAAATATTATACAGAAATGTACACCGGCAATTCGTACACCGATCGTGACGATTATCCCGACCTGGTTACAGAAGACACTACAGATGGAAATTATTTTTCGTACCCCATGGGTTCAATTGGCCCAAGACGTGTAATCAAATTTGCTTATCAGGATCCCGGCCAGGTTGAATTTAACCACGGACGAAACTTTGTGGCTTTGCAGGTAAATACCCAGTTTTTAAATGATGATAATAAAACACTGGTTGATCCTAAATACACACACGATAGTTTTATGCTGATGGTTGCCTTGCAGGGTGGCGCTGCCGAAATGTGGCAGCAAAACTTAATTCATTCGTTAAACCCAATTGACAAAGATTTGCCTGCTGGCGGTTCGCAAAAAGTAAAACAAGACAGGTTGCATTTTTTTGAACCCTATAATCCTCCGCGTAAACTAATCGACAGGCTTTCAATCGGTGTTGCCTTTACATCCGATTTTGTAGTTGATGAAATTGACGAAACCTTAGAGCCATGAACAAACAACATATAATCATAAGCCTTGCCATAGCATTGTTGCTATCAGCATCGTGCGGCAAATACATTTCGCAAATGAATAAAACGCAGGCCGCTTTAAGCGTTTTTACCCATTGGTTAAATGGGGCAGATACAATTGCCACAGAAAACGCCAAAAAAAAATATTTTGAAAAACAACTTTGCCTTTACAGTAAATGCAATGCAAAAAAGAAAAATCCTGTTTATAACCGTAACTTTCCTAAAAAATACAAAGGCAAAAAAACACGCAAGGCAAATGCCGAAGTACTTACTTATTTAAGCCTTACAAAATTACAACCCGACACCATTACAAAGTTTATCGCTTCCATTTGCGATTCGGGATTTTTTATCCGCACATTTGAAATGGATAAGTCTGAAATGTTTTACCGCTTTAATCAGCCCAATGCACAGGCATTGGGCATCATGTTTTTAAGCGACCGGTATAAAAAAGATTTTATTGACCGAAAGTCAGGAACCAACAAATTTTTTATTCGCGATTACGATTATGTTTTTCCGCGCATTTATTTTATACGCGAAAACAAAATACACATCCTAAGCGGTGATTTAGATTTGGGTGACAGAAAGGTTTTTGAGCGTATGGGCGTTGAAAGCGATACGATTTTCGAAAAAAACTCAACTTACCGAAGAGATAACAACGATAAAATTTACGACTTAAATTATCATTTTAAATATGTTACGTACAGCGATGTGGAAAAACGATGGCAGCGTGTTGCAGAGGTTACAGATGACAGTAGTTATGTGACCAAAGACGTTGGAAACTACATTGATTACGAACTGTTAAAAAACATCATGGTGCAGCAGCACGTTTCATCCGGTAACCTTAACGTAAATTTAAACGATACGGTAGTAAACGGCAAATGGTTTTTTGGCGGAACGATGGATGACGATGGAAAGTGGATTCAAAACAATACATCACTTCATTCTGAAAAAACCATTTGGACAATGATGGAAGATACTGCAAAATATTTTTTTGTAAACAACAGAATGTATTACCGCACCAAAGAACCGGGAGATTTTAAACCTGAAACAGAGAAACAAAAATATAAAGGTGAAATTACAGGTAGCATCAATGTAAAGGACAGGGTATTTATACGCAGCTACAAAAAAATAATGGACAAAAAAGGAAACTATTCTGTTTGGTTTGAATTGAGAAAAATTATAAGAAAACTATAATGCTGTTTATTTTTTAATTGCCGCCATTTCTTTAATTCCTTCAACAAGAATATCCAAATCGGTAAGAGAAGTGTAAACGCTTGGTGTAATGCGAATGCCATCAAGCTTACGGAAAGTAATAGGTGTGCTATGCACTTTTTTGTTGGTAAATAACCAACTTTCTATTTCGGCAGCCGTCCATCCATTAATAGCGAAGTGAGCAATAGCACATGCCCATTGCGCACTGTGCGATGATAGAAATTTTACATTGGGCAAATGCTTTACTTTTTCTGTCCAGTAGTTTCGTAAAAAGTTAAGGCGGGCTTGCTTGCGCTTGATGCCCATGTGATTTTGAAAATCAATAGCCGTACCAATTGCCATTTCGCTGGCAAATGAACGGGTGCCTATTGTTTCAAACTTACGTATATCATCACTATCAGGCTTATCATTGCTTAGCAGTGCCCACACATTTTTAATTTTATTTTTCTTTACATACATCATGCCGCTTCCAAATGGCGCACATGTCCACTTGTGCAGTGATGTTGCATAATAATCGCAATCAAGGTCGGTAATTTTATACTCAATGTGCGAAAAGGTATGTGCGCCATCACAAATTACTTCGCACCCTTTGCTGTGAGCCAAATCGGCAATTTTGCGTGCCGGTAATAACTGACCCACCCAATTTATCATGTGTGTGATATGCACAATTTTTGTTTTTGATGTAATTGCATTTGCATACGCATTTATTACCTTTTGTTCATCTTCAATCGGGAAATCAAAATCAATCCAGTTTAGTTTTATTCCATCGCGTTTTTCGCGTTGCTTCCATGCATTCATCATATTTGGATAATCGTAATGACATAACACAACCTCATCGCCTGCTTTTAAATTTAAACCAAATATGATAGTGTTTAATCCTTCGGTTGAGTTGCGGTTAATAGCAACTTCTTCGGTACTGCATCCGGCATAAGCAGCAAGTTTTGTACGCAGTGGCTCGCGTCCCTGATCCAAAATGCGCCACATGTAATAAGATGGCCCCTGGTTGCATAAGCGATAATTATCAATGTGTGCATCCTGAACAACTTTTGGCTGCGGGCTTACACCACCGTTGTTTAGGTTGATGATGCTTTGTGATACTGAAAAACAATCGCGTATATAATGCCAAAAATCTTCGTCTTTGGCAACATCATCAATTGACTTATTTTTTATACCCGAAATTTTTTTCTCCATTTCGGATGCAAACAACGGATTGGATAAATGCATAAACGAAAGTGATGCAGCAGCTGCTGATGTCTGCTTTAAAAAATCTCTTCTTGTATTCATTTTTCAGATAATTAAGGAAGTGTATGCTTGCTACTTATATTATTGGTAAATTCAGGTACTACAAAACTCCATTCACAAAATACATATCAATTTCGCCCTTGCCTTTTGCAGTAATTTTTCCACGGTGAGTACAGGTAAATTTATTTTTTACCAACTCAAATGTTGTTGCGCTGATATTTACTTTTCCTGGCTCTCCGCTGCTTTCCATCCGGCTTGCAATGTTTACGGTATCGCCCCATATATCATAGGCAAATTTTTTAACTCCCACTATGCCTGCAACTACCGAACCGCTGTGTATGCCAATTCTAATATCTAAAAACAATTTACCCTCAGCTTCTCTTTTACGATTATGTTGCAGCATAAAATTTTGAATATCCAATGCAGCATTCACAACATCAAAAGCGTGGGTAGCATTTGCTGTTGGCAAACCTCCTGCAGCCATGTATGCATCGCCAATGGTTTTTATTTTTTCAACACCATGCTTTTGCATTATATGGTCAAATGCTGAGAAGCACTCATTTATTTCGGCAACCAATTGTTTTGGTGTAAGGTTTTCCGATAACTGTGTAAATCCTTTAAAATCGGTAAATAAAACGGTTACTTGTCCCATCAATTGTGCATCGGCACTGCCCTTTGCTTTAAGTTCTTCGGCCACTTCTTCGGGCAAAATATTTAACAGCAAATCATCGCTGCGTTTTTTTTGTTTTTCAACTTCCTTTTTTTCTGCAACAACTTCTGCTGTACGTTCAGATACCTTTTGTTCAAGCTCACGGTTTACTTTTGTTTGCAGTTGTTGGTTTTCTTCAAGTTGAATAATAATTCTTTTCTGTTTGTTTTCATTTTCTTTTTTCAAAACGTTTATACGGTCCGCAAGTGCAAATGATAACAGTGCAACCTCTGCCATGTGCCCCATAAATATACCATGTGTGTTAAAAAAGTTGCTTGGTACCACATTATTAAGAGCAAGGATAAACAGAATTACAAGACATAAGAAAGCCGTCCAGCCAACGAGAAAATATTTTGCATTTGGAATACCACGCCTTAAACTAATAACACCTGTTACAATAAAGAAAATGCACAACAACAAACTGAACATTTGCGACAACATTAATGCCACCAAAAAAACTCCGGCAAGATTTAATAATGCCAGGAAAATAAATACAACAAAAAATGTCCACCCGATATAATAAAGTGCTTTCTGGTCTTTTTTGATATTGAGAAAGCGTAGTGTAAAAAGAACAATGGCGCAATTGGTAAGACTTACAAAAATTGGAACCATTGGGTTGATACCAGGATTGTTTGGCCATAAAAATTTAAATCCAAAGCCTTCTAAACCTAAATAAAAAATTACTGAAAATAAAATGTACAGCAGGTAATAAAGATAGCTGCGTTCGTGAACCGATAAATAAATAAAAAAGTTATAGATAAATGCAAAAATCATAACGCCCATATAAAGGCCCCAAAACAGGTTGTTTAACTGGTTATGTTCAGCAAATTTATTTTTGGATGAAACCGCAATTGGAATTTGAAAAGGATAAATGCTTTGTCCCTTTATATAAATGTTTGATTGGGATGAATCGCTAAGTTGTAAATTAAATAACCAGTTTTCAGAATTAATTTGCCGCTGGTGAAATGGTTTTAAAGCACCACCAGAAAATAACATAGAGCAACTTTGTCCATTAAATTCAAATATTTCCAGTTGATTTAACAGAGGTGCATTTATCTCAAGAAAAAGTTCTTTTTCTGTTTTACTAAAAACAGAAAAGCGAATCCAAACAGTATGAGGGGTGTTACCAAGATTTAAAATATCCGTAGTACATGGAGTAAATTTTTGAGCAATAACGTTGTCAACATTTAATTTTTGTGTAGTGTCAACAAAGTACTCAAGATTTTTTCCAAGAAACTTTCGCTCGTCTGTATTTATCTGCACAGCCTCCTGTGCAAACAGCGAAGCAGCAAAATTCGCCCAAATGCAAACAAGAATAAAAAATGTTTTATATGTTTTCACGAATAATGGGTGTATTGCCAAACAACATTTTTTGTTTTTTTTCTAATTCAGAACTTAAAGGTGTGCCAATAGATTGCTGGTAGTTGAAAAAATTATTGGGGTCATATTTTTGTTTAATCGCCACTAACTGATTGTAATATTCTCCCCAATAAGCCCACTGAAATCCGGTTTGGTCTCTGTTAGGATAATTTTGATACGAATGTCCATTGGTGTATTGTTCCATAAACTGGTACAATGAAATAATCCATTGCCTGTTTTTTTCCTGATCATTGGTAACCTTATCAAAAAATACAATGCAGTAAAAATCCATTGTTGCACTGCGATGGATAAAGGATGATTGCTCAACAGGATATTGATTAATGACACCACCGTATCCTTCTAAATCCAACATACCATACGTATTAGGAACTGTTTTAAAAAACTGTAAAATGTTTTTATAATCATCAATACTAAGCGATCGTGAAATGTATGCGCTGCGTCCGTAAAATTTAATTGTTGGCAATTGGTTTTCGGGAATAGCGGGAATGCCTTCTAACACACTGTTATTTATAAAAGAATATTTTCCCTGCTGTTTAAAAACAACTGTGGCACCCGGCACTGCCATTAATGGAGCAATGGCTGCATTCAACTCAGCTTCATTGCCAATAAACCCACCACCAAAGCGAACTTTTTTATGGCCATCACCTGCAATATCGGTAAACACCAAAGTTTCAATTCCCATATTAGGGTATTGAAACCCGGTTAAAAAATTTTGTTGGATAGCATACAAAGCCTGCGCAGCATTCGTGGTATCGTTTTCAAAATCCCATGCAATGGAAATACCCCAAATAAGTCCAAGCGGAAATATTTTATATTTTATACTTAAGAGTACACCAAAGTTTCCTCCGGTACCACCGCGCACTGCCCAAAACAAATCACTGTTTTGATTGGCACTGGCAACAACCAAACTTCCATCGGCAAGCATCACAGTAATTTCAAGTACACAATCGCTTTGTATGCCATAGTTGCGCGATGTAAGTCCGTATCCCCCACCCTGCATGTAACCGGCAACCGAAACTGACGGGCAGCCACCACCGGGTAAGTGCATACCATAAAATTCTAAAGCAGGATTCAAATCATTAAAAGTAATTCCGGCTTGCACCCATGCGGTTTGGTTAACGGTATCAACGTAAACACTTTTCAAACCACTGATGTCTATAACCATTCCATCACAAACTGAATAATCGGCAAGGCTGTGCCCACCCGAACGAATTGCAGTTTGCAATTTATAATCGGTTGCAAATTTCAGACACACTTGTATGTCCATATAATTCGAGACATAAACAATCAACAATGGATTAGCAGGAAAAATATTGTTAAATTCTCTTTTATCCTCTTCATAGCCGGGCGACCATGGATACACTACTCTTGCACCAACAGATGTCTCAAAAGCTGCAAGTTGTTCCTTGGTAATAGCAGTTCCTGATGGAATTGCAACGACACTATCAGTTCCAACTAAAAAATTTAAGTTTTGCTTTTTTGCAATTTCACTTTTGGATAATTTAAATCTCATGTTTGTTGTTTTTAAGGTTTGTTGTGTGGCTAATTGTTCAACATAAATATACCATCACTATGAAACTGATACCGTATTGTTGGTTTGACAAATGTAATATAACAGGTTGTTTATCCAAATTTAAATCGCTATTGCCTGAGTTTTAAAAAAATTGAGTTGTTAGAAAAAATAATTTGCCAATCCCCTAAAAAAAATTATTTTTGGTGCTTTATATAAAGCCATGCCCGCCAACAAAACAACCAAAACAGAAAAGTCAACAGGTATTTCGAGGGTTGAAAAATTTCATCCCTTAAAAACCTTTTTGTTTTTTGGATTGCTTGGTAGCACAGTGGTTTTTTTAACCATCACCTTTCTTTACCTAACTACCATTAACAAGCAACCTGCAATAGCCAACTTTGTTTTACCAAAAGCTTTTACCATTAGTACGCTGCTGCTTTTATTCAGTAGTTACACTATTTCACGTTCGTTAAAAGCATTTAACAACGATTCATTTGATAATCTTTTAAAATCAGTAATTACAACACTTTGTCTTGCACTGATATTTTGTGTTTCACAATTTTTTGGTTGGAAAAACCTATTTGATGCCGGCTTTTTGCTTTCATCTCAGGTTGGTATTTCTTATTTATATGTGCTTACCGGTTTGCATTTTTTGCATGTAGTTGTAGGCATTGGTTTTTTAATTTACCTTACTTATAAAGCCTATAGCAAGTCACAGGACATGGTGGATTCGCTCATGTATTTTAGTGATAAAAACCAGCAGGCTAAGCTTGAGTTGGTTTGTATTTTTTGGCACTTTGTAGATTTTTTATGGCTATGCATGTTTCTTATGTTTCTGTTTACATTCTGATTTTAATTTGCGTTTATTCTCTTACACTTCAGCTAATTTTTTAAGCGCACTTATTTTATTCCTGCTTTATGTTTCATGCAAGAAAGAAAAACTTGAAATTGCATTTTCTCAATCCGAATCGGGAACAGAAAAAAATATTTACAATGTTTTTGGCTTAACAAAAGACACCTTGTTTGCATGTGGAGGCGAAAATCAAAGGGGATTTGTTTTACAAAGTACTGATGGTGGAAAAACATGGCGAACACTAAACGATAAATTCAAGCGTAACCTACATTCCGTTTTTTTTGTAAATGCATTAAAAGGTTTCTGCGGCAGCGATTCAACCAATATTTTTTTTACAAATGACGGAGGCAATTCCTGGTCAGAATATTTTGATTTTACCGGAGTTCCATATCAATACAGAGTTCCGCTTCATAAAATATTTTTCAGCAATGTGGAAAATGCCTTTGCCGTAGGTGGTATAAATTTTGGAAGAGGTATTATTTATCATTCAAATGACACAGGAACAAACTGGCATACCCACGGCTTTGACCATGAAATGCGATGCATAACTCAAAGTGAAGTAGGAATTTTTTCGGGTGGATATGGCACCATTGTTTTTTCAAACGACAATGAGAATTGGAAAATTTCAAACTCGACCAACGAATTTTTTACTGGCATGGTCTTTATTTCCAACTACAAAGGTTTTGCATGCGGATATGATGGAGGTATTTACAAAACCACGGATGCAGGAAATTCATGGAGCAACGAGAAAAAATCAAACAACAGCATCTCCACCACTCGCGACCATTTTTTATGTGCCGATTTTTTTAACAATACTATTGTAATGTGCGGCCTTGATGGAATAATGGCTTACAGCACCGATGGTGGCGAAAACTGGGAAACCGGCAAAACATTTAATAACGAAAAAATTAATGCGCTTAAGATGCTAAATCAAAATAAAGGCATTGCTGTTGGAAATAACGGAAAGATTTTTTTGTTTGAGTTATAAAAGTCTTTGGTTTGTTTTTCCTGTATCCTCTTCAAAAAATTCGTGTGCTGTTCCACGGCTTATATGATTTTCTAACTGCCTCACAATACCGGCTGCACGTTTGCCATGCTCGCTTATAATGCGAAGATTTTCTTTCAGTAATCTTTCGCTTTCTCTTTTTTCTTCTTCGCCTTTAGGGGTCATCACATCATCAAGCAAACCAACCGACATTTCAGAAAAATTATTTACAAAATTTAATGGATTAGAAATTTCGTGCGCCATACGTGAAGCCAGTATTCCAAAGGCAGCAAGTTTTTCACTTCTTATCAATTGCGATTGTGCTTGTTTTAATTTCTCATTAACCTCGCGTTGCTTTTGATAACTATTGTACATAAACACCAAAAAAGCGATGGAAATTATGACTCCGGCAAAACCCAAATAGGTTAACATTTTTTGTTCGTGCAATTGTACTTCATTAATTTCTTTTTCGCGCACAATTCTTAAACTGTCGGCAGCCTGTCGCTTGTCAAAATCAAACTGCATTTGCATCTGTTTTATTTTTCCTGAATTATCTGCATTGCGAAGTTCTGTTTCTATGTCATCAAATTTTAAACGTATTGCGTATGCATTTTTAAAATCATTTCGCTTTACATAAATTTTTTCCAATCCCTGGTAGGCTTCATCAATCAAATGCTTTTCCCCTTCTTCAAGTGCAAGGTCAAGTCCACGCGTAGCAAATTTTAGTGCTTCATCAAGTTTGTTTTGTTTTTCATACACTTCGCCAATATCATGGCACGCTGCCGAAATACTTCTTCTGTTTTTTATTTTTTCGGCAAGTGTAAGCGCTTCAAAATAATGGTTAAGAGCCTCGGTGTAATTTCCAAGTTTCATGTAAACAAATCCAATAAGATCGGTATTTTTTACAACTCCTAACTGATTTCCTGTTTGTGTATCCAGTTCCAATGCCCGTCTGAAAAAAAGAAGTGCTTTGGTATAATCTGGCAAATCAGCATAGTCGTGTCCCATACGATTAAGCACCTCGGATACACCTGCTTTGTTGTTTAGTTTCAAATAAATATCAAGCGCCTTTTGATGATAAACAAGTGCTCCTTCGTTATCCTTAATGTACCAATACACAATACCTGTTTGATTATAAGCCCGTGCTATTCCTTCAGGATAGTTTAATTGCTGTGATAGAATCAATGCCTCGTCTGCGTATTTTTTTGCCAAAGCATATTCGGCATACTTCCATTTTAGTTTACATAAAGTTACCAGCAGTTCTACTTTGTTGGTATCATCAACATTTGTATTTATAGCTATAAGTAACGAGTCGGTACTATGAACATTTTGTCCAATACAAAATTGTGAAATGAAAATAAAACAGAAGATTGTCTTTTTCATATCTGCAAAAATAAAAACTTAAACTTGGTTATAACTTGCCTTAACAAAGTACATTCTCACTTTTCCTTTTCCTTTGGCTTCAATCTCACCACGGTATTCACAATTGAATTTATTTTTTACCAATTCATATGTTGTTCCGCTGACGTTTACTTTACCTGCTTCGCCTGATGATTCCATGCGCGATGCAATGTTTACTGTATCACCCCATATATCATAAGCGAATTTTTTTACTCCTACAATTCCTGCCACTACACTTCCGGTATGTACTCCAATTCTGATTTCAAAAATTTCTTTACCTGTATTTTTTCTTTCGAGTAAATGTTGTTGCATAAATTGCTGAATCTCCAATGCAGCGCGCACAACATCTTCAGCATGAGTATTATTTGCAACCGGCAAACCACCTGCGCACATATAGCTATCACCAATGGTTTTTATTTTTTCTATTCCATACTTAGTAATGATGTTGTCGAATGCTTTGAAGCACGAATCAATTTCACTAACCAATTCCTGAGGCGAAAGCTTTTCAGAAATCTGAGTAAATCCTTTGAAGTCGGTGAACATGACAGTGACTTCATCAAACTGTTTTGCATCTGCACTTCCTTTTTCTTTTAATTCTTCTGCAACTTCTTCTGGAAGAATATTGAGCAACAACTCATCACTTAGTTTTCGTGCCTTTGATATTTTATTTCGTTGACGATATACAACAATTAAAAACATAACAACTGCTGCAAGTCCTACAGTTATAGAATTGCGTATTATTTTTTGTTTTTTTATTTCGGCTTTGGCAAGTGCGTCTTTCTTCTCCTGCTCCGCTTTTTCTGCAGCTTCCTTTTTATCGAAATCATATTGAACCTGATTCCGCAAAATTTTCTTTGTGTTTTCTGCATTGTAAATACTATCGCGTATGCTTATGTACTTGTAATGATTAAAGTAGGCATTTTTCCAGTTGCCTCTTAAACTATCATAAAGCTGTTTGCTGTATAAATAATCAGTAAGTAATGCACGCGTGTCAAGTTGTTTTCCATAGTGCTCTGCAGAATCAAGCGCACTTTTTGCCAAATCGGGTTGATGCAGTCGTATATAACAGATACTAAGCTTACTGTATTTTTCAGCAACAAGATGATTTGCATTTACCAAAAGATAATTTTGTATAGCAGATTTGAAACCCGCAACTGCATCCGAAAAATTATTCTGAAGAATTTGAATTTCGGCTTTCTTGCTTTGAGCTTCGCCCATACACGTTTTATCATTAATTTTTTTACCGTACTCATGAGCCAATGAAGCAGCTTTAACTGCTTTAGGATAATTTTTTAGATTCGTATACGCATCAGCCAGCAAAACATAATTGGCTGACAGATTAATAAAGTCGTTAGTTTTAAGAAAATTTTCAGATGCCTTTAAAATATACGGAATGGCTTCCTTATCCTTATCTAATTTTAAAAAATCGCCTGCCAGATTTGCTGATGCAACAGCAGCACCATAATCATCTTTCAATAATTCAAATGCTCTTAAAGCCTCCATGTTTAATCTGGATGATTCAGGATAATTTCCTTGCATATCATACACCCATGAAATAATCAGATACAGTCCTGAGAGTTGCTCCTTGTCGCCAGCTTTTAAATAAATTTCTTTTGCTTTTAAAAAATACTTTAAGGCCTCAGGATAATTTCCGCCATCTCCATAATCCTGACCAATAATAACATTCAAACGTGCAATTGTGCTGGTAGCATTTTGATTTTCTGCCATCTTTAAAGCATCAAAATGATACTTCAAAGCCATATCCATTTTTCCCAGTTTCCAGTAGATACGACCAATTTGCATTTTGGTGGTGATAACTCCCCAGTTGAGTTTTTGAGAAAGTTCAAGTGCCGGTTGAGTATATTTTAACCCTTCTTCTGAATTCTGCGAGATAAAAAAGTAAAGGATTTGGTCATATAATTTTATTTTGTTGGTATCCTCCTTTGAAACGCTAAGTTTTTGTATGAGTGAATCGATGCGTGATATGGAAGTGTTTTCTGCACTTGAGGAATGCGCAAGCAATAAAAAGTTAATAAAGAGAAAAAAGCTTGTTTTATTTTTCATTAATACAAGTAATTTCTATTTTACCTCAATGATCCCGATAAATATCGAAACGGGATTTCGTTTTTCTTATTTTTAATTTGACATCTCAACAAAATACATATCTATCTCTCCTTTATTCTTTGCAGAGATTTTTCCGCGATGAGTACAAGTGAATTTATCTTTTACCAATTCATAAGTAGTTCCACTAATGTTTACTTTTCCTGTTTCGCCACTCGATTCCATCCGTGAAGCAATGTTCACGGTATCGCCCCAAATATCATAACTGTATTTTTTTACCCCTACAATTCCTGCAACAACAGGTCCGGTATGAATACCAATTCTGATTTCGAAAAATATTTTTCCTGCCGCTTCTCTTTCAACTTTATGTTGATGCATAAATTGCTGAATATCGATTGCTGCGCTCACCACATCAAAAGCATGTGTGTTGTTAGGAACAGGTAATCCACCAGCACACATGTATGAATCACCAATGGTTTTTATTTTTTCTATTCCATGTTTGTGAACGATGTTATCAAAAGCACGAAAGCATAAATCAATTTCAGCAACTAATTCTTTTGGAGAAAGTTTTTCAGATAGTTGAGTGAATCCTTTGAAGTCAGTAAACAATACCGATACGTTATCAATTTGTTTTGCCTCTGCATTGCCCTTTTGTTTTAGTTCTTCTGCAACTTCTTCAGGCAAAATATTTAAGAGTAATTCTTCACTGCGTTTTTTCTCCTTTGAAATTCTGTTTCGTTGGCGGTAAACAACAATTAAAAATATCAAAGCACCTGCCAACCCGCCAGCAATAGAATTACGAATCACACGCTGTCGAATATCTTTTTTCTCCTGATCAGCTTTAGCAACCGCTTCCTTTTTATCAAATTCATATTGCATGGCTGACTGCGTGAGTTTTTTATCTTTTTCCATATTAAAGACAGAATCTTTTGCAACAGCATAATTTTTGAAATTTTCAAAAGCCCCTTTTTCGTCCCCAAGCAAGTCGAGTATTTCACTTTTCAATTTATATATTGTTCTGAGTTTTTCAATGTTTTGTAATTCTTTATAAATAGCGATCGAACTATCAGCATTCCGGTTTGCTTCATTCAGGCATTTCTTTTCATCACCATTGAAAAATTTAGCAAGCAACTCCACTCGATTTGCTTGAACAAGTGATAAGTAAATCTGACATTTTTGAAGATAGGAGAAAGCAACACTGTTTAGGTCAGAAATTTTAGTGCCCATCTCAAATTGCTTTTTAACATATGCCAGCGATTTTTCAATATCGCCTTTATCAAAATAAATCGTGCTCATATTTCCAAACGTGGATGTAGCATTAGGAAGATCGTGCATTTCTTCCGCAAAATCAAGACCTCTTTGCAAATATTCCAGTGCCATGTCAAGTTGATTTTGTTTTTGATAAATCATACCTATGTTTCCAAGAATTTCAGCCATGTACCCTTTTCCGTGACGTGCTTCGTTTAACGCAAGTGCTTTTTGGAAATAGTCAAGCGCTTCGGGATATTTTTCCAAATCCAAGTGAATGCTTCCAATATTTGATAAGCCTGCTACCACTGCTGCAGTATCTTTTATTTTTTCTGCGGCTTTTGCGGCTTTAATGTATTGGTCTATTGCCTGCGGGTACTGCGACTGGAAATAATAAACATTTCCCAATGCTCCGTTTGCTTTAGAAACCCCATTCAAATCATTTAACTCTTCGCTCAATGCAAGTGCCTTCTGCAAAAACTCTTTTGCTTTTGGATAATCGGAAATAATGATGTGATTCATCCCGAGTACACCGTTTGCAGTTGCCATTCCTTTATTCCAATTAATTTTTTCAGCCAACTCAAGTGCTTTTTTCCCATAGGTTACACCTTCAGGAGGATTTACAGCCCAGCAAAACTGACACATGTCAATATATCGTTTCACTTTGTTGCTGTCATCAGGCATTGATGGAACAACTTTATTTAATGAATCAAGATTCAATGAACGGCCATTTTGCGCAACCATCGAATTGTTGACTCCAAAAAACAAAGCAGTAATTAAATACAGTTTTTTCATTTTGTTTATTTTTTAATATGAAAATAATTATTCTATTAAACATTTTTCTTCACCCAGATAAAAATCAGAATTTCGTTTTCTGATATTTTAATTTGGTAGCTCAACAAAATACATATCAATCTCTCCTTTATTCTTTGCAGAAATTTTTCCGCGATGAGTGCAAGTGAATTTATCCTTTACTAATTCATAGGTGCTTTCACTTATGTTTACTTTTCCTGCTTCTCCTGATGATTCCATTCTTGAAGCTGTGTTCACCGTATCACCCCAAATGTCGTAAGCGAATTTTTTAACACCAACAATTCCTGCAACTACAGGGCCGGTGTGAATACCAATCCTGATTTCAAAAATTTCTTTGCCAGATTTTTTTCTTTCACTCAGGTGCTTTTGCATAAAATGTTGAATTTCTAATGCTGCTCGCACCAAATCTTCAGCGTGTGATTTATTTGCAACCGGCAACCCGCCAGCACACATGTACGAGTCTCCTATGGTTTTTATTTTTTCGATGTTGTGTTTGCTGATGATGTTGTCAAACGCCTTAAAGCATGAATCAATTTCACCTACCAACTCCTGCGGTGAAAGTTTTTCAGAAATTTGTGTAAACCCTTTGAAGTCGGTAAACATTACGGTTACTTCATCAAACTGTTTTGCATCGGCACTGCCCTTATTTTTTAATTCTTCCGCAACCTCCTCAGGTAAAATATTCAGCAACAACTCTTCGCTTCTCTGCTTTTCTTTTTGTATGCGATTTCGCTGCCTGAAAAAAATTCCGGCAAATAAAAGAACCACGGCAAATCCACCAATAAATCCATTTCGAACAAGTTTTTGTTTTGCAATTTCGGCCTGCGCTATTGCTTCTTTTTTTTCCTGTTCACTTTTTAAGATGGCTTCTTTCTTCTCGTATTCATATTTAAACTGGCTTTTTACAGAAGATTTTCTGTTTTTATCATTTTGAACACTGTCTCGCATTTGGACAAACAAATCGTTCATATCAAGTGCTTCCTTCCACCGATTTTTTCTTCTATACAATGCCACTAAGTTTTCTGCAGCATTACTTATTTCAAGTGGATACCCTAACTCCTTAGCTAAACGAAGCGACTCATTTAAAAAAAATTCAGCTTCCTTATAATTGGATTTTTCAAGCAACACCTTGCCGAGCAAATTGCCAACCATTGCTGTTCCCCATTTATCTTCAACCTCCTTAAATAACACCAAACTATTTTGAAGAAATTTTTCAGCATCCGAATAATTCCCGGACTTAATAAAAATCAATCCAATATTTTTTAAAGAATAAGCCTGACCTTGCTTATCATTTATTTCTTCTCTAATCTTGAGCGACCGATCATAATATACCAAGGCAGAATCATGTTGATTAGTTGCTTCAAATAAATTTCCAATTCCATTTAACGAATAGCCTATCGAATATTTATCGCCAGTTTCCTGCTGAATAGCCAAACACCTTTTGTAATATTCAAACGCCTTATCATATTCCTGTTGATCCTTATATAAAGCAGCAATATTTCCCAGTTCCGTAGCAACACCCGATTTGTCTTTAAACTCTTCAGAAATATTCAACGCCTTAAAATAAAATTCAAGCGCCTCAGACACTTTTCCCTGATTAAGGTATAGCAATCCTAAGTTGTTATAAGATGTTGCAATTCCTTCTTTATCTCCAAGCTTTATTCTAATACTTAAACTTTTAGTATGGCAGTCAAGTGCTTCTTTAATTTTACCAAGGTCTTTGTATATGGCAGCCATATTGTTTAGTACAATCGATTCATTTTTTTTATTACCTGTTTTTTGTGCTATAGAAAGTGATTTCTGATAGAAAAAAAGTGCGCTATCAATATTTCCTTTTTGCTCATGAAGATATGCAAGCCAACCTGCTGATTCTGATATCCCATTTTCGTATTTAATTTTGGTTGAAAGCGAAAATGCTTGACTGCATTTTATAAATGAAAAATCAGGAACAGAATCAAGATAAGCACCTGCAACTTCTATTAAAACATGAACCCTTGTTGTGTCAGGAATACCAGAACCAAGTAAATTATTTAATGAGTCTAATAGCCGGTTTTGAGCATAGATAACACTTGAAAATGAAATGAGCATAGTCGCAATCATTGTATAAATGAATACGATGCTTCTGATTTTTTTTAAAATAGATAGACAAAAAAAATTTCTCATCTTATGTATTCACAAAATACATTTTTATTTTGCCTTTTCCTTTAGCCTCAATTTCTCCCCTATACTCACAGTTGAACTTATCTTTTATCCATTCAAAGGTTGCACCGCTTACATTTACTTTACCTATTTCGCCCGATGATTCCATTCGTGAGGCTGTATTTACGGTATCACCCCAAATATCGTAAGCAAATTTTTTGGTGCCCACTACCCCTGCTACAACTGGGCCTGTATGAATTCCCAATCGCAACTCAAAAAAAGGTAAGCCTTTTGATTCGCGCTCTTTTTTATTGGCTTCAATAAACTGTTGCATTTCAATTCCGGCTTTAACTACATCAACAGGATGTGTGCTGTTTTTTACAGGCAATCCCCCTGCGCACATATATGCATCGCCAATAGTTTTAATTTTTTCAATACCGTACTTGGTAACAATTTTATCAAACTCGCTATAACAATGATTTATCTCTGCCACTAATTCCTCAGGCGAAAGTTTTTCTGATGCCTGTGTAAAATTTTTAAAATCGGTAAATAAAACAGATACGGATTCAAAACTCTTTGTTTGCGCACTACCGGTAGCTTTTAATTCTTCAGCCGTTTCTTCGGGCAAAATATTTAGCAGCAATTCATCACTGCGTTTTTTCTCCTTGCTAATTCGTACGCGCTGCTTAAAAAAAACTGCAGCAAACAACAACACAATAATAAATCCGCCAATAAAACTATTTCGTACAATTTTTTGCTTGCTTATTTCTTTTTGCTGTAGGTTTATTTCATTTTCTTTTTTATCCAAATCGAATCCAAATTGCAATGTTCCCAGTTTTTTATCGGTGTTAATATTATAAATGGTATCCTTAATTGCAAGCAACATTTCCTGATACTTGTACGCTTCAGCAAAATCTTTTTTATATGAATATGCTAAAGTTAGCCCCTGGTATGCATCTTTTATTTCCTGATTGGCATTAAGAGGCAAACTTATTTCAAGCGCTTTTTTAAACGCATCAATAGATGCATCAATATCCCCATTGGCATAATACGCCTGGGCCAGTGCTACTAATGACTGAGTCATATCAAGTTTTGTTTCAAGTTTAGTGGCAATATCGATGGCTTCCTGATGTGTTTTAATTGCAAGGTCATATTTTTTTTGCCGCACATAAACTTTTCCTAAATAGTTTAATGAATATGGTGCATCTTCTGTTCCTTCATAGGCCTTAATAGATTCCTGTAAATAAATTAATGCAGTAGAGTCATCATTTAGCTTGTAGTATAATTCTCCTAAATTAGCTGTAGAAGTTCCTATCAGGTATTGATCATTAATAATTTTTGCTAATTGGTATGCACGATGGCAATAGTCAAGCGCTTTTTTATACGTGGCTTCTTTATTGGTATAAACACTTCCTACATTTACAAGTGATGTAAGTATGCGCAATGTATCATTAAGTTCTTCCGACATTCTTAACGACTGCAAATGCAATTCAAGTGCTTTGGCCTCATCACCCTGGTTAAAATAAACTGCTCCCTCATTACTAAGCATGTTGGCAACACCTTTTTTATCTCCCAATGCCTCATATACTTCAATCGCCTGATTCCATGTTAGAATAGCCTCTTTATACTTTGCCTGCAGGTAATAGCCAATGCCTTTATTTTTTAATGCAAGTGCAAGGCCGGTTTTAAACCCGGTTTGCTCGGCAATTGTTTTTGCTTCATCAGCAATAATTACTGACGTATCAGGATTGTCGTTAAAATAACTTTTGCTAAGTGAATTAAGCAAGTTAACTTTTACAGAATCATTTGAAATTGAAAGCAACAACAACTTAAGGCTGTCTGTTTCACCTGCAAAAGAAGCATTACAAAAAACAACGATTGAAATAAAAATCAGCGCTAACCTGTTTGTAAAATTTAATGACATACTAACTATTTAGGTCTTGTAAAAATAAACAAAAAAGCCGGCTGTTTATACAAGCCGGCTTTTCGATTGTCAACACTCTATTTTATTTTTTGTCATCAACAACAATGCGCGTTGTTTTAACCGACTGGTTATTTGCTTGTAGTTGAACAAAATAAACACCGTTGGCAAAATTGCTTACATCCAATATTAAACTGTTTATTCCATTGCTTGCCAATACATCTTTATGCATTACAAGTTTACCATACATATCCACTATCTTAATTAAATACATTGTATTGTCATATCCGCTGAATTCAATATTTAATTTATCAGATACTGGATTTGGATAAGCCGTAAAGAAATCTTCAGTAATAACCACATTATTCTCATCATTATCGCGACAGCCCAGATTAACATTTATAGTTAGCGTTTTTACTACAGAAGAACCACAAGCATTTTTAGCTTTAACAGTAAGTGTAGCTGTGGTAGAAGTGGCCGTAGTAAATTTAACTTTAGCTGTTGTGCCTGTAGGTGTAGTTGGATTAACAAATGTAGCACCACCACTTATAGTCCAAGTATAAGAAGTGGCTCCTGTTACAGATGAAATGGTATAAGTTACAGATGTATTTGACTTACACACGGTGGTATTCCCGCTAATGTTTCCGGGTTGTGCCGGAGGTGCACTTACAGCAAGTGTGGATACGACACTTGAACCACAAGCATTATTTGCTTTAACAGTAACATTACCACTACCTGTAAATGATGCACCATAGTTAACTGTTATGGATGTTCCTGTAGTACTTCCACTTATTGTGGCTCCTGACGGAACAGTCCATGTATAAGAAGTTGCGTACGGCACAGATGCAATTGAATACACCTGATTTGTTTTTTGGCAGAGATTTACAACCGGGCCGCTAATGGCACCGGGTGCTGCAATTGCAGAATTTAAGGCAAGTGTTGAAATTGAACTTGAACCACAACTGTTATTTGCTTTTACAGTAATATTTCCTGTGCCATTAAATCCACTACCGAAATTTACAGTAACCGAATTTCCGGTTGAGCTTCCACTAAATGATGCTCCAGCAGGCAATGTCCATATATACGATGTTGCACCACTTACTGAAGACACTGAATAAACTTTTCCGCTGGTACCGCATAATCCAGATGTTGGTCCTGATATTGCACCAGCATTGGCTGGCAATGAGGTTAATGCCAATGTTGATGTGGGACTGTTACCACAGGCATTAATTGCATAAACCGAAACATTTCCGGATGTAAATCCTGAAGGGAATGTAATGTACACTTTGGTGATGCTGCTATCAACTGTAAGTGGATTTCCAGTTAATCCCAATCCGTTTGAAATTACGGCTCCGGAAGGTGCAGTCCAACGATAAGAAGTTGCATTAGGGAATTTAAGAATCTCATACGTTTTAGTTGAGTTGGCACAAACGCCCTGTGTTGGATTGTTAGAACCGGTAAATATTGGAGGCAATACCAGTACACCCAATGAATAAGTAATGCGCAAACCACTTGTTCCAATACAATTATTTGCCTGAACAGAAATTAATGCGGCAATAAAACCAGAAGGATAACTTATGTTAACAGAATTTGTTCCCTGGCCTGAACTTATGGTAGCCTGTGTGCCACCACCAATGCTTATCACACTCCATGTATAGCCTGTAGCGTTGGCAACGGGAGCAATACTATATGTAGAAGTTTGTGGACCACAAATATTTTGAGTACCGGTTATGGTACCGGGAGTGGCGGGTGCAGCCGTGTAACTAACAATTGTTATAGAACTATTGGCACTACTTCCACAAGCATTGTTAGCTTTAACGCTTACTATTCCACCACTGTATGTATTATTAAACGCAACTGTAATTGAATTGGTAGATGAACTACCAGTTGCGCCCGCTGGCAAAGTCCATGTATAAGATGTTGCGCCACTTACTGCAGCTACGCTAAACACAACTCCTGTTTGATTACGGCATGTGCCGGCAGGGCCACTTATTGCGCCCGGTGTTACTGGTGGAAATGAAGATTGACCTACTGTAACACCAGCTGTTGATGTGCATCCTTTAATATCAGTAACCAATACTGTATAATTTCCAGCTGCAAGTCCTGTAGCTGTCTGTGTCGTTTGTCCTCCTGGCGACCACAGATAACTGTAAGGTGCAAAACCATTAGATGGAGACGCAGTAGCGTTTCCATTTGTTAATGGACAAACCGCATTTGTGCTCGACATGATTATTGAAATTGGCAATGGGTTGTTAAGAGTAACTGTTGCAGTTGTTGTACATCCATTAAAATCAGTAATCGTGTAATTATATGTACCTGCCCCAGGAACAATAAATGTACCTGTGCCGGTGTAAGGGCCGGTACCACCTGATGCCACAACTTCAACAGTGCCTGTTCCATTATAGCATGCTATACTTCCAAATGCTGATGCACTTAACGCAGTAGGTGGCTGTATAATTGTTCCGCTGGTTACACTGGTGCATCCATTGTTATCGGTAACTACAAATGAGTAAGGTCCTGCCGAAACAGTTTGAGTGCCTGTGCCACTATAAGGCAATGTACCGCCTGAGGCAGCTATGTTAATAGTTGTTGTACCTCCATAACAAGAAACAGAGGCTGGTGTTGAGGATGCGATTAATTGTAATGGTTCAGAAACATTACCACTTACAGATGATGAGCATCCATTAGCATCGGTAACCGTGTATGAATATGCGCCTGCTGAAACAGTAAAAGTACCCGTACCAACATAAGGAGATGTACCACCTGTTGCTGCTATTTCTATGGTGGTTGTTTCACCATTACATGCAATGTTCCCAACCGTTTCTGTTAGTACTGGATTTCCAATTACAGTAAGCACTCCGTTTTCATAAATTACAGGAGCATAGTTATCAACTGTACCAACCTGCACCATGTTAGAAGGAACTATTTGATAAACTCCTGGTGCTAAAGGGCCGTTAGGCATCACATTATTTAAGTTATCAAGCACAGTAAACTGTGGTCCGCTTGCTACAACATTACTGTCAACACATTCATATTGATAAATTGAATTGGTAAATGTAAACGGCATTGGCAATGTTGCATTGCAATTGATAGTTGTATCATTTGCTTTTACAGTTAGTGTTTCAGGTGTAATGGTAAGTTGTCCAAGACCGTAAGTAATATCAAAATTCTCTGACATTAAAACACCCGGTGCTATATACCATGTTCCAACTTCAAGTCCTGTAATCATGTGCATGGATGTGTATCCAATAATTGAATCGTTTGGATCGCCATATACATCCATTGTATCTAAAATTAAAACAGCATTTTCGTTTGTTTCATCATTAAATGATGCACTGTTTACGGCTTGCTTTCCGTTCACTGCTTGTTTTCCGTTTACTGCCTGCTTTCCGTTTACAGCGGCTTTTCCGTTTACAGCTTGCTTACCGTTTACAGCGGCTTTTCCGTTTACAGCTTGTTTACCATTTACCGCCTGTTTACCATTATACAAAACTGCATTAGCAGAATCAACCTGGTAATCAAAAATTGAACGAGGATCTACAGGAACATAATATGTAGAATCATAAACAATACTGTTAACTGCTTGCTTACCATTTACTGCCTGCTTTCCATTTACAGCAGCTTTACCACTTACAAGAAAACTCATGTTTAAGAAATCAGCAGCGGTAAGTGTTTGTCCGTTTACAGCTTGTTTGCCATCAACAAATACAATGGAATCAGAAATAGTTGATTGATGTTCGGTTTCTAATGAATCGAGAAAATTAGCCTGGTTTACAAGAGCAATATTTGTTGCATCATAAGAATAAGATATGCCAATATCCTTTCCTTTAATAGCTTCACCAAATGTGCGTGTCATATTTTGAGGTGTAACAGTAAGCGGCATTCGGTTAATAGTCAATATTCCATCAACAAACTGGTAATTGTATAAATCAGATAATGCCAGGGAATTTGGATTTGACAAATCAGTAACTGCTGAATGAGCGCGTCTGTAGTATAAGCCTATGTTGCTTAAATCAGTTGCAGATGAGGAGTAGGTAATATCTGTTAATCCCAAATCAGCCATAGTTAATGATGTAGCTGCTAAAGGAATGTCGTTAACTGTAACATCAACTGTGTAGGCAGGAATTACTTCTCCATATTTTTTCACTGCGTTGTTAACTGTAATTTTTACGTTTTGCGGAATGGTGCCAAAGAAGTATAATGAATCACTAACACCTCCATCAAGTCCGCTTGGTGAAATTGGTGGATTATAAACTGTCATGGGAGGATTACCAAGGAATGCAGGAATGTTTGCTGTTAACTGTACTCCGTTTGTAACAACAGCAGGAATTGTGTCATACTGGAATATCACTGAAGCATTGCTTGCAAAATATTCTCCGTTAATAATAACAGTTACCGGATCGACACCAGGAGTATCTAATGGGTTTTGTAAGCTATATCCGCTGACTATCGGAAATGGATTAGCAAATGTTTGCAATGCATCATCGGCTTGGATAAATCCAGCACCTGTTGCCACATCATATCCAACAGCGTCCATATCAACAGCCGTAGATTTTAACAACGTACGCATTTGCTCATTGGTAAACGCGTCATCGTTGTAATATTTTTTTCTTGCCTCAATCAATAATGCAGCGGCAGCAGCAGCATGAGGTGCAGCGGCTGATGTTCCAAAGAAATTAGGGAACAAGTCGCCATCAATATTAACTCCGCCAAAATTTACAGTAGTGTTTACACCGTTAGGCGCTGCAAAATCAGGCTTATTGCGCGAATTGCCATTAATAAGAAGTCCGCCACGCGATGAGAACGAGGCAATGGTTGGAGGGTTTACTCCATAGCGAGGTGTATTGGTGTATAACACGGCACCTACTGCCATAGCGCCTTCGCTGTTGGCCTGACCTACAACGGTTGAGGTTCCCTGAATGTATTCATTTATTACTCCATCACCACGAAACATGATGTACTTAAAGCGCACACTTCCTGTTCCTGATTTGCGGGCAACAACAATGTTTGCATTAACGGCAGATTGGGTTACAAAAGGTAATACTTCAATAGGGTCACCTTCCACATTGTTCCTGTTAAAACCAAACAATTTATTTCCGAACTGGTCGGCAAGATATATATCAAGGTCATTAAACGTACCTTGTGTTTCGCCAATCGAATAAAAATAATCTTCCCACTGTAACGCTATGGTGTATGTTCCTTTAGGAAGTGTAACACTTTGCAGATAATCACCTCCTCCAAAATTGTGAACCTGTCCAGCATAGCCCGCTACTGATGAACCAAGTGCATTAAAAACACCTTCATACGATTTAGTTCCAAAGTTTCCTGCTGAAGTAAAATACTTTACACCAGCAGCAGTAACCTCGTTAACAGCATCAGAAATTACACCGTCTTTAAAATACGGCTCGGTTATATAGGTAATGTCATCCACAATCACATCGCAACCAGCATCTTTAAGTTCGCGTATTCCATCGGCAAAGTGGCCAGCACTCACAAATCCTGAACGGAACATAAGTTCGGCATTAGGTGCCACGTCATGTACAATCTGCATCATGGCACGGCCTTCGTCTGTTCCACGTCCGTATGGATACTCAGAGCTTACTGTTACATTTTTATTATAGTTTGGATTTGCAGAACCCGGTAAATCGCCATTAATAACATCAAGCGCTGCGGGGTTACCCGGCTTGGTATTGTAACTATCGCTCATCACTCCTATTTTAACTCCATCGCCCGAAACTTTCCATGCTTGCTTTGCTTTATCGCCAAGTATGGCATTATCACCTTGTGTTTTGGTTAATCCGGTTGATGCAAATGCACTGGCAATTGGTGGATAGTAAGGCCGCACATAATTTATCATCACTGGCAGCGAATCAAGTTTTGGAAGATTTGCAATTGGAATGAAACCGGTGATGATTAATGTGCTATCGCCATTATCAATAAAGTTGTTCATACCATAATTTGCTGTTTGCACCAAAGCAAGCAATGCATTATAGTAACCAACATTGGCAATTATCTCAATAAGTACTTCGCCTTCCTGACTGTCAATTAAAAACACGGTACTTGTTGCAGAAGTATCCACTACCGAATCGGGATAATTATAAAGCTGCGTTAACTCCGAACCAATTAAATTGCTGAGTGTATCGTTAGCGGGTGGCTCGTAATAAGGAATTATACAGTTGGTAAGTGTAACGTGTAATGTTGCATTGGCTGTGCAGCCATAAGCATCGGTAACAGTGTAGTTGTAATCACCGGCTGTAAGGTTGGTAGTGGCATCGCCACCATATGTGTAAGGCTCTACTCCTCCTGTTGCAACAAGGGTTATGCTTCCAGTTGTTTGTCCGCTTTCAACACAAACAATTAATGTGTCATTTTCGGCTGCACTAAGCGACACGTTGCAATCGTAATATCTTCCAATGTGGTTTAATGTTGTAGAACCATTTCCATTGGTTAAGAAATTTCCTCCGGCATATAAATCACCATCATAGGCTTCCATTGCACGTACCCAATTGTTTACCGAGTCGCCAACGTTAACCCAATCCGTTCCATCAAATGCAGCTATGGCTTGTGGGTTGGTGCCGCCATTAAAGAAATCGCCACCGGCATAAATTTTATTGTTGTATGATTTAAGAGAAAGTACGTTTAACAAATTTTGTGTACCCACTGCACTCCAGTTGCTGCCATTCCATTTGGCAACACCTTGTACTGCAATTCCACCTGCTTGTGTAAATACACCACCAACATAAAGTTCGTTGTTGTGTACTTCCAATGCAAGTGCATAATCATTTAATCCTATACCAAGTGTTGACCATGTGGTACCATTATATTTAGCAATGTAGTTCCCGGGGTCGCCACCGGCAGTGTTAAACTCTCCGGCAACAATTAATTCACCATTATAAACCGTCATTGCATGAATGGTATTTTGAACTGAGATAGGCACACTATAATTCTGGAAACCTGAAACAACACTCATGGTGGTGCCATTAAATTTTACAATTTTATTGGCATTGGTTGTAGTTGTATAAGGATTGTCGCTAAACTGAGTAAAGCCACCTGCCATATATAATTCACCATTAAATTCTGTTATTGCACGTGGCACGCCTGACATGTTATATCCAATATTTTGCCATGTGCCATTTACGTAACGTGCAACATAATTTGCAGGCACTGCGCCTGCAACAGTAAACTCACCTACAACATAAGGATTGCCAGAATAAATTTCTATATCTCTTACCACAGCATTAACACCACCATTAAGTGCAGACCATGATGTACCGTCCCACTTGGCAATATTGTTTGCGCCTGTTATGTTTCCTGCATTAATAAACTGTCCACCAACATATAGTTCATTGTTTGTTGCATCTTTCTTTAATGCCGAAACCAAACCATCAGCACCACAAGTTACAGGTTGCCATGTATTGGCATGTGGTGAGTATAATGGAGGATTTCCACACAATGTGCAGTTTGTACTAAAAGTTGCCTGAGCATCCTTACCTGCACTCCAGTTGGTATTCATGTTTGCAACATCATCAACCTGTATGCAATAAAGGTTGGGATTGCTTGTTGCATCAAATACAGTAAGGTTGATGTTATTTCCGTTTTGAATATTTAAACTTGAAAGCAGGGTATTGTTACAATATAATGCAATCAAAGCTGTATTGCCCGAAACATCAAGGGTGGTGTATTGGTTGGTGCCGCAATCTAAATGTTGCAGGGCTGTGTTAGCAGAAACATCAAGTGCCGTTAATTGGTTATCATAACACCATAATCCAATGAGTCCGGTGAGGTCTGATACATCAAGTGTGGTAAGCTGGTTTACATCACAACTTACATACTGGAGTGCTGTGTTTGAAGAAAGGTCAAGCGTGGTAAGAAGGTTGCCAGAACAAACCAAAGAAGTTAATGCAGTGTTAGAAGAAATATTAAGTGTGCTTAACTGATTGCTGCTGCAATTCAAAATTGTGAGTGCTGTGAATGCTTCAATACCTGTTAGGTCAGCAATGTTTAAATTAAAAACAAAAATGGTTCCTGTATAAGCGGCTGCTTCAAAACATTGAATTTCTCCATCGCTGTTTAAATTAATTGCAGCATTTGCAAGCAATGCATTTTTAAAGTTTACATCGGGAATGGTAACAGTGCAGGCACAATTTGTACTATAAGTTGCTCCTGCATCTTTTCCTCCACTCCAGTTTGCATTCATGTAAGTAGGGTCATCAACCTGAATACATGTGAGAGAAGGATTACTGTAAGCTGCAAAGCCGGTTAAATTGGTATTATTTCCATTTTTAATATTCAAACTTGTTAGGTTACTACATAGGTCAGCTCTCAAATCTGTTAAAGCAATATTGGTAGAAAGGTCAAGCGAGGTTAAACCGGAGTTCTCAACTCTTAAAAGGTATAAGGATGTTGCTCCCGTGAGGTTTAAACTTGTCGACAAAGAACCTGCATTGTAATACAATTGCTGAAGAGCTGTATTATTTGATAAATCCAAATTGGCTATTCCATTTTGCGCCAGATGTACATAAACGAGATGATTATTAGGGCCAATTGTAACGCTTGAAAGCCCAGCTCTTGGACATTGTAAAGAATAAAGAGCTATGTTATTGGTAACATTCAAAGTTCCAATGTTAACATCGCTTGCGCTTATGTCAATAAGAGCAATGTTGTTTGATACATCCAAAGAGGTTAATGGATTGTAACTACAAGTTAAGTAGGTTAAGGCAGTGTTCAGAGAAATACCTAAAGAGGTTAAGTTATTATCAGAACAATTTAAGTTTGTAAGAGCTAAGCAATTTGAGAGGTCAATAGTTGTCAACTGATTTGTATGGCAGTCAAGGGTAGCTAGTGCACTATTTCCTGATAGGATTAAAGAGGTTAATTGATTAGCCCAAATAGTTAAGCTGCTCAGATTAGAACATCCTGAAACATCAAGTGTTGTCAAAGCACTTTGATAGCAAGCCAAGTTTGTTAACGAAGTATGATTCGAAACATCAAGATTCAATAATCCACCCTGAGCACAACTAATAACTTGCAAAGCCGTATTTGCTGAAAGGTTAATTGATGTAGCAGGGTTTCCATCAATATACAAACCGGTGATGGCAGTAAAAGCTTCAATTCCTGTGTAACTGTTAATACTCAATGCTTGAGCAACGATTGTTCCTGTATATGCTGTCGCTTCACTGCATTGAATTTCACCATCGCTGTTTGTATTAATTGCAGCATTTGCAAGCAATGCGTTTTTAAAGTTGGCATCGGGTATATTTACAATGCAAGGCGCACAAGCAGTTCCGGTAACAACAGCACCGGGTTCAATCCAGTTTGAAGTGGCACCGCTTAGAGCGAAATTGGTAAGCGTTCCGGTGTTTCCGGTTCCTGATGCATCGGGAACTGTAATTAAACCTGTGTTATCTGAAAAAGCAATACCCTCATTAAAATGATAGGCAGCGACTAAACCTGCTTCAGTATTGGTGATTTCACAATTCATGTTTGACTGAATTTGTGCTTGCGAACGTGCAACATTCCAAATGCGCACTTCATCAATTTTACCGTTATACGTTCCATCAAAAGGAATTCCACCGCCTCCGCCTACACCAATACCCATATCCAATGCGTTGTTCAATAAGGTACCGGTGAAACTTCCAGATGCTGCTTCAACACCGTTAACATATAGTTTCATTACACCGGTAGCAACGTTGGCAGTAGCCGCCACATGCGTCCAGGTGTTTAATGGCAAACCTACTCCGGTTTCAACTTGATGAGAGCCGGTTGATGTGCCAAATATTAATCGTAATCCATTGTAAGTATCAAATGTAAAGGGTCCATTGGAACCACCAACATTTTGTTTGTCTATGATTCTTTCATCACCAAAATCATTTTTATTTATCCACGCTTCTAATGTATAGCCATTGGTAAATTGCAATGAGGGTGAGTTGGGAACGATTATATAATCATTAACACCATCCATGTTTAATGCTGCGGCAGGCAGCAATGGACAAATAGTACTGTATGTTGCACCGGCATCTTTACCTGCACTCCAGTTGGTATTCATGTAAACTGGGTTATCAACCTGTATGCAAGTTAGCAATGGGCATTGTGTTGCATTAAAGAAAGTAAGATTGCTGTTGTTTCCGTTTTGAATATTTAAACTTGTAAGTAAAGGATTATTTACACCGTTGTAGTAATCTAAAGCGGTATTGGCGGATAAATCTAAAGACGTAAATTGTCCGTTGTCACATACAAAAAATGTAAGTGCAGTATTGTTTGATAAATCAACGGTAGAAATTTGTGTATAGCTGATAAGCAAACTGGTTAATAAAGGATTTTGAGTTACATTTAAACTTGTTAATGGATTTTGGAATAAACTCAGATAAGTTAAATTGGAGCAATTGGTTACGTTAATACTGGTAAGTGCATTTGAGTAAGCAGTAACTTCATTCAATAAAGGATTGTTTGTTAAATCTAAATTTGTAATGGAGTTGAAGTTGCAATACAAAGTAAACATTGCGGGATTGTTGCTCAAGTCTAAACTTGTAAGGTTGTTATTATAGCAATGCAAAGTATGTAAAGCTACGTTGGTGCTAACATCCAAAGTATTTAAATTATTATGGTGACAAATCAATTGCACCAAATCAACATTGGCACTTACATCAAGTGGAACGGTAAGTGGGTTGTTGTTACAAACAAGTGCTGTTATGTTTTCAAATGCTTCAATACCTGTCATATCCGCTATGCCAAGGTTTGCTACGTTTATGGTTCCTGAAAATGCAGTTGCTTCTGAGCATTGAATTTCTGTATCACTGTTTGTGTTGATTGATGCATTGGCAAGCAAAGCAGCTTTAAAGTTTGCATCTGGAATAGAAACAATACAAGCCGCTAATTCGCCTATTTGAAATTCACTGAAAGAAGTTAAATCTAAAACTGTAATTGAATTAGAAGTTGGATTAATAACCGGAGGAAGTGTCCATGAACCACCATCATTTTTTGCAACAATAAAATTTGACCATGTTGCTCCTAAATCAATATCAGTTCCATCCCAATTAAAGGTTACATCACATTCGCTAAATGTCATTCCGTTATTAGCAATTGTCCAGGTACGGTTAAGAGATTTGTCAATATCAATTCCTGAGTTATTGATATCGACATGATCGCCTGCATCGGTTCTTATAGAAATAGGTCCGCCAACAGTAAAACTTGGGTCAATGGTTACGGGTGCGTATTTATCAACGTCACCAACAGGAAATGTACGTGCTCCCGGTGTTTGAATATCCCATTCTAAATTTCCTACAACATAAGAAAGTGGGCTTGCATTGGAAATCACCACATCATCTTCAAGTACAATTTTATTGCTGCCAGTAAATAAATCACCTTCGGTTAAATTAAGGGTGGATGTTATGGTTTGAACACCACCACTGGAAAAACCAACACCATCGTTATCGTTTATAATTAAGTTGGCAATAGTACCTGTTCCGGTAACGTTCATTCCTACTGCGTAAAGCTCAAGTCCGGTAAGGTTTATTGCACCGTTGTTTACAATTGAATTACCTGAATAAACAAGATATGCTCCATCCAGAGTTGCACCTGAAGCTATGTTAATAGATCCCTGCAATGCACCTGTATTACTATTAAGTGTTAATATTCCATCGTTAATATCAAGTGCTCCTGCACTCTGATATAACTCAACATCTGTTGTAATTTCAGCAGTGCCGGCACCATTTTTTGCAATTTCTGCGTTAAGGTTATTATAAATTTTACCTGCATTATCAGTAACTACGGTTGTTTGTTCATTAAATACAAGGTCAGCATTGTTGTTTATTTGAGATAAACCATTTAGTTCAAGTGAACCAATGGTGTTAATGTTAATGTCTCCATTATTATTAATTATCAAATCATTGTTGATGCTAAAATCATTGCTGGAGCTGTTTTCAGTCCACTGTCCGCCTGATTCGATAGTTATGGTACCCGGGCCGGAAAAATTTGCAAAGTTGTCGGTTGTAATACTTCCGCCATCGCCAACAATTACCAATGCACCAGATGCAACTTCAAGCGAACCTGCGCCAAACGAAAGAGCACCATCAAGCTGCATATCATTACCGGTTCCATCCAGAATATTTAATGATGATTCGCTTAAACCAATAGAACCGGTAGGTTCAACAACCAACTGGTCAGCATCGGTGCTGTTCCAAACTATTATGCTGTGTCCGTTTCTAACGGTAATACCATCACTGTTGGCAGCATCAGGAGCAGCCGAAGCCGCAACCCATGTGTTACCGTCAAAAATTTCCCAGGTAGCTGCGGTGTTCCAACTTCCTGATGAAACAGTACGGTATGGTACAGGTGTAATAACTGCAGGTTCACCAATTTGAAAATCACTAAAACCCCCACCTGGATAAAAAGCAGATAACGATGTTGCCGTTTGTGATGATGATGTTAAATCTTCCCAGATTGAAGAATCAAATTTTTTGGTAATAAATGCCAATGGATTTGCACCGGCATCAACATCCGATGATACCCAATTAAAATCAATAGTATAATCATCAACTACCAAACCGCCATCTCCGGTAATATTCCAAATGCGATTAACGCTTTTATTTGGATTAATGCTTGAGTTTGCAATATCAGGATGATCATTTGGAGTTGTATATACAATAACATATCCGGCAGCTAATACTGTTGGCAGATAGGTAACAGGAGTATAAGCGCTTGCATCACCTACTGGAAAATCAAGAGATAATGTTGTTGGAAAATATCTTTTTAAATTTCCGTTTACATAACTGGATGAAGATGCATTGGTAATTAATCCTCCATTTTCTATAATTAATTGGTTGGCTCCGGTATTTATTAAACCTTCTACCATGTTTAAACCACCGATAATTGAAATGTTATCGTCAGCAATGTTTATACCTGCGGCATTAAACATTTCCATATTGGTTATGGTTCCTCCAGCGTATAACGTTTGCGGTGAACTACCAGTAAAGCGCAATAACGAAACAGTTACGGCTCCGCCACTATAAACATTAAATGATGGGCCACTGAAATTAATGGTAGCCGAACCGCCTAATGTGGAAAAATCAAAAATGGTGTAAACTCCACTATGTATTCCCTGGCTGTTGTTAATATTTAATGCTGCTGCTGAAATTTCAACCAACCCATTATTACTAAAAATTATATCTGAAGCAATATCTGTTTCGGGACCACCGCTTTTGGTTATTGTACCACCAGCATTATTATTAATCATCGGGTTACTTGCACTTGCAGAAATAAAATCACCATCGCCATTAATATCAAAAACTCCGGTGTTGTTTATTGTTCCATTGCTTCCTGAAAAAGTAATGTTATTACTGCCACCCCATGCAAAATTACCCGTGTTATTAATGGTAGTTCCGTTTCCTGCAATAAGAAACTGACCGCCCGGTCCGCCAAACGAAATATCACCGGCATTGTCAACAGTTATATCGCTTAATGTAAAGTCATCGCCATTGCAATTAATATTCATGCTTCCATTGGCCTGAATTTCTAGAGTGCCTCCTGAAAAATTATCTAATGAGCCACAACTAATATTACCTGTAGCACTTACTACAATATGTCCATTGTTAATTAAACCTCCACCATTGTATTCAAGTGTACCATTTACAATCATATCATCACCTGTACCATCTAAAATTTCAAGGTTGCCTTCGGCAATAAACAAGGTAGCACCATTTTCAATTACCAGTTGGTCGGCTTCAATATTTTGCGAGTTATTAGTTACATTAAATCCGTTGCGAATGGTAATAAGTTCGCTGTTGTTCCCATTTGGAGCTGCTATTGCAGGCACCCATGCACAACCGTTATAAGTTTCCCAGGTTGAAGGGTTGTTCCATCCACCTATTGCAACTGCACTTCGGTATTCACCTGTGGGGGTACAGGGTTCTGCTATTTGAAATTCACCAAAAGCACCATCAGTTACCTCAACACCAATTAGTGTATTGCCCGAAGCACCATCATCACCAAGCACTAACCAGGTGGGCGTAATAAACCGTTTTGCTTTAATAAAATTGGTGTTTACTCCGGCATCCACATCGGCAGCATCCCAGTTAAATGTAACCATATAATCGCTAAAGACCGCACCTGCGGTTTCTAATTTCCAAAAACGATTAATACTTTTAGTGCTGTTTAAACCTGAGTTGGCAATATCAGGATGGTCACCGGCAGTTGTTGATGCAACTACGCCACCATTTGTAGTAATTGCAGGACTTAAAATAGTAACTGGTGTGTAATAGGTAGCATCGCCTATGGCAAAATCATAATTTGAACTGCTATTAATATTACGTTGCAATCTTCCATTAATATAACTGCTTGCGCTGGCACTGGTAACGGTAGTTCCATTATCAAGAATTAATTTATTGGTACCTGTATTTATTTTTCCATTAATAAGATGCAAATAAAAATAGATGGTTTGATTGCCCGTAAGATTAACACCTGATGGGTTGCTGATGCGCATGGTTTGTATAAATCCACCACCGGCAAGTGTTTGAGCAGATGTGCCGCTAAAATTAATTTCGTTATTAGATACCAAGCCGCTGTTGGAAAAGGTTGATCCTGTAAAGTTGATTGTTTGTCCGGTTAACTCTGCACCACCAGAAATACTGTATGTTCCGCTTTGTGTGGAGCCTGGTTGACTCACATTTAGCACTCCTTGCGTAATGTTTACAGCGCCTGAATTATTAAAACTTATATTGGAAGGAATATTAGTGGTGGAAGCATCTTGCTTTTGAAAAAGCCCGGTGCTCATATTATTAAATGCAGGGGCAACAGGTGAACCGCTTAATCCAAAGCTTGCATTGGTGTTTATATAAAATGCTCCATGGTTGTTGAACTGAACACTGTTTGCAAACAATAAAGCGTTAGTACCCGAACTCCAGGTAAGAATTCCGTAATTGTTAATGGTACGTGTATCTCCTATAATTCTGCTGCCTCCACCTGTGCTTAGTGTTATTATTGAACCGACATCAAAAGTAGTGGTACCCGATCCGCGCATATTTCCGTTAGTCCAGGTAAAAGCATTAACTACTTCCATATGACCGGCACCTTCTATAAAACTTCCTGAAAAAGTCATAGAGCCGTTTACAGTCAGGTCCATTCCCGTACCATCATTAAGCTGCAGTGTGCCGCTGCTCACTACAAGTGCGCCACCGGCATCAACAAAGGTTTGGTCGGTAAGTACCGTTGTGGTTACAGTTACGGTATGGGTATTACGAATTGAAATTACTCCATCGGACGATGATGGAGCCACTGATGCAGCTTGCCATGATAATCCATCAAAGCGTTGCCAAATGGCAACAGTTGTCCAGTTACCTGAATTTACAGTTTGGTAATCACCTACAGTTTGGGCGGTAAGTAAAGTTGCATTTGCAACGAGTAAATACAGAATTGCGATTAGTTTTTTCATTGTAATTTAGTTAAGTATTATGTATTTGGTTTTAATTTTTGAGTTTGCAATTTCGATATTAATATTCATTCCTTAAAATAATCTTTAACTAACTTAAGTTATATTATTATTAAAGATTGAATAGCCCTTTGCCTTGCCCTGTTATGGAGCAAAGAAGTACTTGGAGATATTTATAACATAACTCGTTTTACTTTTTAACAAAAAGCAAAAGGGAAGGATTAAATGGCTTGCGGAAAAAGTTGCGACAAATCTATACAAATAAGATTTAAAACAAAGTACTTTCATAATAAATTTGGCATTAGGTTAACGATTGGCTAACGTACGGCTTTATTGCATCCCATCCAAAGTATTTTTTGGTAAACGGCATTAAATTATTGATAAGCGTTTGAAAAAACTTATCAGATAATTGATATCCAAAACAGAACCACATAATGGAAGCATCTGAGAAAAATTAAAGCCTGGAGTAATTAATAAAAAAACAGGTGGCCCAATAAATAAAAAGTTGTTAGTTTATTTAAAAATTAATACCCAAAGAGTTTCTCCATAATGGTAGCCACCTTATCAGCATTTGGAATCATTGTAAATTCCAAAACAGAATTAAGTGGAATAGCCGGCATATTTTCAGAACCAATTACCATAACAGGTGCATCTAAAAATTTAAAACACTCGTTTTGAATTCTTCCTGCCAAAGCTTCGGCAAAAGAATTTTTTGATTGTTCTTCTGTTACTACCAAACAACGGTTGTGTTTTTTTACCGAATTAAAAATTGCTTCTTCGTCAAGCGGATTTAAGGTGCGCAAATCAATCACTTCAATTTTGCCTGGAAATTTTTTGGCAGCGTTTTTTGCCCAATACACTCCCATGCCGTAGGTAATTACAGAAAGTGTTTCTGTTGTGCCAATTAATTTTTCATCAGCAGCTAATGCAACACGTGCTTTACCAAAAGGGATTATATACTCTTCGTCAGGCTCGATAGTTTTTGCTTCTTCGGTTCCTTTTATTTTACTCCAGTATAAACCCTTATGTTCAAAGATTACAACCGGGTTTGGGTCGTAGTATGCAGCTTTTAACAAACCTTTTAAATCGGCACCGGTGCTTGGGTACGCAACTTTTACTCCACGAATATTCAGTACCACACTTTCAACACTTGATGAATGATACGGGCCACCGCTTCCATAAGCCCCAATAGGCACACGTATAACACAACTCACAGGCCACTTACCATTACTTAAATAACACGAGCGGCTAACTTCTGTAAACAACTGATTTAATCCTGGCCATATATAATCAGCAAACTGAACTTCAACAATGGGTTTGCAACCAACGGCTGATAACCCAACTGTGGAACCAATAATAAATGCCTCTTGAATGGGAGTATTAAAAACCCTGTCGTCACTAAAAGTTTTTGCGAGGGTTGCAGCTTCGCGGAAAACGCCACCAAGGCGTGCGCCAACATCTTGTCCGTAAAACAAACATTCAGGATGCTTTGCCAATAATTCCTTTACAGCAAACAGTGCGCAATCAACCATTACGGTTGGTTCTTTACCTGCCGGCTCACGCACTCCTTTTTCTTCGGTTACCGGTGTGGGTGCGTAATCGTGTTTAAATAAATCATCGGGCTGCGGGTCTTCGGCAGCAGTAGCTTTTTCATAATCTGATTCTACAAGTTTTCTGGTCTGTGCTTTTATTTCATCAAGTTCACCTTCATCAAAACCTGCTTCAATAAGTTGATTGGTAAATAAAGGAAGCGGGTCGCGCTTTGCTGCCTCCGATAAATCGTGCCTGTACCACTCTCTGCGCACACCCGATGTGTGATGCCCAAGCAATGGAACTTTTGCATGTAACAAAAAAGGCCTGCGCTCGGTGCGGATGATTTCTAAAATTTCTTTAATGGTATTGTACGAAGCAAAAAAATCGGTGCCGTCAATGCTGCGTGTTTCCAATCCTTTAAATCCTTTTGCATATTCGGCAGCATTCATGGTGCGAATTTCACTTGCATGTGCCGAAATGTCCCACTCATTATCCTGAACAAAATACAGGATAGGAAATTTTTTAAGCACTGCCATTTGAAATGCTTCTGAAACTTCGCCTTCGGTAACGCTGGCATCGCCTAAGGAGCACACAGTAACGGCCCCCTGACCCCCAATGGGGGAACCGTCTTCAAAAGTTAATGAAGGGTTATCGGATAACATTTTTTCTTTGTACTGAATTCCCATTGCAATTCCAGTAGCAGGAATCGCTTGCATGCCTGTGGCAGAACTCTGATGCGGAATTTTAGGCATGTCATCGCGCTTCAGGCTTGGATGCGAATAATAGGTTCTTCCTCCTGAAAAAGGGTCATCGCGCTTGGCAAGTAATTGCAACATTAATTCATACGGCTGCATGCCAATGGAAAGTAAAATACTATCATCACGATAGTAAGCCGATAAATAATCTTGTGGTTTCAGTTGCAAGCCCAATGCAATTTGCACAGCCTCATGCCCGCGTGAGCAGGCGTGCACGTACTTTGATGTGATGGCTGCTTTTTCCTCGTACAAATCGCTCATGGCACGCGCAGTACACATCAGGCGAAAAGCTTTTAAAACAATATCGGATGGTATGGGTTGCTTCTGCAATTTTTTTTCTTTTGTTTCAATCATCATGCCTTTGCTTTAAATTTTTGAATGGCACTGCGGGTAAAATCACTCAACACCAATCGTCCGCTAATGGCAGCACGCTCGGTTAAAAGTGTATCCCAGTTTTCTGTACCACTCCAAAAAACTTTTTTTAATTCGGCCATTGCCTCAGGATTGCTGTGCGAAAGTTTGTTTGAAAGAAAATGAATTGCTTCATCCATATCGGCATGTGTAGCATGAACGGATGCAAACATTCCTTTTTGCAAAGCCCATTGACTCGAATACCACTCGGTAGCATTTATGCTCATTTGCGAAAATGCTGATGTTCCTATTTTACGTTCAACGGCAGGGCCTACTACAAACGGGCCAATACCCACAGCAAGTTCGCTAAGTTTAACGGATGATGATTCGTGCGCAATGGTATAATCAGCAGCACAAGCCAACCCTACTCCACCACCAACGGCTTTACCCTGCACACGTGCTATTACAAACTTGGGTGCTTTGCGCATGGCATTAATCACCAAAGCAAACCCCGAAAAAAATTCTTTTCCTGTTTGCAAATCGTTTATGGAAACCAATTCATCAAAAGATGCCCCGGCACAAAATGCTTTTTCGCCTTCGCTGCAAAGCAAAATAACTTTTGCATCCGGATTTTTTCCGGCTGCTTCAATAGTTGCTGCAAGTTCGCGCAATAATTTTCCGGGTAATGAATTGCTTTGCGGATGAAAAAATTTAACGGTGGCTATTGCGCTTTCTATTGTAACCTTTACACTTCCTTCCATTTTATTAAAATAGTTTTTGAAAATTTATTAAGAGAAAAAAAACAGCGCCTAATTTTAATTATCAGCCTCCAAGAATTTGTTTTTTCTGTAAAGCAAATTCTTCATCAGTTAAAAAACCTTTCTCGCGCAAGCGTGCCAGCTTTTCAAGCTGCTCTAACTTTGAGTCGAGTGAGTCGTTTGTAGATGACAATATTCCTTCCGAAGAAACTTTAATTACTGGTTCAGTCTTTTTAACAACAGGTGGCGCTGGAATAATTTTGGGTTTTTCAGGTTCGGGCTGTGGTGCTACCACAGGAACAGATTGAACAATTGGAGCTACCTCGGTTTGAACAGGGGTTTTTGCAGGTGGTTGGTTTAACAACATTTTTTTTGCAGCTGGCCTTCTAACCAAAAAGAAAAGGCAAATAAGCAGGGCAAGTACAGCAAGGCAATTAAAAATTATAAGTATGGTATTTTTTTCGCTTGTATTTTTAATGTCAACTGCCATGGCATCAAACTTTGCGCTCATGCGTTTGTTGGCAGTTTGCAAACTATCACTGCGATAAGCAATGGCAGTAAGCGCTTCATCTTTTACTTTGAGCAAACTATTTAAACTGCCTGCGTCCTGCTGCATGTTGTTAATTACATTTAGCAAACTATCGCTGGCCGCGTACACAACTGTAGTGGTGCCGGGAGTTTTTATTACTTCTTTTTTCTTTTTAAGTGCTTCATCGCGCTGGCTGGTTAGGCTGTTGATTGAATAATTTGCAGCAAGAATTATTTGTTCATCTATCTCAACTAATTTTTTAAGCGCTGACTGAAAATCAGCAATTGTTTTTTTATTCTTAAATGTTTTTTCGTTTTTAGAAAGTTCGTCCACTTGTTTAAGCACTGCTTTGCGCTCGTTTACCAAATCGCTCATATCGCTTTGCGCAAAAGCATTTTGAACAATGAGGCAAGAGGCAAGAGGCAAGATAACAAAAGAGAGAAAATAAGAAAGTTGTTTACGTATCATCATTTTCATTGGTAATAATAATTGACTTATCAAATATATTTATTTTTTCTGAGCTACCAAAGTCAGCACTGTTTCTACAGCTACCACTTCTTTTTTCTGATTAGTTACTTCCACATCCCACTCAACCACTCCCTGCGGAATTTGCCCTTCGCGGTCTTCTTTTTTTGTTTTTGATTTACATGTTAGCCTCACCTGTATGGTATCACCCACATAAACGGGTTGTGTAAATCGTAAATTATCCAAACCATAATTGGCAAGAACGGGGCCTTTCTTAGGGTCAACAAATAAACCTGCCGCGGCAGCAATTATAAAATAACCATGTGCTACGCGCTTTTCAAAAATTGAACCTTCCAAGGCTGTTTCATCGGTGTGCGCATAAAAATAATCGCCACTAATGCCAGCAAAATTTACAATGTCGGCTTCTGTAATGGTGCGCCTGTGCGTAATGAGCGTGTCGCCAATATTAATTTCTTCAAAGTACTTTTTAAATGGATGAATTACATCTTCTTTTATCTCAGCACCTTTTAAATACGTATTGCAAATTTTTGTTAGTGTGGTTGGAGAACCCTGCAAGGCTGTGCGCTGCATAAAATGTTTTACACTTCTTATTCCGCCCAACTCTTCGCCACCTCCTGCCCTACCCGGCCCACCATGTACTAACTGTGGCATGGGCGAACCATGTCCGGTTGACTCTTTTGCGCAATGTCTGTTTAGAATTAACAATCGTCCATGATACGCAGCAGTGCCAAGCACAATTTGTTTTGCAATTGCATTATCGTTTGTAACAATCGAACCAACCAAACTTCCTTTTCCCATCTTAGCCAATTCAATTGCTTCATCAATATTTTTATAAGGCATTACAGTAGTTACAGGGCCAAAGGGCTCAATATTGTGCGCATCGGTTTTTGTAAAAGGGTTTTTGCAATACAAAACCATGGATGGCATAAATGCTCCGGCATTTTTATCGGCACCCACCACATCAAAGTTTTTTAAATCGCCATGAGCTATTTCGCAAGAGTTTAAAAGTTGCTGCACACTTTCAGTAACGGCAGTTACCTGTCCTTTGCTGGCAAGTGGCCCCATCTTTACACCTTCCACACTTGGATTTCCTAAACGGGTGTCAATTAATTTTTTCTTTAGTGCATCCACCACTGCATCGGCAAGGTTTGCCGGCACAATGGTTCTGCGAATAGCAGTACATTTTTGTCCTGCTTTGGCTGTCATTTCACGCGCAACTTCTTTTATAAAAAGTTGAAATTCGTCAGTATCAGGAGTGGCATCGCTGCCAAGTATGCAACAGTTAAGCGAGTCGGCTTCCATTGAAAAGCGCACCGAATTTTCCACAATGGCTTTTGTTTGCTTTAGCATTTTTCCTGTTTCGGCACTGCCGGTAAATGTTACCACATCCTGGCAGTTTACATGATTAAGCATATCGCCTGCACTGCCGCAAATGAGTTGCAAACTGCCTTCGGGTAAAATTTTTGAGGCAATAATTTCTTTTACTACCAGCTCGGTTAAAAACGAAGTTGATGTTGCAGGTTTAATTATGCAGGGAACACCGGCAACAATACTTGGAGCAAGTTTTTCCAACATTCCCCAACAGGGAAAATTAAATGCGTTTATGTGAATGGCAACTCCTTCTAACGGCACGCAGATGTGTTGCCCAATAAATGTTCCTGTTTTAGAAAGCGCTTCAATATTTCCTTCAACTAAAAAAGGTTCGTCAGGCAATTCTCTTCGTCCTTTGCTTGCATAAGCAAAGAGTGTTCCGATTCCGCCATCAATGTCAATTAAGTTATCAATGCGCGTGGCACCGGTTGCAAATGAGAGTTTGTAAAAAATATCTTTTTTCTCTGTTAGATAAAGAGCCAGCGCCTTTAACATCCGCGAACGTTCATGAAAAGTCATTGCTCGCAACTTAGGGCCGCCTACTGTGCGGGCATACTCAAGCATGGCATTAAAATCTAATCCTTTGCTGGTGGCTTCTGCAATTTGCTCGCCTGTAATGGCATTAAAAAGTGGAGTGCCTGTCCCTTCTCCCTCCATCCATTTTCCGAGGGCATAATTTTTTAGTTTCATAGCTGGCAAATTTATAAATTATTGCTCTTTAGAAATATGCGATTGAAAAAATAATCAATGCACCAAATGACGTGTTACGTTATCAAATTCATAAAAAAAATGCGGTGTAGATTTATTTTTTGTTACTTAGCCATCCTTAAAAAAATCAAATACATAATATGATAAAAATATTAGCCAATGACGGAATAGATTCCGCAGGTAAAAAAATTTTTGAAGCGGCAGGCTTTAATGTATCAACCGATAAAGTAGCACAAGAAAATTTAAGCGAAGCCTTAAAAAACTTTGATGCCATCTTGGTGCGCAGTGCAACCACCGTGCGTACTGATTTAATAAATGCTTGTCCTAACATAAAAGTAATCGGCCGTGCCGGTGTTGGTATGGATAATATTGATGTAAAATATGCGCGCGAAAAAGGAATTGCAGTTATCAACACTCCTGCTGCCTCATCACAAAGTGTTGCAGAACTGGTGTTTGCACATTTATTTACTGGTGTTCGTTTTTTGCATGACGCTAACCGCAATATGCCTGCAAGCGAAACAAAAGAGACTTTTGACAAGCTCAAAAAAAATTATTCATCCGGTATAGAACTGCGTGGAAAAACAATTGGAATAGTTGGTGCCGGGCAAATAGGAAAATGTGTTGCTGCCATTGCCATGGGATTAGGAATGAATGTAATGTTTCATCGCCTGAATAACGAAGATGTTACAGTTGATTTAGATTTTCACCCGGCATTGGGGCAAAAAAAAGTTTCGGTAACTTTTAAATGCGTTTCGTTTACAAAACTTTTAACCGAAAGCGATTTTATAACCCTGCATGTTCCGTTTCCAAAAGGAAGTGCTCCAGTAATTGGCAAAAAAGAATTTGATTTAATGAAACAAGGAGTTGGCATTGTAAACACTGCACGTGGCGGAGTAGTTTCTGAAAATGATTTGATTGAAGCGCTCAACGCAGGCAAAGTGGCTTTTGCCGGCATTGATGTTTTTGAAGGTGAGCCTTTAATTAAAGAAACATTGCGCAAACATCCCAAAGTAACATTGTCACCTCACATAGGCGGAAGCACTAAAGAAGCACAGGAAAGAATAGGAATTGAGCTTGCCCAAAAAGTGGTGGAACACTTTACAAAAAAGTAGCTCTCTCTCTGCTCTAAAACTAAAATTACTTATATATTTCTACTTTTGCCGCCCAATAAATTCAACCCATTATGGCAATTTTAAAACCCTTCCGTGGCATTCGCCCCAAAAAAGAATTAGTTCAATCCATTGCATGCCGCCCTTACGATGTGCTTAACGAACAGGAAGCGCGCATAGAAACCAAAGGCGACCCCAATTCCTTTTACCATGTAATAAAACCCGAAATAGATTTTCCTGATGACTTTGATCATTATTCACCTGAGATTTACAAAAAAGGGAAAGAAAATTTTGAACGCATGTTTAACGAAGGAATTTTTTCGCAGGATGAAAAGGATTATTACTACATCTATGCACAAACAATGAATGGCCGCAAGCAGTATGGCATTGTTGGTTGCGCTGCTGTAGATGATTATGTGAATAACGTAATAAAAAAACATGAGCTTACACGTCCTGATAAGGAAGAGGACAGAAAAAACCATGTGCGTGTTTCCAATTTAAATTACGAGCCTGTGTTTTTTGCGTACCAGCAAGCGAAGGCGTTGGATGATGTTGTGAGTGGCGTTACAAAAAATGCTGCTGAATATGATTTTGTTTCTGATGATGGCATTGGCCATTCGTTTTGGATTGTAAAAGATGATGCAGCAATAAACACCATTACTACAGAATTTGCTAAACTTAAAAACACGTATGTGGCCGATGGGCATCACCGCACTGCTGCCGCAGCACTTGTTGGTAAAGAGCGAAGAGAAAAAAATCCAAACCACACCGGCAAAGAAGAGTACAATTATTTTTTAGCTGTACATTTTCCCGACAATCAATTACAAATTATGGATTACAACCGTGTGATAAAAGATTTAAACGGGCTAAGCGCTGCGCAGTTTACTGATAAGATTAAAGAGAACTTTTCGGTTGAAGAAAAAGGTGCAGCAGAATATCGCCCATCCAAGCTGCATGAGTTTGCAATGTATCTTGAAGGAAAATGGTACAAGTTAAATGCGAAAGCAGGAACCTATAATGACAACGACCCCATTGGTGTGTTGGATGTAACTATTTTATCTGACAAAGTTTTGGCTCCTGTTTTAAATATTGTTGACTTGCGCAAAGACAAGCGCATTGACTTTGTAGGCGGCCTGCGCGGATTAGGTGAATTAAAAAAACGTGTTGACAGTGGTGAGATGAAAGTTGCCTTTGCATTGTATGCAGTTACAATGAAACAATTGATTGATATTGCCGATAACGATTTAATTATGCCACCAAAAGTTACCTGGTTTGAACCTAAATTAAGAAGCGGGCTGGTGTTGCATTCGTTGGAATGATTTTCGTGAAGCGTGAAGGGAATTAAGATATAAGCCATTCAGCTAAACTATTTTCAATTATCCAATTCAACACTTTAAATTAAAAAATATTTTTCGCTACACAATTTTTTAATTGTAAACAAGTTATAATTGCTGACTCATTTTTGGTTAAAATGAAAAAAATATTTGGTTCAGTATTATTGTTAATTTCTTTTTTTGCCAACGCGGAAATAAAACCCGGTTTTGATAAAAACGAAGTGCGCGACATGATTGCACTTTGTAACAGCTACACGTTTTTAGATTTGTATGGCAACGATGCTGAAATAATTCCTTCAGGGTATAAGTTAGTTTATACATCACCCACAACTGGTACCGATAACAAATACCAGGTTTATACAAAAGGTGATGTGGGTGTAATAAATTTTCGCGGCAGCACCGATAAGCAAATCAGTTGGATGCAGAACATGTATTCAAGCATGATACCTGCACGAAACAGGATGGTAATTAACGGTGAAAAATTTGAATACTGTTTTGCACGAAATAAAAACGCGGCTGTACACAGCGGCTATGCAATGGGCATTGGCTTTTTACACAAGGATATTATTTCGCAAATTAATTCGCTTAATAAACAAGGTATTTACAACATTATAATTACCGGCCACAGCCAGGGTGGTGCTCTGGCCAATATGCTTCGTGCTTATTTGGGCAACCTGATGCACAGCCAAATTTCTACAAAAAATAAATTTAAGGTTTATGCTTTTGCAGCGCCCATGTGTGGAAATAAAGAGTTTGTTGAAGAATATAACTCACATTACGCGGTAAGCAATAACAGCTATAACATAATTAACAAACATGATTTGATACCCACATTTCCGGTAAGCTTTAATGATACAAGTTCAGTTAAAGATTATTTATTCAATTACATAGGCGACCGCGAAGATTTTAGTTTTAAAAAATTATTGTTCGACCGTGGCGCTTCTTTTTTTGAAGACAATCTCAGCTCGCTGGTAAAACGTTTTTCAAATTCGGCATCACAAAAAATAAACAAAGAGGTTGGCGATGTTGATATGCCTGCTTATGTTGAAGATGTAAATTACCATCGCCTTGAAAAAATAATAGAGCTTGAGGGTTTTGAATACCCGAAGATTTTAAAAGATTCAAGCATCTTAAAAAACGATTCTTTGATGGGGCTTGCCGTTTATGCCCGCAAAGATGACGGAACATTTTATGATGAGCGGGTATATAAAAAGGCCCCCATGTTTTATCAGCATAAACCATACAATTATTATGTATGTATTTTGCGTACTTATTTTCCGGCCGATTACAGGGCTTTAAGAAAAAAGTACTTGCCCGAAAATTTATAGTCCCGCAATTTTCTTTTCTCCCTATTCAAAAGTTTCAGCCTCATGTTGGACTGTTAGTTACATTATTATTTTTGCCCATTAAATGAATGTATCTGTAAAAAAATTAAACAAACTGGTGCTTACTTCGTTTATTGGCCCGTTTGTAATGACTTTTTTTATCTCGCTTTTTGTTTTGCTGATGCAGTTTTTATGGAAATATATTGATGACCTTGTTGGCAAAGGATTAGACTGGTGGACGATTACCAAACTTTTAGCATATACATCAACCACATTGGTACCGCTTGCATTACCACTTGCTATTTTAGTATCAAGCATTATGACATTTGGCAATCTTGCCGAGCATTATGAAATAGTAGCAGTAAAGTCTGCAGGTATTTCGCTGCAAAAATTTATGCGGCCCTTATTAATTACTGCTATTATTATTTCAATTGGCGCATTTTATTTTTCAAATTATATTTTACCTATCAGCAATTTAAAAATGGGTTCGTTGCTATATGATGTACAGCACCAAAAGCCTGCTTTATTTATTAAAGAAGGTATTTTTTATAATGGCATTGAGGGATACAGCATTAAAATAGGTAAAAAAGAACCTGACGGAACTACCATCAAAAACATAATGATTTACGACCATAGCTCTCATCTTGGAAACCGCAAAGTTACTGTTGCCGATAGTGGACAAATGGTGGTAACATCTGATAAAAATATGATGGTGCTGCGATTATTTAACGGCAACTCCTACGAAGAGCAGGTAAACCGAAAAAAAAATTCTGATACACATCCCTTATTGCGATTTAGGTTTAAAGAAGAAGTGGTAAATTTTGATTTAAGTTCGTTTAAACTAAACCGAACCGATGAAGACCTGTTTAGAGACAATAATCAAATGATGAATATTTATCAGTTACAAAGCATGCTTGATACATTTGAAGTTAATTACAATAAACGTTTTACTTCCTTTCAAAAAGAAATTCAATCTTACTTTTATTTTTTAAGAGATTCATCCATACTTTTAACTGCCGACAGTGTGATTGCAGTAAATCCTTTAACGCTTAATGATAAAACCTTCAATCGTTCAACACTTGATATTGCTATTAATCAGGCACGGTCAACAAAATCGTATATTGATGGCATGAGTGATGAGTTAAGTTCAAAAAAACGCCAGATAAATAAATATAAAATTGAGTGGCACCGTAAGTTTACACTTTCTATTGCATGTTTCTTGCTTTTTTTAATTGGAGCACCGTTGGGCGCAATTATTCGTAAAGGCGGACTGGGCTTACCCATTGTAATTTCAATTGCGTTTTTTCTGATTTATCATATTGCTTCCATTACAGGCGAAAAATTTGCCAAAGAAGGAGTTATAACAGCCGCACGCGGCATGTGGCAATCATCCTTAATGCTATTGCCCATCGGGATTTTTATGGTGTATAAGGCCACACACGATTCGGCATTGTTTGATGCAGATGCCTATCTCAACTTTTTTAAAAAGTTTATTCCCAAAAAAAAAGAACGCTTAATTAAATGAAAGTTCTTCAACTTTGTTTACGGGTTCCCTTTCCGCCTCAGGATGGAGCCACTATTGCAATGAGCAACCTTGCCAATTCACTATGCGATGCAGGCGCTGATGTTACCATGCTTGCGTTTAATACCAAAAAACATTTTGTAAACCTAAGCGCAATTGACCAAAACATTAAAAGTAAATTTAATTTGCAAACTGTTTACCTGGATGCTTCTGTAAAAGTTGTACCTGCATTTTTAAATTTATTTAAATCCCATCAATCGTACAATATCATACGTTTTGATGTTCCCGAGTTTCATGATAAGTTAAAGGATATTTTGGCACGTAATAAGTTTGACATTGTGCAATGTGAAGGCTTGTTTTTAAGTCCTTACGCGCAAACCATTCGCAACCATTCATCGGCCAAAATTATTTTGCGTGCCCACAATGTAGAGTGGCTTATTTGGCACCGGTTGGCCGAAGCATGTACCAATGCTGTAAAAAAAAAATATTTGCAACTGCTAACCCGCAGGCTTAAAAAGTACGAAAACGATGCAGTAAATAAATTTGACTGCATTGTGGCACTTACCATGCAAGACAAAAAACTTTTTGAGCAAGACGGCTGCAAGGTACCCATTGTGATTGCACCTATAGGAGTAAATACGCATGAATACACATCCACTCTAAGACATTCGCACGAAATGCTCTCTTTGTTTCATTTAGGCTCGATGGATTGGATGCCCAACATTGAAGCCGTTGATTGGTTTTTAAAAAATGTGTGGAGTACGATTAAAACAAATGCAAACACAAAACTTTATTTGGCCGGAAAAAACATGCCAAAGCGTTTGCTTTTGTTAAACATGCAAAACACCATTGTGGAGGCCGAGATTACCGATGCCAAAAAATACATGGCTGCTAAGGATGTTATGATAGTGCCATTGCTTAGCGGTGGAGGTATGCGCGTAAAAATTATTGAAGGCCTTGCTATGGGAAAAGCTATTGTTTCAACTTCAATTGGTGCCGAAGGAATTGATTACACTCATGAAAAAAATATCCTTATTGCCAACACACCACAGGAGTTTGCAAATAGCATATTAAAACTTACCGATAAAAAATTTTTTCAATCGCTGTGTAATAATGCCCGGCAGTTAGCACTTGAAAAGTATGATAATGCCCAAATTGGTAAAAACGTTTTTGAATACTACCAGAACATTGTCTGACAAAAAAAATCAGGCAGTAACAAACTTTTCTTTAACCTCTTTAACAGCGTTTACAAAATCGTCAAATAAATAACGCGCATCGTTTGGTCCGGGTGCGGCTTCGGGATGGTACTGAACAGAAAAGGCTCGCTTGTTTTTTACTTTAATTCCTTCAATGCTATTGTCATTTAAATTGCGGTGCGTAATTTCTACTTTGTTGTTTGCAATTACATCTTCGGCAATAACTCCAAAGCCGTGATTTTGGGATGTAACTTCGGCATGGCCGGTTATTAAATTTTTTACAGGATGGTTTATTCCACGGTGGCCGTTAAACATTTTAAATGTTTTTATTCCGCAGGCTTCGGCAAGCATTTGGTGACCAAGGCAAATTCCCATCAGCGCTTTATCCGATTCTAAAATCTGTTTAACCGTATTAACAGCACCGGGCATAACGGCTGGGTCGCCCGGGCCGTTAGATATCATGTAACCATGCGGATTAAATTTTTCCATCTCGGCAAACGTAGCACTCATTGGAAATACTTTTACAAAGCAGCCTTTGTCGGCAAGTATGCGCAGTGTGTTTTCTTTTACACCCAAATCAATTACTGCCACACGGTAATAAGCAGAAGGGTTGCCATACTCATAAGCAATTTTTGTTGACACGGTTGATGATAACTCCAATCCTTCCATGGATGGAACCTTGTCAAGAATTTTTTTTAGCTTGCTTACATCAAGTTCTTCCGAAGAAATTACGGCATTCATGGCTCCTTTATCGCGCACGTGTTGTACAATGGCACGTGTATCCACATCGCTTATCACCACCATGTTTTGTTCAACAAAGTATTCGTGTATGCTTTCGTTACCTTGCTTGCGCGAATAGTGTTCTGAAAAATTACGACAAACCAATCCAGCAATTTTTATTGTTTTTGATTCTGCCTCGTCATTTTTAATTCCGTAATTGCCAATGTGCACATTGGTCATTACCATTATTTGCGATTTGTAGGATGGGTCGGTAAAAATTTCCTGGTAGCCGGTCATGCCAGTATTAAAGCAAATTTCGCCTGTGGCTGTACCGATTTTACCGGCTGATTTGCCATAGTATGCTGTGCCGTCTTGTAATAGTAATATTGCGGGGGATTTTTGGAAATACTTCATTTTTTAAAAAGTTTTGCAAAAATAAGCCTTTTGATGAAAGGTGTAAAAAAAAAAATTTACTAACGAAAAAGTTGTATTTGTTAAAAACACGCTATTCCTTTTTAAAGGTTATTCGCCTCACTAATCAACTCAGCAATATCCTTAACCCTTACCGTTTGCTCCTTTTCAAAATGCTTTACACCATCGGTAATCATAGTCATACAAAAAGGGCAGCCTACGGCAATAACATCGGGGCTGGCTTGTAAAATTTCCTGGGTGCGCTCTATGTTAATGTCTTTGTTTCCTTTTTCGGGCTCTTTAAACATTTGTGCACCACCTGCCCCACAGCACAGGCCCTTGGCGCGGCTGCGTTTCATTTCAAAAAGTTCGGCATCCAATTTTTTAATTACATCGCGGGGTGCTTCGTACACATCATTCGCCCTGCCTAAATAACATGGGTCATGAAAAACAATTTTCTTACCCAAAAACATTCCACCTTGTACCTTTAGTTTACCATCATTAATTAATTGCTGTAACAACATGCTGTGGTGCAACACCTCATAGTTTCCGCCCAACTGCGGGTATTCATTTTTTAATGTATTAAAACAATGCGGGCAGGCAGTTACTATTTTCTTTATTTCATATCCATTAAGCAACTGAATATTCATCAATGCCTGCATTTGAAAAAGAAATTCGTTGCCGGCACGTTTTGCAGGATCACCTGTGCAACTTTCTTCGGTGCCAAGAACCGCAAATGAAATGTTACACTGATTTAAAATCTTTGCAATGGCCTTTGTTATTTTTTGTACACGCTGGTCAAATGAACCTGCGCAACCAACCCAGAAGAGGATTTCGGGAGTTGTTCCTTCGGCAATATATTCTGCAACTGTTTTTATTTTCATTTCTTCTCTATTCAAATCTTAATCTTCGTTTTTCCAATTCAATCTGTCAGCCGGACTAAACTGCCACGGTGCCTGGTTATTTTCAATCTTTGTAAACATGCCGTTCAACTCCTGAGGCGCTGCACTTTGTTCCATTACCAAAAATCTGCGCATATCAACAATGATTGAGAGTGGGTCAATATTTACAGGGCAGGCATCTGTGCATGCATTGCATGTTGTGCATGCCCACAACTCTTCTGGAGAGATATAATTATTTAATAATGTTTTTTCGTCTTTAAAATCTTTTCCGTGCTTGTCAATATTTTTTCCTACTTCCTCCAACCTGTCGCGTGTGTCCATCATTATTTTGCGTGGCGATAAAAGTTTACCTGTAATATTTGCAGGACACACCGATGTGCATCTTCCGCACTCGGTACACGTATATGCATCCATCAATTGTTTCCAAGATAAATCTTTTACATCTTGAGCACCAAAGCGCATGGGTGCAGCATTAGGGTATACAGGCGGTGGCGTTAGTGATGGATCCATCATTAACTTAACTTCATTAGTAACACTTTCAAGATTTGAAAATTTTCCTTTTGCGTTTAAGTTGCTGTAATACACATTAGGAAAAGCAAGAAGAATATGAAAGTGCTTGGAAAAAGGGATGTAATTTAAAAATGCCAAAATGCCGATGATGTGCAGCCACCAGCATACGCGCTCAACCAATTGAAGATTGAATACTGAAGATTGAATATTAAACAACGAACTGATTGGAAAGCTACCGGCTTTTACGTAGTGCTCAACATTTTGCTGTTGCAGCTGATAATCGCATGCATTCATGGTTAAAAACAAACTCATTAAAATAATTTCGGTAATTAAAATAGCATTGGCATCGGTGCGCGGAAAAGATGTCATCTCTTTGCTCCAAAAGCGTTTTAGTTTTAAAATATTTCTTCTTACCAAAAAAACCACACAGGCAACTATAACAAGCAATGCAAGGATTTCGAAACTGCCGATTAAAAAATTATAAAGGTTCCCAAGAAAAGCAAAGATGCGGTGCGTTCCAAAAATGCCATCAATAATAATTTCTAAAACTTCAAAGTTGATGATGATAAAGCCGACATAAATTATGATGTGAAAAAATGCTGCTACAGGTCGCACCGTCATTTTACTTTGGCCAATGGCAACCAGCAACATTGTTTTCCAGCGAAGACCAGGATTATCGGTTCTATCTTCATCGCGACCTAGCAAAATATTGCGCCTTATTTTACCAACGCTTTTTGCAAAGAAAAATGAACCAGTTGAGAGGATTAATATAAAAAAAATACTGCTTAACATTGTTTGATGTTTGTGGTTTGTGGATTTGGTTTTGTGGTTTGTGGTTTGTTGGCTCTACGTTGTGCAACTTCAAACATCAAACTATTTATCCTTTTTCCCAAACACAGAAACATGCACATAGCGCTTGGGGTTTGCTTTTAAATCAATTAATAATTTATCAAGACTGGCGGATGCAGCGTTTAAATTAACATACAAACTATCGTCATTAATAATTTTACCTAATGATCCTTCACCTTTATCAATTTTATGAAGAACAGAGTTTAAATCGGCAAGTGCCTTGTTGGCATTGTCAATGGTGGTGGCAAGTTTTAATCGGGCAAGGGTATCGCTTACAGCACTAAGGTTTTTTAATATGTTGGCAATTTCGCTGTTGTTATTTTTTAAGTTGGCAGCTATCAAATCCACATTACTAAGCAATGAGTTAAGTTTGCTTTTATCATTTGAAACAAGGTGGTCAATACTACCAGTAGCATGTTCAAGATTAGCAAATGTTTTATTTAAACTGCGGCTTGATTCGGCATTAAGCAAATTGGCAAGCGCATGTGCCAGCGTATCAAGCGAACTTACCAAACCTTCGGCTTTATCTTTAAATGGAAGAATTTGTTCGGATAGTCCTTTTTTACTAAAGCCTGAAAGTGTGTCTTTATTTTGCGCAGGTGTTTTATCTTTTCCATAAACCAGTTCAACCGCTTTGGTACCTAATATATCACTGGTAACAATATTTGCCTCAGTAGATTTTGGAATAAACACATCATCATCAATTTTAAGCGTAAGCACAAGCCTGCCTGATTTGTCATCGGCATACCTAACATCAGCCACCTGCCCTACTTTGTATCCGTTAAGCAATACAGGATTTGATTTTACCAAGCCTCCAACGTCATCGTATACAGCAAAAAATTTATTCGTAGTGGTAAACATGTCGGTACCCTTAAGGTAATTCATCCCCCAAAGCAAACCGGCAATGGTAAGGGTTATAAAAATTCCGACTTTAAGTTCGTTGGTTATTTTCACAAATATATTTTTATTGATGGCGAATGTAGGAAATCAACTAATTTAAAAAATCAAAGGCAATTATTTGAATTAACAATCTAATTATTTTTCCCTACCAACTTTTTTTCTATCAGGTATTGTGTAGTTTGCAACATGGAGTAAGCATAGCTTTTCATACTGTCAACAATTACACTGTTAATGCCTGTTGGTTGCAAAACATACTCTGGTTTTCTTTTATAAACATATTCACTTCCATACTTGTCAATTACAAGATATGTATCCGGCCCAATCACGCAAAGCCTGTTATCTTGCGAAAAATAAGCAAACGGTCTTTTATGCTTTAGCAAGTTAACTCCAAGTGTATTATTCACATACGATATTCCTACCATATCCATTAAAGTAGGATAAATATCGGTTTGCATGCCAAAGTTTTTATTTTGTGCTGCAGAAAATGTGCTATCGGAACAGTAAATTAATAATGGTACGTGATTAAATGACAAGGGTGCTTCGAGATTTGAGGGAAGGTTTATACCATGGTCAGCAACAAAAACAAAAATTGTATTGTTAAACCATTTTTTTGCTTTACACTTTTCAAAAAATTGTTGCAAAGCAAAATCAGCATACTCATATACCTGATCAAAAACTTCTTTGCTTTTGGGTTTAAAGGTTGTACGTGTTGGCGTTTGATAAGGAGGATGCGTGCTGATGGTTAATATAGTTGTGAAGAATGGTTTGTTTTGCAACGAAAGCGAATCGGTTTTTTTTAGAGAAAAGTCAAAAAGAAACTCATCATTAACACCCCACACATTTTCCATTTCGGCTTTCGGATAATCTTTTGAACCATATATCTTGTCCATTCCGTTTCGCAGTAAAAAGTAATTCATATTATCAAACTGATCGTCATGCGTACAAAAGAGCATATTGGTATATCCATTATCCTTTAACGTATTTAATATGCCATCAAAGTGCAAATTGCTTGACAAGACATTGCTCATAGGATGTATTGCCATTAATGAAGGAAAGCTGCATAGGGTACCATAAACACCATTACAGGTATGGATGCCGCACGAATAAAAATCAGAAAAAAATAAACTTGCCTCGCTTAACGAATCAAGAAATGGAGTTAGATTTTTTTTTGAATTGCCATACTTCATGCGGTTTGCACTCATGCTTTCCATCAATACAAGCACAATATTTTTTTTTTCAGAATGTGCATCGTTTTCAACCTGGTTAGCTATGGAAAAGTTGTTTGCTATTGTCTTAATACCTAAATAGTTTTGGGCCAATGTTATGGCTTTATCTTCGGGCATGTAATCTATTTTAAACAAACTTAAACTCTCAAAAAATGTATGAACGGGATTTAATGTGAGTTGGTTTATAAAAACATTTTTACTAAAAAAAGCTTCTTTAATTTGTGGCGGATGGTTTTTATTAAACCCTCTGGCAGCATAAATTATCAACCCAACGGTTATTAAAAAATATACCATTCGGGTGGAAGTTTTCTTTCTGTATAAACTGTTTGTTTCAAGAATCTTTTTTTTAAGCCAAACAAGAATTACTGCTAATGCTATAATTACAGATATAAACAGTACCATAAAAAAATAAAACTGCCTGTCAGCAAAAACATATTGTATTGATTGTTTAAAATCGGCAAGCCAAAGCAAAACGGAAGTTGTTAAGCGCGATTTAAAAAATTTGTAATAAGGAATATCGGCACATAACATTAACACAACAATTAAAAATGAAAAATAAATTATGCCAAGAGTTACGGTTATAATCCTTTGGGATGATTTTTTTAAGAACGAGTTTATCAACAACAGTAAAGCAGGCAACATAATCAGGTACGATGTCACCATTGCATCAAATTCAAAGCCTGTTTTAAACGAAAATTTAATTTGAGCAGTTTGAAGCGCTCCTGCGTTAAAGCTGTGCACTTTGTAAAACAAAAACCTGAAACATGTAAATAGAATAATGTAAACACAAAAAACTGTGGATAAAAAAAGCAGCGGATGTCTTACGGTTTTATTTGTCTGCATAAGTAAAAATCGATATTCATGCAGGAAAAAATCATCTTGAAAAAACTAAAATAATTTCTATTTACTTTTTTATTTCCTGCGCCTCTTTAATCGTAATACGTTTGCCTTTAAAATAAGCAGTAACAAATGCATCGGCAAAGCCCTGTTTACGAATTACGTTTTGCGCTGCTGTGGCTTTTGAGTACGAAGTATGCGTGCCGCTTACTACACGTATAAGTCCATCATCCCCTTTAATAGTTCGTACACCGCTAACACCTATAAACCGGCTCATTTCTTTTTTGGTTTCTTCGTGTATTGCTCCTAACTGAACTGTAAAAATTAAATCAGGCTGTTTTGATTCTGCAATTTTAGTTTCAGGTTTGGGTTCTTCTTTTATTTTTTCAGTAACAACTTTGGGCGCTTCATTTGTTTCTGCAGTTTTGTTTTCTTCGGGTTGCTTTGCAATTGGTTTTGATTCGGCAGGCTTTTCTGTTGTGTCTTTTTCAATTTCCACTTCCTTTTCTGTTTTCTTTACAGGTATGCTTTCAGGCTTTGGTGTTTCAAATTTAGGTTCTTCAATTTCTTTTTTCTCTTCAGGCTTTACCGCAGGTAAATTTTTTGGTGCATCATTTTTAGGCACCACCGGTGCTTCGGCTTCCTGACTGCCTGTTTCCATATCTACTTTGTATTCGTAAAACGCGCGATAAATGGCTGTGGCTATTGTGCTTTGTCCTTTGTCTGACAATAAATATTTTTCTTCGGTTTTATTGGTTAAAAATCCGGTTTCAATTAGCAAACTTGGCATGGTGGTACGGTACAATACTAAAAAGCCCGCCTGTTTTACTCCTCGGTTATAACGACCGGCATATTCTTCAAACTGATTTTGAACCAATGAAGCCAACTTTAAACTTTGAGATAAAAATGCATTTTGATACAAGGAAAAAATAATGTTTGCCTCGGGCGAATTCGGGTCAAAGCCATCGTACTTCTGCTTGTAATCTTTTTCTAAAAGTACGGATGAATTTTCGCGCCTGGCTACATTCAGGTTGTCATCTGTTTTGTGTAATCCCATCACGTAAGTTTCGGCACCAAATGCCGATGGCCCACCACTGTTGCAATGAATACAAATAAACAAGTCGGCCTTGCTTCTGTTGGCAATTTCAGCGCGTTCATGCAACTCTACAAACACATCTGTTTTGCGTGTGTAAATTACATTGATTTCAGGAAATTTTTCCTCAATAAGCTTCCCCAGTTTAAGTGCCACATCAAGCGCCACATGTTTTTCTTTACCCGATGAGCCCAAACAACCGCTATCGTGTCCGCCATGCCCGGCATCTATTACAATGGTTTTTATTTTATACGAATGTTTGTGGCTACCCGTAACAAAAGACGAGAACAGGAATACTAAACAAACAATGGAACCTAAAAGTAATTTACGCAACATTTCTAAAACTATCCCCTTTCACTCAGGGAATTATCATTATTTATTGACTCTGAATTTTAACTTTGCACATTCATTTAAAATCACTCAAAAATAATTTAATCTGCAAAGCGTTTTGTTTTTTAGCATGCACCTTTTAACAAACTTATTAACCAAAAAGTATGTACGATTTAGGATTTACGATGTACGATTGTGGTTAACAGTTTTTTACTTTTCATCTATTTTAAACTTACATGGGCAAACTCAAAATACTGACAGTACAAAAATAAAAACCGATTTGGTAGGAGCTGCTTTTATTACAAATGATTCATTAAAAATTTTGACCGATACGCTTGGCGCTGATTCATTAAAAGCCGGAATAAGCAACGAAATAAAATCAAAAGTTCATTACACTGCCACCGATACGATTGATTTTGATGTTGACAGCGAAATGGTTTACATGTACAATGATGCTCAGGTAATTTACGAAGACATTGAACTTAAGGCAGCCTATATTGAAGTAAACTGGAATTCGAAAAATGTTTTTTCAGCAGGCTTGCGCGATACTGCCGGAGGCATTTATGGTAAACCTGTTTTTAAACAAAGTAATGATGCTTTTAAAGCCGACACGATGCGTTATAACTTTGATACCAAAAAAGGAAAAGTATATAACATTACCACTCAGCAAGGCGAAGGATATATACATGGCGAGATAGTAAAAAAAATGGACGAGAGCAGTTATATTAAATTTGGAAAGTATACCACATGCGAATTAGACTCTCCTCATTATTACATTGGAGCAAATAAGTTAAAAGTAATTCCTAACAACAAAATAGTAACCGGACCTGCATACCTTGTAATTAATGACGTACCAACACCCGCTGCAATTCCTTTTGGAATGTTTCCAAATAAAAAAGGCCGAAGTTCAGGCATCGTTTTCCCAACGTATGGCGAATCAACTCAACTGGGTTTCTTTTTAAAAAACGGTGGTTATTATTTTGGATTAGGCGAACATGTTGACATGGAACTTACAGGCGATATATATTCATTAGGCAGTTGGGCTGCCCATGCCTATTCGCGCTATGCAAACCGTTATCATTATAACGGAAGTGTGGCATTTAACTATTCCATCATCAAGCAATCGGAAAAAGAATTGCCTGACTATAGCCGCAGTAAAGAATTTTTTATTCGCTGGAATCATAGCCAGGATGCCAAGGCAAGACCCAGCAGTGTTTTTTCGGCCAATGTAAATGCAGGCTCAAGTGATTATTATCAAAAAAATATTTCTTCGGCTAACAATTACCTCACCAATACATTTAGCTCATCCATTTCGTTTTCAAAAACATTTAAGCGCGGAAATATTACTTCTGCCATTACCCATTCGCAAAACAGCGCCACCAAAATTGTTACCCTTACGGCTCCATCAGTAGGTATTGGATTAAATACCATTTATCCTTTTATGAAAAAAGAAACCCAAGGAACACCGCGCTGGTACGAAAAAATTGGTGTTAGCTATAGCGGTAATCTTCAAAACCAATCGCAAACACCCGACAGCATTTTTTTTAAAAACGAAATGCTAAAGCGATTCAGAAACGGAATGCAGCACACCGTACCCATTGCCACTTCATTAAAGGTGTTAAAATATTTCACCCTATCCCCTTCTTTTAACTACTCAGAAAACTGGTATTTAGAAACCGTCAGAAAGAATTTTGTTAACGACAGTTTGATAACCGATACGGTTAAAGGTTTTCGTTCGGCACGCAGATACGAAGCATCTGCCGGTATGAGTACTCGTGTTTATGGAATGTTAAATTTTCGTAATTCAAAAATAAAAGCCATCAGGCATGTTATGTCTCCATCGGTAAGCTACAGTTACCATCCCGATTTTGGAAAGAAAAAATTTGGGTATTATAAAGATGTTCAAACCGACACATTGGGCAACATATCACGCTACAGCATTTTTGAGCAAACTATTTTTGGAGGGCCGACACAAGGAAAATCAGGAACCATAGGCATTGGCATTGATAATAACCTTGAAATGAAACTTGCGCCTAAAAGTGATACTACTGAAGCACGGAAAATAAAAATTTTTGAAAGCGTTTCGGTAAGCACATCGTACAACACGGCCGTTGACTCATTTAACTGGGCACCAATAAGTCTTTCTGCCCGTACTACTTTTTTTGAAAAAATTAATTTGCAGGGAGGCGCTAACTTTGATATGTACACACGCAGCTACAGTGGCCGCAGGTTAAATAAACTTGAGATAAATGAAAACAACAGACTTGCGCATTTTACCGATGGCTATATGTCGGTTACATTTAACCTTAACCAGCACAAAAAAAATAAACAAAGCAACAAGGCAACCGAAACCGAACTAAACGACATAAATAAAAACCTGGATAACTATGTTGATTTTACGGTGCCTTATAACTTTGCTGTAAGCTATAACCTTCGTTATTCAAAACCATTTTTAAATCAGGAAGCCAGCGTATCGCAAACGGCCTCGGTTAATGGCGATATTTCATTAACCGAAAAATGGAAAGTAACTTTTAGTTCGGGTTATGATTTTAAGCAAAAAGATTTTACATACTCATCGCTTGGTTTTTTTCGCGATTTGCATTGCTGGGAAATGCACCTAATGTGGGTGCCGTTTGGCGCACAGGCAAATTATTTTTTCCAGATAAATGTTAAAGCCAGCGTATTGCAAGACTTAAAACTTGTAAAGAAAAACGACCAGTATGACAGGTAATGGAAAATGGAACAGCTTTTTTCCGCTATACCACATTAAGTCATCGGCAAATACTGCAACCCACCTGTGTGAACTGCAAGTATTGCACTTCCGCTATTAAAATGGTTTTTCTGTATTAAATCATATAACCCATAAAACATTTTTCCGGTGTAAATAGGTTCTATGGTTATACCGGTTTGGTGATTAAAATTAAAAACAAAGTTGTTTAACTCAACACTGGTTTTTGCATAGCCGCCAAAATGATAGTTTGAAAAAAGTTTACAGTTTGCAGTTTGCAGTTGTGTTACCAACGATTCATCTTGCATTACAGAAATTCCAATAACTTTTTGATGAGATTTAAGCGATGATGCAATACCTTTCAGTGTTGTTCCTGTTCCTACAGCGCAACATACATAATCAAAATCCAAATCTATTGCATCAACAATTTCTTTACAACCTTTAACGCCTAACTTGTTACTTCCGCCTTCTGGTATTAAATAAAACTTTTTGAACTGTTGAATGAGTGAATGAATGAATTCAGGAGTATCTTTTTTTCTATACTCTTCTCTGGAAATAAATTTCAATTGCATTCCACAATCGGCTGCAAACTGAAGCGTTTTGTTAAGCGGCAAAATTTTTTCACCACGTATAATACCAGTTGTTTTAAAACCATTTTCTTTTCCGGCCATTGCAGTGGCAGCAATGTGATTTGAGAAAGCTCCGCCAAAAGTCAGTAGTGTGTCATAGTTTTCTTCTTTAGCTTTTAGCAGGTTGTATTTTAGTTTAAAAAGTTTGTTTCCGCCTGTTATGGGATGAATTAAATCAAGACGGAGAACAAATAATTTTATTTTTTGCTCAATAAACAATTCAGATTTAACTTCCTGAACAGTTAAGCTTGATTGTGTTTTAAAAAACATTTTGCTTTTCTTCGTATTCAATTCGCAAAGGAAAAGATTATTTATTAGTGTTAGCTGTTCTTCACTATTTGTAAATTCGTAACGATTCGTTATTCGCACCCATGTCATTCACCGATAAATTTGATAAAGAAGATTACTACCTCACTCCTGAAGGCTATATTGTTTTTACAGAAAAGTATCACTTAAAAAGAGGTTATTGCTGCCAGAGTAATTGCAGGCATTGTCCATGGAAGGAAAAAGGGACGAAGGCGAGGGACGATAAAAAAAATAATTAATTCTATCTGTCCCGTTTAATACTTGATAGCAAAATCCATTCGTATATTCGTACCTTAATTCGTTCCGAAAAAAAACGGGATTTCGTAAACTCAATAATTCGTTGATGACTACCACAGAAAAACTCGATCTTACAAAAACAAAAACTCCTACAGGAACTAGAATTTCCTGCAAAGGATGGATACAGGAAGCCGCCCTTCGTATGCTGCATAATAATCTTGACCCCGATGTGGCCGAGCGCCCCGAAGACTTAATTGTGTATGGTGGTACAGGCAAAGCAGCACGTAATGTGGAGTCGTTTCATTTAATTGTAAAAGCTTTGCGCGATTTAAATGATGATGAAACCTTGCTGGTGCAATCGGGAAAACCGGTTGGCATTTTACCCACACATAAAGATGCACCGCGTGTAATTATTGCCAACTCAAACTTAGTAGGCCACTGGGCAAACTGGGATTATTTTCGTGAACTTGAGGCAAAGGGCTTAATTATGTACGGACAAATGACTGCAGGCAGCTGGATATACATAGGCTCGCAAGGCATTGTGCAAGGCACGTATGAAACGTATGGCGAAATGGCGCGTCAGCATTTTGGTGGTTCGTTAAAAAATACACTTAACGTTACAGCAGGCCTTGGTGGCATGGGCGGTGCTCAGCCTCTCGCTATAACTATGAACGAGGGCACATGCCTTGCAGCCGAAATGGAAGAGTGGCGTGTGGACAAACGAATTCAAACCCGCTACCTTGATGAAAAATTTTCAGATTTAGATAAAGCCATTGACCGTGCCGTTGAAGCAAAGCAAAAAGGTGAAGCCGTTTCGATTGCATATCTCGGTAATGCTATTGATTTGCTTGCGCGATTACTAGAACGAAATATTATTCCTGATTCTTTGACAGATCAAACTTCAGCGCATGATGAATTGGTTGGTTATTTTCCTGAAGGATTAAGTGTGGACGAAGCAAAAGTTTTGCGCGAAGCAAATCCTGAGGAATATAAATTGCGCTCGAAAAAAAGTATGGTAAAACATGTGGAACTGATGATTGCTCTGCAGAGGAAAGGCGCTGTAACTTTTGATTACGGAAATAATTTACGCGGCCAGGCTTATGCTATGGGATTAAAAAATGCTTTTGATTTTCCGGGTTTTGTTCCTGCATATATACGTCCGCTTTTTTGCGAAGGCAAAGGGCCTTTTCGCTGGGCAGCATTAAGTGGTGATCCAAATGATATTTACGAAACCGATAAAAAAATTCTTGAACTGTTTCCTGATAACAAAGGCTTGCACCGATGGATAACGATGGCACAAAAGCGTATTGCATTCCAGGGATTGCCTGCACGCATTTGCTGGCTTGGGCAGGGCGAACGCGAAAAAGCGGGACTTGCCTTTAATGAACTTGTAAAACAAGGAAAAGTAAAAGCGCCTATTGTTATTGGCCGCGACCATTTGGATTGCGGAAGCGTGGCATCTCCAAACCGTGAAACAGAAGCGATGAAAGATGGCAGCGATGCCATTGCCGACTGGCCTATTTTAAATGCTATGATAAATACTGCCGGTGGTGCAAGTTGGGTAAGTTTACATCATGGCGGTGGCGTAGGCATTGGTTACAGCATACATGCTGGTATGGTAATAGTTGCTGATGGTACAGAGGATGCCGCACACAGATTAAAGCGTGTACTTCATAACGATCCTGCAATGGGCGTCCTGCGCCACCTTGATGCGGGATATGATATTGCTGCAGACACAGCACGTACTCACAGGTTGAATTTAAAAGAGCGACTTAAATAAAAATTGTTTTAAGTTCTATTCTTTTTTTGAATGCCATATTATAGTTTTGTTCTAACAAAATTAATAAGGTTATGAAAATAAAAATTACAATTTGCGCTACAGTTTTTTCATGCATAAATATTTATGCAACTACATTAAATGTGCCATCACAATATGCAACAATACAATCGGCAATTGTCACATCAGTAAATGGTGATACTGTTTTAGTTGCTCCAAATGCAACATATGTTGAGATTATTGATTTTTTAGGTCGCGATATTGTTGTGCGGACTCCCAATCCGGTTGTTGATAGGCTAACCACAATTATAGACGGCAATCAGGCAGGAAGTGTGGTAAAATTTATAAACAACGAAACCAATGCCGCCAAACTAGAAGGCTTTACAATAAAAAATGGAACCGGAACTGTGCGCGATTGGTCATACTACCTACCCTATACGATATTATCAGGAGGAGGAATATTATGCGATAGCCCAATTGCATTTGGGGGTGTGTCATCATTTGGGTCATCTCCTACCCTGTCTTATTTAATAATTGAAAATAACTCAGCGCAGATGGGTGGCGGCATTGCCGCATGGAAAGCTTCTTACCCTAAAATTGAAAACACCATTGTAAGAAATAATATCTGTACCGATATGGGTGGGGGAATTTCGGTATATGAAGCTTTTGGCACCAATCCTATTTTAATTACCAATGTAGAAGTATCTCACAATACGGGTGGCATTTATGGTGGAAGCGGAATCGTGACAAACTATTCATCAACCGTAAATTTGATGAACTGCACGGTTGCTGATAATTCAGGTGCGGTATTAAATGGCGAAGCTTTGTTTAGAGCTAATGGTGCAATATTCAATATTATCAATTGTATATTTGCCGGAGTAACAACAGACTTGTTATATAATCAGGGAGGAACCGCAGCTACCGGATCCATTGATTACAGCAATGCGCCAAATACAAATGGATTGCTGAACATTGGCGCAAACATCATTAACACAAATCCTGTATTTGTAAATGCCGCTGGCGGAAATTATCATCTTGCTTCAACCAGCCCGTGTATAAATGCCGGCACTACACTTAATGCGCCCGTTATTGATTTGGAAGGAAATCCACGAACTGGAAATCCTGATTTAGGCGCGTATGAAAGCACCAATGTTGGGTTAGAAAACACAAACAATACTTCCATTACTGTTTTTCCAAATCCTGTTTCAGATTTTTTTGAAATTAATCTCCCTGTTAAAAAACAGTACACTCTTACTTCAACTGATGGAAAAGTGGTTGAATGTAAAACAACAAATCATCAAGGAAGTACTGTTTTTGATGTATCGAAACTAAGCAGCGGAGTTTATTTCCTAAATATTGACAATACATACCTCAAAAAAATAGTTAAGCACTAAAATTACTGAGCAAGAGATTTATCTGCTATTTAAATAATCTACTAGAAAAATTTGCTCAAAAATTACCAAGTGCTGTATGCTTATTCAGCCAATACAACTACTTTATTTTGCAACATCTCAAGCACACCGCTTTTTATCGGAAACTCAAGTTCTTCATTTCCTGTTTTAACTTTTACAATCCCTTTTACCAAGGTTGATATAATAGGGGCATGATTGTTAAGCACCTGAAAACTTCCTGCTGAACCAGGAACTGCTACCGAAGTTACTTCGCCTGAAAATATTTTTTTATCAGGAGTTATTATTTCTAAAAACATTTATGATATAATAATTTGTTAATGTGCTGATTGATTAATGGGCCAAGTATTCAAATTGGCACATTTACCAACCAACACTTTAATTTTATTTTGCTTCTGCCAATAATTTTTTTCCTTTTTCAATAGCATCATCAATAGTACCCACAAGGTTAAATGCAGCTTCAGGATACTCATCAACTTCGCCATTCAAAATCATTTTAAACCCTTTGATGGTTTCTTCTATGGGTACAAGCACTCCTTTTAAACCGGTAAACTGCTCAGCAACGTGGAATGGCTGCGAAAGGAAGCGTTGAACACGTCTTGCGCGGTGTACTACCAATTTGTCTTCATCACTCAACTCATCCATTCCAAGGATTGCAATAATATCCTGTAACTCTTTGTAGCGCTGTAAAATTTCTTTTACCCGTTGTGCAGTATTGTAGTGGTCATCACCCAAAATAGCTGCTGTTAAAATACGTGAAGTAGAATCCAACGGATCAACGGCAGGGTAAATACCAAGCTCAGCAATTTTGCGGCTTAATACAGTAGTAGCGTCAAGGTGAGCAAATGTGGTAGCGGGTGCTGGATCTGTTAAATCATCAGCAGGTACATATACTGCCTGTACCGAAGTAATAGAGCCACGCTTTGTGGAAGTAATACGCTCTTGCATTAATCCCATTTCGCTGGCAAGTGTTGGCTGATAACCCACAGCGGATGGCATACGGCCTAATAAGGCTGATACCTCAGAGCCTGCCTGTGTAAAACGGAAAATGTTATCGATAAAAAATAAGATATCACGGCCACCACTTTTTTCATCCCCATCGCGGAAATACTCAGCAACCGATAGGCCTGACAACGCCACACGCGCACGCGCTCCGGGAGGTTCATTCATCTGGCCAAACACCAATGTTGCCTGTGATTTTGCAAGTTCTGTCAAATCTACCTTACTTAAATCCCATCCACCTTGCTCCATGCTGTGTTTAAATGCATCACCATATTTTATTACACCTGACTCAATCATCTCACGCAACAAATCGTTTCCTTCACGGGTACGCTCACCCACACCTGCAAACACTGATAAGCCTGCATATCCTTTAGCAATATTATTAATCAACTCCATGATAAGTACCGTTTTGCCTACACCTGCACCACCAAACAAACCAATTTTTCCTCCCTTTGAATAGGGCTCAAGCAAATCAATTACCTTAATACCTGTAAATAGAACTTCGCTTTCAGTACTTAAATCTTCAAAAGCTGGTGCCTCGTTGTGTATTGGACGGCCATTAGCGTTTGATACTTTGCCAATACCATCAATGGCTTCACCAACAACATTAAACAAACGTCCTTTGATCGCGTCACCTGTTGGCATTTTAATGTTAGTGCCTGTTGCTATTACTTCCATTCCACGCACAAGTCCATCGGTGCTATCCATTGATATGGCACGCACAGTATCTTCACCAATGTGCTGCTGACATTCCATGATAAGTTTGGTACCATCTTTACGGTCTATTTCCAACGCTTCCAAAATATTGGGAAGCGATGAGCCTTCGCCCTCAAACGCTACGTCCACAACGGGACCAATTACCTGAGTGATTTTTCCTTTATTCATATTACAATTGTTGAGTTTAATTTTTGCGAGCGCGAAAGTAGAAATTTTATTGAAACAGGGAATATTTCGCCACCTTAGTTTTTAACAATTTATAACCTGGTATTTTTAACTGAAAAAACACACCAAACCGGCCACTAAAAACCAAAGCAAACTTGTACCATAACCATAACGCAATAAGTAGGTTTTATAACTTTATTGATGTATTAATTTTCTGCATTTACTTAAGAAATTAGTGGGTAAAAAATTAACAAGTATTATGCAGAATACCTGCTTAATCTGAAAAACTGCAAAATGAATTGAAAAAAATGGTTAGCGTTAATGGTTGCTAACTTTATTTTGCAGCATTGGCACAAACCTAAATTTATCCAAATCAATAACTTCTGTTTCGGTATCAGATTTTTTTATTACTGTTTTCATCACATGCTCTTTATCGCCAACCGGTATTACCATAATGCCACCCACTTTAAGTTGCTTTAGTAATTCGGTTGGTATATTGGGTGCTCCGCAAGTAATTATAATTTTATCAAATGGGGCAAAGGCTGGCAACCCTTTAAAACCATCGCCAAAAAATGTTTTAGGTAAATAGTTAAGCTGCTGAAATATTTTTTTTGCTCCTTCTGCCAGTACTTTATGGCGCTCGATAGAAAAAACTTTTGCACCTAACTCGCACAATACAGCAGTTTGGTATCCTGACCCTGTTCCTATTTCCAAAATTTTATCGCCTTTGTTTACATCCAGCAATTCGGTTTGAAATGCAACGGTATAAGGTTGAGAAATGGTTTGCTGAGCAGCTATTGGAAATGCCTTGTCAACATAAGCAAAATCCAAAAAAGCATTGTCCATAAAAAAATGTCGTGGAATTTTTGCAATGGCATTTAGCACTTTTTCACTGGTAATTCCTTTGGCTTTTATTTCGGTTACCAATTGTCTTCTTAATCCCTGGTGCTTAAAACTATCAATCATAATGCAAAAGTAAGCAATGATTATAAGAGGATTCCTTTTGTTGCAGCAACATTAGCACCCATACACTTAAAACCGCTGCATTTAATTATGTCTGAATGAAATAAAACCTTTTGTGCACAAAGGCGTATAAAACGCCAAACGTTTAATTATATGCGCATTTTATTTGCTGTATTTTTTATTTTGGGATGTAGCGTTTGCTCATTCGCTCAGCGCGATTTGATTGAATGGAACGATACGCTTAAACTATCTCTTGCGGATTATAAAGGTGGACGCACAGACACGATACAGGATGTGTCATCGGTATGCGGCATTTATTGCATACCACAGGTGCTTGGCGACACGGCATCTGTTACTATAATAGCTTACTTTGACCGCAACAAATCATGGGCTCGAAAAAAAAGAGTTACCGATTTGCTTTTAGAGCATGAACAAGGGCATTTTGATTTAACCGAAGTGTTTGCACGCAAGCTTAAAAAACGCATACTTGCCATACGCACTAACAAAAGAAAGTTTATAAAAGACATACAGGAACTTTATGAAAGCACCTGGAACGACTTGCAAAAACAAAACAAAGCTTATGATAAAGCCACCGATTTTTCGAACGTTGAATTTGCTCAGCGCACATGGCAGAATTATATTAAGGAAAGTTTGGTGCTTTACCTGCCCTATCAGCAGCAAACCATAAAGTTTCCTTTAAGGGATTAGCGGTTTAAATGGTAAGCTGGAAATTTTAGCTTTAAATATTCCTTTAATTGCGTGCTTACAATTTCAGAAATTTTACGACAACCTTCATCGGTAAAATGAACCAGGTCATAATAGTATTTTGAATCGTGTGGCAATTCCTTTTCCAAATCAATTACAAAAGCGTTATGCCTTTGTGCTACTTTTCTGGTTGTTTCGTTATACATCTGTAACAGTTTCCATTTTACGCTTCCATTTGCATTGCCTACTTTAATAGTTGCCAGATTTACACCGGTGGTGCTGTCAATGGTATTGGCATAAAGCACAGGCTGCAAAATAAATACAGGTATAATGTTATTGCTACTACAACTTTTGGCAAGTTCTTCCACACGTTTTTGGTAAGCAGGAATTAGCAGGCTGGTTTTATAAATCATTTCTTTTTCTTGTTCGTTTGTAACCTCAACATGTTCGGCTTTGGTTAAATCAAAATCAAGGTTATGAGGCAAATCTTCCTTTCTTGCATTTATATATCTTGAAACATTAACGCACAAGCCAACAACTTCGCTCTTATAAAAAAATGTTTTTGGCTTTTTAAAAAACATGTTTTGGCCATCATCCGAATAAAGCGAAAAACTTTCAGATTGTTTTTCAATCCCCACATCATTAACACCGAATAAAAACAAAACAATTTTTGGTTTTAATTTCACTACGTAATCGTTCATCAAAATAGTATGACCAAACGTGGTGTGTCCCGAAAGGCCGGCATTGTTTACCCACACATTTTTAAAATCACAACTAAGTTTTTCTCCTGTCAAAGCAGGCCATGTTACACTATCGTTGTTATAAAGACATTGGGTAGTACTGCCACCTACTGTAATTATTGATAAGCAATTGTCAAAATCACTTGGAACATTAGGCCCTCTAAAGCCAATTGAATTGGTTGTGGCAAAAATTTCGCTGGCTATTTTTTTATTTTTATTGTTTACAAAAACTGTTTTGGCATTGGCGCTTAAGACAATTTTATCGCCCTTAACGGTGGCAGGCATTGGATTATAAATTTGCAGAATAACTTCGGCTATCGCAAGCGAAAAAACCAAGCCCATAAAAACAGCAAATACATTTTTCAAAAGTGCCTTAACTCCTTTTTTTTCTTCTTTCATTTTACAAAAATACTAACATTAATCCTCAATATATACCAGGCTTTTTAATTATACATTAATCAACCTTCATTTTGTTATTTTCGCAGCCCAATTTAATTTGTTTGTTATTGTAACAAAAACAAACGTTATACATCAATCCGTTTTATATCATGTTTGAAAATTTAAGCGATAAACTCGAGCGGGCGTTTAAGAGTCTTAAGGGTCAGGGAAAAATTACCGAAATAAACATTGCCGAAACCGTAAAAGATGTGCGCAAGGCACTGCTTGATGCCGATGTAAATTACAAAGTAGCCAAACAATTTACCGACAGCGTAAAAGAAAAAGCGCTTGGTCAAAATGTACTTACAGCTGTTTCACCCGGACAGCTAATGGTAAAAATTGTGCATGATGAGTTAGCTACACTTATGGGCGGACAAATGGAAGAGTTGAACCTAAAAGGAAACCCAACGGTGATATTGATGTCGGGTTTGCAAGGCTCCGGTAAAACCACTTTAACAGGAAAGCTTGCCAACTTTTTAAAAAATAAAAAAGGAAAAAATCCGCTTCTTGTTGCCTGTGATATTTATCGTCCTGCGGCCATTGACCAGCTAAAAGTTTTGGCCGAACAGATTGGAGTGGAGGTGTACAGTGATTACGAAAATAAAAACGCTGTTGAAATTGCCGAAAAAGGAATTGCTCAGGCAAAACTAAACGGCAACTCTGTAGTAATTATTGATACGGCCGGCCGTCTTGCCATTGACGAGCAGATGATGATTGAAATTGCGGCCATTAAAAAATCTGTTAATCCAAACGAAATTTTATTTGTGGTTGACAGCATGACCGGACAAGATGCTGTGAATACTGCCAAAGCATTTAACGACAGGCTTGATTTTACCGGAGTGGTGCTTACCAAATTAGATGGCGATACACGTGGTGGTGCCGCGCTGTCAATAAAATCGGTTGTAAACAAGCCTATCAAGTTTGTGGGTACTGGCGAAAAGATGGATGCCCTGGATATTTTTTATCCCGAGCGAATGGCCGACCGAATTTTAGGAATGGGAGATATCGTTTCGCTGGTTGAAAAAGCACAGGAACAATTTGATGAAAAAGAAGCGGCTGAATTGCAAAAAAAGTTTGCAAAAAATCAGTTTAACTTCAATGATTTTCTTTCGCAACTGCAGCAAATAAAAAAAATGGGAAACATTAAAGATTTAGTTTCGATGATTCCCGGTGTTGGCAAAGCAATAAAGGATGTGGATGTAAAAAACGATGCGTTTAAAAGCATTGAAGCTATCATTACCAGCATGACACCTAAAGAAAGAACCAACCCAGAGTTAATAAACGGCAGCCGTAAAAAACGCATTGCCGAAGGTAGCGGAACCAATGTTACAGAGGTAAACAAACTCATCAAACAATTTGACGATATGCGTAAACTTATGAAAAACATGACCACAGGTAACATGAGCAATATGATGAGGAATATGCAAGGCATGCGCAGATAAATCATTCATAATTTATTGTTCATGATTCATGACTGATAAATTATAAACAATGAACCACAAACGATGAATCTAATTGACGGTAAAGCAACTTCTGAAGAATATAAAATCACCATCAAAGCAGAAGTTGAAAAACTTTTGGCAGAGGGAAAACGTGCGCCACATTTGGCTGCCATTTTAATTGGCAACGATGGCGCGTCTGAAACTTATGTAAATAACAAAGCAAAAACCTGCAAGGAAGTTGGGTTTACCTCTTCTCTCATTCGTTTTCAAAGCTCGGTAACTGAAAAAGAAGTTCTTGCAAAAATTGAAGATGTAAATAACAATAGCAACATTGACGGATTGATTGTACAATCACCATTTCCAAAACATATATCAACACAAAAGGTAACAGAAGCAATTTCTCCAGCCAAAGATGTGGATGGATTTCACCCCGTAAATACGGGGAGGCTATTGCAAAACCTGCCTTGCTATGTGGCAGCAACGCCAAAAGGAATTTTAATGCTGCTTGAAAAATATAAAATAGAAACAGCAGGCAAACATTGCGTGGTTGTTGGCCGCAGCAATATTGTAGGCATGCCAATGAGTGTGTTAATGAGCAGAAATGCATATCCGGGAAATTGCACTGTTACCATTTGCCACAGCAAAACAAAAGACTTAACAGCACAAACTTTGCAGGCCGATATTTTGATAGCAGCTATCGGTGTTCCCGAAATGATAAAAGGGAATATGGTAAAAAACGGTGCTGTAGTTATTGATGTTGGCATTACACGCGTTGCAACACCCGAAACCAAAAGTGGATTTAAATTAAAAGGTGATGTGAAGTACGATGATGTAGCATCAAAATGCAGCTACATTACCCCTGTGCCGGGTGGTGTTGGGCCAATGACAATTATTGGTTTGCTTCAAAATACTTTGCAGGCTGCTAAGAAAGAAATTTATCAGTAATAAAAAATTAAAATTGGCAAATGGAGTATGCAATTTGAAAGTAGGATAAAAGAAAAAGTTATTGCTGCAATAAAAGAAGTTTTTGCTTCTGATGCCGATATGGCAAGCATTGCCATACAACCCACACGAAAAGATTTTGAAGGGGATATAACGGTTGTAACTTTTCCGCTTACCAAACTTTCAAAAAAATCGCCTGAAGAAACCGGTAAACTTTTAGGTGAAAAAATTTGTGACGGGGAATTTTTTACAAAGTTCAATGTTGTAAAAGGTTTTTTAAATATTTCGGTAAGCGATGATAAATGGCTAAAAATGTTTTTTGCAGAAGCCTCTAATAATTCGTTCGGAATTAAAACCAAAGCCGATGGAAACCCATTACTTGTTGAATACTCATCGCCCAATACAAACAAACCACTGCATTTAGGACACGTTAGAAATAACTTACTTGGTTTTTCTGTTGCTGAATTACTGAAGGCCACCGGACGCGATGTAAAAAAGGTAAGCATTGTAAATGACCGCGGCATTCACATCTGCAAATCAATGCTTGCATGGCAGCTTTTTGGCAATGGCGAAACGCCTGAATCGTCAGGCATTAAAGGCGATCATTTGGTGGGGAAGTATTATGTGGAATTTGATAAAGAATACATAAGGCAGGCAAATGAAAATATTGAGAATTGGCAAAAGGGAATTTTTTCAAGTGATGAAATAAAAAACAAGTACCAAACTTTTTCTGCTTCATTGGCCGATGAAAAAAAAACAGATGAGGCTAAAGAAAAAATAAATGCTGAATTAAAAGATTTTGCAAAAGCTGAAACAAAAATTTTTAAAGATGCACAGCAGATGCTGCGTTTGTGGGAGGCAGGTGATAAAGAAATTGTAGCTCTTTGGAAAAAAATGAACCAATGGGTGTACGATGGATTTGATGTTACTTATAAAATGTTGGGCGTTGATTTCGATAAATTTTATTACGAATCGCAAACCTACTTGCTTGGTAAAGAAATTGTACAGGAAGGTTTGAGAAAAAATGTTTTTTACAAAAAAGAAGATGGCAGTGTGTGGATTGATTTAAAGGAAATTAATCTTGACGAAAAACTTGTGTTGCGCAAAGATGGAACTTCTGTTTACATGACACAGGATATTGGCACAGCACTTTTGCGCTATGAAGAATTTCATTTTAACGGGATAACATTTGTGGTTGCTAACGAACAGGATTATCATTTTAAAGTTTTGTTTTTTGTTCTAAAAAAATTAGGATACAACTGGGCAAATAATTTACATCATTTAAATTATGCCATGGTTGATTTGCCTTCGGGTAAAATGAAATCGCGCGAGGGAACTGTGGTGGATGCTGACGAATTGATGCAGGAAATGATTGCCGGTGCCGAAAAAATTACACGTGAGCTTGGAAAAATTGATGAACTAAGCCAGGCAGAAGCCAAAAAACTTTTTTATGACATTGGTATGGGCGCATTAAAGTACTTTATTTTAAAAGTTGACCCTGAAAAACGAATGTTGTTTAATCCCGAAGAGTCAATAGATTTTAACGGCAACACCGGGCCATTTATACAATATACCCACGCACGCATTTGTTCATTGCTGCGCAGGGCTTCACAAATTAAAAGCTTAAAATCATTTTCTGATTTCAACAGACCCGTTTCAATTTCACCAATCGAAAAAGAGTTGATTAAAAATTTATTGCAGTTTGAGGAAATTGTTGCAGATGCTTCCAAAAGATTTAGCCCTGCTATAGTTGCCAATTATGTTTTTGATTTGGCTAAAACATACAACCGCTTTTACCACGAACATGCAGTTATTGATGAAAGCAATTTAGATACAAGCCTGTTCCGTTTGCAGCTATCAAAATTTTGCGCATCAAACTTAAAGAATGGCTTAAAACTGCTTGGTATAAATGCTCCTGAAAAAATGTAGAGCCAATTCAACTTTTTGTGTCAGTACAGCTTTTTTTTCTACATATTTCTAACCTACTGTTTTTTCTTGTAAGAAACCGAACTTTTTAACTCTTCTTTCGTACAAAATTTTGGTTTACTTAATAACTCTTTTTAAGAGCGATATGCTATTTTATATTAAAAAAGGTAGGCACCTTAAAACTTATTTATTCATTTTTTGCATGACAGTTTGTTTACTGTCATCCTTTAACACATTTGCGCAATTGCCTGTAGCACAGTTTACCAGCAATGTACAAAGTGGATGTGTTCCGTTAACAGTTCAGTTTAACAATCAGTCAAGCAATGCAACAAGTTATGTATGGGATTTTGGAGGTGGAATAACTTCCAGCGTTCCAAATCCTGTAATTACATTTAGCAATGCCGGAAATTTTAGCGTAAAGCTAAAGGCCATTAATGCGACTGGAAGCGACTCTGTTTTGGCAGTTAACTTTATTTCGGCTATAGCCAAACCAGCGGTTTCATTTAGCGCCACAACAACATCTGCATGTGAGGGAGGAATTATACAGTTTCAAAACCAGTCAACAAATTATGATAGTTGCTTATGGGATTTTGGTGATGGCATAACACAAAATGCAATAAACCCGGCCCACAGTTACTTGCAATCAGGTACTTTTTCGGTTACACTGGTAGCTTTTAAAGGAGGCACATCGTGCTCGTCAACACTAACAAGAAGTAATTACATCACCATAAATGCCAAGCCTGTAGTAACCATTACTGCTGATACTAACCAAACTTGTTTTACTTCTAAGGTATTTAGCTTTAACGCGACTTCAACCAATGGTTTAAATTATCAATGGAACTTTGGTGACGGTGGCCAGGCAACGGGTGTAAATGTAAACCATGCCTATGCCCTGCCTGGAAATTATAACATAACTGTTACCGCTACAAGCGCAACCGGATGCACCTCAACAACACCGTTCAATAACTTTATTCATGTTTTAAGTAATCCTGCACCTGCGATTACGGCCGATGTTACAAGCGGCTGCGGGCCACTTACAGTAAATTTTACATCTCCGCTTACAGGCATTGTGTCGCGAACATGGAACTTTGGCGATGGCGGCACATCAATTTACACCAACACATGGCATCAGTATTTAACTACAGGAATGTATGCCGCCACACTTACTGTTAACTATACCAATGGCTGTACAAACACTTCGTTGCCTGTAAACATACAGGTATTACAAACTCCCAATACCACTTTTACTCTTAGCACGTTGTATGGCTGCTCTCCCCTACCCGTTCAGTTTGCACAACCCAATGAGCCAAACACTTCATACCAATGGAATTTTGGTAACGGCAGCACTTCTTCACAGGTAAACCCGTTACATACATTTCAATCGGCAGGAAATTACAATGTAACACTATCGGCAGTTACTGCTGCAGGTTGCTCTGCACAATACATCTATCCTTTCCCGGTTAACCCTTATGGGTCAACATCTAATTTTATTAGCGATAAAACTTTAGGATGCAATCCGCTAAACGTAAATTTTACAAGCACTTCTACCAATGCTGTAAGTTGGTATTGGAAATTTGGAAACGGTGACACCTCAACAGCCGTAAATCCTCAGTACAGTTATCTGCAGCATGGCAATTACAGCGTTACCTTAATTACTGCCGACATACATGGATGCAAGGATACCCTGATAAAAAGCAATTATATATCGGTAAACGGAAGCACAAATAATTTTATAGCTTCCTTACCCGTAAATGCATGTGCGCCATACACGTTTAATTTATCCGATTCTTCAAACTCTGTTTCATGGCTCTGGAATTTTGATGATGGAACCACATCGTCATCACAAACACCAACACACACTTATACACAACCCGGAACATACACCGTATCGCTGCAAACCCAAAGTGCTGGCACAGGTTGTTCACAAAACATTTCAAACTTTCGCACCTACATTATCGGAGGTGGCAAAGCAGCATTTACGTACACACAAACGCTGTGTCCTCCATACATTGGATACTTTACCGATAGTTCAATAAATGCAGTTGCCTGGCTTTGGAATTTTGGCGATGGTGCTACTTCTACGCAGCAACACCCAACACATACCTATGCATCGCCCGGTAGCTACAGTGTTTCTCTTACCATTACTTCGGCTGATGGATGCACATCTACCATCATGCATCAATATGCAATGAGTTTTAATTTTTTGGGAGCAAATGCATCGGCTCAATGCAATGATTCGGTTCCGCCTTATCATGTTCAGTTTGGTGCAAATTCTGTTGGTGCCACATCGTGGCTTTGGACATTTGGCGATGGCGATTCAAGCAACCTTGAAAACCCAATGCATATTTATAACAACGACAGCGCTTATACTATTACCCTTACCATTGCTAATGACAGCTGCGCGTTTACATATACATTTACTCCTGCATCGTTTGGTGCCGGTGGTGGTGGGTTTAATGCAGGCAACGATACCACAGTACAGCAATCGCACCACGATGGATGCGCACCGCTTACCATAAACTTTCACAACCCGTTTTTAAACACAGTTAGCTGGTACTGGACATTTGGAAACGGGAATGTTTCGGTTGATGAAAATCCATCCATCACGTATTACCAGGCTGGCAAATATGATGTTACGCTTATTGTTCAATATTCAAATGGAAGTTATGATACTCTTTGCACACCAAATGCTGTAGATATTGCTGGGCCCAAAGCCAACTTTTTTCTTTCGGCATCCAACTCATGCAATGGAATAACCATACAGGCAACCGATAACTCAAATTTTGCAAATACCTATTTATGGAACTTTGGCGATGGAACCACCAGCACGGCAAAAAATCCTTCGCACACATATACCAATCTAAATAACAATTACCTTGTTACATTGCAGGTTCAGGATTCATCGGGATGCACCGATGCGCGAACAACTACCTTTTATGCCAACAATCTAAATCCATTTGCAGTAAGCAAAACCCGCGCCTGCGCCAATGACTCAATTTTATTCAGCACCAACAATGTGAACTATGTATCCTACCAATGGAACTTTGGTGATGGAACCATTGCCACAGGAAACAACCTGTATCATACCTATGCCGATTCGGGATACTATACTGTGCAATTAACGGCTTACGATTCGGCAGGCTGTACTTATACTTATACACTACCTCAGCCGGTTGAGATAAACAAACCTGTGGCACTGTTTTCAGCAGGCAACCCGTTTTCAAATTGCGGATATGTTTCGGTGCAGTTTACCAACCAATCAAGCGGAGCCGATAATTACCGATGGGATTTTGGCGACAGCACATATTCATTGCTGCCTGACATTACAAAATACTGGTATTACACGCTTCCTTCGGGCTATTATGATGTAACTTTAACAGCATATAAAAACACTTGTGAAAGCAGTTATACATTGCCACAGGCTGTATATGTACCGCACATGGTGGCAAATTTTACCGCAGTACAATCACCAGGTTGCTTGCCAATCACAGTAACTTATTCCGACTCCAGCACCGATGTAGCACGATGGGAATGGCACTTTGGCGATGGAGACACATCCACATTACAAAACCCTGTGCACACATTTACCCATGAACCTGCTGACAATGTGGTATTGTATGCTTACGATATAAATGGTTGTATGCAGGGTGTAGCCAAACCCAATATTGAAATATTAAAGCCAGGCTTTGCCATCAGTGATTCGTCCGGATGCAATCCCTTGCAGGTAATTTTTACCGATACTTCTTCAAATGCAACATCATGGCACTGGAATTTTGGAGACGGAATATTTACCACGCAGCAATCGCCATCGCACTACTATACACAAAACGGAACTTATACAGTAAGCGTGATTGTTGGCAATAACCACGGTTGTTATGATACACTAACAGTAGATACAATAATCAAAGTTTCGAGCCCCGATGCTGCCTTTGGATTAACCTCCTCAGGTAGCTGCGCCCCGCAGGTAGTAACTTTTACAAATAATTCGTCAGGCGGTGTTTCGTACTTGTGGGATTTTGGTGATGGTTCAACTTCCACATCCGAAAACCCATCGCACATATATACACAATCAGGAACTTATGCTGTAAGTTTATTAGCCACAGGGCATGATGGATGCACTCATTTAAAAACTGTATCAAATGCTGTTGTGGTACCCGGTCCGGTTGCAAATTTTGTTGTTCCGGTTACACAAGGTTGTGCGCCTCTGCAAATCGCATTTACCGATTCATCCATGGGTGCTTACAACTACTTCTGGAGCTTTAGTGATGGCGATACCTCCAACCTTCAAAGCCCTGTTCATACATTTGACAATCCGGGAGCCTATCAGGTAACATTAATAGTTTCCGACTCAACAGGATGCCAGGCTGTTTATACAAATCCAACCGTAATTAATGTGGTGCAGTTTGCCGAAGCAAATTTTGAAGTGTCTGATTCGGCACTGTGTATAGGAACATCGGTTGGGTTTACCAACAAATCGGTAAGCGCATTAAGTTATAACTGGAACTTTGGTGATGGCAATACATCCACTGCAGTAAACCCGGTTCATATCTATGCAAACGCAGGCATCTATACCGTTACACTTTACGCTAATAATCTTGGCTGCAATGACAGCCTTGCTGTTACCAATGCTGTTAAGGTAATTCCATATCCGGTTGCCGATTTTGGTTCAACCGTGCAGCAAGGCTGTGCTCCACTTAGCGTTTCGTATCAAAATTTATCGTCTCAATTGCAAAATCCAACCTACCATTGGAGTTTGGGTAATGGAACAACATCTGCATTGCCTAACCCTGCAAGTATATACACAGTAGCACAAGGTTATAATGTACAGTTGATTGTTACCAACGATGGTTTGTGTGCCGACAGTGTGTTAAAACCAAATTACATACATGCCACCAGTGGCGCAATTCCACCGGTAACTCCACTCTTTAGCGCCAGCGTATTATCTCCATCACAAATTGAAATTACATGGCAAAATTCAGCGGCATTAAATTTAGGACAGTATGAACTGTACCGATATAACGACAATACTTTATCCTATCAGTTAATTTATACCGATACCAATCCTACCAATGCATCGTTTAATCCCGAATCGGTATTTATTGATAACAATGTAAACACAAATGCCACACCATACAGTTATAAAATCCAGGTAGTAAACACATGCAACGTCAAAATGCATATTGACAGTTCGGTAGCACACACCACAATACATGTGGCAGCATCAGGAGGAACAGAGCATGTGCAGTTAAGCTGGACACCTTATGGAGGATGTGCATTTGATACGTACCGCATTTACCGTAAAAATACCGTTAACACAACCTTTGAACTCATTGCTGAAACGGATTCAAGTGAAACCTCTTTAATTGATTCATCGGCATTTTGCCCGCTTCTGTACACGTATAAAGTTGAAGCCATTGACTTGTGTGGTAACGCTTACTCGGCATACAGTAACGAAACTACGGCACAACCTATTACTGATATACAAAATCAAAAAATAGAAATTACAAGAAGTACCGTTATAAATAACGATTTTGTACTGACCGAATGGACACCTCCACAGCAATCGCCCGAAAAAGTTTTGAATTACCTGTTTTACAAATCAGAGGATGCTCAAAACTTTATTTTAGCAGCTACATTGGATGCACATGCCACCTCTTACACAGATTTTGAAATTGACGTAAACAAAGAGAAATACTTTTACCGGGTTGAAGTGGTAAACGTTTGCAACATGCGCATTGGTCCAGGTAATACCAGCAACAACATTTTACTTAACGGATTTTTAAATGACGCCAACGGATCAACCCTGCAATGGGCACCTTACCAGGGATGGGATAGCGGTGTGGAGTACTACGAAATACAAGAGCAGGACGAAAATGGCAATTGGAAAACCATTAAGCGCGTAGATGGAAACACTACTACTTTTGAAGACCAATAAAAAGTATGCACTGTTAATACTGGGTTGTATTTCCAAATTCTTTTTTTACCACATCTAAAAATGCATCAAAAACCAGTGTATTGGTTGCTATAATTTCTTCGCCAAATAAATAATTGGCGCCTCCATTAAAATCCGAAACCTTTCCGCCTGCTTCGGCAACTATTAGAGCACCTGCTGCCACATCCCACGATTTTAAACCGTATTCGTAAAAACCTTCAAATCGTCCACATGCTACGTAGGCCAAATCTGCAGCAGCACTACCCAGCCTGCGTAAGCCATGTGTGCCATGCATGCAAAAATCAAACACACGCATATACTCACTCATGCGGCTGTAATTTGAATATGGAAACCCCGTGGCAAGAAGTGATTTTTTAAGTTCAGAAATTTGCGACACCTTCATTTTATTGCCATTTAAAAATGCGCCTCCGCCATTCCATGCATAAAAACATTCATCAAGATTTATCTCATAAATAATTCCCGACACAAGCACCTGATTTTGCAGAAGCGCAACACTTACACAAAAGCAAGGGGCACCGTGTACAAAATTGGTGGTGCCGTCAAGCGGGTCAATAATCCAAATATACTCCGACTGTTTTTGAATAACTGTGTTTTCTTCGGTAATAAACTCTGATGGTGGAATAATCTTTTTCAATCCTTCAACCAATATTTTTTCCGAAGTTTTATCAACGTATGAAACCAAATCATTAAATCCTTTATACTCCACCTTGGAGTTATCAAATGACTTTCGCTCGGTACGGATAAACTCACCGGCCTGTTTTACCACCTCAATAGCCTGTAGCGTAATATTTTCTAAATTCATTGGGCTAAAATAGTTTTTTGCTAAACGTTTTATGATTTTGTTAACTAAAAACAGTAGGTAGCCATGTAGTTAATATTTTACTTTCGCTATCTCAAAATTTTAAATTATGTTAAAAAACAAACTTCTTATTACGGCACTTGCAATTACAACTTTGCTTTCGTCTTGTAAAACCAATCATAACAGCACAAACCAGGCACCTGATGAACTGGCTTTGCATATAGACAGCACCGTAAAACCCGGTGATGATTTTTTTCTTTTTGCAAATGGAAAATGGTTCAACGAAAACCCTATACCTGCCAGTGAGCAAAGCAATGGGCTGTGGCAACTTATACAAGATACCATCAATGCACAGGTGCTCAATATCTGCGAATCATCAGCGGCATTAACCGGTGAGCCTAAAGGAAGCAACAAACAAAAAATAGGAGATTTCTTTTATTCAGGAATGGACAGTGTATCATTAAACAAAAATGGTATTGCCGGAATAAAACCTGAGCTAGACATGATTGATGCCATAACGGATTTAAACGGAGTAGTAAGCGCTGCGGCAACCATACACGTAATTAGCGGTGCACCGCTGTTTAGCTTTTATGTTGGACAGGATGATAAAATAAGTAACAAACATGCCATATTTATTAACCAGGGAGGGTTAAGCCTGCCCGACCGCAATTATTATTTTGATACCGACTCCAGAGCCATCATGATTCGTGAAAAGTTTTTGCAGCATGTAGCAAACATGTTTGTGATAATGGGTTACGATGATGCAAAAGCAAAACTTGCTGCTACAAACCTTATGAAACTGGAAACGGCCATAGCAAAAACATCGCGCAAAAAAGAAGATACCCGCGACCCGAATAAAAACTACAACAAAGTTTCAGTTAAAGAACTTGCAGCAAGCACACCGAATATAAACTGGAATACTTTTAATGTAGGTGTTGGTTTAACCAACGTGGATACGGTGGTGATAGGACAACCCGAATTTTTAACTGCATTAAACGGCTACCTTACCTCCTACCCGATTAGCGAATGGAAAAACTACCTGAAATTTCACCTGGTGCGTGGGCTTGCACGCTTTATGGATGACAAAACATACATGGAATCATTTGCATTTTATTCAGGCGTATTGAGGGGAATACCCGAGCCGCGTCCAAGGTGGAAGCGTGTGGTAGCACAAACCGACAACTCGCTGGGTGAATTGATAGGACAAGTATATGTAACCGAATATTTGCCCAAAGGAACAAAAGAAAAACTTCAGGAAATCGGCATGGCTGTAAAAGATGTATATGCTTCGCGCATAAAAGGTCTTGACTGGATGAGTGAACAAACAAAACAAAAAGCACTTTCAAAATTGGATAAAATGATAATGAAAGTGGGATATCCTGATGCATGGAAAGATTTAAGCACCCTGGAGGTTGACCGTACATCGTTTGTGCGCAACGTAATAAATGCAAACGCATGGGAAATGCGCTACATGATTGCAAAATTTGGAAAACCGGTTGACCGCACTGAGTGGGGCATGCAGCCTCAAACCTACAATGCATATTACAACCCATCCAACAATGAAATTGTGGTGCCGGGTTGTAATATTATTGTGCCGGGGTACGAGCGCAAACTTGCCGATGACGCCATCCTCTACTCTATTATTGGCGGATCAACCTTTGGCCATGAAATGACACATGGTTTTGATGACCAGGGAAGTCAATACGATGAGCAGGGAAATTTGAACAACTGGTGGACATCAGAAGACAGTTCAAAATTTTTTACAAAAACAAAAAAGATTGTTGAACAATTTAACACCTACATTGCTGTTGACAGCCTGACTATAAACGGTGAACTTACGCAAGGCGAAAACATTGCCGACCTTGGTGGGATAATGATGGGCTATGAAGCATTTAAAAAAACCAACCAATATAAAAACAATGAAATGATTGCCGGGCTTACGCCAGATCAACGCTTCTTTTTGGGGTATGCCAACGCATGGATGATAAATACACGCCCTGAGGCATTGGCCGACCAGGTAAAAACAGATGTACACTCACCTGCAAAGTTCAGGGTTATAGGCCCATTGGTAAACATGCCCGAATTTTATACCACCTTTAATATTAAAGAAGGTGATAAACTTTGGCGAAGCGAAGCAGACAGGCTTAAAATTTGGTAAAGGGAACGGTTTTTAATTTACTGTTTGCAGATTTGGGATAATAATTTTAAAATTATTTTAAACCGACTTATTAATCTCTGAACATCTATTTATTTACGCAGTAACTAATTTTATATTTTAGCAAAAACAAAAACTACACCATGCTAAAAATAAAATTACTCGCTACTGCACTGCTTGTTTCTACATTTATTTTCGCTCAGCAAAACCGTAAATCTTTTTCGCTGCCGGCAATGGTAACCAGTGCCGACTATCAGCCAAATACCGTAATCATAAAAGTAAAACCAGGTTACCGCTATGCTTGTACTAAAACACAAATAAGCACTCCTCAGCTTACTTCCGTTTTTAAAAAAACAGGTACTTACAGCGTAAACAAACTGTTTGCTTTGCACACCCCTCCTACCACAGAGCGCAATGCAAATGGAAATAAACTTACCGACCTTTCGTTGGTGTATGAATTAAAGTATGCAGGAAATTCATCAATTGAAAAAGTAATTAACCAGTTGCTTGCCACCGGTGAAATTGAATATGCCGAACCAAGCTACATATACCAACCGCTTTATACACCTAGTGATACCCTTGTTGGTTATCAATACCATCACACCAACATACGCAGTTACCAGGCATGGGATATACAAAAAGGCGACCCGAATGTGGTAATTGGCATTACCGATACAGGAGTTGATACTACACACATTGAACTGGTAAACAAATTTAAGTACAACACTGCCGACCCAATTAACGGCATTGATGATGATGCTGATGGATATACAGATAATTACTATGGTTGGAATGTAGCCTTTAACGATAACAACGTGGCCGGACCAGCTCTATTGCACGGAAACTTTGTAACCGGTATTGCCGCTGCCGAAACCGATAACATTACCGGCATTGCGGGAGTGGGCTTTAACTGTAAATTTTTAGCCATACGCTGCGCACCCAATGCCAACGTAATTGTAAATGGTGATGTAGCCATTGTATATGCTGCCGACCATAACTGCTTTGTTATAAACTGCTCATGGGGAGGATTTGGAAGCTCTCAGTTTTCGCAGGATGTAATTAACTATGCCACATTTAACAAAGGCTGCCTGGTGGTAGGTGCTGCCGGCAACAGCAATAACGATGCACCTTTTTTTCCGGCATCGTACCAGTATGTATTAAGCGTTGCAGGTATTGACTCGGTTGATGTAAAATGGAGCGGCAGCAGTTATGGCACTTACGTTGATGTATGTGCTGCCGGTGATAAAGTGTATTCCATCTTTCCTATGGGAAGTCCTAACCTGTACTGGTATAGTGGCGGCACCAGCGAAGCAGCACCCCAGGTATCAGGTGCAGCAGCTTTGGTTAAGTCTCAATTTCCTGCCCTTACAGGCTTGCAGGTAGGCGAGCGCCTTCGCGTTACAAGTGATGTGGTGGATACGTTGCCCGGAAATGCCTCCTACGTTGGAAAATTAGGCAAAGGGCGTATAAACATTTTCAGGGCGCTTACCGAGCCTGCTACTGCCCTGCGAGCTTACGACATTACCATTACCGATAATAACGATGAAGCCTTTGTGGGCAATGATACGCTGGACATCAGCGCTGTGTTTACCAACGTGCTTGATCCTGTTGCGGGACTTAGCATCTCCCTTTCTGCAAGTTCACCGCTTATCAATATTCTTAATCCAAACTTATCATTTCCCTCGCTTGCCACCATGCAAAGCGACAGCAACCGCGCCAACCCGTTTAAATGCGTGATAGATCCCACCATTCCTCTCAACACCAAAATTATTTTTACCCTTACCTACAGTGCGGGTACTTACTCCGATTTTCAGAAGTTTGAAGTAACAGTAAATGTGGATTACCTCAATGTGCTGGTAAACGATGTGGGCTTATCCATTACCAGCAAAGGAAGGCTTGGATTTAACGATACGGGCAATGCGCAAGGCATTGGATTTACTTACAACGAAGGGGCAAACCTTATTTATTCGGCAAGCTTTGTGGTGGGAGTTAACGACAGTATGGTAAGCGATGCCACTGAAGGTGCTACAGGCATTAACAACGACTTTGTTCCTGTAAACTACATTCAAAAAATTATTCCTTCAGTAAACTCTGATTTTGATGCCGTTACCACCTTTAACGATGCTGCCGCAACACTACCCACAGGCCTTGTAGTGCGCCAAAATAACTATGCATGGAGCACTCCTGCCGACAGGAAGTACGTGATAGAAGAATATACCATTACAAACAACAGTGCCAACAACTATCCAGCCCTGTACGCAGCCGTTTTTTCGGACTGGGATATAACGGCAGCTACTTATAACGACAACCGCGCATCGTATGATGCAGCGCTTAAAATGGGATACGCCTGGTACACGGTAAACAACAACAGCTATGCCGGCATTAAATTGCTTACCGGTGGCGGCTCTAATTACTACGCCTTTAATAACGATGGATCAGCTGGAAGCGTGAACATATATGACGGACTCACCAAGGCAGAAAAATACCAGTGTATGAGCACACTTACCCGCAACGATGCAGGTACTACAGGCAATGGCACCGACATTGCAATGATGATGACCACTGGCCCGTTTAACCTTAATGCTGGCGACAGCATAAAAGTGGCCTTTGCTATAATAGGAGGCGACAGCCTTGCCGACCTTACTAATGCTGCCACTGCTGCACAAATAAAATACAATACAGTTGGTGTAACCGAAATAAACTCAAGTGATGGAGTAAAGGTATTTCCTAATCCTGCAAAAGGCTATTTCACAATTTCATTCCATTCATCAATAGCACAACGGATAACTGCCACCCTGTACGACCACACTGGAAAGAAAACAACAAGCCTCACCCAACATGCGGCAGCCGGAACCACACAAGTGCATATTAATACCCAAAGTATAAATCCGGGTATTTATTCTTTGCAGGTTAAAATGAAAAACAATATTCACACAAAAAAAATTGTCGTCTATTAACCTAATGACATTTTTAAATAGGTAACCAAAAACTTAATTTCTATTGCGTGATGGCAATACATTATTCTCATTCCTTATTTTACTCTTTTTAATAAATACACTTTGCACAACCCTGTATGACAACAAACGAAAAACTCACATTTTTAAAATATGAATTACCTGTTTTGCTATCAACCCTTACAGGTGATGAAAAACCACAATGGGGAATAATGAGTCCCCAACAAATGGTTGAACACATGGGCGGGGCTTTTTTGAATGGTGCCGGCTTGCTTGTAATTCCACTTGCAACACCAGCCGACCAACTGCCGGCATATAAAAGTTTTATGATGAGCGACAAAGAATTCAGACCCAATACCAAGAACCCTACACTTAGCGAGTCGGGATATCCGTTAAAATTTGCTGATATGCCCACTGCTATTCAAAAATTAAAAAATGCTATTGAGGCTTTTGAAAAACACTTTACCGATAATCCTCAAAAAACAGAATTGCATGCCATATTTGGAAATCTTAATTTTGATGAATGGGTACACCTCATGTATAAACATGCCCGACATCACCTGAGGCAGTTTATGCTGATTGAATAATCAGGCTCCTTATTAATTCTCCATTTCTTTTTAGTAGTAATCTATATTTAGTTTCTATTGCATTTCACAGCCTCTTTAAAGCGAATTGGTTAATAAAAAATCTAATTAAATACCAATTTAACGTTTACCGTATAATTGTCGTTTTATGAATGACCTTATTTATAATTTAAAAACTTTAAAACACCTAACAGCACAACAGCATTTAGCTTATTGGATAGCACCGTTATTAATTACACTTTTCTTTTTACTAATGTTTTGCTTTGGTGGCTTACAGATGGCCGAAATAATATCTCCGGCATCCAACCGTGAGTTTGGCATTATGGAAAACCTAGCTACTGTTGTAGTTGGAGTAATGGTTTATTTTTCAGTGCAGTGTTTTAAGGCGGGCAATCAGGTGGCAACTAAAGTGGTTTTTGCTTTTGCTGTTATTGCATCCCTGTTTCTGTTTTTAGAAGAGTTGGATTACGGACTTCATTTTTACGAATTGTGGAAAGGTGTACCTCCTGAAGAAAAAATCATTACCCGCAATTTTCATAACCAGGATTTAAGCACACTATCAAAAATGAAAACGTTTATTTATATTTTTATCGCAATTGCTTTTGTGATTATTCCGCTTATTGGCGAAAAGCCTTTTCCTAAATTTTTACAACAATTTATTGCATCACCACGCCTGATTTATACGGCTGCTACACTTGAGATAACCTCCATCTTATCCTATCATTTTGTTTATACCTTAAACCATCATGGCAACTATAGCCTTGACGGAAACACCACTGAATTTGGCGAAGGAATTATTTATTACATGCTGTTGCTTTATTTATACGAACTGTATCAAAAGCAAAAAAAGTTGGCGTAGCTAAAAGTTGAATTTATTTACAACAGGCGCTTAATTACTCTTAACTTATGGGAGTATCGCTTTGTTTCCTGATTAAAAATTCCAACCTGGTCAAACGAATCAATGCGCACTTTGCCTGAGGCATGAATGATTCTGTCTTTGTCGGTAAGAATTCCAACGTGTGTAATTTTTCCTTCTTCGTTATCAAAAAAAGCTAGGTCGCCTGTGTTGGTTTCGTCAATTAAATTGATGGTATGCCCTTGCTCGGCCTGCTGCGCTGCATCGCGGTACAGTTTATAGCCCGATAGTTTAAAAACCATTTGGGTTAACCCTGAGCAATCTATACCAAAAGGTGAACGGCCACCCCATAAATACGGAGCGTTTAAATACATAAACGTGTTTTCGATTAGCGCATGGGGTGAATTTATTTTTTCAGGAAATTTTGCATTGCCATCAAACTTATATTTTTTATCGTTGATGCGGCAGTGCTCGTTTTCAAAAAATGGAAGTGTGCTGCCCAAAACGATGGTTTGTATTTTTCCTTCATGCACCATAAGCTGCACAAGGTCGTACGATAAAAAAGAACTTGCTTTTTGCAAAAAATTAAAATCCTGAAACTCGATACTAGTATTTTGTCCCTGTGGTATCCATCCTTCGTACCCATCAAACGATATTTTTATGCGCACCCAATCATGTTGTGCTCCCAACACTTCGTAATGTTCTCCAAACAAAAGCTGTGTAACCTGTTCGCTGCGGTGCGAAGGTTCGCTTCGTACAGGCATTATGCTTAACTGGGAAATTCCGTAGGGCATGAAGAGTAGCGTTTGAGGTTTGTAGTTTGAGGTTGTGGTTAACATCAAACTACAAACCTCAAACTTCAAACAAATTTTTACACATTTTCAATAACCATTGCGCTGGCACCGCCACCACCATTGCAAATTGCGGCAGCACCGTATTTTGCGTTATTTTGTTTAAGTACATTTATAAGTGTTACCACTATGCGCGCACCCGAACATCCAAGCGGATGGCCTAATGCAACTGCACCACCGTTTACATTAACCTTTGATGCATCTAACTTCATCTCAGCCATGTTGGCCAGGGCTACCACAGAAAATGCTTCGTTTAATTCAACATAATTTATATCGCTCATTGTAAGGCCGGCTTTTTCAACTGCACGGGGCAGTGCTTTGCTTGGTGTGGTGGTAAACCATTCGGGCGCCTGCTCGGCATCGGCATAGCCGCGTATAATGGCCAGGGGCTTTATGCCCAGTGTGTCGGCTTTTTCTTTGCTCATTAATACAAGGGCGGCAGCGCCATCGTTCATGGTGCTGGCATTGGCTGCGGTAACGCTGCCTTCTTTTACAAAGGGCGATTTGAGTCCGGGAATTTTATCAAAGTTTACGTTTTTGTATTCTTCGTCTTCGGCAAACAGAATGGGGTCGCCTTTGCGCTGTGGTATTTCAACAGAAACAATTTCGTCTTTAAATTTTCCGGCTGCCCATGCTGCAGCGCTGCGTTTGTATGATTCAATGGCGTAAGCATCCTGGCTGGCGCGTGATATGTTGCACTCTTTGGCGCATAGCTCGGCAGCATTGCCCATAGCGTAGTTGTTATATACATCGGTAAGTCCGTCTTTGGCAAGGCCGTCTATTAGTTTTACGTCTCCGTATTTGCTTCCCCATCGCAGGTTTTCGGAGTAAAAGGGTACGTTGCTCATGCTTTCCATGCCACCGGCTACCACTACATCGTTATCGCCAAGCATGATGGATTGTGCGCCAAGCATGATTGCCTTCATTCCGCTGGCGCATACTTTGTTTACGGTGGTGCAATGTACAGTATTGGGTAAGCCTGCAAACATTGAGGCCTGCCTTGCAGGAGCCTGGCCAAGGTTGGCACTCATTACGTTGCCCATATATACTTCGGTAATTTCTTTGCCATCAAGTTTAATTTTATCCAATGCGCCTTTGATGGCGATGGAGCCAAGTTTGGTGGCCGAAAAGCCGGCAAGTTTGCCGCCCCAACTGCCCATAGGTGTGCGAACGGCCGATACGATATATACTTGTTTCATACTTATGTGTTTTTTGAGTGGGCGAAAGTAGGAAAGAAATAGTTTGTCCGAATGGACTCCTTAGGAGAAGTTAGCCTTTGCTAAGGCTTTGGTTGATGAATTTGAGGTTTTCCCGCTAAAAGCAGGATTTCGTTTTGCTCAAGAAGTTTGTTGTCATCCTTGTTGGGTAAAATTTCAAAATATTATTGTCCGATTAAAATTTAGCTTTTTAATTTTAGATGCCTCGGCTTCGCTCGGCATGACAGCGTATTAGTGATTTTTTTAGAGGAGAGGGGGCTTACTTATGGGCTTCGCCCATAAGTAAGCCCCCTCTCCTCTAATTAAGCCTTCAAAACTTGTCATGCCGAGCGAAGCCGAGGCATCTCTTGTGTTAATATTCAAATTTAGTCGGACAAATGTTATTTCAAAACAAAACCGGCAGTATGCATTGCTGCCGGTTCTAAAGGGAGCATTTTTTATACTTAGATCAACGTGGCCTCTATTAAAATTCTTTGGCCAAAAACTCACTAAATCCTTTCCCCTAAATCCTATTTCACATAATCGGTTAAGTAAGCAAAGCGTGCTGTTAGCTCACCATCTTTGGCAATGGTGGCGCGGTGAATTACATTGTTTTTGTCTTCTACCACAAGCAAAGGAATAATGCGTTCGATAAGGTGTTTGCCAAAACCTTCGCTTGCATCGCGTGGCAGTTCGCAGGGCAGGTTGTCAATGGACATTACGGTGATGGTGTTTTTGTTAAAGGCATCTTCTTCTTTTTCGGTTACGGGGTTGTAGCCATAAAATTTATCTTCGATGGTGGTGGCACGGTGGGTAGATGGAATGCTTCCGTTGATATCGCAGGTTACATCGGCAATTACGCTGATGCGAAATGTGGGGTCGCGCATGTTATCTTTATTGAAGAGTGGAGGTGCGGCAGGGTTCCAGTAGGCGCAATGGATGAGTAAGTCGCAAAAGGATGCGTATGAGCCGGGATCACAAAAGGTGCATCGGTAGCGGTTGGGGTCGTGATAAAAATCGTGTCGTGAAAATTCGCTCCCATCTTTGCGTTCGTTATAATCTTCTGAATGAAGTTGCACATACACAGCCTCTCTAAATGAATAATTTAAAAATTCAAATGGCGTAACTTTACGGATGTTTAACATGCCCATTGTTTCTATAGCGCCATTAGCTACCCGGCCACCTCCGGTTATTACTATTTTAATGTTCGGCAGGTTTATCCTGTCGAGCGACTGATGCAATTCTTTAACACCAAACGATTCATGGGCAGGTTTTAAGGTAAACAATCCATACTTTAATCCATAAGCCATAATACCATTGTATGCACCCACCATGCCTGCATAGCGGCCAAAGCCAATGATGCGGTTTTCATGGTCGTCAACCAAACATTCGTAATCAATTAGTGTAATTTTGTTTTCAATAATTTTTTGCAGCATACCTTTATTATGCGGCTGCTTTTTAATGGTGTGCGAAAAGAAGAGGTATTTTTTTGCGGCAATTAGTTTTTCTTTGGGCACTTCTTTTATACCAATTAAAATATCACAGTCGGTTAAATCTTCCTGCAGGGCAACTCCGGCATTTCGGTATTCACTGTTGGTAATGGAGCGGTAATCGCATGGTTGTACAACCACATCTACATGGTTATATTCTTTTTTAATGTGCATGCACTGTTCGGGTGTAAAAGCTACACGTTTATCGTGCGGAATTTTTTCTTCGCGCAGCACACCTATTTTAACTTTGTTCATACGTGGTTTTAAAAGTTTGGGCAAAGGTAATTTATCGGTTTAAAACCGTTTAAGGCCACACACTTTATAAGTCAATAAAATTATTTTCTTTGCGGAGCTAAAAAAATGACTGAATGACTGAATGATTGATTAACGTATAAAAATGGTATTCATTCAATCATTCAGTCATTCTATCACTCAATAATTCAATCATTATGTTATTAGGAATACCCAAAGAAACCAAAGAGCGCGAGAGGCGCGTGGCGCTTACACCCGATGTAGTAAAAAGTTTATGCGCGGCAGGATTTAATGTGTGCGTGGAAGAAGGTGCCGGGCTTTTGTCTTTTTATACCGATGAACAATATAAAAATGCAGGTGCAACACTTGTTGCTAGAAACAAAGTGTATGCCGACAGCGATGTGGTGCTGCGGGTAAATGCTCCTTCGGCTGACGAAATTGCTCAAATGAAAAAGGAAGCAATTCTTATTTCGTTTATGTGGGCTGCTACCAATCCACAATTGGTGGAGGCTTGTTGCAAAGCAGGTATTACGGCATTTTCGATGGATGCCGTGCCGCGCATATCACGCGCGCAAAAGATGGACGCACTAAGTTCGCAGGCTAACCTTGCGGGATACAAAGCGGTGCTGCTATGTGCCGATACTATAGGAAAACTTTTACCCATGATGACTACCGCTGCCGGAACTATTAAGCCAAGTAAGGTTGTAATTTTTGGTGCAGGTGTGGCAGGCCTGCAGGCTATAGCTACTGCCAAGCGTTTGGGCGCAGTGGTAGAGGTATCGGATATACGTCCCGAAACAAAGGAACAGGTTCAGTCATTAGGCGGAAAGTTTATTGAAGTAAAAGGAGATGATAGCATAAAGATTGAAGGTGGTTATGTAAAAGGCGTATCCGAAGAGTTTTTAAAAAGACAGCAAGAGTTGGTTGCAAAACACATTAAAGAAGCTGATATTGTAATTACCACTGCGCTGATACCCGGAAAAAAAGCACCATTGCTTGTAACTGCCGAAATGGTTAGCAGCATGAAAAATGGTTCGGTAATTCTGGATATGGCTGTTGAACAAGGAGGTAATGTGGTAGGAAGTGAAGCAAACAAAACCATCAACAAAAATGGTGTAACTATAATTGGCGAAAGCAACATACCAAGTATGTTACCCATGAATGCAAGTGACTTGTATGCAAAAAATATTCAAACACTTTTGTTACACCTTGCCACCAAAGATGCCTTTAAATGGGAAATGGAAGAAGAAATTACAAAAGGCTCGCTTATTGTTCACAAAGGAGAGGCTGTTCATCCAAGTGTGAAAACAGCAGTTACAGCATAAAATAAAAACAATAAATAAATTTATATGGAATCAATATTATCATTTATCGGACAACACAGGGAAGTTTTATACTTCATTGTACTTTCTGTTTTTGTTGGAATAGAAATTATCGGCAATGTTCCAACTGTTTTGCACACGCCTTTAATGAGTGGAGCCAATGCCATACACGGTGTTGTAATCATAGGAGCTATTATTGTAATGCTCGACTCTGATGTTAACAGCCCCCTGTCACTGGCACTTGGATTTATTGCTGTAGTGTTGGGAACGCTTAACGTTGTTGGCGGCTTTGTGGTAACCGACCGTATGCTCGAAATGTTCAAGAAAAAATAAAATCAAATCACAAACCCTTACTTATTGAATTTCGAATCGCCCAAATAAATTTAAACTTCGCTTATACGCCATAGCTTTAACGTAGGCAGGAAAACAACAAACTTCAAACTTCAAACTATAAACTTATATTCCTCCCATGTCACAACACATTTTAGAAATCTGTTATCTTATTGCATCCATCACATTTATAGTTGGACTAAAAATGATGAGCAATGCCAAAACAGCACGCAAAGGAAACCTGTATGCAGCAGCAGGAATGACAGCAGCCATAGTTGCAACCATTTTTCTGTACAACAATCCTCATGGCTTAACCACCCGGGTTCCTTTAAAATATATTTTAATTTTTGCTGCTATTGCTTTAGGTACCATTATCGGATGGATGACGGCAAAAAAAGTTCAAATGACGAAAATGCCTGAACTGGTATCCATGTTTAATGGAATGGGTGGTGCCTGTGCCGCGCTGATTGGTTTAATGGAGTTTCATCATAATTTGGGAAACACCGGCTCCTTGGTTGCAATTACATTGGGTATGGTTATAGGCAGCGTATCTTTTTCAGGAAGTATTATTGCTTTCTTAAAACTGAATGGGTCAATGAACAAGCCCATCAGGTTACCTAAGTACAATATCATCAACACAGCAGTAATGATTTTTGTATTTGCATTTGCAGCGCACATGATATTTAATACATCAGCAAATCCTGCTTTGATTTATGTGTTGTTTGCATGCGCATTGGTTTACGGGGTAATGTTTGTAATACCTATTGGCGGTGCCGATATGCCTGTGGTAATTTCGCTGTTAAACTCTTTTACAGGATTAGCCGCAGCCTTTGGCGGATTTTTGTATGATAACAAAGTAATGCTTACAGGAGGAATTCTTGTAGGCTCGGCCGGCACACTGCTTACCATAGTAATGTGTAAGGCTATGAACCGTCCGCTTAGCAATGTAATTTTTGGTGCCTTTGGCGAAACAGTCGCAGGGGCTGGTGCCGATGTTAAAGGTTCGATAAAAGATATGACAGTTAGCGATGCCGCTGTGCTTTTAAACTATTCTAAAAAAGTGGTTATTGTTCCCGGTTACGGTTTAGCTGTTGCACAGGCACAACATATCATCCATGAATTAGAAACTCTTTTGGAAGAGCGTGATGTTGAAGTAAAATATGCCATTCACCCCGTAGCGGGGCGTATGCCGGGCCACATGAATGTGTTGCTTGCCGAATCAAATGTTGACTATGGCAAATTGGTTGAGATGGAAGACATCAACCCTGAATTGGATAAAACAGATGTGGTTTTAGTTGTTGGCGCCAATGATGTGGTAAACCCTGCAGCAAAAACAGATCCCTCCTCTCCTATTTACGGCATGCCGATACTGGAAGTTGATAAAGCCAAAAATATTATAGTTAACAAGCGTTCCATGAGTGCTGGTTATGCCGGTATCGAAAACCACCTTTTTTATGACCCTAAAACAAGCATGCTGTTTGGCGATGCTAAAAAAGCATTAACCGAACTGGTTGCTGAGTTAAAAACGATGTAGCTTTTTTCTGCCTGCTTTTTTCTATCCTTAAGCTATTAACCATCAATAAGTACATTACTTCAGCAAAGTAATTACACCAGTGTAATCGCGCTTAATTCCTTTGTAATCTGTTGCGCTTGCTTTAAAAACATACACACCTTGCTGGCAGGCTATTCCTTTATTCATGCCGTCCCATCCTTTGGTTAAGTCCGAGGTATTAAATATTTCATTTCCCCATCGGTTATAAATGCTGTATTTTAAATTACTAATACCAATACCAACCGGATGCCAGTAATCATTTCTTCCATCAGCATCGGGGGTAAATGAGTTTGGAAAATAAATAGTTAGCGTTGGCATTACATACACTTCACCATAGGTTGTGTCAAGGCAACCATAGCTGCTGGTCAAAATCATCTGCACAGTAAACAATCCTGTATCACCATAAATATATATGGGGTTTTGAGCTGATGACGTTCCTATGTTATCACCAAAATCCCATTTCCATGTAGCCCCACCGCTGCTTTGGTCAACAAATTTTATGGTTGGATATAGGATAGACACTTCGGGTGGAGTAGCAATAAAATGCGCATCGGGTAATGGATAAATATAAATTGCATCTGCCTTAACAAATGTAGTGGTGCAGCCACTATCAGATGTAACAGAAAGTGACACATTATAATTTCCCGAATTGGCAAATGCGTGAAGGGGGTTTGAAGTGCTGTCGGAACTGCCATCGCCAAACTGCCATAACCAATTTGAAATACTTCCGTTTGGCACCACGGTTAAATCATTAAACTGCACAGGCTGCCAAACACAGTCATCGCTGTTGCTAAAATTAATTATGGGGCTGGCATTAATGTATAGTTGTTGTGCCGTGGTGTCTTTGCATCCCTTGTCTGAAATTACAATAAGTTGTACAGTGTAACTTCCCCAGGTATTATACGTGTGTGATGGGTTGGTAATTAAAGCACTCTGTCCATCTCCAAATGTCCAAATGCTTTGTGCAATGGTTCCTGACGAAATTGTTGAAATATCATTGAATGGAAGTGATGATTTTTCGCATACAGGAGAACTAAAATTCATTAACGCAATTGGAACAGGGTTAAATGACACATTTACCGTGTCGGAATTTTTACATCCATTGCCATCGGTGCCTTCCACAATATAATTGGTAACAACAGCCGGTGACACATTTACCGAAGCATTGGTGGCACCACCGGGTGTCCATAAATAAGTTAGTGCACCCGATGCAACTAAAGTGGTTGAATCTTTAGGACAAATTTGCTTATCGAGTCCGGCACTAACTACCGGCAACAAATTAACTGTAACAAATACACTATCTGTATTCACACATCCGTTGGCATCGGTAACACTTACAATATAGTTTGTTGATGCTGCAGGCGAAACCGAAACAGATGCCCCTGCCTGGTTTGTTGTAATCCAAAAATAAGAAGTGCCTCCTGTTGCAGAAAGCAACGTGCTTTGTCCCTTACATATTGCATGGTCATTGCCGGCATTTGCAGCCGGTAATGGATTAACAGCCACATGCATAGTATCATAAACAAGGCAGCCATTAGGAGCATTAATATATACAATGTATGTTGAATTTGATTGTGGAGAAACTGTAATGGAATCGTTGGTGCTTCCACCCGGATACCATGAATAAGAAATTCCTCCTGTATCACTAAGTGTTATTGAATTACCAATACAAATAGCATGTGAGTAGCTTGTTCCTGAAATTAATTGTCGTACAGTTACCAAAACCGAATCGGAATTTTTACAGCCATTTGAATCGGTAACTTCAACCGAATAGCTGGTGGTGTTAACAGGTGTAACTGTAATATTCTGAGTCGTAAATCCTCCCGGCATCCAATAATACGAAACGCCTGTACTTGAAGAAAGGTTGGCAAAATAGCCTGTACATATAAACTGATTGGTTCCTGCATTTACTACCGGTAGCGGATTTACAATAACTCTTGCCGTATCACGGCCGGTGCAGCCATTAACATCTGTTACAATTATTGAATACGTTGAGGTAACAGAAGGAGAAACCGTAATGGCGGATGAGGCAGCACCACCCGGTGTCCATTGATAGGTTACAGCAACTATTGATGATGATAAAATAACCGAGTCGCCCATGCAGATAACTTTATCAGCACCAAGGCTTACTACAGGTGATGTATTAACAGCTACGTAAACAGTATCTGTATTGGTACAGCCAAACGAGCTTGTTACAGTAACAACATAAGTGGTACCTGTAACTGGTGAAACACTTATACTTGAAGTATTGCCCCCCTGGCTCCAGATGTAAGATGCACCACCTGTTGCGGTAAGTAGTGTGCTTGAGCCTGAACAAATAGTCTTATCAATTCCTGCATTTGCCGCAGGCAAAAGGTTTACCGTTACAACCACGGTATCGGTATTCTTACATGAATTTGAATCGGTAACTTCAACAATATAACTCGAAGTAGTAACCGGAGAAACAGTAATTGAATTAGTTGTAAATCCTCCCGGGTTCCAAACATAGCTGGTACCACCAGCAGCAGTAAGTGTTGCCGATGAACCCACACAAATACTTTGGTTAACACCTGCGCTTGCTGCCGGTAATGGATTAATAATTACTGTAACCGTATCGGTATCGGTACATCCGGACGCATTAGTAACCAACACCGAGTAGCTTGATGTGGTGACAGGAGATACCGTAATTGTATTACTTGTGCTTCCACCCGGTGTCCAAACATAACTGCCACCACCTGATGCGGTTAAAGTTGCACTTTGACCAGTACATAATGTTTGATTAATTCCCGCATAGGCAAAAGGACTTTGATTAACTGTTACCAAAACCGTATCGGTGTCAGTACATCCATTTGCATCTGTAGCAATTACCCAATAGCTTGTGTTTGTTGCCGGGTTTACTGTTATGCTGCTGCCTGCTAACCCACCCGGATACCACATATAACTTGTACCACCCGTAGCAGTAAGTGTTGCCTGAACGCCTGAACATATACTTTGATTTAAACCGGCATAGGCTACCGGCATAGTGTTTACGGTTACCTGTACAGTATCAGTGTTTTCGCAACCATTCGCATCGGTAACTTTTACAATATAGTTAGTGGTAATAACAGGGTTAACAGTTATGCTACTTGTGGTTGCACCACCTGGAGTCCAAAGATATGAAACTCCGCCTGTGGCTAAAAGAGTTGCGCTGCCTCCTGTACATATCGCCTGATCAACTCCTGCATTGGCTGCCGGCAATGCACTAACATTTACATAAACGCTATCAGTAGCTGTGCATCCGGCTGCATTAGAAACCTGAACCACATAATTGGTAGGTACTGCAGGAGCCACTGTTATGCTGGCATTGGTAGAACCACCCGGATTCCACAAATAAGTTCCTCCACCCGTTGCTGTAAGAGTAACATTGGAACCTGCACAAGATGTTTGGTCAGCGCCTGCATTGGCAACAGGAGCTGGAACTACTGTTACCAAAACGGTATCGCTATTGCCACAGCCATTGGCATCAGTTACTGATACAATGTAATTTGTTGTTGTAGATGGAGTCACAGTTATCGCACTTGTGGTTAACCCACCGGGAGTCCACAAATAGGTAAGTCCACCGGTTGCCGAAAGGTTAACAGGTGTACCCTGGCAAACAGTTTGGTTGGAACCGGCATTGGGAGTTGGCAGTGGTAAAGGAAATACATTTAAATAAACACTGTCACGTACCACAGGTGTACAACCATTGGGTGATGATATATCTACATAATACCACATACTTGCAGAAGCTGTAGCAACAGGATTTGCAATGTTAGGGTTATTCAATCCTGTTGTTGGTGTCCAGCTATATTGGTAAGAAGACGATGAAGGTATAGTGCTTACATTTAACTGCACCAGTTGCGTCTGACAAAGAGTGCTGGCAACTTGTGTAATTACAGTTTGAGGTGGGTCGGGTATTTCAACATTAAAATAATACTCTGTTTCACAACCTGAAATGGATTGCATACCATGTTGAATATAAACATCGGGAACAATGGGTGGTACTAAAGTGAGTACTTGTCCAAAGCCTATGGTGTCAGTTGGGTTGGTAGATGTTGACCACCATGTACCATACAGCACACTTGTGGCACCAATATGAATAGTATCTGATGAACATAAAATAGAATCAACAATTATTGGTTGTGCTTTGCTGAACGAACCAACAGAATATGCATAACTTTCTGCACTGCCTGTACCATAAACATAAGCAGTAAATCCACTATCGGCTTCTAATGTATGGCTGCCTTGTGCCAATGGAAGTTGGGCGTATGACATGGTTGCGCAATTGGCCAATGTAGAAAAGGCCGCTGCGGGTACATTTATACCATCTAACTTTAACTGGCTAATGTGCGAGGTTCGCATAACCACATTTACATCGTGTTGTGTAATTACAGTAGAGGTGATGGTACTAAAAGTTACTTTATCAATTTTTTGTTCTTCGGCATTCAGGTACATCATTGATGGGTCGCCTGCTCCGGCACATGATACACCTTCCATATATTGAATAACACAAATAGGTTTATTAGCCGTAATACATCGGGTGCCTGTGGCACCATTTATGGTTATATACTGACCTGCACCCAAAAATCCGGGTACACCGTTAATGGCATAAGTAGTTGCATTTTGATCAGCCATAATCCTAAGTGAATAACTGCTGGCAAACGAAAATGGAACAGCATAATATGTTTTACCCCAGTAACCTGTAGGTAATGCTTGTTCATAAATAATATCGCAAGCAGTACAGCCTTGTGGAATATAAGAACACACTACTCCAGAAAATACAGCAAAGGGCCTGCAAGAACCGCTTGAGTCGGTACCTTTAATAAGTGTGCCTGTTAAATCATCGCTATATAAAGCGGCAATAAGCTGATATGATTCACCAGCATCTAAGTTAACTGTAAAGGGCACACCTGCAACGTGTCCTCCCAAAGTGTTGGATGTGGGTGTTATCTCTACCTGAGTTCCATCTTCGGTGGCCACCACCAGTAAGTCTGAATTAAGTTTTGGCAAAGCGCTCCACTGAACACCTGTGTAACTTCCTACCCTGTACTCGGTGCCCAGCGATTGCTTTGGGTACACAACCGTAGCATCCGAACTGTAATCCTGAAATGAGATAGCAAATACACTAACCGTATCAAGCGATGTTATTTGAACTCCTTTGTTCTCTACCACATCGGATGTTGTATGTTCTACTTGTGGTATTGATAAAGTAATAGTAGTGGTTTGGTTTGCCAATACAGTAAAAGGTTGCGACCACGCTTGCTTGGGTATTGCAATGGTACCTGATGTATTTACCGTTGAGGTAATAAATACCTCGCAGCGCCTGGTATAAAACTGGGGATTGTACGGAAACCCCAGCCAAAAATCTTTTCCTTTGGTAGGAATTACCTGGCTAAAGGTGACATCATTAAGTAGTAGAATGAAGAAAATGAGAAATAAACTGCAGTGAAGTTTTTTGGATGAGTGCTTCAGGTTTCCGGCCCGCAATAACCGGAAAAACAAACTCCGCGCTATTCTATTCATGCCAGTAAGGGTTGGTAAAAAAAATGTTAGTTATATTTTCATGCACTAAAATCAAGCCAAACTTTTTTTAACTCATTTGACCTAACAATAATACAACTTTTTTTAATTACTTAAAGCTATTTATAAATTAACTTTTAACTTAACCATACCTCACGAGCGCGCCAAAGTTCTACTCAAAAAAAATAAGTATCCTCTACTTCTTATTTTTTCAGACAACAAGCATCAAATTTTTCTAGCGCTTTAGGGTTAGCTTTAATATCATCGGCATCATAACCAATGTTGGCAATGGCTTGTCGTATTTTTTCGGGTGTTGTTTTGCCGGTGTTAAAGGTGATAGTAAAAGTCATTGCCATGTCATCAAACTTAGCAAAAGTTACGCCTTTAATATATGGCAGTTCTTTTTTTATTCTATCACCACAACTTTCGCATTGCAGGCAATGGTCGCAATAAATTGTGGTTTTAATTACGATGGTTTCGGTTTTTTTATTGCTTGAAATTGCAAAAGCAGGCAGTAACAACAAAGAGATGATTACGAATGTATTTTTTATCATTTTGTTTTATATATAAAGAAAAGGTAAATATAACATATATTAAACTTCCCTTTTACAATGGTTATTTATTTTGATATTTCTTCAAGAGTTTTAGCCATCTTAACTCCTGGCAATTTTACTGGAGCACCAATTTGTGCTACAAATCTACCCTGTACTTCTCCTTTTTTAAAGGTAGTAAACCCAATACGGCATAACCCTGATACCAAAGATTTCATCGGGTCGCTTGTCTCGTTAGTTTTCCTAAGCAGTGAATTGTACTTGCTGCCTGATGGCTGAGCAGGAAGTTTACCCGAATCATCGTTATTTCCATACGGTACCCATTGGGCTGTTTTTCTTTTTGATGATGCATCAGGAGGGTTGGTAACTTCCAAGCGCGTTCAAACGAAATCCAGGTATCAAAATTAATTGTTTTATCACCCATGTTTTCTTTATAGTCGGCTGCTTGCATATCTCCTTACCCTGCATTTTGTCAGGCACAGGAGATACAATACGAATTCATATTCAGGAGCCACAGCAGGTATCCATACATATACATAATACTATTTTTTACCATCACGCTCTTCATCAGGTGCCGAACCGGGTTTTACATATCCGTAATAACTCGAAATATCGGTGTATGGCACTCGAACCTCTTTACCCATTACCGATTTAATTCCCATGTCAGCCCCAAATTTGTCAAGCTTTTGAGCCAAAGTGGTTCTTGCAACAAATGCTTCTACTACAACTGCTATAATTGTTTTTTCTTATGTTTATTTTTTAATTTAGTTTTTGTTTTTTTCTACCCTTTTATAGGGGTGTTTCGGCTTCACACTTATGCAATTAAAAATAACTTTACATGCACACTTCTTAAATTCATTGCATGACTTAACTCATTGCCCAAAAGCCTTAACCGGTTTTGCTCTTGCAGCAGGTTTCAAATACACTAATTAACACCGGTGAATAATTAATACCTGCCGATATTAAAAAAATTATACATTTGAGCGTTCTAAAAAAGCCCACTTCATCCGCTACCTATCTAAAAAATGAAAACAAAACGGCTTTTCGTTTTTATAGTATTGAGTTTTTGCATCAGCAAGGTCTATTCTCAAGCCGATTGCTGCAATAATATTGGCTTTGAATCGGGCACCATTGGCGGATGGTCTGCATACAAGGGGTTTGCAATAGTAGTTAACGATGCTCAATGGAATGCATTTGTTGATACCGCTACAAATGCGTCACTTTTAGACAGGCACCAGCATGTAATAAACACCGTTTCGGTAATTGATAGTTTTAGCAATAACGATGCCTGCATGACATCGTTGCTGCCCGGTTCGGGTAAATCGGTACGTTTAGGCAACGCCCTTTCGGGATATGGCGCTGCACGTATGGATTACCGAATAACCATTGACTCATGCAATACCGGATTAATGTATTCGTATGCATTGGTTCTACAAGACCCTGGTCACTCGCCTGAAGACCAGCCTCGCTTTGATGTAAAAATTACCGATACTTTGGGCAATGTTTTGGGTGGGACATGCGGATTTTATTCGGTATATGCAGGCAGCGACCCCAGTTTTCATCAGGGCTTAGGGTCAGTGTTATATAAATGCTGGAGCAGCGTATGCGTTGATTTACGAGCATACATTGGTCAAACTGTGGTAGTATCATTTAGAGCGCAAGACTGCGGCCAAGGTGCACACTTTGGATATGCATACATTGATGCCAGGTGTATACAACTTGAAAGCCGTGCAACCATTTGCCCAGGTGCAATGAATCTAATTAAACTTACAGCCCCTCCAGGCTTTAGCGCGTATCAATGGTTTACTCCTAACGGCCAACCCATAACCACAACTGGCGGCACAAGCGATACCTGTTTTTACACCGGCACGTTTTTACCAGGCGATACATTTAAAGTTCAGCTAACCTCAATACCTGGTTGCTTAAGCATGATGAATGTTGTACTTGACAATGTTCCATTAAACATGCAAACTGATGTTACCACTGGTAATTGCCCGTTTGACACGGCAGTAATTAATGTACGATCAAACAATGGTTCGCCCGGTTTTTTTACCGAAGTATTTAACCAAAACACCAATACAATAGTGGCCACCGCCTCATCAAACATTGCCAACTTTAACTTTACAGTAGGTGATGGTTTGTTTATAGTAACTCTGCGCGACTCGGCTGGATGCCGTACATCCGATACGCTATTAATAAGCCACCCTTCTTTTGATACACTTACCAACACTGCCCAATATTGCATAGGAGATACAGGTGTGTTTTTAAGTCCTCCTGCAGACGCAATGGTACATGCGCCTTACACATGGTACACATACCCCGACTATACAGTTATTGAAAACGGATTTGGCGACACTTTAAATGCGTTGCAACCTTATGAGGGGCAGGCGTATTATGTAACATGGAAAGATGACAATAACTGCACAAGGCGGTCGGTGGTAAACATTGATGCCGGTGGCGAAGGTTTGCAATTTTTACCAGATGGCCTTGTTAATGTATTTACACCAAATGATGATGGTAAAAACGACAGGTTTTATCCTTACAATTCAAATACTTTATCAAGCAACGAAATAAATTATTACACCAACAGTTATAACATTAGAATTTATAACAGGTGGGGCAATAAAGTATTTGAAACCGATAACTACCTTCAGCCGTGGGATGGCACTTTTAATGGCAAACTTTGTACTGCCGGTGTTTATTACTGGATAACAAACTTTAGCAATCGCTGTGGAGATGGAGCATCACAAACCAAAGAGCATAAAGGCGTGGTGCATTTAGTTAAATAATATAAGTACGCACACCTTTCTTTATTTGGTTAGCACCTTTAAATAGGCTTTTTTATTTGCATGCAGCGAAAAATAATTAACCACCGTTTTGCGTGCGGCAGTGCCTAAATCTTTTCTTAACGATTCATCTCTAATCAGATTTTTTAATGCTGCTGTCCATTCATCATCATCATTTACCAAAAAGCCGTTTACACCGTTTCTAATTATTCTAAAGTTTGCACCTATTGCTGTGGCCACTGTGGGTATACCCAGCCCCATGTACTGTAACGCTTTAAGTCCGCTTTTACCATATACCCACTTTTCATCCGGTAACGGGTATAACCCAATATCCATTTTAAGCAAGTCCTCGGTTTCTGTTTCGGCATTCCATTTAATGGCCTTCACATCTATGCCTTCCATAGTAAATTGTTCATCGCCAATTACCAAAAGCGTAAAGTCAAATTCCTTTTTTAGTTCAATAAAAACATTTTTAAGCAAATGCACAAAACGTGCTGTGCTGTGGCTTCCACTCCACCCCAGCACAATTTTATTTTTAACAGCATAATTCTCCCTTGGCTTATACACATCGGTATTTATTGTAGAAGAAATATCGGTCGTATTTTGATTAAATTTTTTTACAAAATCATCAAGCATAGGTGTGCAGGTAATTACATGATGAGCATGCTTCATCAGGTAAATGGCTTTGGCTTTTCCTTTTAATGATTCAAACAATTTATTGGCGCTGCTGCTATGTCCCAAAAAAATTAAATCATCAATATCATACACCACACGCTTGGCCAGCAAGCAATAAAGCCATTCAAACACCGGAAAGCCCAGTGGGGTAACCCACAGGTGAATATACACTACATCGTATTTGCGAATAAAAAACAAGTCGCGCAACCTGCGACCATACCCCATTAAGGTATGCACCATTTTTTGAACTATGAATCCATGCCTGTAAATAATTTTCCAAAACGTTTCGTCAATAAATGAATGGGTAGTAATTTCAAAACCTGCTTCTTCAAAAAAAGGATAGTACTGCTCATACTTTAAACGCTGGCTGGGGGCTTTGTTTACAGGGTAAGGTGCTACAAACAGTATTTTCTTTTTCTTATTACTCATCCTACCAATCGTTTATATACCGATACATAATGCTGTTGTGCTTTATACAAATCGTAAATTTCAAAAGCGTTTTTTCTTATTTCTTGTGCCTGAACTTTTACAGCCTCATCTATTTTACGTATAGCTTCTTCAAAATCTTCATCTTTAAAATCATCAATAATGATTCCGCCTCTTGTGTTTAACACCGTTTGTTTTACATCGCCCACACCGCTATTGCACAGGCAGGGTATGCCCATAGCCAGTAATTCACCCAATTTAGTTGGCGAACTTGAAAGTTTGCTGTAACAGGCTTTTATAAACGACACACTCAAATCACTTGCCTTAGCCAAAAAAGGAACCTGCGTGCGTGTGCCAGAGGTAAGTATCAAATCATTTATATCCACACCGGCTTGTGAAGCTTTGAATTTTATTAAATCATGCTCGCCATTGCTTATAAACAAAAAACGGGCATTGGGTTTTTTCTTTTTTAACACACAAAAAAAACGCAACATTTCATCCAGCATATACCATGTGCCTATTGAGCCCAGGTAACTTATCACAAAATCGCTTTGACTAATATTTAGTTTGCGTCTCGACTCCTGTTTTGTTTGTTCATCGGTAACTGTAAACAAATTAAAATCGGCACTGCAAGGTATCACATCAATGGTGCTGCCAGAGCAACTATCCCATGTAAGCATTTCTTTTTTTCCGGCATGTGTTAATGATATGATGGCATCTGCATTTTGCAAAAATGCTTTTTCCTTTTTCTTATAAAAATTATACAGGTATTTATAAACCGGGTTATTTAGTTTCCAAATGCTTCCATCAACGCGCTCATCAACCCAAAAACCACGCATATCAAACAAAAACTTTGTTTGGTATTTTCTTTTAAGCATCAGCCCCGCATCGGCACTAACATAACTGCGGCAATGAACAAGTTTAAAATTTTCGCGTTTATGCAATCGTTCGGCCTTTGCCTTTAAATTCATCAAATCAAAATATTTTGACAGCAGAGGAGGTCTTTTTGTAAATAAAATATGTTCCCACTCAATATTGTTTTCGGACAATAGTTTTCTGATGCGGTTGCCATCCGTCTTGTATCTACCAGGCTTTTCGGTACTTAACAAAGTAACCTTGTAACCGGCTTGAGCAACTCCAATTACGTACGGAATTACCTGACTTTGACCAAGGGCATCCGTCATCCCGTCATACGATATATAAAGCGTTTTTATCAATGCGTTTAATGCAAATAAGTGGCAAATATAAAATTAATGAATGTGGACAGAAACACAAACCATACCGGCAACACCTATCATTAATTTTTTACATTTGGCATCGCTGTAAAAGCAATAGTTTATAAAGCTTAGAAAATGCAACTGTTTAAAAGTACCACACCACGCTGGATGGTTTTTGTTTTTGATGTTTGCGTTTGTGCTTTTTCGCTGGCATTATCATACAACCTTCGTTTTAATTTTTCAATACCTGATGTTGAGTGGAATTTAATGCCCATGGCGTTTTACTCTATCATGTCTGTGCGTATAATAAGTTTTGCTATTTCAAAAACCTACAAAGGCATCATCCGCCACACAGGATATAAAGATTCGCAACGCATTTTTATTACACTGCTTGCCGGCTCTGCTGTGGTTGGCCTGGGAAACCTTATTGCCTATCGGGTAAGTGGCCGATACCTTGCCCCCTACTCTATTTTGATTATTGATTTTATTTCGAGTGTGTTTTTGCTTACCACTGTGCGTATTGTGGTAAAAAGCCTATACCTTGAATTAAGACGTAATAACAGCGACCGTACACAGGTTATAATTATGGGTGCTGGCGAAGAAGGGCTGGTGGTAAAACATGCGCTTGAGCGCGATGCCGGTATCAACTTTAAAGTAATTGCATTTATTGACGATAATTTAAAATTGCGAAACCGCAAACTGGAAAGCGTCCAGGTTTTTCATACACAAACCGACCTTGAAGATTTGCTTAGGGCCAATCAGGTAACAAGTTTAATTATTGCACAAAAACTTTCGATTGACAGAATTAACGAACTTATTGAACTGTGCATAAAGTTTAATACAAAAGTGCAAATGGTTCCGGCTTCAAGCAATTGGCTTAACGGCCGATTAAGTTTTAGCCAAATTAAAGAAATAAACATTGAGGACCTGCTTGAGCGCGACCCCATTAAACTGGATATAAACGAAATAAGAAATGAACTTAGCGACAAAGTAATATTGATTACAGGTGCAGCCGGATCTATTGGTTCAGAAATGGTACGACAGGTAATACAATTTAGACCGGCTAAGGTTGTGCTGGTTGATATTTCTGAATCACCGCTTTATGACCTGGAACTTGAGTTGAAAGAAACTTTGGCAGGAAATATTATTGAAAGTGTAATTGCCGACATACGAAATGCCGACCGCATGCGCAGGGTGTTTGATTATTTTAGACCCGACAAAGTTTTTCATGCTGCTGCTTACAAGCATGTGCCTGTGATGGAAATAAATCCGTCAGAGGCTGTACTTACCAATGTAAAGGGTACTAAAATAATTGCTGATCTATCGGTTGAATATGGTGTAAAAAAGTTTGTAATGGTGAGCACCGATAAAGCTGTAAATCCAACCAATGTAATGGGCGCCAGCAAGCGTGTAGCCGAAATTTACTGCCAGTCGTTAAACCAGGTTGGCGAAACACGGTTTATCACCACTCGTTTTGGCAATGTTCTTGGCTCGGCAGGCTCAGTAATACCCCGGTTTAAGAAACAAATTGAACAAGGATTGCCAGTTACAGTTACGCATCCCGATATTACCCGCTTTTTTATGACCATACCCGAAGCCTGCCAGCTAGTGCTTGAAGCAAGTGTGATGGGTAAAGGCGGAGAGATTTTTATTTTTGACATGGGCAAGCCGGTAAAAATTGCTGACCTTGCCAGGCGAATGATAAAGCTCAGTGGCTTTGAACCTGACAAAGACATTAAAATTATTTATACAGGACTTAGGCCAGGCGAAAAACTGTACGAAGAACTGCTGAACAAACAAGAAGATACCCTTGCAACACACCACAGCAAAATTTTAATTGCCAAAGTGCGTACCTACCCGTTTAACGAAATTTCGAAACAGGTAAATGAGCTTACCGAACTTTTTAAAACCCAAAATAACTTTACCATCGTAAGTAAGATGAAAGAAATTGTGCCCGAATACATCAGCAACAATTCTGAATTTGAAAAACTAGACAGGCAACGGGTTTGATGTCTGTTTTTTTTATCCGTGCATAGTTTCTTTAACACCAAATCTTTTTATTATCTCTCCTTCAAAGTCTAAAAATTCCTGCCATCGTTTGTCCACATCCATTCCTTTTCCGTACTGGCGGGCAAATCCAATAAAAGTTGTGTAGTGATTGGCTTCGCTTATCATCAGTTCGTTATAAAACGCGGCAAGTTCTTTATCCTTCATATTTTCTGAAAGAATGCGAAACCGCTCGCAACTGCGCGCTTCAATAAGTGCAGCAAACAGCAAATGATCAACCATAACCTGTATGCGAGAGCCGCCTTTAATGCGAAAGTTATAAAGCAGGTTTACGTATTCATCTTTACGCTCAGGCCCCAATACCCAGCCGCGTGCAATAATTTTATCCACCACCATTTCAAAATGGGTAAGCTCTTCATGCGCTATCTGGCACATGGTTTTTACCATATCGGTATATTCAGGATATCGAACCATGATTGAAACCGAGTTGGAAACTGCTTTTTGCTCGCACCAGGCGTGGTCAATTAAAATTTCTTTTATGTTGGTTTCTACTATGTTTACCCAACGTGGGTCGGTAGGCAGTTTTAGTTTAAACATGATGATTAATTATCTGAAGTTTTTTTTTAAATGTAAAACTATTTATTGTGTTTCCTTTCCATCTTTTTTCCATACAAAAGCCGAAATAAAAATACTTACTTCATAAAGCAAAAACAGGGGCACAGCCACTAGCAACTGGCTGGTTACATCAGGTGATGGAGTTATGAGTGCTGCAATAACCAGATTTACAACAACGGCATGCTTGCGGTAATTGCGCATAAACTGGGGTCCTATAATTCCAATTTTGGTAAGAAAATAAACAACCAATGGAAGCTCAAAAACAACTCCACAGGCAAGTGTCATTAATGTCACTATTGAAATGTATGAATCAAGATTGATGGCATTTGTTACCTCGCTGCTTACCTGGTAGCTGCCTAAAAAGTTGATGGATAACGGAGACAAAATAAAATACCCAAAGCCAACGCCCATAAAAAATAACAAAGAGCCAAAGAACACAACACCTGTTGTATACTTTTTTTCTTTTTGCGTAAGAGCAGGCTTAACAAAACGCCAAACTTCCCAAAGCAAGTAAGGAAAACCAAGTATTAGCCCTGTTACACCTGCTGCAACCATATGCGTGGTAAATTGCCCGGCCATGCTGGTGCTTATTAAACTAAACCCTACTTTGGTAATACACATATCAATCGAAAACTTTTGTGACAGATAGCACAAATACCTGTAAGTGATAAAGTCAGGATTCTTAGGTCCAAAAATTATCATGTCAAACAAAATTTCTTTATAAATAAATGCCAGCACTGCTATAATAAAAATTGCCAGTGTAGCACGCACCAAATGCCAGCGCAATGCCTCCAGATGGTCAAGAAAGTTCATCTCTGAATTTGGGTCGCGTTTATTAAACATTTTATCTACGAATTACGAATGTGTTACGAATTAACGAATGGGTTCAGTCGCACTTTTATTTTAGTGATTTTAAATCTTTATTGTCAATAGGTAAAGCAACATAATGTATAGCGACTTGTTAATTCGTAGCAGTTCAGATTGCTCGGAACGAAATTCGTTTATTTCTTAGTAAATACCCTCACGCAACAAATCATGCAAATGAATAAAACCAAAGTATTTTTTGTTTTTGCTTACTACCAACTGTGTAATGTTGTGCGACTTCATAAGTTGCAAAGCATCAGCAGCCAGAGTTTCGGGTAAAATTGATTTGGGGTTCCTGGTCATTACATCTTTTGCACAAAGCGCATCATCAATTCTTTTATTCTCCATCATTCTTCTTAAATCACCATCTGTAATGATGCCGGCCAGTTTTCCTTTATCAACCACGGCTGTGGCTCCCAGCCTGTTTGACGATATGGTAAATAGCACATCTTTAATCTTATCCGTAGGTTTTACTTCGGGCTTAGGGTTATGAATATATATATCTTCGGCTTTCAAATAAAGTTTTTTTCCCAACGCACCACCGGGATGATACCGCGCAAAATCTTTGCTGGTAAAACCTCGGTATTCCAATAAGCACACGGCCAGCGCATCGCCCATAGCGAGCTGAGCTGTGGTGCTTGTGGTAGGAGCTAGATTATTGGGGCATGCTTCTTTATTTACATAGGTATTTAAAACATAATCGGCCTGGAGGGCCAAAAAAGACTTTATATCACCGGTAATAGCAATTAATTTATTGCCTCCGTTTTTAAGCAACGGGGCAAGCACCTTTATTTCGGGAGTATTGCCACTTTTTGAAATGCAAACAACCACATCATGGCGTTGTATAATTCCAAGGTCGCCATGAATGGCATCGGCAGCATGCATAAACACGGCAGGTGTGCCAGTTGAGTTTAGGGTTGCTGTAATTTTTTGAGCAATGATGGCGCTTTTACCAATTCCTGTGCAAATAACTCTACCTTTCGAAAAAAATATTACTTTCACGCACTCAAAAAAATCTTTACCAATAGTTTTTTTCAAACCTGTAATCGCATTTGCCTCAAGGGCAAGCGTTTTAATTGCTAAGTTTACAATGTGTTTCTCGGATTTCAAAATGAAGGATTCCTGTTGTTATTGGGTTAAAAAAAATTGTTGTACATTTATTGAGCAAAAATATTTATTTTAGTTAACTAAATTTTTAAGGTCGAATTTTATAAACAATGTTAGTAGAAGAAAAAAACAAGAAGAAAAAGAAGATTACCAAAGCTTCGGATGAAAATGGCAGCAGTGCAGCCGAAAAAAAAGGCGCTGCAAAAAAAACTGCCAAAGTAGAACCCCGTAAACCTAAAAGCGGAGGAACCGAATTACAAAAATCACTTTATAAGTATTTTGGTTTCGATTCATTTAAAGGCGAACAGGAAGAAATTATTCAAACGGTATTAAACCGTGAAAACTCATTTGTAATTATGCCCACAGGCGGTGGCAAATCCATGTGCTACCAGCTACCGGCATTAATGATGGAAGGAACAGCCATTGTTGTTTCACCACTTATTGCGCTGATGAAAAATCAGGTGGATGCCCTTCGCGGATTTAATACCGAAGATGCCATTGCACACTTTTTAAATTCATCACTTAACAAAACCGAAATTGCGCAGGTTAAAAAAGATATTACATCCGGCAAAACCAAATTGCTGTACGTTGCTCCTGAATCGTTAACCAAAGAGGAAAATGTACTTTTCTTTAAAGAAATAAATGTTTCGTTTCTTGCAATTGATGAGGCCCACTGTATTTCGGAATGGGGTCACGATTTTAGACCCGAATACCGCAGACTAAAACCCATCATTGAAGCCTTGGGTAATATACCTGTTATTGCACTTACTGCAACCGCCACTGAAAAAGTTCAGCTTGATATACAAAAAAACTTAGGGATGCTTGACGCAAAAGTTTATAAAGCTTCCTTTAACCGACCTAATTTATATTATGATGTTCGCCCAAAAGTTGACGTGCTAAAAGAAATTATTAAATACGTAAAAGGGCACCAGGGCAAATCAGGAATTATTTATTGCCTTAGCCGTAAAAAAGTTGAAGAGGTTGCCAGCACCCTTTCGGTAAATGGAATAAGGGCATTACCTTATCACGCAGGGCTTGATGCCGGTGTGCGTGCAAGCACGCAAGATAAATTTTTGATGGAAGACATTGAGGTAATTGTGGCAACCATTGCCTTTGGAATGGGAATAGACAAGCCCGATGTGCGTTTTGTTATCCATCATGATATACCAAAATCGCTTGAAGGTTATTACCAGGAAACAGGACGCGGTGGGCGCGATGGCAGAGAAGGACGCTGCGTAGCTTTTTACTCGTATAAAGACATTGAAAAGCTGGAAAAATTTATGAAAGGCAAACCTGTAGCCGAGCAGGAAATTGGTAAGCAAATGCTGATAGAAACTGTTGCTTATGCCGAAACATCCATGTGCCGCAGAAAATATTTGTTGCACTACTTTGGCGAACGTTACGAGCAGGAAAACTGCGGCAGTTGCGATAACTGCCTGCATCCAAAAACGCAAATTGAGGCGCAGGATGAGGTACTCATGTTGCTTGAAGCTGTGCAGGCGGTAAAAGAAAAATTTGCTGCCGACCATGTAATTAACGTATTGATTGGAAAAGATGACAAAGCCATAAAAGATTATCAACATAACAAACTTGAGATTTATGGCGAAGGCATGGATAAAGATGCCAAATTTTGGATGGCTGTGGTACGACAGGCTTTGGTAGCAGGTTTTATTTTTAAAGATGTAGATAACTATGGATTGCTAAAACTTGGCGATGCGGGGCTTGAGTTTATGAAAAACCCAAGCAGCTTTAAAATTACACAAGACCACAGTTACGAAGGCATGGATATGGATGATGATGACGAACCGCAAGGAGGAGGAAATGCCGCTGACGAAAATCTGTTTGCCATGCTAAAAGATTTGCGCAGGCAAATTGCAAAACAAAAAAACCTGCCTCCCTTTGTAATCTTTCAGGATCCATCGCTTGAAGAAATGGCTATACAATACCCCATTAGCATGGAGGAAATGAAAAACATTACCGGTGTGGGAGCAGGTAAAGCCGCTAAGTATGGCAAACCGTTTATTGACCTGATTGAAAAATACGTGGAAGAAAACGAAATTGAGCGCCCGCAGGATTTTGTAATTAAGTCGGTGGTAAATAAATCGGGATTAAAAGTTTACATCATCCAAAATGTTGACCGCAAAATTTCGCTAGATGATATGGCCGATGCCAAAAACATGAAACTGGGTGACATTATTAATGAAATTGAAACCATTGTAGCATCGGGCACCAAGCTTGATTTAAACTATTACATAAACGAAATGATTGACCCCGACCGCCAGCGCGAAGTGTTTGATTTTTTTCGTACTGCCGATACCGACAGTGCCGAAACCGCTTTAGTTGAACTGGGCGAAAACGATTACACCATTGATGAAATACGATTAATGCGTGTAAAGTTTATGAGCGAGTTGGGCAACTAATTTATTATACCGGTTTGTGGTTTAAATAAAAAGGCATGCCTGCCAAGCCCGGTAACTACAATCAAGTTTGCAAGTGATAATACTTGCGCTTGTGTGCAGGTAACTGTAAAAAGTTTACCTGCATATTTTTTTTATTCGCCAGCCACCTATTTTGTATTTTTATCCAATGTATTTTCCTTCGCCCCCACTTTTGCTGCGCAAATATTATTCATCACTTACGTGGAAAATACCAGTTAACGATAAACGAATTTTTTTAACGTTTGATGACGGCCCCATTCCTGAAGTAACACCCTATGTACTGGAGCAGTTAAAAAAATACAATTGCAAAGCCACTTTTTTTTGTATTGGCCATAACATTGATAAGCATCCACAACTTTTTAAACAACTAATTGATGATGGCCATGCCATTGGCAACCACACCTACAATCATCTTAACGGATGGAAAACCAAAACCGCTGAATATACCTCAAACGTATTACGTTGTCAGCAAACTATACACCATTACTACGTAAACGCCCCATTTCTATTCAGACCTCCGTACGGAAAAATTACCAAAGCTCAAATCAAACAACTTCTCCAAAGGAGTACAGCCGAACAAACCAATTTCTCCATCATTATGTGGGATGTGCTTAGTTACGACTTTGATAAAAATGTAAGCAAAGAAAAATGCCTAAAAAATATAATTAATAATATTAAGCCCGGCTCCATAATTGTTTTTCACGACAGCATTAAGGCCCAAGATAATTTACATTACGCACTGCCACAAACGCTTAACTGGATTTTAGAAAACGGTTTTGTGCCTGCGTTATTGACTTAAACTGAATATTGCCAACTAACCACCCAACAGGAAAATTGCAATAGCCAACGAAAACTCAAGGTGATAAAATCCTTTTAGTGGTTCTTAAAATAGGTTTGCATTAAAACATTGCCTCCACCTTGCTAAAAATACGTGCCGGTTTGGTTATTACTTTATTGCCTTTGGGGGCATGTGCCGATTTGGTTTTGCGCAGCAGTTTATCAAGCTGAAAAAGCATTTGCATGTCAGGCCGATTGCGGTATACCAACTGAACATGTCGAAGCATGGTGGTAAGGTGTTTATAAATAACGTTTCTGCCATTGGTTTTGTAAAACGAATTCATTTTAACACTATACATTTTTAAGTAATTCTTTTTGTACAGTGCTTCAAACTTTTCGCCTGATGCTTTACAATCCTGAACAAATGTTTCGGGCATATTACCGCCTTCGGTAAGTTGCTTGTAATAGTTAGTGGTGTAACTTATACATTCCTTTGCTATTGTAAAACATGCATGCCAGTTATTTTTGCTTGCCTTGTTATAAGTTTTACTGTTGTTTACTAGAGGAATGACTTCATTGCTTTTATTAATTTTTATTAATCCAAGCAGGCAATTAAGTTGTACAAAACATCTTTCTTCGCATCCCTAAGCCCGTGAAAAAGCTGCTTTAGCTCGTGCCTTAATTGATTTATAGATTTTCTCTTTAGAATCTTTAATCTCTTTTATGCGCGCTTCATAAAACTGTGTGGTATATGCCATGTTAAATTGATCAAAGTCGCCAATGTATAGCAAATACATATTCCATGCTATTTCTGCCGTTGCATACAGTTGCTCCTGCGAGTAGGGGTAAATGTTTCGTGCCATCTTATATTATTTTTATAATGCATCTTAAGCAAAAGCACTTTACTATATTTCGTTTTGTATAAAACAACACAGCATTACATGCTCATGGGTATTATAGAAACTCCATTATAGTTGCAGTAATTATAATTGCAGGTTTAAGCGCTTGCGATTTAATAATTAAGCCATCGCTTTGATATTTTATACTTGTCAATGAAAGTTATAACATAATTAAAACATGTTTAAGCCGTCAATATGAGAGTTTAACCAGGGTTACATCCTGCTTTAATAGCTGCAATAGGCAATAGGCATTTGGCCTTAGCTTCTGTACGCTAAAGCATTACACAATTTCACTTCGCTTACCCAGTTCCACTGCTACCATTTCAAGTATGAGTGTTTTATCTATGGTAAATTTTATTAAAGTGCGTATATCATGAAATCCATACACACCGGCAGCCCCCGGGTTAACATGCAGTATGGACGGCATTTTTTTATCGCGCATAACTTTTAATATGTGCGAGTGCCCGCTGATAAACAAGTGAGGTGCTATAGTATAAATATCTTTTGCAACGGTAGGTGAATAGTTGCCGGGGTAACCACCAATGTGCGTTATCCATACTTTAACGTTTTCGCATTTAAAAATTTGATGCAGCGGGTAGGCGCTTCGTATTTCGGTGCCGTCAACATTACCATAAACGCCTGTTAAAGGTTTTATGGCATTAAGCCGGTTGCAGACATCTATTGTGCCAAAGTCGCCTGCATGCCATATCTGGTCAACATCGGTAAGTTGGTTCAAAATCTTTTGGTCAAGATACCCGTGCGTATCCGATAGCAGTGCAATGCGTGTCATAACGTGTGCTGGTTTAATGCTATAAACGCAGCCATATTTTTTACGGCAATGGCGCGGTGGCTAATGGTGTTTTTTTGTTCAGCACTCATTTGAGCAAATGTTTGCGTATGCCTATCAGGAATAAAAATGCTGTCGTATCCAAAACCATTGGTTCCTATCTCATCCGTTGTAATAACTCCACTTGTTTTTCCTTCAAAAAAATAATAACAGCCTTTAATAACCAAACAAAGTACAGTTACAAAGTGTGCATTGCGGTTTGTGGCAGCGCCAAGTTCGGCTAACAGTTTCTTACGATTCATGGCATCGGTGGCATTGTCCCCTGCATACCTGGCTGAATATACACCGGGGCTTCCGTTTAAAAAATCAACGCTTAGCCCGCTATCGTCTGCAAAGCAGTTTTTGCCTGTGGCTAAAAAAAATGTTTCGGCTTTAAGGCGTGCATTGGCCTCAAACGTATTTCCTGTTTCTTCAATATCCATTGTAACTCCCGCCTCGCTTATACTGTATAAATGAATGCCCGATGGCATGAGTTTGCGTATTTCATTTAGTTTATAACCATTGTTCGAAACAAAAATCAAATCTTTCATCCTTGTATTCTTTTTATCAACTGTATTGTATAAATTTACTTCTGTTTTTAAACCACCCTTATGAAGAAATTATTTGCCCTTATTTTATTTGCAACAACATTACAAAATTCTTTTGCTCAATGCCCTGTTGCCAATTTTAACCTGCCCGATACGGCTTGTGCTGGTGCATCACTTCCGCTGGTAAATACCTCAACCGGAAACGGGTTAACTTACGAATGGGATTTTTGCCCTCGTGAAATTCAAGGGCCACACACCTTTTCAAGCCACGGAACCAATGGCTTTTTGTTTAACGGCTTAGGTGACTTTAAACTTATCGAGGCCAACGGTGGCTATTATATTATGTCGTTTGATACTTTTATTTCTACCCAGGCATTTTTGCGTTGCGATATTGGCACCGATCTTTATACGCAAACCCCCAATGCCAATTATTATTTTCTAACTCCATTTAACAAAGCCGACCATTTTGATTTTATTGAGGATAACGGAACATGGTATGGCCTTGCATGTTACTCACCCACAAACACCCTCTTTTTAATGACCTTTGGTGCAGGCATTACAGCTCAGCCCACCACATCAGCCATTACAGGCATTACCTCTACCGATGTACCTACCGGCATCAGGCTTGTAAAATCAAACGGTAATTATTTTGGACTGATAACAAACAAAGGCAATAACTCGCTTACGTGCATAGGCTTTGGCAATTCAATGGCCAATGCCCCCACACAGCTATATAGTTACATTGTGCCAGGTGCAGCGGGGCTTAGCGATGTGGATGTTGATTTAACCTGCAGCCCCATTTACGGCTTTGTTTCAAATGATAATTCGGGCAATATTATTCGACTAAACTTTGGAAACGATATTTCGGTGGCACCTACCGCCTCAACGGTGGGTGCATATGGCACTGCCGGTAACAGGGCCATTGCATTAGCGCAGGAAAGAAACTTCTATTATCTCTTTTTTACCGATAAAACCAACAACAAGCTTAGGCATCTGGCTTTTGAAAACAGCTACACTGCAACTCCTGCAGTGTTTGACTATACCAATTTTTTTAATGTGATAAAAGACGTACAGTATTTAAAGGATAACTCCAAAGTAAGGCTGGTGGCCGATGATTTTGTTAGCAACAGCTTTTCGGAAGTTATATTTAGCGACTCGTGCGGTGGCAACAATGCAAGCCAGTTGCAAAATCCTGTTTACAGTTATACATCCACTGGCTGGCATTATCTTACGCTTACCGTTACAGATTCTCTTGGCTTTACTTCGGTAAAGTACGATAGCATCTATCTTGTGCCGGGACCAACTTCTAACTTTAGCTTTGCTGGCAACCTGTGTTATAATTCCGGTGATAGCATTTCCTTTACCGATTTATCATCATCGCCATCCGGAAGCATTACCGCCTGGAATTGGGATTTTGATGACGGTTCGTTTTCATCACAGCAAAATCCTTTTCACACATTTCCTGCCGCAGGCACCTATAATGTAAAACTTACCATTACTGCCGGTTGCGATAAAGACACCGTTATTCCCATTACCATTAAAGAAACGCCTGCTGTTGGTTTTACCTATTTGCAGCAATGCTCAGGCATTCCAACACCATTTACCGATACCACCCTACTTACTTCCACATCCATTTTATCATGGCTTTGGAATTTTGGCGACTCAACCCCCACCAGTTCATCGCAAAATCCTGTGCATGCATATGCAAATGGCGGCAGCTACAATGTGTCGCTTGTAGTAACAAGCTCGCAAGGCTGTACCGATTCGGTTTTGCTTCCTGTTTTGGTTGATTATGCTCCTCAAATTGCATTTACTGTTCTTAATACCTGCGTGGGCGATACGGTTTTATTTCAAAACCAAACCACCATCGGAAATGGAGCAGCTATTACCTACGATTGGAATTTTGGCGATGGCTCACCCAATACATCAGTAGTAAGTCCTTCTCATCCGTATGCATCGGCCAATACCTATCCCGTTACATTAATAGCTACATCGGGCCTGTGCAGCGATACGCTTGTGCAACCGGTTACCATCACTTCACCGCCCACACCTGCATTTAGCTTTCCACCAATAAACTGCCAGTTTAATCCCGTTCAGTTTACCGATTCATCAGTAGGCGTAAATATTTCATCATGGATTTGGGATTTTGGTGATGGAGATTCGGCATTTGTGCAAAACCCCATTCACGTGTTTTCGGGCAATGGCCCGTTTACGGTTACACTCACTGTTTCTGCCGGAAACAATTGTACAGCAACGCTATCACAACAAATACAGGTAACACAAAGCCCTAATGCCGCATTTACTTCAAACAATGTTTGCCTGGGGTTGCCTGTTTCATTTACCGATATATCAACCCTTGGGCCGGTTACCAATTGGGTGTGGAGTTTTGGAGATGGCGATTCATCCTTTACACAAAACACGTTGCATACCTATGCTACTGCCGGTATGTACAATGCCGTGTTGCAGGTTACCAATGCACTGGGCTGCAGCGATACAGCCTTGCAGCAGGTTACTGTGTTTAATCTGCCAGTGGCCGGATTTCAAACTTCACCGTTTTTATGCTCGGGTACGCCCATTACGTTTTACGATACCAGCGTTGTGCTTAACGATGTGATTTCAAACTGGCATTGGGATTTTGGCGATGGTGGCATTGACTCTATTCAGGATCCTGACCATACCTTTGCAACCGGTGGCATAAAAACAATCACACTTATTGTTAATTCAACCAACGGTTGTGGAGCATCGGTGCAGCAAAATATAACTGTTAACCAATCGCCCCAGTTTAATTTTACAGCAACCAATTTTTGCCTTGGCGATACCACCAAGTTTACCTATAACGTAACGGGAGTTGCATCTGCGTTTTCATGGCTTTGGAATTTTGGTGATGGCGGTGGTGCATTTACTGCCCATGCAAAGCATGTGTATGCTATCCCTGGTGCTTACGCGGTAAGTTTATTTGTAGTAGACTCAAATGGATGTAATGCCACAGATATTGATACGATTTTAATAAATGCAAAGCCAAACGCTTCGTTTATGTCAAGCGGTATTTGCGAGCAGGCATCCGTAACATTTAATAATTCCACTTCTCCTACAGGTATCGTTTCGTCATGGCTTTGGAATTTTGGTGACTTACAAACCTCTACTGACTCATTTCCCACGCATGTTTATGCCGACAGTGGAAACTATCATGTAACATTAATTGCTTATGCAATTGGAGGTTGTAACGATACCGCATCTGCAAACATCATTATCAAACCTAAGCCGGTGATAAATTTCTCTTCTCTTCCTTCTACAGGAGCCATTAATGTACCATTGCAGTTTACAAACAACAGTACAGGTGCATCGGTTTATATATGGAACTTTGGCGATAACAGTTCGCCAAGCAATCAACCTAACCCTTCACATGCCTATGCCGACACCGGGAGCTTTGCGGTTACATTAATAGGTGTTTCTTCTTTTGGCTGTCGCGATACCATTATTAAATACATTGATGTGCTGGTGCCCTACATTGATTTAATTATGGAAAACATTACGTATACTGTTGACGACAATTTATTAAACCTAAATTCAAAAATTACCAATGCCGGTAACACACCCGCAGTTACCTATATACTGGAAACTACTGTTGAATCAAAGGGCACCTACCGCGAAACATCTTTTGATACCATTAAACCATCTAACAGTTTAACATATTTGCTCAATACCAAATTTAAAGTAAGCAACGATGCATTTCCATCTTATGCATGCATCGAAATTAAAAAAGTAAATAGCGGGCTTGATGCCATACTTACTAATAACACAAAGTGCATTCCGCTTACCTCTGACTTTACAATTGCTACTGTAAATCCTAATCCTGCTGCCAATCAAATAGTGCTATCATACACGTTGCCGCAAAGCGGAGATGTAAAAATTGTGGTTTATGATTCACGTGGCCGCTTGGTTGATGAATTATTTAACCAGTACATGGAAAAAGGATATTCATCCAATGCCTTTAATATATCGCATCTGGCAAAGGGCGTTTATTATATTAAAATTATTTTAAATGACGATGCAAAGCAAGTACGCTTTTTCAAAATGTAATGATGTATGAATATTCCATTTAACAAACCACACCTTACCGGCAAAGAGATTGGTTATATAAGCAAAGTATTTGAATCCGGAAAAATTTCGGGAGATGGTGGCTTTACCAAAAAGTGCAATGAGTTTTTTAAATCTGCATACGGTTTTAAAAAACCACTGCTCACCACTTCCTGCACAGATGCCCTTGAAGCTGCAGCATTGCTGCTGGATATTAAGCCCGATGACGAGGTAATTGTCCCCTCATACACATTTGTATCAACCGTAAATGCTTTTGTATTGCGTGGTGCAAAAATTGTTTTTGCCGATGTGGAATTTGCAACAGGAAATCTGGATGCAACAAAAATAGAAATGCTGATTACATCAAAAACTAAAGCTATTGTGCCTGTGCATTATGCCGGAGTATCATGCAATATGGATGCTATAATGGCACTGGCAGCAAAATACAATTTATTTGTGGTTGAAGATGCAGCACAGGCAATAGACTCCTATTATAATGGCAAGGCGCTGGGCAGTATAGGGCATCTTGCAGCATTTTCTTTTCACGATACCAAAAATATTATTTCAGGTGAAGGTGGAATGCTTTCTGTAAATGATAGCAGGTTTGAAAAGCGTGCTGAAATTATCCGTGAAAAAGGAACCAACCGTTCAGCATTTTATAGGGGCGAGGTTGATAAATACGGATGGGTGGATGTAGGCTCATCATTTCTACCAAGCGAAATTATAGCCGCTGTATTGTTTGCACAACTTGAAAACATGAATGCAATACAAGCCCGTAGAAAAAAATTGTGGAATCAGTACAATGAACTGTTAAAACCACTTGCTAATGCAAATATAATTTCCTTACCGCACGTGCCGGATTATGCCACTAACAACGCACACATGTTTTATTTAATTTGCAACACGCTTGCTGATCGTACATCTCTTATTGCCGCATTAAAAGAAAATGGTGTAAATGCTGTTTTTCATTATCTCTCGTTGCATAAATCACCTTTTTATTCACCCAGACACGATGGCCGCGAATTGCCTGTGTCAGATAAATTAACCGACTGCCTATTACGGCTTCCTTTATTTTATGATTTAAAAGAAGAAGAAGTTGAATACGTTTGCAATACCATTACTGCCTTTTATAAAGCGTAATTATAAATTTAGTTGCCGCTAATGTTTTAAGTATATGCAGAAATAAATTTGCAAGTACTTATTCAAACTTTTTTGCAAACCTATACAAACTGTTTACGGTTAAAAAAATAAACAAGCCAGGAAAAACAATAAGCCACCAGGCATCCATGTTATCTTTTCCTTGTGCAAGCAGGTTGCCCCAGGTAACGGTTCCAGGTTCAACCCCCAGGCCAAGAAACGACAGCCCTGATTCAGAAAGTATAATAACAGCAATGCCATAAAGCACTACAGGCGTAATTACAGGAAATAAATTAGGTAGAATATGCCTTACTATAATCTGTCGGTGGCTTAGCCCTGAAGTTATGGCAGCTTCTACGTAGGTGTTTGCTTTTAATTTTAAAACCTGTGCACGCACAATACGCGAAATATCAGTCCATGCTGTTACACCAAAAATAAATATCGTGGTTGTTATCGAAGGCTTTGCAAAAGCAATGATGCTTAGCAATAAAATAAATGAAGGAATTGCGGTAAACGTTTCGGTAATTCGTGAGATGATGGCGTCAGCCGGTAAAGAAATTTTTTTAGATGTTAATTTACACGACAGGTATTTGCCAATGCGGTGGAAAACAAAAACGATAAAAACAAAAACCAAAGAACAAAGCACAACTGATTTGGCAGATTGAAAAACAGAAATTTGAAATGAATCTGAGAGAACAAAACGAAAAGAAAAAAAACTATAAAACCATGCCAAAAACAATCCAGTAAGTAAAAAAAATAAATGGATGCGCCCAATCATAATGCCTTTTTGAAAGAAATATCCTGATGCAATACCGGCAAACAGCGCGATTAAAGTGGCGATTAACATTCCGCCAAGAGAAATTGCCATGCTATAACGTGCACCATGAATGATGCCTGCCAAAACATCACAACCAAGTTGGTCGGTACCTAAAAAATGTTTAAATCGAACGGGTAAGTTGCTTTTTGATCCTTGAGTGGTTGAATAAAAATTCTCTTCGAATGGACTTTTTAATCCCAGATTATCGGCATCTGTTTGCCCGGCAGTGTATGGTACTGGAGCAAAAAAAATATAACGAAAGAGTTGCCTGTTGTTTAAATAATCGTTTCGATAATTGGTTGCATCAAGGATATAATGGCTTTTATCATTTTGACCATCCATATATTTAACCACCCAGGGTTTTGGGTTCGACAGGAGCGATGCAAATATTGAAAGAATTCCAACAAACACAAGCCACCAAAACGAAAAACTTTTTATAAACCATGCATTGCTCTTTGTCATGGTGTTTAATTTTTATTGAATGCAATCCTTGGGTCAATACGAGATGAAATAACATCGGTAATTAAATATCCGGCAATGGTTAACAAACCACTGAAAACAAAAACCGCAATAATTACCGGGTAATTTCGGTTAAAAACAGCAAGATAAGTCTCAAAGCCCATGCCGGGTATAGTAAACATGGTTTCTAAAATTACCGAGCCACCAATTACGGAAGGAAATATGTTGGCAAACACAGCCACAAGAGGCAATGTTGAATTGCGTAACACATGCTTGTAAATAACAACAATCTCGCTCATTCCTTTGGCGCGTGCTGTACGGACATAATCCATGGCTGCTTCTTTTCGCATCAATGCGGTTAACGTCCGCGTTAAAAATGCAAAGGTGCCATAGGTATAGCAAATAATTGGTAAAGCAAGATGTTGAAGTGAAGTAAAAAATTTATCTATAAAAGAAGCATCGCTTTCGTAGCCTCCAGTAGGCTTAATACCCGATGATGGAAAAATATTTAATACTTCCGGATTGGATAAAAGATAGAGAAGAAGCAATCCCATGATGTAAACGGGTATTGCATACAAAAAACTTAACACTACCTCTGAAAATGATTTACAAAATTTGTTTTTAGTATAAACCAAAAACACCGATAGAGGAATACTTAGCATATACGCAAGCAGGATAGACCCCACAGATAATATGGCCGACCAGAATATTTTATCGGAAATAATTTTAAGAACAGGCTTGCCTGTAATGTACGACTTTCCAAAATCAGCACGGATAAAGCCCTTACTTACATGATTTCCTAAAAACCAGTCATTAAACTGATTATCGGTGTGAAAAGCAATAGCCGGCACAAAACTTTTCCATCCGGAATTTCCAATATTAAGATTTGCAACGGTATTATTTAAAACTACCCAGGCCTTATCCAGATTTAGCAATTTATAATTGTTCTTTACCGTATGTATCTTTAGTTGAATAGCAGAAATATTATCTTCAGAATTCAATTGGTTTAAAGCTGTTGTTAATTCGGAAAGGATACTATTGGTCTGTGAAGATATATTTTTTTGTTCCACAAGAAATCGAATAGCATCAGCCGAAGCACCAAGTGCTGCAAAATAATTTTTAACAGCACCATGATTTCCGGTTTGGTGAACAAGTTTGCAAAAGGTTGATTGTACAACAGCGTTTGCAAAATATTCATTGCTTTCTATTTCGGCAAGAGAAGAAACAGAGAAGTAAAATACAGGTTTGTGTAAACCAAGCTGATGAGCAAGCTTTTGTTTTTGTTTTTGATAGTTAGCCGAAGAAACCGAAATCCCTTCTTCGCGTAATAAAATTGCATCAACTGCATCACCTGGAATAGAAAGTGTAAGGATAAAAGCAAAAGCCGTAAGCAAAAAGCAAACTGGAACTATAGTTACAATGCGCCTGGCAAAATAATTTTTCACACCGTGAAGTTAAGGATTGTAATCTGCTTTAGCAGCAGGGCTGCTATCAAGCAATTTTAAATTATTCAACAAGAGGCCGGGTTTCTCAAAAAACATTTCACAATTTCCAAAGCGTTTGTGCACAGCTGTTCTGCGTTGCGAGTTAAAAAGAAAAATATACGGCTGCTCATCGGTCACCATTTGCTGAAATCTTTTTTCAAGAACAATTCTTTTTTCATAATCCATGGTGTTTTTAATGGAATCAATCAATGCATCGCTTGCCTCATTTCCAAACCCTGCATAGTTGCTTCCATTATCTTTCCAGCTTTGTGTATGCCAAATTTGAGTAAAGTCATCAGGGCTAACGCTTGTACTCCAAACACCAAGCAACATATCAAAATTGTGCATTTGTGCATTTTCTAAAAATGTTTGCACTTCCAGAGGGTTGATATTTAGCACTATTCCTGCTTTTTTCATTTCGCCCGCCATTAGCAGGGCAAAGTCTCGCCAATCGGGTATATTAGCATATATATTCAGCGCAAATTCAAACCGTGTTTTTATACCATCAATTTCTTTATCAAGCACACCATCGTTATCGGTATCTTTCCAACCAGCATTTGCAAGCAACTTTACAGCTTCATTAAAGTTGTATGCAGTGGGAATAAGGTTGGTATTAAATGATTGTTTGTGGCTGCAAACAGGACCTGTTTGCCTTTTGTAGTTACCCATATAAACCGATTGATTTATCATATCGTATGGCACCAGCATTGCCACAGCCCTGCGTACAGTAATATCATTAAAAATTTTTTTTTGTTTTATACCGTCAGGCTTTGTGTTAAATGCAGCGTATGAGTAATTATATGTGCTTACAAATCGTGAGTTATAGTTTGCATTAAAGCTGCTGTCACTTTGTAAGTCAAGCAATGCTTTTGTGGAAAGCACAACTGATGCATCATAATTTTGTTTTTTAAATTCAAGGCTGGTTGCGTTAGGGTCTTTGTTTTGTTGAAATATAATTTTGTCGGGATAAGCATTTACATAGGCACTGCTTTCATTAGCTGTCCAATGGTTGTGCTTTCTTTCAAGCGTAAGGTACTGGCCTTGCTGCCAGTCGGCTACTTTATACATACCCATTCCATTAAGCTTTGCTAAATCAAAACCTTGGTCGCTCGAATTAAAATCATCAGCCCACTTTTTTATTTCAGCAGGTGGGTTGTTTTGAAAAGTGGTATCGTTTAGTTGGGAAAAAGTGTAAGCAGAAAAAACATTTTCTATATCGTAATACTTGCGTTGCATAATAACAATATCACTCCATATTGCAATGTTTTGAATATAGGGTTTAGAAACTTTAACAGTAAATTTTGCAGGATTATCTGCATCAACAACAATATCAGTAAATGTTTCAAGATAAGGTTTAAGGTGTTCGTTTTGTACCAAAGGGCACTTGTTTGCCTTTAAAGTAAAAATAACATCATCAACCAACAGTTTATCACCGTTATCCCACATTGCATCATCACGTAACTCGCACGCGTACGACAAACCATCTGCGGCCAACACAGGCATTTGTTTAAGCAACGATGCACGCAGCGAGTTGGAATAAAAGTCAACATTAACAAGATATTGTTGCGTGTACATCATCACTTCACTTCGCATCAGGGTTTTTCCATTGGTAGGATGCAGGTTATCGGGCTCAGCCAATACATGATAAACAAGGGTGTTTTCTTTTTTCCATGTCGGCAAAAAAGTTTCAGCGTCAGCAATCTTTATAAACTGAATTGAATCAGACATACTTTGAACGGTATAATCCTGATTACTTTTTTTGTTTCCGCATGAAACAAAAAATACAACAGCAGTTGATAGTGAAATAATTTTGATCATATCAGATACTAAAGTTAATGAGGCGTAAACATAAAAAAGAAACTTAAACACAAAGCCTTTAGATTGGGTTGAAAAACAAAAGAGGCTGTCTCAATTTTTGAAACAGCCTCTTAGCATAATTATTACCTGATTTCTACATAATAGTTATTCTTTGTCGAATAACTTCTACATCAGATTTTACGCTTATTGTATAAACGCCTTTTGCAAATGAAGTCATATCAATTACTGCAGCAGATTTATCAAAAGCATGAATAGCTGCAGTGGTTACAATTTTTCCATTTATATCAAATACTTCTAATTGATAATTGCCAGGTTTAGCAACCGAAACATTAAAAATTCCACGGGTTGGGTTTGGATAAACTACCAACGCGTTTTGTGCAACGACCTGATTCAATCCTGTTACATTTGTTACACCAATATCGTCAATCGCCAAATCGCTTTCAAACTCATTACCAGTAATACCTCTGAAACGGATATTTATTATTTGGCCGGCATAAGCCGATAAACTTTGTACACGCTGAAGCCATGCAGCGCCCTGATTGCCCGATATAACAGGAGTTACATCATTTACCCATGCTCCGTTACTAAACACATCAACATGCAGGTCGCCCATGTTGCCGCCAAGCATGTGATACCAAAACGAAAGTTGAGGTTGCGTAATTCCTGTAAGGTCAATGCATGGTGTGATGAAGTGAGCGGTTTTGAAAAAACAACCGTTACTTGCTTCGAGGTACATGTAATTTCCGGCAGCAGTTCCAAGCGTGTGATCAATATCAGGGCCAGTGCCTGCTGATGGTGTTGGGCCTTCGTTGGTACGAAAATCAATATCATCCTGTGAAAGGTTTACATCCTGAATCCAGCCATTTAGCGGAGCGCAAACTGTGGTTTCACAATTAGATGTGGTTGGGCACAAAGCAAAAGTTTCAAAGTCTTCTGAATAAGGCGCGGTTGCAAGCACACCCGAAACAACATTGGTGGAAGCTGCCGAAGAGTCGTTGTATAAATTCATATCACCTGTATAGCCTGTCCACACATCAATGGAATAATTACCGGCAACAGATAAATTTAATGACGAAGCAAATGTAAATGTGGTACTTTGACCTGCATTAAGTGTTCCGGGAACAATATCAGCAACAGGTGCTGCACCATTAACGCTGTAATAAACCGGTATGTTGGTTAGCGGCCCTTGTCCATTGTTTTCAACAGAAATTGTTACTGGTACATTGGTTAGTCCCTGGCAATCCTGCACAGTGCCCGATCCGGGTGAAAGTAGTTGAACTAACTCTGCATCAATAGCTAATGGGCAATTAAATGTACCTGGATTTTTTATAATAGCTACTGCGCGTCTTCCTTTTCCACCCGGCAGCAATGCACGCACACTAAACCAATACGAAATGTTAGGATTGGTATTAGGAATTATCACACTGTTGGTGGTTGAATAAGCAATGGAATCCATATACTGAGTTCCAAGTGCGCTAATTTCATAACCGGTAGCACCTGTAACTGCATTCCAGCTAAGCTTTATTGAATCAGGACAGCACCAGTCTACTGTAATGCCTGTGGGTAAACCGATGATAGAAAAGTTATCGGTGTTTTGACCTGATGCTGAACCACGTGTTACGCGCACTTTTGCCTGGTCAGTAATATTGTTTGGTACGGACCATAAATACTGTTGCAATGTTCCCACAATGTTGTTGGCAATGGTAGTCCAGTTAGCTCCATTGTCAACTGAATATTCAAGCGTAAAAGTTCCCGCATTTCGCAGCGCATCCCATCGTATTACTTCGGTTTCACCGGGAACAAAGCCCTCACCTCCTATTGGATAGGTTACAGTAATATCATCGTAGCGAAACTCGTAAACAAGATAATATTCCTGAGGGCCCGAAGGAATTGCCAATCCGTTTAATGATACCGTATAACTACCTGAAGCCGGATTATCAATTGTAACCTGTTCCATATTATTTAAGTGATCGGGGCCGCGTGTGGCATTTGATGTTATAGCAGCTACTGTAGGTGTTGGGTCAAGTATCCATGGCTCCCAGTTAGTGGCCGATGGATCTGTAACTATCATATCAATATCGTTTACAAGCGATACAGATGCTGAAGGATTTCCTCCTTCATCGTGCCAATAAACCAGCACCTTAAGTTGAGCAACATTTGAAGGCACATTAATGATATGCGTATTGGTAGCTCCCTGCGCAAGTGAACTTGAAAAGTAAGTATTGTTTTCAAGTGCGATTACAGAACGAAGTGCATTAACCCTTCCATACCCAAATGAGTAATCAGGACCCGGGTTGCCAATATCTTCGGCACCGTTTAGCAACACAGCCTTTATTAAAGCTGTGGGAGCATCAATAGCAGAATTTAATTGTTTATAAGCCTGTATAAGCTGGGTTGAAATACCTGCAATGCCGGGACATGCAGCCGAAGTTCCGCCTCCTACCTGGTATGTATTATTTGCATCCGTACTCATTTGGTCTTTTCCGTTTGATGAAATATCGGGCTTAATGCGTCCGTCACTTGCTGGCCCACGGCTGCTGGTGTTATCACGCACTTCAAAAGCATCAAGGTTAGCACATGCAATTACATTTTTTCCTTGTTTATATCCACCGGTAATATTTCCCCATCCGGCACCGGCACCATACTGACAATTGCCGGCAGCATTGTTACCTGCCGAAAACACAAACAACAGTTGAGGATTATCACGCGTTGTTTGGTCGCCAAATTGTGTGTCTATAGTGTATTCATTGCATCCCTGTGAGTAGCTGGTTGAAGAAACAACGGTTCCAAGATTTGCATTATTGGTTACAGCATTTACAATTTGAGGATATGCCCCTATATCAAAAACATGCAACTCTACCCCATCGGCCATACCGCGCATGGTAGGATTTAAGTTTCCGGCTCCGGCTAAAATTCCACCAGTCATATCACCATGTGTGCCACCGGGTGCTGCCGAAATATTAAAAAGACGACCTGTAAAATCAATGTGTGGCCCAACAAGCCCGTCATCTGCAAGTGCAGCAGCTACCCCTGAGCCATTATAGTGTCGTCCCATAGGCAAATCGGTATTAATGTTATTGGAGCGGTGAAGGCTGCGACCGCGCGCATCATCTTTTGTTGATGGTGGTGCAATAGCCTCAATGTAACTTACCCATGCTAGAGCAGCAATAGATTGTATACTGTTTTCTGGAACACGAACGGTTATAAGATTGGCGGACGGAATATGGCTTTGAACATTTCCTGTTTGAACAGATGCTGCAAGTGCAGCAGCATCGTCAATATTAGCATAATATAAAATTTTAATATCAGCCATTCCTTTTTCAACTTTTGCATGTTCAGGAATTTGAGCCAACAAGTTGCGGTTTATTTTTTGAATAGGATTTGGGGTTACTACACTTCGGATGTTATAAGTGGATAACATCTGCTTGTTTAAACCAACCGGTATGGCAGCCATAAATGCGTTGCGTGGCATGTAATCCAACAAAATAATTCCGCTTTGTGCTATGTTGTTTTTTTGTTCCTGCGTAGGCAAGGTATTAAACTGAAGGTACCGGTAATAATATCCATTAAAAATTTCGGATACACCTACAGCAGGCTCGGCAATAAACTGCTCAAGGTTTGGTGTTGGTTGTGCTGTTCCACTTTGGAACATCATACGGTAATCTTGGGCAAATGTGCTCATGGCAGCAAACAGAATTACCATTAAAAGGGAGTTTAATTTTTGCATGTTTGTTAAATTTTAAGTAAGGGCTAAAGTATTAAGATTAGCGTTATAAAAAAGCAAACGACTTAATATGTGAATAACTTTTGCTAAGAAAAAATAGAGATAAAATGTTGACGCAATAAAATAAAGAATAAAAACGGGTAAGCATTGCATTTTTGTGTAACCCAAGTTTTTTTAAACACCCCCGATGCGGGCTAATTGTTTTATTGCAACGATTGCCTATTATAACACAACAAATAAATGGGGCGATGAACGGAGGAACCTGGTGAATGAAAAACTCATATTCAGGTCAACGGCAGCACTTACAAAACAGGATGAGGAATAAATTCCTTTGTTTCGTCAAACAACTTGCGGTAGGTTATTAAAGTGCGGCTTTTTGTGGTGCCTAATGCTTCGCAAATAGCTATCATTTTGGGATTAAAATCACCTATCCACTGCATTTCAAACTCAGAATAAAGTTTTTGTGGCTGGATAATTTTTGCCGCTTCAACAATCAGGTAGCTGTCAACTCCTTTTCCCTGATGCTCAGGAATTACTCCAAAAACAATTCCAATAAAGCGTTTGGTACGCTTGGATTTAATTGAGAGGATAAACCAAAGTTTTTGCAGCAATCCAAACTTGCCGTGAAATTTTTTAAAAATCTGGTTTATGTCGGGAATGTTTACCCAACATGCAACAGGCTCGCCTTTATGATATACAAACCAAATTATTTTTTCGTCAATAACGGGTTTCATTTTATTAAAAAATGAAACCACCTGCTTTGACTCCAATTCTTTACCACCACCAAATTTTGCCCATGCTTTGTTGTAAATAATTCGAAAGTCCTCGGCAAACTTTTCCAATTGATTTTTTCGAATGTATGATGAGGTGTATTCTCCTGTTTCTTCAATTATCCTATGCCTCTCATAAAACTTATCCTGCAATTTTTCCATCGGGTTAAGTGAATAACACAATTGACCAAAGTATTTTTTAAATCCGTATTCCTCAAAAAGGCTGCGGTAATAAACTGGATTGTAATTCATTTTATACCCAACAGGTGAAAACCCTTCTACAAGCAATCCCCACCAGCTATCGCGCTCTCCAAAGTTTATAGGACCGTCCATAGCTTCAATACCTCTTTGCTGAAGCCAATGTTTGCAAACATCAAAAAGTTCAAATGCCGCTGACTTATCATTTATACATTCAAAAAATCCCATCCCGCCTGTTGGCTGATTTTCTTTATTCGCTATTTTTTTATTTATAAAAGCTGCCACCCTGCCAATCGTTTCGCCCGCATTGTTTTTCAAAATCCAGCGCGCACATTCTCCATGTCTGAAAAATTTATTTTTTTTTTCGTCAAAAACGTCATTAATATCTTTATCAAGCGGACGAATCCAATTGACATCGCTGCTATAAATTTTGAGAGGGAAAAGAAGAAATTCTTTTTTATGATCAGATGTAACTACCTGTGTAAGTTGCATGGCGTGCAAAACTATTTATTTTTGCCACTCAGGCATTTTGATATAAAAACAGCAGGCGTTGAAAGATAAGGTTGTAATAATTACAGGGGCATCATCCGGTATTGGAAAAGCCTGTGCAATTGAGTTTGCCAAACAATGCAAGGCGGTGGTAATTACCGGGCGCAATGCCGAAAATTTAAATGCCGCCTGTATCGAGTTAAAAAAAATAAACAACAATGTGATTGCCATTGTAGCTGATGTTTCAATAGAAAGCGATTGCGAAAAAGTAATTGACCACACGGTTAAAGAATTTAACCGCATTGATGTATTGATTAATAATGCAGGTATTTCGATGCGTGCATTGTTTAATGATATAGACTTGGGTGTGATAAAAAAAATAATGGAAACCAATTTTTGGGGAACCGTTTACTGCACCAAATATGCATTGCCTTATTTGATCTCATCAAAGGGTAGTGTGGCAGGCATGTCATCTATAGCCGGAAAAAAAGGATTGCCGGGACGAACCGGCTACAGCGCCTCTAAGTTTGCCATGGAAGGTTTTTTAGAATCATTGCGCACAGAAAATTTAAAAACAGGCTTGCATGTGCTTGTTGCATGTCCCGGCTTTACAGCTTCCAACATCCGAAATTCGGCTTTAGGAAAAACTGGAGTTGCACAAGCTGAATCTCCTCGTAACGAAAACAAAATGATGAGTGCAGAAGAAGTTGCAAAGCATATTTTTGTTGCTATAAAAAACAGAAAACGTGATTTGCTGCTTACCTCAAACGGGAAAATAACTGTATGGCTTAACAAATTTTTTCCTGCAATAATGGATAAACTGGTGTTTAATCATTTAAAAAAAGAACCTGGTAGCCCGTTTTGATTTAAAGTAAAAAAAATAAAACAATAGTCTTTATAGGTGAGATACTAAATCTTGTTTAGCAATTAAAAACCATCAACATAACAATTAAACCATTTATCTTTTTATCAATGAAATTATTTAAAAGAACTAAACAATTTATAGCGCTGGTATTCTTAGCAACAGCGCTTATATCATGTACCAACACACGTAATAAATTAAAACAGGAAATTGAAGAAAAAGAAAAAGTATTGTTTAAAGACAAGGATGTAAAAATGAATACCAAAACTGCACGCGAAGTAATAAGCCAATACCGCTACTATGCCGAAAAATTTCCTGATGACTCAATGTCGGCTGAATATTTGTTTAAAGCCGGTGATGTATCATCGGGCATCAATGCCTATACCAACGCCCTTGAATTTTTTGGTACTGTAACTCAAAAGTATCCGCAAAGCACAAAAGCCGCTTACTCCTTATTTCTTCAAGGCTACATCAATGAAAATAATATGCACGACACAGCAAAAGCCAAACAATTTTACAATGAGTTTATTTCAAAGTATCCAGCACATGAAATGGCTGAGAGTGCAAAATTTTCTTTATTAAACCTTGGCAAAACTCCTGAACAGATAATTGCAGAATTTAGTAAAGCTGATTCTATTGCTTCAGAAGAAATAAAATAATGGCTCAACCAAAGCACATTAAAAAAAAGACTGACTTGCCTAAACAGGATAAAAAAAATATTCCTGTAAAGAAAAACCCTGTTAACACAATTCTATCGTTGGTGGTTGGCATTTTTGCATTTTTACTCTATGCAAATACATTAAACCATGGCTTTGTGCTTGACGACTATTCGGTAATTTTAGAAAACCGCGTTACAAAGCAAGGTGCATCGGCTATTCCCGAAATTTTAAAAAGCAGTTACCGCTATGGATATTACCTGGTAGATGATGAGTTATACCGCCCAATACCCAAAGCGCTGTTTGCAGTGCAATGGAGCCTTGCTCCAAACAGCCCTTTACCCGGTCACATTACCAATATTTTATTTTATGCTTTAACGGGAATTGTTTTGTTCAATTTTCTATTCAGAATTTCGGGAAGTAGCATTTTTTCTTTTCTGGCCTCATTGCTGTTTGTAACCCATCCATTGCACACCGAAGTGGTTGCCAATATAAAAAGCGTGGACGAAATTTTATCCTTTTTATGTTGCATTGCTTCCTGCACTTTTATTTTAAAGTATGTTGAAGAAAAAAAAGTAACCCAACTGTTTGCTTCACTCCTACTCTACTTTATTGCATTGATGTCAAAAGAATCGTCCATCACTTTTATGGCCGTGTTCCCGCTTTGCATTTTTTTATTTGCAAAAAACGGAAAACAAAATGTTATTAAACCCATGGCATTTCTTTTAGCTGTTGCATTATTGTTTTTATTAATCCGACATGGCGTTTTAAAAGATATTCCACATGGCGCCCCTTCTGTTACTGACAACTTGTTAAGCGCAGCAAAAACTTTTAACACAAAATTTGCAACTGCAGTAATAATACTGGGCATGTATTTAAAACTACTTTTTATTCCGCATCCACTTGCATTTGATTACTCGTTTAATCAAATCCCAATTCGTGGCATGGGCGATGTTTGGTTTTTGCTTTCTGTTGCTGTTTACATTGGATTGTTTATTGCTGCCATAAAACTTTTCAAAAAACAAAAATTACTTTCCTTCGGAATTTTATTTTATCTCATCACACTAAGTATTTACTCAAACATTTTTATGATGATAGGCTCCTCATTTGGTGAACGATTTTTATATACACCATCGTTAGGCTTTTGCATTTGCATTGCTGCGTTGTTACGTTTTTTAGTTAAGGACAAATTACAGCCTTCAACCATTGCTGAGTTTTTCAAACAAAATAAAATTCCGGTTTTACTTCTTATTCCTGTTTTGTGTTTGTTTTCTTTTAAAACTATTTCGCGCAATCCGGTATGGGAAAATAATTATTCGCTTTTCAGCAACGATGTAAAAATTTGCCCCAACAGCACACGCACACATTATTATTTAGGCAACTTATTGGTGAAACCGGAAATATTAAATGGTAAAGATTCGTTACAACAGGATTCTATTTTGACATTGGCTATAACCGAACTTGAGAAGGCTGTAGAGATTTATCCGCGCTTTGGTGACGCATTAAATCAGTTGGGTGTTGCCTGGGGGAAAAAGAAAAACACCGAAAAATCTTTTTACTATTATCAAAAGGCGGTTGAAGCAAATCCAAGTAACCCAACAGCACATAGTAATTTAGGTACTGTATATTTTACAGCAGGAAAATATAACGAAGCACTACAGGAGTTTCAACGTGCCGTGCAGCTGCACCCTGGTTATGCCGAGGGAAATATGAACCTGGGAAGTTGTTATGGTATGGTTCAGGATTATGACAATGCATTATTCTATTTACACAAAGCAGCAAAACTCGACCCGCAACTGGCACAGGCAAATTATTTTCTTGGCATCACCTATCGCTTTAAAGGTGATGAAGCCAATGCAAAATTTTATTTAAACAAAGCACATCAGATGGAACCAACTAAATATTAGTTTGATGTTTGTGGTTTGATGTTTGAAGTTATAAAACAACATTAAACCACAAACTTCAAACCTAAAACCAAAAAAAATGGCTGACAAAAATTCTTTCATTCAACTTATAAACGAAGGCTACACTTTTAAAGGCGACAGCATTATTATTGGAGGTGCTGTGCTAAATGGTGAGTGCTTAACAAACACGTTAGTAAAAGCACCACTAAAAACATTTAACCGACATGGATTAATTGCAGGTGCCACCGGTTCAGGAAAAACAAAAACCATGCAGGGCATTGCAGAAGCACTTGCACAAAAAGGTGTTTCGTGTTTGCTTATGGATATTAAGGGTGACCTGAGTGGACTTGCTAAACCAGCAACTGCCAATCCCAAAATTGATGAGCGCCATGCAAAAATCGGAACACCGTGGAAAGCCATTCAGTTTACGACAGAACTCCTTACTATTTCAAAACAAAACGGTGTGCGTATGCGCGCAACAGTGTCTGAATTTGGACCTGTACTGTTTTCAAAAATTTTAGAGTTGAATGATACGCAGGAAGGCGTTGTGTCATTGGTATTTAAATATTGTGATGACAAACAATTACCATTGCTCGATTTAAAAGATTTTAAAAAAACACTGCAGTTTTTAACCAATGAAGGCAAAGAAGAAATAAAAGGAGAGTACGGTGTCATTGCAACAGCAACCACATCAACCATTATCCGAAAAATAATTGAAATAGAACAACAAGGTGCAGAAATTTTCTTTGGTGAAAAGTCTTTTGAGGTGGAAGATTTAATGCGTGTGGATGATAACGGAATGGGTGCATTAAATATAATTCGGTTAAATGATTTACAGGACAAACCAAAATTATTTTCGACATTTATGTTGAGTTTGCTTGCTGAAGTGTATTCCACATTTCCTGAAGTGGGTGATGCAGATGCGCCTAAACTTATGATTTTTATTGACGAAGCGCATTTAATTTTTAATACCGCAAGTAAAAATTTATTAAACCAGATTGAAACCATCATAAAACTTATTCGCTCCAAAGGTGTGGGTGTATTTTTTGTAACGCAATCTCCTGAAGATATTCCGGCATCAGTCCTTGGACAGTTAGGTATGAAAGTGCAGCACGCCTTTAGAGCATTTACTGCGCAAGACAGGAAAGCAATTAAAATGGTTGCTGAAAATTATCCATTGTCGGATTATTACAAAACGGATGAGTTGCTCACACAACTAGGAATTGGCGAAGCCATAGTTACTGTGCTAAGCGAAAAAGGAACTCCCACTCCACTTGTACATACCATGCTATGCGCACCAGCATCTCGCATGGATATTTTAACGCATCAGGAAATTGATGAAGTGATTTCTAAATCCCAGTTGGCAAAAAAGTACAACCAGGAAGTTGACCGCGAAAGTGCTTTTGAAATGCTGAATAAAAAATTGCAGGAGCACACGGAAGTTGTCCAGCAACAAAAAGAAGCCAGGCCAGAAAAAGAAGCTCCATCCATTTTGGATAACCCGCTTGCTAAGCAAGCTATGCGCACGGCTACAAGCATTCTTACTCGTAGTTTGCTTGGCGTGCTTGGTGTGGGTGGAACTACAAGAAGAAAAAAATCGAGTTGGTTTTGAATTAAGTCTCCTTTACGTAAAAAATGTCTTTATTAAATCCTTACAAATTTTTGTTTAGAACAGAAATTTGAAAGGATTATTTCGCGCATTTTAATTTACATTCGCACGAAATTTAATGAATGGAATTTTTATTGAGCGTACCCACTTCTATAAAACTTAACCGAAGAATAATTTACTCAACACTTCTTGACAGAGAAGTTACAGTTGACTTTTATTTACCTGTAAAGATATCATCTGGTTGCCGTGTTCTTTTTTTAAATGACGGTCAGGATGGCGACTCCTTGCACATTGCAGATACGCTGCACAAACTTTCTGAAAAGAAAAAAATAAAACCGCTGATGATCGTTGCAATTCATGCAAATGAAAACAGATTGCAGGAATATGGCACAGCGCATCATCCTGATTATTTAAAACGCGGAAGCCTGGCGGCTGATTACACAAACTTTATTGTAAAAGAATTACGAAGTTTTATTGAGAATACGTTTCGTACGAAACTAAAAGCATCACAGTGTGCCGTTGCGGGTTTTTCTTTAGGAGGATTATCGGCACTTGACATTGCTTGGAATCACCCTGAACTATTTAGCAAGGTTGGAGTTTTTTCAGGTTCACTTTGGTGGAGGAAGAAAGATTTGAAAAAAGGGTATAAAGAATCAGACCGGATTATGCACGCTATAATTCGCAAATCCAAAACAAAGCGTAAACTAAAATTCTGGATACAAACCGGAACACTGGATGAAACCAACGACAGAAATAATAATGGTGTGATTGATGCTATTGACGATTCACTGGATTTGATTAGTGAGTTAAAAGCAAAAGGATATAAAGCAAAAAAAGATATTTGCTATGTGGAAGTAGAAAACGGAATGCACAATCAAATTACATGGGCAAAAGTGTTGCCTGATTTTTTGATTTGGGCTTTTGGATAAATCATTCCTATGCTTTTAATTCATGCGCTTGCAACAAGGCTAAGTACTTTTCAATACTCAACTCCCACAGGTTTACCTCTTGCTCAAAATTAATTAAGCCCGGTGTAGTTACATGCATTTTTATAAAATTAAAGCCCGCCTTTTCTAACACTTTATTAGGGGCAGGGTTTAAAGCATAGGGTTCGCAAAAAATTTTATTTAGTTTAAGGTTAGAAAAAAAATAGGGTACTGATAGTTTAACAAACTCCCTCCCAAAGCCGCCTTTTCGGTTATTGCCATTCCAAACATGCAAATGCATAAATGCATGACTGCCATATTCAATTCTATTTACATTGCTATGGCCAACAGCCAGTCCATTCACACACCAAATCAAACAATACGATTTTTTTTCGGTATACGGAGCCTTAACCTGCTCAAGCAGCATTTGGATAAATTTATCACGCTGTGGCAACTTACTTTTATCTGCACCCATACTTTTTAAATATAAGGCATCAGCATTTTGCCAATAGTTGGCAAGCGGTTCAAAATCGGCCTCAGTTATTTCTCTAACAGATAATTTATCCTGATGCATTCTTATTGCTTAATTAAAAACTCAATTATGTATTACCTGTTGGTGATCCCGACTGGATTCGAACCAGTGACCTACTGCTTAGAAGGCAGTTGCTCTATCCAGCTGAGCTACGGGACCTAAAAAACGATTGCGGATTTCGGATTTATGACTTAGGATTAGAATATCCGAAATCAACAATCTAAAATCCGCATTTCAATTTGTCGGGGTGGCAGGATTCGAACCTGCGACCTCCTGCTCCCAAAGCAGGCGCGATAAGCCGGGCTACGCTACACCCCGTTATTATTATGTTGGTTAGGCAATTATTTACCTGCGGTGAGGGTGGGATTCGAACCCACGGTACAGGTTTCCCCGTACGACAGTTTAGCAAACTGTTCCTTTCGGCCTCTCAGGCACCTCACCAAACTTTTATGAACGGGCGGCAAAGGTAAAAAAATAGGATTTCAAACAAAATGTAATTAAAAGCAATTATTAATTCAAAAAAACTAAACTATGTTATACCTGTTAAATGCGAATTATTGCTCAAAAACAGTTGTTAATTTAGTGTCTTTTAAAAGGCTAATTGGAGATACAACGGGCTCATCATAAGGAATCTTTTCACCATAGGTGTCTCTTAATTGTGCTTTTACCTGCTCTGATTTTAAATCAAACTCATTTAATTTTTGAAGCAAGCCAAGTTTAATACCAAGTGTGTTGTCATAAATTTTGTACACCAATTCTGAACAATACAATTTCTCATCGCTCCAGTTAAAAAACGAATCATACTGTTTGCCTTGCATTTTTTGCGCTTCGTTTATAAATGCTGAAATTACATTGGGAGTAATTTTAGTATCGGCATCCCTTAGCCTTCGTACCACACAACTATTGTTACGCTGCATCCATTGCTCAAGTGGAGTAAACGAAACGGGGTTTACCGCTTCAAAAACCATCCACTTATTTTCCTTTTTTAAAATTATACCGCAGTGGCTAAATTTTGAGTGTGTTGCTTGTTTAATCGCCTCACTCAATTCTCCACTTGTTTCCTGAAAAATAATATCGCCTTCGCGAATTTTATCAGTAATTAAAACTTGCTTTGCCTCTTGTGCAAAAGCAAACAAAGTTGAAAACGCAAATATTGCAGCTATCAAAAATGATTTAAATGTTTTCATTTTTTTATTTTTTTAAAAATTACTTAATTACCCAAATAACTCAATTACCTAATAATTTAATAATTCTAACAGAAGAAGAATTATTTACATTCAAAAAATAAACGCCTTGATTTAATTCATGTAAATGTATAATGTTTGTTCCTGATTTCAATGGTTTTGAAAAAAGTTTTTTTCCAACAACATCATACAGATTGGCAACACCATTTTTATTGTTTGTATTCAGCATTTCAACAGTAAGGTTGTTTGTAAACGGATTTGGATAAATTTTTATTTCTGTTTTGCCTTCGCTTAAACTATAAATGGGAGTAAATGACGCGCCATACTTTGCAAAAAATCCATCACGCGAACTATTTATACTTACTAAGTTATTTATTGCCGGTGCCGGATTAAAATCAACCGTTTGTTCATAGCCGCCTGCAATAAAAAAACTTCCATCATCTTCACAGGCAAAATTTCTAGCAAAATCAAAACCTGCAGCGCCACACCTAAATGCATTTATGTAATTGCCGGTATTATCATAATGCGCAACAAACAAATCGCCAAAGCCTGCTGCTGTTAAATTATTTGATGCAGCACCGGGATTAAAATCGGCAGTGCTATAAAAATATCCTGAAAGCAAAATGGTGCTGTCATGCATTTGTCTAATTGCATATGCATTATCAGTGCCGGTTCCTCCTACTCTTTTTGCAAACACATAATTTCCACCAGCGTCATACTTTGCAAAATAAACATCAAAACTGTTTGACAAACTTGTTAACTGATTGGTGGAAGCCGAAGGATTAAAATCAGCAGTACCCAAAAATTCTCCGCATGTTAAAATTTCATTGTTGTTACTGCAACGTAAACCAAAGGGAATAGAATTAAGAATTGGAAATGCCCATAAATAATTTCCACTTGAATCATATTTTGCAATAAACGAAGAAGAAGAATTTCCGGTAACCATATTTACTGTAACAGTATCAGGGTTAAAATCGGAAGAGTCGGTAAAGGAACCTGTAATTATAATATTGTCGTTAGCATCATGTGTAATGTTATTAAGGTAATCATCGCCAGTTCCGCCCAATGCAAAAACGTTTTTAAGATTACCATTAGATGCAAGTCGTCCAAAGAAAAAATCAGATGCTCCTTTCGATTGAAAATTTAAAATTCCACCTGCTGGGTTTATATCGGCAATGCTGTCAAACGAGCCGGCAAATAATACATCGCCTGCATTGTTAATATCCAATCTGTAAATCTGATCATCAGCAACTCCGCCAGCCGCCTGTGCCCACACAAGATTTCCCGCATCGGTAAACTTTGCTATAAATCCATCAAACGAACCGTTGTTAATTAAAACCAATTGCACAGTTGAATCAGGATTAAAATCACAACCGGTATTAAATTGTCCGCATACATAAATACTTCCGGCATTATCAATTACCGGATCTGCATAAGTAAACTCATCGCCTGGCCCGCCAATTTTAATTGCCCATAAATAATTTCCAATCGAATCATACTTTGCCAAAAACACATCGTTAAACCCTGCACTTGTTAAACTATCCGATGCTGTTGCTGACGGATTAAAATCAGCAGTGCCTGCAAAATATCCACAAACAATTATGTTTTTGTTATTGTCAACAGCTATGCCCATTGCATTTTCGAAACCTGTACCGCCAATGCTTTTTGCAAATTGAAATTGCTGGGCAAACGAAAATTGATACACAAAGCAAATAAAAAACAGAAAAAACTTTTTTTCATTCATGGACAAATGGTTTATGACAAAACTAAAAATAATTTGGTTGATATTAGCCGTTATGGAATTAAGCATAGAATGACTTAGCATAACACATCTTGCACTATACATTTTACTAATTGTAACACAATGATGCATTACATTTGCCTGCCAATAGAACATGGAACCTAAAATACACGAATATAAAAACGGCCTTCGCATTGTTTTTCATCACACACCCAATACTGATGTGGCACATTGCGCACTCATGATGCATGCCGGCACACGCAATGAAGAAAAAGGGCACGAAGGCCTTGCGCATTTTATCGAGCACATGATGTTTAAAGGAACCGCCAAGCGAAAATCGTTTCACATTCTTTCGCGACTTGAAGTGGTTGGCGGTGAGTTAAACGCTTTTACAAGCAAGGAAGAAACGTGTGTGCATGCCTCATTTTTATCTTCTTATTTTGAAAGAGCCGTTGAACTGATAAACGATATCGTGTTTCATTCTGTTTTTCCAGAAAAAGAAATCGAAAAAGAAAAAGAAGTGGTGTGCGATGAAATACGAATGTACCTCGACAATCCGGCCGAGCAGATATTTGATGATTTTGAAAACCTGATTTTTAAAAACAATTCATTAGGCCACCCTATTTTAGGTACAGAAAAAACGGTAAAGTCATTTAACCAATCGCATTTAAAAAAATTTACAAAAACAAATTACACCTTGCACAATATTGTTTTGGCTGTGGCCGGAAATTTTGATTTTAAAAAAGTAATTGCCGTTGCAGAAAAATATTTAGCAAAGCAATCTACCTCTTATTCAAACGCAAAAATTAACTTATATAAAAGCTATAAAGCAGTTACCAAAGAAATTAGTAAACCCACTGCCCAATGCCATTATGTGATGGGGCGCACTGCACATTCACTGCATGATAATGACAGGATGAAAATGGTTTTACTTAACAACATACTTGGAGGGCCGGGGATGAATTCTCGCCTGAATTTAGGCGTGCGCGAAAAGTATGGTTACACCTACTCTATTGAATCGGGTTTTAATTCGTACCGCGATACGGGAACGTTTCATGTATATCTTGCCACCGACAAAAAATTCTTAAACAAAAGCATAACACTTACAAAAAAAGAACTAAATAAATTGGCAACCCAAAAAATTGGTGCTGTCCAATTGCATCAGTACAAAGAACAATTAAAAGGCCAACTTGCGCTTGCCCGTGAAAACAATTCGAGTGTGGTGGTTTCTTCAGCCAAAGGAATGTTGAATTTTAATAAACCTTTAAACATGAATGAGATTTATAAAAAGATTGATGCAGTAACATCATCGCACCTTATTGAAGTAGCAGGCGATTATTTTTTGGAAAATAATTTTTCTTCGTTGCTTTATAATTCATCAAAAGTGAGTGGTGAGTAGGCAATTGCGAAGAGGCACAATTAAATTTAAACATTTAGAACTTCAGACTTCAAACCTTAAACTTCAACGTGCACCCAACTTTTCTTGACAAAGTAATTGGTGAAATAATTTCGGATAATAAAACCGATTATTCCGATACTACGGTTGTATTTCCAACACGAAGGGCCGCATTAATTTTCAGAAAAAAATTTGCTGCTGCGTTTTCAAAACCATGTTTTTTGCCTGCTGCATTTTCCATCAACGATTTTATTGGCGGCATCTATCCTAAACGCATTGCAGAGCGAAAAGAACTTTTGCTTGAATTTTTTCCGTTGTACAAAAAGCATTTTAATCATTCCACTTATAAGCAATATGTTCCGTGGGGTGAAATGATGCTGAACGACTTTAATGAGATTGACAGGTACCTGGTAAACGCGCAAGAACTTTTTGCAGGAATCAAAATGTCGAAAGAAATGGATGCTGCATTTGGTTTTGATGAGGAACAGGAAACCACCATCAAAAAATTTTGGGAACTGTTTTCAGAGACCGAGCCTACTGTTTTAAAACAAAAATTTTTACAAACATGGGATGCGCTTCCGCAACTTTATTTTGGATTTGAAGAAAAACTTTTTGCAAAAAATATTTCGACCGAAGGCAGTGCATACAGAGAAATAGCTATCGCACCGAAAAACTTTTTGAGCAACACAAATACACATTTATATTTTGCAGGTTTTTATGCACTTACCAAAGCCGAAGAATTAATTTTTGATTATGCGCAGAAAACAGGCGGCAAGCTTTTGTGGGATGCTGATTCTTATTTTGTGAATGATAAAATGCAGGAGGCTGGCGCCTTTTTCAGAAATAACAAATTTACACAAGGCAATTTTTTGTGGAAAGAAAATTGTTTTTCTTCGGCCAGTAAAAAAATAAACATTTGCGGTGCGCCTCTGATTACTGCACAAATAAAACACGCTTCGGTTGAGCTTGAAAAAAAGATTGAAGCAAAAGAGATTGACATTAACACTACTGTATTTGTTTTGCCTGACGAAAAGTTATTGCCATCACTGCTGCAATCGTTACCGAAAACTATTTCCGCACTTAATGTTACCATGGGTTTTCCGTTTACCGAAACCTTGCTCTATCGTTTTTTATTACAGCTTACCCAACTCAAAAAGTTTTCGCAGCATAGCAATTCAACAATCTTTATTCATGTAAAAAAATTAAAAGAGCTGCTTGCACATCCTTATGCTGAATCATTTTTTAAAGGAGAAGAATACGCCTTAACTGCTCTTAAAAAAATAAAAGGGACCATGCTTCCGTTTTCGTTTTTAAATTTAAACGAAGGCAGTGCTGCCCACCATTTGCTTGCTGGCTACAATAAAAATGAAAACATTTTTTTATACTTCAAACAAATAATTACTACAGTCCGTATTTTTTTAGAAACCGAAAAAGATAGCATACAACATGAAATTGCAGGCTTTATTCTAAATGAGTTAAATGAATTAAATCAACTGGTAAAAAAATATGAAAGCGATTTGGATTCCGAATCTGTTGAAATGCTGATAAGCGACCTGTTTGAAACAGTGCGCATACCTTTTTCGGGCGAGCCTGTAAATGGTTTGCAGGTAATGGGTTTTTTAGAAACCCGTGCGCTTGATTTTAAAAATGTAATTGTATTAAATCTTAACGAGGGCACACTGCCTCGAATTTCTAAACACAATTCTTTTATTCCCTTTACGCTGCGTAAAGGATTTGGCTTGCCTACGTATGAAGAGCAAGATGCTATTTCAGCATACCACTTTTGGCGATTATTATACCGTGCCGAAAATGTTTTGCTTACCTATAACACGCAGGTAAACGATTTTGCAGGCGGAGAAAAAAGCCGTTACCTGCTGCAATTGTTTTATGAAATGCAACCACAACTTAATCCGTTTATTTCTGTTTCACACACTGTTATTAATACACCTTTACAAAGTTATACCGAATCGAATCCGGGTGTAAAGCGTACCAAAGAACTAACCCTTCAAATAACAGAACTGTTTAACGCCAATAACCAAAATCACAAAACATTTTCAGCAACATCATTACATAGTTTTATTCATTGCTCTTTGCAGTTTTACTTCAGCTATATTGCTAAAATAAAAGAGCCCGAAACAAACGAAGAAGAAATTGACGCTGCCATGTTTGGAGAAATTTTTCATGCTACCATGCAAATGCTGTACGAGCCATCTAAAGGAAAACTTTTTGATAAAAAATTATTTGATGAAATAAAAAGCAGCATTGCAGATAAAACTAAAATTGCGATAACAGAAAAATTCAATAAACAATACAATGAAACCGGGCAGGCTTATTTAATTGAAAAAATTATTACCCGATATGCCGAAAAAATAATTGAAGCCGATGAAAAACAACCGGGCTTTACGGCATTACTTTTTGAACAACCTTTTTTTGCAAAACTTGATGCAGGCGATAATTTAATGATTGAACTAAAAGGGCTTGTTGATAGAATTGATAAACTAAACGACCTTACCCGCATTGTTGATTACAAAACAGGAAATGATGAGGTGAAAGACCCAAAGTCAATCGCTGAAATTTTTGAAAAAACCGATTACAAAATAAACCTCCAGCTTTTATTGTATGCATGGCTTGCCCGAAAAAACAATTTTACCGGAAAAATAAATGCAGGCATTTATCCTTTGCGCAGAATTGCCGCTGGAATGGAAATGATTACCGAAGATTTTTTTATTACCGATGCCATAATAAATGACTTTGAAAAAAACCTCACAGCACTTATCCATAAAATAATTTTTACATCTGATTTTTTACAAACCAATGAAATAAAAAAATGCGAGTACTGCGCGTATAAGGCTATTTGCAACAGGTAATATTAATAAGCTAATAAATACTAAATCCCTCAAAATATTTTGCATCAGTAGGCTCTTTAGGTTTTAATAACCCGGTAGCATAGGCCTGATTTAAAACAGCAGTAACACTATGGCTTACGCACATTTTATCTGCTATCCTTACCAATATCCTTTTATGTGTTGATATTGACTTTGGAAAAGTATCCATAAGTTTTTTACCACTTTCATAATTTTTAAGTGAATTTAAATATTGCAATTCCTCCGTTGTATAATTATCCTTGTAATGTATTAACTGCAACTTTTTTAATAACCATCCTATTTTAAAAATTCCTAAATGATGTGGCTGAAATGTTGTTATCTCACTATACAACCTAAGTGCCGACTCATGAATTGGCAGGTTAGTTGAAATAATTATTTTGTTTTTAATTTTTTTAGCTTTCTTTTCGGCCTGTTTTTTATCGGTATCAAAAAGTATTACTTTTTTAAAAGGTGTATCATCTATCAATGCAAGCACCTTTATTTCGTTTGCCGATTGTACACTTAATGTATGTACAATAAGATAATTATTTTCCATGCTTTGGGTTTGGTTTTTTAATAACTCAAACACACTGCAAACAGTAACATGCAAAAAATTAAACGGTTGATTAACTAAAACCCATTCGAGCATGGCAGAAAAAAAGCAATCGTTACTAATGATAAAAATCTCAGGCTGCCTGCTATCTAAAATATTTGCGTGTGTGTGTGTGTGTGTGTGTGTGTGTGTGATGATTCATGGTTCATTGAATAATGATTGGGGATTTTGACTTTAAAAAAACTATTTCCAAATTTATATTTATTCCTGTTAAAAACAAACCCATTTTTTTAAAATGAGCCAAAAGGCTCACCTGTATGAGCCAAATGTTCGGGCAAAAAATTTGCAAAACGGTGAATGGCCTGAATACGTTTGAGCCGTTAAAATAATTCTAACAATAAAAAAAATCAAACAAAATGAAAAAACGTATTAAAAACGCAGTACATTTACTGCCATTAGTCATTGCATTGGGCATGATAACAATTAATGCAAAAGCACAATTTAACAAGGCCACTATTGTCGAAACAGCTACAGGGGTGGGCCCGGTTGTAGTAGAAAATACCGGCAATGATATTTATAAAGTAAGTAGCAATGTTTTTTTAAAAGTAAGTGTGTGGGAAGACGGTGGAGGCAACCCGGGCATAATTGGCGATGACGGAAACACCACTGCCACATCGGGCTTTACATATACTGATGCCACCGATCCTGATGTGTGTATAGTAAAGCAAGGTGGCGGTAGCAACATATATGCCATTGCTGTTTATTGGTCAGGCGCACAGTCAAATTATTACATGGAATGGTTCAGGTGGAATGCAGGATGGGCTGCCTCTGGATTAGCTACAGTGGGAACCACAGCAGGGGCAGTTACCATAAATATTGACGGCAACCCGTATGGCGAATTTGTAATTGTGTGGGACGATGGGCAGGGCAATGTAATGACTTACGGAGGCCGTACCACAGGAAACCCTGCATTATCTGCTTCCGGCTCTGTAGCAGTAGCCAACAATGGCAATACAGGCGGCAGCATGCCCGATGTTTGCCTGTACGATACATTAGGCGTAGCTGAACTTGCAACATATGCTTTTATAAATACAAATAATGAAATTGAAATCTATGGAGAACGCTTTCCCTCTCCCGGAATTTTTAGTGGTGTTACTGGCAATAATTTGGTACATACGGTATCTCTTGTAAATTTTAATCATATTATGTCGTGGCCCCGCATTGCCTGTGTTGATGGCACCATTGGCGGAGCCTATGATGTTACGGTTGTGTATGAGGATTATGATGGGTTGAATAATGAATATGACATCAAAGCGGTAAACAGCAGAGCAGGTTCTTATACGTTTACGGGGCCACGCATTTACACCAACAACTCGATAACCGGTTTAACAGCAAGTCCTGCACTTAACACGGTATTAAATTTACGGCCTGTGGTTACCTATGGTGTAAACGGTGGTACATATATAGGCTGGATACTTGATAATTCAGGAAATAACTGGACAGGTACCAATCCGGCAACGCAAGGGGTTTTTCCAATAATGATTATTTGTGATAATCAGGCGCAACCAACCTACAACAGGTTTTTAGAAGTACCTGATAAGCCTGCCAATTCACAACAGCCGTTTTCCTTAGCAGGTAAGTTTTGCAACCGCAACATTTATACTTTTTGGGACAATACTGTGCCCGATGTTTACTATAAAGATGCACCACAGAGCAATAATGCGTTGCGATTGGGCAATAAAGAAAATGTTGAAGTTGGCATAACGCCCAACCCCTTTAAAGACTATGCACAGGTAAATCTTACTGATATTGATGCCGATTACCAGTTTGAGCTATGTGATGTGGCCGGAAAAGCCATCTATAAAAGTACCTTACCAGCCAATGAAGTTAACGGTGCATTGTTACAAGCTACTGCCACGTTACCCAAAGGTGTGTATATTATTTCGATAGTATCAAACAATAAACAATACAACCTTGTGGATAAGATTATAAAAATGTAAATTAAAAACGGGGCTGTGCTATTGCTCAGCCCTGTTCTATTAAAATAAATATGTATGAAAAACAAAACATCCCTTTTTATTTTATTGCTGTTACTCCCACAGTTTTATTTTGCCCAGGGAACATGGACACAAAAAACCGACTATCCTGATGTGCTGGGACGAATATTTATGGTTAGTTTTTCTATTAATGGGAAGGGGTATGCAGGCACTGGGAGCAATGGATTGCCGCGTTTTGATTTTTGGGAGTACGATGCTGTAACAGACGCCTGGACACAAAAAGCCGACCTGCCACAAAGAAGGGAAGTGGGTGTTGGCATTGCCATATTGGGTAAAGGATATATAGGGTTGGGGCTGGATGTATTTACAAGTTTTTTAAATGACATGTGGGAATATGATCCCGTGCTGAATACCTGGACACAAAAAAGCAGCTTGCCCGGTGTTGCAAGGCGGTATGCAGTAGCATTTGAAATAAATAACAAGGCATACATTGGTCTGGGGTCAGGCACAGGAGTACCCAATGTATTATATGCCGACTGGTGGGAGTACAACCCTGTAACGGATACCTGGACACAAAAAAATAATTTTCCTACGGGTGCGCGTTCTTACTCCACATCCTTTTCAATAAATGGGTATGGGTACGTTTTTGGTGGTGATACCCTCGGTAAAATATATAACGACTTATGGAAGTATAATGTACTTACCGATGCATGGAGCCAACAGGCTTCAATGCCTGATACCCCTCGAACCTCTTCATCTGCATTTTCGGCAGGAAACATGGGTTATGTATTTGGCGGTTATACCAACCCCTGCACACAAGACTTATGGCAATACAACCCTGTCAGCAATGCATGGCTTGCCAAAGCGCCACTGCCAAGTCATCCAAGACACAGATGCACAGCCTTTACCGTAAACGGCAGGGGCTATGTTGCAGGAGGAGAGGGAAATTCTACTGGTCTTTTTAGCGAGTTGTGGGAGTACACCCCCGACAGTGTGTTTGCCGGCATTAATGAGGAGCCTAATTTTACAGGTGCGGGAGTTTACCCCAATCCATTTACCACCCACATACAACTAAACCTACCGGATGATATAAGCGGTTATTGCACAATAAAAATATGCGATGCAAAAGGAAAAAAAATATATGCCGATTATTTACCAACTGCCCGTGTTAACCCCACCCTTAAAACCGTAACCACTAACTTGCCCAAGGGCATGTATGAAATTTTGATAGCATCAGACAATAAACAATACCACCTTGCCAATAAAATTATTAAACTGTAATTAAAAATGGTTGCGCTCTTAGGCTTTTGGCAAGGCTTTAACGTAAAAAATTACACCTCACTTTGCATAAACAAGCTAAGTAAAAAAATGCGAGTACTGCGCGTATAAGGCTATTTGCAACTGGTAAAATTACTCTAATCCTGTGGCTTGCCTATTCTTTTCAATAAGTACCCATTGCCCTATATTTGCGCATAGATATGAGCAATGAGCAAACCATAAAAGAAATTTTGCTGCGCTATTGGGGGCATTCATCTTTCCGGCCTTTGCAGCAGGAAATTATTTTATCGGTACTTAATGGCACCGATACGCTTGCGCTAATGCCCACAGGAGGTGGAAAATCCATTTGTTTCCAGGTGCCTGCTTTGGCAAAAGAAGGAATTTGCATTGTAATTTCTCCTCTCATTTCACTCATGAAAGATCAGGTTGAAAATTTGCGAAAGCGCGGAATAAAAGCAATGGCTGTAATTTCGGGCATGAGCCGAAAAGAAATTGATATTGCCCTGGACAACTGCGTTTATGGCGATATAAAATTTTTATACCTCAGCCCTGAGCGTCTTACCAGCGAACTTACACGCATACGATTACAAAAAATGAAAGTAAACCTTATTGCAGTGGATGAGGCACATTGTGTATCGCAATGGGGTTACGATTTCAGACCAAGTTATTTGCGCATTGCAGAAGTAAGAGAACTACACCCCAATGTGCCAATACTGGCACTTACAGCTACTGCTACCAGCAATGTACGCACCGACATTATGCAGCAGTTGCATTTTAAAGGCAACACCGTTTTTCAAAAAAGTTTTGAGCGAAAAAATATCAGTTACCTGGTTTATCACGACAGCGATAAAGTGCAGCGCATGGTTGAAATTTTATCCAAAGTAAATGCATGCAGCATAGTGTATGTACGCAGCCGAAGAAAGACAAAAGAAATTGCGCAGACGCTTTTAGCCTCAGGTATTTCTGCTGCATTTTACCATGCCGGGCTTACACAACAACAGCGCAATAAAGTACAGGACGATTGGAAAAAAAACAAAACCAAAGTTATTGTTGCCACCAACGCTTTTGGAATGGGAATTGATAAACCGGATGTGCGTACGGTAATACATTTTGACACACCCGAAAGTTTGGAAGCCTATTACCAGGAAGCAGGGCGTGCGGGACGCGATGAAAAAAATGCTTATGCTATCCTGCTTCACAGCCGTGCCGACCGTGCAGAAATTGAGCGCTCGTTTGAATTATCATTTCCGGAAATACGTTTTATAAAAACCGTTTATAATGCACTTGGAAATTTTTTTAACATGGCTGTTGGCGGAGGTGCGGGCATAAGCCGCGACTTTGATTTATCGGCATTTATCAAAACATACAACCTTAATCCGATAAGTACTGCCCATGCGCTAAAAATTATTGAAGAAGCCGGATACATTTCTATAAGCGATGGAGTTTTTATGCCTTCGCGATTAAAGTTTACTGTTAATCAACTTAACTTGTATAACTTTCAGGTAATGCACAATACAATAGATAAGTTTATAAAAACAATTTTGCGCACATACGGTGGCCTGTTCGACAACTTTGTAAAAATAAATGAGGGTGATTTGGCCACTAAAACCGGGCTAACAATTGAGCAAGTAGTAAAAGGGTTTAACTTTTTGCAAAAGCATAGCATTTGTGAATACCTTCCTCATACCGATAAACCTCAGCTTACTTTTTTATTAGAGCGTTACCGAGCTGATGATATTGAGATAAACGAAAGGATGCTTGCATTTAGAAAAGAGCGCTTTAGACAGCGTGCTGAAAAAATGCTGCTTTATGCCGAAAGCAAAACCAACTGCCGAAACATGATGCTGCTAAATTATTTTGGTGAAAACAGTAATGCGCGTTGTGGCACATGCGACTTTTGCCGCAATAGAAACAAACTTGAAATAAACGATGTTGAATTTGGTTTGCTAAAACAAAAAATAAAATCGCTGTTACATGGCAAACAAGTTACATTAAATGAAGTTATTTCATCGGTTAAAGACACATCGAACGACCAATCGGTACGAGCCTTGCGTTGGCTGGTTGATTCAGGTACAATTTCAATAAACGAGCAAGAATTTTTAAAGTGGAATGAGCAGGCTTAGCAAAGATTTTTATTTGCAGAATGATGTTGTTTCAACTGCAAAACAACTTATCGGAAAACTTTTGGTAACGCATATAGGTTCAAAAATCACTTCGGGAATCATTACCGAAACAGAAGCATACAATGGTATGGAGGACAAAGCATCTCACGCATGGAATGGCAGGCGCACAGCACGAAATGAACACATGTATAATGAAGGTGGCACATCCTATGTTTATATATGCTATGGAATACACACGCTGTTTAATGTTGTTACCAACAAAAAAAATATTCCCCACGCTATTTTAATTCGTGCCGTAAAGCCTGTTAGTGGCATAGATGTAATGCTGAAACGAAGGAGAAAAAAAATAATTGACAAAACACTTACCGGTGGACCGGGCACGCTATCACAGGCAATGGGCATTACGCTTGCCGATTCCGGAATAAGTTTGCATGGTAAAAAAATTTGGATTGAGGAAGCAGGAATAAAATATAACCCATCGCAACTCAAAACAACTCCTCGCATTGGAGTAGAATCGGCAGGAAAAGATGCACTTTTACCCTACCGGTTTTTGCTCACACTTTAACTTTCTTTTTTTTATGCACCCCAAACTAAAAAAAGCTAAATCAATTTTTTTTAAAACCATTAAGTGGTTTTTTATCCTGAGCGTTGCATCGGTAATTATTTTTAGATTTATACCTGTACCATTTACACCTTTAATGATAATCAGGTGTTGCCAGCAGGTTTTTGAAAAAGACAGAGAGTTGCGCCTGAAAAAAGACTGGACAGCCATTGAAAATATTTCGGCAGCTATGCCGCTTGCTGTTATTACTTCCGAAGACCAAAAATTTGAAGAACACTTTGGGTTAGACATGCAGGCCATTGAGAAAGCAGCCAAGTACAACGAAAAACACAAAAAGAAAAAAGGAGCAAGCACAATTACACAACAGGTTGCAAAAAATGTTTTTTTATGGCCATCGCGCAGTTGGCTACGCAAGGGTTTTGAAGTTTATTTTACTGTGTTGATTGAAATTTTTTGGAGCAAAGAGCGTATCATGGAAGTTTACCTGAACATTATAGAACTTGGCGATGGTATTTATGGGGTTGAGGCTGCGGCTAACCATTATTTCAAAAAGCCTTCCAAAAAACTTAGCATCAATGAATCGGCCATGTTGGCTGCCATATTGCCATTGCCATTAAAATGGTCGCCATTAAAACCAAATGCACGTGTACTTAAACGCCAAAATTGGATTATTCGGCAGATGCGATATGTAGATGTAAAGGATTTTTAAAAATCACAAACTGCTGCTAATTTTGGTGCAACAATCCCTAAAATTTTACTTTAAAAACCATATCTTTTTTTAAAATTTACCGTATAAAATCAATTAGCTTAACTAATTATGATTTTATTTCGGAATACAATACTTACTCAACTTCTTGTTGCTTTGGTTTGCTTAACCGGCAAGGCCAATGTTACGGTTACACCCGCCAATGCTGGCAATTGTTTAAATGTTTCTCCGGGTGCTTATTTGCCAATTGGAAACATTGTAATAACCGAAAATCTAAACAACGATTTTACTGTTCAAACAAACACCACACTGGTATTAACAGCCCCAACGGGTTTTACATTTCAATTTGGAACAGGCTCTGTGACTTTTACAGCCGCACGAAATATATCAGCTGCAAGTGTAAGTGTAACGCTTACCACTATCACTGTTACTATTTCGGTAACCGGAACAAATCTTAGTGACCAACTTACCATAAGTGGAATTAATGCCCGTGCATCAGCAACCAATCTATCAGGTTCCATTTTAAGAAAACCACCCAGCGGAGGTACAGCCTCAATAGCCGGCAATGCTACAGGTGCAGGGGTTGTACACGGAACCCTGATAAGTGTAGGTGGAAGTGCAACCGCTACCACAATAGCTGCTGGCAATTGGAATGCACCAGCAACATGGTTGGGAGGCACAGTTCCACTATGTGGCGACAATGTTATAATTAATCATGCCCTTACAGCAAACGTTGCTACCATGGTAACCAATGCAACCATTAATGCGGGAGGAAATTTAATTGCTACAAATGCAGTTACTGTAAACGGAACATTTACAATTACAGCAGGCGGAACCTATACACACAATAACACAAACAGTGTCGCGTCAACAGTTTTTAAAGGAACCGAGTCGTTTGCAACAACCAGTAACCTGATAATAAACAACTGGCATGATGCCAATGCTCCATTGGCACAATTTGTAACAGGAAATTTTGGCAACATAACTCTAAATTTTAATTCTGCTACACCATGGGATCAGGATGGAATGTTTTCCCCCAATAAAATTAAAGGAACCCTTACTGTTTCGGCAGGGCAGGTTACAATGGATGATGGCACAGGGGCTACAACCTCACTTACTTTGCAAGACGTTATAATAAATTCTACCGGAAGTTTAATAATTGCCAAGGGCGCCAATCGTAACTTATCGCTTACCACCAACCATTTTACCGATAACAGTACTTCGGCAGGACTAACCGCGCTGATGTATAATACCTATGGAACATTATTGTGGACATGCAATGGAAACTTAACATTAGCCCATGACTTTAGCTGTATTGAAGGAACAACAGGAATTCATCCGGCATCAGCCACCATAAACATTACAGGAAATATTTCTATTACATCAGGCAAAATTGATTTTGTAAAATACATCAATGGGCCGCTAAATTTAACCGTAAGCGGAAACACGATTATAGCTTCAAACTTTGGCGGGTGGAGTCATCTTGCTGATTTTAATTCAAGCGATGTTACCTTTACTACAAACAACCTAAGCATATCAGGTAATTTACTTGGAAATTATCTTCAGGGATCGGCAGGCATGTCAACGTTTAATATACTTAATGATTTTACATACAATGGCACGGGCATGTTCAGTTTTGCAAATAATGCAGCAAACTTTTCATCACAGGTGATAAATGTTGCACAAGATTTTAAAGTACTATCAGGCAATGCAGGCCTTGCATACACAGGAGGGGTTTCATTTTTAAATATTAATCGCGACTTTATTTTAACAGGAGCCACAACCGATTTTGCCGGACAGTTTAACCCGCTTTCAACAGCAAACACAAGTATTATTATTCAAAAAAACTGCAGCATTAGCTTAGGTGAATTTTATGGGACATGGAATAAAGGTCAATTATTTTTTACCGTTAACGGAACATTGGTTCATGCTAATGCAATCTTTGCAGGAGTATATTATCCGTTACCGGGTAACTACGGCACTGCAACTTTTACCATCGACAGTTTAAATTATGATGGAGGCACATTTTATTTATTTGACAGTTACATTACCGATGGCCGAACCATTACTACAAACTTTGGAAATCTTATTGATATAAATTTTCTGTCGGCTACAGACAAAGTTTTCTTTATCACCAATTCAACCAATGGTAACAACCCGGTGCTTGCAACTAACGTAACCGGAAGTGTTGTCATTTCGGGATTAACTACCGGAAATTTTATTTCGAGCCGTGGTGCAGGAAATGAAACATGCAACATCGGTGGTAGCATAACTGTAACAGGTGGTACAAACTCGTTTGTTGGAAGCACAGCATTTTCAAGTCAGCCACATGCAATTACAACAACCATTGCCGGAAATCTCAATATCAGCAATGGCAGTTTGCACTTATCGGCATTAAGCGGTAATGCAACTGTTAATGTTACTGGCAATGTTGCAATAACTGGTGGAAATCTTTTTTTAAAAAATGACAATGGCCCCGCTGTAATGACGGTTACAGGTAACTACACTCAATCAGCCGGAAACTTTACTCTACATAACAACTTGGCCATCACATCGGCAGCTGACACTGTAAAAGTAAATGGAGCATTTTCGCACACAAATGGAAATTTTGTTTTTGATAACGCAGCAGGAACAGCTGGGCTGGCCACACATGTATTGGTTATTAACGGAAGCTCGTACACATTAGGCGGTACAGGAATAATGCGCCATGCCAATCACCTTACATCCAATACTGTATTTGGTCAAATACTTTTTAACCGGGCCGGAACAACAAGTTATAACCGAAGTTCAACCACACACGATTTACAACAGGTAAAACAAATTATTTCAGCACAAACAACTGTAAGTGCAGCGGCATCTTTAAACCCGTTTTTAATTTCATCGCACCAGGATAATACAGCAGCCGTAAACAATACACTTACCATAAATGGAATTTTACAAGCAGGCACCACACAAATTCTTGCAAGGCAACAAGCTAATTTTTACTCTCAACTTTTAGTTAATGCAGGCGGCAGGTTGGCCACTGCGCATACTGGAGGATTGTACACAGGTACGGCAACACCCTCATGCATTAATGCGATGATTTCTGGAAACAACCGAATGAATTATTTTCTTGACGCCAACAGTACGATTGAATACAATGGTGTGGATAACCAACAGGTAACAGGAATTCCAAACGGAATTGCCACAGCCCCCCAACATAAGTATGGCAAACTTGAAATTAATTTTACCGGAACTTCAAATACCGAATTTGTTTTTCCTGAATCGGACAGCGAAGTATTTGTAAGAACACAACTTGTGTTAACAGCAGGAGAGTTTAATTTAGATACCGATCATGTTAAAACAAACGGAGGACGCTCTATTAATCTGGAAAACGGTGCAACCACATTGAGAACGGCAGGCTTTGTTCGCAGCGAAACCGAAAATGCATCCGGCATTTTGCGATGGAACATAACCGCTAACGGCAGTTACATTGTTCCATTTGGCAATAACAGTTCGGCTTACATCCCTTTAACTTATACCCAAAATTCGGGCAGCACAGGATGGATAAAATTTGCAACCTATGGAACTGCGGCTGCCAACAATCTTCCACTTCCTCCTACCGTTACACATGTCAATTCAGCTTCAGGCTCAAACAACAGTGCAAACACTACCGACCGTTATTGGTACATTAATACTGCATCTAACCCAAATTTCAGTATTACATTTACAGCCACATCAGCCGAACTTAGTGGCATAAACACTGCACGTGCCCAACGCTGGTTACCTACAGTTAAAGGTTGGGAGCCCAAAAAAGGAACACAGAGTAACCCCACGGCTACATCAACACTTATAGCAAACACCACAGGAATTAGTACTTGGTGGACGCTAGCCAGCAACAGCAACCCACTGCCGGTTGATTTACTCTCCTTTTCAGCAACCTGCCAAAACAATGAAGCCTTAATTAACTGGAGCACCGCATCACAACTTAACAACGATTTTTTTACAGTCGAAAAAAGCAGCGATGCCAACCGATGGGTAACTCTGATAAAAGCTAAAGGAGAAGGCACCGTGCACACCGTAACTCATTATGAAATCAAAGACACAGAATTAAATGGGAACCTGATTTATTACAGGCTTAGCCAAACCGATTTTAATGGAAGCACAGCAATACTAAAAACCATTGCTGTAAAGGGCTGCGGAACTAAATCGGTAGAACTGGTTGATTATACTTTTTTACAAAATCAGCTTGCACTAAACCTTTTTTCAGCCAATCAATCTTCTTTGGAAATTATGTTGGCCGATATAAACGGAAAAATACTGGCACGAAAAATGCAAACTTCTGAACCTGGAATAAATAAACTTGTTATTGATTGTAGTACCATATCAAATGGAATTTATTTTATCCGGATAAAGTCAGAGAACCAATGGATAAGCAAAAAAATAATAAAACTGTAAGATTTTTACCGAATTGCATTAAAACTGAAACACCTTGGCATTTCAATTGAATTATTCAGGTATGGAAAAAACTATTACAAATTATATGATTGACGTTTTCCCCATAACATACAAGGAAAAAAATGTTGCAGAACTTGTTCACGAAATAAGGCGCAAGGTTTTTGTGGTGGAACAACACGTTGACCCACTTATTGAATTTGATGTACATGAACAGGAAAGTCATCATTATTTAGCCTATGTTAAAAGCAAAGCTGTAGGCACAGCCCGCTGGCGCGAAACCGATGAAGGTATAAAGCTCGAACGCTTTTCGGTACTTAAAGAATACCGCAATTGCGGAACAGGAACCGCCTTGCTAAAAAGAATTTTGGCCGACATATTGCCCATGCGTAAAAAAGTTTACCTGCATGCACAAACTACCACAGTACGATTTTACGAAAAGGCAGGATTTAAAATAGTAAGCGACTTGTTTTATGAGGCAAACATCCCTCACTACAAAATGGTTTTAAACAACCCGCTTATGTAACTCAATAAATAACCATAATACAAAAAACTCTACACTAAGGAAATAACTATACTTTAACTACATCGGACATACACAACACTACGGCAGGTTTACCTGCCGTTTTTATTTTATTTTTGACCGGTAAACAAATCTCTTATGAGTCTTTTAAGAAAAAAATCGGTTTCTAAAATATTAAAAGATACAGATGAATCCGGTAGCGATAGCGGGCATCACTTGCTGTCGCGAAACCTTACTGTTCGCGATTTGACTTTTTTTGGAATTGCTGCCATTATAGGTGCTGGCAGTTTTAGCAGTATGGGCGAGGCTTGTTTTAAAGGTGGGCCTGCCGTAATTTTTCTTTTTCTTATTTGCACTGTTGCCTGTGGTTTTACTGCATTGTGTTATGCCGAATTTGCATCACGGCTTCCAATTGCGGGCAGCGCATATACATACGCTTATGTTTCGTTTGGTGAATTAATGGCCTGGATTATTGGATGGGCTTTGATAATGGAATATAGTATTGGAAATACGTATGTTGCCTTTTCATGGAGTGGATATTTTACCAATTTGCTTCACTCGTTTGGATGCGATTTACCCGAATACCTGACTACCAATTATAGAAATGCACACAATGCATTTATTTCGGGTACATCTGGTGAAGGTTTAAATGCATGGAACAATGCACCAATGATTGGCAACCTTAAGATTATTTTTGATTTGCCCGCAATGGCTATAAATGTTTTTATAACCTGGCTGGTGTATCGTGGTGTTAAGGAATCGCGTAACGTAAGCAACTTTATGGTGCTGTTAAAACTTGTAATTATTTTATTGGTAATAGCTGTTGGTATTTTTTATGTTGACATTGACAACTGGATACCCTTTATGCCAAATGGATTTGGCGGAGTAATGGGAGGAGTAGCTGCAGTTTTTTTTGCTTACATAGGCTTTGACGCTGTTAGCACACTGGCCGAAGAAAGCAAAAACCCACAGCGCGATTTACCTAAAGGCATGATATATTCATTGTTTATATGTACTGCTATTTATATTGTGCTTGCTCTGGTTCTTACCGGCATGGTTTCGTATGCAAATCTTGGTGTTGGCGATCCGCTTGCCGAAGTATTCAAATTAAAATCTGTTAAATGGATGCTGTTTGTAGTAAGCATTGGAGCTGTTGTAGCCATGACGAGTGTAATACTTGTTTTTCAACTTGGTCAGCCCCGTATTTGGATGAGCATGAGCAGGGACGGATTGCTACCTAAAAAGTTTTCTGAAATACATCCCAAACATAAAACGCCAGGGTTTGCTACCGTGGTAACAGGTTTGGTGGTTGGTATCCCTTTAATTTTTACTGACGAAAAATTTATTCTTGACTTTACTTCTATTGCCACATTGTTTGCATTTGTATTGGTTTGTGGCGGTGTATTATTACTTCCGGCAAAGGACAACTCGATCCCTACACAAGGAAAATTTAAAATGCCTTACATTAACGCAAGGTGGATTGTACCTGCCGCTGTTGTACTTACTTTTATTTTGTTACAAACTTACAGCAGCGAATATTTGCACCGCATACTTACCTTAAGTGGCGACAATGCAACTGAAGATATTTCAATGCTTTGCTTTTTTATATTGTGTTTTATAATGGCCGTGTTATCGTTTATAAAAAATTTATCCCTTATTCCTGTAGCCGGATTATTAAGTTGTTGCTACCTCCTTACCGGTATGACAACTGCCAACTGGCTTTGGTTTTTTGGATGGCTTGCAATTGGATTGGTAATTTACTTTGGATACGGCTATAGAAATAGCAGGCTAAACAAAATATAAAAATCAGAAACACTGCTTTTAAATTTCAACTTTAACTTCATCATGAATAAAATAGCCCTTATTACTGGCGCAACTGCAGGTTTTGGAAAAGCAATTGCTCTTAAGTTTGCGCAGCACCAATACAATGTAATTATTAATGGCAGACGCCAGGACAGGTTACGCGATTTAGAGAATGAGATAAAATCAACTTTTGGAACTGATGTTTTTTCATTGCCATTTGATGTGCGTAACAGTGCCGAAGTAGAAACTGCCATTAAAAACCTGCCTCATGCCTGGAAAGAAATTGATGTGCTGGTAAACAATGCTGGCCTTGCTGCAGGACTTGGACAAATACAGGACGGAAAAATTGAGGATTGGGAGGTGATGATTGACACCAACTTTAAAGGCTTGCTCTATGTATCAAAAGCCGTGTTTCCTGTAATGATTTCAAGACAAAAAGGCCATATTATTAATATTGGTTCGCTTGCAGGTAAAGAAGCTTATGCAAAAGGAAACGTGTACTGCGCCACAAAATTTGCTGTGGATGCATTAACCAAAAGCATGCGCATTGATTTGCTTGAGCACAAAATAAAAGTTACTTCCATTAACCCGGGTGCTGCCGAAACCGAATTTTCAATTGTTCGTTTTGGCGGAAATGTGGAGCGGGCCAAATCGGTGTATAATGGCTACCATCCCTTACAAGCAGATGACATTGCTGAAGCTGTTTACTTTGCAGCTTCACGGCCCGAACATGTTGTGATAAATGAAATGCTTATAACTCCTCTTGCCCAGGCAAACACAAGCCACCTTATACGTGAAACAAAATAATCCGGTTGTTTATTCTTATATGAAAAAATACGTTTTACCAATCGTGCTTTTCGTTGCAGTATTGCTTTTTTTTTCATGCACTAGAAAACAGGAAGCTGACGCTGTTTACCACAATGGGGTTGTTTACACCGTTGACAGCAACTTTACAATTGCACAGTCGTTTGCAGTTAAGGATGGAAAAATTATTGAAGTTGGCACCAATGAAATTATCAACAAGTATGAATCAAAAAAACTAATTGATTTAAAAGGATTGCCCGTTTATCCTGGTTTTATTGATGCACATTGCCATTTTTATGGCTACAGCACCGACTTAGTTAAATGCGATTTGTACGGCACAAAATCTTTTGCTGAGGTTGTTGAAAAAGTAAAAGAATATGCAGTGACCAATAAATTTTCCTGGATACTTGGCCGTGGTTGGGACCAAAATGATTGGGATGAAAAAGAATTTCCTTCAAAAGAAATTCTTGACAGCTTGTTTCCATCTACACCGGTTTATCTTATGCGCATAGATGGACATGCAATTTTAGTAAATCAAAAAGCCCTTGATATTGCAGGCATAACAACTCAAACCAAAATTGCAGGTGGCGAAATTGAAATTAAAAACAACAAACTAACAGGAATTTTGATTGACAATGTAGTTGATTCGGTAAAAAAATATATCCCTGAATTTACCCAAGAATTAAAAGCAGAAGCATTGTTGATTGGCCAAAAAAATTGTTTTGAGGTGGGATTAACAACCGTAAGCGATGCTGGATTAGAGTACCCAAAAATAAACCTGATAGATTCATTACAAAGAGCATCGCAACTAAAAATGCGCGTGTATGCTATGGTAACTTATGATAACGAAAACAAAAACTATTTCTTCGCTAAAGGAAAAATAAAAACCGATAGGTTAAACGTTTCCTCATTCAAAGTATATTCAGATGGAGCGCTTGGCTCGCGAGGTGCATGTTTAGTACACTCCTATTCCGACAAACCGAATCATTATGGCTTTTTACTACACGATACTGCCTATTTAAGAAATGCAGCCGAAGAAATTTACAAAAACAATTTTCAAATGTGTACTCATTGCATTGGTGACTCGGCTAACAGATATATGCTTCATACCTATGCTAATATACTTAAAGGTAAAAATGATAAACGCTGGCGCATTGAACATTGCCAGGTTGTAAACAAAAATGACTTTAATTTATTTGGAGCATACTCCATTATTCCCTCAGTGCAATCCACACATTGCACCAGTGATATGTACTGGGCTGAAACGCGTGTAGGCATAGAACGAATTAAAGGCGCTTATGCATACAAGCAGCTATTGCTACAAAATAATTTAATTGCACTTGGCACCGATTTTCCGGTTGAGTATATTAATCCAATGTTTACCTTTTACGCTGCCGTGGTGCGCAAAGACCAGCGAAATTTTCCTATCGAAGGCTTTCAAACCGAGAATGCTTTAACACGGCAGGAAGCATTAAAAGGAATGACCATTTGGGCGGCTTACGCTAACTTTGAAGACCTTGAAAAAGGAAGTATTGAAAAAGGCAAACTTGCAGACTTTGTTGTGTTGGAACAAGATATGATGAATGCCGCAGATTCTATTCTGTTTAAGATTAAAGTTAACTCCACTTACATTAACGGAGAAAAAATTTATCAAAAATAAATTATGCAAAAAAAATATTTATTGCTTATTACTTTTGTGCAATGCACATTTTTGTTACATGCGCAAAATTTAAAATGGAACCCTCAGATAAAAGTTGCCGACCGCATTTACCAAACCTACCTTGGCAGTGATGGCACGCTGCATTATTCTATCGGAAGCAATATTCAAATGACACAATCGGAAGCCGACTCGATGATGCCGGCACCGCAATGGAAAAAACTGAAAATTTCATTATTCAGATACGACAATAAGTTCTTATTGAAAGACACCATGCTCATCCGTTTTGGATATTTTCCTAAAACATTTTTTGGAAGCAATATGGCCGATTTAAAAATAAGAATGTTTTATACCCGTAGCACCAGCGATGGTTTATCATTACAAGCCGACTTATTTGATTTAACCGGAAAATTTATTGAAACAAAAATTCTTTCAGGAATAAGCGGCCTTGCAGACTTTCAATCAAAAAACTATTTTAATGTGTGCTTTTCTGATTCAAAAAAAATAACTACTTGTGTTTCAAAAGACACCGTTACATGTTATGATGAGAAATTTAACTTGGTTTGGAAAACAGAAATTAAATCCGACAAAGTGATTTCATCGGTATGTACTGAAGAAAAACATTTTTACGGTCTTGTTTTGGTTGGAAAATATTTAATGGTAATGCACATTACCGATTCCGGTAAAATGGCATCAAAAAAACTAACGCTTACTAAAGTTGAAAACGCAAACTATGTTTTAAAGTTGAATAAAAACAATGTGTACGTGGCATCACTATATGGTGTTACCGACAGAACTATGAACCTTGAATATGATAAAGCATCAACTACTCCCCGTTTTCGCAGCAATGGTTTGCAGGTAAATATTTTTGATACCAGTCTTGAAAACGAAAAAATAAACTACCACAATTACTCTGAACAAACACTGCTTGATGCAGTTGATCGTACTTTAATTCAAAACATAAAAGGGATTGACTGGGCAAAACTTATACAAGTAGATTTTACTACAGATGATGAACTGGTAGCGTTGCTCGAAAAAAAGTATTTTGAACCCACCCCTCCTGCCCCAATTGCCGGCAGCCGCATTGAACTTCCTGGGCATATTTCTCAATGCAAAGAGTTGATTATTATAAAAGCAAATAACGATGGCAGAAACAAGCAATCCGTGGTAAAGCGTTTAGCCAAAGGTGAACAGATGTACGATTACGTTTTTGAGGTATGCGGAATTCCGAACAAAACTGATTACTACCTCTATTACCAAGATGGACGTGATGAAACAGAATACAAAATGAACGAGGTTGTTTTTAATAATGAACTTAGAAAATTTTACAGCAAAGAGATTAACCTTATTGAAAACAAAAAACCTTTCCTTGATTTATCAACAGTAAAACGCGTTGACCCTTCCACGTATATTGTTTTTGGAAGGATAAACAAAAAAATAGCATCAGGTATTTTGGATTTTAAATAATCGCATTGCTGTTTTATTCAGACAATGATTGCTACATGTATAAGCACCCAATTTACCGTAGTGTAATGGTTGCTATTTACTATGCTTTCATTTACACTTCAGTTTAGGTTTCCAAAAAATTTTTCTTATTAAAATTTCGTATCAAAGCTAATTTAAGATGATGCTTATAATCGTCTTGTAACCAACGCACATAACTCTCAGAGGTTTTGCTGAGGCACCAGGAATAAACGCGCACACGAAAATAAATTTCCTCTTTAAGCAATTCAGCAAGTGCAAGCGCCTCATCTATTCCCTCAGCATTTTCCATGCACATTTGTATATGCTGAGCTATGCTTCGTTCAATTATTACTTTGGGCCTTAGCTTTTCCTGCTTTATTTTTTGGTGCTCATTCCTAACATCAAAATCTATTGACGATGATTTTGAAAATTTTTTCCGCAATTCATCGGGCATCACATACCTAAAATTGCGTTCGATGGCTTCATCGCTCTGAATACTTTCGAGAAACAAATCGGGATTTTTAAAAATACTTTGCCAATCAACGGGCGCATCCCACAACCCAAAACGGTTAAGGTTATTTCCCAAATCAATTATTGAAAATTCTTTTTTGCTGTTAAGCACGCGCGATCCGCGACCTATCATCTGGAAATAAAGTGTAAGCGATTTTGTTGCACGATTTAAAATAATACTTTCAACAGTTGGTTCATCAAATCCGGTTGTGAGAATACTAACAGAGGTAAGTATAGCGTCAGGTTTTTCACGAAACCAAGTGAGTATTTCTTTTCGTTCGCGGGAACCATGCGTGTGGTCCAGGTGTTTTACATCATAACCTGCCTCTTTAAATGTTGCATATACATATTGTGATGTGGCAATTCCGTTATTAAAAATCAGTGTTTTCTTACCGAGACTTTTTTCGCGGTAAGCGCTTACCAATTTATCCTGCATTGCATGGTTATTGTAAAGCCTTTCAGAAGAACTTACTGTATAATCACCATTGCGGCCTACTTTAAGCGAAGTTAATCCAACCTGGTAATGATATGTAGTTGCGCGGGCAAGGTACCCCATTTGTACAAGTGATGAAATGGATTCCCCAATGATTAATTCATTGTAGGTGTCTTTCATCCTTATCTCAATATTTGAACTTAGGGGTGTTGCAGTAACTCCAAGCACCACACCCTTTTCATAAAATTTAAATAGTTTGCCAAATGAATTATGATGAGCTTCATCAATAATCATCAACCCCACATTATCAAGGTTTAGAATTTTATCACGCAAGCGATTGTTCAGCGTTTCTACCATTGCAACAAAGCACATATAATCGTTAGGAACAGGGAGTTCTTTCACTGCGCTGTTTATTATTTTATTTTGCACTTTAAACTCATCAAGCATTTGAGAAGTTTGTGCACAAAGCTCAACACGATGTGTAAGGATTAGTACTTTTTTTCCTGTAAGATTTATAAAACGCCTGGCAATTTCAGAGAAAATGACAGTTTTTCCCCCACCGGTTGGTAACTGGTAAAGCAAATTGTAATTCGCTGGATTCTCTTTAAGCCTTGAAAATATTTTTTCAATAGCATTATGCTGGTATGCATAAAGTTCTTTACCAAAAGTTAATTCAGCGCCTGGTTCGGTATGATTATTTTGCAAGCAGAGTATTTAAAAGTGCTGCAAATATAGTTGGTGAGGAATATTGATTACAAAAAATTGAAACCTGAAAATTTCTTTATGGAGCGGTCATATTAAGTAGAAACATCCAAAGCAAAATGATGGCTTGTAATATTAAAACCATAGCGCAGGTATAAACGATGTGCCTCATATCGTTGTGGGTTTGTACCCGAATCAAGATGCACCTGTGCGCAATTATTTTTTCGTGCTTCCCTAACGATAAAATCAAGAAGCAATCTTGCATATCCTTTATTTCGTGCACATGGAAGCGTACTTAAGTCATCAATATAAATTGCCTTGCCCCAATGTAAATGTTCGGTGTAACGGTAGCCTGAAGCAGATACTGTTTTGTTTTCTTCTTCAATATAAATAAGGTGATAACCCCGGCTTATAAAACCTTTTAGGGTAGAAAAATAATTTTCTTCGTTCAACCAAGGACGCAGCTCTTTTAAAACCTCAAAACATTTTTGAACTTTTTCGTCAGTATCAGCAATTTGGATTTGCATGCCATTATTATTTGCATGCAAAAATAAAGATGCTAAAGGAGATTCAGAAAATGAAATTGTTTAACTAAAAAATAAATTATTTAATGAACGAATTATTTAATCAGTGTAACCGTACCTTTGTATTCAAGTTTTTCGCCAAACATACTCTTGGCATATAAGCGATAAACATAAACACCTTCCTGGCACTTAACACCATTATTGGAATTAACTCCATTCCAGTGAGGATTCATTCCGCTGTGTGTATAAACCATGTTTCCCCAACGGTCAAAAATCATCATCTCTAAGTTGGTGTAGCCAATGCCATAACAACTAAACTCATCATTACGGCCATCGTTGTTAGGCGAAAATGCATTGGGAATGTATAAAGTAAATGCACCGTTTATTACCACCTCACCGTATGTTGTATCTACACACTGATACTCGTTGCCAATCACAAGCATTATGGTATAAGTACCTGTATCGGCATACATGTATGACGGATGTTGTTTTTCAGATGTACCACGGTTATCACCAAAATCCCAGTTCCAATGACTTGCACCTGTACTTAAATCCTTAAACTGTATGTTAGGATTAAGAATAGTGGTGCGCCATGGGCTTGCTTCAAAATGTGCGATGGGATGCTCGTACACATTTACAGCATCAGGCATTACAAGCTGGCCTTTGCATCCTTCGGATGATACAGCACACAGTGTAACGGTGTAGCTTCCGGTTTGTGTATAGGTATGTGAGGGTGTGTCAGTAGAGTCTTTGGTGTTATCGCCAAAGTCCCAGATATAATTTGCCCCATACTGCGTATTGTTTTCAAAGTGTACAATTAACGGCACGCAGCCTTCAGCAGGAAGCGGAACAAAATCAACAACAGGTACAGGATTTACTTTTACAGTTGTTTGGGCCGATGCAGGCAATACTGTGCAACCATCTGTTATTGTTACAGTGTAAGTAGTGGTTACTGTTGGACTCACTGTAATCGCATTTGAGGTTGCAGGTACGCCACTCCATGTATATGAATAAGGACCACCATTACCGCCTGAAGGAGTTGCGGACAATGAAACTGATTCGCCTTCGCAAATAGTATCAGGAGCACTTACAATGGTTGCCAAAGGAGGATTTACATTTACAGCAGCATACTGTGCCGGTGAATTACATCCATTAGCATCGGTCACGTACACATTATAAGGTGTGGTGATAGTTGGAGAAACTGCAAGAGTAACTCCAACATAGCCTGTATTCCATTTGTAAACATAAGGAGGGACACCGCCATTTGCGCTTGCTGTTAATGTTCCTTGTTGTCCGATACAAATAAGTGGGTTTGCAGAAACGCTTAACGCAATGGCTGTGGGTTCTGTTATTACAGATTGTGAAAGTTGTGTGCAACCGTTATTATCAGTTACAGTTACAGTGTAAGTTCCCTGAGCAAGATTATTTACACTAGTGGTAGTTGCACCACCTGTCCACAAGAAAGTGTAAGGAGGTGTTCCTCCCGTAGGCGCTACACTTACTGAACCATTAGTTTGACCGTTGCATAAAATATTTACTGCTGCCGGTGTAAGCACAATAGCCGTTGGCTGTGTTACTGCATTGCTTTGAACAAATGAACAACCATTGGCATCTGTTACTGTTACAGTATAAGTTCCTGCTGCAAGATTAGATGCAACATTTGTTGAACCAGCAACTGACCATTGATAAGAGTATCCTCCCACTCCACCGTTTGCAGTTACTGTAATGCTGCCGTTATTTCCTCCGTTACAACTTACAGGAACCATTACAGGATTAACTGCGATGGCTGTTGGTTGGGTAATGGTAAATGGCTGAGTGAATGTACAACCATTATTATCTGTAACAAGTACTGTATAATTTCCAACAGAGAGATTATTAGCAGTTGGGTTGCTGCCACCCGATGGTGACCATGCATAAACATAAGGAGCAGTTCCGCCACTCATTTGAACAGATGCAGCTCCATTACTTCCTGCATTGCAACTAACGTTTGTAAACTGTGGAACAGATGCAAGAGCGGCAGGTTCAGTTACAATTGCAGATGTAGCAAGTGTACAACCGTTGTCATCGGTAATAGTTACAGTGTAAGTTCCTGCAATAACATTTGATATGGTATCATTTGTTATTCCACCTGAACTCCACAAATAAGTATAAGGTGCTGTGCCACCACCAGCAATTACACTTGCCGAGCCGTTAGCATCGCCATTACACAATGTTGAAACAGGAGTTGCATTAGCAACAATTGCCTGTGGTTGTGTGATTGCTACAGCAACAGAATCAAGGCAGCCGTTACTATCAGAAACCACTATGTAATAATTTCCTGCAAGCAAACTTGTAAAGTTTGGTGTTGACTGGAATGTTGTTCCACTATTGATTGAGTATTGCAGCGGTGCTGTTCCACCGGTTACATTTACTGAGGCTGTTCCGTTACTTAAACCAAAGCAGGTTGCATCTGTGCTTGTATTTAAAGTTAAATCAGGTGCAGGTGCAGCTATTATACTAACCGGCTGAGAAACCGTACAACCGTTTGCATCAATTACAACAACGCCATAATTTCCTTGCGCTACATTACTGAATGTGTTTACCGGTTGATATGTTGCACCACCATTAATTGAGTATTGATATGTTCCTGCACCACCGTTTGCGTTGATGGAAATATTTCCGTTTGCTGCACCGCATGTTGCTGTTGCAGATGCAAGATTCATTACAAGTGCAGCAGGTTGTGTGATGTCAATAGTAGTATCAATCTGGCAACCGTTATCATCCACTACAATAATATTATAGGTATTAGCAGCTAAATTCTGGAATAAGTTTCCGCTTTGGAAAGTAGTACCGTTATTATTGCTGAACGTAAATGGCCCGCTGCCACCAGTAATATTTACAGTGATAGAACCATTGTTTCCACCGTTACACAAAACATTTGTATTAACAGGTGCACTAAATATCGGTCCGTTAAGATTTAAAACATTTACCGGATTGCTGATGGTACATCCATTTACATCCTGTACTACAACTGTGTAATTTCCTGCTGCTACATTATTAAATGTTGATGTTGCCTGCCAGGTTAATCCGCCATCGTTGCTATATAGATATACACCAGTGCCGCCTGTTACGTTTGTAATATCTATTACTCCATTGGCATTTCCGCATGTAGATGCATTTGGATTTACTGTGTAATTAATTTGCGTGGGTTGTGCAATGGCAAGTGCAATCGTGTCTGCACAGCCATTAGCATCCTGAACAATTACTTGGTAATTGCCCACTGCCAGATTTGCAAATTGATTTAACGACTGGAATGCTCCTCCGTTAATATTGTATTGCAATGTTCCTGTTCCTCCGTTTGCAGTGATGGCAACTTGTCCATTGGTTAAACCAAAACATGTTACGTCCGTTGGCAATGCATTTGCAATTACAGGCGCAGGTGCATCGGTAACCGCTGCAATGGCAGTGGTTGAACAACCGTTCGCATCTTGTATTACTACATTGTAATTACCTGCAAGAATATTATTGAAAACATTTCCGGCAACAAATGAAATTCCGTTATCAATGCTGTATTGATAAACTCCTGTACCTCCTACTCCATTTAATGTTAATGTACCATTAGCATACGAGCATGTAGAACCAACAGGAATTGAATTTACAACAAGTGGGTCGGGTTGATTGATTGCAGCGGGTTGCGTAACTGTGCATCCATTGGCATCCTGAACTATGATAGAATAATTTCCTTGAGATAATCCATTAAAAATATTTCCGCCCTGATACGTTGCTCCATTATTTATACTGTACTGGAATGGTCCGGCACCTCCTGTGATATTTACTGTGAGTGTTCCGTTGGCATCGCCATTACACAATGCATCTGTTGTATTGATTGCACTGATGGTGGGGCCTGCCAAATTATTTACGTTAACCGGATTGCTGATTGAACATCCATTCACATCTTGTACAACCACTGTATAATTTCCTGCCGCCACATTGTTAAATGTTGGTGTAGCCTGCCATGTTAATCCGCCATCGTTGCTGTATTGATACACGCCTGTGCCACCTGTTACGTTTGTAATGTCAATTACTCCGTTTGCATTGCCGCATGTGGATGCATTTGGATTTACTGTGTAATTAATTTGCGTGGGTTGTGCAATGGCAAGTGCAATCGTGTCTGCACAGCCATTAGCATCCTGAACAATTACTTGGTAATTGCCCACTGCCAGATTTGCAAATTGATTTAACGACTGGAATGCTCCTCCGTTAATATTGTATTGCAATGTTCCTGTTCCTCCGTTTGCAGTGATGGCAACTTGTCCATTGGTTAAACCAAAACATGTTACGTCCGTTGGCAATGCATTTGCAATTACAGGCGCAGGTGCATCGGTAACCGCTGCAATGGCAGTGGTTGAACAACCGTTCGCATCTTGTATTACTACATTGTAATTACCTGCAAGAATATTATTGAAAACATTTCCGGCAACAAATGAAATTCCGTTATCAATGCTGTATTGATAAACTCCTGTACCTCCTACTCCATTTAATGTTAATGTACCATTAGCATACGAGCATGTAGAACCAACAGGAATTGAATTTACAACAAGTGGGTCGGGTTGATTGATTGCAGCGGGTTGCGTAACTGTGCATCCATTGGCATCCTGAACTATGATAGAATAATTTCCTTGAGATAATCCATTAAAAATATTTCCGCCCTGATACGTTGCTCCATTATTTATACTGTACTGGAATGGTCCGGCACCTCCTGTGATATTTACTGTGAGTGTTCCGTTGGCATCGCCATTACACAATGCATCTGTTGTATTGATTGCACTGATGGTTGGCCCTGCCAGATTATTTACGTTTACCGGATTGCTGATTGAACATCCGTTCACATCTTTTACAACCACAGTGTAATTTCCTGCTGCTACATTATTGAATGTAGATGTGGCTTGCCATGTTAATCCGCCATCGTTGCTATATTGATACGTGCCTGTGCCACCTGTTACATTGGTAATATCAATTACTCCGTTTGCATTGCCGCAAGCCGAAGGTGTTGGTGTGATTATGTAATTAATCTGTGATGGTTGAACAATTGCAAACGTTACTGTGTCTTCGCATCCGTTTACATCCTGTACAATTACAGAATAATTTCCGGGAATTAGATTTGCAAAATTGTTCGATGCCTGAAATGTTGTTCCATTATTAATGCTGTATTGCAAAACTCCTGTGCCACCATTTGCTGTAATCAATGATGAGCCATTGCCCAATCCAAAGCAGGTTACATCTGTGGGTGCGGCATTTGAAATAACAGGAGGTGGAGCATCAGTAACTATTGCATTGGCAGTGCTTGTACATCCATTAGCATCCTGAACAATGAGAGTGTAATTTCCTGATAAGAGATTATTAAATGTATTTGAAACAACATACGTAATTCCATTGTCAATACTGTATTGCAAAACTCCTGTTCCACCAACTGCATTCAGCACTACAGAACCATTTGCCTGAGAACAAACAGCACCTGCCGGAACTGAATTTAATACCAATGCAGCAGGTTGAGATATAACTGCATTTGAAGTGGAGGTACAACCATTCGCATCCTGAATAATGATAGAATAATTTCCTATTTGAAGATTATTAAAAATATTTCCTGCCTGATAGGTTGCTCCGTTATCAATGCTATATTGAATAACTCCTGTTCCACCGTTTGCAGTAATAACAATACTACCATTGTTATCGCCATTGCATAAAACATCCGTTGGTGTTACCAAAGCAATTGCGGGGCCTGCCTGATTTGCAACAACTGAATTTGCAGTAGCGGTACATCCGTTTGCATCCTGCACCACCAATGTATAATTACCAGCGGCCAGGTTATTAAAGGTGTTGGAAGGCTGATAAGTTGCACCGTTGTTGTTGCTGTACGTCAGTACTCCTGTTCCTCCAATTGCATTTACAACCATGATTCCGTTTGCATTTCCGCAAGATGCATCAGCAGGAACTCCATTTAATAATAATTGTGGCGGTTCAACAATAGCAACGTTTGAAGTTGCTAAACATCCGGCTGCATCTAAAACACTAATGCTGTAATTTCCAGCAGGCAGATTGGTAAAGTTTGGTGATGCCTGATAGGTTACACCATTATTAATACTGTATTGCAATGCACCTGTTCCGCCATTAGCTGTAATAGTAATAGTTCCATTATTCAAACCAAAACATGTTACATCAGCCTGAACAACGTTTGCAATATTAGGTGCATTGGTGTTGCTGATGCTTGCTGTGTAGGTTGCAGTACATCCGTTTGCATCCAGCACAACTATATTATAGTTACCGGCTGCAAGTAAATTATAGTTGGTAATACCAGAATATGTAACCCCACCATTAATGCTATACTGCAATGCTCCTGCTCCACCGTTTGCATTTATTGTCAAACTTCCATCAGCATTTCCGCATGAAGCGTCAACTGTATTTGCATTTACATTTATTGCAGAAGGCTCTGTGATGGTAACCGTTGAATCAGTAGTACATCCGTTTGCATCGGTTACAATAATATTATAAACACCGGCAGGTAAATTATTAAATGTATTTGACGGCTGTGTGGTGATTCCACCATTGATGCTATATGTAATTGCTCCCACACCTCCTGCTATGTTAATCACAATACTTCCGTTTGTCGAGCCATTGCAGTTTGCATTTGTTAAAGGAATGGTAGCAATAACAGGAACTGCTGTATTTGCAACAATTGTGTTTAATGTTGTGGTACAACCATTCGCATCCTGAACAACTACTGTGTAATTTCCTGCAAGCAAATTATTAAATACATTTCCACTCTGATAACTTACTCCGCCATCAACACTGTATTGCAAAGTTCCGCTGCCACCATTTGCATTTAAAGTAAGTGAACCGTTTGCCGTGTTACAAGTTGCATCCGTTGGAACTGCATTTAATGCAATGGCACTTGGCTGAACCAAAGCAGCATTTTGTGTTGTTGTACATCCGTTAGCATCGGTAACTAAAATTATATATGCGCCTGCATTAAGATTTGGAAACACATTTGATGCCTGAGAAGTTGCACCATTATTTATACTGTACGTGATAGCGCCTGTGCCACCTGTAATCGCAATAGAAATATTTCCATCACCACTTCCATTGCAACTTAAATCAACCAAAGCAACATTCGAAATTATTGGTGAAGGCTGACTCGCAACATTAATAGTTGCATTTGCTGAACAACCATTCGCATCCTGAATAACCAATTGGAAATTTCCTGATGCAAGATTATTGAAAGCACCAGCCGCCTGGAAGGTTGCTCCATTGTTATTGCTGTACTGATATGGAAGTGTTCCACCGTTGGCAACAATGTTTATAGTTCCGTTTGGATTTCCGCAGGTGGAAGGTGTTGCCGCTGGATTTAAAACAAGAACTGCCGGCTCAACAATATTTGCATTTGAAGTTACAGTACATCCGTTTGCATCCTGCACTACAATTGCATAAGCGCCTGGCGCAAGGGTATTAAAAATATTGGATGCCTGATAGGTTAATCCGTTATTGATACTGTATTGTAATGCACCCGTACCACCTGCTGCTGTTACTGTAATAGTTCCATTGTTGGCACCATTACATGTTATATCAACCGGAGCCACGGCAGAAATTGATGGGGCTGCATTGCTGTTTATTACCGTTGCAAAAGTTGCAGTGCATCCATTTGCATCCTGTACAGTAACTGTATAATTACCTGATGCAAGAAAACTAAATATTGTTGAACCCTGATAAGAAGCTCCACCATCAATACTGTATTGCAATGCACCACTTCCACCGTTTGCATTTACAGTTATCGAGCCATCATTCTGGTTACAATTTGCATTGGTAGTATTTGCATTTACAACAATTGCATTGGGCTGTGTGATTTGTGCTGCTGATGTTACTGTACATCCATTAGCATCCGTAACAACAATATTAAAATTACCCGGAGCAAGATTGCTGAAAATATTTGAAGCTTGGTTTGTTGCTCCTCCGTCAATACTATATTGCAGTGCGCCTGTTCCGCCATTTGCATTTATGGTAATCGTTCCGTTAGCGGCAGCGTTACAAGTAACATCTACAACAGGAACATTTACAATGGTTGGTGCAGGAGCGTCAACAATATTTGCAGGAAGTGTGGCAGTACAACCATTCGCATCTTGAACTACTATCTGGTAATTGCCCGCTGGAATATTTGCAAACTGATTAGATGCCTGATAGGTTGCTCCGTTATTATTACTGTACTGCAACACTCCTGTTCCGCCAACTGCATTTACAGCTATCGAACCATTCGTTTGTGAACATGTTGTTCCAACTAAAACTACATTAGGAACAATAGCTGGAGGATTAACAATGTTTGCATTTGATGTTACTGTACATCCGTTTACATCTTGCACAACTATTGAATAAAATCCGGGGCCAAGGTTGGTAAAATTATTTGCCGCCTGATATGTCAATCCATTATTTATACTGTATTGCAATGCACCGCTTCCTCCATTTGCATTGATAGTTATCGTTCCGTTTGCTGAACCATTACAAGTAATATCAACAGGTACAACACCTGAAATTGCAGGAGCTGCATTGCTATTTATTATAGTTGCAAATGTTCCTGTGCATCCGTTTACATCCTGAACAATGATAGTGTAATTGCCCGCAGCAAGAAAACCAAATGTTGCAGAACCCTGATACGAAACTCCATTATCAATACTGTATTGCAACGCACCACTTCCACCATTTGCATTTACTGTTATCGAGCCATCGTTTTGATTACAATTTGCATTTGTTGTGTTTGCATTTACAACTATTGCATTCGGTTGTGTGATTTGCGCTGCAGAAGTTACTGTGCAACCATTAGCATCCGTAACAACAATATTAAAATTACCCGGAGCAAGATTGCTGAAAATATTTGATGCCTGATTTGTTGCTCCACCATCAATACTATATTGTAAAACTCCTGTTCCGCCATTTGCATTTATTGTAATAGTTCCATTAGCGGCAGCATTACAAGTAACATCTGCAACAGGAACGTTTACAATTGTGGGTGCAGGTGCATCTATTACGTTTGCAGGTAAGGTGGCAGTGCAACCATTGGCATCTTGAACAACTATCTGATAATTGCCCGCTGCAACATTTGCAAACTGATTAGATGCCTGATAGGTTGTTCCGTTATTGTTGCTGTACTGCAACGCTCCAGAACCGCCAACTGCGTTTACAGTTATCGAACCATTGGTTTGCGAACATGTTGTTCCAACCAAAACTACATTAGTAACTATAGCAGGTGGGTTAACAATGTTTGCGTTTGAAGTAACTGTACATCCGTTTACGTCCTGCACAACTATTGAATAAAAACCGGGTCCAAGAATCGAAAAATTATTTGCTGCCTGGTAGGTTAATCCGTTGTTGATTGAATATTGTAATGCACCACTTCCACCGTTTGCATTAATTGTTATTGTTCCGTTTGCAGAACCATTACAAGTAATATCAACAGGCACTACACCAGAGATTACTGGAGCTGCATTACTATTTACAGTTGTGTTTACTGTTGTTGTACAACCATTGGCATCCTGTACAATGATGGTGTAATTACCTGCTGCAAGAAAACCAAATGTATTTGATGCCTGATAAGAAGCACCGTTATCAATACTATATTGCAACACACCGCTGCCACCATTTGCATTCACGGTAAGCGAACCATCGTTTTGGTTACAATTTGCATTTGCTGTAGCTGCGTTGGCATTTATTGGCAGCGGCTGCGTAACCACTGCGGCAGAAGTTGCAGTACATCCATTGGCATCCTGAACTATTATCTGGTAATTGCCAACTGCCAAATTTGCAAACTGATTAGATGCCTGATAACTTACTCCATTATTAATTGAGTATTGAATTGCTCCTGTTCCTCCATTTACATTAATAGTAATTGTTCCATCATTTGCACCATTGCAACTTACATCTACAACAGGATTATTTAAAATTGCAGGTGATGGTGCATCAATAACGTTTGCCGGAAGTGTGATGGTACAACCATTAGCATCTTGCACAACAATAGTGTAAGCGCCTGCTCCTACTCCGTTAAAAATATTTGAAGCCTGATACGTTGCTCCGTTATTATTACTGTATTGCAATGCCCCGGTTCCTCCGTTTGCAACTATAGTAATGCTTCCGTTAGATTGCGAACATGTTGTTCCAACCAAATTTGCATTGGCAACAATTTGTGTCGGCTGAACAACTACTGCATTTGAAGTTGCTGTACAACCGTTTGCATCCTGCACAACAATCTGATAATTGCCGGGTGCAAGAGTTGTAAAATTATTTGTAGCCTGATAGGTTACTCCATTATTGATTGAATATTGCAAAGCACCTGTTCCACCGTTTGCATTAACAGTTATTGTTCCGTTGTTTGCTCCAAAACAATTTATGTCAACAACATTTACTGCAGCTATTGCAGGTGCAGCCTGATTGGGAACAATTGCAGCAACAGTTCCTGTGCAGCCATTTGCATCCTGAACCACTACAGTATAATTTCCAGCCAACAGATTATTGAAAACATTGCTTGCCTGATACGTTGCTCCATTATTATTACTGTACTGCAAAGCACCGGTTCCACCGACAGCATTTACAGTAAGTGAGCCGTCACTGTTACCACAAGTGCTTGCAACCTGATTTGTATTTACAACAATTGCAGCAGGTTCTGTAATCTGAACGTTTGAAGTTACTGTGCAACCATTTGCATCCTGAACAACAATCTGATAATTGCCAACTGACAAATTTGCAAACTGATTCGAAGCCTGATACGTTGCTCCGTTATCAATTGAATATTGCAAAGCACCTGTTCCACCATTAGCATTGATGGTTATTGTTCCATTATCTGAACCGTTGCAAGTACTATTAGTTGAAGGATTGGATGCAATAGTTGGAGAGGGTTGGTCAACAATTACAGCGGGTGCTGTGGCCGTACAACCGTTAGCATCCTGAATAGTGATGGTATAATTTCCTGCAGCAAGATTATTAAATGTGCTTGATGCCTGATAAGTTACGCCATTATTGATGGAGTACTGAATAATTCCTGTTCCACCGTTGGCATTTATAGTTATGGTTCCGTTTGCAGAGCTGCATGTTGAAGCAACAGGATTTGTTACAAGTGCAAGTGCAGTTGGCTCTGTTACGGCTGCTACCTGCGTGGCTGTGCAACCATTTGCATCCTGCACAACAACCGTATAATTTCCGGCAGTTAAATTATTAAATATGTTTCCGGCCTGATACGTAGTTCCATTATTAATTGAATACTGTAATGCACCGGTTCCACCGTTGGCAGTGATGGTAATGTTTCCGTTAGTGCCACCATTGCAACTTACATTCACCACAGGCACTGCAGAAATTGCAGGCGCTGCCTGGTTGTTTACATTGGCAACATTAGTTGCTGTACAACCATTCGCATCCTGAACAACCATGGTATAATTTCCTGCAAGGAGGTTATTAAAAATATTTGATGCCTGATAGGTTGTTCCATTGTTGCTACTGTATTGCAACACTCCTGTTCCACCGTTTGCATTTACAGTTATCGAACCATTGCTCTGGCCGCAAGCTGCCGGTGCTACAACAGTATTAAATACAATTGGCGTTGGCTGGGTAATATTTACTGGCGTTGTTGCTGTGCATCCGTTTGCGTCCTGAACAACTATTGTGTACGCACCTGCAGTTAGATTATTAAATACATTTCCTGCCTGGTATGTTGCTCCGTTGTCAATAGAATATTGAATAGCTCCTGTTCCACCATTTGCGTTGATAGTTATCGAACCATTTGTTCCTGCATTACACGAAACATTTACAGCCGGAGTTGAATTAATAACAACAGGAGTTGGCTGCGTTACATTTACATTCGAAGTAGTTGTACATCCATTTGCATCTTGAACTACAATCTGGTAATTGCCAACTGTAAGATTTGCAAACTGATTAGATGCCTGATAAGTTGTGCCGTTATTAATAGAATATTGCAATGCACCAGTTCCACCATTTGCGTTAATGGTAATGCTTCCATTATTTCCTCCATTGCAACTTACATTTACAGCAGGATTAGAATTTATTACAACAGGAGTTGGTTCTGTGATTACAACGTTAGCAGTTGCCTGGCATCCGTTAGCATCTTGAACTACTAACGCATAATTTCCTGCAGGAAGATTATTGAAAACATTTGCAGCCTGAAAGGTTGTGCCGCCATCAATACTAAACTGCAATACGCCTGTACCTCCTGCTCCGTTAATTGTTATACTTCCGTTATTGCCTCCATTACACGAAACATTTACCGAAGGATTTGAATTGATTGATGGTGCAGCAAGGTTATTGATGTTTGCATTTCCGGTAGCAGTACATCCATTGGCATCCTGCACAACAACTGTGTATGCACCAGATGGCAATCCGTTAAAAACACCTCCTGCCTGATAAGTTGTTCCATTGTCAATACTAAATTGCAATGCACCAGTTCCACCATTTCCATTTACAGTTATTGAACCATTACTCTGTCCGCAAGCAGCAGGAACAACAACAGTATTGAAAGCAACAGGTGTTGGTTGAGTAATGTTAACCGGTGTTGTAGCTGTACATCCGTTTGCATCTTGAACAACTACAGTATAAGCACCCGGTGCGAGATTGTTAAATGTATTGGCTGCCTGATAGGTTGCTCCATTGTCAATTGAGTATTGAATTACTCCTGTTCCACCATTTGCATTTACTGTTATCGAACCATTATTAGCTCCGTTGCAATCTACATTTACTGAAGGTGTAGAGTTGATAACAACGGGTGTGGGTTGGGTAATATTAACCGGTGTTGTGGCTGTACAACCGTTTGCATCTTGCACAACTACGGTGTAGGCACCGGGTGCAAGGTTGTTAAAAGTGTTTCCAGCTTGGTATGTTGCACCATTATTAATAGAGTACTGAATGACTCCTGTTCCACCATTTGCATTTATTGTAATACTTCCGTTGTTTGCTCCGTTACAATCAACATTTACAGATGGAGTTGAGTTGATGACAACAGGTGTGGGTTGAGTAATATTAACTGGTGTTGTTGCGGTACATCCGTTTGCATCTTGCACAACTATGGTGTATGCACCTGGAGCTAAATTGTTAAAAGTGTTTGCAACTTGATAGGTTGCTCCGTTATCAATACTATATTGAATTACTCCTGTTCCGCCATTTGCATTTACTGTAATGCTTCCATTGTTTGCGCCATTGCAATCTACATTTACTGTTGGTGTTGAGTTGATGACAACAGGTGTTGGTTGTGTGATATTAACTGGTGTTGTCGCAGTACATCCGTTTGCATCTTGCACAACTACGGTGTAGGCACCAGGCGCCAAATTGTTGAACACATTTCCGGCTTGGTATGTCGCTCCGTTGTTTATTGAATATTGTATTACTCCTGTTCCACCGTTTGCATTTATAGTTATGCTTCCATTGTTTGCTCCGTTACAATCAACATTTACTGATGGTGTAGAATTAATAACAACAGGCGTTGGTTGTGTGATATTAACTGGTGTTGTCGCAGTACATCCGTTTGCATCTTGCACTACTATTGCGTAAGCACCAGGTGCTAAATTGTTAAAAGTATTTCCGGCTTGATATGTTGCACCATTGTTAATTGAATATTGAATCACTCCTGTTCCACCATTTGCATTTATAGTTATCGAACCATTGTTTGCTCCATTGCAATCTACATTTACAGTTGGTGTTGAATTGATGACAACAGGTGTTGGTTGTGTGATATTAACCGGTGTTGTGGCTGTACATCCGTTTGCATCTTGCACTACTATTGTGAAAGCACCAGGTGCTAAATTGTTAAATGTATTTCCGGCTTGGTATGTTGCACCATTGTCAATTGAATATTGAATCACTCCAGTTCCACCATTTGCATTTATAGTTATGCTTCCATTATTCGCTCCGTTGCAATCAACATTTAGTGTGGGTGTGGAATTAATTACAACAGGAGTTGGTTGTGTGATGTTAACCGGTGTTGTGGCTGTACATCCGTTTGCATCTTGCACTACTATTGTGTAAGCACCAGGTGCTAAATTGTTAAAAGTATTTCCGGCTTGATATGTTGCACCGTTATCAATCGAATATTGAATTACTCCCGTGCCACCGTTTGCATTTACTGTTATCGAACCATTGTTTGCTCCATTGCAATCTACATTTACACTTGGCGTTGATGCAATAACAACTAATGTTGGTTGTGTGATATTTACAACTGTTGTTGCTGTGCAACCATTGGCATCCTGCACAACAACTGTGTATGCACCCGGAGCTAAGTTGTTAAATGTGTTTGCTGCCTGATACGTTGCGCCATTATTTATTGAATACTGAATTACTCCCGTTCCTCCGTTTGCATTAATTGTTATTGAACCATTGTTAGCGCCATTGCAATCAATGTTTACACTTGGAGTAGAATTAATAACTACCGGTGTTGGTTGTGTAATGTTAACTGGTGTAGTTGCTGTACATCCGTTCGCATCTTGCACAACTATGGTGTATGCACCGGGTGCTAAATTGTTAAATGTGTTTGTAGCTTGATACGTTGCTCCGTTATCAATGCTATATTGAATAACTCCCGTTCCACCGTTTGCATTTACAGTAATTGAACCGTTGTTTGCACCGTTACAATCTACATTTACTGATGGTGTAGAGTTGATGACAACAGGTGTAGGCTGTGTAATATTTACAACCGTTGTTGCTGTACAACCATTTGCATCTTGCACAACTATAGTATATGCACCAGGCGCTAAGTTGTTGAAAGTATTTGCTGCCTGATACGTTGCACCATTGTCATTTGAATATTGAATTACTCCAGTTCCACCGTTTGCATTTACAGTAATTGAACCATTATTCGCTCCGTTACAATCTACATTCACGCTTGGCGCTGACGCTATAACAACTAATGTTGGTTGCGTGATATTGACAACCGTTGTTGCAGTACAACCATTTGCATCTTGCACAACTACTGTATATGCACCGGGTGCAAGATTATTGAATGTATTTGCGGCCTGATACGTTGCTCCGTTATTTATTGAGTATTGAATCACTCCCGTTCCACCGTTTGCATTTACAGTTATCGAACCATTGTTTGCTCCATTGCAATCTACATTTACACTTGGTGTCGAGTTGATAACAACTGGCGTTGGTTGAGTGATGTTAACAGGTGTTGTTGCTGTACATCCATTTGCATCTTGCACCACAACTGTGTATGCGCCCGGTGCTAAATTGTTAAATGTATTTGCTGCCTGATAAGTAGCGCCATTATCAATAGAATACTGAATTACTCCAGTACCTCCATTTGCATTAATTGTTATTGAGCCATTATTCGCTCCATTGCAATCAATGTTTACACTTGGTGTAGAATTAATAACTACCGGTGTTGGTTGTGTAATGTTAACTGGTGTAGTTGCTGTACATCCGTTTGCATCTTGCACAACTATGGTGTATGCACCGGGTGCTAAATTGTTAAAAGTGTTTGCTGCCTGATAAGTAGCGCCATTATCAATAGAATACTGAATTACTCCAGTACCTCCATTTGCATTAATTGTTATTGAACCATTATTCGCTCCATTGCAATCAACATTAACTGTTGGTGTTGAGTTGATAACAACAGGAGTTGGTTGCGTAATGTTAACCGGTGTTGTTGCTGTGCATCCGTTTGCATCTTGCACAACTATGGTGTATGCACCGGGTGCTAAATTGTTAAAAGTGTTTGCTGCCTGATAAGTAGCGCCATTATCAATAGAATACTGAATTACTCCAGTACCTCCATTTGCATTAATTGTTATTGAACCATTATTCGCTCCATTGCAATCAACATTTACAGTTGGTGTTGAGTTGATGACAACAGGAGTTGGTTGCGTAATGTTAACTGGTGTGGTTGCAGTACATCCGTTTGCATCTTGCACTACAACTGTGTATGCACCGGGTGAAAGATTGTTAAATGTATTTCCGGCTTGATATGTTGCACCGTTATTTATTGAGTACTGAATAACTCCGGTTCCTCCGTTGGCATTTATAGTAATGCTTCCGTTGTTAGCTCCGTTGCAATCTACATTTACTGTTGGTGTTGAATTGATAACAACAGGAGTTGGTTGTGTAATGTTAACCGGTGTGGTTGCGGTACATCCGTTTGCATCTTGCACTACAACTGTGTATGCACCGGGTGCAAGGTTATTAAATGTATTTGCAGCCTGATAGGTTGCTCCATTATTTATCGAATACTGAATTACTCCAGTTCCACCGTTTGCATTTATAGTTATGCTTCCTGTATTTACTCCATTGCAAACTAAATTTACAACAGGTGCCGATGCGATAACCACGGCAGTTGGCTCTGCAATATTTACCACAGAGGTTGCTGTGCAACCGTTTGCATCCTGAATTTGAATTGTATAATTACCTGCAGCTAATCCATTAAAAACATTTGATGCCTGATATGTTGCACCATTGTTTATAGAATACTGAACAGCTCCTGTGCCGGCCGATGCAGTAACAGCAATACTACCTGTATTTCCTCCGTTACACAAAACATCAACAGGTGCTAAATTATCTACGTGAGGGCCTGGTGCGTCAACAATATTTGCATTTCCATTACCCTGACAACCGTTTGCATCCTGAACTACCAAACTGTAATTTCCTGCTGCAAGTCCGTTAAAAACATTTCCTGCCTGAAACGTTGCGCCACCATCAATACTATACTGAAGTGCGCCTGTTCCGCCTGCTCCATTTATGGTAATGCTTCCGTTACTCTGACTGCATGTGGTGCCAACCGTATTTGAATTTACAACTATTGGGTTTGGCTGTGTAATTGCAACATTGGTTGTTGCTGTACAACCGTTTGCATCTTGTATTAAGATGGTGTAATTACCTGGAGCAAGGTTTGTGTAATTATTATTAGCTGAATATGTAACACCGTTATTTATCGAATACTGTATGGCTCCTGTTCCGCCATTCGCATTTATTGTTATCGAACCATTTGCATTTCCATTGCAGTCAACATTTACTACAGGTGCCGATGTAATTGCAGGACCGGGTGTATTAGGAATATTAATTGCCTGTGTAGAGGTACATCCGTTAGCATCAATAACTGCCAACGTATAGTTGCCTGATGCAACACCATTAAAAATATTTCCAGCCTGATAAGGAGCAGCTCCTGTTATGCTGTATTGAAATGCCCCTGTTCCACCGGCTGCATTTATTGTTATGGAGCCGTTTGCATTTCCACAAGTAGTTCCTACTGATACAGGATTAATTACAATTACTGGTGGCTGAGTTATTACAACGTTAGTAGTAACCTGGCATCCGTTTGCATCTCTTACAACAATGTCATACGAGCCAGCAGCAAGCCCGTTAAAAACAGTTCCTGCCTGAAATGTAGCGCCATTATTATTTGAATACTGCAAAGCGCCTGTTCCACCGGCTGCATTAACCGTAATACTGCCATTGTTTCCGCCATTACAAGTTACGTTTACCTGTGGTGTTGAATTTATGGCCGGAGCACCCACATTACTTACCGAAGCAGTAAGTGTAGCTGTACATCCGTTTGCATCACGAACTACAATATCATAGTTACCGGCAACTAATCCGTTAAACACATTTCCGGCCTGATACGATACACCATTGTTATTGCTATACTGAAGTACACCTGTACCTCCATTGGCATTTACAGTTATCGAACCATTTGCATTTCCGCATGTGGCATCAACTACAACGTTTGCAATATTAATTACAGGTGGCTGCGGAACATTTATAACAGCAGTTACGGTACATCCGTCAGCATCCTGCACCACTACATTATAGTTTCCTGCTGCTAATCCTGCAAAAACATTTGCAGCCTGATACGTTACTCCATTATTTATACTATATTGAAAAGGTGGATTACCGCTGTTGGCATTTATTGTAATAGTTCCGTTTGCACCTCCATTACAAGTAACCCCAACAACAGGTGTTGAAGTAATTGCAGGAAGCGGAGATGCACCCACATTTACATTTTGAGTAACAGTACATCCGTTGACATCACGAACAACTACCGTATAATTTCCCGAAGCAAGACCATTAAAAACACCGCCTGCCTGATATGTTGCTCCATTATTTATACTGTATTGCAATGCACCTGTACCACCATTTGCAATAATGGTAATGCTGCCATTATTATTTCCACACTTGGTGGCACCCGGATTTACAGCAAGGTTAATGGCAGGAGCAGCAGTAATTGTAAAATAAGCTATGGAAGAGCACCCATTATTGTCTATAGTAGTTAAAGAATAATTACCGGGGGCAAGATTGGCAATTGCATTTACACCGTTTACATTATTTACCTGCTGAATAGTGGTACCGGCATTATTTTTCCAAATATAATCCCATGGGCCTGTGCCTTGACCAGTTCCTGTGGCACTGCCGTTTTGACCTGAACAAATTGGATCAACCAGCGCAATAATGGGTGGCTGGCAACAAGCAAGTGTTGCAAAAAACTCGGTAACAGGATCTCCAGGGCAGGCAAATGATGTCCATGAGCCTGACTCTCCATCACCATATGTATCAATAGAAATATTTAAACTTTGACCTTGTACACATTGTGCCGGTGGAACGGTTTGAATGCTCCAGCAAAAAGTCCAGTCGCATGCATTTAATGGATTGTTATCGCCAAAATTATTTCCGGGGTTACCATCAGCCAACCCAAACGGGCTTCCTAAATACGACTCATAAAAAAAACCGGGGCCCGTTACTAAGCCCGTAGCTGAACTGGTTACTGTTCCATTATACCATGCCCAGCTGCCTGCACCATCGCACGATGCGGCAGGTACTGGTGTTAATGTTGCCATATTCCATCCTGGGCCAAATGTTGGGGTTACAGCATGCAACCAGTTTACAGATGTCTGATTGTAATCAGAAATGGTATAGCAAAAATTTACAAGCTGGCCGGCCATATACGTTCCGTTAACAGGAGGAGGTGCCACCGTAAGACTGCTTTGAATAACACATCCTGCGCAGTCGTAATTATTTTGGAGTGACAATGAAAAGTCGCATTGATCATTAAGGGTTCCACCACTAACCTGTAGGTAATATGTTCCCGCTGCAAGGCCACCAAACGAAGTATTTAAAACACCACCGCCACCAATAGCACAGCCCCGGCCAATAAGATTATTACAGTTAGCCCCCGAATACAACCCCACTTGCGGAGTAGTCATACCGTTTATCTGGATATTTAAAGTAGGCCCGGTAATATTTACGCGGTACCAAACATCTGATGATGGAATGGCCATGTTACCTGCCGGCTGACAACCTGTTAAGGCCGAATATGGATTTTCAGCTGTTGCGCAAATGTTGGTGGTATTCCAGTTAGCCCAGGCACCCACACCATTGGGGCAGGCAGCAGGAACAGGTAATAAACCAAGGTTTTGCGCATTAGCACAATCATCATTGGCAGGTGGTGCTCCGCCAACACATGCCGGACAGGGTCCTCCGGGGCATGGAACACATGAGAGTGTGGCTGCCCATCCTGCTGAACGTATTGTAATATCGGAAGTAAACTGAAACGTTAGGCAACCTGTAGTAGATGTTATTTGGGCTGGAACTCCTGCCCCTGTCCATGAACCCACAACAGGAGATGCTGTATTGGGGCCATTATAGATGGTTAAAAAGTCGTAATTAAGTTCAAGATTAAAAGCCGTAAAATTTACTCGTATACACTGACCCGGAGTGCTTGAGCAAATGGTCATCACATAGTTTTCGTTATTTTGGTAATTGGTGCCGGCACCCTGACTGTCGTAAAAATTGCCTCCGCACGTGCTGATGTTTGAGTTGCCCATGTTATAATTCTGGCTGTGGGCAGCAGAGGTAATAAGCAATATGCCAATGGCTGTTAGTAGTCGTTTAATCATACGGCATTAATTTTTAGGTTAATAAAAAAAATATGGTGGTTTATTTTTTGCAGTTTGTCACTGTCCTGCAAACAGCATAAAAAGGATAATACAACACACACTACTGTTGTCAAAAAAACAAAAGAAAAAATGTTGGCGTAAAATTCTGCCATTCTGCTCGCACTTTTAGGTTAGTAATAAGTTGCTTGGCGATGCTTAGCGGCTATTTCTTTATCTTAACGGTCGTAGGCTGTTTAGCTGTTGGGTTTATTCAGGGGTAAATGTATTATTTTTTCATTATAAAAAATAGTTTTTGGGCGAACGCAAAATATTTTTTTTAACAATGTCCGGTTCAGTACTTACGATCTACTGAGGGTAGCCCCTTCTTTTGATTTAAAATACCCATAGTAGTTTCACAGAAAATGCAATTTGATGTTTTTTATTTTTCTTTGTTGTGATGGAAATTTTCAATATTGGATTTTTAAGTGTCAGAATACTTGACGTAATTGACATCCTGATAGTGGCATGGCTCCTTTATAAACTTTACAGACTGCTAAAGGGCGGTGTAGCTATGAATATTTTGGTTGGAATAATTACCGTTTATTTTTTATGGTGGCTATTCGTAAAGGTTCTCGATATGCAACTGCTTGGAGCTATGCTTGGTCAGTTTATTGGTGTTGGTGTGCTGGCTCTCATAATTGTTTTTCAACAGGAGTTACGCAGGTTTTTAATTTTTTTAGGAACAAATTCTGTTTTTAGTAAAGCATCTCTGTCTAAACAGTTTTTTAACTGGAAACTAGATATTAGCCAACCGCTTGCCTTAAATGTAAATGCACTGGTGAAAGCATGTAATAGCATGTCAAAAACTAAAACAGGCGCCCTGATAGTTGTTACCCGAAAAACCGACCTAAAACTATTTGAAGCAACCGGAGATGCGATGGATGCCGATATAAGCAAACGGTTACTTGAAAGCGTTTTTTTTAAAAACAGCCCTTTGCATGATGGAGCAGTAATTGTACAAGGAAATAAAATAAAAGCCGCACGTTGTATACTACCCGTTACCGAAAACCTTGATATTCCAGCCCATTATGGCATGCGCCACAGGGCAGCCCTTGGCATTTCTGAGCAAACTGATGCCCTTGCCATTGTGGTTTCCGAAGAAAACGGGTCAATGGCATTAGCTTCAAACGGGGCTTTATATCCAAATTTATCCCCAGATGACCTTGAGAGAAAATTAAAAGTTGAATTATCATAATTACTTTTTTTACTTTGCACTTCCTAATCCTTAAAGCAAACAATTGTGTTACTAAACATCAAAACTAAACCCAACTCGGTCAAAAACGAAATTGGCTTTGACGGCAACGGAAAAATTGTGGTGCGTATAACGGCAGTGCCTGTTGATGGCAAAGCGAACAAACATCTTGAAAAATACATTGCCTCTGTTTTTGATTTACCGGCATCGCGCGTAAAAATTATTAAAGGCTTTGCTAACCCAAACAAGGTTATCGAAGTTCAGTCTGACGAGTCAATCATCACCATGATATTGAATAAAATTAAGGAGAAGTCTGCCTCTTTGTAAGCGTTTTATATAAGGCCATTAAGGCCACCAGCCCCCACACACCCTCAAGTACAACAAAGGGTATTGCTGTAATAAGGTACGACCCATAACAGCTCATCCCGGCACCAACCAGGTTAAGTAAATGATAAAAAGCCGATTCGGTTGACGTTTTTTTTATAGTGAGCAAAAAATAGGCTAGTAAAACCAGGGATACTCCGAATGAGTTTATGATATTCTCAATCATTTTATATAAGTATGGATTAATTTATAATAAAAATAAAAATTGTGGCTTCATGTTTTTTTCCTTTTAATGACATTGTTTTTCACATTTGATTCACCTGACTTATTAAACCTTTGTGCTGTAGATTAATCATATTTATAAAATATATTCAGATGAAAAAAATAGTAGTAATTGTGGTAAGTTTTTTTTGGGTATCGAATGCATATACACAAACCGAAAGTAAAACAATAAAGCAAACACAGCATGTTCAAGAAAAAAGAATAAACCAGGGTGTAAAATCAGGACAGATTACAGCACGCGAGTCTGCAAAACTTAATGCCGAACAAGCCGAAATTAAAAAGCAAAAAAGAAAAGCAAAAAAAGACGGTGTGGTAACACCTCACGAAAAATCAAAAATAAAACGCAAGCAGCACAAAGCGTCAAAAAATATTCATAAGCAAAAGAACGATGCACAGCATTACATAACAAGATAGTTTTTCAGGTTAGTTTTAGGTTAGGTAAAAGGGCCGCCACAAATGTGAGCGGCTCTTTTATTTTACGTATTTAAAATATCAAAAAATCATACATATATACACCCATGCTGCAAGGAACAAAAACTTGTAAAAAAAAGTTTGAGCTACTACTAATTTTTTACTGACTCAACAGTACCTGCAAGATTGTATTTACTGTATCCTTCGAGAACTCGTTGGGCGGCTATATCCCAGCTAATGTTTGCCAAATCTTTGCGCGCATCCTCCACCACTTGCTTTTTTAATGTATCATCTTCAATTAACTTTAAAATATACTCTGCGGCAAAGTTGGTATCCCAAAAATCAAACTTAAGAGCGCCTTTTAGTACTTCGCTTACGCCCGACTGTTTTGAAATAATAACTGGCACGTCAAACTGGGCTGCTTCAACAGCTGACAAGCCAAAGGGTTCACTTACCGATGGCATGCAGTACGCATCGGAAATGGAGAGAAGCTGACGCACCTTTTGTAAATCTAAAAAGCCTGCCAGATGAAAGCGGTGGCCAATTTGTTTTTGTGCTACGCGTTCAAGTATTTTATCGTGCATATCACCCGACCCGGCCATGATAAAACGCACGTTGGAATTTTTTTCTAACACCTTAGCGGCAATTTCAACAAAATATTCGGGACCCTTTTGGCGCGTTAACCTACCAATAAATAAAACTAATTTTTCAGGAAATTGGCTTTTGCTTTTAAAGGGTTCCACTTTGCGTATTCCGTTATGCACAGTAAATATTTTCTTTTCGTCAATGCCATAGTATTGGCTTATAACATTACCAGTAAAATTACTCACAGGCATTAGCACATCCGCAGCCTCCATTCCTTTTTTCTCCATTTGATAAACCCATCCTTTACTATTTACTCCTCCCCTGTCAACTTCAAGTGAGTGTATGTGCATTACAAGCGGCTTGCCTGTTTTGGCTTTTATTTCCATGCCTGCAAGCATCGTCATCCAGTCATGTGCATGTATAATATCAAAATCAAGAGTAATTGCCAACCGTGCAGCAAGCTTGCCAAATACGGTAACCTTCTCTATTACATCACCGCCATACAAATCATCAATATGAAACACCCTGGCTTTTTTAGCCCCTATTTTAATTTCCTTAACATACTGACTTTCTATTTCGGCTACAGGAAGTGAATTGTACGCTTTTTTTGTTTCGGTGTAATATGGATTTAAATCAGAAGGAATAAAATGAACATCTTCAAATGTTTTGTACTCTTCTTTATAGTTTACATGTTTCAGCGTGCGTGAATCAATAGTATCTAATCCAATCAAATCAAGATTTTTAACTTTAAAATCAGGATTGGATTTAGGTATTATCATTGTTACCGATGCGCTTTTACTCATGGCAATACATAAATCATGACAGGCTACACCAAGTCCTCCGTTAATTACAGGCGGAAACTCCCACCCCAGCATTAAAACTTTTGGTTTTTTCATTCTTTAAAACAGACGTAAACAACAAATTTTGTTAACTATTATTTTTTCGCTCGCAAAAGTAATGTTAAATGCTCAAATACGGTTCAATTTATATAATATTGCACAGAAGTAATTAATGGTACAAGCCTGAATTTTGCTTCATCCATATAACCCATAAATTGCAAACACAACGTTAATGCCACAGCTTTCTATAGTAGTACCTATTTACAACGAAGAAAAAAACATTCCGCTGCTTTTTAAATCGCTTGAGCAGGTGCTGGCTGCCTATGATTACGAAATTGTGGCTGTAAATGATGGCTCGCGCGATGGAAGCTGGGAGCAAATGGAAACAGCAGCACGCAATAACCAGCGTATAAAACTTATAAATTTTATAAAAAATTTTGGACAAACGGCTGCTATTAATGCAGGTATTACCCATGCAACTGGTGATGTGATAATGCTTATTGACAGCGATTTGGAAAACGATCCGGCCGATATTCCAAAACTGCTTGATAAAATGAATGAAGGATATGATGTTGTTAGCGGTTGGAGAAAAGACAGATGGAAGGGCCAGTTTTTACAACGAAAAGTACCTAGTGTATTGGCTAATTATTCTATTTCAAAAATATCGGGAGTAAAACTTAACGATTATGGCTGCACACTTAAAGCCTATAGGCGCGAAGTAATAAAAAATGTAATGTTGTATGGGGAAATGCACCGATTTATACCTGTGTACGCGAGCTGGCAAGGTGGCCGTGTGGCCGAAATTCCGGTTAACTATCGCGCACGTATACACGGAAAAAGTAATTATGGCATTGCACGAACATACAAGGTAATTCTGGATTTGGTTGTAATAAAATTTTTGCAGAAGTATATGAACAAACCTATCCATTTTTTTGGTGGAGCCGGTTTGGTTTCGTTTCTTCTTTCGTTTGCTGTTTTTATTATCGCTGTTTATTTTAAAGTTACAGGACAAAAAGATTTTGTTGAAACTCCTCTTCCGGTAATGTGTGCCGTGTTTTTAATTATTGGCATACTTATGATTTTATTGGGGGTAATTGCCGAAATGCAGATGAGAACCTATTACGAATCGCAAAACAAATTTCCGTTTACCGTTAAGCAAAAAATTAATTTTTAATTACCTTTTACTCTATACTATTTCAATTTTACAAGAAACAAAAAACTTTACCCGAAAAACAATACCCGCATATGAACAAACTCAATCTTGGCAGTGGCGAATTTTTAAAGGAAGGATATGTAAACGTTGATTATTATTCGGTATCAAAACCTGACGTGGAGCATGACCTAAGCAAATTTCCATACCCATTTCCCAACAATCACTTTGATTTGGTTGAGGCCGACCACTGTTTCGAACATTTACCAAATCCTTTTGGTGTTATGAAAGAGGTACATCGCATATCCAAAAACGGGGCACAGGTAATTATTCGTGTTCCGCATTTTAGCCGCGGGTTTACCCATGCCGAGCACAAAGCTGGCTTTGATGTTACTTTTCCATATTATTTCGATAGTAAGTTTATTGGTGGTTATCAGGGTGTTGAATTTACTTCGCAAAAAGTTACACTTACCTGGTTTGCTCAGCCTTATTTAAAAAAAACTGTTTTATCAGCACCTGTTTTTTGGATTGCTCGCATTGCAGGTGTATGGTTTGATTTTTGGGCAAACCTATCCCCTTTTATCTGCTCGCGTATTTGGTGCTTTTGGGTAGGTGGTTTTGAGCAGGTTGAATTTAGAATGACCGTTAAAAAATAAAGGATGAGCACTGCGTTTAATACCGAAGAGTATAACCTTGCTTATCCCGATGGTGTTGAAAACAACTACTGGACTATTACCCGGCTGCATGTTTTATACAACACGATTTGCAATTTATCACAAGCAAAAAATATTATTGAAATTGGATGTGGAAAGGGCATTGTGGTAAACCATCTTCGCAGCAAAGGATTAACGATTTATGGTTGCGAACTTGCTGATGTGCCTGTACTTGATGGGGTAAAACAATTTATACATGCAAACATGGATGCCAACAAAATGCCTGATGCATTTCGATTTCAATTTGACACCATGCTTCTACTTGATGTAATTGAACATATTGAAAACGAAAAAGACTTTTTAAATACATTGCTGGCAAATTATCCAAATGTAAAACATGTAATTATCACAGTACCATCACGACTGGAGATATGGAGCAATTACGATGAATTTTATGGGCACTTCAGGCGATATAGTTTACATTCATTAACGCAACTTTTAACAAGTTGTAACCTCCAAACAGGTAGTCTAAAATATTTCTTCCATTCACTTTATTTACCCGCACTTCTTCAAAAAAAGTTAAACATAAAACGCGAAATAAAAATTGCGTCTCCAAAGGGAATTTCTAAAACTATTCATAAAATGCTTGCTTCTTTTTTTAAAGCAGAGGCAGCACTTATTCCTAATTCATTTTACGGCACATCAATAATTGCTGTGGCTAATCGCCTGGCATAATTCATAAAAACAATTAACACCCAAAGTCTGTATTCAATCCTCTTTTAATTTCGGCCTGTTTCTCACCAAACTGCAAACTGTAAACTGCCCACATGACCTCACACGAAATACGAAAAAAGTTTCTGGATTTTTTTGAGAGCAAACAACATCAAATTGTTCCCTCATCTCCTATAGTTGTAAAAAACGATCCTACACTGATGTTTACCAATGCGGGTATGAATCAGTTTAAAAATATTTTTTTGGGTAATGAGCCAGCTAAATTTAAACGTGCTGCCGATACTCAAAAATGTTTGCGCGTAAGCGGAAAGCACAATGACCTTGAAGAAGTTGGTGTTGACACCTACCACCACACCATGTTTGAAATGCTTGGCAACTGGAGCTTTGGTGATTACTTTAAAAAAGAAGCCATTGAATGGGCATGGGAATTATTGACTGAAGTTTACAAACTGCCAAAAGACAGATTATATGTTACCGTTTTTGAAGGAGATAAAAAGGAGAACTTAGCTTTTGACGAAAAAGCATTTAACGAATGGAAGAAGTGGATACCTGCCGACAGAATCTTAATGGGCAACAAAAAAGATAATTTTTGGGAAATGGGCGACACAGGCCCATGTGGCCCTTGCAGCGAAATACATATTGACTTGCGCGATGATGATGAGCGAAAAAAGTTAGATGGTAAACGTTTGGTAAACGAAAGTCATCCTCAAGTAATTGAAATTTGGAACAACGTGTTTATGGAGTTTAACCGAAAGGCTGATGGATCACTTGAACCATTGCCAGCCAAACATGTTGATACCGGAATGGGGTTTGAACGTTTGTGCATGGCCCTGCAAAACAAAAAGTCAAATTATGATACCGATATTTTTCAGCCAACGATAAATTATATTTCGGCCATGTGCGGTATTCCTTATGGTGAAACTGCAGGAGCACTTTATAATTTAGATAAAGTAAGAATGGGGTCTGATATTGCCATGCGTGTGATGGCCGACCATATTCGTGCTATTTCATTTTGCATTGCCGATGGGCAATTGCCGTCAAACAATAAAGCTGGATATGTAATTCGCAGAATTTTAAGACGCGCAGTACGATACGCATTTACTTTTTTAAATTTAAAAGACCCCTTCTTAAATCGCTTGGTTCCATTGTTGGCCGAACAGTTTAAAGATGTGTTTCCTGAATTATTTGTACAAAAAGATTTTGTTCAGAAAGTAATTCGCGAAGAAGAGGTTTCTTTTTTACGAACGCTTGACAGCGGTATAAAAAGATTTGAATTTTATTGCATTACAGAGTTGCACCAAGCTACAAAGAATAATCAACCTGTTAAAAAAATTGATGGCGCTTTTGCTTTTGAACTGTATGACACGTATGGTTTTCCAATTGACTTAACGCAACTGATGGCGCGCGAAAGAAATATGGATGTGGATATGGAAGGATTTGATACATGTTTGCAGGAGCAAAAAAAGCGCTCCCGTGCAGCATCAGCAGTTGATACGGACGATTGGGTGATAGTTGGTGATGATGAGGGAGTTGAATTTATTGGTTATGATTCGTTAGAGGCTGAACTAAAAATTATTAAATACCGTAAGGTAAAAAGCAAAAACAAAGAACAGTTTCAATTTGTGTTTAACCGCACACCGTTTTATGCCGAAAGCGGTGGACAGGTTGGAGATACAGGTTACATTGAATGTGCAGGAGAAAAAATTTTCATTACAGATACTCAAAAAGAAAATAATCTTATTATCCATTTTGCAGATAAACTTCCAAAAGATTCATCAGCAACTTTTAAAGCTTGTGTAAATGCAAGCCGCAGAAAAGCCATTACACAAAATCATTCAGCAACACACCTGATGCATTCAGCGCTGCGCAATGTTTTAGGAAATCATATTGCACAAAAAGGTTCGCTGGTAAATGATGAGCAAACACGTTTTGATTTTTCGCACTTTAGTAAAGTTACGGATGAAGAAATAAAAAAGATTGAACAGATAGTGAATGAAAAAATCAGAGAAAATATTTTGCTGGACGAAAAACGGAATGTTGCCATTGATGAAGCAAAAGCAATGGGTGCCACGGCTTTGTTTGGCGAAAAGTATGGCGACTTTGTGCGTGTAATAACCTTTGATAAAAATTTTTCAATGGAATTGTGTGGCGGCACACATGTACCAGCCACCGGGCAAATTGGTACATTTAAAATTATTGCCGAAAGTGCAGTGGCAGCCGGGGTAAGAAGAATAGAAGCCATAACAGCTTTCAATGCCGAAAAATATTTGGAGGCACAACTTCAGCAATTGCATTCGGTAAAAGAATTGCTGAACAACCCAAAGGATGTAAAACAAAAAATACAATCACTGCTGGATGAGAATGAACTGTTGCGAAAGCAGGTTGAAAATTTTACCAATGAAAAAGCACAAGCCATCAAGCAGCAATTGCTGCAAAAAGTAAAACTCAAAAACGGCATCAATGTAATTGCTGAAAAAATTGAATTATCAAATGCCGATGCCATTAAAAATATTTCGTTTGAAATGCGCGCACAACTTGATAATGCTTTTATATTGCTGGGCGCAGAGGCTGATGGTAAAGCTATACTGTCGTTAATTGTTTCTGACAATCTGGTAAAAGAAAAAAACCTTAACGCCTCCACCATCATTCGCGAAATTTCAAAAGAAATACAAGGTGGTGGTGGCGGGCAACCTTTTTACGCAACAGCCGGTGGAAAAAATGCAGATGGTCTTTTAGTAGCACTGAAAAAAGGCGAAGAGAAAGTTTTGTAAAAATAAATATGCCTAATTTTTCTAAGAAGTAATAGTAGTTGTTGCAATTAAAAACAAAGGGCTTGTTGTTAAAACAAACAAGCCCTTGTAGTAAATTTATTCTTTTAAGTTATTAAGGATTATTTTCTTCCTTTTTGCGCTTAGTGGATTTGGCCGGTGCAGTTGGTGTTGCTGGTGCAGAACTCGACTTGGTAATGTTTGCCTTTAAAGCATTAGCTTCCTTATCAAATGACAATTCTATCAAGTCTCCTTCGGTAAGTTGTGCTTTAATTATTTCTTCGGCAAGCATATCCTCCACATACTTTTGAATTGCACGCTTTAGCGGGCGGGCACCAAAATTCGAATCGTATCCTTTGTCAGCCAAAAAGTCTTTTGCATCTTCTGTTAAAGCTATTTTAAAACCAAGTTCACCAACACGGTTGTAAAGATGTTCAAGTTCAATGTCAATAATCCTGGTAACATCTTCCTTGCTAAGCTGGTTAAACACAATAACATCATCAATTCGATTTAAAAACTCAGGAGCAAACGCTTTTTTCAGAGCATTTTCAATAACCCCTTTTGCATGTTCATCTGAATTGCCCGATTTGGCAGCAGTGGCAAAACCTACTCCACTTCCAAAATCTTTTAATTGGCGTGAGCCAATGTTTGATGTCATTATAATAATGCTATTTTTAAAGTCAACCTTGCGACCTAAACTGTCCGTTAGTTGTCCGTCATCAAGCACTTGCAACAGCAGGTTAAATACATCCGGATGTGCTTTCTCTATTTCATCCAGCAAAATAACAGCATAAGGTTTACGCCTTACCTTTTCGGTAAGTTGTCCTCCTTCTTCGTATCCAACATATCCGGGAGGGGCTCCAATCAAACGAGAAACAGCAAACTTTTCCATGTACTCGCTCATATCTATGCGTACCAAAGCATCATCACTGTCAAATAAGTATTTGGCAAGCACCTTAGCCAATTCTGTTTTTCCAACACCCGTAGGTCCTAAAAAAATAAACGAGCCAATAGGCTTGTTAGGATCTTTTAAACCTGCACGGTTGCGTTGTATGGCTCTTACTACTTTTTTAATTGCTTCATCCTGACCAATAACTTTTCCTTGCAACTCTTCGGGCATTTTAAGTAATCGGGCTGTTTCAGCTTGCGCCACGCGTTGCACAGGTATCCCACTCATCATCGAAACCACTTGTGCTACATCCTCTTCGCTAACCGTATACCGTTGGTTTTTTGTTTCGTCCTCCCACTGCTTTTTGGCCACATCAAGTTGATCAATCAATTGTTTTTCTGAATCGCGAAGGCGTGCCGCCTCCTCATATTTCTGGCTACGAACTACTCTGTTTTTTTCAACTTTAATTTCAGAAATTTTATTTTCCAATTCAACAATGTTTGCAGGCACATGTATGTTTGATAAATGTACGCGAGAGCCTGCTTCATCCAAAGCATCTATGGCTTTATCTGGCAAAAACCTGTCAGTGATATACCTGTTGGTTAATGTTACACAAGATTTTAAAGCTTCAGGAGTGTAGTTAACATGGTGATGCTCCTCATAGCGCTCTTTAATGTTGTTTAGTATTTCTACTGTTTCACTAACAGAGGTAGGGTCAATAATTACTTTTTGAAAACGCCTGTCAAGAGCTCCGTCTTTTTCAATATACTGGCGATACTCATCCAATGTAGTGGCTCCTATGCACTGTATTTCTCCACGTGCCAAAGCAGGTTTAAACATATTGCTGGCATCAAGCGAACCACTTGCTCCACCAGCACCTATTATGGTATGTATTTCGTCAATAAATAAAATTACATCGGGTGATTTTTCAAGTTCATTCATCACCGCTTTCATTCTCTCTTCAAACTGGCCGCGATACTTGGTACCCGCAACAAGCGATGCCAAATCAAGCGTAACAATTCGCTTGTTAAACAACACACGCGAAACTTTTCGTTGAATTATTCTTAAAGCTAATCCCTCTGCTATAGCTGATTTTCCTACACCGGGTTCGCCAATTAATATTGGGTTATTCTTTTTTCTGCGAGATAAAATTTGTGATACTCGCTCTATTTCTTTACTGCGTCCAACAATAGGGTCAAGTTTTCCTTCTTCGGCTGCGCGGGTTAAGTCGCGGCCAAAGTTATCTAAGACAGGTGTTTTTGATTTTGCATCGCCAGTTTTTTTGGCAGGTGGGCCACCTAAACCCGGACCCTCATCATCATCTTTTGAATACGGATCATCAGGAGGTGTTTGTGGTGCTTCTGACTTAAAATTAGACCGGAATGTTTCTAATTCTTCTCTCATAATATCATAAGTTACGCCAAACTGATTGAGTATTTGTGTGGCTATGTTGTCTTCGTCTTTTAATATTGATAGCAATAAATGTTCGGTGCCTATTATATCACTTTTAAAAATTTTTGCCTCCAGGTAAGTTATCTTAAGCGACTTTTCGGCCTGCTTGGTTAGCGGTATATTATTGAGGTTGCTAACATTGCCTGTGCTGCCTTTAACTGCATTTTCAACAGCTTTGCGCAACTCTACCAAATTAATGTTTAATGATTTTAAAAACTTTATAGCCATGCCTTCACCTTCACGAATCAATCCAAGCAACAAATGTTCTGTTCCAATGTAATCGTGACCTAAACGCAATGCTTCCTCGCGACTATACGTGATTACATCTTTTACGCGCGGAGAAAATTTTGCTTCCATTTTTATGTGTTTTATTTTATTTAACGGTAAAAATCTTAAAATGTTTACTATTTACTTATAAGGTGATAAGAATAGTTGTCAACAACAAACTTAACACTTTGAATAATAACTACCCCAACTGTAATTAGTCCAATACTTTCTATCAGCAAAAGTAATCTTCCAACTTATACATTAATTCTGTTGCCTAATAGTTGTGTGTAAAAGTTCAATAAAATTTTGATTAATACTAAATCAACTTCAAAGTATTGAGATAAAGAACATAATTATTTTACATTTCAGGCAACGTTTAGGCTGTTTTTGTAGTCTTGGCTATATAATTAATTGGATAATAACAAATGCCAAATCAAACTGTTAAGAAACACCATGTGATATTGATAGTTACATTAGCTGTGTTGTTTCTGTTTCAAATTGGACTGTTTTACACTTATCAAATCAATGGTAATAAGAATTAAGAATGTCTCTTCTTATATATTCCGGTTTAGTATGGCGGTAAACGAAAGTTTACCGCCTTTTTTTTGCCAATTAAACGGGTTGATTTTGCGAAGCCCTTTGCTCAAAATTTATGCTGGCATAAAGCCCCTTTTTTTCCATCAACGATTGGTGTGTACCTTCTTCAACCAACTGGCCCTGATGCAAGACAAAAATTCTGTTGGCATACTTAACCGATGATATGCGGTGACCTAAAATTATGGTGGTGCGATTGCTAAAATAAGCCGACATGTTTTGCATAATTTTTTCTTCAGTATGTGTGTCAACAGCGCTTAGGCAGTCGTCAAGCAATAAAAGTTGTGGCTCTTTGATTAAGGCACGGGCAATAGACACTCGCTGTTTTTGTCCTCCACTTAATGATACACCACGTTCGCCCAGCATGGTTTCAAATCCATTTTTAAACGAAACAATATCCTCATATACATGAGCGGCTTTAGCAGCATCTTCAATTTTTTTATCAGTAGCTAAATCGTGCAAACCAAACGAAATATTGTTTTTGATAGAATCGGAAAAAAGCAATGCGTCCTGAGGAACATAACCCGTATGTGTACGTAAGTGCGACAATTTAATATTGTTGATTGGGATATTATTAATTTTTATTTGCCCCAGGGTACATTCAATTAACCGAACAAGCAGGTTGGCAAGGGTTGTTTTTCCCGACCCGGTAGTGCCAAGTATAGCCAGCGTTTCACCTTTATGGATTGTAAAGTTAAGATTGTGCAAAGCATCGGAATTTTTCCCAGGATACCTGTAGCTTACATTGTTAAATGTAATATGCGAATTGATATTGGTTTCCTGAGGAGAAGATGAATCGACAATGGAAGGTTTTATGCAAAGAAATTCATTAATCCTGCGCTGTGAAGCATCGGCCCTTTGCATTAACGTAATTACCCATCCCAGCGAGCCAACAGGCCACATAAGCATGTTGACATAGATAATAAATTCGGCAACATTGCCATAAGAAATTTTATTGTTTAAAGCCAGGATGCCTCCATAATAAAGAATGGCCACAGAACTTAATCCTACTAACAACAAAATACTTGGATAGAATAAGGCGTGTACTCGTGCCAAATCCATGCTTTGATTAAAATAATTTCTTGTATGGCGAGAAAATAATTTTTCGAAAAGGGCTTCTTTATTAAACGATTTAATTACTCTAACGCCTGCAAATGTTTCCTGCACTGTGGTGGATAAACTGCTTAAACTTTCCTGAACCTTTTCACCTTTTTTGTTTATAATGCTTTGTACGTAGTAAATCATTATTACCATTACTGGCATTGGTGATAATACTATCAATGTAAGCGAAATGTTTATTTTAATCATGGCAATAAAAATTAATATTACCATTACTATTATATTTATAGTGTACATAACAGCTGGACCTGTGTACATGCGCACACGGCTAACATCTTCGCTAATGCGATTCATTAAATCGCCTGTGCTATTGGATGCATAAAAGTTCACATCAAGTTGCTGGTAATGCTTATAAATTTGATTTTTTTGGTCGTACTCGATATTACGTGACATTACAATAATAGTTTGACGCATAAAAAACATAAAAACGCCTCTTACCAGCACTACAGCAAAAATGGTTAATGAAAGCCAAAAAATTTTATTGATTACCCCACCGTAAAAAACATCCAGATCAGAGTTAGGTAGATAATCAAATACTTTTTTTTGAGCCATAACATAATCAACAGCTTGACGCGTAATTTGTGCTGGAAACAGGCTAAACCAGTTTGCGAGCGAAACAAACACAATACCTGTAAAAAGCCGCCAACGGTACTTGTAAAAAAAACTATTTAGCGACCTTAAAGATGACATAATGAAAAGTGTGACTGATAAGAGTGATGCAAACTTATGAATAGGCTTTGGACAATCAGATATTGGAAAAAAATAAAACCGGCAACCTATTTTGGTTGCCGGTGAAGATATAGAGAGTTATTATGCACTAATTTGTTTAATCAGGGCAACTTACAAATTGCCTATTTTAATTTAAGTTGGTGTTTTTACCTGTTTTTCTTAGCTGTACCAACTTACGGGCTGTACATTTTTGCTAAGAGATTTGATGGTTACTTTCTGTTTTTAGGAGAATATTATTTGATTGATGCTGTAAATATTCAAACAGTTTTACGAAAAATGCAAATAGAAATGAGTAACCTGCAATAAACTTAATGTAACTGGTATAAAACGGCAGGTAATTGGCTACCTATTTTTACAATGCCGACACGAAACTTTTAACTTATAACCCAAGTATAACAGGCAGTAACTACTTATGCATTTAATAGACATAATACTAATTTCGGGGGCAGTGCTTTGTTTTGCCTGTGCATTTATAATTGCATCCAGACCCATAAAAAAAATGACCTCAAAAATTAATGAACGGAAATTATGGAATTCGCAATTGCCAAAAGAAAACAACAGTGTTAAAGTGCAGTAGCACTTCTTTTCGGGGGCGAAAAAATTTACAAACTAAAATTTACAATCACTTCATATTGTGAAAAACGCTTTGTACATCATCATCTTCTTCAAGCCTGTCAAGTAATGCTTGTACTTTTGACTCTTGTTCAGTGGTAAGTTCGACAGAGTTGGCTGGAATACGGGTAAGTTCACTGCTAATCACTTCAATTTTTCTGTCTTCAAGTGCTTTGTTCATTGCTCCAAAATCTTCAAACGAGGAATAGATATAAGCATTACCGTCCTCTTCCCATATCTCCTGTAGCCCAAAATCAATAAGTTCAAGCTCCAGGTTTTCAAGGTCATGGCCTGCCGAAATAAACTTAAACAATCCCTTTCTTTCAAACATAAAACTTACTGATCCTGAGTTGCCAAGAGATCCTTCTTCGCGATTAAAATGCATTCGGATATTTGCTACAGTACGTGTAGGGTTATCGGTTGCGGTTTCTACCAAAACAGCTACTCCATGAGGGGCATATCCTTCATAAATTATTTCTTCAAAATCCTTCATGTCTTTGCTCGAAGCTCTTTTAATAGCAGCTTCTACTCTATCCTTTGGCATATTAAGGCCTTTTGCATTTTGCATTACTTGCCTAAGGCGTGGATTGTTTGCAGGATCGGGGCCACCAGCTTTTACTGCAATAGCAATATCTTTACCTACGCGCGTAAACGCCTTTGCCATTTTAGCATAACGCGCAAACATTTTGTGTTTTCTTTTTTCAAATACTCGTCCCATGCTGCAAAAATAAATTAAAGTTTACTTTTTAAAATTTAATGGCAAAAAAAAACAGGCAGATAAGTTCTGCCTGTTAGCTTATATGTAAATACTATTTATAAAAATTTTTCGATATTTGATTTTTCGTTAACCGCTGTTTTCTGAGCTGTAATGCTTGCAGCTTTAGCTGCTTGCTGCTCTTCGTAAAACCTTAGCTCGTTAAACTCATCGGTGCCAATAACCTTTGAAAGATTACTTAGTAATGCTCCTATCTTTTGGATGCCTGCAATTTCGGCTTGGGTTAATGATATAGCTGCCATGTGATTTAAATTTTAGCCAATATTAATTAATATTACTGCAAATTCAAATTTATTTGGTAAAAAGATACAAACAGGTTGTTAACCGCTTATAATGTTTTGTAAAGCTATGAGCCTGACTCATCAAACTTAATATCGGTGTAAGGATTGGGGGCTTGCCCGTCATTCCTTTCTTCACGAACTGGGGGTGTATAAGGCTGTTCTTTTCTAATATGGTCTAATGCCTGATTAAGCCCGTCAACAAATTTTTCGAAATCTTCCTTATAAAGAAATATTTTGTGCTTCACGTAAAATGGTTTTTCTTCTTCGGGCTTAAACATAATTTTACTTTCTGTAATGGTAAGATAATACTCATTGGCACGAGTAGCCTTAACATCAAAAAAATAAGTTCGCTTGCCTGCTTTTACCGGCTTTGAAAATACCGGGTCACGCTGCATAAAATTCTCTGAATCGCTCATAAATTGTTTTTCAAGATTATGTGGTCAAAAATAAAAAAATCCTGATAAAAAAACTTTTGATGTTTTTTAGCAATTACTAACCATAGCCGGTTTATAAGTACATAAACTGTTAGCAGTAAAAAATCATTAATCAATAATTTTGGCCTTTTAAAAAAGCGCGTTTAAATGCCTGTAATTACACTTACTACCGATTGGAAAACATGCGACCACTATGTTGCGGCATTTAAAGGTGGATTGCTTAGCACTAATCCTGCAATTAATATTATTGACATTAGCCATGCAGTGGCATCTTTTGACAGTATGCAGGCGGCATTTATTTTTAAAAACTGTTACCGTTTTTTTCCTGCAGGAAGTCTTCATCTGATTTCGGTAGGTTCATTGGCTTCGCAAAATTCGGGATGGCTGGCTATCGAGGACGATAGCAGTTTTATAATTTGCCGAAACGATGGCTTTTTTACACTGGTAACAGGCAGGCAGCCACATAAAGCGGTTTTAATTTCGGGGTCAGAAACGATTACGGTTGCCAACGAAAGAAATTTTTTGCTCACAGCCATCAGCACCATACTTACTGATAACTGCATTGATAAACTTGGTGAAAAGGTGCTAAAGATTGAAGAAAAACAATTGCTTAATCCAACGTTGGAAGAAAATTTAATACGAGGTACTGTAGTTTATATAGATGCTTTTGGAAACGGAATTACCAATATATCAAAAGCACTTTTTGAAAGTGAAAAAAAAGGAAGATCCATTGAAATTGATTTTCCTAAAAAAGATGTTGTTATAACACGCATAAGCAATCATTACAGGGATGCCGGGCGCGGACAGTTGTTGGTACTTTTTAACTCATCAGGTTTTTTAGAAATTGCGCAAAACCAAGGTGATGCTGCCGGCCTTTTTGGTCTTGAGTATGGCGATCAGTTAAGAATAATGTTTAAATAATATTTTTTTTAAAGGTTTTGATAACACGCATTGTTTTTTTACCGCTGAAGAAGGAAAAGGTGATTGAGTTTACCTTGTTATTTAACAATATAAAAGCTGGAATAATAGACTTTAAAGGATGCACTCATCTTAAACTGCTTAGCGATATTAGCAACCCCTGCAATTTTTACACTTACAGTATTTGGGAAACTGAAGATGATTTGAACCATTACCGCAAGTCAGATTTTTTTTTAAATACGTGGATTAAGGCTAAACAATGTCTTAGGGAAAAACCTATGGCCTGGAGTTTAACCACGATTGCATGAACTATGAATAAAAAACAAAAAATATTTTCGGGCTCAGGCAACGAAATGATATTTTTGGCAGTCTTATGTATTATTAACAAATGCGTTTGCCTTTAGGCTCACATGAATCTTATCCATAACCAAACCAGTGCTATCGTTACTAAAAAAAGAAGTCAATAGTTTTCTTAACTCATTTATAGGCTACATCACCATTGTGGTTTTTTTAATTACAATTGGTTTGTTTCTATGGATATTTGCAGGAAGCGATTTTAATATTGCCGAGGCCGGTTATGCCAACATTGATAGTTTGTTTACAATTACACCTTGGGTGTATATGTTTTTAATACCGGCCATAACAATGCGCTTGTTTGCAGAAGAAAAAAAATCAGGAACCATAGAAATATTATTGACACGGCCAATTACCGAAATGCAAATCGTTTTTGCAAAATACTTTACCGGTGTTATATTAGTTTTAATTTCATTGTTGCCAACACTATTATTTTTTTATACCGTGTATGAGTATGCTGTGCCAAGAGGGAATGTTGATGTTGGAGGTATTTGGGGAAGTTATATTGGATTATTTTTTCTTGCTGCAGGCTTTGTTGCAATAGGAGTTTTTTCATCAAGTTTAACCGATAACCAGGTGGTGGCTTTTATAATAGCCATGTTTTTATGTCTTATCAGTTATACTGGCTTTCAGGCATTGTCTGATATTTTACCTGTTGGCACTATGTCTAACTTAATTTATAAACTAGGCATTGTGGCTCATTATAACTCAATGAGCCGCGGTGTTATTGATACACGCGATGTTATTTACTTTATTAGCCTTGTTGCAGTATTTTTAGTATTAACCAAACTGGTGCTTGAAAGTAGAAAGTGGTAAAATATGTCACACAAAAAAAGTCTTAAATCTCAAAACATTATCCGATTTGTATTGCTGCTGGCTATAGTAGCATTGCTTAATGTGTTAACTTCATTTTTGTTTACACGCATTGATCTTACCACCGAAAAAAGATTTACACTTTCTCAGTCAACCAAAGAGCTTTTAAAAAACTTAAAAGATATAGTTTACATCAAAGTATATCTTGCCGGTGAAATGCCAGCCGGGTTTCAAAACCTGAGTACCGCAACACGCGATATGCTTAGCGAAATGAAATCGTATGGCGGAAGTAATTTTGAGTTTGAATTTATTGACCCCTCGGCCTCACCTGATCAAAATCAACGCAACGAACTATATAATCAACTTGCCAAACGAGGACTGCAGCCCACCAACATACAAGAGAAAACAAATGATGGCAGCGCTCAGCGCATTTTATTTCCTGGCGCTATTGTAAATTACCTGGCTAAGGAGCAACCTATGCAATTGTTAAAAGACAGAATTGGGGTAGCCCCGGCCGAAATGATTAACAATTCAATTCAAAACCTTGAATATGAAATTACAAATACCATAAAAAAAATTACCGATAAAATTCCACCAACTGTTGCCTTTGTAAAAGGACATGGTGAAATGCCGCCCCAAAACCTTGCTGATATTCAAAAGTCGTTAACAACATCGTATGACATTAAATTTGTAGAACTAAAAAATCAGCTTAAATCGCTAGATGGGATAAACTGTATTGTGGTAGCAAAACCCGACACATTTATTGATGAGAAAGACAAATTTATAATTGACCAGTTTATTATGCGTGGCGGTAAAGTGCTATGGCTAATTGATGCAATGCATGCAACCATGGATAGCCTTGCTAAGAAAAACGAATTTGTCTCGGTACCTTATGATTTAAATATTGATGATATGCTGTTTAGATATGGCGTACGTATTAACCCATCTCTTGTAATGGATTTGCAATCGGTGCCAATACCTGTTTTAACAGGATATGTAGGTAACCGTCCTCAAAACTCGCTGCTGCCCTGGTACTTTTTCCCATTGGTAACTCCGGAATCAAAAAATGTAATTGTAAATAATCTTAACGCTATTAAATTTGAATTTGCAAGCAGCCTTGATACCATTGCAAGCAAAGGAATTTCCAAAACAATTTTACTTACCTCATCGGCATATAGCAGGCAGATAGGTTCGCCTGCAGTGGTAAACCTTAACGTACTGCGCACCGAGCCGGATGAGCGGTTGTATAACCAGCCTAATATTCCGCTTGCCGTATTGCTTGAGGGCAAGTTTACAAGTAATTATGCCAACCGAATTCCTTCGCAGGTTGCCAACGATAGCATTATAGGTTTTCGCGAATCGGGGGTGAATACAAAAATGATTGTGGTAACCGATGGCGATGTTATCAAAAACGAATACCGCAAATCTGATAATTCTTTTATGCCTCTTGGGTTCGACAAATACACTGGGCAGTTTTTTGGCAACAAAAATTTTATCCTCAATTGCATTGATTATTTATGCGACAGCTCGGGTTTGATGGCTTTGCGAGCTAAGGAATTTAAGTTGCGCCTGTTAGACAAAAAAAGGTTTGAAGCGAACTTGTTTGGATTAAAACTATTAAATGTAGTTGGCCCAATTTTATTAATCATCCTGCTTGGATTAATTAAAACCATTAATCGAAAAAATAAATTTGCACGATAGTTATTCTCCTGTTTTGCTAAAGCGATTTTACCATCCTCATTAAACAATGAAAAAAAACAAACCTTTTTTAATTATAGCCATTGCTCTTCTGGCTGCAGCCGTTTATTTTTTTATTTCATACAAAACAGGAACTATAAAACGTGAGTTACGAGATTTTGCAGTTAAAGATACTGCCGCTGTAACCAAAATATTTATTGCCGACAAAAAAGGAAACGCAAGTTTACTTGAGCGTAAAAAAACTGGTGGCTGGATAGTAAACCAAAAATACGATGTGCGACCTGATGCCATTAAAAATTTAATTGGAACCCTGCGTGCAATTGAAGTGAGAAGCCCGGTTGCTAAAGCTGCCTATAATACGGTAATGAAAATGATAGCAAGTGACGGTATAAAGGTGGAAATTTATAATGGCGATAATCTTTTAAAAACGATTTACGTAGGAGGGCCAACTGAAGATTTTTTGGGCACGTTTATGTATCTTGAAAATTCAACTGTTCCGTTTGTTATACACATACCCGGATTTGATGGTTATTTAACCACCCGTTTTATAAGCAAAGAAGGTGACTGGCGCAGCCCGATTATTTTTGCGTACACCGAAAATCAAATTCAAAAAGTAATTGCCAAAGATTTAATTGACCCCACAAAATCGTTTAAGGTTGAAAAGCATGGAAATGAATACAATTACTATTCGCCCGATAACAGCAGCACCCCAAGCCAAATTTATCAATCGCAGATTGCCGCCTATCTTGCAAAGTTTCAGCTAATAGCTTTTGAATGGGTGGCAATTGACATAAATAAACAAATAAAAGATTCTATACTAAATACGCTACCCTTCCGAACTTTAGAAGTTACCGATGTAAACGGAAAAACCACCCAACTTACGATGTATCGCAAACCGGTAGTTGAAGGCGCGTTGGCTGCACTTGACCCTGTAACCGGAAACCTTAGGCCGTATGATTTTGACAGAATGTTTGCTAGGATAAATAACGACACCAATTTACTGGGGCTTCAATATTTTGTATTTGATAAGCTTTTTAAAAAGCCTGATGAAATAAAAGGCTTTGGATCGTAAAACGTACGATAATTTATTTATTGGTAAAAAGCTTTGCTGAAAAAAAATTGCCCTTACATTATACCAACTGAGGTAAAAAATACTCAATCGCCTCGCTTAAAAATGAAGGTATAATGGCATGGTGGGTAAGTTCAATTGTATTGGGGTTAGCTAAAAGTGCAATCATGCTTTCGTATTTTTCTTTGCCATGCTGTTCAATAATCTTTACTTTTTTATCCGGACGTTCAAAATAGCGGTACATCCCTTCGGCATCGGCCTCGGGATGAAACTGCACTCCCATCATTTCTTTGCTAAACCGTATGGCCATTACAGCACGCTCAAATGGAACATGAGGCCGTATTTTTTCCATGCATAAAATTTTGGCACCTGTTTGCAAAAGCTTTTCATGATCGGATTCAGTAACCTGCCACTCGCGGGAGTCCACACCAAAAAAAGGTTCGGGAAGTCGTGAAATAACACTGTCGGTATTTCCATCATCCGTTTTATGAATAGGAAAAATACCAAACGCAGGAGAGTTTCGTTTGCAAACTTTTGCAATGCCAAGGTGTAGTGCCAGCATTTGAAACGAATGGCAGATAAAAAACACAAACTTTTTTTTGCCATCCTCTTTTTTATTTAGTGCAATAATCTCGTCCCATAAATTAAAAAAAGGGTTTTCCCATTCATCGCCCTGTGGAAGCGGATTACCCGGCCCTCCACTCGAAATATAGATATCAAAACTTGTATCGGGAATTTGGTTTTGTTTGCGTACATCAAAAATCTGGTATGCACAAAAGTTGCTGAATTTTTCTAAAATGCTTTTTATGCTTCGCATGCCTTCATTGGGTTCGCCATTGTACATATCAAGCACTGCAATGCGCACTGGGGGTAGGTTCATTAACTTACTTTTTCTTTTTCAAGTGTGATTTTTTTCTTGTAATAAATATAAGTTGAAATGTCAAATTACTATTTATATCACGGCTCACACTTTTACCTCAGGGGTTTCTACGGATATACCAATATTTGTTTCACTTACTATGTAATCAACCACCGATTTTAAATCTCCTTTTTCCTGAAAAACTTTTAATTGTCTGTCGGCACCAGTGCCATCCTTTAGCATGTTAAATAAATTCTCCACTTCATTGCGGCATCGCAAATCATCCACCACATCATCCACAAAATCTACAAGCTCGTGTACCAAAACTTTTGTTTCAACCTCCTGTTCTTTTCCAAAGTCAATTAGTAATCCATCAATACCATAGCGGGCAGCACGCCATTTGTTTTCATTTATAAGTGCACGCGAGTAAACTCTAAAGCTTAGGTTTTTTTCCATAAGTCTGTATAGTTTAGCAATAATGGCCTGCATAATGGCTGCAAGCGAAATGGTTTCTTCAATGCGCATAGGAATATCGCAAATGCGAAACTCAATGGTATTAAAAAAGGGATGCAGCCTGATATCCCACCAAACCTTTTTTGCATTATCCATGCAATTGGTTTTAATAAGCAGCTTAATGTAGTCGTCATACTCCGATGCGCTTTTAAATTCATCAGGAATTCCTGTGCGGGGAAACTTATCAAACACTTTGGTACGAAAAGATTTAAATCCTGTGTTACGTCCTTCCCAAAAAGGAGAATTGGTTGACAAAGCAAATATGTGGGGCAAAAAGTAACGTGCCTGATTCATTAGCCTTATCCCTGTTTCTCTATCAGGAATGCCTACATGAACGTGTAATCCAAAAATTAAATTGCTGCGTGCGGCATCCTGCATTTCACGCACTATTTCCTCGTAACGCGGATGGTCGGTAATCAACTGGTCCTGCCATCGGGAAAAAGGATGTGTACCTGCTGCTGCTATTTTTAATCCCTGCTTAGCTGCAAGTTCAGCAACCATTTTTCTTAGATAAGTTACTTCGGTACGGGCTTCGGTAATGTCTTTACAAATGTTGGTACCCACTTCTACCACGCTTTGATGCATTTCGGCTTTTACCTGTTCTTTTAAAACAACTTTGCCGCCTTCAACAATTTGATGCATGTGGCTGCGCAGTTCGCGTGTAACGGGATCAACTACCTGAAATTCTTCTTCGATACCGAGGGTAAATAGCGGCAGTTGGGGTTCGGTGGAAACGGACATGTAGGGAACGGTTTACGGTTTACAGTTTATACCATTATTGCATCATTCATTATTTGTGCATTAACAATTTTACCATGGCTGGCGTTTTTTACAAACTCGCCCCAGGTTAAATTGTCAGCACCTTCTTTGTGGCTCATTGCTTTTTCAATGCACATTTTTGCAACAGCCTCTATCACCCACTCAAAGTTTTCCTGGCCAACACTGTGAACATCGGCATCGGGAGCAGGATTGCAAAAATCAATGGCATAAGGTACACCATCGCGAACAGCAAATTCAACAGTATTAATATCGTAGCCTAATGCATTGCAAAGTTTTAATGTGTATTCTTCTACAATATCTAATAATTTTTTCTCGGCAGGCGGAGCATTAACCACGTAACGCAGGTGATGCGGATTTCTTGGCTCATAACGCATAATGCGTACCTGGTTACCGCCTATGCAATAACAACGGAAATAATCGGTAAATGTAATTTCTTCCTGCAGCATCATTACAAGCTGGGCAGTTTCCTGATGTTTGGTATAAAAGTCGTTGGCATCGGTGCATTTGTAAACACTTTTCCATCCGCCACCTGCAAAGGGTTTCATGTAGGCTGGAAATCCAATGTAGCTAAAAATGCTCTCCCAGTCAAGCGGCATTTTTAAATTACGAAAAGAATTTTCGTTGGTATCAGGAGGATGCACATTGCTTGGTAATAACACAGTTTTTGGTACAGGCACTCCTATTTTAACAGCAAGGGCGTTGTTAAAAAATTTTTCATCGGCACTGTTCCAAAACGGGTTGTTTAACACCGCTGTTCCGCAAATCGCTGCATTCTTTAACATGCCCCTGTAAAACGGAACATCGTGTGATATTCTGTCAACAATCACATCATATCCCATTGGGGTAGCCTGCATTACTTTATCAACCTGCACGGCCTCGGCCATTATGCCCGGTATGTTTTTTTTATTTATCGCTTCAATTACTGCGGGAGGAAAACTGTTTTCCTGCCCAAAGAGGATGCCTATTTTTTTCATCTGTAAATTGTTTGGTATTTAGTGTGGCGAAGATAGCAAAAGAAGGCGAATATGACAGTCTTAATGCGAATGCCCAAAACCCGTGTGAGTATAAAATAGATACCGGCAATGAATATACTAAATCAGAATTATAAACAAAGTCCACATGGCATCTAAGTAATAAAAATAAACACGTAACTTTTTTACTTTTGCCCCCATGCACCAATCCATATTAATTATTGATTTCGGTTCGCAGTACACCCAGTTAATTGCGCGTAGGCTTAGAGAGCTTAACGTGTACTGCGAAATACACCCCTGCACACACCTTCCTAAACTTGATGCCGGTATTAAAGGAGTTATACTTGCAGGAAGTCCTTTTTCTGTACGCGATGAAAATGCTCCTGTAATTGATACGGCCTATTTTATGCAAAACTACCCAGTGCTTGGGCTGTGTTATGGTGCGCAATTAATTGCCCACCAAAATCAGGGCAATGTGGTGGCCTCCAAAATACGAGAATACGGAAGAGCTCATCTGCACCTAAAAGCTGAAAGCAGAATTTTTAAAAACGTTGAGGAACAATCTCAAGTATGGATGTCACATGCCGATACGATTAGTTCTGTAAGCACCGATTTTGATATAATAGCCAACACCAGCGATGTGGCGGTGGCAGCGTATGCTCATAAAACAAAACCTATTTATTGTTTACAGTTTCATCCTGAAGTTTATCACACAACTCATGGCAGAACCATACTCAAAAATTTTGCTTACAACATCTGTGGTTGCACAGGCGATTGGACACCCGGTTCATTTATTGACGAAACAGTAGAAAAACTAAAACAACAACTTGGTAAGGAAAAAGTAATACTTGGCTTATCTGGTGGAGTTGACTCAGGGGTTGCAGCCGTACTTCTACACAAGGCAATTGGCAAAAACCTCTACTGCATATATATTGACAATGGATTAATGCGCAAAAACGAATCGCAGCAGGTGGTGGAAGCTTTTAAACATCTTGGACTTAATCTTGTTGCTGTTGATGCATCACAAAAATTTTACACCTCATTAAAAGGAATAACCGAACCCGAAGCAAAGCGCAAAGCCATTGGCAAAACTTTTATTGATGTGTTTGATGAAAGCGCACATAAAATTGAAAACGTAACATGGCTTGCACAAGGAACCATTTATCCTGATGTGATAGAATCGGTTTCGGTAAAAGGTCCATCAGCAACTATTAAATCGCACCACAATGTAGGCGGACTTCCTGAAAAAATGAAATTAAAAATTGTAGAACCTCTTCGCTCGTTGTTTAAGGATGAGGTGCGAGAAGTTGGCAAAGCGCTTGGCATGGATGATGAACTTTTAAACCGTCACCCTTTTCCTGGCCCGGGTTTGGGGATTCGCATATTGGGAGAGATTACGGAATATAAAATAAAAATATTACAGGAGGCGGATAACATATATATAGAAGGTTTGAAGAAAAACAACCTGTATGAAAAAGTGTGGCAGGCTGGAGCTATTTTTTTACCGGTACAGTCGGTAGGTGTTATGGGCGATGAGCGCACATACGAACACGTAGTATGCCTGCGTGCCGTAACTTCTACAGATGGCATGACTGCCGACTGGTGCCACCTGCCTTACGAATTTTTAGGAAAAGTTTCAAATGAAATTATTAATAAAGTAAAAGGAATTAACCGCGTTGTGTATGACATAAGCAGTAAACCACCTGCGACTATTGAGTGGGAATAAAAAATTTACGAATTATTATTTTAGAATTACGTTTTAATAAAAATGAATAAGTGTAATTTCATTAGAAGTATTTCATTTTTCGCTTTAGCATTATTTATTTTTAGATGTTCATCAACTAAAAAAACCGTGCAGGCTCCACCACCCGCACCCAAACCACCCGTGGTGGTTGAAACAAAACCTGCCGAAACCCCCAAACCCCAGCCACCCAAGCCATTGAACTTTGCATTGCTTCTGCCGCTTGATTTAAAAAATCAATTTGTGGTTGATACATCCCGCGAAGCCGAAACTGCCATTGATGCAGCATCCATGAACCAATTACATTTTTTAGAAGGCGCATTGCTTGCTGTCGATTCACTAAAACAAAAGGGAATAATAGTAAACCTCAAAACCTTTGATACGGCTATCGACAGTTTTTCGCTTACCAATTTGCTGTACCAAAAAGATGTAATGAACAGCGACTGTATTTTTGCCTCATTCAATGGGGGGTTTTACACCACTGCTGCCACCATTGCACAAAAGCACAATAACAAAATTGTATTTACATCCCCTGCACCGGCATCAACCATAAAACAAAATAAAAATGTGTACCTATCAGTACCTGCCACCGCCACACAGTGTTCGCTAACTGTTAACTACATTAAAAAAAACTATTCAGATGTTAAAATTTATGTGGTTAACCGCGAAGTAAAAAGAGAAAAAGATGTAGCAGATATTTTTAAAACAAATTTTGCTTCGTCACCTGTAAACTATTTTACATGGACTGCCGCTAAAGAAGACTCGCTGCTGACCGGATTTAGCACCACACGGCAAAATGTGGTAATCATAACCTCAAGTGATGAAGCTTTTGTATCGCCACTGTTAAGCAAAATAAATGCGCTTAACATGGCCAACATTACCATCATGGGCCTGCCAACGTGGGAAAATTTTGAGTCCATTGATTTTTCGGCACTCAAAAACCTGAACATTCTATATTTTACATCGTCATACTTTGATATTACCAATGGCCAGGTATTGGCTTTCAGAAAAAAGTTTTTAAGCAAATACAATACCGAGCCTTTGCCATCGGCCTTTGCCGGATTTGACCTGGTAAATTATTTTGCTAAACAAATGGCTGGTGAAAAAAACGCCTCACAAATATCCGTTTCACTGGCACCTTACCAGTTTGCAAATGATGTTCCTGACAATGGATTTGAAAATAAATCCATTCATATTTTACAGGTAAAAGATTATTCGCTGATAAAAAAAAACTAGCCTTTATTTTCTGTTAGTTTAAGAACATGTGATTGATAAGCAGAATATTTTCAGGGGTTTTGTTAATTGACAATGGCTTAAGTTGGTAGAAAATGACTACGGGTTTGCAGTTTAATTCAATATAAATTAAGGTTAATAATCACAATATATTTTTCAATCCTTTTTGCTTATCTCAATAATTATACTTTATTTTACAAAGCATTAAAAAAGCAATTATGTAATACATGAAAAAGCTTTTTACAAAATATAAAAAACTGTAACGGTAATTTATCCCTGTATGGCAATGCCATACGGGGATTTTAAT
>CAYSPG010000002.1:0-365317 GCA_964432885.1 uncultured Flavobacteriaceae bacterium
AACGTATCCGAGCGGGGGCTTGCTTTTGGGCGAACCCCAAAAGCAAGCCCCCTCTCTTATACAAAAATAGTATTGCCCTGTCATGCCGAGCGTAGCCGAGGCATCTAAAATGAAAGGACTAAATATAATCGGACAACAGTGATAATAAAAAACAAGTTTAAAATAATACAATTCAACAATTACACATTTGGATTTGTAAATTCGCACCCATTCGTTATTCGTTCCATAAAATCGTAAATCCCAAATCGTAAATCGTACATTATTCTTATGCAAAAAGACAACACCATCTTTACACTCATCCGCCACGAACTAAAACGTCAGCAAAACGGCATTGAGTTAATTGCTTCTGAAAACTTTGTGAGCGAGCAAGTAATGAAAGCCATGGGCACATGCCTTACTAATAAATATGCCGAAGGACTTCCATATAAAAGATATTATGGTGGCTGCGAAGTGGTGGATGAAATAGAACAAATAGCCATTGACCGTGCAAAAGAATTATTTAACGCCACATGGGCAAATGTGCAACCACACAGTGGCGCGCAGGCCAACGCTGCCGTTATGCTTGGTTGTTTAAAACCGGGCGACACCATTTTAGGTTTTAATCTTTCGCATGGCGGACATTTAACACACGGTTCGCCTGTAAATTTTTCGGGCAAATTATACCGCCCTGTTTTTTATGGTGTAGAAGAAAGCACCGGTGTAATTGATTATGATAAAGTGGAACAAACAGCAGTTGCCGAAAAACCAAAGTTGATTATTTGCGGTGCATCAGCCTATTCGCGCGATTGGGATTATGCGCGATTGAGAAATATTGCTGATATGGTGGGCGCACTTGTGCTTGCTGATATTTCGCACCCAAGCGGATTGATTGCACGCGGATTATTAAACGACCCTATGCAGCATTGCCATTTTGTGAGCACCACCACGCACAAAACGTTACGCGGCCCACGAGGCGGATTAATTATGATGGGAAAAGATTTTGAAAACCCCTGGGGATTAAAAACTCCCAAAGGCGAACCACGCATGATGACAGCCATTATGGACAGTGCCGTTTTCCCTGGCACACAAGGCGGACCATTGGAACATGTTATTGCATCTAAAGCTATTGCATTTGGCGAAGCTTTAAGCGATGAATACTTTGAATACTGTTTGCAATTAATCAGGAATGCAAAAGCAATGGCTGCCGAGTTTGTGAATCGTGGTTACAAAGTAATTTCGGGAGGAACCGATAATCATTTAATGTTGATTGACCTGCGCACAAAAAATGTTACGGGTAAAATTGCTGAAAATGCATTGGTAAAAGCAGACATTACAGTAAATAAAAACATGGTGCCGTTTGATACGCAATCGCCATTTGTAACTTCAGGAATGAGAGTAGGTACGCCTGCAATGACCACACGCGGGCTTAAAGAAAAAGACATGGTAACGATTGTGGACATGATTGATAAGGTGATTATGAATCATGATAAGGACACTGTTATTGATGAGGTGAAGAAGGATGTAAATAAAATGATGGAAGGTTTTCCGTTGTATTAAAAGCCCCACCCTGCCCTCCCCGTAGGGGAGGGTAAGAAAAAACAATGCTTATATATTGTGTTTCAAATTTGTTATAGCTCTTAGGTAAACCCTCCCCTACGGGGAGGGCAGGGTGTGGTCTACAATAAATTTTAACCAACAACGTTTGAGAAAATTAACAACCTTAAACTAATGCAGAAAAAAATTTCCACTTCCCTCCTATTTATTTTATTATTCTCACAAACATATTCTCAAATTGGCGGCAGCACCACGTTTTCGTTTTTAAATTTAACACCCTCGGCACGGCAGGCTGCGCTTGGCGGAAATATTATTTCGGTTCGTGATAATGATTTAAATGCTGCTATTAATAATCCTGCCATTTTAAATCCTGAAATGGATAAACAAATTACGTTTAACTACAATCCTCATTTTGCGGGAATAAAACATGGGTACGTTGGTTTTGGCAAGCAGGTAAATACACTCGGAACTTTTGCATTGGGCATTCAGTTTGTGGATTACGGAACGTTTAACCGCACGGATGAAACGGCACAGGAGCTTGGCACATTTTCGGCAGGTGATTATGCGTTTACAATTTCAGGAGCGCGACCTATTGGCTTAGATTCTATTTTGTTTGTGGGCGCAACCGTGCGTGTTATTTACAGTCATTTAGATACCTACACCTCATGGGGTTTAGCTGCTGATTTGGGAATAAATTATTTCAGTAAAAACAAACTTACATCAGCCGCACTTAGCATTCGCAATGCAGGCGCACAACTAAAACCATACACATCGGGTAACAAAGAGCCTTTACCGATAGAGGCCGAAATAGGAATTACAAAACGATTTGCAAAAGCTCCGTTTAGAATTACGCTTACGTACCGTCATCTCGAAAACTTTGACATGACCTACATTGACCCAGCAACCGCAAACGAAACCGACCCCATAACCGGGCAAGCTAAAGAACCAGAAAAAGCAAAATTTGGAAATAAACTATTGCGTCATTTTATCATAAGCAACGAAATTTTGTTGAGTAAAAATTTTCATTTGCGCATGGCCTACAATTTCCAAAGACGTAACGAATTAAAAGTTGAATCTCGCAGCGCCATGGTTGGATTGTCATTTGGCCTTGGAATTAAAGTTTCCAAATTTCATTTCAGCTATGCACGCAGTTTATATCATTTGGCAGGTGGAACAAACAGTTTGGCTATATCCACTTACCTTAATGATTTTAAAAGAAAATAAATAAGAATATTTAAGAGAGGACAAAGTTTTATTTAAGCTAAATCGGATATACTCTTTTCCATTTCTTCTTTTTACCTTCGCAAAACTTTAGTTACCACATTCTGTTATAAGCAAAACTTTTTTGTGAATATCCTATACTCCTACCTTAAACGTCAATGGCCACTGGCTATACTGGCTCTTGTTCTTGCAGCCGTTAACCAGTGTTTCTCATTGCTTGATCCGCTTATTATTGGCAAAATGCTTGATAAATTTGGCATGCACGCTGCCGACTTTAATCATGATACCAAAAAATTTGTGGGTGGCATCATTTGGTTTTTACTTGCATCAATGGGCGTAGCATTGGTATCGCGCATAGCCAAAAATTTTCAGGATTATTTTGTTAACGTTATTGTGCAGCGCACCGGAGCACAGATGTATAGTGATGGCATAAAACATTCGCTTGAACTGCCATACCAGATTTTCGAAGACCAGCGCAGTGGCGAAACATTAGGCAAACTTCAAAAAGTGCGTACCGATAGCGAAAAACTGATTAATGCATTTGTAAATATCTTGTTTACAAGCATTGTGGGAATTATTTTTGTTTTGGTGTATGCCATCAACGTACACTGGGCAATAGCACCCATGTTTTTACTTACTGTGCCGGCACTGGCATTTGTAAGCAACTTACTAAGCAAAAAAATTAAAGTTATTTCAAAAACCATTCTTGGCGAAACAACTGCACTTGCTGGTGCAACAACAGAATCTCTTCGTAATATTGAACTGGTAAAAAGTTTGGGCCTTGCTAACCAGGAAATAAACAGACTTAACACGGTAACATCTAAAATTTTAAACCTGGAGTTAAAAAAAGTAAAGTACATACGCAGTTTAAGTTTTGTACAGGGTACTACGGTAAACTTTTTGCGCACATGTTTTGTATTTCTTCTTTATTATTTAATTTTTAAAGAGCAAATTACACCGGGTAAAATGATGACACTTATGTTTTACTCTTTTTTCATTTTTGGTCCTTTGCAGGAAATGGGAAACGTAATTGCCATTTACCGCGAAGCACAGGCATCGCTTCAAAACTTTAAACAGATTATTGAAACACCTGTTGAGTACAGGCCTTCGCAACCAAAAAAATTAAACAAACTCGAAACATTCGAATTCAGCAATGTTGATTTCAGGCATCAGTCGGCATCTACCAATGCACTTACCGGAATAAATTTTAAAGTAAGCAAAGGCGAAACCATTGCATTTGTTGGGCCATCCGGTTCGGGAAAAACCACATTGGTAAAATTGCTTGTGGGACTATACCAGCCCAAAGCCGGTGAAATTAAATACGATAACATTAGCGGCACCGAAATAGACTTGCTTGAATTACGCGAACAAATAGGATTTGTAACACAAGACACACAGCTTTTTGCCGGAACGATAAAAGAAAATTTACTATTTGTAAATCCAAATGCCACCGACCAGCAAATTGCTGATGCATTGCAAAAATCATCTTGTCAAAATTTACTAAAGCGGGCCGACAAAGGAATAGATACAATGATTGGCGAAGGAGGAATAAAAGTTTCGGGTGGTGAAAAACAGCGGCTTTCAATTGCGCGCGCTTTGTTACGCAAACCCAATTTGCTTGTTATGGATGAGGCAACATCATCGCTTGATTCTATTACCGAAGAAGAAATTACCGATACCATCAAAAACATTAACAAAGACAAAAACATCATTACCATATTAATTGCGCACAGGCTATCAACCATAATGCATGCCGACAGAATTTTTGTATTGGAACATGGCGTAATTGCCGAAACCGGAAACCATGATGAATTGCTTGCTGAAAAAGGATTGTATTATGCCATGTGGCGGCAGCAAATTGGCGAGCGCAAACGCGAAACCACTCCGGCAAATGGTATGCGAATGCCTGCCTGATGAAAAATTTTAATTTTACTCAATGTACAGATTTCCTCCGAAATCGTTTTTCAAAACCGTTGCCCGGTCCTGATGCGCACAAAAAGCTTTCGCCACCTCACCGTATAATTCCAGATGTAAATTCACTTAATGATTACCGCACTGCTTGTGTAATGTTGCTTATTAAAAACATCAGAGATAAACCACATTTAATTTTTATTGATCGTGCAGATGACGGGCATGTGCATTCAGGACAAATTTCGTTACCGGGAGGAAAGACTGAGCACTTCGACCACGATTTAATGCAAACAGCTTTGCGCGAAACAAAAGAAGAAATAGGCATTGCCGAAAATCAAATTGATGTGTTTGGAAAACTTAGCCCTATATACATTCCTCCAAGTAATTTTTTGGTTCATCCTTATGCAGGATGTATTGTTAGTGAAACAGCGTTTAACAGAGATGAAAAAGAAGTAAAACGAATTTTAGAAATCCCTTTACATGATTTTTTTAGTGACGGTGCTGTTAATCTTTCGGCACAGCATCAAACACATCGCGGAATAGTTACTGCACCATGCTATCAATTACATGGTGTAAAAATTTGGGGAGCCACTTGCATGATAACTTCTGAGTTTCTGGAACTGTTTGAATAACTATCCTGTTAATCCCAGTTTTTAAGGGTATTAATTTTTGCTTTTTGCACATTAAGCACCTCATGGGTTGTGGCCGATGTTCCAACTTTGTTTACAAATGCAACTGCATATAATTTTGATGTGTTAAATGCTGATACATCAACCGAAAAAGTTTTTTTAAAAACACCCCCTGCAATAAGTTTTGAATTATCAATGACATCGCCCATAGCGGCTGATGACAAAAATTTACGCACTACATTATTGTGCTTAAATCCCACAATAGGATTTCCTAAATTAAAATACGGACTACCTGATGTGCCATTGTAATTATTTTTTTGATCGTAGCCAGAGCCAGTACCTGTAACTTCGTTTTCTACTAACAAAACCGTAAGATTGTAAGTACCGCTCAATGCTTGGTTAAAACCTGCCTGCACTTCAACTGTAGCAACACTGCCTGATAAATTTGAATTTATTGCAAGTCCACATACCGAAGTTTTGGCAAGTACCAAAGAAGTATTGGAAGTAAATTGTGATGGCTGAAGAACTACATTTCCTAATGAAGGAATACGGCTAACCATGCCGCTTGGGTATGCGGAAACAGCAAACGTAGTTGCATAAGTAAACATTTGTGGTAGCACCATGCCATCGGCATCGTGCATACAAGCAGCTATTATCTTTTCGGGATTGGTTGCAACTGTTTGTTCGAGTTTAGAAAGTCCATCGGGACATGCACCATAAGCAGCACTTGTAAACATTTCAATAAGCGCTTTTTGGGTGAATGTCGATGGCACCTGGCCAATTGAGTTTCCTGTTGCTGTGGTGGTATCAGCTGAAGTTGCAGGTGATGGTGTGTCATCACTATTTTTTTTGCATGCAACAAATACAAGAGCAGCTAATGCTGCAATAATTGATTTATTCATAGTGCCAACTTTTAATTTATTTACGGACGAATCAAAAAATTGTTTCTAACATAAAATTAACCATTGGCTAAAGGAGTTTTTTTCATTTTTACACCAAATCATTACAAGCTATGAATACATTTACCATACGTGTTTACGGCATTTTAATAAACAACAAAAAAGAAATTTTGCTGTCGGATGAAGAATACAATGGAATGAGATTTACAAAATTTCCGGGTGGAGGTTTGCAATATGGCGAAGGAACTATTGATTGCCTTAAGCGCGAATTTATTGAAGAGGCTGGTTTAACAATTGAAGTGCTTTCTCACTATTACACCACCGATTTTTTTCAGCCATCGGCTTTTAGTAACGAAAAACAGGTGCTGAGCATTTATTACAAAATCAAATGCAGCGATGCTCCTGAAACATTTATTCAAAACTCAAATCCATTTTTTTATTGGAAAAAATTAAACGCTCTTTCTGTTAATGATGTTACTTTCCCGATTGACAAAAAAGTGGTGGCCATGCTTGAGGAAGAATATTAAGCACTGGGCCAGCATTTGAAAAAGCAATTTTACAGCCTCAGTTAAATTGTCAAATGTCTCGTTTATATCGGCTTTTTCCCGTTTAAAACTTTACCGCCTGTTTTTTCAACAGTCGTCTTGCAAATAAAAGTAAAACCTTTACTTTTACGCCTCCATAAAATACAAATCATAAATATTAAAAAATGAAAAAACTCTACGTATTACTTGCTGCACTTGCTATTACAGCTACAGCAAATGCTCAAACTCAACGATTGGTTCTTGTTGAGGAATTTACAGGCGAAACCTGCGGCCCATGCGCAGCGCAAAATCCAGGTTTTAATGCCATACTTAATGCCAATTCAACCAAGGCCATTTCAATTAAGTATCAAAATAACATTCCTTCTTCGGGTCCAAACTTTTATCAGTATAACACTGCTGATATTGCAACCCGTACCACATTTTACGCCAACAATTATTCACCCCATGCATTTATTGATGGCAATGTATGGAACGATGTTGCTGGATTGATGACTGCAACCATGATTAACAACCGCTTCGCAGTTACATCGCCTTTCGAAATTGAGGTAAGCCACACACTTTCACCTGCTGAAGATACTATATATACACACACTGTAATTCGTGCTACGGCTGCTGTAAGCGGAAATCTTAGTGCACGCGTTGCAGTGGTTGAACATGCAGTATATGGTTACACATCACCCAATGGCGAAAGCGATTATGAAAACGTTATGCGTAAAATGTTGCCAACTGCAACAGGAACTGCGCTGCCTGCTTCATTTGCAGTTGGCGATTCAGTAGTACTTGACCTTGCATGGAAAATTGCTGCATCACCAACTACTTACCCTGGTCCTGTTCCGGTTCAGTTAAAGGTTATTTCTTTTGTACAAAACAATACTACCAAAGAAATTCTTCAGGCAGGAAATGACAATACACTTGTTGCGCTGGATCCAGGCATTGGTGCTGTATCAAACGTAAACGCTCTTGTTTGCGGAAGTACAGTTACACCTGATGTAGATATAGAAAACCTTGGCGTTACAACTTTAACAAGTGTTGACGTTCAATACACACTTGATGCCAACCCAATGCAAACCTATGTATGGACAGGTTCATTGGCTCAGGGTGCTACAGCTACAGCTACATTACCAGCCATTTCAATTACTCCTGGCACACATACATTAAACGTTACACTTGCCAACCCTAACGGCCTGCCTGACCAGGTTCCACAAAATAGCAGCACTACCTTTGCTTTTGGAGTTCCAATTGCTGTTACAGGTGTTACACAAGATTTTGTTGCCACCACATTTCCTCCTGCCAACTGGGTACGCGAAAATCCTGACAACGGATACACTTGGACACGCGTAGCCGCAGGATTAAATACTACCGGTTCGGCTAAAATGGATTTTTATAACAGCAACGCAGGTAACATTGATATTTTAGATATTGCTCAGGAAATTGATATGACTACTGCTTCTGGCGCAACGCTTGTTTTTGATGTTGCACACCGTCAGTATTCTGCTCAATATTCTGATGTTTTAAGTGTTGATGCTTCTACCGATTGTGGATTATCATGGAACACTGTTTGGTCTAAATCAGGTGCTACCCTGGCATCAGTTACAGGTTACACTACTTCGGCATTTACTCCTACCACTGCTCAGTGGCGCAATGAAGTGGTTGACCTTGCTGCTTACCTTGGACAATCCAATGTATTATTACGCTTTCATGCATTGAGTGATTATGGCAACAACTGTTACATTGATAATGTAAATGTAACTGTTACCACAAGCGTTAACAATCCTGAATTTGACAATGCAATTTCAGTATATCCAAATCCTGCAAAAGATGTTGTAAACGTTCGCGTAAACTTGGTCGATAGCAAAAACCTTCAATTTACTGTTACCGATTTATCGGGTAAACAAATACTAAGCGCAAATGCTAAAGGAAACAACTTTACTCAAAGAATAGATGTTTCTAAAATTTCAGCCGGAACTTATTTCCTTAAAATTGAGTCAGAAGGAAAAACATCTGTTAAGAAAATTACAGTTGAATAAGCTCTAAATAATAATAGAATTATAAAAAAAGCGACCGGTTAATTCGGTCGCTTTTTTTATACACAAAAGTGAAGGGTTGCTCTTTTAATTCGCTTTTTTTTATTTCTTTGTACCAATAACCCAATATAAAAATTATTATCATGAAAAAAATCTACACATTAATTGTAGCTGTGCTTGCCTGCCTTGGCACCAATGCACAGTATTACTACTTACCATTTACCAATAGTCCGGGCCAAAATCCAGGTGGGCTAAATAACGACACTGAATATCCTGTTGGTGGTGGCCTTGTTGCCGGATGGACATCTATACATGCAGGCAATGCAGCCACTCCTGCATGGTCAACAACTGGTACCATTCCTTTTACGTTTAACTTTAATGGAAATACTGTATCGCAATACAAGGTTTCCACATCAGGCGTTTTAACGTTTACTACTGCAGCAGTTACTGTTCCGTCATACACAAACGGGGTAATTCCAAATGCAACTATTCCTGATAACTCTATTATGGTGTGGGGTATATCTGGCAATGGTGCCAACGATAACATTGTAACAAAAACCTTTGGAACAGCTCCCAATCGCCAACACTGGGTTTTCTTTTCTTCTTACACAAATTATGGAACTACATGCTGGGTTTACTGGAGCATTGTGTTTGAAGAAACAACAAATAAAATTTACATTGTTGACCAGCGTAATGGTGGCTGTACACAAACTGTTACTGCTGGTATTCAAATAGACCAGTCAAATGCTATTTCGGTTGTTGGCTCTCCAAGTTTAAATAACCTATCAACTACCGATCCTACTCCTATTGACAATCAGTATTACGAATTTGTACAAGGAACACAGGCAGCTAACGAAGCAGCACTTACAGCTCTTACCAACCAGCAATACTTTGTAATTCCAGCATCAACTAATATCACAGGAACTGTAACAAATCTTGGTTCGCAAGCTATTACAACCATTGACATTAAGTACGAAGTTGGCGGAACCACATATACAGATACCAAGACAGGTTTAAATATTGGTTTTTCACAGTCGTATAATTTTACACACAATACTCCTGTAAATATTCCTGCATCGGGCGCATACCCTGTAAAAGTTTGGGTTGATTTAGGCGGTGACGCAAACCATGCAAACGATACATTGAACACAGAAGTTTATGGATTAACTTTTTTACCTCAAAAGTATGTAGTGTTTGAAGAAGCTACCGGTACATGGTGCGGCTGGTGTCCACGTGGTGCTGTGTTTATGGACTCTCTTGCGGTCTTACATCCTACCACTGCCATGCTTATAGCTGTGCACAATGCCGACCCTATGGTGGTAGCAGCATACGATGCTGGTGTAGGTGGATTAATAGGTGGCTACCCTGCTGGTATAGTTGACCGCAAAGACATTGATGTAGATCCAAACACATTTATTGCCGAATACAATGCACGCATAAACGATATACCTCCGGCATCTATTTCTGTAAATTCTGTTTTTGATCCTGTAACACGAGTACTTGATGTTACCGTTAACGCCCTTATGGCTACCGACCTTAGTGGTGATTACAGGCTTAATGCGATTGTTGTTGAAGACAATGTTACCGGAACCACAACTTCTTACAACCAAACAAACTATTACAGTTTTCAATCACAAAACATTGCATTGCAGGGTGCAGGGCACAACTGGCAAACTGAGCCTAATCCGGTACTTGCTGCCAATATGGAATATGACCATGTGGCGCGTGCCATACTTGGAGGGTTCACAAGTCAGGTTGGTTCGTTACCGGCAAGCATGAGTGCTAACAACACCTACTCATACAATTTTAGCTATACCATACCTGCAACTTACGATGAAACCCAAATGCATGTTATAGGCTGGATAGCAAATGGAGTAACAGGAAATATTTTAAATGCTGGCCGTGGCAGTTTTACTACTTCAATTAATGAGAACACTACAGATGCTGTATCTGCGCTTGTGTATCCCAATCCTGCTACCGATGTTATTACACTTTCGTTAAACCTTGCTAAATCCGAAAATGTAACTGTAACTGTTACCGATATTTTAGGCAAAGTTTATTTTACCGAAAACTTAGGTGCGCTTGCTAATGGCAATCACAAATTGTTTAACAACATCAGCGATTTGCCAGCAGGAACTTATGTGGTAACAGTAAAAACTGACAGCGGAGTGGCAACACAAAAGTTTGTGAAATAAGAGTTCCCTTTCTGAACTAAAAAAATCCCTGCTGATTAAAAACGGCAGGGATTTTTTATTTTTCAAACTTAGGTTTTGAAATCATAATTGAATCCACTAATGGGGCAAGGGCATTGGCAGTTACCCTGCCGCCCTCGGCTGACAAATGGCAGTAATCAATTAAAAGTTGTTTGCCCGAAAATTCGCTGTTATTAAAAACCGGATTTAAATCAACAAAGGCTGCATCGTATTTTTTCGAAATGCTATCAAGTTCGGCAACAACCGTTGGATAAAGGGTGGTGCAAAACACATCGGTGTGAGTAAATGATTTTTCAGCGGCTGACATAACTTCTTTTTTTCGCAACACCAGCATAGGCTGCAATGCAAGCAGTGCTTTTACATTGTTTGAATTTAGAATTTGCAGATTGGTTTCAACAGCTCGCAAAAAACCTTTTTTTGCAGCTACTTTATGTTTGCTTATAGCATCTTGGGCAGTTGTGAATTTGGTGTTAACCTGAAATTTTTTTTCATTTATTGTAGCGTCTCGGTTTAGTTTCCATGCAAAATATCCGCGTGCAAAACCGCTATATTGACTTAACCACAAAAACGTATAATCAAAAATTCCGGTTAGCGAAGGATTTTGCAAGCGTGGTTTCCAAAACTGGTATTTGTTATCCTTGTAATAATTGTATTCAGGATTATTGAAGTAGTGGTCGTTGGCACCATCAAAAAAAACAATCATATCCGGTCTATAGTCCAGCAACTCTGAAAGGATATAATTTGTATGCTGAAAAACCTGGTAGCCTGTTACGGCAGCATTTACAACTTCTATTTTTTTACCGGGATATTTTTTTTTGAAATAATTTTCAAGATATGCATCAATTGTTTCGTTCATAAAAATGTGCACCACCGGATAAGGTGGGGCTGACGAAATGCCATGCGCAGCCGAGCCGCCCAATAAAAAAATGCGGTAAACATCTGCTGGCTTTTCTTTTTCAATATCTGTGCTTCGCCTAAAACCTTGATTGTTTATTTCAATCCAGTTTTTAGTACCATCACCTTCTTTAAAACCCGGTTTGTGCTTATAAACAGTGCCGTAATCAAAAACAAACTTTGGCTTTGATGATTTTTTTAAAACGTAAGCAAGGTAAATTCTGCCAAATATTTCAAGGGCTACAACAAGAAATACAAACAGGTATAGGGCATAAAAGAAATTACTGCGTGTGAAAAATTTTTTGCCTGACATACAAAAGCAAAACTACTAAAATTGTTTTTGAGAAGTAACTAAAAAATTGTTTGATGTTTATTAAAAAATCAGTTAAACAACCCCATCACACTATCAACACTGCATGTAAATTCTTTTGAGAATTTTACTTTGTCAAGTTGATTTCGCATTTGAGCCAGTAAAAAATTGCGTTCATCTTTTTTCTCCTGCAAAAATTTAGTAAGTGTTTTAACATCGGTGTTTTGCAACGCCCGGGGTAATAACTTACGGTCTAGCGAGGCAAAATCAGGTTCATGCTGTTTTATTAATGCTGTTAAATCCCATGGTGAGAGGGATGACAAATATGCATTTGATAATTTTACCTTGCAACGCGAATAAAAACATTGAGGAGAAATGCGCATGGTAAATGTATCAACTTCGTTCATCATTTTATAGCGTTGCTGTCCTTCATTACCATACCATACAAATGTAGATGCAAGCTTTTTATTCAAGGTAAGCAGGTCTTCGTTTATTCCGTTTATTGAATAGGTTCTTTCGGCCTGTGACACCTGTACTTCTCCTAACTCAACATTATTCATTTTGGCAATGGCATTCCAGCCTGCCATGTCAACCGATTTACCATTGTATTCACGGCAATACACAGGCTTAATTGTAATTTTATTTTGTTGAGCAATTTCACAGGCTTTAGCAATTTCAAACTTTCCTGTTTGCACCATTCCGTTACCAATCAGGTAAATTATTTTTTTTGTGTTGGCATCCTCACTCCAGTGCATACCAAGCGAAGCAACATACAGCGCATTGGGAATAAACTGGTCGCCCTTTTCAATATTTACCTTTAGTGAATTTAATGCCGAAGATATTTTATCATAATCGTATGTAATGTCACTCATCACTTTTACATAAGCACTTGTGGCACCAAAACTGGGCCGCGCATAACCAATAACTCCAATTTTTACATCCGAGCCTTTTGAAATAACATTTGAATAAACCGTTTTCCAAAAATTGTTTCTAAAATCTTCAAGCAGTCCGTTGGTGCTGCCGCTTAAGTCAAGACAATAGACAACTTCAAACCTTTGCTTTACATCAGCAGTAGATTGCAGCGCACTAACAAAAACTGTTATAGTTAGTATAAAAATACGAATGGCTTTCATAGCTCATGTTAACGAAAAAACTGTGCCAATGTTGCAATTTCTTACATGTTTTAAAAATGTTTTTGTCTGCAACTTTATATTTGGTTTGGCGTAAATTAATTCATTGCTAAAAACTGTAATTTTACTTTAAATTAAAAAATCACAGGGCTATCTTTTAACCTCAAACCACAAACTTCAGACTTCAAACCACTATGTCAGAACTAATTCCCGTTGATTTTAATCCCTTTACAGACGAACTGCATCCGCCATCTATAGCTACCACTGATGAGCAGCGCGAAATCTGGACCTCGATAAAAGTTGGCGGCACACCTGCTAATCTTTCATACAACGAGTCGGTATCATTACTATTAAAAGGAAATTTTCAATACAAAGCATTTTGCTTTGCGGTTTCAAAAACCATTGAGCGCCACGAAGCCCTGCGCGGTTTAATTTCTGCTGACGGAAACACCATTTCATTTCAAAGCAGCCTTGATGTTGCAATTCCTCAAATTGATTTATCAGTATCATCTGCAAAACAAACCGAACTCGAAAAAATTATACATGATGAAATGAACCTGCCTTTTGATTTAGAGAAAGGTCCGCTTGCACGATTTAAAGTTATAAGGTTAGATGAAAATTCACATCAGGTTATTCTATCGTTTCATCACATTATTTGTGATGGATGGAGTATTGGAATTATCATGCAGGACATTAGTAAATTTTATTCGGCCACTTTGCGGGGTGCATTGCCTGATTTGGAGCCTGTAGTAAAGTTTAGCAAATATGCAGATGATGAAAAAGAGTTTAAATCCAGTGCAACATATTCATTAACCGAAAATTTTTGGGTAAATCAATATGCGCAATCGGTACCTCAAATGGATGTGCCTGCTGATAAGCTGCGTCCTGCTGTGCGAACTTTTGCAGCAAACCGAATTGATTATGTGCTTGACGAAAAAATTATTGCGCAGCTACGAACCTTGAGTGCCAAAGCTGGCACAAGCTTTTTTACAGCGCTCCTTGCTGCATTTGAAGTGTATATGCACAGGCTAACTCAACAATCCGACTTTGTGGTTGGGTTGCCCGTTGCAGGCCAAAATACCGAAGGCAGTTACAATCTTGTTGGGCACTGTGTTCACTTCTTACCATTGCGTACAGCAATTGATTCAACCGAAAGTTTTAATACCCATCTTAGAAAAAGAAAAAAATATTTTTTGGATGCTCTCGATAATCAGCGCTACACGTTTGGAAGTCTTGTTCCAAAACTAAACATGGTACACGACCCAAGCCGCATACCGTTGGCACCTGTTGCTTTTAATTTGGATACAGGCATGACGGATGGGGTGGAGTTTACAGGGTTGCAAATGGAATTTAAAACCAATGCAAGGCACTACGATAGTTTTGAATTAAATTACAATTTAAGTGGCAGTGGAAACAAAATTACTATTGAATGTACGTTTAATTCCGATTTGTTTGATGACGATGTAATGCAATCACGTTTAAAGCAGTTTGCGCAAATTATTAAAAGCGTCACTCAAAATCCTGATACTTCCATTGGAAAACTACAACTGCTTGCTGATGACGAGCTACATAAAATTATTAATGAATGGAATGCTACTTCACTGGCATTTTCTATTGATGAGTGCATACACGAATCGTTTCAAAGGCAAGCTCATTTACATCCCAACAAAACAGCCATTGAATTTAAAGGCGAAAAAATTTCTTATAGCGAATTAAATATTCGTGCAAACAAACTTGCACACCACTTGCGCACATTGGGCATAGATACCGAAATACCTGTTGGCATTTTTGTTGAACGCAATATTGAAATGGTTGTATGTATGCTGGCAGTGTTTAAAGCCGGAGGCGCTTACATTCCTATGGACCCCGTTTATCCTGCTGACAGAATTGAGTACATGCTTGCTAACACCAATGCACCAGTTGTAATTTCACAAAAAAAATTAAGCGATACATTAAAAAGTTATCAGGGCAAGATAGTTTTGATTGATGAGCACGCAAAAACAATTGATGCCGAAGATGAAACAAATCCTGTTCAGTTTACCACAGCACAAAATCTTGCTTACATACTTTACACATCAGGCTCAACCGGAAAACCCAAAGGTGTAATGATTGAGCACCACAGTTTGGTTTCGCTAATGGAATGGGGACGAAATTTATTTGGCAAAGAAAATTTAGATGGAGCTGTGGCTAATGCATCATTCAACTTTGATATTTCGGTTTTTGAGATTTTACTGCCAATAACATCAGGCGGAAAATTAATTTTGATTGAAAACGCACTTGCCATTTCAAGTTTGAAAAAAGAAGCCGATGCACGATTGATGTTTATGGTTCCATCTGCAATGAAAGAGTTGTTGAAAAACACAGCAGCCTTTCCATCAACCTTAAAGACGGTTTACCTCGGTGGTGAATATGTTTCGCAAGAACTGGTGGATACTATTTTTGACACTACTGGAATAAAAACCGTGTTTGATTTTTACGGCCCAACCGAGTGTACTATTATATCAACCTTTACTAAACGATTTAAAAATGGCGCTGCTTTTATTGGCAAGCCTATCGGCAATTATCAATGTTACATTTTAGATAACAACGGTGAGCCGGTTGGTATATCATCGCCCGGTGAACTTTGTATTGGTGGCGAGGGTGTGGCACGCGGTTATTGGAACAACACGAATCTTACTACCGAAAAGTTTGAAGCAAATAAGTTTAACCACAGTCAAAAAATTTATAAAAGCGGTGATATAGTGCGTTGGAGAAAAGATGGCAATATTGAATTTATAGGTCGTAAAGATAATCAGGTAAAAATTCGCGGATACAGAATTGAATTAGGCGAAATAGAATCGCAGTTGCAAAAACACGCAGCCATAAAAGATGTATGCGTAATTGTACGCGAAGATGTTGTTGGCGATAAACGAATTGCTGCTTACATTGTGTTTAAGCAAAACCAAAGCGTTGAAATAAACGAAATAAAAAGTTATTTAAAGTCGGAGCTGCCTGAGTATATGGTTCCAGCGGCTTTTGTTGTTATGGAAAAACTTCCGCTTACGCTAAACGGAAAAATTGATACCAAGCAACTTCCTGTTCCAGATTTATCAAAACCAATAGAGAGCGCCAACTTTGAAGAGCCGCACACACCCATTGAAAGCATGCTTGCAGGTATATGGTGCGATGTGCTGGGTATAAACAAGATTGGAATTCACGATAACTTTTTTGAATTGGGCGGTCATTCATTGCTTGGCATACGCATGATGGCAGAAATAGAAAGTCGTATGGGTGCCACGCTGGATTATCCAACGCTGTTTCGTGCATCCACCATTTCGCAACTGGCAAAAGTCATCAACAAAGAAGAACTGAACATTGAGTGGCCTATAACTGTGCAGTTGCAAAAAGGAAATAATGAAACACCTTTATTTTTTGTGCACATGCACAACGGAAATATTCAGCGATGGAGAGTGCTGTTAAAATATTTACCATCAACCCTGCCTGTGTATGCATTGCAACCGCAAGGGCTTGATGAAAACAAAGATTACCATTACAACCTGCCTGAAATGGCTGCGTTTTATATAAACGAAATAAAAAAAATACAACCAAAGGGTCCGTATAAACTTGCCGGTTTGTGCTTTGGAGGAACTACAGCATACGAAATGAGTAAGCAATTGAAAGCACTTGGTGATGAAGTGGAACTAACGTTTATGATAAACAATTACGCACCACCAGAAAATCCTATGCAATATAAAATACGCGAAACGTGGGATGAGTTTAATGGTATGGACTTTGGAGATAAACTTGAGTTTGCGCTGGAAAAGACAAAAAGTGTTGGCCGAAAAATGATGAGCATGGTAAATAAAGTTGTGGGCAATAGCCAGGCTACTGTTGTTGCATCTGAAAAAAAATCAAAACCGGATGTGAGATGGGTTCACTCGGTTGCTTTATTAAGCTACCAGCCAAAAGATATTTACAATGGCAACGCAGTGCTGGTTCGTACCGGTGAAGAAGTGGCAAAACACTACGACAATTATTTGGGATGGCAACGATTAATTAACGGTAAAATAAATTTACATGTTGTTGCAGGTAGTACCAACGATTCCATAATTACCGAAGAACAATATTTTTCTCAGTTGGGGAAAATTTTAAGCGATGAAATTTCAAAAGCAGGAAAGTAACTCATGCAATGAACACTGCACTTTTTAAAAGCAATGCTGCACTTTTTAATTTAAACAAACACAGCGTGCATGTTTATTATGGAAGTATTGAAAATTACATTAATGAGATAGAGAATTACTTTTTACTTCTTGATGAAGAAGAAAAGAAAAGGGCACTGGCATTTAAGTTTGAAAAAGACAAAGCACTTTTTGTAATCAGTCATGGTTTGTTAAGAAAAATTCTTGCTGCCTATACAGAAATTTCGGCAGGCTCTATTGTGTTTTCAAAAAACAAAAGCGGAAAACCATATATTGAAAATTCGCTGTTGCAGTTTAATCTGTCCCATTCAGGAAAACATTTTGCCATAGCAGTTTCAAATGCAAATGCAGTTGGGGTGGATATGGAAGAAGTAAATGTGCAGTTTGATTTTACAGAAATTGTAAAACAACATTTTTCAACGGAAGAAAAAATACAAATTAAAAATTCAGGCAACAGCCACCAAACTTTTTTTATGCTATGGACACAAAAAGAGGCGTATCTTAAAATGAAAGGTATTGGCTTAAATGAGAACGTAAATTTAACGGAGGTTCAGAAAACCGTTCAACTACAAACAAAACTGTTTGGTAATTGTGCGCTTTCGGTTTGTGCAAGCCAATTGCTTGCCATAAATTATTTTGCACTTTAACTTTTAAGTTTTTGAATTTTATTTTTCAATCTCAAAAATGGCGATTCAATTACATAATATGAAAACAAAGCCATGCAAAAAATAAAAAGTAGATTTTGCGGAAAGCTTGTTATCCAGACAACATTACCGCATGTAAAAATTTGTTGCCACAGATAAAGGCTGTATGATAAAATCCCAATAAAACTAATGGCTCGGAGATTTAAAAACCTATGATAGATACCGGCAGTGCCAAAAACAGAATACATCATAATAATTGCAATTAAAAAGTTTGCAACGCTGCCATGCGTAAGTCCTAAAGGAATAAAAATAAATCCAAGGTGTAAAAATTGCGCAACAGGATTAAAGTAGCGAAGCATAAACAGTAAACCAAAACTTATCAGAGCAACTTGATTCCATCTAGAACCAATCTTTTTTATAATGTCATCTTTATAAAAAGCAAACAGGCATCCGGTTGCAATAGAGTCTATTCTTAAAAAAAGGGTAAGTTCATTTATCCACGAAACAGGATGCACGTTTACAAAAACTCTGATTAACGGTACAAGCAAAATAATTGCAATAACAAATTTTTTTCTGATTTGAGGGGCAAAAGAAAAAATCAAAGGATACAAAATGTAAAAATGTTCCTCAATACTTAGCGACCAGGCATGAGATGTAAACCAATCTAAATTCCAGTTAAAATATTTGGTGTAGGTAATTGCAGTAAACCATGATGGGTAACTAATTTTAATTACATCTGCCAGGTGCAGAATTGCGTATACGCTAAGCAAAAAATAATAAGCCGGAAAAATCCGGAGCGTTCTGCGAGCATAAAAATTAAACAAGGAAATTTTTCCATTTTGATTTTCTTCTCGTAATAAAAGTGTGGTTATTAAAAAACCTGATATAACAAAAAATACATTTACACCCATGTGTCCGTCTTCAAGAAATAAAAGCAACGGGCGCAAAAACCAATAGGCCATCAATGAATCAAAAATGTGATAGTTTAAATTCAAATGATGAATTATCACCAACAATATACTAATTGCCCTTAAGCCATTTAAGCCTGGTAATTTAAAACTTTCAGATGTGCTCATTATGCAAATTCAAAAACAGGTTAGCCTGTATAGAATTTGTTAAACGAATGTTTTGTAAAAGAGTTGTTGTATCAGATGTAAAACTGTTAATGCGAAACAGCAAATTTTACAACCTGGCTTTTTATTTTGTTTTTAATCCGTATAAAATAAATGCCACGAGGTAAACCACTCACATCAATTTGCTTTTGAAAAGAGCTTGAGTAAACAATCTTACCTGCAATATCTGAAATAGCAATGCTGCAACTTTCATCGGCATTTACATAAATAAAATTTGAAGCAGGATTTGAAAAAACAAGACCCCCATTGATATTGGCAACATAATTAACAGACAGTGCCTGATTATATCCCCACTTACAAACAAAAACATCACTTGGGTAACCTCCACCGGTATTGGGATTTAAAAGCATAAACTGGTTGTTGAACTCCAGGGTATCGTTTGTATAAATAGATGCAATATAAAAACAGGAATCGTAACAAATTAAATCGGTGTGGAGTGGGAAACCTGAAATCTGAGTCATGAGTGTATCCTGCCATACTATATTAAAAGCAGCATCGTAACGGTAAATATAAAATCGGGTAAAGGCTTCTACAATCAATGTACTGTTTCCTGAATTATCTACGCTGTAATCCACACCCGGAAAAAAAGCTATGGCCATAGGGCCATCAATTGTATTTAGTATTTGTCCACTCAAATCGGTTTTGATAATTTTTACAGTATCGTTGTTATTTGTAAAATCAACAAAAGCCCAGTACAAACTTTGTCCATCGCTGCCAAGTTCATTGTTGTGGTCAAAGGTTATGTAATTGCGTGTAATAAGCCATTGCGCATTAAAGGAGCTATCATATTTAACCAAAAAATTTTGATACGATTGGGTTGGGTTGGGAGTAAGGTTGTCAAAGGTGGCAAGATTTCCGCACGTGCCGCTGAGATAAACATTTCCTGATGCATCGGAACGTATATGCGAAAAAGTTCTGTTCTCGAAAGTTGTTGGCAATTCGGTTTGAATAATGTTACCCATAGAATTTAGCTTGTGAAAAGCACAAAAAGCATTGCCCAAATACAACTCTGATGTAAGATACATCAACCCTGTTTGAGCAATAAACAAATCAACAGGTTCAAATGTGTTGTTACCAGGATTAATAGTATGTGCCCATTGAACACTGCCGGCAGTATCACATTCAAAAATAAAACCGGTGTTTACTCCCGTAATTCCGGTTAATGAAATACCGTCAATTAAAATGGTTCCCTGAAAATATCCCACAACCACTGGGTGGCCTGTAGCATTTAATTCAAAATCGGCAATGGTAACATTTCCATTTATCTGTTTTTGCCAAATGATTTGCTGATTCGCATCGCGTTTTTCAAATTGAGAATAAAGGCGTATGGTAATAGAATCGGAATAGGTGGCAAGGTAGATTTCGCCAAAAGAACTTTGCCGTACACTCACTGCTTGTGAGCGTTCGGCCTTAGCGGTGGTTAATCCCCATAGGTAACTTTGAGCATACAAAGTGTTAGCCGATATGCACCATAAAATAATTGATACGAGTAAATTTTTTGTCATGGTATTTTGATTTTGAACAAATCTATAAGAAACGACATGTTTTCAAAAGTCGCTTATTCTTAATGGGGTTATTAAGGTGTTGATTGGAAAAATTTTTAGTAATGAAAGCAAAAGAAAAGGGATAATTTTATTTTCCACCGGTATCAAATCCTGCCCTCACAAAACTTCTTGCATTTGGAAACTCTTTTTCAACAGCATTTCGCAATGCGTTAAGTTGAGATAAAATATCAACCATCTCATCAGCAAGTTCAGCAAACAGGTTTAAAAGTTTTTCCCATGCGTCAATGGTACTATCCATTGCAAGCAGCGAAACTTTACATGAGCCATTGCTGTCGAGCGGATAATCTGCAGCATCTGCATCATCCTTTTCATCATGCCGGCTGCTAAGCGCCCGTATTAATTTTACTTCCATAAAAAACATGTACCAGTTAATTACCTCAAAACAATCTTTAATTACGATGGCATCGTGTTCAATTTGTTTTTGGTTCATGCCAATGTCAATCATTTGATTCAGTTCTTTTTCCTTGTTTTCAAAAACGTCTGCATGTTTATCAAAAAATGCGCGTGCGTTTTGCTGATAATTGTGTGCTTGCCTGGCAAGTTCATGTTCGTGCCAGTCAATTTCTTCTTCAGGATTTGCTTCTGCTTCGGCCAGTGCTTCGGCTTTAAAAGTTTCATAATCTATGCCTTGTTCTTCCATTGTTTCAGCAAGCATTTCATGAATGTCTGAAAATGTTTCCTGCAACTCTTCCATCCAGCTATCATCATTGTGCGGTTTTATTTTTTCGCGTGCTGCCACACGACAATGGTCGCTCATAATACAACGTTCACACCAGCGGTCGCAGTAATTATGCACACCGCTAATAAAATTACCCTCCATCGAAAGGTACTCGTCAATTTTTGATTTCTTTTTTTTCATCTGTATAATTTTTTAAACTCTGATGGCCAGATGGAATGCCCATGATGATATATTTATTCCGGTTGGTGATTTTTGAATCATGGGCATTTCATGTATCAAATCTATACGTTTTATCATACCAAAGATCATTTACTTAAATGGTTTTGCTTCCTCTTACTCTACGCTATCGTTTTTGTTCAAAAACCAGTTTTACCGCATCCGCCACCCCCTACTTTTTACGTTACATCATGATAAAGAGGCAGTTAAATTTCAACAAACACACTTAATAATTTTACATAATACCTTAATCGAACGCAGTGCTTTATTGGTTATTTTAGCGCGAAATTTGAAAAAAAGCAACAATGTCAACCGTAAAATTTAACAACAAGGACGCTGTTTTTTTTAATTCGTTAAAAGAGCGTATTGCCAATTATTTTGAGGAAAAAAAAATTAACCAGACAGGGAATTTCAAACTCTACTCTAAAACTATAATTCTTGTTTCGGCACTTGCGTTTTTATATGTGTTCCTTATTTTCTTTACTCCTGAATCGGGATGGCTTAGCGTTGGGCTATGCGCTGTTATGGGTATTGTAATTTCTGCCATTGGTTTTAATGTAATGCACGATGGCGCCCATGGCAGTTATAGCACCCGCAAATGGGTTAATGAAAGCATGGCTCACTCCTTAAATATGCTAGGGGGCATTTCATTTTTATGGAAACAAAAGCACAATATCAATCATCACTCGTATACCAATGTAGAGGGTATGGATGATGACATAGACATTAAACCATTTATACGCATACACGAAGGTCAAAAGAGATATTGGTTTCATCGTTATCAACACATATATAGTTTTTTGCTTTATGGGGTAATGTATTTTTTTTGGGTATTTTACCAGGACTTTAAAAAATATTTTTCAGGAAAAATTACAACAAATACAAAGTTGCAACCACTTAGTGCATGGGATCATTTAATTTTTTGGGTAACAAAGCTCACTTATGTATTTGTGTTTTTATTGATACCCGTATATTTTGTAGGGCTTGCTGATTTGTTAATTGGTTATGCAATAATGATGTTTACCACAGGTTTATTTATCTCTGTAGTTTTTCAGCTTGCACACATTGTTGAGCACATGGATTTTGTAACGCCTGATGCTGACAATACGCGCATTGAAAACGAATGGGCAGTACACCAGATTAAAACCACCACCAACTTTGCAACTCAAAACAAATTTGTAAGTTGGATGCTTGGCGGTTTGAATTTTCAGGTTGAGCATCATCTTTTCCCTCGTATTAGTCACATTCATTATCCTGCTATCAGCAAAATTGTAAAGCAAACCTGCCGTGAGTTTAATGTGCCTTACAGCGAGTTTCCAACTGTACGCAGTGCGGTGTGGTCCCATATTGTATATTTAAAAAAAGTAGGGCGTAAATAAAAGTCCAACGTAGATTATCGAAACCCCGACCGTATATATCACGGTCGGGGTTTTATTTTATAAAACGTTAATTACTTGACATACGCTACCTAAATCTTATTGCACCGTTTTTTACATTTGCCCGTAACCACCAACATTATGCGTAAAATTTATTTTCCTGTTATTGTTTTTTTATTTGCAGCCAATACAATTGTTGCACAAAGCATAAAAAGTTTTAGCACCGAGCCGGCTGCGTTTTTAAAAGACCTTGAATCGTGCTTTGCCGAAACCAATAAAAAAGAAGCCGAAAAAATTGTAGAAGCATTTGCTCCTGTGTTTAACACCAAGTTTAGTGCAGCCCAGCAACAAACCGTAATGGCCACATCAAACAACATGCTGAAAAAACGCATGAAAGGTTTTCCTGATTTCGTAAACTATGTGCAAGCGCTTACTGCATTTGCCGGTAGCGGACAAAACGAAGCAACCTTTACAGCATGGCACAACACGCTTGACAAGGCAATGGGAAAAATAAACGTGCGAAGAATTGGTGATTACATGGAAATATGTAATTTGCTTTTTACCACAAACACATTGTACGAATCCTCATCTGTGCGATGGGCAAGTGATAATAGCAAATACAGTTTTGAATTTGACTCATTACCAAAAATTGTTTTTCCGGCTTTGTCGCTAACATGTTATGCAAAAAACGACAGTTCGGTTATTGAAACCACCAAAGGTTTTTATTATCCAAACAACTTATTGTTTTACGGCTTTGGCGGAAAAGTAAATTTTACAAGAGGTGGAATAGCCTCCTCAGAGGCTTATGGCGAATTAAAAAAATATGCTATCAACCTAAAAGGTGCTGAGTACGGAATGGACAGCGTAACTTTTTTTTATAAAAAATATTTTACCGAATCGCTAAAAGGAAGATACCTTGACAAACTGCTTGCCAATGTTACCGACAGTACCGCATCTTATCCGCGTTTTACATCGTATGCCACCAACCTTGCCATAAAAGATTTAATAAAGGATGCCGATTACAAAGGCGGATTTTCATTGCAGGGAAGCAAAATGGTAGGCAGCGGCTCGCGGGCGCAGGATGCAAGTATCACTTTTAACCGCGAAGGAAAAAAGCAGCTTACTATGTTATCAAAAGGTTTTGTGATAAAGCCTGACAGGATAGTTTCGGTAAATGCTGCTGCTATTATTTTTTTTGATAAAGATTCTATTTACCATCCGGGCGTTGAATTCAAATACATTTATAAAGACAAAAAACTTACGCTTATTAAAAATGATCAAACAGCGGTTAACAGTCCTTACTATGATTCTTATCACAAAATGGATTTGGACTTTGAAGAACTTAACTGGAAAATTACCGACCCGCTGATGGAATTAAAAATGGTAACCGGTGCAGGCGAAAGCAAATTAAAATTTGAATCAGTAAATTTTTTCAGCCGGCAGCGATTTGAAAAAATACAAGGACTTAGCGAAACGCATCCGCTGTTTACTATCAAACAATTTTGCGAAAAAAACAGCACGCGTGTAATACAAACGCCCGACCTTGCCCGCGATATGAAATTAAACGAAAACCAGGTGCGCAATTTATTGATTGGACTTTCGTCATTAGGCTTTGTGGCGTATGATGCCGATAACGATAAAGCCATTGTAAAGGACAAAGTGTATTATTATTTGAATGCACGAACCGGAAAAGTTGATTATGATGAAATACGGATTGAATCGTTGATATCGGGCAAGCCAAATGCTTTGCTAAATCTTTTAAATTTTGATATTGACATGGAAGGCGTGTCACGTGTTTTGTTAAGCGACTCGCAGGAAGTTTACATTGTACCAACAGAGCAAAAACTGACGCTGAAGAAAAACCGCGACATGCATTTTGGCGGGCGCGTTCATGCAGGGCGGCTTGATTTTTTTGGTAAAGAGTTTATTTTTAAGTACGAAGATTTTAAAGTGGATTTAAAAACGGTTGACTCACTGCGCTTTAAAGTTCCCAGCGATACATTAAATACACAAGGCATTTATCCGCTTATTTCAATACGAAGTGTGTTGCAGCAATTAAATGGCGAACTTACTATTGACCATCCCTCAAACAAATCGGGCTACATACCCAACAATGATTTCCCCATTTTTAATTGCACAAAAAAATCATTTATCTATTACGATTACGCATACATATTTAACAAAGTGTATAACCGTGACGTTTTTTATTACCACCTCGACCCGTTTACCATTGACAGTTTAAATTCATTGCGCAAAGAAGGTTTGGTGTTTGAAGGCGACATGGTTTCGGCAGGAATTTTTCCCACTTTCAGGCAAACACTTACAGTTCAACCCGATTATTCATTGGGCTTTGTTATGAATACACCACCCGAAGGTTTTGTGGCTTATGGCGGAAAAGGAAAATACTTTAGCGAAGTTAGCTTAAGCCACAATGGATTTTTAGGAAAAGGAGATATCGAATACCTTACTTCAACCACATCATCAAACGATATTACTTTTTTTCCTGACAGCACACATGCGCATGGGCAAAAGTTTGTGATAAAAGAAGAAACTGTGCAAGGCACAAAGTTTCCTGATATAAAAGGCGAAGATGTTTTTGTTAACTGGCAACCAAAGGCCGACAAGATGTACATATTTAAGAAAACAAAAAACTTTGCTATGTACAATGCCACTGCAACACTTGACGGCAATTTGCTGCTTAAACCATCGGGCATTACTGCCAACGGAACCATTACGTACGATCAGTCATCGCTTTACTCAACCAACATAAAAGTTAAAGACCATTCTTACACAGCCGACACAGCCGACTTTAATCTTAAATCAAACATTGAAAACATTCTTGCGCTTGAAACAAAAAATGTAAAAGCAAATTTGGATTTGGAAAAACGCGTGGGCGAATTCAGCAGCAATACCAATAATGCAAACGTAACGTTTCCTATAAACCAATACGTTTCCAATATTCAAAACTTTAAATGGTTTATGGATAAAGACGAAATGGAATTTGGAAGCGACAATGCTGCTATGAACATCCGCGAAAGCGAATTTATTTCCATACATCCCGACCAGGACTCGCTGCGGTTTACAGCACCACTTGCCACGTATAACTTAAACGATTACCTGATAAAAGCATACAAGGTAAAAGAACTTTTGGTAGCCGATGCATCCATTGTGCCCGATAGCGGAAAAATTGTTGTTGAAAAAGGTGCCGTAATGCGTACGCTTGATAACAGCCGCGTGGTGGCAAATACTACCACACGTTTTCATACCATGCTAAACACAAGCATAAATGTGATGGGCCGAAAAAATTATATGGGCAATGGCGATTACGAATACTTAGACCAATCGAAAGTAAAACACTTAATACGCCTTACACAAATAGGAGTTGACACGGCAAAACAAACTTTTGCCATTGGCGAAATTCCCGACACCACACACTTTAGCATAAGCCCCACCATACAGTATAAAGGCAAAATACGCATACAGGCTGCCAAGCAAAATTTATATTTCAGCGGCTTTGCCATTGTAAACCATCATTGCGAAACGTTTGAGCAAAACTGGTTTGGCTTTGCATCCGACATTGACCCCAGCGGTGTAAACATTCCCATATCGGCACCGGCAAACGAAACAAACCAAAAACTTTTTTCGGGAATTTATTTTGCTGGCGACAGCACCAATATTTATCCTACATTTTTATCCCAGAAAAAAAGAAGCTCAGACGCAGAGATTATTAGTGCTGAAGGATTCTTAAAATTTGATGATGTGGCTAAAGAATATAAGATTGCAGGATTGGCTGCTGCCGCTGACGAAAAAGAAAAACCTAAAAAAGAAGAAATCAAAACCGAAGATGGCAAACCCGCACCGCGCCCTGTTAACAATGCCATAACGCTTGACGATAACAAGTGTACTTTAAAAGGCGAAGGCAAAATAAATCTTACCACCAACTTTGGGCAAATGACCGTAAACAATTACGGGCAAGTAACCTATGCTACTGCAAACGATTCAATTTACTTTGATGAAATTATGGCTGTTGATTTTATGTTTAACGAAGATGCGCTTAAAATAATGGCTGATATTATTACACAGTATCCATCGTTGCAACCAACAAATGACAGCAGGCCGGTGTACGGCACAGCCCTTACCAATATGATTGGAAAAGAAAAAGCGGATAAACTGATTACCGAAACCAGCCTGTATGGCATGACCAAGAAAGTACCTGAGGAACTGCAGCACACACTTACACTTACCGATGTTAAATTTTACTGGAGCAAAGAGCGCACCGCTTATTACAGCAAAGGAATGATAGGCATGGGCATAGCCGGTAAAAATTATATTGGCCGTATGATGCCCGGCAAACTTGAAATTATAAGGCGCAGAAGCGGTGATGTATTTAACCTGTATGTGGAAGTGGATGGCAGTATTTGGTTTTACTTTAACTACGCGCGTGGCGTAATGCAGGTGTACAGCAGCGAAGAGAAATTTAATTTTACCATTGAAAACATGAAACCCGAAAAGCGCATTGCATCCGAAAAAGGAAATCTGGAACCGTACCAATACATGCTGTCAACCGAGCGAAAGAAAAACGAATTTTTAAAACGATTGAAGGATCAGGGGATGTAACAGAGAAAAGTTTGAAGTTTGGTGTTTAAGGTTTTAAGTTTATAAAAAGTGTAATCGGGGTTTACAAATAAAAATAAGTAAGTGAAATTTAAACAGGCTCTTAATTAATATATCGTCAAAAAATAATCAGTGTACCATTTTTTACTGCCAAATAAACCTTGCATCCTGTTATAAAATCAAATAGCAACGTTCAAAAATATTAATAACAATCGCTCCACTTTTTTTTAGTGCAAGTCTTTTTATTAATATTTGCAAACTGTAACCAGCCAACTTTAAACCTTCACCACTTGGGACTAAAAATACTTCACCTTCCTCACAGCCAAATTGATAAATTAAAATGGAACCAAACCGTTTCGCAAGCGTCAAACTATTTGCCCTATGCGTACTCATGGTACCTTGATGTAGTATCTCCCGGTTGGAATGCCATGGTAAGCGAAGATTACTCATTTATATTTCCGCTTACGCACCGAAAAAAAATAGGCTTTACGTACTTGTATCAGCCTAAATTTACACAGCAGTTGGGTTTATTCTCAAAATATCCTATTGAAGAAAAATTTGTACTTACTTTTTTACAGAACATTCCGGTTCAGTATAAATTTATTGAAATTAACCTTAACGAAGCTTGCGCATTTGACTTAAGCGAAGAACTTGCCGAGCGAAAACGAAATATGCTTTTGGATTTAAACAAAAGCTACGATGAGTTGTGTAAATCCTACTCGCAAAACCACCAGCGAAATATTAAGAAAGCCGAAAAAAAAGAAATTAAAATAGTAAAAGAGACATCGCCAGCTCTGGTTATTGAAATGTTTAAAAAAACAAAGGGCAAAGAAGTAAAAGCATTTGGGGCAGATGATTATGAAACGTTTTACAAACTGTGTGATGAATTTGAAAAACGCAAGTGCTGCGAAATTTTGGTGGCCGAAATTGATCGCAAACCTATTGCAGGCGCTGTTTTTTTAATAACACCTTACCGCATTATTTTTTTATTTTCGGGAACATTGCCTGAGGCGTTAAATACCGGAGCCATGCATTTTATAATTGACAGCATGATAAAAAAATATGCCGGTAAAAATTTAGTTCTGGATTTTGAAGGTTCAAATACACAATCGCTTGCATTTTTTTATGGCGGCTTTGGTGCAGCCGAACATGTATATTTACACATTAAACGAAACAATCTTCCATACCTTTTACAGCTGATAAAAAAATAATTTATGGTTCACGATTTAAGCAAAGACAATTCCATCATCCATCATTTTATTGCCGAACTGCGCGACATTGAAATACAAAAAGACCGCATGCGTTTTCGAAGAAATCTTGAACGCATAGGCGAAATAGCCGCTTACGAAATAAGTAAAACATTTGCTTATAATCCTGTTGATATAACCACACCGCTTGGCATAGCATCTGTTCCTCAAATGAAAGAACAGCCTGTACTTGCCACCATACTGCGTGCAGGGTTACCCTTGCACCAGGGATTGTTAAATTATTTTGACCATGCCGACAATGCTTTTATCTCTGCATACCGAAGGCATCACAAAGATGGAAGCTTTGATATACATCTTGAGTATGTTTCAAGTCCAGCCATTGAAAACCGAATATTAATTTTAAGCGACCCTATGCTTGCAACGGGCCAGTCGTTGGTTCAAACCTACAAAGCGTTGCTTGAGCGCGGCAAGCCATCTATCACACACATAGTTGCAGCTATAGCCAGCACACAGGGCATTGCTCATGTGCAGGCCAGTTTGCCAGAAGGAATTAAACTATGGATTGGCGCAGTAGATGATGAGCTTACCGTTCAATCTTACATTGTGCCCGGATTGGGAGACGCAGGTGATTTGGCTTTTGGCGAGAAAGAATAATTTTCTTCCTCTATTTTTGCTCGGGCTATTCATCATATTGAATAAAGTTTGGCAAACACCCAAAACTTTTTTTCTCTATTTTAGTTTCGATATAAAAAATATCGAACCGGCAAATTCATCATCTATTTATACGTGGTTACAATAGCCAAAACAAACTATTCTTCATTACGATTATCCATCTTGACTTGAACGAAACATTAAAAATAATTCTCATCATACTATTAAGCAGCGTAAAGTTTGTGGTGGGGCCTGCCTTTGCGTATTACGATCAGAAGTACGATTTTACTTTTTTTGAAGCCATACTGTATCCCATAATTGGTGGCATGCTGGGGGTTTTTATTTTTAGCTTTTTTAGCGATCAGGTGGCTCATGCCGTTCATTGGATAAAGCATAAGATAAAACGTGTGGTAAAAAAGCGCCAGGTTTTTTCTGAACCAACTGTTGATGCTTCAGAAGATATCGTAGTAAATTATTCATATATCGAAAAAAATAAAATTTCAGAAAAAAAAATTTTTTCCAGGCAAAGCAGGCGCCTTGTAAAAATCTGGACTAAGTACGGATTGTTTGGAATTGCATTGCTAACGCCTGTACTCATCTCCATTCCTATTGGTACCATCGTTGCCACAAGATTAATACACAACAAGAAAAAAATTTTTCTTTACATGTTTATATCCATCACATTTTGGTCGGTAGCAATGGTTTCATTTTTTGAACTCACCCATGTTTATTCTATAAAAGCACTGCAAAAACAAGTGCTTACCCCTGATGAACAATAAAAAATACACCCATCTTTTTTTTGACCTTGATCACACACTTTGGGATACCGATACCAATGCAAAGCAATCGCTTATTGAAATGTTTAACACGTTTGAGTTACATAAACACGGCATAAACAGCTCTGATGATTTTATTAATAAATATATTGCTATTAATAACAGGCTATGGACCGATTACAGTTTGGGAAAAATTAAAAAAGATTTTTTGCGCAATGGCCGATTTGAACTAACGCTAAAACTATTTGAAATTACCAATAAGGATTTAGTTGCTTCATTAAGCGATTATTTTGTTGAACAAACTCCTTTTCGCAAAGCGCTGATGCCGTTTGCCGAAAAACTTTTACACCATCTTAAACCTAACTACAAACTATTTATAATTACCAATGGCTTTAAAGAAGCACAACACCGAAAACTTCAGTCAGCAGGGATAGCTCATTTTTTTTCTGATGTTTTTATATCCGAAGAGATTGGATTTCACAAACCCAACCCTCAAATTTTTAATTATGCGATAAATAAATCAGGAGCAAGCCTTACTAAAAGCCTGATGATTGGCGATAACATTGAAACAGATATTGAAGGTGCCTTGTCTGCCGGTATGGATTGCGTTTACCTTAATACATCTGGCTTAAAACATGGGTTAGCCGTAACTCACGAAACAAACTCGCTACACACATTAGTTGATTTATTATGACTGAGCAGGGAATTGTAATTAAATCTACCGGCAGCGTGATAACGGTAAAAACGTTAAATGGAGTTTTTCAATGTATGGTAAAAGGAAATTTCAGAATAAAAAATATTGACGCTACAAATCCTGTATCGGTGGGTGATATGGTTAAAATTGAAATTAAAACTGGCGATACAAATTTTATAACCGAACTGCTCGACCGCAAAAATTATATTGTACGTAAATCAGTAAAACTCTCAAAGCAAGTGCAGATACTTGCAGCCAATATTGATATGGCTTACGTAATTGCCACACCTGTTTTTCCAAAAACTTCCACTGGTTTTATTGACCGTTTTCTTTCAACTGCCGAAGCGTATTCAATACCTGGAGGTATCATTTTTAATAAGTCCGATTTGTTTAATCATGAAATTGCTGAATATGTAGAAGGGCTAAAAAACCTGTATTCTAAAATTGGTTATCGAGTGATAGTGGTGTCTGCTCTCGACCCGCAATCCATTAATCCGTTGCAAGAAATTTTACAGGGAAAAATAAATTTATTTTCAGGTCATTCGGGAGTTGGAAAATCATCACTGATAAATTCTCTTATTCCCGGATTAAATTTAAAAACACAAGACATATCATCACAGCATCTAAAGGGCACCCATACCACCACATTTGCAGAAATGCATGAACTGCCACAAGGGGGATATATTATTGACACACCCGGTATTCGCGAATTTGGAATTACAGATGTTAACAAGCAAGAGGTAACCCATTACTTTCCTGAATTTTTTAACCTGTTAAACCAATGCAAATTCAATAATTGCATGCACATAAATGAAAGCGGCTGTGCAGTACTAGAAGCCCTGGCAAAAGGAGAAGTGGCTGCATCACGTTACCATAATTATTTAAGCATTGTAAACAACGAAGATTATTTTAAATAAATGCGTGTAATAATTCAGCGTGTTAGCGAAGCATCGGTAAAAGTAAATGGCGAAATAATTTCGTCAATACATAACGGGCTGTTTATTTTGCTTGGAATTGAAAATGCCGATACACAGGAAGATGCCAACTGGCTTTGTAAAAAAATCATTGACCTTCGGATTTTTAATGATGCCAGGGGAGTTATGAATTTGTCGGTTAAAGAAACAGATGGTGATGTGCTTGTGGTTTCGCAATTTACATTGCATGCAAGTACAAAAAAAGGAAACCGTCCATCATACATAAATGCCGCAAAACCGGATGCCGCTATTCCCCTTTATGAATACGTGGTGGCTGCCTTACAAAATATGTTGCTAAAAAAAATACATACAGGCAAATTTGGCGCAGATATGAAAGTGAGTTTGATTAATGATGGTCCGGTAACAATATTTATAGATAGTAAGAATAGGCAATAATTTTTTAAGTGAGAGTATCCTTATTTTATGAATAAAAAAATATGACACTAAGCCTTATCAATTTCCAAAAACAAAAAAAATTAATCATATAAAAAATGCATCTATCAGAAGCACAACAAAAAGTTGATGATTGGATAAAGCAACATGGCGTTAGATATTTCAGCGAACTTACAAACATGGCGTTGCTTACAGAGGAAGTTGGAGAACTTGCCCGCATTATTGCCCGCACATATGGCGAACAATCTTTCAAAGAATCGGATAAAACCAAAAATCTTGCTGACGAATTAGCTGATGTTTTTTTTGTTTTGGTATGCATAGCAAATCAAACAGGTGTTGACCTAACAACAGCATTTGAAAAAAACCTTGAAAAAAAAATCACACGTGATGCCAGCCGGCATCATGACAATGATAAGCTAAAAGGTTAGTCGGTTACTATTTTTAATTCTTCAATCAGCCTTTTACATTCAGCTACTTTATCAATTACAAAAAGTGTGTAGCGTATATCAAGTGTTATATTTCTGCAACGCTCAGGGTCAAACATAATATCGCTCATGGTACCTTCCCATACTCGGTCAAAATTGGTTCCAATAAGTTCTCCTTTGGCATTAAGCACCGGGCTTCCTGAATTACCACCGGTTGTATGATTACTTGCAATAAAGCACGGACGGATATTTCCATTTTGAGCATAACGCCCAAAATCTTTTTTGTAATAAACATCCATTAATTTTTTGGGAGCGTCAAAATCGTAATTGGTTGGATCATATTTTTCCACAACCCCATCAAGAGTGGTGTAATAATTATAGGTAACCCCATCCTTAGGTTTATAGCCTTCCACTTTTCCGTATGCAACACGTAATGTGGAGTTGGCGTCAGGATAAAAGTTCTTTTTACCCTCGTTCATTTCCATTTGCGCCTGCATGTAGGTGCGTTGCAGTAAATTTATTTTCTGAATATTGGTTTGAAATACAGGGCTAACTTTTTCGGAATAAGCCGTAGCACATAAGTTCCAAAGTTTGTAGGCAGGGTCGTTTAGCAGTTTTTTTACCTTTTTTGATGAGTAAGAATTTAAAAATGCCTCTGCTTTTTGATGCGAAGCCATAAACGAATTTTTATAAACATCTTCAGCATAAGCTTCGTAATTGCTTTTATACTTTGAGTTAATAAAGCTTAAATCGGGCTGTAAATTTTTGTCAACATTTTGGCAGTACATTTTTAGCAGCAAGGCAAAAAGTTTTTTATCAATGGGTAAATAATAATTCTTGAAAAAGCCTTTGCTGTTCTCTATTAGTTTTTTGGCTTCATCGCCAATTGCTTTTTCATCGGGCTTATCGATTTGCGATAATTCAACCAATTTTTTGTAGGCACCTGCATAATTCAATAGCTCAATTCCAAGCACAGCTTCGTTATGATAATCGGTTGCCTTGGCAAACAATTTAACTTCTTCGTATTGTTGGTTAAAATCTTTGGTTAGTGTTCCAAATTTTTTTGCGCGGGCGGCATCTGCATTTGCCCAGATATTAAACTGCACCTCAAGCTCTTTTTTCTTTTCTATGGCATCTAATCGTTTAAGCCCAAGCAACTCGCCCTTCCATTTTTTATAGGCATTCTCAATACCGGCATACTTTGATGCATATTGTATGCGCACGGTATCATTTGCACGGATGTGTTCGTCCATAATTTTTAAGCGGATATCGCGCACAGCAATTCGCGTGGGGTCGGTAGTTTCCATCACCAATTTAACAGCAGCAGATGGAAGATACTCCTGTGTACGACCTGGAAAACCGTAAACCATTGTAAAGTCGTTTTCGTTTACTCCCTTAATTGAAATTGGAAACGAGTATCGTGGTTTAAATGGGATGTTTTCTTTTGAATATTCAGCGGGCTTATTGTCTTTACCAGCATAAATTCTAAATAAAGAAAAATCTCCGGTATGTCTAGGCCACATCCAGTTATCAGCATCAGCACCAAATTTTCCAATGCCCGATGGAGGGGCTCCCACCATGCGCACATCTTTAAACGTTTCGCTAACAATTACAAAAAATTTGTTGCCGTAAAAAAACGGTTTTACCTCAGCTGTGTAATGTGTTCCTTCAACGGCTGTTTTGCAGATCGTTTCTGAAAGTTCTTTGATTTTGGCGTTGCGTTGCGCCTCAGTCATATCCACACTTATCTGAGGCAAAATTTTTTCGGTAACATCATCCATTCTTATTATAAACGAAACGGTTAAGCCTGGACAAGGCAACTCATCCTCCTGTTTCATTGCCCAAAATCCATCAGTCAGGTAATCGTGTTCGATGGAACTATGTGATTGAATTTGCGAATAGCCGCAATGATGATTGGTAAGCAACAACCCTTTATCCGAAATCATTTCGCCTGTGCAACCTCCACCAAACAATACCACTGCATCTTTTAAGCTTGTTTTATTTACAGCGTAAATAGAGTCAATAGGAATTTTTAAACCTTTTGTAATCATGGCATCAGCATTCATGCTTTGTAGCAGCATGGGCAGCCACATGCCTTCATCGGCTTTGGTACTGAGTGAATAAGAAAAGATGAGGATTGCTGTAATAAGTCTTTTGAACATAATAGTGTTGTTTAATTATACAGGGCAAAGCTATTAAAGTTGGTCAGTGGGTACTGTAGCAACTACCCCAATTAAGTAAACTTTAACACACTTTAGCGTTTACAAACAGAGCAACAAATTCTATTCCTGATGTGCTCCTTTTTTACAACACTCAGGCAATTTTGAATACGCTGAAGTATCAGCAGGAACACCATCTGCATCATATCCAATTTTTGCAACAGCCTGCTTAATCTTTTCAGGGGTTGTTTTTCCCGGATTGTAGGTAACCGTTAAAATTTTTGAATCCACATCCAGCTTGCAAAATTTTACACCTTTCTCGTAAATCAAACTCGATTCAATTCTTTTTTTGCATATATCACACTCAGCCGAAGTTATAATTTTTATTTCTTCCGCCTTTTTTGATTGGGAATAAGCTATGCTTGTTATCAATAGCAGCAGTATTGTTATTAGTCTTTTCATTTTTCTATTGTTAAATAGTTAAGTTGTTTCATCGTTGAATTGTTTCATTTTTATTATGATTATTAAAATTGTAAATCGTACACCGAAGCATCGGGGCGTAAATCGCATATTATTTTATCGAAAACCTAAACCCCGCATAAATCGTTCGCCCCATCAATGGACCCCACACAAGCGATGCATCAAAACTTTCGCCAAACGGATTTTCGGGTTCGATAATAGAGTGATGTTGTGTAAAGTCCGTTAAATTTTCGCCACCCAAATATATCTCAAAGTTTTTATGCACCAATGTTATTTGCGCCATCAGTTGCACAAAGGCATCGCCTCTGCTAGGAATTGTATAACCATGATGCGATACTCCTGCTGAAGGAATGCGGCTTACGCCATAATACTTTGTAGTAAAATCCATTTCCCATTTTTTGTTTTTTGTTTTGTAACCAAGATTAAGCAACGCTTTATCACGCGATGTAAGCGGCTTTTCTCGCAACACACCACTATAGGTTGTTTTTACGTCATTGTATTTATAAGCAATCCTGACGTCTAATTGCTCAACAGGAATAAAATTTAATTCAACCGAAACACTGTTAGCATACGATTTTCCATCAAGGTTATAAAACCTGATGGTATGAACATCTTCCATATCAAGCACCACCTGATTTACAAAATCAGTGCGGAATGCATCTAAATTAAACGATGCATCGCGTGCAAAAATCCTAAACTTACGTGTATAGCTCAATCCATAGTTCCATGCATCTTCGGGCTTTAAGTTTGCTGAAACCATCACGTACCTGTTGCTTGGAAATATTCTTGTATTTTCAGAAAACACTCTTGCCGTACGCCAGCCCCTGCCTGCGCTTACACGCAGTGCACTTAGCTGCGTAAAATTATACTTGAAGTGAATACGGGGTGTAACATAACTACCAAACTCATTGTGATAATCGTACCGAATACCGGCTACCAGCGAAATATTTTTTGAATTGTTATAGGTGTATTCACTAAAAACGCCTGGTGTAACTTCAACCGTATTCTTCATTGCTGCATTAAACACCTCGGTATAATCGTTATATACATACGATATTCCGTTTTTAATGGTATGGCTGGTATTGCCAATTATACCTTGTGAAATGGCATTACCATAATAACTGCGCTGTATGCCATTAAACGTTTTTACTCCAAAATAGGATTGTTGCTCATGATAACGAACTGAGTTAATTACGCCAATGCTTTTCCAGGGTTTATCTTTAAACAAAAAACCTGTTTTGGCAAATGCATCAAACAATTTGTTTTTAATACCTATACCATAAAAGTTTTGAGTGCCAAAATCATTGCTGTAATTAAAATTTGTTTGTCCGCCTTGCTTGTCATCGTACACAAATCTAAAACCAACCTGGCCTTCAAACTTTGGGTTGTAAATAAATTGCCAGCGGTTGTATAAATTTACTTGCTCATATAATGGTGCATCTAAAAATCCATCTTTGTTATGGTCAACTTTATTTTTTAACTGACTGCCATGAGCCAGCAACTCGCCATAAATATGATTGGCAATTTTACCTGCTGTTTGTAAATTCAATTCCATCCGCTCTTCGTTATTTACATAACCATTCACAGCAAATTTTTCGGCTTCATGTGGTTTTTTTAATTCAATATTTACCTGCCCACTGATGGACTCATGTCCAGTAACCACACTGCCCGCTCCTTTATTTATTTGTATGCTTTCAATAAACGGTCCCGGAATAAATCCTAAACCATAATTACTCGAAAGCCCTCTTATAAAAGGAACCAATTCGGTTTGAATTTGTGAATAGACACCATCCAGACCAAGTATTTGAATTTGTTTGGCACCGGTTACAGCATCTGTAAAACTTGCATCAACGGTAGGATTGGTCTCAAAACTCTCGCTTAAGTTACAGCATGCAGCTTTTAACAATTCGTCCTTACCAATGGTGGTTGTATTAATTGGATTGATTAACGAAATGGTAGTAGATTCTTTTTTTGCCTTTACATCCACCCCTTTTAAAGTGATGGATTTTTGCATAGCAACTTCTATATCGTGGGCATGTGCCAAAGAAATAGCAATAGTATCTGTTGCAAATCCAACAAAGCTTACCACAATCTTATAGGGCAATGGCTGGTCTGATTCAATACTAAACTCACCGTTAACATCCGTTGTGGCACCCGTAGTGCTGCCTGCAATAAAAACATTTACACCCGGCAAAAATTCTTTTTTCCCATTTATGTTTTCAAACACTTTGCCTGACACATGATTTTGCGCAAGCAGTTTTTCTGCACATAGCAGAACAATAAATATTAAATAATATTTTCTCATTTAAAATAAATTTGAATTGAAATAAAAAACACTTTTAAAATTCCGCGATAGCGGAACAAAAACAAAAAAGCGAAATCAAATGAGAAGAGTAGAAATAAAATTTAAAAGCGTTCGGCCGCTAATGGGAGGAGAACTATTGGTGAAAGAAAAATTTAGTTCAAAAAAAGAATTGAATATTGAAGATTGGATATTGAAGGTTGATAGTTGAAGTGGTAAAAGCTCGTGATGGTTTTCGTCTGACTTAAAAAGCTGCTCTATCTTAAAAGTTAGTGTTGAATAATCGCAGCATTTTTTACTAAAGTTGGTTCCTTGTTTTTCTTTGTGTTTGCAGCACTTAAATTCCTCAAGCGAAATTTCGGTTTTATTTTTTTTGCAGCACACCATCTTAAAAACTGTTACTCCTGCCGAAGAAACCATAACGGCAACAGCAAGCAGAAGTACTGCGGTGTCTTTAAAAAAGTTTTTCATTGAGTGCGTAAAAGTAAGTACTATTTGTGAATATAAACTGAGTGCAAAATGGAACACTTTCCGAAACTTCGGGAGCAACCGATAGGCAATGATTTTATCGGTAAATATTCGTTTAAATCTTAATGCCATTTTACTCTTCTACAAACGACAACTCCTTACCTTTGTTTCAAAATCTAGAACAAAATGGATTTCTTACCAGAAAAAATAAACGAATACGCAGAAAATTTTTCTGAGCCCGAAAGCGAAGTATTAAAACAACTTAACCGCGATACGTATGCACGTGTTCTTAACCCTCGCATGCTATCAGGGCATTTACAGGGAAGATTGCTTGCCATGTTCAGCAAGATGATAAAGCCAAAACGAATTTTGGAGATAGGAACCTACACCGGATATTCAACCATTTGCCTAAGCGAAGGATTAACAGCCAAGGGAACTATTGACACCATCGAAAAAAATGAAGAGATGGTAGAAATGATTTTAAGTTATCTTGAAAAAGCCGGAGTAAAACAAAAAATAATCTTACACATTGGTGATGCAACAAGAATTATTAAATTATTAAACAGTACATACGATTTGGTTTTTATTGATGCTGATAAAGAAAATTATTCAACCTATTTTGATTTGGTTATTGATAAAGTAAACACAGGTGGAATTATAATTGCCGACAATGTTTTATGGAGTGGAAAAGTGGTTGAAAAAATTGATGAAAAAGATTTGGAAACAGCAGCTATTGTTGCATTCAATAAAAAAGTTCAGCAAGACAAACGAGTAGAAAATGTTCTGCTTCCGGTAAGGGACGGACTGATGGTTATGAGGAAAATCAATCAATAACAAATATGTAAGATTACACGAATTATATTTTTATCTGAACGGGCCTCATCAAAAACGCCCTGTGTAATGACGCATTCCTTTTCCTATGTTATCAGAGTTATAGTATTGTACTTAATAATACCCTTTTAAATCATAGGCTCTATTCTTCATTTTTCCTCATCCTCAATTCTTGGTTTATTGAACCTTTTTGTAATAATCACGTATTATTTTAATGGATTCTTACCTTACTTTACATTAGCATTGTAGTTTTACACATTAATTATAGTTTACAATGAAAACCACTACACGCACCACCATCAAAGGCGGAGAGTTTATTATTAAAAGCTCAACTGCCAACGACACATTTATTCCTGAAGAATTTTCGGAAGAGCACAGGATGATTGAACAAACCGCTAACGACTTCTTAAAACAGGAGGTACGCCCCAACCTCGAACGCATTGATGCAATGGAGGTGGGACTGATGCCATCGCTGCTTGATAAAGCCGGTGAACTTGGGTTACTGGGTGTAGCCCTGCCCGAACAATATGGAGGCTTTGGAAAAGATTTTATTACCGGCACGCTGCTTACCGAAACCCTTGGCGCAGGTCACTCATTTTCTGTGGCAATGGCAGCACATACCGGTATTGGTACACTTCCCATACTTTATTTTGGAAACAAAGAACAAAAACAAAAATATTTACCGCTACTATCTACCGGAAAATGGAAAGCATCCTATTGCTTAACCGAGCCCGGCAGCGGCAGCGATGCATTAGCTGCAAAAACAAAAGCCGAACTTTCGGCAGATAAAAAACACTACATACTTAACGGCCAAAAAATGTGGATTACCAATGCAGGTTTTGCCGATTTGTTTATTGTATTTGCACAGGTTGATGGAGATAAATTCACAGGCTTTATTGTAGAAAAAACATTTGCCGGGCTTACGCTTGGCGAAGAAGAACACAAAATGGGCATAAAAGGCAGCAGCACCCGGCAGGTTTTTTTTGCCGACTGTAAAGTGCCCGTGGAAAATGTGCTGGGAGAAATTGGCAAAGGACACTTAATTGCATTTAACATACTAAACGTAGGTCGTTTAAAATTGGCCGCAGCCGCTTTGGGCGGAGCAAAAGCAGTTAGCAACCTATCCATTGATTATGCCAATACACGCGAACAGTTTAAGTTAAAGCTAGCAAAGTTTGGAGCCATTCGTTATAAGCTTGCCCAGCAGGCCATACGCATTTATGCTTGTGAAAGCGCACTGTATCGCACCGCATTTATGATTGATGAACTGGAAAAGAAAAAACTTGCCGAAGGGGTTGAATATTCTCAGGCACTGTTGCAGGCTGCCGAAGAATATGCCATTGAATGCGCCATTTTAAAAGTAGATGGAAGCGAAACACTTGACTATGTTGTTGATGAGGGTGTGCAAATTTATGGAGGCTATGGCTATAGTGCCGATTTTCCGATGGATCGCGCGTACCGCGACTCGCGTATCAACCGCATTTTTGAAGGAACCAATGAGATAAACCGCTTGCTTACCGTTGACATGATATTAAAGCGCGCCATGAAAGGAAAAATAGATTTAATGACTCCAGCCATGGCTGTTCAAAAAGAGCTGATGAGCATTCCGGACTTTGGTAACGGCAGCGATGAACTTTTTACAGCCGAAAAAAAATACATTGCAAACTTTAAAAAGGCACTGCTTGCTGTGGCAGGTGCTGCTGTGCAAAAGCTGATGATGACATTGGCAAAAGAGCAGGAAATACTAATGAACATTGCCGATATGATGATGTACACATACATTGGTGAATCAATACTATTGCGCACCGAAAAATTAGTTTCGCTTAATGGAGAAGCAGCCTGTACAAACCAGCTTGACATGATGCGTGTATATATAAATGATGCTGCTGATAAAATAAATGTTGCAGGTAAAGACGCCATTAATTCTTTTGCTGAAGGTGATGAGCAGCGCATGTTGTTATTGGGATTAAAACGCTTTACAAAAGTTTCTCCTATCAACACCAAAGAAACAAGACGTAGAATTGCTGCAACACTCATTGAATCGAATAAATATTGTTTTTAAGTTTGGGGCTTAAAATCTGAAGGGGTGATTGAATCAACCAATCCTTTCTTCTGTTTACTTTAAAAATTTAACCAAACTACATTGGCTTATCAAAAGCTCACCCCTGGAATTCTGCAATCATTAAAACAAATAGTTGGAGATAATTTTGTTTTTGTGGACGATGAATCATTAAAAAACTACGGCCACGATTACACCGAAGATTTGCAGTTTAATCCTGAAGTTGTTGTAAAACCAAAAACTGCTCAGGAGATTTCGGAGATTTTAAAACTTGCAAACCAATATGTAATACCTGTTACACCGCGTGGAGCAGGCACAGGTTTAAGTGGTGGTGCATTAGCTGTGCAAGGCGGAATTATTATTTCAACCGAGCGCATGAATGCAATAATTCAGATTGATGAAAAAAACTTGCAATGCACCGTTGAGCCTGGTGTCATCAATCAAAACCTGCGCGATGCTGTTGAAGCGCTCGGATTATTTTATCCTCCAGACCCTGCAAGCCGTGGCTCGTGTTTTATTGGCGGCAATCTTGCTGAGTGTGCCGGAGGACCCAAGGCGGTTAAGTATGGTGTAACAAAAGATTATGTGTTGAATTGTGAAGTGGTTTTGCCAACAGGAGAAATTATATGGACTGGTGCTAACGTTTTAAAAAACAGTACAGGATATAATTTAACGCAACTAATGGTGGGCAGCGAGGGCACATTAGGAATCATTACCAAAGTTGTTTTAAAATTAATTCCATTGCCAACAGAAAATTTATTGATGCTCGTTCCGTTTTCATCTGCCGAAAAAGCGTGCGAGGCCGTAAGTGCCGTTTTTAAAGCAGGCATCACTCCATCTGCAATGGAATTTATGGAGCGCGATGCATTATTGTTTGTAATGAAACATGTGGATGTAAAAATTCCGATTAAAGAAAACACTCAGGCACATTTGCTTATTGAAGTGGATGGCAACGATAAAGATGTTTTGTTTAAAGAGTGCGAAAAAATTACCGAAGTAATGTATGCGCATGATTGCGATGACGTATTGTTTGCCGACACTGCCCAGCAAAAAACCGACTTGTGGAAAGCAAGACGCGCAGCAGGCGAAGCTGTAAAAACACACAGCATATATAAAGAGGAAGACACCGTAGTTCCTCGTGCCGCTTTGCCTCAACTTTTAAAAGGCGTTAAAAGCATAGGAAAAAAATATGGATTTAACAGTGTGTGTTACGGCCATGCAGGCGATGGCAATTTACACGTAAACATTATTCGCGAAAATTTAAGTGATGATGAATGGAACAATAAAGTACCATTGGGCATTGCTGAAATATTTGAACTGTGTGTTTCGCTTGGCGGAACCATATCAGGCGAGCATGGTATTGGCTGGGTGCAAAAAAATTATATGCCCATTGCCTTTAACCAAACACAAATAAATCTTCAAAAAGGAATTAAAAAACTTTTTGACCCTAATATGATTTTAAATCCGGGTAAGATTTTTAATTAGGACATTTTTGTTGTATGATTACCGTTTTCTTTCTGCATGACATTTATCTTATTTGCACAGAGATAATTCTTTTACCTTTGAACAAAGAAATGGTATGACACAAGGCATAAAATATATTACTGCAATTGCTTTACAAATAATACTATCAGGTATTATTTACGGGCAAAACGTTCCTTCTTATGTTTCAACAAATGGTTTGGCAGGATGGTGGCCATTTACCGGCAATGCTGATGACAGCAGCGGTAATGGAAACAACGGCACCGTTTATGGTGCAGCTTTAGCAACCGACCGCTTTGGCAACATTGCATCATCGTTTAACTATGACGGTATTGATGACAGAATAGAAGTTGCCGATCAACCCATGCTTAACTGCAGAAAAATCACACTAAGCGTATGGGTTTTTCCTTATCCATTTTTACAAGGAGTACAAATTATTTATAAAGCCGATTTAAATACTGCCGCTAACGAAACCTATTCCATAAACTCTGTTCACGCTGCCATTAAAGGAGCAAGCCTTTGTGTTGCAGGTGCAGGCTGGCATATTTTATCCTTAAACCAGGCATTGCCCTCAGCAGCATGGCATCATATTGTAGTTACCTACGATGGCGATACACTTAAAAATTATGTAAATGGTGTTTTAAAAAACACCCTTTTCTACCAGGGTTTAATTGATAGTTGTCCCGGAGGAAATTTACGTTTCGGGTTTAATCATTTAAATAACAACAATGGCAATCCTTTCAAAGGAAAAATTGATGACATTGGAATTTGGAACAGGGCATTATCACAACAGGAAATAACGGCACTTTACAACAGTGGCAGTGTGGGATTGGAAGAAAATTATACCTCAAAAGATATTTTGCTTTTCCCTAATCCAATTTCTGATGAACTAAATATTTCTACGAGCATTGCTTTCCAGGCACAAATAAATATTTTCGATATTACTTCACGAAAAATTTTACAACAGACTTTTTATAATAGTGTTACAATAAGCACAACAACCCTTTTAAAAGGAATATATTTTTACGAAGTGAAATTAAACGATGGCAAAACCCTATCGGGAAAACTTGTAAAGCACTGACAAGTATTTTTTAAATTATTTCTTTTACCGGGCAATAGGGTTTAACAGTAAAATCACGCTATATACTTTACCTTTGCTGCACAATACATTTTTATGTTACAACTTTCTGTTATTCGCGAAAACAGCGAAGAAATTATTAAACGCCTTGCCGTAAAAAATTTTGATGCAAAAGAAATTGTTGCACAAATTATTTTGCTTGATGATAAGCGCAGGGCCACACAAAAAGAACTGGATGCATGCCTTCAATACCAAAACCAGTTGGCCAAACAAACCGGAGAACTTTTTAAACAAGGCAAAGCAGCCGAAGCTGCAGAGTTAAAAGAGAAAAGCGCTGCGTTAAAAGAAACGTCAAAGCAACTTGATGAAGTACTTGCAAATGTAGAGTCAGAATTAAATACCGAATTGGTAAAATTGCCCAACACACCATCTGAAAAAGTTCCGGTTGGAAAAACACCAGCCGATAACGAAATTGTTTTTACATCTTTATCTAATGAAACGGAATTCCTCTCCCCTCCCCCACGGGGAGGGGCTGGGGGTGGGGCCTTGCCACACTGGGAACTTACATCCAAATACAACATTATTGATTTTGAACTGGGAGTAAAACTTACCGGTGCAGGTTTTCCCGTTTATAAAGGTAAGGGGGCAAAACTTCAGCGTGCGCTGATTAACTTTTTTCTTGACAAGGCTACAGAAGCAGGATATAAAGAAGTGCAGCCCCCTATATTGGTGAATGAAGCTTCGGGTTTTGGAACCGGGCAGTTGCCTGATAAAGAAGGACAGATGTACCATGTGGGAGTTGACAATTATTATTTGATACCAACAGCCGAAGTACCTGTTACAAATATTTACCGCGATGTAATTTTAAAAGCGGATGAGTTGCCACAAAAACTTACCGCCTACACACCCTGTTTCAGACGCGAGGCTGGCTCGTATGGAAAAGATGTGCGGGGATTAAACAGGCTTCACCAGTTTGACAAAGTGGAAATTGTTCGTGTGGAACATCCTGATAACTCGTACAATGTGCTTGAAGAAATGAAAGATTATGTATCCGGTTTATTGCAGCAATTGGAATTGCCTTACCGTGTTTTAAAACTATGTGGTGGCGACATGAGTTTTGCATCAGCTTTAACGTATGATTTGGAAGTTTATAGTGCCGCGCAAAAAAAATGGCTTGAAGTAAGTTCGGTTTCAAACTTTGAAACTTTCCAAAGCAACCGTTTAAAATTGCGTTTCCGCAACAGCGAAAACAAAACACAACTGGCACATACACTAAACGGCAGCGCTTTAGCGTTACCACGCATTGTAGCTGCACTGCTTGAGAATAACCAAACCGAAAACGGAATTAAAATTCCTAAAGTGCTGGTGCCATATACAGGATTTGAAACGATTGGTGCGAATAACGAATGATTACAAATTTGCGAATGAACTCAATTACAAAATTTAATTCTAATTTCTTTTTGAGATTTCTATTTCTTACAATATTCAATATTCAATTTACAATATTCAATTCCTTCGCCCAGCCGCAAACCAATTTTGAACTTGCACAGCAATATGAGTCAACTGGCGAGTATGACAAAGCCGTTGTGTATTATGAAAAACAATATTCCATTGACCCGTTCGGCACGTATGACGCATATCTAAAATGTTTAAAAACATTAAAAGATTTTGACAAAGCCGAAAAGCTGATAAAAAAGCAAAGTAAAAAAGGTGCAGGCTCGGCAAAATACACGGTTGACCTTGGCGTGTTGTACGAGTTGCAGGGTTTTGATGACAAAGCCGAAAAACAATTTCAGGTTGCTTTAAAAAGTTTGCATCCTGATGTAAACGACATTTACAATACGGCAAACGCTTTTATCTCAAACCAAAAAATTGACTTTGCAATTGAAACATATCTTAAAGGACGGGAAATGCTTGGCGGCACTTTTTCGTTTGGCTTTGACATTGCTGAACTATATGCACAAAAAGGCGAGATGCAAAAAATGATTGACGAGTATTTGAATGTGATGACAGAAAACCCACAGTATGTAGCCAACGTGCAGGCCATTATGCAAAACAGAATTGCCAATGACTTAAACGGAAAAATATCTGACATGCTGCGCACATCCTTGCTGCGCAAAATACAACGCGAGCCCGGCCAGCTTTTGTACAACGAGTTTTTGTACTGGCTTTTTTTACAGGATAAAGATTTTGAAAGCGCATTAATACAGGCAAAATCATTAGACAAGAAAACAAGCAATGATGGCTCGCGTGTTTTTGCATTGGGCGAAATTTGCGCCACCAACAGCGACTGGGCTACTGCCGAAACCTGTTACCAGTACATTATTGAAAAAGGAAAAGAAAGCAACCGATGGTATGTAAATGCGCGCATTGCACAGGTAAAAGCCATGAACAAACGCATTACCGAAAGCATTTATACAACCGAAGATTTAAAAAAATTAGATGCTGCCTACAACACTACCCTTACCGAAATAGGAAAAAATGCAGTAACCGCACCTCTCATCAGCAGCTATGCTCACCTTAAAGCATTTTATTTAAACAACATTAACGATGCACAACTTCTGTTGGAAGAAACGCTTGAGTTGCCGGGTGTTCAAAACGAATTTAAAGCAGAGTGCAAGCTTGAGCTTGGAGACATTTTAATTTTAAAAGGAGAACTGTGGGACGCTTCGCTTTATTACTCGCAGGTGGATAAAGATTTTAAACAGGATGCCATTGGCCGCGAAGCAAAATTCCGTAACGCTCGATTATCCTATTATCTTGGTGAGTTTGACTGGGCTGCCGCTCAGCTTAACGTACTAAAGCAGGCAACAGCACAACTTATTTCAAACGATGCCATGAATCTAGCATTGCTTATTACAGATAATGTTGGAAAAGATTCCATCACTGAACCTTTAAAAATATATTCGCGTGCCGAGTTGCTTGCATTTCAAAACAAGGATGATGATGCGCTGGCTACATTTGACTCGGTGTTGGTTTTATTTCCTGAGCGTGATATTGCAGATGATGTGTGGTTTAAGCAGGCATCTATTTATCTGAAGAAAAAAAATACTACAAAGGCAATTTCACTATTGCAGGATGTGGTTGATAAATATCCTGAAGGCGTGTTGGCTGATGATGCCCTGTTTAAACTTGGCGACTTGTATGAAACCGTTTTAAAAGACAATGCCAAGGCTATGGAAGTATATCAGAAATTTCTTGAAAAATACCCAGGCAGTTTATTTGTTTCAGATGTTAGAAAACGTTTCAGGAATTTGAGAGGGGATAAAATAAATTAACTACTTTTAGCCTGATGGAACATTCAATAAATGATATAGCGTTACAACTTAGAGAATTGAAACCATTTCTAACAAAGAACTTTTGTGTTCAGCGGCTTGGTATTTTTGGTTCATATGCCTCTGGCGATCATACCTCACAAAGCGACTTAGATTTGTTGGTTGAATTCTCAAAACCAGTAGGATGGAAATTTTTTACACTTGAAAAAATGCTTGAGGAAAAACTCCAATTGAAAATTGACCTTGTTACTCCTGCTGCATTAAAAAGCGCAATGCGCGAAAATATTTTACAAACTGTTATTTACGTTTGAAAAAGGAAAAACGCAATTCACTATTATATATTCAGGATATTCTTCAATCAATGCTATTGATTGAAGAATATGTGCAAGGTTATGATTACTTAAAGTTTGTTACTGACAGAAAAACAGTTGACGCGGTTATTCGGAATTTTGAGATTATTGGAGAAGCGGCAAAAAATATTCCTTCCGAGCTTAAAGAAAAATATCCCGATGTGCCTTGGGAAGAAATGTACCGGCTTCGCAACCGAATAAGTCATGAGTATTTTGGAATTGACTATGAAAACATTTGGGATATAGCTGTTAACTATCTGCCAAAAAATTTTATTCAGGTAAATGAAATTCTCTTAATAGAGTTGAAATGATTATTTACAACGTAACCGTAAACATAGAAAACGATGTGGCCGAAGAATGGCTGCACTGGATGCAAACTTTTCATATACCCAATGTTTTAAAAACAGGTTGCTTTACATCCAACAGGGTTTTGCGTGTGCTTGCTGACGAAGACAGTGGCGGAAAAACATATTCAATACAATACGATTGCAAAACAATGGATGACTTTACCAGATACGAAAAAGAATTTGCAACCGCTTTAAGACAAGAAGCCCTGGAGAAATACAAAGACAAGTTTGTTGCCTTTCGTACGTTGCTCGAAACGGTTTCGTAATGCATATCGTATGATAAAAAAATATTTTTTTGCTCTGCCGTTTTTTCTTCTTAGTTTTTTTTACGCACACACACAACCCTATACTGCAAGGCAGCTTTTTGATAAAATGATGCACTCTATTGAAAACACGCATACATGCAGCTACAATCTTTTATTAAAAGAGCGCACGCGAAATGAGTACCGCTCCTGCGAATACGTGGTGCGGGTAAACACAAAACCATTTAAAGCATTTGCTTATAGTATTAATCCTCACCCGGGCGCCACAGCTTTACTGGTGCATGGCGAAAACGACAACAAGGTGTTGATTAATCCCAACAGTTTTCCGTACATTAACATTAGCCTAAGCCCGCAAAGCAAAATGATGAGGCGCAATCATCTTTTTACCATGAACCAGTTGGGGTTTGAATACATTGGCAATATCATGAAAGGATATTTTTTAAAAGACTCGGCAAGTTTTTTAAAGTGGCTTCGCATTGAAAACGAAATTACCTTTCGTGATAAAAAATATTATACACTGGTAATAGAAAACAACCTGTTTACCTACAATAATTATACTGTGCTTAAAGGCGAAACCATCAGCACTATTGCAAAAAAACTGTTGCTAAACGACAATGCCATACTACAGTTAAATAAACATGTAAGCAGCCTTGATGATGTAAAGCCGGGGCAGGTTATAAAAGTGCCATCTACGTTTGGAAAAAAAATTGTGCTGTACATTGATAAATCAACCATGCTGCCCGCTATACAAGAAATTTATGACGACAAAGGTTTGATGTCCCGCATTGAAATGACAAGTGTTATTAAAAACCAAAAATTTGCCGCTGACGAATTTACCCGAACAAAAAAAGAGTATGGGTTTTGACAAACTGCATTTCGCTCAACGCTTACCCCCACCCCCTACCCACCGGCAGGCAGGCAATCCCTCTCCTTAGGAGAGAGGCAAAATTCCGATAGCTATCGGAATGATAAAACTACAGTGCTCAATATTTACCTTTTTTGGTTATTGCTAAACAATTAAAAAATTTAACTTTAAACTTCAAACCACAAACATCAAACTTTAAACTCTGCCATGGTTAAGCCAAAGAAATACTTAGGCCAGCATTTTTTAACTGACGAAAAAATTGCGCAGCAAATTGTTGGTGCGCTTTCGTTTAGCGGTTATACCAATGTGCTTGAAATTGGGCCGGGCATGGGTGTGCTTACTAAGCTGCTGATTGAAAAAGCAGGCAATAATTTTTCGGTGGTTGAAATAGATGCCGAATCGGTTTTGTTTTTAAAAAACATGTTTCCACAACTTGAAGGAAAAATAATTGAGGCCGATTTTTTAAAACTCGCCTTTGACTCTCCCCCCTTCGGGGGAAGCTGGAGGGGGGCCGTTATCGGAAATTTCCCGTATAACATTTCATCGCAAATACTTTTTAAGGTTTTTGAAAACAAAACGCATGTGCCCGAAGTTGTGGGTATGTTTCAAAAAGAAGTGGCGCAGCGTATATGTTCGCCACCCGGAAATAAATCGTATGGCATACTTAGTGTTTTGCTGCAGGCGTTTTATGATTGCGAATATTTGTTTACTGTGGATGAACATGTTTTTAATCCACCACCCAAAGTTAAATCGGGAGTAATACGATTGCGGTTTAATAAAAACAAAGGACTAAAATGCAATGAGGCTTTTTTTAAAAAAACAGTAAAGGCCGCTTTTAATCAGCGCAGAAAAACATTGCGCAATGCCTTAAAATCTTTTGTGCCTTCGTTAGAAATTTTAAACGCCCTCCCCTATCTTGATAAACGTGCCGAGCAATTATCGTATTTGCAGTTTGAGGAAATGGTGTTGGTGATTGAAAATTATCAGTCATTAAAAGCCCTGTGAGCTAACCACATTAAAAACACACCCCGCTACAATAGCATGCCCATACTCATTAAAATGTATGTCAGTTTTATAAAAGGGCGAAATGCCTGTTGATTTAACAAAGTGCAAAAAAGGTGCATCTAAATTTACGTACTCAATGTTGTTTGCTGATGCCCAATTAAAACATTGTGTGGAAAAATCACTGCTGTCTGTTGCCAACCTGTTTATGGTTTTATATTTTGATGGCACCGCTGTTACAATTAACCGTGTGTGCGATTGTTTAAAAAAAGTATGTATGCTGTCGAGGTAAGCCAGTGTGGGTGGTTGCAAAGCGGGTTTTTCTTCCAGGCTGTTTTCTGTTAAATAGCTTTTTGAGCAATCGTTTGGGTTATTTACTGCATACATGCATTGCATGTAATACTTTCTTATAAGCCGCAGCAAATATGATTTTCGGATAATGGAATAGCGCCATATAGTTTGCCCACCGTTAATGGCTGTAAGTGTGCCGTTGGTGTAAGCGGCCTGTTGCAAATACTCTTTATCCTCGCGCACATCGTTGGCATACAAAAACAAAACCACCACATCAGGCTTTGTGTTGCTAAAAATTTTTTTGCACTGCAAGTAATAAATTACCGGGCTGTATCCGCCTACGGCAAAATTTTTTATTTCGGCTTTGCCTGCAAGTTTTTGTTCAAGAATACCGGTTATGGATTTATCAAAATCAACCTGCAGGCCTTCGGCATACGAGTCGCCAAGCAGGGCAAGCTTTTGTTTGCCTCCGGTTGTACTGTTGCCTGCAGGGTTGGTAATATATCCATCATTATCATACTTAACCAAAATATTGCTGTACTCGTTTTGTGCGGGATTGTTATTTATAAACGTATAATTTTTTTTGTGCGCATGATGATAAACCGTATCGGGTTCAAACGCGGCATTGTCATAGCCAAGGCCTGCGGCTTTTAAAACCATTTCTATTACAAAAACAAAAACGGCAAGCCACAGCAGGTTATAAAAAAAAGTGCGGGTAATGTTTTTGACCTTAAAGGAGTTTAATAAAGCATGTAGATGAGACACTAAAGTTTATTTAAGTTTTGCATACGTGTATTATCAGAGACAGGCATAAAAGTAAAGATTATTACAGGAAGGATGTGATGTGATAGTTTGAAAAAGAAAACAGCAGGTATGTTTGCCCAGAGTACGAGTCTATTGGTGCGGAGTAGCGGACTGTTGGTACAGAGTACGAGCCTGTTTGTGCAGAGTACTCATCTCTTGATGCCGAGTAGCGAACTGCTGGCGCTGAGTACGCTTCTGTTGGTGCCGAGTGGCGGACTGTTGATACAGAGTACGAGCCTGTTTGTGAAGAGTATGGGTCTTAAGATGCAGAGTACGCTTCTGTTGGTGCCGAGTACTCGTCTATTGGTGGTGAGTGCCGGTCTGTTGACTCTTTTTATTGCAACGTTTGCCTCTGTTTTAAACACCCATAACCAAACATAACATGAACACCCAAAAAACAACCCTTGCTGTGGCAACACTATGCATGGCGCTTGCCACAACTGTGCAGGCCCAAACCCTAACCCTAACACCCAGCAACTACAATGGCACCAACGTAAGTTGCTTTGGCGCGCAGGATGGCAGCATTAACCTTAGCATTACAGGCGGCACACCGCCTTACACCATTGTGGTTTCACCTGACAGGTCGCGCCCTTCCGCGCCCCTGTCAGGTTATGATAAAAGCACTATTCTCCAGAGTACGCAATCACCTGACAGGAGTTTCGCAGGTACTCCGTAGGAATCGGAAGACCTGAAGGGACACAAAAAGATCTATCCACCCAACGGTGGTTAATGTGCAGAAGTATAAACCGACTGGAAATATTTTGTACTTTTCGCTCATGGCATTGCAAAGTAACTTTTACCTTTTGCAAGATGCAAAAAAACAGCAAGACACGAGCGGAAAGGACGCTCGCCTACGGAGTAATCCTTATTTTAAAGTAACATTTAATTGTAAAAACAATAAACTATAATTTTTTTTAAAAAATTACTGTAAAATGCCGCTTCGTATTTTTTTTATGTCTTTATTTTTCTATCTACTTTCTTTTTCTTCTGCTTGTGCTCAAAGTAGGTATATTGTTGAGTTGGGAGGAACCATGATTTTGCCGATAAATAAGAGGCACCAATATAATCCAACTTCTATTGGAGGAAGAGAGAATTATGTAAGCTATAATTATGAATACAACAATCAATATAACTTTTATGCCGAGGCTGGATACTTATTTAAATTAAATGAAGCATTATACTTAAGGACAGCAGTTAGATTAGGCAGTATAGAAAGTAAAATTACAATTGATACATCTTCCTATTCCAAAAAAGTGGATAATCCGCTGATTTATGTTCATAGTAAACCGTTAAATGGCGGACTTGCTATTAATATTGGAAAATTAATTTTTAAGAAAAAGGTGCTGTTATCAACGGGGTTTTATTTAAATATTTTATTGCGTTCATATACAACATTTGCTACGGCTGATGGCAATAGGTCTTCCGAAAATAGTCTGCGTGCTATATCTGATAAAATAGCAGAAAATTATTTTATACCTAACTTATATGGTTATATAAATATAAAAAATGAAAAGTTAAAATTAAAAATTGGTTGTGATTTTCTGTTTTCAAAGCAAACTAAAAGAATCTTTTTATCAAATAGTATAGGTATTAATTATTCGTTAAAAAAAATGAAATGAAAAAAACACACACCCTTATTTTGAGTATAACAATTCTGTTAGTAAAACTTTCAAATGCAACAAATCTTATCAGCAATGGAGGATTTGAATCGGGATCTTCAGTTGCTTTTTTTCAACATGGTTTGGGTAAGGAGCAAAAATTAGATTTATCACACCTGCAAAAAGGAGTTTATGTTGTAAAAATAGTGCAGCAGGGTGTTGTAAGTACGGGTAAGGTGGTGGTGGAGTAGTTTTTTATCCCCGGCATTTACTGCCTCACAATTTTTTGTTTGTGTATTTTATTATCGGTAACAATGCGTAAAAAATAAATTCCGCGTGCAACAAAAAGCGGCACCTGCACATGGTTTACCTTGCCGGGAAAAAAAGTTGATTTGCTATCGTAAATTAATTTGCCTGCAATATCAAAAACCTGGCAGGTGTAATCCTGGTTGGTATCGGAATAAAAATCGAAACTTAACGGATGCTGGTTGTCAAACGGATTGTTGTACACTTCGGCAATAAACTCGCCACTGCCGGGTGCGGGATTTAAAAGGCTTGCAAGGATGGAACACGCTGTTTCAAAATTTGGCAAGCCGTAACCAATTAACGAGTCGGGGGTGGCATATTGGCTGGCGCTTTGTTTAATGGCGTCAATCAGTTGCATGTTGGTAGCGCTGGGATTGCACTGCCACAGGCAAGCCGACAAACCTGCAAGTATGGGGCAGCTAAATGAAGTGCCGTTGCCGGGAAATGCTCCACCGTTATTTACATCGGCCACATACGCGCCTGCGCCCTGTGCTGCTACGGTTGGTTTTACGCGGCCATCGCTTGTGGGGCCTGTGCTGCTAAAACCGGCATAGTTGCCCAAATCATCAACGGCACCGGCAGTAATAATGCTGTCGGCATCGGCAGGGGCTGTTATGTATTGCCAAAAGCCTCCGCCACTGTTGCCGGCACTGTTTACCACCACCATGCCTTTTCGCGCTGCCATTACAGCAGCTTTTGAAACGGGTGTGGTGTTGCCATTCATATCCTGGTAGGTGTGATTCATGGTGGCATCGTCAAACACGCTGTAGCCAAGCGATGATGAGATAATGTCGGCACCGGCACTGTCGGCAAATTCGGCTGCTGTGGCCCATGTATATTCTTCAATTAAATTTTCGGAAGGTGCATATTCTGACATCAGCAAAATAAACGAAGCCTCAGGGGCTGTGCCCACAATTACACCGGGCTGGTTGGCGCCAATAAGCGACAGGGTGTATGAGCCATGCGCATCGTCATCATACACATTGCTGTTGTTGGCATAGTAATCATACGTATAAAGAATGCGGTTATTGGCATATAAGGAGTCAAACACATTCATTTGGTCGGCATTGTAACAACCGGCATCCAGCATGGCAATAATCATTCCGCTGCCGCGATGTCCCATATCATGCAGCATATCGCCATTAAGCATTTGTATTTGATTGGCGGCCATACCGTAATTATAAAAACCATTGGTACGCAGTGCAGGTTGCTGGTTTTGTGTTGTGGTAATTTTTTCTGTTTGAAATTTATTTTTTCCTGTGGGCTGTGCCATTCGGCCCACGTGCACGCTGCTTTGCACATAAGGCAATGCAAGTATTTGTGCAAGCGCATTGGGATTTGAAGATACATCAACGGTAACGCTGTTGTTCCACTTTGATGTGTTTAATATGGCAGCACCTGTGGCCGCAACTCCGGTAACGTATTGCGGGTTTACAGGCAAGTCAAATGCATCAATGACAATGCCTGCCTGTGTACGCCTTGTAATGGCGCGCGATGACAAATACTGCGATGGATTTGAGATTGAAAACGGTGAATTGTTTTTATCGGAAAATAAAATTACGTGCCTGTCCTGGGCAAAGGTGTTTGCAAACAAAAAAGAAGAGATGGAAAGAAGTAATAGTTTTTTCATGCGCTGGAATTAATTATGTGAATTTAAAATTTCGGTATATTCGTAAATATAAGATGTATCGGTTCCATTAGGTGTAAAATTAAAATTGTAGTTTCTTGTTTCCTTATAAATCATACCCACATTGGTTGCAAATTTTTCTTGTGCAAATTGCTGGTCAATCAATGTTTCGTCATCGGCTTGTAATACGGTAAGAACAGAGTCGAACACCAAATTGTTTTGAGCAAACGGCTGATGAATGTCTGTTATCTCATAATCATGAGCAGGTAAAATATTTTTTGCATTGCCATTCCATTTTGTGTTTTGCTGTAACGGAAAATTAAGTTTAATGTAGGTGATGTTATTTTCTTTTTTCTCCACATTATCGGCAGTAACGTTTGATGTCCACACATTATAAATAACCCAGGGGTCGTTACTGGTATTGCGCGTATAGCGTTCGAGGCGAAAAGTGGGGCGGCCTTCGGCATCGGTAAAAATGGATTCGACACGCTCAAGGATTTGATAGCTTGAATCGTACTCGTTTAAATCTTTTGTATGAACATGTACATCGTAAATCAATGAGTCGCCTACTTGCATGGGGTAGTAATTTGTGCCAATGTAAACATCACTTTCAACAGCACTGTCTTTTTTACAGGCCGAAAAAATGATAGCACATGAGCCGGTAATAAAAAGCCAACGGGTAATTTTTATCATAACTTATTTACAATGCGGTTTGCAACAGCAATAATATAAAAAAATGGGGGTTTTATTGTAGTGTTGGTGTCAGTTTTTATACATTTTTTTACCCAACTTGTTTTTGAAAAACCAAAGGGCATTTTAAAGGTAAGAGTACAAAACAATTTGAATATACTGTTTAAAATCTGTGGCTTAATGATTACTTTCGCAGCTTTAAAACTAACCACATAACTATTTTTAAGATGGATATTTTAGTTTGCATAAGCAATGTTCCTGACACTACAACCAAAATAAATTTTACCGAAGATAAAAAGTCGCTGGTTACTACGGGAATACAATACATTATAAATCCTTATGACGAAATTGCGCTAACACGAGCAATAGAGATAACCGAAAAAGCATCAGGCAAGGTAACGGTAATAAATGTGGGCGATGCCACCACCGAGCCTACTATACGCAAAGCACTTGCAATAGGTGCTACGGATGCTGTACGTGTAAATGCAGCCCCACGCGATGCTTATTTTGTAGCAACCCAAATAGCAGAATACGCCAAAAAAAACAAGTATGACATGATACTTATGGGTCGCGAGTCGATAGACTATAACGGTTCGCAAGTGTGCAGCATGGTGGGCGAACTGCTTGATATGCCGAGCATAAGCATTGTAAAATCATTAAACATAGATGGCAATAATGCTACCCTTGAACGCGAAATAGAAGGAGGCAAGGAGGTAATTACATGCCCACTTCCATTTACAGCCAGTGCCACCGAAGGTATGGCCGAGCCACGCATACCCAACATGCGCGGCATCATGAGTGCACGCACCAAACCTCTTTCAGTAGTTGAACCTGTTGAGGCAAGTGAATTGAGTAAAGTAACGCAATATGACAAGCCAGCAGCACGCACACAGGTAAAGCTGGTAGATGCATCAAACGTAAACCAGTTGCTTGAGCTATTGCGCCATGAAGCTAAAGCCATTTAAGTAACGTGTGTTTTTTTAATTAATCAGCAATATATAAAAAGAGCAAATAAAAAATGAACATATTAGTATATACCGAAAATTCAGCAGGAAAATTTAAAAAGTCGGCTTATGAAGTGGTATCGTATGCAAGTGCGATTGCTAAAAACGGAGGAGGTAATGTAACTGCCATTTCCATTGGTGATGTAAGTACTGACGAACTTACTAAACTTGGAAATTATGGTGCATCAAAGGTGCTTAATGTAAGTGGAGAGCAGCTAAAAAATTTTGTAAACCAGGCTTATGCATCTGTTATAGCCGAGGCTGCAAAAAAAGAAAACGCCAAACTTATAGTTATAGCAAATACTTTTTCGGGAAAAGGAATGGCTCCGCGTGTGGCGGTAAAACTTAATGCTGGATTTGCAGACGGGGCAATAGGCTTGCCTAATACCAGCAATGGATTTACAGTTCGCAAGTCAGCATACTCAGGCAAAGCGTTTGCAGATGTTGAACTTACATCGGACATAAAAGTAGTAACTCTTGTACCCAATGCCTTTGCCGCTGTTGAAAATAAAGTTACTGCACAGGTTGAAAATTTTACTCCAGAAATAAAACCTACTGATTTTAATGCAATGGTAAAAGAAATTGTACGTGCAGCAGATAAAATATCATTGCCTGAGGCAGAAATTGTGGTGAGTGCCGGCCGTGGATTAAAAGGCCCCGAAAACTGGGGAATGGTGGAAGAACTAGCCGGATTACTTGGCGCAGCCACAGCCTGCAGTAAACCTGTAAGCGATGCCCATTGGCGTCCGCACAGCGAGCACGTAGGGCAAACAGGACTTGCTATAAGCCCTAACTTATATATTGCCATTGGTATTTCGGGAGCCATACAGCATTTGGCAGGTGTAAGTTCGTCAAAAACCATCGTGGTTATTAATAAAGATGCCGAAGCACCGTTTTTTAAAGCAGCTGATTACGGCATTGTGGGAGACGCTTTTGAGGTTGTTCCTAAGCTAATAGAAGAAGTTAAAAAATTAAAGGGCGCTAATGCTTAATGGTTTTATTTTTTATATACTTTTAGAAACCCGAAATGAAAAAAGTAAGATTAGAAATAGTTGGACTATCTTATAGCCAGACACAGAGTGGAGCTTATGCGCTGGTACTTGCCGAACAAGGTGGTACACGCAGGCTACCAATAATTATTGGCAGCTACGAGGCACAGGCCATTGCTGTTGAACTTGAAAACATGGCGCCAAGCAGACCGCTAACACACGATTTGTTTAAAAACTTTGCAGTAGCCTTTACCATTCATATAGACGAAGTAATTGTGTATAACCTTAAAGAAGGAATTTTTTATTCAAAGCTTATGTGCAGCAATGGTGAAAAAAGCATAGAAATAGATGCGCGCACAAGTGATGCAATTGCTATGGCGGTACGATTTAATTGCCCTATATACACCTATGAATTTATACTTTCGCAAGCAGGAGTGGTTCTTGATGATGAAGCCATAAAAGAAGAAGCAACCAAGGCCGCGCCCGAAGAAAAAAAGAAAGTGCCTGTTGAACGAAAAAAGAAACAAACATCAGGCGATTACGGAAGCTATACAAACGAAGAACTAAAAGAAGCGCTTATAAAAGCCCTTGATAACGAAGATTACGAAACAGCATCGAAAATAAGAGACGAGCAAAACCGAAGAATTAAGTAAAAAGTTAATTTACCATTAACAAATTAAATACATACAGTTTGCGAGATAGCATTTTTAATAAAAGCAACAATTTTTTAGAGGTGTTTTTTTTGTTTTTTATTTTATTAGCTCCTCCAGCACAATCTCAAAACTGCCGCACCCCCCTTGCCGACCAGCTTTATCAACCTAAATTTGAACAGGTAAAAGCTCAGCCCGAAGACGATTTACGTTTTGACATAGCCACGCTCCACTTGGTTAATAATTGTTTTAGCAGTTTGCAGATAAAATACATTGCACGCCTTTTTGTACAGGACGAAGTAAGATTTACATACGCCAAACTTGCCTACAAGCACTGCACCGATGTTGAAAATTATTATGATGTGCTTGATGCATTTAAAGGCCACGGGTATGCTTTTAGAATGTATGATTATTTAAATGCAATAAAAAATTTCCCTCCTCCAAGCGAGGCCCTGCCTCCCTGCAATGTTTCGGCTTCTGATTTTACTCAAATTAAATCGAGCATTGGCAACGAAAATGTAAGCTCCACACAACTGGCGCTTGCAAAACAAGTGGTAACAGCAAAGAAATGCTTTTCGTCCCCTCAAATTAAAGAACTTGTTTCATTAATTTCTATTGAGAGTTATAAACTTGAATTTGCCAAATATGCATATGCATATACTACCGATAAAGAAAATTATTACCAGGTAGCCGATGTTTTTTCAACCAGCAGTACCAAAAAACAACTACTTGACTTTATTGGTGCTGATAAATAAAAAAGTACCGGTATAAAAAACTTTTGGGATACCCCTTTTTTTTCGAAAAAAATTATTACTTTCGGTGAACATTAGTTTGCCTTCTTAAACTAACAAAACCAAAGTACCATGAACAAACTATACACCTTAGCTGTAGTTGTTTTCTTTTCTTACCAAAGCAATTCGCAAAACGTAAAAGTAGGAGCTACTGCTACAGCACCCAATGCATCTGCCATGCTTGATATTGATGGCATAACAGGTTTAACACAAGCCAAGGGAATGCTTATTCCGCGTGTTACTGACGCACAGCGTACATTAATGAATCCTTTACCGGCAGCAGCGCAAGGCTTACTTGTTTATCAAACAAATACTGCAGGCACTTCGCTTGAAGGATTTTATTATAACATATCAACCACCACAGTACCTAATTGGGTTTATCTGGTAACAGATAAAACAAGCTGGCTGCTTACAGGCAATGCAGGAACTACAGCCGGAACTAATTTTATTGGCACCACCGACAGCCAGGATTTTATTTTTAAATCGGCAGGAAATGCCGCTGCTAACGAGCGTATGCGCATAAGCAAGGATGGAAATATTTCGATAAATAATGCAGGTTATCAGGCGGGAGATGTTTTTAGCGTTTACGGTAATGGAACCACCACCGGAACCGTAGCCAATACGAGTGCACTTGGCTCATTTGCAATTAATGGATATTCAAACTCAGGGCTGGGTGCGGGTGCAGGAATATATGGCGAACAAGCAGGTGCAGGAATAGCCATTTGGGGAAACTCAACCGGATACGGTGTATATGGGGCAACAAATGCAAACGGAACTTCGCCTGGTGTGTATGGCGAAAATTACAATGCCTCAACCGCGCTACCTATCAATGTATCGGCATATGGTGTTTATGGAACAAATAATCGTGTGCCAAGCGGCACAGGCAGTTCAATAGGTGTAGTAGGGCGTGTGGATGCAACCGTTACTGCAGGAACTGCTGTGGGTGTGTACGGCTTTTCGGCATCTATTACAGGCTATGGAATGAGGGCGTATAATCAAAACGTAAGCGGCACCGGATTGCTTACATCAGGACAAAATGTTGCCGGCACTTTTCTTACTGCAGGATCTGGTGGAGCATTTACAGGAAGCACTACAGGTGGTTTTGGCTATGGCACCGCTGTTTCCAACGGAACCGGCTTGGTAGGCGGTGGTAATGCAGGTGGTATTACAACTTTAACAAGCGGGTCGGGAGTGGCTGGCACAGGTGTGGCAATTGGTGTTGCAGGATTTTCTACTTCTACAGCAGCTATTAACAGGGGTGGAGGATATTTTTCATCAAATGCCGGCACTTCGTATGCTTATGTTGGCGGCATAACCTTACTTGGCGTTAACCGAAAAATTGAAGGCAACGGTACAGTAAATACTACTGTAAAAGATACCCAAGGAAACAATGTGGTGTTATCAGCTCCCGAAGCACCCGAAAATTTATTTCAGGATTACGGTACAGGGCAATTGATAAATGGTAAAGCATTAATTACCCTTGACCCTATTTTTTCTAAAAACATAATTGTTAATGAGCAGCATCCCTTGCGCGTGTTTATACAATTGCGCGATGATTGCAAAGGTGTATATGTAACCCACGAAACGGCATCAGGTTTTGAGGTAAAAGAACTGCAAAACGGAAATTCAAGCGCCCGCTTTTACTGGACTGTAACTGCAAACCGTGCTGATGAAATAAATCCTGATGGAACTGTTTCAAAATATTCAGCCGAACGGTTTGCTCCTGCCATGGGCGCTGCTCCTGCAGTAAACCAACAAATAATTAACAATACAACAGGAAATATTGAAGTTGCTGAACCGGCTATTAAAAAGTAAAAGCACAAAGAATTATTTATGCGCCTGATATTTCGCAAACTCCTTCTATTTGTTTTTTTAATGCGGACATCCTGCTTATGGCTATCTGCACAGGGTATTATTAATAATGGCGCATCAGTTTATATCAATTCAAATACTACTATTTGGATTGACGGAAACGGCCCAGGTGGTTTTACAAACCAGGATGCAGGTGCTTTTACAGGTAACGTAACCAACAATGGTTCAATGTATGTGCATGGAAACTGGACTAATAATGCAACATCAAATGTGTTTACCTCAAATGCAGGATTTGTTTACTTAAACGGCCCAGCACAATTAATCAATGGCAGCACACCTACCTTTTTTTACCGCTTATCTACAGCAGGTACGGGAGCAAAAACACTAGGCGTAAATACATCAGTTGGTGGAGGATTTCCTGCACCTAATGGCGGAATAACAATTGTTCAACCAATTATATTAAACTCAAATGTGCTAACCATTACAAATCCTGCAGCCGGGCTTGCAACTGTTGACGACACAGGTGGTGGTTACATAATAAGTGAAACAAATGCAGCAACAAACCCAAGTATAATTCAATGGAACATGGGTTCTGCTAATGGCAATTATAAATTTCCTTTTGGCGATGCAAGTGGAATTCTGATACCTTTTTACCTAAACAAGTCAGCAGGAACCGGTAATGTTTCTGTTTCAACACGACATACCAATACGGCTATTCGTGATAATCAACCCTGGCAATCAGGAGTAAGTACTATGTTTAGTCCTGTAGTTGGTGGGCCGGGCGAAATTCCTGTTGTGGTTGATCGTTGGTGGGATGTTAATGTATCAGGCACAACAACTGCTGCTCTTACCTTTACCTATCAGGGTACAGAAAATACTTTGGCTGGTGCATATCAAAGTGGTCCGCTGGGTGCACAAACATGGTATGGAAGCGGCTGGGCTCCACCCACCGGAACAGGTCCTGGTGTAACCGTTGGCACAGCACAGGTTGTAACCCCTTCTCAACCTATTACTACTCGTCCGTGGGTTATTAGTTCCATTGCCGCACCGCTTCCTGTTGAGATGCTGAATTTTGATGTAGTTTGCAGCAACAAAAAAGCATTGCTGCAATGGAGTACAGCATCTGAAACCGATAATGACTTTTTTGATATTCAACGATCTTCTGATGCTTTGAATTTTGAATCGTTAAAAAAAATTAGCGGAGCAGGAACAACCAATATTGTACACCATTATTCTTTTATTGATGAAAAGCCGCTAAACCACATGTCGTACTACCGTATAAAGCAGGTTGACTTTAATGGAAGTTCAACTGCTACCTCACCTGAAGCTTTTGATGGCTGTGCAAACGAAATTTATTTTGAAACTTACATTGCCAACTCTTTGCCTGGTGAGCCTGTGCTTGTAATTAATTCTTCGTTAGCTAAAAATTTAAGTATAACTGTTTTTGATGCTGCGGCAAAACTTATTTTAAACAAATATGTTTCTGTCAGCGCAGGAATGACCTACTTAAATTTTTCAGAAACTAAAATTGCAAACGGCATTTACCTTGTAAGGGTAAGCGATTCACTTACTCATCAAAATCATAAGATGGTTTTTTCAAAATAAAATTATTTTATAACCACTTTTGTGCTTTCTAATATATTGCCATCAGCAATTAGATTGATAAGGTAAGCGCCCTTGGCCATCTTACTGCAATCCCAATCAATAAACTGCTGGTGCGAAAACACATTGCATGTATAAACAGATTTTCCGGCAACATCGCATACGCTGATTATTGCATAAGGCTTATTAACGAGAGAAAAATTTATACGACAAATGTCTTTTGCGGGGTTGGGCGATACGCTTAATGCATAGGTTGCTTTGGTTATAGGTGAATTAATGGCAACCGTATAATCATAATAACCCAATGTATATTCACCTTTAATCAATGTGTCAATTGTAAAACTTCCTATTTTATCTGTTGCAAATCCCATGTTATGGGTGGATGCCGTAACGATATGCCAGTCGTCAGAAGTACCTGTACGGTACAAAAGCACAAGACTGTCTTCTGTTCCGGTAATTAATGTGTTATCAATCCATCCGGCTGTGGTAGTGCTGGTGCTGCCATCATAAAAAAAGTTTGCCTTGCTATAAAACCCAGTCATAAAAATTCCGTCAACTTTCCAATAATGATAATCAGATAAACGAATTCCGGGGTTGCTCTGTTTAAATCCGTCAGGTGCTACCCAGTTATGTTCCATGCGCACAATGGTTCCCGGGTTTCCAATAGTTTGCACGTTTAGTGTCGAATTGGTTTCTGTCATAACAACGTTTCCGGTTGTTGTAATTGCTTTTTCAAAATCAGAAATTGCATCGCTTACTTTTTCGTTACGGTCAATAGCAATCCATTGCGCATTGCCAATTATGGTAGGTATATGAAACACATTTGTTGCCGAATCTATAACTACTTGCACAGTGGTATCCTGCACTCCGTCTGAAATAGTAATTTCAACCGGCATGGTATAAATATGACCTGTGTTTCCTTTTGCGCGCTGCCGCGTGTACACAAAGTAATGGTCTAATCCTCCTGGAAAATAAACTACTGAGTCAATGCTGAAGTGAGGGAAACCCGGTGTAAAAATCCAATCGTCAAAAAAATTAGTTGTGTTTATTCCTGTACTTGTTGTAAACGCATCACGCATATCGGCACTGTTAGCATTACCATAAGCATAGGTGTTTTGATAACCCTGGCAACCCACTTCAAATAAACTATCGCCTAAAAAATTTCGAAGTGTATGTACAATGTCACCACCTTTGTTATATACCGTGGTGCCATAGGTGTATGCATCAGGTACAGCATTTAATGCAAAATAATTTCCATCCTGCACATGGGCCAGTTGCAATACCTTGCGGTGATTGGTACGAATCCAGTTTTTATATGCCGTAATACCACTTTTGGCCTCAGTAAAATAGGCTTCGTTAAAAGTAGCCCATCCTTCGTTAAGCCACATATCTGCTGCGGTTTTGCAGGTAACTTTATCGCCCCACCACATGTGCGAAAGCTCATGCGCCCAAAGAGTTTCATAGACTGTTGAAATGGCAAACGTGCGGCCTATACTTATATTGCTTGCATGTTCCATTGCACCACTGCCAAAATTAACAAGTGAATATCCTATTTTATTCCACGGGTAGGCGCCATAGGCATTAACAAATAAATTTATGGCAAGCGGTAAGTTGGCAAATGCTGTGCTTACGGCTGCTGTATCGGCAGGTTTAGCCGCAATTTCTACAGGAATGCCGCTATAGTTTCGGTTCCACGAAGTGTAATCGGCCACAGCCATACACGCAAGATAACTTGGGATAGCATTATCAATTTTCCAGTGCCATGTTTTAGTACCATTAGGGTTGGTGGTTGAGCTATTAAGATAACCATTGCAATACGCTTTTAAGGTTGGCGATGTTGTAATAAAAAATTCGTAGGTTGATTTATCGGTAAACTCATCTATACACGGATACCATGCGCGGCCAAAATTGTGAGGTAATGCTGCAAATCCCACACCCAGATTAAATGCATAATTACTGCCCATATAAAAACCACCCCAACCGGTAGCATCTTTTTTGGGTTGTCCATGATAATAAACCGAAATATTTATAGAATCATTTGTATTAAGGGTTAGCGGAAGCGTAATGCGCAATGTGGTGTCGTTATAATTATAGGTTAAGTTTCCGCTAGAATAAAAAACAGAATCAATATTAAGCTGAAGCAGGCTTAAGGATATTTCGTTTACGTTATTAACCTTTGATACAGCCATCACCTCGCAGCGTGCTTTAATGGTTTGGGCTGAATAGTTAAGTGTATCAACGTAAATTTTATAATGGCTGATATGAACTGTATCACCGGCTGCTGATTTTTGCAAAGACAAATCAGCTGTGTTTTTTTTTGCCTGTTGGCAATAATTGGTTTGCGCTTGTGAAGTTGATACACAAAACAACAGAATAATAAATGTAAAATATTTTTGCATGGTATTTAAAATTTCCAGTAAAACTAATAAGAAGTCATTAACATAAAATGTTAATGGCGAGTTAATATTAATTTATTAAAGCAGCTGTTAAATTTTTCTTATTTCAAATGGCAACTTTACAATGGTTTTGTAATCATCACCGGCTTCCATCATATCCTCATCCTCTTCTTCGTAAAGCCAAATAACTTTTACATTGCTTTGGCCAGCCTTGTTTATGTTTTCAAGTTTGCGAAAAATATCCAACAGGCATTTTGACGAGCTGGTATTAAAATACTCAAGCCCAACAATAATTTCGGTTTGGGGTTTTGGCGCTGCGGCATAATTATCCAACCAATCATAAACTGGTTTGTAAAACTCAACTGAGTTTTCAGGAATTGATTTTCCTTTAAGTTCAAGTTTTCCGGTATCATAAACAAAGTAAATATGGGGCGTTTTTATTCCGGGTTCTATTTTTAAATTTTCCATTGATGTTTTTATTTTATGGTTACCGCCAAACTAAAAAAAGAATATTTTTCGGTTGTGTGGTGAAAGTTGTAATCCATTTTATGACCAGATTTGCGGGCAATGTCAATCATTCCTAATCCGGCTCCTCCTTTGTCTGACAATTCGGTTTCTGACAGTTTTTCACGATAGTAATTTCGAAGCTCATCAGCATTCATTGCGTTTACAATGTCTAATTTCTCTTTTAATGAATGTACATTTTCGTTTAAAATAAAATTGCCTGTAATTATTCTATAACTATTGCCTTCCCCTTTTGCAATTATAAAAATAGCCGAGCTTTCGGTAATATCATCTACCTGGCTTTTAGTTTCCTGTAAACTCTCCATGTGGTGATATACATTTTGCAAGCACTCAACCAATATGTGATAAAATTTTTTCTTTCTGCGTATGTCTTCTTTTTCATTCTCAAGCCTACTCTCCATTATTTGATATACACTGCTCAACAGGTCTTGGGTAATATCTCCTTTAAACGAAAGGATGATATCATCACGTTGCATGTTTTTGTAGAGTGAGAATATATCAGTCATAATGTGTTTATCGAAAAACAAAAAAGTTTACCTGACAAAAATAGAATTGTTTTATAATATTAGGCTATGAGGTTTCTTCGATTTCGCTATTTCTAGTTCGTAATATGGCTGCAGAAAAAAAGGTAAAAACCGAATATAAAACGAGGCTGCTAGTTATATTTCCGAGCACAGCATTTTTAGGATTTTCAGAAATAGAATTAACTTCCTCTATTCCTCTTTTAAAAGCAATACTGTCTTCGCCTAATACTTCCATTTGCTCACCAATTACCTTCTGGCTAATTTCCTTCTGTCTCTCCAGTGCGCCTTTATCAATATAAGTTAAATAAACAAAAACAAATACTGAAGAAACTAAGGTAGCTACTAAAGCTATACCAAAACCTTGCTTAAAGAGAACACCAAATGTTGCCTTGTGCTTAAAATATTTATTTTTAATAGAACGCACTAAGAAAAAAAATATAATACCATATACAACTACAAGACTTAATGCTAATAATGCGTTTGTGGCGGGAATAATTTGTCTGTAAGTAAGCACATACATCAAACACATTAGCAATGAAAAAATCAATGCCTGATTTATTACCTTTTTCATATAAAGTGAAATTAAAATTTAATTTAGCCTTGCCAAATATATATAAATCTACCTATGTTTTGTTCGGAAAAAAAGCGATTCAACTCCCTTCATCTTTGTTTTTTTTTATTGCATAGTACCTTAATTTTTTCTTCTTCCAATATTTTTGCTTATGCTGATACTATTAAGTTTTTTGGATTTAAGCCTTCAAAATCAGATTCTGTTTTTAGCTTTAATGCTATACATAAATTTAAATGGAATGTAGTTAGTTATAACTCACAAGGGAAACAAAACGCTTATCAAACCGATGATATTGATTCAATAACTTTTACTGACAAAATCCCACAGGGCTTATTGCTATCAACAAATTTTTATGTCGACACAGCTCTTTTATATAAAACTCACTCATTGTATTATGCAGCCAAGGGTTCAATTAGAATAATTTTGAATGGTAGAACCTTAGCAAACGAAGGGATTTTTAGTAAGGATAAAAAGTATCCAGAGGCAAAAATTAAAAACAAGGGCTTTGCTGATTTTGTATTAACTAATCAAAAAAACAATTTGCAAATTCTAGTCGTTGCAAAACAAGGTTCAAAAACAAACAAAATAGAGGTAAGACTTGGAAATACAAACTGGCGACATAATGAGGAAGGTAGGGAGCAAACCGAAAAAATACGTGGGTTTTCCCTAACTTATTTTTATTTGGCATTTGCTATAATTTTAATACTCCTTTATTTTTCAATTAGAAACAAAGAGTATTTATACTTTGGATTGTTCTGCCTTTTTACTTCTATTGAATACTTTACAGGAAACTTAAAGGATACCTCTCTGCTGGATTCTATCAACCTTTATTCTACTTTAATTTCATTAGAGTTTCTTGCCATTTTCATGGCGCTTGCAATTTTAAAATCAAACAAATCTAAAATCCCCCTATTATTATTATTTCTTTTGCCGTTACTTCGTTTTATTCCCGGTGCCGATTTCTCCTTAACTTTGAATTTAGGTCAACTTTTAGAGGTACCAATTTTTGAATTTATTACTGTAATTATTTTCATAGTCTTTTCTTCTTTTTCGTTTTTATATTATTGGATTCAAGGATTTGGTCAGCGGCAATGGGATATAAAAGTATTAACATACGGAATTTTAGTTGCAATATTTTTTGTTGCAATTTTCCCGATGATTCTTGGCTTCAATGGTGGGTATAACCAAAACGATGGCAACCTTGACACAGCAGATATTTTATCAACCCTTGGAGTTTGTGTCTATCCAGTATTAATTGCTATTGTGCTTGCAAAAAGATACGGTGACAATCAAAAGCAACTCACACAACAAGTAATAACTATAAAACAACTCGGTAAAGAAAACCTGCAAAAAGAAACCGAAAAGAAAAAAATACTGGAAGAGCAAAATGTTTTTCTTGAACATAAAGTAACCGAACGAACAAAAGAACTTGCTGAAAAAAACAGTTTGATTTTAATTAAAAACAAAGAAATTACCGACAGCCTTGTATATGCCAAACGAATACAGGCCGCCATATTGCCCGATATAAAATTAATTTACAAAGCGCTCGAGCAATCGTTTATTCTTTATTTACCCAAAGATATTGTGAGCGGAGATTTTTATGGCTTTGCACAAAAAGACGGCAAAGTAATTATTGCCGCTGCCGATTGTACCGGGCATGGTGTGGCGGGTGCGTTTATGAGTATGATTGGAAGTTCGTTGCTTAACACAATCATTAACGAAAAAAACATTACAAGCCCTGCCAAAATTTTGGATGCGCTAAACAATGGCATTATTCATTCACTAAATCAGCGCGAAAGCGAATCAAATGATGGCATGGATATTTCCATCTGTACATTTGATATGAAAAACAGCATGGTGGAATTTGCTGGTGCCAACCGCCCTTTATGGCTTATAAGAGACAATGAAATTTTGGTATATAAGCCTGATAAATTTCCTATTGGCGGCTTGCAGGTTATGGAAACCAAAACGTTTAGCAATCATCAAATTGCTTTGCAAAAAAACGATGCGCTGTATCTTTTTTCAGATGGGTATGCCGACCAGTTTGGCGGAAGCAACGGAAAAAAACTAATGACTAAAAAGTTTAAGGAAGAACTACTATCTATACAAAACCTTTCGATGCATGATCAGGAAAATTATCTGAAAAACATATTTTACCAATGGAAAGGAAATAACGAACAGGTAGATGATGTGCTTGTAATTGGCATACGGATATAGGATGTGTGGTTTTTCAATTTTATAATAAAGAAATTTTAATTAAGGCTTGTATAGTTTACAAAATTCTATATTTACTTTCGTGTTTTGATTTAGTATGAATATTGTTTTAAAGCTTCTATCATCATTTTGTATTGTAGCAATTTTTTGCTGCGCAAGCCTGGCGCAAGATGATACCTCATCAAAAGATACATCAGTAAACATTCATGTAAAGTTGAGTGATTTTGTATCGGATGACGAAGAAGAAAAAGCAAAGGCCGATTCGGTGCTTGAACTGTTAAACGATATTGACAACCTGTTAAAGTTTACCGAAAATTGGAAAATAAAAAAGGGTGACGATACCTTATGGGCCGCTGTAAATTATGATGATAAAGATTGGATTGTACTTGACGATGACTCGGTACGAGACAATACAGATTATGGAAGCATAACCTGGTACCGCAGGCATTTTACAATTGATTCGAATTTAATTCATGTGCCGCTGGCATTTTATGTGCAACAGTTTGGCAGTGCATGCGATGTTTACATAGATGGTAAATTTTTAAAAAGTTTTGGCACGGTTGGAAAAGACAAACAATCAGAAGTGGCAGAATTTAGCATGAACCCTCCGCCATTTGCTTTTGTTTTTACCGGAGGCACAAAGCATGTATTTGCCGTGCGCTACTCTAATTTTCACCGCACAGGTGTTAAATCAAGCGGGTTTAACATTGGCAAAAATTTTAGAATATCAGTAAAACACCTTAACCAAGAAATTCAAGATGCTGCCAATCCTTCAAAATATTTTCCTATCATTTTTTTTGCCGCCATTTTTATCACGTTAGCAGCCGTACATTTTATTATGTTTATTTACCAGCATCAAAAAGTTGCCAATCTTTATTACAGCCTGTATTGTTTGGGAATTTTTTGCATAGCCATTTACATTTATTACCTGCTTACATCAACCAACTATGCCGTTATCACTTTAATGTCAGAAACGGCTGGTTATCTGGCGCCCCTTTTAATTGTGCCCCTGGTGGCAATGCTGCACATAATTTTTTACAATAGGTTGCTAAAAATATTCTGGATACTGATTGTATTTTATGCTTCATCCGCAATATGCTTGCTTACAGGTTACAAAAAAGCCTCCATGATAATAGTTGTGTTTTTATTTTTAATTGCTTCTGTTGAAGTTATAAGAGTAATTGTTAAATCAATTAAAAAAAGAAAAGATGGCGCCTGGATATTTTCGCTGGCCATATTGCTGCCTTTTATAACTGGAACAGCTGCAGGTTTTTTGCCTGATGAACTAAAATTTGAGGACATTAAACTTACTGTTAATGTGGGTGGCATTGTGGGTGCAAGTTTTATTTTAGGATTACCTCTTGCCATGACAATTTACCTGGCGCGTGATTTTGCCCGCATGAGCAAAAAATTAAACACCCAACTAAAAGAAATTACCGAACTATCTGCTAAATCACTGGTACAGGAAAAAGAAAAGAAACAAATTTTAGAAAATCAGAAAACCGAACTGGAAAAAAAAGTAAGTGAGCGCACGCAGGAGGTGCTACTGCAAAAAGAAGTGATTGAAGTAAAAAACAAAGAAATTACAGAAAGCCTGGTTTATGCCAAGCGCATTCAATCGGCTATATTGCCCGATATAAAACTAATTTATAAAACCCTTGACCAATCGTTTATTTTGTATTTACCAAAAGATATTGTTAGCGGAGATTTTTATGGCTTTGCACAAAAAAATGGCAAAGTGATTATTGCAGCGGCTGATTGTACTGGGCATGGTGTTGCAGGCGCATTTATGAGCATGATTGGAAGCGCTTTGCTTAATCAGATTATAAATGAAAAAGGAATTACAACACCCTCAAAAATTTTGGACGAATTAAATGATGGCATTATCCAGTCGTTAAAACAAAAAGAAAGCGATAGCAATGATGGAATGGATATATCAGTGTGCGCCTTTGATTTGGGAAACAATGTGCTTGAGTTTGCTGGCGCCAACCGCCCGCTGTGGCTTATTCGCAATGGCCTGATTGATGTATACAAGCCCGATAAATTTCCGATTGGCGGATTGCAGGTGGAGCGTAAACAAAAATTTTCTGAACATAAAATTCTGTTGCAAAAAAATGATTCGGTGTATTTGTTTTCGGATGGATTTGCCGACCAGTTTGGCGGTGAGCGCGGAAAAAAGTTGATGACAAAAAAATTTAAAGACACCTTACTTGCTATTCAAAATTTATCAATGCGCGAGCAAGAAAATTATTTGAAACAATTATTTGAAACATGGAAAGGGAATAACGAACAAGTGGATGATGTTCTTGTAATTGGAATAAGGGTTTAAAGTTTATTGATATGCATAAAATTTTAGTAGTTGATGACGAGCCTGATTTGGAAAAACTGATAACGCAGGTATTTCGCCCCAATATTCGCGAAGGAAGCATGGCATTTGATTTTGCCGAAAATGGCGCTGTGGCATTGGAAAAACTACTTGCCGACAGCGAAATAAACATTATGCTTACCGACATTAACATGCCTGTGATGGATGGGCTAACGCTGCTTACAAAAACAAAAGAGCATAATATTTTTTTAAAAACGCTGGTAATATCAGCATATGGCGACATGCAAAACGTGCGAAAAGCTATGAACAGCGGTGCGTTTGATTTTATCGTAAAACCTTTTGACTTTACCGATTTAAAAGCAACCGTATTAAAAGCAGTAAACGAAATTGAAATTTTAAAACAAGGCATAGAAGCCAAAACAAATCTTGATAAAGCACTTATAGAAAAAGCCGAAGCGCAGCAGCAAGCCTTGGTTGCATTACAGGAAAAAGAAAAACTTATCCTTAATCAAAACGAAATGCTTGAGTTACAAGTGGCACAGCGCACAGCTGAAGTAATAAGTCAAAAAGAAGTAATAGAAATTAAAAATAAAGAAATACTTGACAGCATAACTTACGCAAAGCGAATACAGGAAGCCATTTTGCCTCCTGAAAAGTTTGTAAAATCACTGCTGGCCGAAAGTTTTGTGTTATACATACCCAAGGATATTGTGGCCGGTGATTTTTACTGGATTGAAACTGTCCATGATAAAATTTTAGTTGCTGCTGCCGATTGCACCGGGCATGGGGTATCAGGAGCGTTGATGAGTATGCTTGGCGTATCGCTGTTAAACCAGATAGTTAACGAAAAGGGAACCACACAACCTGCTGAAATCTTAAACAAACTTCATACTGCCGTTATTACAGCATTAAAACAATCACAAAATGATACGCATGACGGGATGGACATTGCACTGTGTAGTTTTGATTTTAAAAATAAGGAGGTAACATTTGCAGGTGCCAACCGCCCTCTGTGGATTTTACGCAATAACGAACGTATAGTAATTGCGCCTGATAAAATGCCAATTGGAGGGTTGCAGATTGAAAACAGGCAACCTTATGCAAGCAATACTATTGCAGTACAAAAAAATGATTTTGTGTATTTGTTTACCGATGGATATGCCGACCAGTTTGGTGGTGAACACAACAAAAAACTGATGACAAAAAACTTTAACGAAATGCTTATTTCAATTGAAGATAAAACAATGGACGAACAAAAATCCTTTTTAAAATCCTATTTTGATACCTGGAAAGGAAGCAATGAGCAGGTGGATGATGTGCTGGTGCTGGGGATAAAAGTCTAACGGTACATAAAAACCACCTTCTATTTCTTTTTTTAGCTTTAAGCACTTCACGCAAAAAAAAACAACACGAACATGAAAATCAAAGACACTCTAAAAGTAATAGCAGCCTTGATGCTGGCAGCAGGCATGGTAGTATCTGGATGTAAAAAGAAAAGCGATGACGATGATGATGGCACAACCCCCAACCCAAACGACACCTGCGGAACTCCTTTAATGACCTTTATGGCTGATGGGCATGTATTAACATACGACTTTACTTACTTAGGCACTACAGTTACCATGACACACACCATTGCCACCAATGGTACTGACGGGCAATTTAAAACCACACTTACATCGTCACTGGTTAACGGCACAGTTTATTCAAAAGAATGTGGCGGGTGGCTGTACCGCGCAAGCACAGATGCGCTGGTAAGCACCAACAAGTACCGCAAATCATCCACTGTGGTGGGCGATACATGGACATTTGCCGAAGGCAGCACAAGTGCAGTGTATAATGTACTGGCAAAAAACCAAAGTGTTACCACGCCTGCCGGAACATTTGTATGCGATAAAATTTCGTATGCACAAAGCGGCACCATAAATGTAGATACCATTTGGTTTAACAATGCTGTGGGCGATGTTAAATACAGTGGCACACTGATTGACTATACGCTTAAAACAATAAACTTTTAATAGCGTTGGGAGTTTAATAAAGTTTTGGGGTTGAAGGTTCATGTTAACAACTCCAACCCCAAAACTGTTTCAAACCCTTTTGCTAATTACACCTCGTCCTTCAAACGTCTAAGCACCTCCGCTTTTTTTGCTTCTCTTTTTTTCTGAGCAGATTTGGTGTAATACCTATGCGATTGCAAAAACTGAATTTGGAGCCTTTGCCATTCCTCATCCGATTTTATTTTACCCAGCTTTTTTAATTCCTTATAAAGGCGTTTGCTTATTTTATCATAATCATCGCGGCCCAGGTAATCCAAATCGGCATCGCACATAATTTTTTCGAGCCGTGTAAAAGGCTGCGCACCGTATTTTGTTTTCATTATAATGTCGCAAATAATCTGAATTTGAATAGAAGAATATCCAAACTGTGGCAGCGTGTGCCTCGCAATCATGCATCCTTCCTCCTCATGATTTTTATACACATTAATAAAGCCACAGTCATGAAAAAGTGCTGCTGTTAACAGCATGGTTAATTCCAACTCATCGGAAATTCCTTCCTGGCGGGCTAGTTCAGCGGCTGCATTAAGCACATCAAATGTGTGGTCGTAACTGTGATAATAAAGTTGTTCGGGTAATTTTGTTTTCAATAGTTCCGAAACAAAATCCTTTGCTTTTTCAAATTGCATGAGGTAAATAAAAAGTGATGTCAAATATATTTAAAAAGCATGTAAAAAAAATACAACTGGCAATAAAGCAGGCTACTTTATTCAATCCCAATTAAACTTTAGCCTATATTTACCTCGTAATTGCAAATGCAATGGCTAACCAACCTGACAAGGAAACACTTTTAAAGTTTTTGAGTAACGTTTCGTTATTTACCAAAGCCGATAAGGCAGTATTGCTACAGTTATCTGAAAAAATATTGTTTGAAGAGTTTGCCCCTGGAACCACCGTAATTACCAAAGGCGAAATGGGTGAAACGATGTATCTTATTTTTTCAGGAAAAGTTAAAGTACATGATGGTGAGCATACCGTGGCACAACTTAATGCAGGCGCTTTTGTGGGCGAACTTTCATTGCTTGACAGTGAGCCGCGTTCTATGTCTGTTACCACTCTTGAGCCATCGCTGATGGGTACCATATCGCGCAACGATTTTTATAAAGTGTTAAACCAGTTCCCTGAAATTACCAAAGATATTATAGCTGTTTTAAACAAACGCCTGCGCGGACAAAATGAAGTGCTGATAAAAGAATTTCGCACCCGCGAAGAACAGTTAACTAACCTGGTAAACCAGCGCACCCACGAACTGCAACAAAAAAATGCTGAACTGGAACAAGCGATGGAAAACTTAAAAAAATCACAGCAGCAACTCATACAGTCCGAGAAGCTGGCTTCGCTTGGCCAGCTTACTGCCGGTATAGCCCATGAAATTAAAAACCCGCTAAACTTTGTAAATAATTTTTCGATACTCTCAACCGATTTGGTAAAAGAACTTAAACAACCAAACTCAGAAGACACACGCAACGAAATATTAACCGACCTTGAAGGCAACCTTACCCGCATTACCGAGCACGGTAAACGTGCCGACAGCATTGTAAAAAACATGCTTGAACACAGTCGCACAGGCACTGGCGAAAAACAACCCACTGATATTAACAAATTATGTGACGAGTTTTTAAACCTTGCATTTTACGGTGTACGCGCCAATCATCCTGAGTTTAATTGCGAGATGAAAAGAAACCTTGCTCCCGGCTTGCCGATGATAAACATAAAATCTCACGACATAAGCCGCGTGCTTATCAACCTTTTTAATAATTCGTTTTATGCCTTAATGGAGCGCGAAAAAGAATGCGTAAAAAGCGGATTGGTTTATAAACCGCAGGTAAGCCTTTCAACGCAGGCTGAGGGCAAGTTTATAGCCATTACTGTAAGAGATAACGGAAAAGGAATTCCAGACAAAGTGAAAGAGAAAATATTTCAACCTTTTTTTACCACCAAGCCTACTGGCCAGGGCACGGGCTTGGGCTTAAGCCTTAGCTTTGATATTGTTCACTCACATGGTGGCGAAATTACTGTTGACTCGGCAGAAAATGAGTTTACTCAATTTGTGGTAAAACTACCTTTATAAAATATTGTTACAGGATATTAAGTAACAAAGTACATATCAATCTCTCCTTTATTTTTTGCCTTTACTTTTCCTCGATACTGGCAGGTAAATTTATCTTTCACTAACTCATACGTGGCACCACTTATATTTACTTTTCCTATTTCACCGCTTGATTCCATGCGCGAGGCAGTATTTACCGTATCGCCCCAAATATCGTAAGCAAATTTTTTGGTACCCACCACACCTGCTACCACCGGACCGGTATGTATTCCCAATCGCAATTCAAAAAAAGGTAGGCCTTTTGCTTGGCGCTCCTTTTTGTTTGCTTCAATAAACTGTTGCATTTCAAGTCCGGCTTTTACTACATCAACAGGGTGTGTATTATTTTTTACAGGCAAACCACCAGCACACATGTATGCATCGCCTATAGTTTTTATTTTTTCGATTTGATACTTAGAAACTATTTTGTCAAACTCGCTGTAGCAGTGATTTATTTCTGCTACCAATTCTTCGGGCGAGAGCTTTTCTGATGCCTGCGTAAAATTTTTAAAGTCAGTAAATAAAACCGATACCGATTCGAAACTTTTGGTTTGGGCGCTTCCTGTTGCTTTTAATTCTTCGGCTGTTTCTTCGGGAAGAATATTCAACAACAATTCGTCACTGCGTTTCTTCTCTTTGCTAATACGCATGCGCTGTTTTAAAAACACTCCTGCAAAAAGCAACACTATAATAAATCCGCCAATAAAACTGTTGCGCACAATTTTTTGCCTGCTGATTTCCTTTTGCTGCAGGTTAATTTCTCCCTGCTTTTTCGAAATTTCAAAATCAAACAAAAGAGTTCCTAATTTTTTATCGGTATCAATATTATACAGTGTGTCTTTAATTGAAAGCAACAAGGTTTGATACTTAAATGCCTTGCCAAAATCCTTTACCGAAGCATACGCTTTTGATAATCCATCGTATGATTTTTTTAACTCAAGATTTGCGCCAATCGAATTGGCAATAGACTCAGCCAGCAAGTACGTTGCTATAGCCGCTTCTGCGTCACCTTTTGCCTTGTATGTATCAGCCATTCCCAGCAGCGATTTAACCATTCCCAGTTTAGCATCTGTTTTTTCGGCAATGCCAAAAGCTTGCTTTTGTAAATCCAGCGCTTTATCAAGCTCGTTACGCTGCATATACACCTGCCCCATCAGGTTTAATGTATAGGGAGCGCTTTCGGTGCCCTCAAATGCTTTTAACGATTTTTCTAAATTAACAAGCGCAAGCGAATCATTTCCTTTTTTTAAATATATCTCCCCTAGATTTTCTGAAATGGTACCTAGTGCATCAATGTCATCAATCGCCAGAGCAATGCTGGCTGCATTTTCGTAATAATTTATGGCTTTATCATAGGTGCCTGTTTTTTCACCGTATATGGTACCAATGTTTAGCTGCACAGTCATTATCCTTACCGAGTCTTTTATTTCCTCGGCAAGTTTTAAAGCTTCAAGATAAAGCTCAAGCGCTTTTTGGTCATTGGCCTGGTCGCGGTAAATGACACCTAAATTGCTTAGCATATTGGCAATGCCCTTTTTATCGCCCATGCTTTCAAATACTTTTTTCGACTGCTCCCAATCTTGCATAGCATCCACGTATTTTCCCTGCCCGTAATACCCAATACCGCTTGCCTTTAATGCGTTTGCCTTCCCACGAGCATATCCAGCAGACTCTGCAAGTTCACTTGCCTGGTGGCAAATTTTTATTCCTTCATCCGGATTGGTATTAAAATAACTCCTGCCCAATACTATCATAGCCTCTACTTTGCTGCTGTCGTTGGTTAACGAAGCAACTATTTTTTTTAGGCTATCTGTTTCTTGGGTTTGAGAAAAACCAATACCTGTAAAAGAAGATAAAAAAAATAAGAGTGTAATTTTTAGGCGCATAAATGCTTAACAAACTTTACAAACTTAAAGAAATATAAAAAACAAAGCCACCGTTTGTTGCGGTGGCTTTGTTAAGCTTAAACATTTTATTGTTTTACAAACCTTTTAGTTTGCAATTCTGTGCCTTGCTTTTCTATTCTGATAAAATAAATTCCGGGAGGTAGCTTCTCTAAATCTATCTCACTTACATTTTCTCCCTCCTGAGATTGGTATTTACTGCAAAGCTGTGCTTTTCCCAAAACATCCATCACTTTAAATTCAAAGCTTTCGTTTTCCAGTGCATTAAATTTAACATGCAATTGACCAAGGGAAGGATTGGGATAAACCAAAATTTTATCCGAAGTAATTTCTCCTTTTTCGGTAACACGGCAGCTTAAGCTAACAGCCACAGCAAGTGTGCTTGCCACTGATGAGCTGCAACTGTTTTTGGCCACAACACTTAATGTAGCTGATGATGTTGTTGCCGTAGTGTATTTTACAGATGATGATGCAGATGTAGTTGAGCCATTAAATGTTGCTCCACCTGTAATAGTCCATTTATAAGACGATGCTCCTGTTACTGATGATATAGAGTATGGAACTGCCGTTTGTGTTTTGCAAACCGATGCTGAGCCAGTAATTGTTCCTGGCTGCGGAGGTGCGGATGAAACATCAAGCGTTGTGTATGCGCTTGAGTTGCATGCGCAGTTTGCTTTTACTTTTACAATGCCTGTGGTTGTAAAACTACTTCCGTAACATACAGTAATGGAAGTTCCGCTATTGCTTGTAATGCTTGAGCCTGATGGAACCACCCAACTGTATGATGTTGCTCCGGGCACTGCAGCAATGGTATAAACTTTTCCGGCAGCGTTGCACAAGTTGTTTATTGATCCACTGATGGCGCCTGGTGCTGCAATGTTTGCAGTGCCAATGGTTGCCGATAACGTTTTTGTACATCCTTTGCTATCTGTAATTTTAACAGAATAACTTCCTGCTGCTTTATTTGAAATTGTTTGTGATGTTAAATTTCCGGGTGTCCACAAATAAGTGAAAGCCGGTGTTCCGCCCGAAGGAGTTACTGTGGCGCTTCCATTGGCCTGATTGCAGGTTGCAGGTGTTGTTGAAGTAGTTCCGCTTAATTGTGTTGGCACAACAATGGTTGCTGATGTTGTTGCAGTACACCCTTTGCTATCGGTTACTGTATAAGTATAAGTTCCTGCACCAAGATTTGTTATAGCAGTTGCATTGTATGTATATACTGGTGTTCCTCCTGTTGCAATGCGAGCTACACTTCCTGTTTGACCGTAGCAATTGGGTTGAGTTGGTGTGGCAGTAATTACAAGTTGAGATGGTGCAGCACTGATAGTTGCACTTGTTGTTGCTGTGCATCCATTACCATCTGTAACTATATAATTATAGGTTCCTGCTCCAAGCCCTGAAGTTGCTGCACCGCTGTAAGAAAGAACTCCTGTTCCTCCGCTTCCGGTTAACACAACACTTCCTGTTTGTCCAAAGCAATTTGGTTGTGTTGGAGTTGCAGTTAAAGTAAGCAATGCGGGTTGAGTAAACACACCGTTTGCATACTGAATAAAATAATTGGGAGGAGGAATAAGCGTTACCCCACCTGGAACAATCTGATAAACGCCACCCGCAGGAGTTCCAGATACCGTTTGGTTTCCATTCATAACAGCGTATGTTGGACCCGATGCAATTACACTTGCTGTATTATCCTGGTAATTAAATCCACTAATGGTAGAAGAAAATAGGGGAAGGCTATTGCACAACGGACTTTGATTATTTGCAGTTACAAATAATGTATCAGGATTTATTGTCAGAGTTCCTGCCACATAAGTAATATCAAAATTATTTGTAAGGAATGCTCCCGGCACAATAAAGTGAGTACCTGCATTGGTGCCTGTAATTAAGTTAAGCGAATAAAAATTATATAACGTGTCATTAACCGGAGCGTTGTAATCATCTTCGTCAACAATTACAGCAATGTCTGCACCACCCGCTGATGAGGTGCTGTTTACAACAGTTGAACCATTTACCAATCCTCGTTGGTTTACAGTTGCTGTTCCGTTTACAAGTCCACGTTGGTTTACCAATCCTCTTTGGTTTGCAAGTGGTCCGGCACTAAAGAGTGTTGCATTTAATGAATCATCCTGGTATCCAAATAATGCTGCCAAGGCAACATCAACAATTTTTGTTGTATCATAAACAGGTACATTGTTAACCAATCCACGTTGATTTACCAAACCTCGTTGGTTTACCAAGCCTCGTTGGCTTACTATAAAAGTTAAATTGGTTAAATCAGAATTTACCAGTCCGCGCTGATTAACTAGTGTTTGGTCATCAATCAAACCAACTTCTTCAACCAATTGAGCAGTGTGTGCTGATTGTAGCGCTGATAAAAATGCAGCTTGTTCAGCAGGAGCAATGTTGGTTTGGTCGTAAGCATAGTTCATATCCAACTCTAATCCATCAATTATATCGCCATAGGTATAGGTTGCATTGGCTGCAGTAATTGTCAACGGCATTTTGTTAATGGAAAGTAATCCATCATTAAATGTGTAAGTATATAACTCCTGCAAGCCAACATCCGAAACATTTGCATCAGGATGAATAAAATAAATACCTGCATTGCTTGTGCTGGTTGCCGGAGTGGAATAAGTAATAGTAGATAAACCTAAATCAGCAAGTGTTAAACCAAATGCTGATGGGTCTTGTCCGTCAACTGTAACAACAGATGTAAATGTTGGCAATGCTTCACCGTATTTTTTTGTTTTGTTCTCAGCAGTAATTACCACATTCTTTTTTATTGGAGAAAAGAAATAAAGCGTATCAGAATTTCCACCATCATTATTATTTGGAGTGATGGGTGGAGTGTAAATATAGATGGGAGGATTACCAAAGAAAGGTGGAATGGTAACTGAGAGTTGACTTCCGTTAATAAATGTTGTTGGCAACGTATCGTTACGGAAAATTACAACGGATTGTGTGGTGAGAAAATTTCCGTTCACGGTTAAGAATATAGTTACTAAACCTGGTGTTGTAGTTGTATCATACGTTATCGTAACAAGTTCTGGTGTTGGTGCTGCAAAAGTGTAAAGCGCTGCATTGGCATCGGCAAAACCACTTCCTGTAATAAAATCAAAACCAGCAGCGCCCATATCAACCGATGTGCTTTGCAAAACGGTACGCACTTGCGTTGGAGTCATTGCCTGATTATAAAATTTTTGTTTGCCTTCAAGCAACAATGCGGCAGCACCTGCAAGGTGAGGCGCAGCGGCTGATGTCCCAAAAAAGTTAGGAAACAAATCGGCATCAATATTTACACCACCCATGTTAACGGTTGTGTTTACACCATTTGGTCCGCACAAGTCGGGCTTGTTGCGTGTAACGCCATTAACAGGAGTTCCGCCTGTTGATGAGAAGGATGCAACTGTTGGAGGATTAACTCCAAATGCAGGAGTATTGGTATATAATACAGCGCCTACAGCCATAGCACCGGCAGCGTTTGCTTGTCCAACAAGAGTTGATGTACCTGCGTTGTATTCATCAATAATACCTTCACCTTTAAAAATTATATATTTTACAAGTGGAGTGCCAGTTCCTGATGCACGTGTAATTAAAACGCTTGCATTTTGAGGTACACTTCCGCCAACGGTAAACGGTAATACTTCGAGCGGGTCGCCACCAATATTATTCCTATTAAAACCAAACAGGGTAATTCCGTTATCAGCAGTTAAATAAAAATCCATGTCGTTGGCAGTACCGGTTGCGCTTTGTCCTTGCGAATAAATTTCATCCTGCCATTGCATTACCATTACATAATTGCCAGGAGGCAATGTTAAACTTTGAAAAATATCACCACCACCAAAATTGTGCGCACTGCCTGTAATACCATTGGGAGCGGCAACAGGATTAAATACGGCACTATACGATTTGTTTCCAAAATTTCCGGCTGCCGAAAAATAACTTACTCCTTGCGCAGCTACATTATCAACAGCCTGCGCAATAATACCATCCTGAAAAAATGGTTCGGTAATAAATGTAATATCATCAACAATTACATCGCAATTGTTTTGGGCAAGTGTGTTAATTCCCTGTGCCATGTTTCCTGCGCTTATAAATCCGGTATGAAATGCAAGGTCGGCTTTGGGGGCAATATCGTGTACAATTTGCAACATAGCTCGTCCCTCATCTGTTTGTACACCAAAAGGATATTCTTTAAGAACCTGCACGGGATTGGTTCCGTTTGCTCCGGGCAAATCACCATTGGCAACATCTGTTGCTGCAGGATTTCCAATGATGGTATTATAACTATTTGAAATAACACCCACTTTTACTCCTTGCCCGTTCAAATTAAAACCTGAACGTGCAATATCAGATTTCAGAGAAACATCACCGGCACTTGTTGTTACACCTGCATTTGATACTGGTGGGAATAACGGGCGCACATAATCAATGTACTGAACAATTGGAAGACTATCTAATTTCTTAAGATGATTAACAGGATATTTTCCTGAGATAAATAAAGTAGGATTTCCGTTATCAATTAAATCGGTAATGCCATAAGCAGTAGTTTGCAGCATTGAGAGCAGTGTATTGTATTGCCCTGCAAGAGAAATTACTTCAATGTAAACACTGTCTTCTTCAATCTGATAAATATTGTCAAGTGTATCGCTTACTGATGGGTTAAAATTATAATAGAGCGATGTTAACTCAGAGCCAATAACAGCACTCACTTTTCCGCTTGGGTCTGGTGGGTAGTATGGGAAGATACATGGTCCCTGAAAAATTTGAGCCACATCAGTAGCTGTGCAACCATTAGCAGGATTGGTAACAGTGAGTGTATATAATCCTACAGCATTTACTGTTGGGTTTGCAATGTTTGAAGCAGAGGAAATGTTTCCTCCAGCACTTGGTGTCCAGCTAAATGTTGCACCGGGTGTAGTTGACGAACCATTTAATTGCCGGGTTAGGAAAGCGCACGAAATAACATTATCGGCCCCTGCATTTGCATTGGGTACAGAATTATTTACGGTAACTAAGGCAGTATCTTTTGCTGTACAACCACCGCTTGAAGTGGTAACGGTAAGAATATAAGTTCCTGCGGAAGTTGCGGTAGGATTTGCAATATTGGTAGCGCCTGAAATGTTTCCTCCGTTAATAGCTGCCCAACTGTAAGACACACCTGATGTTGTTGATGAGCCGTTTAGTTGAACGGTAGTTGCTGAACATGTAATTACCTTATCAGTACCTGCATTTGCATTAGGAGTTGTGCAAGAAATGTAGGGAGCGTACACAACTGTTGTATTACTTCCAAGATTTACCTGTGTACCACTATAAAGTGCACCGGTAATTGTAGGCACACAGCCTGAACCGCCACCAGTATGAATACCTGCATAAGGAGCCCACACCGTGCCGCTAAAGTTTGATGTACCATTATCCATATCAAACGCATACGAACCCCATGAGCATGTTGAACCATTGCCATGTATTTCCATAAAAACTCTTGAAGCGCTTCCTCCATTTAAAAATGTAGTGGTGTGTTTATCTAAATCAACATTGCCATGCACGTAAATAATTATGTTGCCGGTTGCAGCATTATTGAAATTATATTTGAAAGAGTTATATCCGCCACCTGAATTGTTTATTGATTTAAAAGTATAAACACCGGGGCCGTTAAACGTTACTGTTTTATTTCCCGTTAAGGCCATATCCTTATAAGCACCCGGGCTAATTGTTGTATTACCTGTAATATTTGTAGTACCATAGGCAGGAAAAGTTGTGATAGCCGGCATGGCAGGAAGTGTTGGCAGCGTTGGCGTGCCTGTTAAATTACCTCCACCGGGAGTAGGGCCTGTATATGTTGTTCCAGTCGGATGTTTTACATACCCTGTAACTGTTCCACCACCAACGGTTGAGTTTCCGTTTACATCTATATTGCCACTAATGTTTGCGCTTGTGCCAATGGAAACAATGGTTCCTGTAGCTGAAGCTGAGTTTGCTGCAGTAATATTTCCGCCAACGGAATTGTTGTTACTTAACACAATGGTGCGCCCGCTGTGAATGCTGCCCGAAAAGGTTGCCGAGCCGGTAGTCTTTACAAGATTGTAGCTTCCGGTGCGTCCGCCCTGAATATTTCCTGGCGAAGCTATTTGTACAGCGCAGCCCGGTGTGGGTGGTGCTGTTTGCCCGCTGCCTGTTGGGCAACTGCCATCGCCACCAAAAACGGCATAGTCGCTAATTTGGGATTGGGCGCTTGCATTATTAATAGAAACTAAACAATGACACAAAACAAGGAAAGTAGCCAACAATATTGTTTTTCCTGTTGTGGCCAACATGCTACTAGTTGCTTTTACTGAATTCATTTTGATTTGATTTATAGTTGTAGTTATAATTATATTTAAGAGTTGTCTATTTTGAATTTACACCAATAATTAATCGCAAGCAAAAACATTCGAAATGGCATTGCAAATAAGAAGCAATAAGGAAAGGTTAAATGGCTTGCGGAAAAAGGATGAGCAAATGTATATAAATGTATTAAACAAACAAGACATGTTGCAATTTGGTTATTGGTTAGGGGTTCAATTTGCTAACGTACGTATAATACCTATAGCAAACAAGAATTAATTTGGCCGATGAATGATATTTAATGGTAAAGGATAAGAATTATATAACACTAAACAGTAAGCCGGTTTACTATAAACTATTTTATATAGCTTTGTGCCAACAAAACAACTCATACATCAAATGAAAAAAAATCTATTACTACTTGCCGCCACCGGAATGTTTATCATTAGTGCATGCGGCCCAAGCGAAGAAGAAAAGGCTGCTGCCGAAAAAGCAAAACAAGACAGCATTGCCGCAGTTGAAAAAGCCATTGCTGACAGCATGGCTGCCGCTGCCCAGCAACAAGCCATGCAAGACAGCATGAATGCAGCCATGGAAAAAATGCGCCAGGACAGTATAGCTATGGCCGACTCGCTTGCTGCTTTAAAAGACAAAGTGAAAAAAGGAGCGGTGAAGCCGAAGAAAAAAGAAGAGCCGAAAAAAGAAGGTTCGTTGAAAGATAAACTTGGGGTTGATAATAACCAATCAGGTAAGCCGGGCGAAGGTAGCGGTGGTAAATTAAAAGATAAATTAAAAGGGAAATAACTCTTTTGTTATAAATAAAAGGCCGTTGCAATAGGTATTATTGCAACGGCCTTTTTATTATTATTTTCATTCCTTAATACAATAAAAAAAGCTGCCCTTTTAAGCAGCTTTCTTTATTATTTATAAACGTTGCTTTATTTAGTAGCAGTAAATGAATACACACAAGTTTCTGGAATACTTGAGTCAAATTCACTAAGAGATACAGTAAGTGTATTGCTTGTAACCGAACCAGTACCCGTGTAAACGTAACCTCCAATTGTTTGGTTATCTATCGTTAATGACGAACCATCAACAGTTGCAATTACAGTTAATGCACCACCAATGCTTATGGCAATTTTCTTTATGCCTCCTGAATTTGATGAAACAATAACAGAAGTACCAGCAGGAATTGAACTAGATCCGCTTACTCCACAAACAATGGTTCCGGTAGCAACCGAGTAGCTTCCTAAAAACTGAGCTCTTTCCTCAGTTTCGCAGTTTGAACCAATATATCCGTCATCACATGCGCAATCGCCATCATTACATGTACCGTTTCCACTGCATGTTACATCTTCACAAGGATCTGGATCGTCTTTTTTGCATGATTGAACTCCAAATGCAAGCGCCACTATAAGTGCTGCGCTAGCCAATACGTTAAATAAGTTTTGCTTTTTCATTTTTTGTTTTGTTTTAAATGTTTGCGGCAAATATAAAAAAGTTTAAAGTTTGTGGTTTGTGGTTTGAAGTTTTTTCTTATTAATAATAATGGTAGCTTATTGTTTTACAAATGCGCTTGCCGGGCAGGTTTCGGAGCCGGCTCCACCGGCCATGGTGTAATTAAGTGTTAGCGTGGTGCCGCTTAATGTGCCGCTGCCGCTAATGGTTGCAAAGCTAAATGGCTGTGATGGAATTATCAGGTTGTTACCGCTTACGCCTGCCGTTACCGGGTTGGGTATGTGAAACAGGCCTGTAATTTCAACCGAGTCGATACCGCTATTGCCACCGGCCGTTATGGTTATGGTATATGTTCCGGGAAAAACAGTGGTGCAGGCTTCGTTGCTTACCTGCCAGTTTCCATAATATTTTGAGCGTGCTTCGGTGCCGCAGTCTAAACCTTCGTAGCCAGCGGGGCAAAGGCAAGCGCCATTATCGCAAGTACCTCCATTAAGGCAGGTTACGCCATCGCATGGATCAATTACCTCCTCGTTATCCTTATCTTTTTTACATCCTGTAATACCCAATAGCAATGCTGTGGTTGCCAGTAGGGTTAGTTTTTTTATCATACTATATTATATAGCCTAATTTTATTGAGCAAATATAAAACTATAACCAAAGTACCTATGGTACTGTAATCTTTCCATTTAATATGTTTGCAAAAAACAATAAGCAACAGGCAGTACACCACAAACCTTCCCCTAAAAAAAATGGGATTTTGTAAAAACGTAACCAACTGCAAACGGTAAACAGAAAACCCTAAACTCTTTTTCATAATGGATTTTAAAAAAATACGAGGTTACGAGAACATGCACATAGTAATGTGGTTGCTAAAAGATACGTGCTGGGTAATGGACTGGCGCCTTGCGGGAATGATAATGGTGGTGCCAACGGTGCTGCTGGCATTTTTTATTACCTGGAAAAGCCGCACCGAAAAATCGGAGTTGTTTCATAACCTGGCCGTATGTTCGTGGATTATGGCCAACAGCGTGTGGATGACTGGCGAGTTTTTTTACAATGACACCACGCGCCCGATTGCAGCGGTGTTTTTTGCGCTGGGTTTTGTTTTTATACTGTGGTATTATGTGGGTTTTGTTTTAAACAAAAAGAGGATATAGCCGCTGGCAGCGCTTTTTTTGCTTTTCAGCGATATAGTTTACCGTTAATCTTGGTTTTGATACCCAAAGTTCATTTAAACAAACTGTAAACTTTTTGCCTATTTTCACCCCACAAACAAAAACTATATGAGCAAGTACCAAAAACTTATTGACGAATTTATGCTGCTGGTAAAAAAGAAAAACCCGGGCGAAACCGAGTTTCATCAGGCAGTGCTTGAAGTAGCCGAAAGCATTATTCCGTTTATGGAAGAAAACAAAAAGTACAAGGTTGCCAAAATACTTGAGCGCATTGCCGAGCCTGAGCGTGTGGTAATGTTTAGAGTTCCATGGATTGATGATAATGGCGATTTTCAGCTTAACCGCGGATTTCGGATTCAGATGAGCAGCGCCATAGGGCCTTATAAGGGCGGGCTGCGTTTTCACCCATCGGTGTATTTGGGTATTTTAAAATTTTTGGCTTTTGAGCAGGTTTTTAAAAACTCGCTTACATCACTGCCCATGGGCGGTGGCAAGGGCGGTAGTGATTTTGACCCCAAAGGAAAATCAGACAATGAAGTAATGCGTTTTTGCCAAAGTTTTATGACCGAACTGTATAAGCACATTGGCCCCGATGTGGATGTGCCGGCAGGCGACATTGGCGTGGGCGGACGCGAAGTGGGCTTTTTATTTGGACAATACAAGCGCCTGAGCAACGAGTTTTCAGGAGTGCTTACCGGCAAGGGCCTGCAATATGGCGGCAGCTTGATACGGCCCGAAGCAACAGGCTACGGCTGTGTTTATTTTGTACAGGAAATGCTTGGCACCCGCAGAGAGAGTATGAAAGGCCGCAAGGTGGTGATTAGCGGGTCGGGCAATGTGGCGCAGTACGCTGCCGAAAAAGTTATTCAGCTTGGCGGGCAGGTGCTTACCCTTAGCGACAGCGATGGATACATTTACGACAAGCGCGGCATTGACACCAAAAAGCTGGAGTACGTTATGCACCTTAAAAACGAAAAGCGCGGACGCATAAAGCAATGTGTAAAAGAATTTGGCTGCGAATACATAAAAGGCAAAACCCCTTGGGAAGTAACCTGCGATATTGCACTGCCCTGCGCCACACAAAACGAACTGAATGGCGATGATGCGAAAAAACTAATTGCCAACGGCTGCATAGCTGTGGCCGAAGGCGCCAATATGCCCAGCACACCCGAAGCTGTTACCGAATTTATAAAAGCCAAAATTTTATTTGCTCCGGGCAAGGCGTCAAATGCCGGAGGGGTGGCTGTAAGCGGACTGGAAATGAGCCAGAACTCATTGCGCCTGTCATGGACACGCGAAGAAGTTGACACCCGCCTGCAGGGCATTATGCACAGCATACACAACACCTGCATGAAATACGGAAACGAAAACGGATTTATTAACTATGTAAAGGGCGCTAATATTGGCGGCTTTGTTAAAGTAGCCGATGCCATGCTGGCACAGGGGCATGTGTAAGCGCGGTTTGTAGTTTGTCTATTAAGACTCCTTTGTAGAAGTTTGAAGTTTAAGGTTTGAAGTCTGTGGTTAGTTCAAGCACACTCCCTTGCCTATGTTAGTTTCGCGGGGCTGCTGTATAAAAAGCGTTACGTATTCATCTAGAATATTACCAACCTGTTTAGCATGAAAAAAACAATACTCACATGGGCGCTGCTGCAATTGGTTTTACCAGGCAACGCACAAAACCTGGTTCCTAATGGCGATTTTGAGCAATACACCGCATGCCCTGTTATGCAGGGGCAGCTTATAAATGCTGCACCGTGGATAAATCCGTCAGTAAGCACATCAGCAGCCGATTATTTTAACCAATGTGCCGGGTCGGGGTCTAATGGGCAGGGCGTGCCGCAAAATTTATGCGGTTATCAAAACGCTCATAGCGGCAACGGGTATGCAGGCATTTATATTGTTCAAAACCCGGGTGCCAATACCCGCGAATATCTTGAAGCACCACTTACATCAACACTTACTGCCGGTGCTTGTTATCATTTTGAGATGTATGCAAGCCTGGCCAATAACTTTAAATTAACATCGGATGACATTGGCGTTTACTTTTCAGACACATTAATTACCGGAACATCATCCAACCTGTACCCGCTTCCGTTTACGCCTCAAATAACAAACCTCACCGGAGTGTATCCCGACACCCTTTCGTGGACATTAATATCAGGCGATTATTATGCATCAGGTACCGAGAACTATCTAATCGTAGGAAACTTTTTATACGATACAGCCACCACCCTAATAAATACAAACAGTGCCGGCAATTTTAACTGGAGCTTTTTTTTAATTGATGATGTTTCGCTTGTTTGGGTTCCCTGCTCGGGTATTAACGAACTTAATAGCGCTTCGGCATTTGCCATGTACCCCAATCCGGCAAATGATGTTTTAACCATACGCCTTAATACCTCCTACCCTGCCTTTGCGGTCAACGCAAAAACACAACTGGTAATAAAAAACATGCTGGGGCAGGAAATTTTATGCCATACTTTTTCTTCTTCTGAACACACCATTAACACATCAACGTATGCCAGCGGCATTTACATGGCCGAAATAACTGGCGGAAAACATGTTTTCAGAAAAATATTTTTGAAAAAGTAACACGCGTTATTCACCGCCTGTTCACAACTTTTTTCGCCATCGGCATTTTACCATTGTATATTTGTACTAGTAATCAGCATTTCTGCAATGAAACTAAAACTGTTACCCGTATTTTTTAACGCTTTTCGCGGAAATGTTTTTATTACAGCCATACTTTACAGCGCCCCCTTTGCCGGATTAGCGGCTTGAGCTGCAACGGGGAAGTTTGCAGCTCTGACCAATAAAACTTTTGCGGCAGCTTACCTGGCCTGCATCAATGGTTTTTCTTCCATGGTTTATAATTTGCATAAATAAGTTACAAACCAATACACAAGCTAAGCAAGTAATAACGCCAGCAAAATAAGTTATAACGCTGGAAAACTAATTTATAGCGCCAGCAAAATAAGTTATAACGCTGGAAAACTAAGTTGTAACGCCAGCAAAATAAGTTGTAACGCTGGAAAACTAAGTTGTAACGCCAGCAAAATAAATTAGAACGCTGGAAAACTAAGTTGTAACGCCAGCAAAATAAGTTGCAATGCCTGCTTACCTCAATACTCTCACACAGGTTCATATATCTAAAATTTATTTATAATTTAAAACACACACACAATGGGAAAAACAATTTTTCCGACACGCGATGGCGATCGCCACACCTATTATAATAATGCAATTACTTATTTGGCAGTTCCTGCAAACCAAAGCCGGTTAAGCATAACTGACGAGGATAAGGATGCAGTGGTAGCCTTGCTAACCACCTGGAACGAGGTGTTTCCAAAATCGCAAAACCCTGCCCTTAAAACAAAAGTGATTACCGAGCAAAAAGACGCATTGATTGGTGACATTGAAGATGCTTTAAGGGATATATATGCCGATATTCCCGAATCGGCATTAACCACCAACGACCGCGCCACCTTTAACCTTAAAGAGCGCGACACCAACCCCACCGCACGTGCACAGATAAACGATGTGGCGCTAAACAAAATTAAAGCACTTGAAGGCGCACGCATGGAGTTTACGCTGCGTACGGACGAAGACAGCAGCCGCGCAAGCCGGCATCCGCTAAGCGATGGAGCCGAAATTGTGTACACTATCGGAACTACTGCCCCCACCAGTCCCGATGGGTGTACCAAAACATTGTTTACCAGCAGGGCCAAAGGCACCTTTGATGTAGGCATTGACAATGCCGGCAAAAAAGTGTACGGTTATGTGCGCTGGAAAAACAATACCGACAACACCAAAAGCGGCCCCTGGAGCCAAATGTTTACGGTGGTAATAAGCGATTAAAGTATCCCTGCGGGGATAGAACCAAAAGGGTTCAGCCTCGGGATTTTAAATGCCCATGGCCGAACCCTTTGTTATTTTTATATTTTATCTGCTGCTGTCGGCCTGTGTATAATCTCCGGCTTTATAGGATGTTTCGGGATGGTCGATACGGTAACGGTAACCAATTACCGGCACCGAAATGGATTTAAGTGGTTTGTTTGAAGGCACCAGCCTGTAATATGCCACCTTGTTATCAAGCGGTGATTTATCAGCGTAAGCATAAGCACGCAGCGTTTCCGAATTGCCGGCCGCTTTTATCGAGCCTATTTGTATATACTGTATTGCATCTTCCGAGCGCTCAACATAAAATGAGTCAATATCGCTTTCGCGCGAAGTAAACCAGCTAATCATTACGTGCGTTTCCTTAGCCTGCGCCTGAAAAGCAAGCAGCGTAATCGGCAGCTCGTTTACATGCGAAGTGTTGCGCATCACAAAATTGTCCAAAATGGTTTTATCGGTGCCGCCACCGTTCATATTTTGACCAATAATTACGTTTTCGCCATTTTTCCAAAACATGCTGTGCTCTTTAGGTCCCTGATAATTCCATACCGCCACACCGTTAACCATAATTTCGCCTTTACCACTGTTGGGGTTATACATAAACCGGTACGTTCTAAAATCGTCATCGCGCGGAATTTCGTAGTCGGTGGTTTCATTTACCGTGTAGCTGCGACCTTTTTCCAGGTTTATTTTATACGAAATAATTAGCTTACCTTTTTTCATACCGAAGTTAAAATATTTTCCGCGTGTAAAAAAGTTACACGTTTCTTCGGCCCGTTTATAATCAAAGCTAATGTCTATACCGTCTGTATTAAAATAATTGTCGGCAGGTATCTCCATGTTTATTCCTTCTTCGGTTCTTCCGGCACTAAGTCCGTTGCTTCCGTCAACACCATCTCCCATTGATTGTGCAAAGCGGCTAATAGAAATAGCATCGGGGCCTTTGGTTGCTTTTACGGGGTCATCACTATTCCAGTCAAATGAACTTACCACCTCGCCATTGTTTAAATCATACCCCAGCATCATGTTAGCCATCGTACCTGCTTTGGTATTGGTTACGCTGGTGGTATTCATAAACATGGTCATGTACACTGCCAATCCCATAATGGATGTACCTGCCACCACCAACACGCCTTTGTTGATGATTGACATTTTTTGGCGCTGCTTTAATTGCGGACGTTTCGACATAGTTGTATTCTTTAATTGTAAAAAATTGTAGTTGCTAAATGATTTCTATTTTACTCTTACAACCTATAAAAGTTCGGAAAAAAGCCCGTCATAAACGATGGTTTTTCTGCAAAACCTTACATCTTCAAAAGCGTAAGCATATATTGTTTTCCGGCTATAGCCGCTTTACTTCTTATACACCTTTTTGGTGGCCCTGGACTTATTGCCTGATACCACCAGCACATACATGCCCACAGGCAGCGGCTTTTGATTGGGATAGATGTACGTGTTTAATCCGCTTTGGCAATCCTGCCTGCCGGTAAACACAAGTTGCCCCGCCTCGTTTATCAACTCTATTTTCATTTCACCGGCAATGCCTGCATGGTATTGCAAGGTAAATGCCGATGTAAACGGGTTGGGATATACGTTTGAAATTTCAAGGCTTGCAAGGCCGGGTTTGGTTTCATTACTAACCTCTACTACGTTCGAATATTTTACGGCACCATTTACCCCGCTGTATTTTACGCGGTAATAGGACGTGGCATCCAGCGGATTGCTATCCGTAAACTCATACACCCCTGTTCCATCGCCTTGCTTTGTTTCAATGCTTTCAAAGCTTTGGTTATCTGCCGACCGCTCCACCGTGTAGCTGTCGCCCGGTTTTTCGGGCGAAAAACTCCACCGGCCGCTTACGTTATCACTTTCGTAAGCTGCCGTTAGCTCAAAAATGGTTTGGGTAAAATCTTTTTTCAATACAATGGCGCAATTCATTACATCGCTGGCATTGTTTACCGTAACGCTGGTGCCAGCCGTTGTGCCCTGGGTGTTTAAGCTTTTCCAGCTTCCGTTGGCAGCTGACAGCACCGTTAGCTCTTCACCGGGGGTGGCGGCAGTGGTGTTTTCGTAACTGGAAAACGAAAATTTAATATCCGCCTTAATGTTACCGGCCTTAATGCAATACCACCGGTCAATAGCCGAAGGTATTGCCAAATCCTTACCGTCAATAACCAATCCCGCTACGTTTTGCGGAAAGGGCAAATTATTTTGCGAAGTGTGATAGGTTGAAAAAACCACCTCCCCGCTTCCGCTAATGGCATTAAACTCAAGCGGAATATATTCGGCTGCATTTATTCCAAACGGAATAATGCAATTGCTGTGAGGAATATTTTTAAATTTCAGTTTCGAATTTTCTGCTTCGGATTTAATGTACCCGTTTACCCTGCCTATGGCTGTTGCGGTGTTTGATTCAATGGTTAAGGTGTTGCTATTTAAATTCAATTCACCATTTTCAAGAAGCAGTTGGTTGCGCACATATACATTTGAATTTATCAGCTTTGTAAATTCTGTATTGGTAGTGCCTGTAAAATTAATTTTAAGTATTCCGTACTTGTGCTGCACAGCTGTTGCCATGCCATCATTAATACCTGTAATAGTTTGATTGTCGCTGCCGTTATACTCAACCGTGCTGGCAGCATCCAGAAAATAATTAAGGCCGCCTGTATTTTTTAACGTTGCATTGCCGGTAGAATTATAAAATCCGTTACTATTTTGCGTAATAAGCTTACCACCCGCATCAATGGACATGCCGGTGTGTGCTGCCTTAAAATTCGTTATTATCTGAGCAGCGTGCATCTGTAGTGTTCCGTTGTTTTCAATTCGTAAAAAATCAGTAGCCGCATTTTGGTGCGATGAAAGCTGAAAGCTGCCCGCAAGAACATCAACTGTGCAACTGTTACCAATATGTTGCTTGGTTTGTTCAATTAATGTAGTAGCCGATATACGCTTGTACTGCAAGATTCCTGCACGGGCAAAAATCAGTTTTCCAAAAACAGACGAAGTACCTGCACCGGCACGTGTAATCTGTGAGCCGCCATCCACACTAAACACGTTTCCTTTCAATAGCAATTGATGCGTGGCTGTGCTTACGGCATTATCATCAAAACACAGTGTACCGTTAAGTTGATTAAAAATTCCTTGTAATACAAAGGTTACTGCATCACTGGTAGCCGTGGTTGTATTGCTGTGCATAAGCAGTGTACCTCCCGACTGAATAAAATTTCCGTTAACATTTACATCAGCCACACCGTTATTGCCCTTAATGGCAAGCGTACCCGATGCAATAATCAAATCGCTGCCTATGGTAACCTGGGCAGCGCCCGGAAATTTAGAAAGCGATGTGGTGCCGCCATAAATTTTTAATTTACCATCAATTACAATATCCGTAGCATGGCTTCCGTAATTAAAGTTATTGGCAAGGCCGTTTATAATTACATCTCCAGCCACATGCACTGTTTCGGCACCCACACTTCCGCTGGTGGTAAATTCAGATGCGGCATTGCCCGATAACGTAATGGTTCCGTTTACCTGCAGAACAGCTTTCGATTTGCTGTACTGGCCCATAAGCGATGTTAGTCCGTTTACCCGAAACTTATCATTTGTATTGGTAAGTGAAATGGCAAGGTCGCCATTAACAGTAATTTTATTTAAAGCGCCTGATGAATTGCAGGCATAATACCCCATCATAACACCACCCGTTTGTTCAACAGAGCCAAAACTCATGGTAATACTTCCAGAATTAACAGTCGACAGGTTAAAAATTCCTCTGAAATCACCGGCAGTTTGCTTAAACTTGCCTCCCACATTAACGGTGCAGTTTCCCAATCCGGTATTTTGCAGGCCTGTGTTATAAATCAATTCCACATTTCCCATATTGGTAAAATTTCCGGTTACATTAAGTGCTATGTTTCCGTTGCCATTGTAAATTCCATTTAGTTCACCACCAATATTTATTATCGAATCGGTATTAACTGTAAATGAGCCGGGATGCGTTCCGCTATGCAGGTCAAGAAATGAATTCATGTTAAGCAACACAATGCTTCCAATGGTTGTATTTGAAATAGCACCCGATTTATCAAGCACTACCCAACCCTGATCAATGGTTAATGTACCTAAAACTTTATGTGTTTCAAACTGATTTTTCTGATTCCACTCAAACAACACACCACCTACAATTGTGTTGATAATAACGTTTCCAAAATTTCCGGTAACCACATCGCCCAAAGCCACCGATGCAAAGGCATACCATTTTTTTATAATCAGCGTACTTTGAGCAGAAAAATTTTCGGTGCTGTTAGTAAACAAGCTGGCCCCGGCAAGACTGTTGTCAGCAGGGTTCCATGTAAATTTTCCGGTATTGGTAATTACAAATTGCGCGCTGCTCTGCTGTTGTGCAATATCGCCTCCATTCATATCAAGCTTTCCGTTAACGATTACGTTTCCGTTAATACTCAGCTTTTTGCCTGCTGTAAAATTTAATTCTGCATTGGCATTAATAGTAATACTCTTTGCAAATCCATCTGCATTCAACTGAATTTTATGCAGCGATTGGATAACCACATCATCAGCAGCATTTGGAACTCCTGACGGGTTCCACACGGCTGCATTGTTCCAATTTCCGGTAAGTACCGAAATTTTGGTAACAGCAAAAACCTTTGCAGTGCAAACAGCAAAAAGAAAAACTAGTGGCAGAAACCTTTTCATTTATCTGCTATTGATTAATCGTGGTTAGGTCAACGGCTTTTTTTATGCGCACACCATTAAGCGTTATGTCGGTTTGTTTTACCAGCAAAACAGGCTGATTAAAATCTACAGGCTTTAGCTCAACCTGCGAAGTACCTCCCTTTGCCTTTGATTGCTCTACATTGGAAACATTCAGGTAAACAAACAAACCTGCCACCAAACTCATAATACCGGCACTGCTTGCAATAATCAATTTTGTTGACATGCGCATCTTTTGTTTTTGCGCACGCACTAATTTTGGTTTTTTATTTCGCTTAGCCATCTGTAAATAGAATTTAACCCTCTAAGGGCTTATCTTTCTTATATGGATTTTTCGTAAAAATGTTGCGTTAAAAACAAAAATCCCTCTTCGTTATAACGGAGAAGGACCATTGTGTTTTTCACAGTTACTACTTTAGTTGCTTACAAACATTAAGTCTTCAGTTTGTATGGTGCCGTTTTCGGCAAGTATGGCTGCACGCTCAATCACCGCCTTTAATTCGCGAATGTTGCCTTGCCAAGGGTTTTCAAGCATAAGCTTAATGGCTTCCTTTGATAATTGTACAACAGGTGTGCGATTGGAGTTTGCAAATTCTGTTAAAAAATGTTTTGCAAGCAGTATCACATCATCACCTCTTTCCTTCAACGGTGGCAGGTGAATTAAAAATCCCTGTATGCGGTAAAATAAATCTTCTCTGAAACGGCCTTCCTTTACCTCTGTTGCCAGATTCCTATTTGTAGCGGCCACCATTCTAAAATCAAGCTTTATAGTTTTGTTACTTCCTATACGTTGAATTTCTTTTTCCTGCAACACACGCAGCAACTTTGCCTGCAGGCTTAATGGCATTTCTCCAATCTCATCCAAAAAAATGGTTCCATCATTAGCTTCTTCAAATTTTCCTATTCTGCGGTCGCGCGCATCGGTAAATGCGCCTTTCTCGTGTCCAAACAATTCGCTCTCGATAAGTTCTTCCGGAATGGCACTCATATTAACGGTAACAAAATTTTTGCGTGCGCGAGGAGAGTTGTAGTGCAACGCTTTTGCAACAAGTTCTTTCCCGGTTCCGCTTTGTCCTGTTACAAGCACCATCATGTTGCTTTTCTCTACTTTTTGAATCAACTTTAATACACGCAGTACTGCATTGCTTGTTCCCATTATGTTTGAGTACTTGTGCCTGTCGATAACCTGGTCCTTCAGCATTTCGTTTTCCTTTTTAAGAACAACGTTCATGCTGAGGTTGTTTATCGAGTTTTCAAGATTCACAAACAGATTATCGTTTTTTAAAATATAATCCTGTGCTCCGCTTTTGTATGCATCAATAACCACTTCAAGGCTTTCCTGCCCCGAAACAATTATTGTCATGATGGAGGAGTTGTAGTCTTTTATTTTGCGCATCAAACCCAACCCGTTCATACCCGGCAACATGTAGTCAATGGTTACAATATCAGGGTTCAGGTGAATGTTTTTCATACAATCTTCGGCTGACTCAAAATGATGCAAATCATAGTTTGAGTTTTTTGAAAGCGTTTGCTTAATGAGTGATGCAACCATTGCATCATCTTCGATTATAAAAATTTTTGCCATAGCGTTTTGTTTTTGTTTGTTGTTATTAATATTATGCTGTTACTTGTTTCAGTTCTGCTTCAAGCTCAAGTATTGCTATACCGCAGTCATCTATTACTTTTTTTATCATTTCTGCTACCTCATCAAGGTTTATTTTTTCTTTTGAAAACTTTTCCACCTTCATCACCATCTCGTACGTTTGTTTTAAACCTACATAGTTTACCGAAGGTTTCATTTTGTGTGCAGCCTGCCTTACTTTTTCCCAGTCTTTATCTTTTAATCCCTGCTCAAGGTCGGCTAACGACAGTGGTATGTTTTGCACAAAGAGGCTTATAAACTCTTTAAAAAAATTTGCATTGGCTCCTGCCGACATCTCATGCAAAAAGGTAAGGTCGGTGATTCGCTTTTGCATTGCAGCAGGTGCTGGCAATGGCATTTCAGTTTCCACTACTGTTTGTTTAACTTCTACCGTTGCTGCTGATGGATAAACAAGTTCAATAATTTTGTTTTTTACTTCAGTAGCATCAAAGGGTTTCGAAACATAATCGTTCATGCCCACTTTGTAGCATTTTTCTTTCTCTGTTGATGTAGCGTGAGCCGTCATGGCTAAAATGGGTATGTTCTTTTTCTCGGCAGGAAAGGTTGAGCGTATTTTTTCTGCGGCTTCATACCCGTTCATTTCAGGCATTTCAATATCCATCAGAATTAAATCATATTCATTGTCTTTAAGTTTTTCAAGCGCTATTACTCCGTTTTCGGCCACATCATGCTCAAATCCCCAATCATTAATATGTTTATTTATTATTAACCTGTTTATGTCGTTATCCTCTACCACCAGCATCTTTATCTTTTGTTTAAACCCGGTGTGTTTATCGGCAACCTTCTTTTCTGCTGTTTCAATTTCTCCCGGTTCGGGATGATTAAATGGCAGGTTAAATAAAAAATCGGTTCCAACATTCACGGTGCTTTCCACACTGATGGTTCCGCCTTGAAGTTCAACAAGTTTTTTTGCAATGCTTAAGCCCAAACCTGTGCCTCCGTACTTGCGGGCAATATCATTGCCGGCTTGCGAAAACGAATCAAAGATGGTTGCAAGCTTATTTTGTGGAATTCCAATACCAGTATCTTTAACTTTAAATCCAACCACGGTACATTTATCGTTGCTTTCAACTTTTTGCAGCACCAGGCTTACGCTTCCATCATGAGTAAATTTAATGGCATTGCCTAACAGGTTGTTTATTATTTGCGTTAACCTAACAGGGTCGCCTTTAATCAATTGTGGGATCTCAACATCATCAGCAAAAACTAATTTTATCTTCTTCTCCGTTGCGCGTGTTTTAAATAACTCCATGATGGTATTAATTAAATCGCGTAAATTAAAGCACGTGTTTTCAAAAGTCATTTTCTCGGCTTCAATTTTCGAAAAATCAAGAATGTCGTTGATAATAACCAGTAAATTATCGGCTGATTTTTTTATTGCATTCAAATAATTGTTTTGCTCTTTATTTAACTCCGATTGTAAAACAATTTTGGTGATGCCGATAATTCCATGTATGGGCGTTCGGATTTCATGGCTCATATTTGCCAAAAACTGCTCTTTTATTTTTTGTGTTTCGGTAGAAAGTATTACCTGATTGCGTAATTCCTGCTCCTGCTCTTTGTGGCCTGTAATATCAGTTGCAATACCCATTACGCCCGTAAAACTTCCTTCGGTTGATCGTGATGGCATGTAATGCACTTCAAAAAAACGATTGCTGAATTCTGTTAGTGTAGTAAACTCTTTTCCAAGTAGTGCATTTTTTACATCCTGCAATTTTACAGGCAAGCGGTTCCAAATTTCAAAAACCGATTTGCCAATTACATCTCCTTCTTCAAGGCTTAATGATTCCATTGCCTTACCTTTAAAAAGAGTAAACGCTCCTGACTCATTTATTGAAAATAAAATAAGTGGCGATTTTGAAATTACCGCATTCAGCTTTTGTTCTGTTTCAACAAGTGCCCTTTCAATACGGGTGGTATTGCTTTGCGTATCTTTAATCTTCATTGCATAGCGAATACTCTTTCCTACTGTTTCGGCCGTAATGCTGGATTTAGGTATATAATCACAAGCACCCGATTTCATGGTTTCAACGGCAAGCTTTTCATCGCCATGCGATGTAATAATAACCAAAGAAGCCTCGCCTCCTCGCCTGCGAAAGTCTTTTATAAATTGAAGACCGGTATATCCCGGAAGGTTATAGTCAACAAAAATGCAATCAAATGTTTCGGTAAGTGCAGATTCCATTCCCTGCACATATCTATCAATCATTAATATATCAGCATTAAAGCCCGAAAGTTTTATAGCGCGTTTTATGGCAAGGCGATCCACCTCATCATCATCAATAATTAAAAGTTTAATTCGTTGTTCTATCATATTATTTTTTTCAAAGGTTTATTTATTCAGGTAATTCGGTAAGCGACCAGTAGTTTTTTAAAACTGAAACAGCATTCACAAATTTTTCAAACGAAATGGGTTTTAAAATATATCCTGCCACATTTAAGCTATAGGCTTCATATTTGTCTTTGTTATCGTTGGATGTGGTCATTATAAATACACTTATTGCTTTTAACTCCTCATCTTTTCGCATTTCCTTTAATAATTCAATACCGTTCATTCGTGGCATATTTATATCAAGCAACATTATTTTGGGAATGGGTGAAATGCGTAGTTTTCCATTTTCACCTTTAAGCATTTCAAGTGCTTCCAGGCCATCGTTGGCAACATGCAGCGGATTTAAAATGTTATTTTTTTCAAATGCCCGCTTTACATTCATTCGGTCCACCTGATCGTCTTCAACCAAAATAATATTTACCAGTTTTTCGTCCTGCATGTTTTACAATTACGTATTGCTTATACTACTAAATGCAGCGCAGGTTTCTATTTTAAAAACCCAAATGGTAATACACGGAAAAACTATGTGTAAGGTTTATAGTTTTTTTAAACGATTACGGTGTTAATGGCAACAGCATATACAAGCACAAACAACCACGTTAGATAAAAACAAACTAAAAAACACAGGTAAGAAAAACAAAAAGTAACCCAAATTAAAAGTTGGGTTTCAGCAAATATTTTGAATAAAAAGAGTCAATATGCGCTTTGGCTTCATCAGCAGTATCGGCAATTTTAATCAGGTTTAAATCTTCGGGATTTATATTTTTTTCCTCAATCATCACGGTGCTAATCCACTCAAACAATTTTCCCCAGTAACTTTTCCCAATCAATACAATTGGAAACTTGCCTATTTTTTTTGTTTGTATAAGTGTCATTGCTTCAAACAACTCATCCAGTGTTCCAAAGCCACCGGGCAATACAATAAAGCCTTGTGAGTATTTGATAAACATAACTTTTCTCACAAAGAAATAGTCAAACGTTATTAGTTTGTCTAAGTCAATAAACGGATTTGCACCTTGTTCAAACGGTAGTTTAATATTTAAGCCTACCGATTTTCCTCCGGCACGCTGTGCCCCTTTATTACCTGCTTCCATAATTCCAGGTCCACCTCCTGTAATAATTCCGTAACCCGAAAGCGTAAGTTTATATGCTATTTCTTCGGCAAGAATATAGTATCGATTATCGGGCTTGGTTCGTGCAGAGCCAAAAATTGAAACGCAAGGGCCAATTTTTCCCATCTTTTCAAACCCCTCAACAAACTCACTCATTATTTTAAAAATCTGCCAGGTATCTTCTGATTTTATTTCCTGCCAATTTTTCTCACTAAAGGCTTCTCGGATTTTTGCTTCTTCGGATGATGTCATTTACGAATCGTTTTTTTGCGCGGTAAAATTAATGCAATTAAAATTTTATCCGGGCTGTATTATTTATAAATTATATAAACGAATTATTCGTTCAAAAGGTTATAAAATACATGATAGAACCAAAAGATGTTTTATTTAACTTTAGGGCACAAATATGAAAAGCAATGAATAAAAAAATTGTTATTGCAAGTATTACAACTTTAGTTTTTGCCTGTATTTTTTTCTTTGGCAAGCCTGTTATAAATTTATTCGTAACAAAAACGCAACCTAAAAAAACCGAAGGGGGTGGTCAGTATCATTTTATGCAACGTAGTTTTCCTTACGGAAAAGTTGATTACAGTGCGCAACGAAAAGCAGCAGAAAGTTTTAAAAATAATACAAGTGCATTACGAAATGCTTCAGCAGTTAGCTGGCAATTTGCCGGGCCAATTAATGTTGGCGGTCGCATAACAGATATTGCCATTAACCCGCTAAATCCAAACTCGGCATACCTGAGTGCAGCAAGTGGTGGTGTTTTTAAAACAACTGATGGCGGAAATTCATGGAGTGCAATTTTCGATAATGAATCAACACTTTCGATTGGCGATTTGGCAATAGCACCATCAGATAGTAATATAATTTATGTTGGAACAGGCGAAGCAAATGGCGGAAGTGGTTCTTTAACGTATGATGCCAATGGTATTTACAAATCTACTGATGCAGGAGGAAGTTGGATAAATATTGGATTACAAAACTCACGCATGACAGGCAAAGTTGAAGTGCATCCAACAAATCCTGACATAGTTTTTGCCGCCACTATGGGAAATTTATATGGCAAGGGCCCCGACAGGGGCTTGTACCGTACCACAAATGGCGGAACATCATGGACAAAAGTTTTGTTTGTAAATGATTCAACCGGTGCAATAGATGTTGTTATAAATCCAACCAATCCTAATTTAATTTTTTGCTCAACCTGGCAGCGTACCCGATATGCAGATGCAAAATATTATCAGGGAGTTGAGAGTGGAATTTGGAAATCAACCGATGGTGGAACAACATGGACAAGACTTGGTGCAACGCAGGGGTTGCCTGCATTGGGTGTTGATTACAGCCGCATTGGATTGGCCATAGCTCCCTCAAATCCACAGGTAATGTATGCATCTTATCATGACACAAATGGGTTTTTAGGTATGTGGAAAAGCGTAAATGCCGGAACCTCATGGATACGCATTGACGATGTAAATAATACCGCAAATGTTATTACTGCAATTTATTGGGAAGGAAAAATTACGGTTGATCCCAATAATGAGGATGTCGTTTATCTAACCGGATTGGAATTGTATAAATCAACGGATGGCGGAATTATTTTTACCCCAACATTTACCGATGCTCATGTTGACCATCACTCAGTTGCCATTCATCCATCAAACTCAAATATTGTTTGGAACGGACACGATGGCGGATTAAATATTTCTAATAATGCCGGTTTAACATCGGTACACAACGAAACGTTACCCATTTCACAAGTTTATCGTCTAGAAATTGACAACACGTTACCCTCTAATTTATACAATGGTTTGCAGGATAATGGAACTAGCCGCACACCAACAGGATTACTAAACGACTATGAGTTTTTATTTGGCGGTGATGGCTTTCAGCCGCTGGTAGCTCCCACCAATAACCAGGTTTTGTTTGTTCAATATCAGTATGGAAATTTGTTTAAGAGCACCGATGGAGGTTTGAATTTTAATTTTGCAACCAACGGAATTTTTGGCTCCGCAAATTGGAATACACCCATCGTATTTGACCCGGCAGACGATAACACAATGTATTACGGTTCGCAAAAAGTTTTTCAATCACTTGATCAGGGTGATAACTGGATAGATATTAGTCCTGATTTAACCACTGTACAGCCCACCAATTTATTGTTCGGAACTATTTTCGCTCTTGATGTATCTCCAATAAACAGCAATATTATTTATGCCGGTTGTGATGACGGAAATGTGTGGAATACTTTAAATGGTGGTGGCACATGGACAAATATTACCGGCACACTACCGCAACGGTGGATAACACAGGTTGAATGTGATCCGTTTAATGCAGCTACCGCTTATGTAACTTTATCAGGCTATCGTTTTAATGATAACATGAGTCATATTTATAAAACAACAAATAATGGTTTAACCTGGACAAGCATTAGTGGTAATTTACCTCCAATTCCTGTTAATGATATTGATGCTGACCCATCAAATCAAAATGTATTGTATGCAGCAACTGATGTAGGAGTGTACTTTACCACCAATGGTGGCAACTCATGGAATGTGATGGGAGCAGGTATGCCAATAGTTGTGTGTAATGATATTAAAATTCATCAGCCAACACGCACGCTTGTGGTTGGCACCTATGGCAGAGGAATGTATAAAATAAACTTAGATCTTGTGCTCGGCATAAAAAACTCAACGCAACAAAATGTTCAAATAAAAATTACACCAACACTAATATCTGATTATTTTGATGTGATTGATAACAGCAGTCGCGAAAAACATATTGCAGTGTTTGATATCAATGGTAGAAAAAATTTTGAAACCAGCTTTAAACAACTTCATTTTCGTGTGCAAACCGAAAACTGGAAACAAGGCGTTTATTTTGTTGAAGTTAATGAAGCAAATAATAAGGTAGTAAAGAAGATTGTAGTAAATTAGTTACGCATTTTTAGTTCAACTTAATTTCGAAACCAAAAACTCCCTGTTCATCCTTGCAATATTTTCAACCGAAATATTTTTAGGACACTCTGCTTCGCATGCATACGTGTTAGTGCAATTTCCAAAGCCTTCGGCATCCATTTGTGCAACCATTTTTTCTACACGTGTTTTTGCTTCTACTTTTCCCTGAGGCAATAAAGCAAGTTGCGAAACTTTTGCTGATACAAATAGCATTGCAGAAGAATTTTTACATGCAGCCACACATGCACCGCAACCAATGCATGCCGCAGCATTAAATGCATTATCGGCATCATCTTTTGGAATTAAAATAGAATTTGCATCACGCGCATTACCTGTGTTCACACTTACAAACCCACCAGCTGACATTATTCTGTCAAACGAACTTCTGTCAACAGCCAAATCTTTTATTACAGGAAATGCTGCCGAACGCCAAGGTTCCACAACAATTATATCTCCATCTTTAAACGAACGCATGTGTAACTGACAAGTGGTAACTCCCTGCAACGGTCCATGCGGGCGGCCATTTATATACATACTGCACATACCACAAATACCTTCGCGGCAATCGTGGTCAAATGCGATGGGGTCTTTACCTTCGGTGATGAGTTGTTCGTTCAGCACATCAAACATTTCCAAAAAAGACATATCGGGTGAAATATTTTTTACCGGATAGGTTTCAAATTTTCCGCGTTCGTTTTTGTTTTTTTGTTTCCAGACTTTTAAAGTCAGATTCATATTTCCACTCATAACTAAATTAATTTTTCTATATATTTTTTCAATTCAGAAATATCTTCCTTTACAATCTTCCAAACTATTGGCAGATTCGTACCCTGATAATCATGTACAATCCTATTTCTCAATCCCCTTAGTTTAAACCAATTTATTTCTCCATTGCTATCTTTAAATTCCTCTGACAGTTTGTTTGCCGTTTCACCAATCTGAATGAGGGTTAACAATACTGCATCAATAGTTTTTTCATCAATCAGAAATTCTTCTTCTGTTTGGCTGGCAACATATTTTTCAATTTTCTCAATAAAATCAAAAATTATCCTAAGATAAACTATATCAACATGTTCAGACATACAACAAATCTTTTTGAACGTATGGAAGAATATGCCTGTTTATAGAACCCTCTGTAACTAAATCAACTTTTTTATTTAAAAGTTTTTCTAATTCATCAGCAAGCAAAACAAATTCTAAACCTATACTTCTGTCAAAACCAACCATTAAATCCACATCACTTTTGTCTGTAAAATCTTTTCTTGTATAAGAACCAAAAACACCAAGATTACTCACACCATATTTTTCGTGCAGGTATTCCTTTTTTGATTTAAGGATTGTGATTATGTTTTCTAATTCCTTTGTCATCCCTTTTGAGTCGTTTAAATGTTCAAAAGTTTAAAAACATCTATTGTCAAACTATTGAACTTTTAAACCCTTAAACTTTTCTATTTATAACTGCGTTGTGCAATTTTAATGTTCTCGTATTTTAATTCTTCTTTATGTAATTGATACTGTCCGTTGCCTTTGTTTTCCCATGCTGCTACATAAGCATAGTTTGCATCATCGCGGTTGGCTTCGCCTTCTTCGGTTTGAAACTCTTCGCGAAAATGTCCGCCACAACTTTCGTTTCTGTTTAGTGCATCTATACACATCAGTTCACCAAGTTCCAGGAAATCAGCAACGCGTCCGGCTTTTTCCAATTCAGGATTAAACTCATTTTTATCTCCTGTAACGCGCACATCTTTCCAAAATTCTTCGCGCAGTTTTTTAATTTCTTCTATTGCTTCTTCCAATCCTTTTTTGTTTCGTGCCATACCGCATTTGTCCCACATTATTTTTCCAAGTTTTTTATGGAAATAGTCAACGCTCTTTGTGCCTTTAATGTTCATCAGCTTATCTATAGTAGCCTGCACATTTTTTTCTGCTTCAACAAATGCTTCATGGTCTGTTGAAATTGCTTTGGTACGAATCTCATTTGACAAATAAGTACCAATGGTATATGGAATAACAAAATATCCGTCAGCCAAACCCTGCATGAGTGCTGATGCACCAAGGCGATTTGCACCGTGGTCAGAAAAATTTGCTTCTCCCAATGCATACAAACCAGGCACAGTTGTCATCAAATTATAATCAACCCACAAGCCGCCCATAGTGTAATGCACTGCGGGATAAATACGCATAGGTTGCTCATAAGGGTCTTCTCCTGTAATTTGTTTGTACATGTCAAACAGATTACCATATTTCTCAACAACCACTTCTTTTCCCAATTGTTTTATTTGCGCATCAGTTGGGTTTTGAATTCCACGTTTAGTTGCTTCAATAGTTCCATAGCGTTTCATATTGAAAGCAAAATCCAAATATACTGCCATCTTGCTTGTTCCTACACCATAGCCTGCATCGCAACGTTCTTTTGCTGCGCGCGAAGCCACATCACGCGGAACCAAATTTCCGAAAGCGGGATAGCGTCTTTCTAAATAATAATCGCGCTCTTCTTCGGGTATGTCATTTGGCTTACGTGAATCTCCTTTTTGTTTCGGTACCCATATACGTCCATCGTTGCGCAAACTTTCACTCATGAGTGTAAGTTTACTCTGATGGTCGCCACTTACAGGAATGCAGGTAGGGTGTATTTGTGTGTAACAAGGATTTCCAAAAAATGCACCACGCTTATTTGCCTTCCATGCAGCGGTAACGTTGCTACCCATTGCATTTGTACTTAGGTAAAAAACATTTCCGTAGCCACCACTGCATAATAAAACTGCGTGTCCAAAATGTCTTTCCAATTTTCCGCTGATTAAATCACGTGCAATAATTCCTCTGCATTTTCCATCAATGTTTACAACATCCAACATTTCGTGACGAGAAAACATTTGAACCGAACCCATTCCAACCTGTCGCATTAAAGCTGAATATGCACCAAGCAAAAGTTGTTGTCCGGTTTGTCCGGCTGCGTAAAAAGTTCGTTGAACTTGTGTTCCGCCAAACGAACGGTTGCTTAACAATCCGCCATACTCACGTGCAAAAGGAACTCCTTGCGCTACACATTGGTCAATGATATTTCCACTTACTTCAGCCAAGCGATAAACGTTTCCTTCGCGGGCACGGTAATCACCACCTTTAATGGTGTCGTAAAACAAACGGTAAATGCTATCACCATCATTCTGATAATTTTTTGCAGCATTAATTCCACCTTGTGCTGCAATGCTGTGTGCGCGCCTAGCGCTGTCCTGAAAGCAAAACACTTTTACTTTATAACCAAGTTCTGCTAATGCAGCAGCGGCTGATGCTCCAGCTAACCCTGAGCCTACAATAATTATTTCTAAACTTCTTTTGTTTGCTGGGTTTACAAGCGCGCAAGTGCTTTTATACTTGGTCCATTTTTGCTCAATGGAACCTTCAGGAATTTTTGAATCTAAAACTGACATATAAATTTCTTTTCAAATTATTTTATAAAGCCCAGGTACATTGCAATTGGCATCATTGCGAAAACCAACGGGACAATTATCGAAAACCAAAATCCAACCGATTTAATAATAGGAGTGTATGTTTTATGATTTAATCCGAGCGACTGAAACGCACTTTGAAAACCATGCATTAAATGATAAGCAAGAGAAAACATAGAAGCAACGTAAAGTATAACAACAAAAGGATTTTCAAAAACCTCTTTCATCTCACCAAACAAGGTTTCTTCGCCACTGGTAATATGGTCAGTAAAGCGGCTAACAACCCAAAAATGCTTTAAGTGAATAATAAGGAACATTAATATAAGCGTACCAAGCAATCCCATCCAGCGGCTGTACCACTTGCTGTTGGCATTTCCATTATGCACATCATATTGTACAGGTCGTGCTTTTTGGTTTTTAAGTGTGAGCGTTAATGCCTGAATAATGTGCCAGATGATTCCAAGGAACAATACAATTTCCATGGTGCGGATAATAACGTTGGTACCCATGAATTCGGCAGCGGCATTGAAAGCTTCACCACCATCGTTCACAAATATTAAAGCGTTAACGGTGCAGTGCACAATTAAAAACGTAATGAGAAATAATCCGGTTATTCCCATGGCAAATTTTCTTCCAATGGAAGAATAAAAAATACTGATAAGTTTATTAGATGACATATTTATAAAAACTGAATGTTGAAAATGTAACTATTGTGGGCAAATTTAAAACATATTTTGGTTAGTGATTAGCCATTGGTTATTGGTTAATAGTAATTGGTTATAGTTCCTCAGTTGCCTGTTTTGGTTTATCAGTTACCCGTTACGAAACCATTTAACTGTAACCTAAAAACTATTTTAACGACAACTAATAACCATTAACCAATAACTGTTTTTACCCTCAATACTTCAAGAAATTAATTTTGTTTTGAAAATGTGCTTTATTCTTTTTTAAAATTGTTTTTAGGCTTTGCCTAACGAGTGCGCCCATATTTTTACATTTTAAAAATGCTTTTTCTTTATAGTGTTCTGCCAGTTCACTTTGCAATGTTTCAATTTTATTTTGTTCTGACAATGGGTCGTGCATCATCGCATCAAGCAAGTCTTTTATCATGTAACGTGCTGCTTTAATACGTTTGGCAATTAACGTATGCTCCTCGCTTTGATACTGACGGTATGTTTCAGGTGTCATGTGTTTTATGGCCAGTTCCACAATGCCGTTGTTGTCCTTAAAAAATTGAGGTAGGTATAAATTTTTTCTTCCCTCGTAACTCTGTTGGTCAAAATCAATAGCGCGAATGCGGTAATGCACATCTTCAAAATCGGGAGTTAAATCAACCACATAATTATATGCACGCATATCGCCAAGCAAGCGAACAAAACAACGCTCATTAAATTTCACAAACTCTTTGGCAAGCCGCACTTCATTTACTCGTTTGTCATGCAAATTGTATTTTATAAACTGGTCACCGGGAATTCCTACAATGTGTTCTTCAATTAGTGTTTCGTTATTTACAAAATAGGTAATTCGGTTAGGAGATAAAATGTGCTCCAGTTCCAAACCATAAATGCGAGAGGCATCGGCTTTTTTTATGTAGAAATAATCGTAATTGTCGTTATACTGATTTTTAATTCTGATTCGAAAGGGATTTGAATTTCCAAATGTGCAATAATCTATACGCTCCACTTCCAGATGTTCCATCACCGATAAATCGCCACCTGTTTTTAGCATGGCATAAATTCCTGTAAGCGATTTGCTGAGTTGCTTCATATCATCAGCCGAATACAAAACACTTTCCCACAAGGTGTCTTTTCCATGCCTGTCAAAAAGGTGAATGGAATTAGTATAGCGCAACAAATCATTGTACTTCACTTCAATTTTAGCCTCGCGCCCGTAATGTTTTAAAAATTTACGTAGCATCAGGTTGATTGGGTACGATGGTTTTTTCTTGCTTATGTGGTTGGTCATTTGCCAAGAATAAATTCAAGTTTACGAATTTAAACCAAATAATATAAATTAAAGAGGATAAAAAACAGTTTACTCCTATTACATACAATTGTCAAAATAAAACAATACTTTTGGTACTCACTTAAAATTTAAACAGCATGAAGAAAAATCTACTATTGGTTGCATGCCTTTGCTTATCAGCATTTGCAATTGCACAAACGGGCGTAAGCACAAGCCCTCAAAACAGAGTTGTAATGCTTGAAGAATTTACTGGCATCAACTGCCCCAATTGCCCTCCTGGTCATACCCTGGCATCAAACCTTTTAAATTCAAACCCCGGTCAAATGTTTGTGGTAGCTTACCATCCTAACAATTCTAATTATACCAATCCAAGTGCTGGTCAGCCTGATTTCAGACGTGCTTATCCGGCAGCGTTTTATTCAACCCCTTATTGTGGCACATCGCGCTTTATGCCCAGTGCATTTATAGGACGAGAGCCGGGCAGCAATGGCGAAAAAATTACCGGTACCGGTGGATGGACTACAGCCGTAAACACAATTAAAACACAACCATCGCCCGTTAATGTTGGTGTGGCGGCTGTTTATAACAGTTTATCAAATGTATTATCAATAACTGTTCAGGCATATTATACTTCTACTGTTACTGATGCCAATACCATCTTTGTAACGCTTGCCGAAAACGGTATAGTAGGTTACCAAAGCAATGGCTCGGCAAATTATATACACAACCACGTTTTTCGTGAGGCATTTACGGCACAATGGGGCGACCCAATTGCCAACCGCACACAGGGAAGTATGAATACCTACACCTACACTTTTACCAACGTACCTAACTATGTTATGGCAAACTGCGAAGTATCTGCATTTGTTTATAACAGCGTTACCACTAAGGTAACAACCGGCTGGCAGGTTCCTGTAACAGTTACCACAGGAATTTCTGCAATTGATAAAAACGAGTTCAATATGGCCATTACTCCCAATCCGTCAACCGAAACTGCATTTGTAAATTATACACTTGAAAAATCAGGAAAAGTTTTGGTTGAACTTTATAACGTGCTTGGAGAAAAAGCAGTATCACTTGTTAATGAGTTTCAAGCTGCAGGCGAACAAAGGGTGGCTGTTAATACAAATGCCACAAAGCTTAACAAAGGTTTATACTTTGTAAAGCTTACAAGCAATGGAAAAAGTGTTGCGCAAAAATTTGTGGTGGAATAACCACTTTAGGTAAGTTCAAAAAAAGGGTGCAGCTAAAACTGCATCCTTTTTTTTATGCCTCTATGGTTTTAAGCTCATTAATTTTTTTGTAGGACATGGCTACAAAAATTCCATTTATGCAAACATTGGCCACCAAAGCACCTATGGCAGCACCCGTGGCGCCATAAACAGGAATTAAAAACCACGCAGCACATCCGCCCGTAATAATAGCCACTATGTATGATACAAAGCGAAGCTTAATTAAGCCAAGGCTTTGTATCATAGAAAGGCCCCAGAAAAAAATTGAATTAAGCAATGCCACAAGCATTAAAAAGAAAAAAGGAGAGGCTGCAGGCAAATAATCGGCACCAAAAACCAAACCTATTATCCAGGTTTTTAAAACAAAAATTACAGCTATGGCAATTACCGATGGATATAAAAGCATTTTGGTAATGTTTCCAAGCATTTTTAAGGTGTCGTTATAGTGTTTGTCTGCAACCAGTTTTGATAACTGTGGAAATATAGCATTAGCAAGCGGATCGGTTACAGCAAGTATTGAATACGCAAGCTTTTTGGCAATTGAATAAAAAGCAACCATGGATGTGGTTCCCATTGCGCCTAGCAAAAGAATATCACCACGGCTAATAAATGTTTTAAGTGTTCCACTTAATGAGTTAAGCAAAACAAAGCCGCGTATTTCGTTTCGCTGCTCAAACAAGAGTTTAGCCGATGCATCAAGGTGTCCCTTAACATCATTTTTAATTTCCCACAATGCTGCAATAAGCCATATCACACCATTTAAAAGTTTTGAGAGTATTACTGCCAAAAAGAAAACCTTAAAATTATCAGGAAAAGAATAGAGTGCCGCAATTACCAGCAACAGTTCAGTAATATCCATAATTATATTTACAATGGAATTTACCTTAAACTTAAAGAACAAACGCAACAAGCTATTACTTAAAGTACCGGCAAATAAAAATATGGCAAGTGCAGCAGCATACATGTACGAATAAATTTCCATCCCAGGCTTGGTAAAAAACGAATCGTAAAAAAAATTAAGCAGCACAATCATTACAACAATTGCAAGCAAAAAAGCTCCAAGCGAAGCCCAGGCACACCCTTTTACAAGAGCCACCAATTTGTCAACACGGTTTTCGGATTTATATGCAGCACCAAATTTAATAATGGCAGTACCTACGTTTAAATTAAAAATTTCGAGCGTGGCGCTCACAAAGTTTATGATTAGTGTATATGCGCCAAAAACCTCAACCCCTAAATGTCGTGCAAGCAGTACTGAAAGAATAAAAGCATTTACAAAACCAAAGGCATTTGCAATTAAAACCCATGTACTGTTTTTAAAAAGTTGCTTCGACTGTGAATCGAGCTTATTGCTTATAAAAGTTTTTGCTTTTGCTACTGCACTCATTATAAAAAACGAAAGGCAAAAAATGAATACCGATTAATCATGATTCGGTTTTTGCTTCATTTTGGGGTTTACTTTTCTTTTTCTCTTTTGCACTTCCGAACAAGCGACCCAAAAATCCTTTTTTCTTTTTGTGGTCTTCGTCATAATAGCCATATCCGTAGCCATATCCGTAACCGTATCCGTAGCCATATCCGTAACCATAACCATAGCCGTAACCATAGCCGTAACCATAACCGGTACCACCGGCATGCACAGCATTAAGAATAAGACTTACGTTTTTTATTTTCTTTTCCTTATACAACGAGTTAATGTATTCAAGGTGGTGTATTTTGGTTACATCCTGCCGCACCACATAAATAGTGGCAGCAGCATATTGTGTAAGCAGCATGGCATCTGTTACAAGACCAATAGGTGGCGAGTCCATAATTACATGGTCGTAATTTGATTTTAAAACATCAACAAGCTCGCGCATTTTGTCACTCATTAAAAGCTCGGCAGGGTTTGGAGGCTTGGGTCCTGCAACGATAATATCAAGATTAGGCAGAACACCCGATGGCTGAACAATTTCATTAAAGGAAGCTGCGCCAATCAAATAATTACTTACCCCAACAGCATTTGATAAATTAAAGTCATCAATGATTTTTGGTTTGCGTAAGTCACAACCTATAAGCACAACTTTTTTTCCTGACAAGGCGTATATAAGCGCCAGGTTCATTGAGCAAAAACTTTTTCCCTCAGAACTTATAGAAGAAGTAATAAGAATAAGATTGTTCTTCTTGTCGGTAATAAAGTACTGAAGGTTTGTTCGAAGCGAGCGGAATGCTTCTGAAATCATTGAGCCCGGCTTGTGCGAAACTATAAGTTGCGAATCGTACTTGTTTATTCCAATCATTCCAAGCAGAGGAATAGTGGTAAGCTTTTCCAATGTAGCACGGTCCTTTACCGAATCGTTCATTACATCCTTAAAATAAACAAAGCTGCTGGGAATTAATAAGCCAAGCAAAATGGCAATGGTGTAGGTTTGGGCTTTTACAGGTTTTACAGGTCTTACAATTGCACGGGCATAATCTACCACACGATTATCCGAAATAGTTGAAGCCATCAGGATGGCTGTTTCGGCACGTTTTTGCAAAAGATATGTGTATAAATTTTCGCGTATTGATTTTTCGCGTGCAGCGCTTACAAGCAACCTTTCTGCTTCAGGAATTTCTTTTAGCCTTCCGCGCACACGGCCAAGTTGTGATGCAGCCTCATCGCGCGATGCCTGCAAACCATCCCTGATACTTTTTACGTTTTCAATTAAATCGCGCTTGGTGTTATCAATTTGAATATTAAGGGTTACAAAAATTGGATTTTCAGGTCCAATTAATTTACGTTGACGTTCGCGCTGGCTTTCTAAATCATTAAGCTGAGCAATAAGTTTTAATAACAGTTCGTCATTTATTCCTATTGATGCAGGCGAGAGGCGGTTAATGCTTTTGTCTTCTTTCACATACTTTGTAAGGTATTCCAAAAACGAAATCTGCACATCAAGTTCTGCAATACGGTTATCAAAAATTTTTACATTATCTAAAAATGCCTGCGATTCGGTGGTAACATCGGTAATTCCCTTTTCCACTTTTACCGCCTCCACGTTGCTTTCGCTTTCGGTAAGTTCTTTGGTAACACCGGCAAGCTGGTCATCAATAAACTTTAACGTGTTTTTGGTCATTTCGTTTTTAATCTCAATACCATTATTCAAATATACTTCTACCAGTTTGTTTAAAAAATCAGTTCCTTTTTCGGGCACGGCATCTTCAATTGCCAGCATAAGTATGGTTGATTTTTTGGTAGTTGTTTCAATGCTTAGCAATGAGGTGTATTTGTCAACCAAGTTTTCAAGCCGGTGAATGTTTAGTCTGAAATTTCGTTTCTTAAAATTAGGATTTGAAAAGGAGGCATCATCAAAAAAATCTTTTTTATTGATACGAAAAATTCCAAGTTGGTTAGTTATGGTTTCGCCAAACTGGTGGGTTGAGGTATGTTTTGATTTATCAGTTACAAGTACATACGTAATTTTAAACTGTTGAGCGTTTATTGCTTCTATTAAAATATTGCTGTTATAAGCATTGTATCGCAATGTGTCGTATTGCAATACAATAGGTGACTCTTTATAAAGTTCAGAAGTTTTAACATTACCAATCAGATAATAGGAAATTTCAAATGGTAATTGCTGAAGTGTTTTGGTAATTATTTTGCGGGAACGAAGTATTCCTATTTCATTTTCTATTCCGCCCTGATTATCCAACGCACCTATTTGCTGCAAAAAATCCTGCGTGTTAGGATTTTGTTTTTCGTCCTTAATTAATACCGTGCACTGGGCGCGGTAAATGGGTGCAGTGTACCAGTTATAGTAATAACCAAGCGCAATACAAAGCAACAGGGTTATTGCATACAGGTACCAGTATGCAAGCACGTACTTAAAAAAGAAGAGTTTAAAATCAAATCCTTTTTCTTCGGTGTTTAAATTTTCGAATTGTTGTTCGGCCATTTATATTTAATGCTGATATTATTTTATTTTAAAACACTTAGCCCAATTACGGATATTAAGGTAAGGGCACTTATTATTATAGGTGCAACACGGTAAAAGTTATCGGCAGTTGCACGTTTGCCTTTACCGGGTTCAACATACACAATGTCGTTTGGATGGAGATGGTAGAAAGGAGATTTAAAAATCTCTTTGTTGGTAAGGTCGAGGCGCTCAAATTGTTTTTTCCCATCTTCTTCTCTAATCACTAATATATTATTGCGCTGACCAAAAATTGTTAAATCTCCGGCCAGTCCAATTGCCTCAGGCAATGTCATTTTTTCGTTCGGTACTTTATACACACCGGGTCTGGCTACTTCGCCCAGTAATGTAACACGGTAGTTTTCAAAATAAATGCGTACCGATGGGTTTTGTAAAAATTTTTCGAGTTTTGATTTAACCATATCGGTGGCTTTGGCTGTGGTTAAGCCTCCCACTTTTAACTGCCCTACCAATGGTATTTCAATATTTCCATTAACATCCACAAGATAACCAATAGCCGTTGGCAAATTACCTACGGATTTATCACCAGCATTTCCGGATGCAGCAGTGGTATTAAAAAAACTACTTGCTTCAGGACTTAGGCTGGTTACGTATATTGATATTATATCGTTAGGTTGAATAACCGGCTCATATTTCATGCTCTCAAAAGCACTGTCGGTTTTTACGCTTTGGTCTTTTTCCTGGAAATAAGCAATGCGCTTTCGCGGAAGGCATGATGCAAAAGCAATAAGACAAAGAAGTGCAATAAGTTTTGCGCTTTTTTTGGTATGATTCATCAATAAAATTGAAATTTGTTTAAGGGGCGGCAAAGATAAAAATATTAATCAATGTTAATAAACCTTTGATTTCCTGTCATGAGGGTGTTTAAACAAACTGCTGCACCCTTTTCTTTTCTACTTTTGCCCTATATTCTTAGTCGTAAGTTATAGCCTCAATAAATCATGTAGCAAAGGATTTTTTTTGAATGAAAGTAGCCATTTACGCCCGCACGGTTGATAAAAAATCATTACCCCACTTAGAAACGCTTTTGCAAAAACTTAACAGTTCGGGCTGTGAGGTGTATATATTCGGAACTATATACACTGCCCTTAAATCAAAAAAAGAGCTGCTAAAAAACACCATTACCTTTAGCACAGCAGCCGAAATTAAACATGCCATTGATTACATGTTTAGCTTTGGAGGTGACGGAACCATTCTTGACACCATTTCTTTGGTTCAAAACTCAGGCATACCTGTTTTAGGAATTAATACTGGCAGGCTTGGTTTTTTATCAAGCATTTCGCCCGACAGCATCAACCATTCTGTTGACAGTATAATTAGAGGCCATTACACCATTGATAAACGTAGCCTGCTTAGGCTTGAAACTGATAAAAAAATATTTGGTGATGTTAACTATGCTTTAAACGAGCTAACCATTCATAAAAAAGACAGCTCAAGCATGATAATAATTAACACGTTTTTAAATGGTGAATATTTAAACTCATACTGGGCCGATGGTTTAATAATAAGTACACCAACCGGTTCAACAGGCTATTCGTTAAGTTGTGGAGGCCCGGTAATTGTACCCCACTCCGAAAATTTTGTAATTACCCCTATTGCCCCTCATAATCTAAATGTTCGCCCAATAGTTGTGTCTGATAAAAATGTAATATCGGTTGAAGTGGAGGGCCGTAATCCATATTTTCTTGCTTCACTCGATTCGCGCTCTGTTACCATTGATGCATCGGTACAACTTGCGGTACGAAAAGAAGATTTTACATTTAACATCATCAGACTAGATGATGAAAATTTTTTAGGAACGCTACGAAGTAAGCTTAACTGGGGCATGGACAAAAGAAATTGGTAGTTTTTAAGAAAATCTGAGATTAGTATGTTAAATTAATTACTTTTGTGGCTGACCAGCCTTGGCTATATGAATCAAAAAATCGCGAAACTAATTGTCGCCCTGCTATTGATTACTCCTTTTACGGGGTTTACTCAAATATCAAAAAAGAAATGGAAAGCTTATCGCACCGAATACACCTTGGGTCTCGGAGCCAGCAACTTTTTGGGTGAATTGGGTGGTGCCAACCAAATTGGTACACACGCTTTTCGCGATTTAGAACTTTCGCAAACACGTTATGCGGCCTCCATCGGTTTCAGGTATAAAATATCTCAGGTATTTGGCCTGCACACCAAGTTTACTTATGGCCGCCTTACTGGTGATGACAAACTTACCACCGAATTTTTTAGAAATTACCGCAATCTTAATTTTCGCACCAGCATTTATGAATTAAGTGAGAATCTTGAACTTTCTTTTCTTAAAGATCAGGTTGGTCACCGTTACCGGTTGCGTGGTGTACGTGGAATTAGAAATGTTGAAATTTCGGCTTATGGGTTTTTAGGCGTTGGTATATTTTATTTTAACCCCAAAGGACAGATTGGTGATAAATGGGTAGCCTTACAACCATTAGGTACCGAAGGGCAGGGCACTATTCCAAGCCGCAAAAAATACAAACGCATACAAGCATGTGTTCCGTTTGGCTTAGGAATTAAATATGCCATTGACCGTAACTGGAGCATAGGTCTTGAATTTGGAGTACGATACACCTTTACCGATTACATTGATGATGTGAGTAAAACCTATGCAGAGTTAGATGACCCATTGGCAGCCCAACTTGCGGATAAGTCTCAAACCGAAATTTATGGCAACCAATACTCATACATTACGGAGCCTGGCCAGCAGCGAGGCGATCCACGTTATAACGATGTGTATATGTTTGCCCTATTTAACATTAACTATAAAATTAAAACCGGACGTGTAAACTATCCGATGTTTTAGTGCAAATTTTTTTGCCTTTTCAGCGTTTAATAAAACTATTTTGTGTTTTTACTTTGATGCGTAAAATTTTATTACTGTTTTTTTTATTTGCTGTTATACACACGGGCTTATTTGCCCAAAGTTCAGAGCTTGGGCTAATGCTTGGTGCTTCAACTTATAAAGGCGAATTGAATGAACATTTATTCAACACCAAATTTGTACATCCTGCTGCCGGGCTTTATTTGCGCAGGTGCCTTAATAGTTTTTGGTCGTTTAGGCTTGGCGCAAATTATGGAAGAATAAGCGGCAGTGATGCCAAAAGCAACAATGAATTTAACAAATTCCGTAACCTCTCATTCCGAAGCGATATAATAGAAGCAAATGCTGTTTTTGAGTTTAATTTTTTCCCCTACCAAACAGCATCCGAGTCGTCTAACAAGGCTACTCCCTACTTAATGTTTGGGATTGCTTTTTTTCATTTTAACCCAAAAGCAAAACTTGATGGGGCATGGTATGAACTACAACCGCTAGGTACCGAAGGGCAGGGAAGCGGTCAGGAAAACACTACACGCAGCTATCGCAGAATTCAATTTGCATTGCCCATTGGCGGAGGGTTTAAATTTAAACTTAGCAACCGCTTTACGCTTGCCATTGAAGCGGCTGCCCGCAGAACATATACCGATTACTTAGACGATGTAAGTACCACATATCCTGATGTAATTCAACTGGAAGCATCAAAAGGCCCGGTAGCTGCAGCATTAAGCGACCGCTCTCCATTGCAAAATACCAATCAAAATGCCAAACATCAGCGTGGCAATAAATCAGATAAAGACTGGTATATGTTTTCAGGGCTTACCATTAATTGGACATTGTCAAAAAAATACACGGATAAGTGCAAACCTTTTAGAACCAAATTAAGATAATGATTGTTAACGTTCGCAAATTAGTTGTGCTTATAACCTTTTTATTTTTTTTATCCTGTGGAAATGACAAAACAGTTTCATTAAACAATGCCGATTGGCTAATTGGAACATGGAAAGGTGTTACCAAAAGCAATAAGGTTTTTTATGAAAAATGGCAATACATCAACGATACACTTTTTACCAACTTTAATTACCGCATACAAGATAACGACACTATAGTTGGCGGACGTTCAAAAATATTTTTAAGCGATAACAAAATTTTTTATTCCAATGGACTAACAGATTCTGCATCCGTGCAATGGCGAGCGGTAAAATACAACCGAACCGAAATGGTTTTTGAAAACGGTGCTGTTTCAAAATTGCAAACCATAAAATTTGAACTTACCAACGATAATAAATGGAATGCTTCCATTGTGGTAAACACCGATACGGTAACTTACTCGCTTGAAAGAGTAAACTGAACAGGGTTTGTATTAACGGAAACTTTTTTCACCTCAAAAAAATAAGTAGGTTTGAAACCTGATGCAAAACTTTTTATTGCGCTATAAATATTTTTTTCTGCTTGTGCTGGTTGCATGTACAGGCTTTTGGCAGGTGGCATTTTTTCAAAACACTTTAAAGTGGGATGCAATAGACCAATATTATCCATGGCGCATGTTTGTGATTGAATGTTTACGCAGCGGAACACTGCCTCTGTGGAATCCATACGAACAACTGGGCTACCCCATACATGCCGACCCGCAAAGCGGAGCCTGGTATCCGGTGGTGTGGCTGCTTTCACTTTTTGGCAACTATACATTGTACACCTTGCAAGTGGAATTTATGATGCACATAATTTTTGCAGGTGTTGGTATGATGTTACTTGCCCAAATCTTTGAATTAAAAAAACCGGCTGCTTTTTTAATTGCATGCGCATATATGCTGAGTGGATTTTTTGTGGGCAATGCACAACACATTACATTTATAGTAGCAGGTTGCTGGCTGCCTTTTGTTTTTTACAGTTACAAAAAAATGATAGAAGAGTGCACTCTAAAATATGCAGTTCTTTTCGCTTTTTTTTGCTTTTTGCTTTTATCGGGCGGCTATCCTGCGTATGGCATTATTGCATTCTATATAATGCTGTGCGTATCTGTTTTTTTTACCTTACGATTTATAAAAACAAAAAACTTTACAGCTCTAAAAAAATTTATTGCTGTCCATCTTTTTGCCTCAACATTTGTTTTGCTTTTGAGCGGTGTGGTGCTTGTAAGTGTTTTTTTAAGCAGTAAATATTTATTGCGCACATCGGGTCTTACTTATTCTATTGCAAGCCATGGCCCTTTTTCTCCACAGGCACTCATTTCTATATTGCTTCCGCTTGCTGCCGTAAAAAACCCTGTGCTTATGCAAACTGACATAAGCATGTCATCTATATATATGGGCCTGGTAGTTTTTGCTTCACTGCTTATTGCAGCTTTCTCAAAAAAAAATCTGACAGAAAAATTAATCTGGGCAGGCTCGCTCATTTGCTTACTTGCCGCCTTTGGTGACTATACACCTGTACGAAAATGGCTTTATGACTTTTTTCCATTCATGGATTTGTTTCGCTTTCCGGCAGTGTTTCGAGTTTTTGTAATAATAGGATTTTTATTACTGGCAGGCTTTGCCTTTAACAAAGATGAAATACTTAGCCATTTAAAACAACCAATCCTATTCTTGGTTTTTATTTCTGTTTCGATTGTAATTTTTTTTCTGATAAACAACAGCATTGCGTACTCCTTTAGTACCATTGAAACGCTTTCATTCAAGCAAAGTATTTTTTTTCAAGCTATCGTCCAATCGTTTTTTTTATTGCTGTTGTTTTTTATTATTAAATCAACGCAGCCCGCAAAGAAAAAACTGGCATTGGTGCTTACAATTTCAACACTCGACATAATTTGTGCAGCACAAATAAATGTTCCTGTAAACGTAATTTACCAGGACAAAACAAAGCAAGCGGCTAAAATTATTAGCAAAAAATATTCGCATGATTTTGTTACACCTGTTTTGCAACCATCAAGATTGAATAGCGATTCGTTAAAAGCACCTAAGCCTTTATGGCGAAACAAAAACATATTTACAAAGCAGCCTGCATGGGATGGATACAATTCATTTTTACTTAACAACTACCTGAAGTTTACCGACCATGTTGCACTTCGCAATTTAATTATTAAAAACAACTGGGCTTATTTTGCAAATTCTATTTTTCCATATACCGATAGCATAAAAACTGAAAACATAACAGCAGAAAGCAATTTTGTAGCATTTGTAAACATATCTGATATAAATGCAACAAACAACCTTTCAAGCGACACAAACAATTCTGTTTCAGTAATCAACTATTTACCTCATCATATAACACTTCGTACACAAACGCGATCCAACAAGTTGCTTGTGCTTATGCAGCAATATTTTCCCGGGTGGGAAATTTTTATTGACGGCAAAAATTCGCCCATTATCATTTCAAATTATCTTTTCATGTCAGCGGTGGTAAGCAATGGCGAGCATACCATTGAATTTGTTTACAAAAACAAAAATGTAAAAACAGCTTTTTATATTTCAGCACTGTGTTTTATCGCTGCTGTTGTTTTTATACCCGCAACATTTTTATTAAAGAAAAAGAACTAAAGCGCTTTTTCAATTATCTGCCATAAACAGTTAGCTGTTTTGTCCCAACTAAAATTTTTGTGTTGAGCAATTCCTTTCTCAACCAAATTATTTCTAAAAGTTGTATCTGAAAATATTTTTTTCATAGCTGCAGTTATTTCATTTACATCAACAGGATTTACAAGCATTGCTGCATTGCCTGCCACTTCGGGCATTGAAGTTATGTTAGAGGTAATCACAGGAGTATTACAACTCATGGCTTCAATAACAGGTATTCCAAACCCTTCGAATAACGAAACATACACCATTGCAAGAGCACTTGCTGTAACCTTTGAAAGCATGGGCGCATCAAGTCGTCCTGTAAAAATTATTTCATCTTTAAATTGCAATTTTTCAAATGTGCTTTGTATTTCGTTATTCCACCATTGCTTTTTTCCTACCACCAAAAATTTTACAGTACTTCCTGTTTCGGCTTTAAACTTATCAAACGCACAAAGCATGTTTATCACATTTTTTCGTGGATGCAGTGAGCCAACAAACAAAAAATAATCACACGCATTGGTAAATTCACTTTTTACTTCTTCCTTTATTTTGTCGCCCACAGGCTTATACATTTCATTGGCGCCATTGTACACTACATCAATTTTTGAATCGGGTAAATCGTATGTCTTCATTAAATCATGTTTCGAAAATTCAGAAACCGTACCAAGGTGCTTTGCAATTTGTGCCGACCTTCGCATCCATTTTTTATAATATGCCGCTACGTTTGCAGGCAGAAATTGAGGGTAGTGTTCAAAATTCAAATCGTGTATAACACTAACTTGAGGAATTTTTGTACGTGTGCATAATAAACCTTCGGGGCTCACAAAAACATCAGCCTTGCATTTTTTCAGTGCGTAGCTAACCGAATGTTCAAACCACAAATACCAAAGCAAAGGATGCCTTGCCTGAGGAGGAATTACATAAGGGATTACATTATCTGAAAAAATAAATTCATCAGAAAATTTACGGTCGAAAAAAAAAACAAACTGATGTTCAGGATGTGATTTAGTAATACGTTTTATTGTTTCGTTAGTGAACCATCCTAATCCATCCAGTTTACCGGGTAAAAGCAATCGGGTGTTTACTGCAATAACGCTCATCAAATGACATTTATTAACAGGCTACTGGTAGCACAACACCTTACCTAAAAGCGCCTGCAAAAAGTTTACGATCCTATCAAATGTCTTAAACTGTGCACCTGCGATTCCCACAGGCGATGTGTTTCTTCTTTTTCATCAGGCATAATAAAATCGGTTACCATAAGAGCCACATCGTTGGTAAGGTCATCGGTTTGAATTTCAAATTCAATAAACGAGTCGTCTTTAACATCAAGCCATTTAAAACGCACCATGGTGTTTTCTTTTCGGTGGGTCATTTTAGCACGCGACTCATCCCCTTCCCAATGAAATGTATAAACCCCATCCTTTACTGTTACATCGTCAGCAAACCATTCTGACAGTCCGTCTGGTGTACTCAAAAATCCAAAAAGAATTTTGGGAGATGAGCGCACCTGAAACTCCATTTTTACTTTTTGCTTTGCAGCCATCTTCTAAAAAAATAGTTGGTAAATAAATTCAATTATTGGCTCAATATTATAAAAAAATCAACTGCAAACAACTTTATTTGCATTGTAAAAGAATAATACCATGTCATTAGTTGAATCATTAAACAGGCAAGGAAACATTTTATTTAAGCATCGTGGTCAAATTCCGCTTGTGCTTTTTCCGCTTGCTGTGCCTGCCGTTTATTTTGCAAACGTAGCATTGGTGCATCCGGGCAACACTTTAATTGTTAATACCATTGCTATTGTTGTTTCTGTTTTAGGCGCTATGGTACGAGGTTATACCATTGGCACAACACCACGCGGCACATCGGGCCGAAACACCACCGAACAGGTGGCAGAAAGCATAAACACCACAGGCATTTATTCAACCGTGCGTCATCCGCTTTACCTTGGTAATTATCTTATGTGGATTGGCATAGTTATTTACACACTCAATTTCTGGTTTGTGGTTGTGGTAAGCCTTTTGTACTGGATTTATTACGAACGTATTATGGTTGCCGAAGAAAATTTTTTGGAAACAAAATTTGGCCAAACGTTTACCGATTGGTCAAACCATGTGCCTGCTTTTTTTCCGGCATTCAAAAAATTTATAAAGCCATCAGTTACCTTTTCTTTTGTAAGTGTGCTAAGACGCGAATATTCTGGATGGCTGGCCACCGTTGTTGCTTTTGTGTACGTGGATTTGCTGCGCAATTATTTTATATGGCATGTGTTTGAAATTAGCAAACCTGTTTTGATTGTGTTAATTGCTACCACAGCCATTACCTTAATTCTTCGCACACTAAAGCACCAAACCAAATTACTTAACGAAGAAGGAAGATCGTAATTAATTAGCTGGCATTGATATTACACGCTTTATACACTGTGTAGTTCTTTAATCAAACTTCCTTTTTAACTCACATCTTCTTGTTACTTTTGCCGGTATAAATTAAAATCCCATGGTACGATTAGTAATTATCCTTTTGTTTCTGTCGGTTAAAGTTTGGGCACAACCTTATGTTGTTTTTAAAGGAGATACCATTAACCGCAAAGATGCTGCCGGCAAACAAGGCGTGTGGAAAAAATTTTACCGCAGCGATAAAATTTTTTCAGAAACCATATTTAAAAACAACAGGCAAACAGGCATTACAAAGTTTTATTACGAAAGCGGAAAAATACAATCTGAACTTACGTGGATAACTGACGGACAAAAAGCAAGTGCAGTAAATTATTTCGAAAGCGGAAAAATTAAAGCCAAAGGAAATTACGTGAGCCAAAAAAAAGACAGCCTGTGGACCTATTACCATGAAAACGAAAAACCCAGTGCCATTGAATTTTACCAGCGCGGAATTAAAACAGGCGAATGGAAAACATTTTATCCCGAAGGCGGAATACTTGAAATAAGCAATTATCAAAACAATAAACTGCATGGCGATTACAAAAAATTTTTTCGCAGCGGAAAAACCATGATGGAATCAAGATACCTTAATGATAAATTGATGGGCCCTTACAAAGTATATTACGATGACGGCAAACCATATACTACAGGCAATTACCTTAAAGGCGACAGAGTTGGTAAGTGGACACTGTATAGTGAAGAAGGCAAACCGTGGATTGAACAAATTTTTAAAAATGGTGTTTTGCTAAAAACAGATACCATCTCCTCAAAATAAAAATCAGCTTAACGGTTAACGCTGCAAAATTTTTTTGGTGCTAACCAGCAAACATTTTACATGAGCAAAAAAGGGCGCATATTAGTTGCCATGAGTGGTGGTATCGACAGTTCGGTTACTGCCATGATGCTGTATGACCAGGGGTATGAGGTGATAGGCCTTACAATGAAAACATGGGATTATGCGGGCAGCAGCTCATCAAAAAAAGAAACCGGATGCTGCAGCCTCGACAGCATAAATGATGCACGTGCCATTGCAGTAGATAAAGGTTTTCCGCATTACATACTTGATATACGCAGTGAGTTTGGCGATTTTGTTATCGACAATTTTGTGGATGAATATCTTGGTGGCCGCACGCCTAACCCTTGTGTACTGTGCAATACACACATTAAATGGGAAGCATTGATAAAACGTGCCGACATGCTCGATTGCCAGTATATCGCCACCGGCCATTATGCAAATGTGCGAACAGAAAACAACCGATACGTGATTTCAAAAGGACTTGATGCGCACAAAGACCAAAGCTATGTACTGTGGGGTTTAAGTCAAAAAAATCTGGCACGTACAAAATTTCCATTAGGCAAGTTTCGCAAAAGCGAAATAAAACAAATGGCGCGCGACTGGGGATTGATTGAACTTGCTAACAAAAGCGAAAGCTATGAGATTTGTTTTGTGCCTGATAATGACTACCGCGAATTTTTAAAGCACAGAGTACCTGGTATCGAAAAAAAATTAGATGGCGGTTTATTTGTAAATGCCAAAGGCGAAATACTTGGCAAACATCATGGATACCCATTTTATACCATTGGCCAGCGCAAAGGATTAGAAGTTGCTTTTGGCAAGCCCATGTTTGTTACACAAATTATTCCTGACACAAACACAGTAGTACTTGGCCAAATTGATGAGTTGCAAAAAACCACCATGAAGGTGCGCGGACTAAACATGATGAAACATGCTGCACTGATGAATCAAATGGATGTAATTACTAAAATTCGCTATAAAGACCCGGGCACACTCAGCAGCATAAAGCAAACAGGACCTGAAAACGCAGAAGTTGTTTTTCATGCACCTGTTAACAGCGTTGCACCTGGACAAAGCGCGGTTTTTTACGATGGGGATGATGTGCTGGGTGGTGGTTTTATTGATAAAGAATAAAATCAAATTTTTTATCATTAATTTTCTTTCCTGCAATTAAGCTCAGACTAAAAAAACAAAACTGCTGTTTTAGGTATATTGTTTAGTCTTGAAAAAAACAAAAGCCGCAACAAAATATTCTGATTTGTTGCGGCTTTATAATTGAAGCTATTTTTTTAAATTGTAATAATCTACTTTATTGTTAGTACTTTAAATTCTGTTCTGCGGTTATGCTGGTGTTCTTCTTCGGTACACGGTACTTTTTTATTTCCCTCGCATTCACATTTGTTTACCAATTTACTTTCGCCATATCCTTTTGCAGTCATCCGCGTTTTATCAATTCCTTTTGTGGCAATATAATCCACTGCGCTTTTGGCACGCTTTTGCGAAAGGTCGTTGTTGTATTTTACGCTTGCTCGGCAGTCCGTATGCGAGCCCAACTCAATAGTCATCTTAGGATAGCGATTAAGTATGTCAACCAATTTATCAAGTTCTTTTGCTGCGTCAGGGCGAATGTTCCACTTAGCCAAATCGTAGTAAATATTTTCAATTCGGATAATATCACCTTCGCAAAAGAATTCAAAGTTAGCTACCAATGTAGCAGATTTTTTTAAACCGACTGTACTTTTCATTGAACTATTGTCAGCACAATGCTCTCGGCTTGCCATCACCCTGTATTCTGTTTCAGCATCTAAATTAAAATGATAATTGCCATCAGCATCGGTGGTGGTTTCTTCCTGTTTGTTTGTTTTTAAATTAAGCAACTTAACAGGTTGATTACCCACAGGCGTTTTATCTTCAGCAAACGTAATGCGGCCTTTTAAATCAAACACAGGAACTTTTTCTAATGGAATTTTTACACTTTGTGGTTGATCATTTACATCCTTTATACTTTGCTTATTGTTTTTATATCCTTCTTTAGAAGCAATAAAATCATAATCTTTTCCTATTTGTATGCATGATTTAAACTTACCGCTTTCATCGGTAACAACATTTTCCTCAAGCATTCCGTCCGATATATTTACCGATGCATTTTTTATCGGCTCATTGGTTTCCTTATCATAAACCAATCCATCCAAATCAACACAATTGCGTTTAAATGAATACATATCATCATCATCGCTTCTGCTTGCGCGGTTTGAGTTTATATATCCACAACGGTTTTTCTTATCATAATTATAACCAAAATCATCGTATGACGAATTAAACGGAGCACCCAGATTTTTTACATTGTTAAATTGACCACCGGCAGCTTCTGCCGAAAAAATATCCAATCCGCCCAATCCACCATGCCCGTTCGATGTAAAAAATAATTTGCCATCCGAATCTACATACGGAAACAACTCATTGCCTTCGGTATTTATCTCGGCACCCAGGTTTACGGGCACATCCCATTCATTATTTACCCGTGAACTTACCCACAAATCCATACCGCCTTTACTACCGGGCATGTCACTTGCAAAATACAACTTGTTGCCATCAGCAGTTAAAAATGCATGAGCGCACGAGTGCGTTTTGCTGTTGTATTTAAATTCTTTAAACTCTCCAAACTTTCCGTTTGCCATTTGCGCACTCATCAACTTCAGCCTTACAATGCGGTTTTTATCACGCATAGGTTTTCCGTTCTCCTCGTTATTGCGGGTAATAAACATTTCATTGCCATCGGCACTAAAGGCTACAGGGCCGTCATTAAATTTTGATTGTCCTGCCTCATCAAACACCGTGGGGTTATCAAACTTATTTTCCTTACCCTTGCTATACCATAAACTAAGATAGGGTTTTGCTGTCCAGTCCTGCGTTTTATCTTTAGCACCCTCACGCGATGAAGAAAAAACAATTCCTTCTTTATAAGGTGTGGCAAACATATCCGCTTCGCTTGAGTTTACCGAAAGTCGTTTTACCGAAAACAATTTAGGATCCTGCGATAGCGATTCAATACTATCTATCATACTTAATTGTTTCCATGCATTAGCATCACCCCCCTTTTTCTGAAGGTATAATTTTAATTGCTCCTTTGCCTTATCGCTTTTATTTAATGTTACAAGCACATTAGCAAAATGTATATGCTCCAATGGTATAGCCGTACTATCAGCAACAATTTCGGCATACCATTTTTCGGCTTGTTCATACTGGTTGTTTTTTCGGTAGCAGTCGGCAAGGTGCGACTTTGCTTTCATGTTGTTCTTTTGTTTAGCAAGAACTTTTTCATAAAGCGGAATAGCTTTGCTGAAACTAAACTTCGAATAATACTGCTCTGCCAAAACAAAGTCATCGTTTTGCGCAAATACATTTGCCGAAATAAGTATGCCGGCAACCAGCAACAGTTTTTTTAATTTATTATACATCATACCAGTAATTTTTTTTAATGATTAGAAATAACGAGGAGTAAGTACACCTGTTTTCTTTAAGGGAATATCGTACCCTAAAGTAATTTCGTGCGAGCCTGAACTGTAACGGTTTAATTTTGACATAGTGTAGTCATAAGAATAACCAAGCCTTAATTGCTTTGTGATATTTACCTGTACAAATGCTGCCGAAGCATCACCGGTGCGGTATGTTCCGCCTAGCCAAAAAATTTCTCTGAAGTATGCAGCCATTGAAATATCAAATTGCATGGTAGCACCATCCGATGCTTTAATCATTGTCATGGGTTTTAGCTGCACATTTTCGTTAAGCTTAAACACATACCCGGCAGTTAAAAAATAATGCCATGTTTTAATATCCATTCTGTTTTTTATTTCCACTCCATCATTTGGGTCAATGTAGTTGTCAATAAGACGGGGAATGGAAAGGCCTGCAAAATATTTAGGGTTGCTTAGGTAAAGTCCAAAACCAAGGTTTGGAACAACAGCTTGCACATTTTGACTAAACTGCGGATCACCTTCGTCATGCTCAATTACATCTAAGTAATTCTCTCTTACGTTTATCAAGCCGGCCTGCAGTCCCATAGACAAGTGCGATTCATTACCTGTTTGTAAACGATAAGCATACGATGTAAATACACCCACCTTCTTTTCAACACCAATTGATTCATTCATCACCGACAACCCCAACCCTATTTTTTTGTTGCGAATGGGGCCATGTATGCTAAGAGTTTGTGTTTCGGGTGCGCCTTCAATACCCTGCCACTGGCTTCGGTAAAGTGCAGTACTCGAAATGGCATTGCGCGATCCGGCATAAGCCGGGTTAATAAACATCTCGTTAAACATGTATTGCGTAAACAATGGATCGTACTGTGCATTGGCATTATACAATCCTGCTGCGCTTAGCAGCATTACGAGTGTAATTATTTTCTTATTCATTGAAGTTTGTTTTTTTGTAAAGAATGTTTTGTGATGATTAATTATCTTTTAAGTGTAATATATCCCTGGCGCGGTTTGGTTCCGTCATTCAAGTCAAGAATAAAGTAGTACGTTCCATTGGGTAACTGTTTACCAAGATATATACCCGATACGTTTGAAGTACCATTCCAGGTATTGTCATAATCTTTCTTTTTGTAAACAAGATTTCCCCAGCGATTATATATGTACAAGTGGTTGCCCGGATACTTACTCAATCCATCTATTACATACACATCGTTAATAGCATTGTTGTCAGGCGAAAATCCTGTTGGAATAAACAGGGTATCACAATCAACACCAACCACTACTTCGGCAGTAACTGTACATCCCTGAGGCGAAGCTATTGTTACTGTATAAACGGTGGTAGCTTTTGGAGTAGCTACAGGGTTGGCAATGTTTGCATTCGATAATCCGGCATCAGGATTCCAATGATAACTTGCACCACCATAAGCGCTAAGTGTTGCATACTCGCCAAGTGCAGGACATACAACCACGTTAGGACTTACCGAGTAATCACCAACTGAGAAAACTTTAACCTCTATAGCTGAAGATGTAAACGTTCCGCAACTGTTGGTACATGTTACCGTGTAGCTTCCGGGTGCCGGTGTTGTAAACGAACTTTGAGTTGCACCGGTAAGAATTTGTCCGTTCTGATACCATTGATAATTTCCTCCGTTCACAACCAATGCATTTAATGTTACGGTACCTCCAATGCAAAACTCGGTGGGTCCGCCTGCTGTCATTGAGAATTGCGATAAATCAGTAATTGTTTGTGTAAAATTTGAAATACATCCGTTGGCATCAGTTGCAGTAAGCGAATATGTACCTGCACCAACACTTGCCAAGTTTTGTGTAATAGCACCATTGCTCCATGTATAGGTATAAGGCGCTGTGCCTCCTGAAATGTTTACCGTAACAGTTCCTGCAATACCTGAAAGACAGTTGGAATTTGTTCCGTTACCAGTAATATTAAGCGATGATGCCGGTTGTGAAATATCAACTGTTTCCTGTTTGGTACATCCGTTTCCATCGGTAATAGTAACAGTATAATTTCCGGGAGCAAGATTGTTTATTGATGCAGTTGTGGCACCATTGCTCCACTGGAATGAATAAGGTGCTGTTCCGCCAATCGGAGTAACTGAAATTCCTCCATTATTCAAACCATAGCATGTTACCTGAGTTGTTGATACAGAATCAGAAATTCCTGTTGCCGGTTGTGTAATTGCAAATGATGAATCTTTTGTACAGCCGTATGAATCGGTAATTGTTACTGTATAACTTCCAGCGGCAAGGTTAGTAACGTTTTGAGTTGTTGCACCGTTGCTCCAAACAAAACTATAGTTTGGAATTCCTCCTGCCACATTCAATGTTATTGATCCTGACGAAGCGCCAAAGCATCCAACATTAGTTACAGATGCACCTGTGCCAAGTAACGTTAATGGCCCTTGTACATCAACACTGTCAATCCGTGTACATCCTGCACTGTCGGTTACAGTTACCACATAATGTCCTGCAATTACGTTAATCAAATCAGGAGTGGTGGCTCCGTTACTCCACACATAACTGTATGGAGGCGATCCGCCTGTAGTTCCCGACAGAACAGCACCTGAATTAAGGTTTACACAATTTACGTTAGTAACTACAGGAGTAGTCCATAACGCTCCTTCAGGCTGCCTTACATAAGCCCACGCCTGTGCCGAACAGTTGTTTGAGTCAATTACAGTAACCCAATAGGTTCCACCTGAAATATTAGTTAAATTTTGGGATGTAGCACCATTGCTCCAGTAAAACTGAAATGGTGGTGTGCCTCCCACAACAGTAAGTATAATTGAACCGGTACTGTCAGAAAAACATCCAACAGGTGTTACACTTGTTGAAGGGGCAAGTGGTGCAAGGGGTTGCGTAATAGTTGCATTCAAATTAAATGTACATCCGTTGATATCGGTAATCATTACCGTATAGTTTCCGGCAGCCACACCTGTTAAGTCTTCGGTGGTTGCACCATTGCTCCATTGGTAACTATAAGGTGATGTTCCTCCAATTACTGTTAAGTCAAGCGCACCATTTGTTCCACCAAAGCACAACACCGATGCAGTTTGAACATACGTTGCATTTAATACTCCTGTGGGCTGAGTTATTGTGGCTGATCCCACAACAGTACAGCCATTGGCATCGGTAATTGTTACTGTATATGTGCCGGTAGATAATCCTGATAAATCTTCGGATGTTGAACCATTGCTCCAATTGTAAGAATAAGGAGGAGTTCCGCCACCGGCAGTTAAATCAACTGCTCCGTTATTTCCCCCAAAACACGATACGTTTTGTATTACATTGGTAGATGCGCTTAATGCTGCTGATGGTTGTGATATGGTAACTGTTGTACCGGTTGTACATCCATTAGCATCTGTTATCGAAACTGTGTAGGTGCCAGCAACCACATTATTCAAATCTTCAGTAGTTGCCCCATTGCTCCATGAATACGTGAATGGCGATGTTCCGCCATTAATAGTTATATCAATAACACCTGTTGCATTTGCAAAACAATTTACAGGCTGCACCGAACTTACTGCGGCATTTAAAGATGCCGAAGGTTCGTTTATGGTTTGAGAAAGCGTAGACGTACATCCGTTTGCATCAGTAACAATTACACTATAATTACCGGCTGCAAGGTTTGTTTGATTCTGGCTGGTTGAGCCATTGCTCCATTGAACTGAGTAAGGAAATGTTCCACCTTGTATATCCAGATTTATGGTTCCGTTTGTTCCTCCATAGCACGATACATCCTGTGAAGAAGGTATGGATGTTGTTAATGCGGCTACAGGTTGAGATAGTAAAACAGAATTTACAGTAGTACATCCATTTACATCGGTAACGGTAACATCGTATGTACCAGAAGTAAGTCCTGATAAGTCTTCAGTACTTGCACCATTGCTCCAAGTAAATGAATATGGAGCCGTACCGCCAGAAACAGTAAGATCAATGTTTCCGTTGTTTCCACCAAAGCAAAGTATGTTTTGCGAGCCTGAGATAGCAGATGCTAAAGCCGCTGATGGCTGGGTGATTGTTACTGTTTGATTGTTGTAACATCCGTTGGCATCAGTAACAGTTACAGTGTAAGTTCCTGATTGCAGATTCGAAATATCCTCAGTGGTTTCGCCATTGCTCCAGCTAAAGGTATAAGGAGATGTGCCTCCACTTGCCGTTAAATCTATGTTGCCATTATTTCCACCATAACAATTTACGTTTTGACTGGCTTGAATTGCCGTGTAAAGATTGTTGGCGGGTTGCGTTACGGTTTCGGTTAATGTAAATGTACATCCGTTAGCATCGGTAATATTTACAGTGTAAGCACCGGTTGCCAATCCACTTATGTCTTCTGAAGTTGAGCCGTTACTCCATGAATATGAGTACGGCATTGTTCCACCTGAAACGGTAACATCTATTGAACCATTGCCTCCACCTGTACACGAAACGTTTTGAGTTGAAGTTACTGTTGCTCCAAGTGAAGCACCAGGCTGCGAAATTGCAATTGCGTTGATATTTTCGGTACAGCCATTGGCATCGGTTACTGTTACCGAGTAGTTGCCTGCCGCCAGATTGGTAATATTTTGTGTATTGTTACCGTTGCTCCAGTTGTAAGCATACGGGGCTGTTCCACCGTTAACTGTTACACTAATTGAACCTGTGTTTTGTCCAAAGCAGTTTACATTTTGTGTTACACCTATAGCAGTAGTTAATGGTGCAGCGGGCTGAGTTATTGCAATCGCATTAATGTTTGCTATACACCCGTTGCCATCCGTTACAGTAACTGCGTAGTTGCCTGCTATTAAGTTTGTAATAGAAGATGATGTAGCTCCATTGCTCCAGTTATAACTGTAAGGAGAGGTTCCACCTGATACATTTACCGAGATGGCACCGTTGTTATTTCCAAAACAAGAAACATTAGTGGATGAAGAAATACTTGCAGCCAAATCTGCAGAAGGCTCTGTAAGTGTTGCAGATGATGAGCTTACACATCCGTTGGCATCGGTAATAGTACATACATAAGTGCCAGCGGCTATATTATTTAAGTTTTGCGTGGTTGAGCCATTGCTCCATGCAAATGAATAAGGTGCAGTTCCGCCTGAGGCAGCAAGAGTTATTGACCCTGTAGCGCCACCATGGCACAAAATGTTTTGCGAAGATGATATCGAGCTGCTAAGTGCGCCAGCCGGCTGAGTAACAATTCCTGTTACAGTAGTTGTGCATGCGTTGGCATCGGTTACAGTTACATTGTATGTTCCGGCACTCAATCCTGAAATATCTTCGGTAGTTGCACCGTTGCTCCAGTTAAATGCGTAAGGTGAGGTTCCTCCAGCAACGGTTAAATCAATGGAGCCATTGCCTCCGCTGTTGCACGAAACATTTTGCGTTGCCGAAATGCTTCCGGCCAGTGATGCAGTTGGTTGTGTTAGTGTTATTGAATTTATAGCATTCACACATCCGTTGGCATCGGTAACAGTAACGGTGTAAGTGCCGGCACCAACATTGGTAAGATTTGCCGAAGTGTTTCCTGTACTCCATAAATAATTATATGGTGCTGTTCCGCCAGCTACAGTTACATTTATTGAACCAGTAGTTTGTCCAAAACAATTTATGTTTTGCGAACTTCCAACTGTGGCCGCCAAAGCTCCGCCAGGTTGAGTTATCTCCATTGTTCCTCCGGTTGAGGTGCATCCGTTGGCATCGGTAATTGTTACTGTATATACACCAGCAGCCACGTTGGTTAAATCTTGCGTTGTGGCGCCAGTATTCCATTGATAAGAATAAGGTTGGGTTCCTCCGGTTACTGTAAGGTCAATGCTTCCTGAACTGTTTCCATAACAACCCACGTTTGCAATTGCATTTGAAACTGCAAGTGCTGCCGCTGGTTGCGAAATTTGAACTGTGCCTGTGGAAGCTACACAACCATTGGCATCAGTAACAGTTAATGTATATGCGCCCGAACCAACATTTGATAAATTTTGCGAGGTGCTTCCATTACTCCAGTTAAATGAATATGGTTGCGTTCCACCCAACACTGTTACCGCTACCGATCCTGAATTGTTTCCAAAACAATTTACGTCAGTAACTGTATGTGTTGTTGAAAGAGTTGCTGCGGGTTGGGTAATGGTGAACCCTGCATTGGTTACGGTACAACCGTTTGCATCGGTAACCACAACATTGTAATTTCCTGCTCCCACGCTGGTAATATCTTGAGTAGCGGCACCATTGCTCCAATTGTAATTATACGGAGCTGTACCACCGGTTACGGTAATGTCAATGGCCCCTGAATTATTTCCAAAGCAATTTACGTTGCTTGAAGTGCCGCTCATTGCAAGTGCAGCAGCAGGCTGTTCAACTACTAATGAGCCAAGGTTATAAGTACATCCGTTGGCATCGGTAACAGTTACTGCGTAGTTGCCTGCACCTATAGAAGTCAAATCCTGTGTGTTTGCTCCGTTGCTCCAAACGTATGTGTAAGGCGCGGTACCACCGGTAATGGTTACATCTATGGAACCCGTTGCATTTCCAAAACACAAAACACTTTGTACAGTTGATGCGCTTGCATTAAGAGTTGCAGTGGGTTGAGCTATAACAACTGATGACTGACTTATACATCCGTTGGCATCGGTAACAGTTGCCGAATAATTTCCGGCCGAAAGGTTTGAAAGATTTTGAGTGATGGCACCGTTGCTCCACTGAAAATTGTAAGGAGCCGTTCCGCCATTCACTGATAAATTAACGGAACCATTTGTTCCTCCATAACACAATACATTTTGTGATGATGAAATCGAACTGCTTAAAGCGCCTGCAGGCTGACTCACCGTTCCTGTTGCAGTAGTGGTACAACCGTTGGCATCAGTAATTGAAACTCCGTAAGCACCGGCATACAATCCTGTAATGCTTTGCGTGGTTGCACCGTTGCTCCAATTATAAGTGTAAGGCGAAGTTCCCCCTGACACTGTAAGTGTAATGCTTCCGTTACCGCCACCATTACACGAAACGTTTTGCGATGTGGTAACATTTGTTGAAAGTGCGCCTGCGGGTTGGTTAATTCCAATTGAATTAGTACGGCTTGTGCATGCATTGGCATCGGTTACAGTTACCGAATAAATTCCTGCTGCCAGACCAGTAATATTTTGTGTAGTTGCACCATTGCTCCATAAAAAAGAATAAGGTGTTGTTCCTCCATTTACATTTAAAGTAATTGCTCCATTAACTCCACCATAGCAGGCAACGTTTGTTGATGACGATAAAGATGAGTTGAGTGAAGCTGTTGGTTGGGTAACTGCTATTGAATTCAGTGCTGAGGTACATCCGTTTCCATCAGTAACTGTAACAGAATAAGTTCCTGCTCCTATGCCTGTTAAATCCTGAGAGGTCGTTCCGTTATTCCATAAATAATTGTAAGGCGAGGTGCCACCAGTTACAGTAACGTTTACTGCACCAGTAGTATTTCCGTGACAAAGCACATCCGTAACACTTAATGAAGAAGACAAGGGTGCAGAAGGTTGGGTAATGGTAACAGCCTGTGATGATACTGTACAGCCATTGGCATCGGTGATGGTAACATCATAGCTGCCGGCAGCTATATTTGAAATATTTTGCGATGAAGCACCATTGCTCCATAAATATGAGTAAGGGGTGGTTCCTCCGGTCACTGTAATTGTAATTCCAGCTGTTGAGTTGCCAAAGCAATTTACGTTTGTCGAGGATGTTGAAACTGCTAAGGCAGCAGCGGGCTGAGTAATGCTGATTGCATTGTTGTTTATTGTACAACCATTGGCATCGGTAACAGTTACTGAATAATTTCCCGAGGTTATGGATGACAAGTCTTGTGATGTGGCACCATTGCTCCAGTTATAAGAGTAGGGTGCAGTACCACCGTTTACAGTTAAGTTAATTGACGCATTGCTTCCACCAAAGCAAGAAACATTTTGCACAGAAGCAATGGATGAACTAAGCGCACCAGCAGGTTGTGTTACCGCAAGTGCATTAAGCGATGTGGTACAATTGTTTGCATCTGTAACAGTAACAGAATACGAACCGGCAGAAACACCTGTCAAATTTTGTGAAGTAGTTCCATTACTCCAGTTATACTGGTATGGAGAAGTTCCTCCAATTACAGATAAATTAATTCCTCCTGTAGAGTTGCCATAACAATTTACGTTTTGCGTTCCTGTAACCGAACCAGCCAATGCCTGGCCGGGTTGCGCAATGGCAATAGCATTTTGGTTAGTAAAACAACCGTTGGCATCGGTAATGGTAACCGAATAATTTCCTGCTGCTATACCCGAAAGATTTTGAGTAGTGGCACCATTGCTCCATGAATAAGAATAAGGAGTTGTTCCACCATTAACAGAAACGTTTATCGAACCATTACTTAATCCAAAACATGAAACATTTTGTGTTGAGCCAACGGATGACGATAGTGCAGCGGATGGCTGAGTGATGGTTTGGTTTGCAGTGGATACACATCCATTCGCGTCAGTTACAGTTACCATGTATGTGCCTGCCTGCAAGCCGGAAATATTTTGTGTGGTTGCACCGTTGCTCCAGCTAAAACTATATGGAGTAGTTCCACCACCAACATTAATGCTTATTGCCGCATTATTACCTCCATGGCATAACACATTCTGAGATGAGTTTATAGAAGTACTTAATGAAGACGATGGTTGTGTTACGCTTCCTGATGCAGAAGTTGTGCATCCATTGGCATCGGTAATTGTTACATTATAAGTTCCAGCGGCAAGGCTTCCAATATCCTGAGTATTTGCGCCTGTACTCCATTGATATGAGTACGGTTGAGTTCCACCATTTACTGTTAAGTCAATGGCACCGTTCCCGCCCCCAGTACACGAAACATTTTGCGATGCGCTGATTGAAGTGCTTAAGGTGGCAACCGGTTGTGTAATGCTGATTGAGTTTGTATTGCTGGTACATCCGTGTGCATCCGTAACAGTTACCGTATATGTTCCTGCAGGTATGTTTGAAATATCCTCACTGGTTTGTCCATTACTCCATAAATATGAGTATGGGGATGTTCCTCCTGCTACATTTAGATTTATACTTCCGGTTGATGCACCAAAGCAACCCACATTTTGAGTGGCGCCTACTGTGCTGGCAAGTGCTGCTGTTGGCTGCGTTACACCAATTGCCACATTTCCTGTTGTACACGCATTGGCATCGGTAATGGTTACGGTATAAGTACCAGCTGGTATATTATTTAAATCCTGAGTGGTGGCACCGTTACTCCATAAATAGTTATATGGAGTGGTGCCACCTGTTATCGTAAGGTTAATAGAACCCGTGTTATTTCCAAAACAGCTTACATTGTTTACCACCTGTGTGTAGGCAAGTGCTGCTGCTGGCTGGTTTACTTGTATAGATGCATTTGTTGATGTACAACCATTGGCATCGGTAACAGTAATTGAGTATGTGCCTGCTGCAATTGAATTAATATCCTGCGTAATAGCTCCTGTATTCCATAAATATGAATACGGTGTTGTACCTCCTGAAATGGTCATATTTATTGAACCTGTATTATCACCAAAACAATTTACGTTGGTTACAGCATGTGATGATGCAAGCGAGGCAGCAGGCTCCAATACTTTCATTGTATTTTGCACCGAAGTGCAACCGTTTGCATCGGTAATAACTACAGAGTATGTTCCTGCAGGTACGTTGGCAAGGTCTTCTGTAGTACCACCGGTGTTCCATGCAAATGTGTAAGGAGTAGTTCCACCTGTTACAGTAATATTTACTGCACCTGTAGTATTTCCAAAACAGTTTACGTTGGTTGCCACAAACGTTGATGCCATCGCGGCAGAGGGCTGGGTGATATTAATTGATGCAGATGACGAGGTACATCCTTTGCTATCTGTAACAGTAACACTGTATGTTCCTGCAGCAAGTCCTGTTGCATTTTGCGAAGTAGCTCCATTGCTCCATACGTAAGAGTAAGGGGCTGTTCCACCATTAACTGCAAGATTTATTGAACCTGAACTGTTACCAAAACAATTAACTGCAACTGCCGTTGGTGTTGCGCTTAATGCAGCTGCCGGTTGAGTAATAGCAACCGAGGCTATTGTTGATGTACATGAATTGGCATCGGTAACGGTTATGGTATAAACACCTGCTCCTACCCCTGTCAGGTTTTGTGTATTTGCTCCATTGCTCCATATATATGCGTATGGTGCGGTTCCGCCCGACACGGTTAAATTTATTGAACCTGTATTATCACCAAAGCAATTTACATTGGTAACAGTTTGCGATGTACTTAATGAAGCAGCAGGTTGAGTTATTGTAACATTAAATTGTTTTGAGCACGAACTTGCATCGGTTACTGTTACGGTATATGAGCCGCTGGGCACATTGGTTAAGTCTTGCGTAGTGGCACCATTGCTCCATATATAATTATAAGTACCTACACCACCCGAAACAGACAAGTCGGCCGATCCGGTATTGTTACCTGTACATAAAACATTGGTTGAGGTTATGCTTCCGGCAATGTTTGATTGCGGCTGAATGTTTGAGTTAATTGTTTGTATGCAATTGTTGGCATCGGTAACCGTAACTGTGTACATACCTGCACACAATCCGTTTACATCCTGCGAGGTAGAGCCATTAGACCATGCGTATGTGTAAGGCGATACGCCACCACTTACCGATAAATCAATATTACCATTACACTGACCAACACATACAATTTGAGTATTATTATTTACTGCATTTAATGCTGGCGGCTCGGTAATGGTAGCCGTTTGCGCTACCGAACATCCTGAACCATCGGTAACAACAACTGTATATGTACCGGGCGCAAGATTGTTTGCTGTTTGTGCTGACTGAACAGGAACCGTATTCCATGAATAGGTAAAGGGGCCTCCGTACAATGGTGTAGCAGTAGCTGTTCCATTATGTGTTCCATTACATGTTACGTTGGTTGATGAAACTGTGTAATTAGGACCTGGCACATAAAGTGTGTAACTAAATGTTTGAATTCCATTGGTAGGGCATGCATTATCTCTTACAGTTACTGTAAATGTATTGGGCAAAGGTCCAATGTCAGCATTTGTTGGTGTCCAGCAAAAGTGAACTGTTGGATGAGCACCTGTAGTTGTTGTAATAGTAGCCGAAGGAATACTTTGTAAAACATTTGATATTATGCTTACTGTTTGTGTTGCATCAGCATCATTGGTAAAAATATCAAAACATACCTGCTGATTAGGGCACACGTTCATGCTATAATTTGCCGACCCGTTTATTCCAGTAGCTGTAGGTAAATTATTGGTACATGGAACTGTATAAACCTGCATATCGCGAATTACACTTCCAATCAAAACACCACCACGGTATTCTTTTACCAATATTGCCAATATACCTATTTGCTGTTGTGTAGGGGTAAAATCCAAATCTCCGGTGGTTGCATTTAATGTAAATGGTGTACTTGTTTGCACTGGTGTGGTTGTGCTATTTGGAGATATATAAGTAACCGTGGCCGTGGCACTAATCTTTGGAGTAATAAGTTGGTAGGCTAATGAATCACCATCTACATCAATAACACCGTGGTTATAATTAAAATTTTGGCCTATGCATACAAATGCAATTGGGATATTTGAAAAAACGGGCGAGCTATTGCATGACGCTGCCACGTTATTCAGCTTTGATTCAACATACAATAACGATGTGCTTGCACAAGGATTTTGAATTGTGGTAATTGTACAGTTACGGCAACAAACCGAATAGCTAAAAACCCAGTCGGTTTTGGCAGCAGGAAGTGTTACAGTTGCGCGGTAAACAAACTTACGGATACCTGTAGAGGTTCCGCCATTACAGGTACTTGCCGATGTTTGGCATGGTACTGTAATTTCCTGTCCGGTTCCGGATATTTTATTCGCAGTTACCGTAAAGTTGTAACCACCACTTGCCGAAGCATAGGTTATAGTTATTGACGATGGCTCGGCAACACCACCGCAGTCGCGGTAAAAAGTTGCTTCCAATTCGTACTGCAATCCACCCAGACAGCGATACGTTAAATCGGCACCGGCAGCATGGGTTGCATGCGACCTTTGCACCGAAAGGCTAAATACCATGCAAATAGCAAAAGCAAATCGTACAATAGACTTGCAGTTTTTGATTTTTGAAAAGATTGTAAGAGAGTGTTTCATCTTAAAAGATTTTTAAGTCTCTCTTTATACTGAACCGGCCGGAAAAGGTTTACATACTTATTATGTGCTGCTTAAAAAAAGTTTTAAAAAAGGCCCGTTATCACTCTACAAAAGTGAATTATGATAAGTCCCAAAAAATTTTTTTTTAAAAAAGTGAAACCTTTTATTTGGTAATAAGTAGCGAAGAAAAAAAAGCAATATTGGCAATATGCCAAAACTAATTTCGCAGTGGCTTTCCGGTTGTAAGTATAGCTTGTATGCGTTCAAGAGTTTTCTTTTCTCCGCACAACGACAGAAATGCTTCGCGTTCCAAATCGAGCAAGTATTGTTCAGAAACCAATGTTGGTGATGATAAATTGCCGCCACACAGTACGTTGCCAAGTTTTAAAGATATAAGCATATCGTGTGCGCTCATGAAGTTGCCGGCAAGCATAGCGTTGGCACCGGCATGTACCATCCCTAAACCTTGTTTGCCAAGCACTCTTATGTCGGTTCGTTTTGCAGGCTGCACATATCCTGCATTTGCCATTTCAAGTGCAGCCGCTTTTGCATCAGCAAGCAGCCGCTTTTTATTTAGTGTTATGGCATCGTGCCCTTTGCGTAGTATGCCCATGTCATAAGCCTCAGTTGCCGAGGTAGCAACCTTGGCTGTTGCAATGGTTAAAAAGCGCTCGCGCAATGCATTTAACTCAATGTCTCCATCTTTTAAACTATCGGCAAACCTTACAGCAAATTCTTTTGAGCCTCCTCCACCGGGAATCAGTCCCACCCCAAATTCAACAAGGCCTATGTATGTTTCGGCAGCAGCCTGAACTTTATCGGCATGCAAACTCATTTCGCAACCACCACCAAGCGTAAGCCCATGTGGAGCTACCACCACTGGTATAGAAGAATATCGCACCCGCATATTCGCATTTTGAAATGCGCGTACAGCAAAATCTATTTCATCAAACTCTTGTTCAACAGCCATCATAAAAACCATGGCAAGATTAGCACCAGCTGAAAAATTTTGCCCCTCATTGCCTATTATCAAACCCCTAAAATCTTTTTCGGCAATATCAATGGCCTTATTAATTCCCTCCAGCACTTCGCCACCAATAGTATTCATTTTGGTTTTAAACTCAAGATTTAAAATTCCATCGCATACATCATACAGTACAGCTCCCGAATTTTTCCATACAATTTTTTCTTTAGGCACAGCACTCAGGTCAATTAATTTATCATCACCATCAACGTATTTGTAATCGGTGGTTTTTATGTGGTAATAGGTTTTGTACCCTTTAGTGTATTGCCAAAAATTATTCTTTCCTGTTTTAAGCATATCATACACCCATAGTGCCGGTGTATGCCCAGCCTTCTCCATGGCTGCTATAGTTTCTTCAACACCTAAGGCATCCCACATTTCAAACGGGCCCAATTCCCATCCAAAACCTGCACACATGGCCTTGTCTATTTTATAAATCTCATCCGCTACTTCGGGTAAGCGGTGGCTTACATAAGCAAACAATGAGTAAAATGTTTCACGGTAAAATTCAGCTGCCTTATCGGTACCTGACACCAGTATTTTTAACCGCGTACGCAAGTCATCAATTGTTTTTGTGGTTTCTAAGGTCGTAAATTTTGTTTTTTGTTGCGGCACATACTCAAGGGTATTTAAATCAAGTTCTAAAATTTCACTTTTGCCATCAGCACCTTTTATTTTTTTATAAAAACCCTGTTTTGTTTTATCACCCAGCCATTTATTCTCTATCATCTTAACAATAAAAGAGGGCAGTATAAATTTATCACGTTGCTCGTCATTGGGTAAGTTTTTATACGCATCGTTTGCAACATGCACCAATGTATCCAGCCCCACTACATCGCACGTACGAAATGTTGCCGACTTTGGGCGGCCTAACACCGGACCAGTGAGCTTATCAATTGCCGAAACCGATAATCCTGTTTTTACTACTGCATGAAACAAACTCATAATACCAAAAACACCTATTCGATTGGCTATAAAAGCAGGAGTATCTTTACACAAAACTGTTGTCTTTCCTAAAATCCTGTCACCATAATACATCAAAAAGTCAACAACCGCTTTATCGGTAAATGGTGTTGGAATAATTTCAAGAAGAGGTAAATAACGTGGTGGGTTAAAAAAATGGGTGCCGCAAAAATGTTTTTTAAAATCATCGCCTCTTCCCTCAGTCATTAAATGAATGGGGATGCCTGATGTGTTTGAAGTAACAAGTGTGCCGGCTGTTCGAAATTTTTCAACCTCGTCAAAAATTTTCTTCTTGATGTCAATGTTTTCTACTACCACTTCAATAACCCAATCGCATGTGGCAATATCTCTCATGTTATCAGAAAAGTTTCCGGTAACAATACGCTGGGCAAAATTTTTATGATAAAGCGGTGACGGGTTACTTTTAATCGCAGACTGCAACGAGTTGTTTACAATACGGTTTTTTACTTCTCTGTTTTCAAGTGTTAAATTTTTCTTTTGCTCATCGGGTAATAATTCTTTTGGAGAAACATCAAGAAGCAAAGCATTTACACCGGCATTGGCAAAGTGGCATGCAATGCGCGATCCCATAATGCCTGAGCCCAAAACGGCAACACGATTTATTTTTCGGTTCATGGAATGTGGTTTACTGTTTACAGTTTGTGGTTTGGAGTTGTAAACTAATCACTAATCATAAAATCAATTCACACACAAAAACCAATAAACGGCAAACATTTTCATGGTCAAACGTAGCTCAAAAAAACGAACAGGAAACACCTTTTTAAAAAAGTTTTAAAACGAATTACTAAACTCAATTCTCATCTGGAACTTTTTTAAATGAAAACTATTACGATGGTATTTACAAAAGCCAAATTTTAAAATTGATTTTACATGTTCCTTGGTTGCGTATGCTTTGTTTTTATCCCACCCGTATTCGGGAAATTCGCTATGCAGTTTTTGCATAAACTCATCACGGTAGGTTTTTGCAAGTATGGATGCAGCAGCTATACTAGCATAAGTAGCATCGCCTTTAACAATACAATGGTGCTTTATCTTTTGGTAATGTTTAAACCGGTTGCCATCAATTAGCAGTAGCTTAGGCACAACGTTTAAACCATCAATGGCACGGTGCATGGCAAGGTGTGAAGCGCGCAAAATATTTATACTGTCTATTTCATCATGAGTGCAGCTTGCAACACAATATGACAATGCATTTTTTTCGATAACAAACCTCAACTCATTTCGGTTTTTTTCCGAAACTTTTTTTGAGTCGTTTAACAACGGATGATTAAACTTTTTAGGCAACACTACAGCCGCAGCAAAAACAGGTCCTGCCAAACAACCGCGACCGGCTTCATCAACACCTGCTTCGGTTAAAGAGCGGCTATAAGACGTAAGCAGCACAGTTTGTTAATAGGTTTGTGCTAATGCCACAGCAGCCGATGCGTTTAAATTGCCATACCCTTTTGAAGAATTAACCGAAGGATAAAACTGCGCTGTATTTCGCATACAGGTATAAACCTGGTCGCGGGTAAGTGTGGGTTTAACTGCCCATACCAAAGCCGCTATGCCGGCAGCAGTTGCGGTGGCGCATGAGCTGCCTCCAATATAATTTGGCGTGGTTCCTGTTAGCGGCAGCGACAATGAGTTGCGGTTTGCATTCGCATTGCGCTCCATGGGGATTGTAAATTTTACCTGACTGCCGTCATGGCAAACATCACAGGTAGTTCCATTTTCTTTTACTCCTGTTATTGCATAACACTGTGAGTAAGCTGCAGGATAAATTACACCCCACCAGCTTGTCCAGCTAAACGATGTGCCGGCTGCGGCCAGCAACATTTTTCCTTTGTTAAATGCATAGGTGCAACCATCCTTCATCACATTACTTGCAAACGGATAACCTACCGACATGCTTACAATTTTTACATCGGCTATGTCGCCCATTTTAACAAGCGCATTTTTTAGTCCTGTTTTTTCGGCTGATTCATCAAGCACCACATCAGCGCAGGCACGAATAAAATGAAGGCTGGATTTGTATGCAACACCTGTAACAGCGTTTTGATCGTTGCGTGGGCCTACAGCCAATCCCGACATGGATGTGCCGTGCGCGCATGTAGTAAATGCTGAAGCGCCATACGTATAGTCAGTAGTAACTGTGCGCGCAACGTTTGATTGGCCATTTGTAAACTGGCTCGACAACAAAGTTTGCGTTGAACTTATACCGGCATCAATAACTCCAATTTTTATTCCCTGACCCTGTGACACATTCCATGCAGTTGGGATATTCAGATTATTATAATTCCATGGCAAACGACAGTTGGGAGCTATGGTAGTCCAGTCGGTTGTGTTTAACGGTTCGGTGCTGCCGCTGCAGCCTGATGATGAGGTGGTGCGAAAACGTGCGTCAGCAGGAAAATATCCAAGCGGTTCAATGTAGCGTGTGTTTTCTAAATTGTAAAGATTTGTTATAACGTTTTTGTCGGCACATTTAAACGTAATAACAGGAAGTGTTTTATCATCTTCAACCAAAATATCATTTAACGAAATTTGATTTGTGCTGTTTTTATTTACCGTTTGCAATACCAAATCAATAATGGCATCATGCACATCCATCCATTTGCTTTCGGATAAATTTATTTTGTGCAAAATTTCATCGGTATTTTTTACATCCAACGGGCGGTATCCAATGGCAAATACATGGTCGCTGTTTACAATAGCGCTCCACACATATTTTAATTCGGCCTGCTGCCAGTCAAAAGTAAGGTTGGCATCCATGCTTGCCGATATCATTTTATCAATTTCAGATGCTGTGAATGCATCACCGGAAGGAACAGGTGTAGGATTTTCTTTTTGCTTTAAAACATCACCATAAGTATCATGGTTGCAAAGTTCGGTGTTTTGTTTGCGGCATGAAACAACAATTGTTAATGCAGCAATAATCAACAGTACATTTTTTTTCATTGTAAGTTTGTTTAAGGTTGTAAGCACAAATATAAATAATCAATTGTGAGGGCAAATAAAATGTTTATTTCTTTTCACTGTTGTCCCATTAAATAGAAAAGATTCCTCGACTTCGCTCGGAATGACAGGTTACGCAGAGGGGCTATGGTAGAGAGGGGCTTACTTTTGGGCTTCGCCCAAAAGTAAGCCCCTCTCTACCATCCAAAATTCTAAATGCTTGTCATTCCGAGCGAAGTCGAGGAATCTAAATTTAAAAACATGGTTGTCCGATTAAACTTACAACTCGCACATTGCCAACGCACACCTCACCCCAACCCCTCTCCGAAGGAGAGGGGCTACATCCCGATAACTATCGGGATGATGCAACTGCATTGCATAAAATTCATTTTTTTATCTCGGACAATAGTGATTTAAAAAGTAAAATTTTAACCGGACAACAGTGATTTCTTTTTTCTAAAAAAAACTATCGCACCTGTTTAAGTACATTTGCCCTCAGCAAAAACAAAAGCATTATTTTTCAGCATAATGAATAATTTCAGGTTTTTATTTTTTTATTTATTCATCAGTTTCATTTCTTTTTGCTCACTTCTTGTTTCATCCTCTTGTTTTTCTCAATCTCCTTCAAAAATTGAACTTATACATGCCAATACGCTTGAAGGTGACGAACGCTTTGGAAAAGACGTAAGACGCTTATTGGGCAATGTAGTTTTCAGGCAGGACAGTGCCTATATGTATTGCGACAGCGCTTATTTATTTGCCGCCACCAATAGCCTTGATGCGTATGGCCATGTGCGCATACAGCAGGGCGATACCATTACGCTTACCGGAGACATGTTGAAATATGATGGCAATGCAAAACTTGCGCGCCTGTTTAACAACATTACACTTGCCGACCGCAAAATGGTACTTACAACAAACACTATGTTGTATAATATGAACACCGGCATTGCCGATTATGTTGACGGAGGAAAAATTGTAGATGCCGAAAATATCCTGACAAGTACAATTGGAAATTACTTTTCGAAAGAAAAAAAATTTACGTTTCATAAAAACGTGGTGCTGCTGCACCCTGGTTATAAAATGGAAACCGATACGCTGGTTTATTTTTCGCTTACCAAAACATCGTACTTTTATGGGCCGTGTTACATACGCAGCACCGACAGCAGTTTTATTTACTGCGAAACAGGATGGTATAATACCGTTACTGAAAAATCGTACTTCGGGAAAAAGGCTTACTTACAAAACAAGGAACAACAACTTTTTGGCGACAGCATTTTGTATGACAGCAAAACAAAAGTGGGCCGCGCATTTTACAATGTGCAGGTAATAGATACCGCTGAAAAAATAATTGTTGATGGCGATTATGCTTTTTATGATGAGCTAAAAGGCAAATCGTTTGTTACCGGAAAAACAATGATGACAAAAGCTTTTGAAAAAGATTCGCTGTTTATGCATGGCGATACGCTGTTTGCTACCTACGATTCTATAACTAAAAATAAATCGTACTTTGCTTATCATAAAGTGCGATTATACAAAACCGATTTGCAGGGTGTGTGCGATTCACTGGTATATAACTCAGCCGATAGCATGTTGCATCTGTTTACCAATCCCGTTTTATGGAGCGATAAAAACCAACTGGCTGCCGACAGCATTTCCATGCAAATTTCAAATAATAAAATTGACAAAATGTATTTGGTGAGCAATGCATTTATTGCTTCAAAAGAAGACAGCGTTCGATACAACCAGGTGCGTGGCAAAACCATGACCGGTTTTTTTTCCGACAATAGCCTTTACCGCATGGATGTTTTTGGAAACGGGCAAAGCATTTATTATGCACGTAATAAAAAAAATCAGCTTACCGGAGTAAACAGAAGTGAATGCAGCAGTATGATTATTTTGTTTACGAACAATAAAGTATCGCGCATAAAACTTATAGAGAAGCCAGATGCAACTTTTTATCCTATAGGTGAGCTGGCACCCAGTGAACTTTTGCTTAAAGGATTTAGCTGGCAGGCAAAAAGAAGACCTGTTAGTAAGGAGGATATTTTTTAGTATTGTCCGATTAAATTTGAATAATATGAAAAGAGATGCCTCGGCTTCGCTCGGCATGACAGGGTATTCGTATTTTTGTAGAGGAGAGGGGGCTTTCTTTTGGGCGAAGCCGAGGCATCTAAATTGAAAAGACTAAAATTTAATCGGACAACAGTGGATGTTTTTAGTGAATAGAGACGCTAATGCAGTTAAAGAAAAAATACTATTTTCGTTTAGCAGTATTCTTTCCAATTGCTCACCAATGCCCTGCGGCCGGTGGCAATGCGGTTTTTATTGCACGAGTTTTATACTCCCTTGTTGAGTATCTTGAAGAGTAAGATGATGAAAATGTATGCCTAGCAAACCATGGTATTTATCGAAGTTCTGGTTTTGAAGATGAAACTTTCGAAAGTTACGTATCTATAATGTCGAACCATTCAGAAAATACACTTAGTGTTAAATTTAATAAGACTTTTAAATCTGCAATAAAGCTTTTTTTATTTGATATGAATGGCAGGATAGTCTTATCAATAGATAATTTATTTAATGATCAAATTGTCAATACCTGTTACCTTAAACAGGGTATCTATAGTTGTCAAATTGCCACTGAAAATCACTTGCCAATTATTAAAAAGATTGCTGTAATAAAATGATGAAAAGGATAACTATATTTCTAATCTTATTTTTGTTGTGTTCCAAAATATTACTTGCACAGGGAGAGAATTATCTTTGGTTGGCAGGATACGAAAACTATCCAAGTGGTTCAAATATACATTCAAAAATGATTTTGGATTTTGCCAATGGAACTTTGCATTTGGATTCTGCTTTGTTTGAAATGCGATTTAATATTTCCAATACATCTATATGTGATACAAGCGGCCAACTCCAGTTTTATACCAATGGTGTTTATTTAGCCAATGCCTTTCATGATACCATGGCAAACGGAAATGATATAAACCCAGGTGACTTTACAAACACATGGATTAATTCGTTTGGTGGACTTCCGTTAATTCAGGGACAACTTATTTTGCCATATCCCGGCAACCACAGCATTTATGCACTAATACATATTACACTATATTACGATTTGTTTTATCATTCTGACTCATTGTTTTATTCAATAATTGATATGAGTCAAAACGGGGGACTTGGTGCTGTAACGAGTAAAAAAAATTTGCTTGGCACTGATACGCTAATTTCAGGAGCTATTAATGCCTGCCGTCATGCCAATGGGCGCGACTGGTGGATTTTAACCCATAGTGATTCGTCAGATACATATATTAAATACCTCTTTACACCCTCAGGGTTTTTGGGACCTTATTATCAAAACATAGGCAACCAAATAAATTTTGCAAGCAACCACCAGTCATCCTTTTCGCCTGACGGCAGCAGGTATGCTTATTTTAATACAGATATAAATTTAGACTTGTTTGACTTTGACCGTTGCACTGGTATGCTATCAAATGCACACAATATTTTGGTAGGCAGCAATGCAGGCGCTATAGGTGTTTCGTTTTCGCCTAATTCGCGTTTTATGTATGCATCCACAGGGTTAAAACTAAAACAATATGATTGCCTTGCATCCAATGTTGCTGCATCTGGAATGAATGTAGCTGTTTGGGATTCGTTTTACTCACCGGCACCACCCTTTGCCACCACTTTTTTTACGCAGCAACTTGCGGCTGATGGAAAAATTTATGTGGGCTGCTCAAACGGAACCCAACATATTCATTATATAAATTACCCTGATAGTCTTGGGCTTGCTTGCGATGTTCATCAGCACTCTGTTTATTTTCCTTACTTTATCAGTATTGGTGGTGTGTGTTACCAACCCAACTATCATTTAGGTGCGCTTACCGGTAGCCCATGCGATACGTTAACATCAGCTAATGATGCTCTTTCTTCAAAAAACAAAATGCTTCGTGTTTTGCAAAACCCTAACGATGGCAATTTTTCTGTTTTGTTTTCTGCATCTCCTCAACCTCAAACCATTGAGGTAATAAACTCTTTGGGTTCAACTTTTTTTACTTCACATATTGCTCCTTACAGCACAACGTATAGCTTCAGGCTTGGTAATATAGCAAGTGGTGTTTATTTGTTAAGGATAAATGATGGTGATGAGATACGAACTGCAAAGTTTGTTAAGGTATAACCGTAATTTATTTTCTTTGGAAAAATGTATTGCCTTTTTTGATTTCAGGACTATGATTTACAAGCCTGAAACTTTTTGAGCAAAGCCAAATTCCTATAGTATTCGGGAAACCCCGAATCTCCATTTTAAAACATTCAATCTTTTATCTTTGTGCATTATGTCAGTTTATATTGACCAACTTAACCGCAAAGTAAATTTAGATGCGCCACCTAAACGCATTGTTTCATTGGTGCCATCGCAAACCGAACTGCTTGCCGATTTAGGATTGAGTGATAAACTTGCAGGTATTACCAAATACTGCATTTATCCTCCTGATATTTACCTGAGTACCCCACACATTGGCGGCACCAAAAATTTTAACATCGAAAGAATAAAAACCTTAAAGCCAGATTTAATTATTGGCAATAAAGAAGAGAATACAAAAAAACTTATTGATGAATTAGAAGAAGAGTTTCCTGTGTGGATGAGCGATGTAAGCGATTTGCACGAAGCCATGGAAATGATTTACTGTGTGGGAAGCATTACAGGAACACTTGAAAAAGCAGAAGAGATAATTAAAAACATACACACCGATTTTGAAAAACTAAGGCAAACACATACTGCCAAAAAACCAAAGGCGCTGTATCTTATCTGGCGCAAGCCATACATAAGTGTGGGCGCCAACACATTTATTCATGATATGATGGAGCGCTGCGGATTTCACAATGTGCTTGTAAATAAAACCCGCTATCCCGAACTTTCTGCCGCTGATATAAAAAGTTTAAATCCCGAAATCATTTTATTATCAACCGAACCTTATCCCTTTCGCGAAAAGCACTTTAATGAGTTTAAAGCCATTTGCCCCAAAGCAAAATTTGTGTTAGCCGAAGGCGAATATTTTTCGTGGTATGGGTCTAGGCTGGTAAACGCTTGCAGCTATTTTCAAAAGTTTAAAGAAAACGTATTTTAATGCTAAATCAGTTTTTGGATTAACCCATGACATTTTTCAGAAGTCTTTTTGTTTTACTTTTTTTATCGCCAATAATGCAAGCGCAAAAAGTTGGATTGGTATTAAGCGGTGGTGGCACACGAGGCTATGCCCACATTGGAGTTTTAAAAGCGCTTGAAGAGAACAACATACCCGTTGATTATATAACCGGCACATCGGCAGGTGCGTTGGTGGGTAGTTTTTATGCAGCAGGATACAGCCCCCAGCAGATAGAAAACATTGTATTAAGCAATGAGTTTAGAGAATGGGCAACCGGACACTCAAACGAAGATTTAGATTACTTTTTTAAAGAGCGTGAACCTGATGCATCATGGGCTACAGTAAAATTGTCATACGATTCAACATTGCACACACATGTTTTAAACCCATTGGTAAGCAGTGCCGAAGTAGATTTTTTACTGATGGAAAACATGGCTGCACCAAGTGCCAAGGCTGATTATGATTTTAATAATTTGTTTGTGCCATTTCGTTGTGTTGCATCCGATATTATCAATAAAAAACCAGTGATATTTAATTGTGGTGACTTGGGCCGCGCGGTGCGTGCATCCATATCTTACCCGCTTTACATTTCGCCAATGACAGCAGATAACCAAATACTTTATGATGGAGGTATTTACAATAATTTTCCGGCTGATGTGATGCTTACCGATTTTGAGCCTGATATAATTCTTGGCTCAAATGTTACAGGCGTTAGCGACATACCGTATTCCGAAAATATTTTTTCGCAGTTCAGAAATATGATCATACAACAGCAATATGTTTCGCTACCGAGCGCCAATGATGTACTGATAAATCCTGATGTATCAGAAATGGGTGTGTTTGATTTTGGAAACTTTAAAGCCGTAATTGATTCAGGATACCGTGCCACACTTGCCCAAATGGAGATCATAAAAAGCCGCATTGCGCGCAGAGTTTATGCCGATGAAACAGCAAATAAGCGAAGTGCATTTGTAAAAGGTTTTGCTTCACTGGTAATTGACAGTATTGAAATTACAGGTGTATCAAAAGAAAAAGCGCAGTACATAAAAAAAATATTAAACCCACATGGCAATACGCTAAAGCTAAAACAGCTAAAGCCCCGTTATTTTAAAATGATTGCAGATGAAAATATACGTCATGCATTTCCAAGGCTTATTTACAACAACCAAACCGGATTTTACAAACTCGAAATTTTTATAAAATCCGAACGCGATTTACGCATTGATGTGGGCGGAAATTTTTCATCGCGCCCAATCAGCGAAGTGTTTATTGGTTTGCATTATAATTTTTTGGGAAGGCAAAGTTTAAGTTTTGATGTGAACACCTATTTTGGAAAACTATATAACTCAGGCCAGTTTAAAATTCGTATTGATTTTCCGGGACGGTTAGATTTTATGGCCGAGCCTTTTGTAATCCTTAACCGCATGAACTATTACAAAAGCAGCATTGCGTTTTTTGAGGATATAAGACCATCTTATTTAATAAAATCCGATCAGGCTTATGGTATTAACATTGGAATTCCTGCGCGTAACAAAGGAGCAATAATTGCATCAGGAGCATTGTTCAATATTAAAAACCAATATTACCAAACGCGCGATTTTTCAAAAACCGATACTGCCGATGTTACCCGACTTGAAGGATACACCGCATCATTAAATTTTGAACGCAATACGCTTAACCGAAAAATGTATGCAAGCAGTGGCACGTTTTTAAACATTAGGTTTAGGTGGGTGCAGGGCTACGAAAAAACTATTCCGGGTTCCATCCCTTTTGATAAAAGCGCCCTATCAGCACTGCGTAGCTGGTGGCAACTAAAAATGGTTTACGATAATTATTTTAAAACACTAAATTCTGTTAAATTGGGATTTTACTCCGAAACAAATTTTTCTAACCAGCCATTTTTTGCCAATTATACAGCCACCGCATTGCAGGCGCCCGGTTTTGACCCAACCATTGAAAGCAAAACACTGTTTCTCGAAAATTTTCATGCACATAATTTTATTGGTGCAGGGTTAAAGGCTATTGTAAGCATTCGGTCTAATATTGACTTGCGGTTAGAGGGATTTGCTTACCAGCCTTTTCAGGAAATATTAAACAATACCGGTGATAGCAAAGCATATTACGGAGATGCTCTTTCAAAAAGATATTATATTGCATCGCTTGCTGCGGTATATAACAGCCCTGTTGGGCCCTTTGCCCTTAACCTTAATTACTACGACCGGAAGTCAAAATCCTTTACACTGCTTTTTCACTTTGGTTATATTTTATTTAACCGTTCGGCTTTGGATTAACGCGTCAAAAATCCATATATTGATTATTTAAATTTCTCTAAAACCTTTTGTGCTGCTGCATTTCAATAAAGCGCTTGCCATAAGTTTGATTTTAAACAAACAAACGTTGATTTTTCATTGTAACCCTATCAACTTTTTTGCGTTAAAAACTGGTGTAAATAAATTAACACAATACAAAAAAAAGTTAAAAATTAATCACACTTTCGCATACACATTTAACCACTATTAAAAATTTTAATCAACCACAATACACTAAAGCAATGAGGAAAACAACTTACATACTTTTACTTGCAGTATTATGCGCAGCATGTACAACAACGTTTGCCCAAAAAGGAAAAAATGGTAAAGGCAAACCTAAGGCAAAATCGAATCTTGACATTGTATACGATGTTCAAAAAGATGTGCCGCTTAATAACAGCCTTCAAAACGGAGAACTGTTTATTGAGCGTGACGGATTTTATAAAGTTGAACTTCGCAACATCAACAAGTTTTTATACACTGTAAAAATTGACGATAAACTTTTAAATGCCGATAATGCAAGCACCGAAATTACAAGTGCCTTGTTTAACGATAACAACACTGCCGACATTTTACCATTGAGTACCGATGGAATAAACGAAAACAAAATTAACAGCACACGACCTGGCTTAAACTCAACACTTGAACAATATTTTGGTGAAAATGCCGACACGGCTTATGCCGAAAAAACGGGCGATAAATCAGATAAAATTCGGGTTGATCTGATTACCGCTTCAGGTCTCGAAATGCAATCCGATCGTAATAATGCAGTAAGCTATTACAAGTTTTTAGTTACGCTTAAAACCTTGCGTGCTGATGTTGACAAGCTTGAAAAAACCAAAGCTTATTACCGTGAGATGATTAACATTTTAAAAACAGACAACAAAACTCTTGACTCATTAACTATGGATAGAAATAATCTTACCAATACTTTTTTTGGTGAGAACAATATTCTTGGTCTGAAACTATCTTTTAATACTTACCGCAGTAATGTTGACCGCAGTTATGATGATGCCGTTACAGCTTATGCTGCCGTTGATAAAGGAAGTCTTAAAAACATTGGTGTTTCAGAAGAAGCCATAAAAGATTTATATGGCAACATGCGCTCGCTTAAAGACCGCATTAACTCATACAATTATTTGCAACTCTTTGAAAGAATCACAAACCTGTATAGTGCATTTAATGCCAAAAACTTTAATATAACCGAGGTGGTTCAAATTCCTGAAAGTGATAAATATGTTTCCACTATTAAAATTGCGCCTAACAGCATGAACAAATTAAGCACCTATAAAAAGGAATTAAAATATACCATTAATGTTGAAGGCGGATTTAAGGTTGACTTTTCATCAGGCTTTTTCTTTAATTTTTTACTGGGTGATAAAAGCTATCATTATGACACCACAGGTGTTGGCAATTCAGGCAATCTGGCATACATCCGTAAAGACAAAAACAAAAACGACTACCTTCCTTCTATCGGATTTTTGGTACATGTTTATAAACGCACATCAAAGCCAACAAACTATGGCGGATGTTTTGGTATTAGCACTAAGGATGCCGAAACACTGCGTTATTATTTAGGCGGCTCGTTGTTTTTAGGAACTTCGGACAGGTTTATTATTAATGCTGGTGTAGCCGGTGGCCCAGCCACTGTGCTTAGCGGCAAATATGATGTTGATAAGGTGTATCCTTTTGCAGGCTTAAGTCAGGATCCTCCAACCCAAAAAGTATTTAAAGTGGGCGCTTTTATTGGTGTAAGCTATAACCTTACCAATAAACTAAGCACCCGCAGTAACAGAGATTAAAAAAAAAATTTATCACCCCTACATTTGGCAGCCCAAAAGGCTGCTTTTTTGTTTAAAAACAAGCCATAATTTGCTCCTTAAATTCAATTTTGATGTGTGGATAAAAAAACTACATTTGCGTCCCCCAAAACAAGGGAGAGTTTGGGAGATAGTATAAACAATCAAAAAGCATAACAATGCCAGCAAAAATCAGATTACAAAGGCACGGCAAAAAAGGCCAGCCTTATTACCATGTGGTGGTAGCGGATTCACGTGCTCCCAGGAATGGTAAATTCATTGAAAAACTGGGTTCTTATAATCCAAGAACAAACCCGGCAACCATTGAATTAGATTCCGAACGAGCACTTTACTGGATTAACTCCGGTGCGCAACCAACCGAAACCATGCGTGCAGTACTTGCCTACAAGGGTGTATTGTACCGTCAGCACCTTAATGTGGGTGTAAAAAAAGGAGCGCTTACACAAGAACAAGCCGATGCTAAACATGCAGCGTGGCTTGAGGCAAAAAACCTTAAGGTTTTGCAAAAATCTCAAACCGTAGCCACTTCAAAAGCAGATGCTGCTAAAAACCGCCTTGCTGATGAGGCTAAAAAACGTGAAGCTATTGCCAAAGCTGTTGCCGAGCGCAAAGCTGCTGCAAGTGTAGCTGCTGCCGAAGCTGCTGCTGCACCTTCCGAAAGCTCAGAAGAAGCAGCTGCTGAAAACGCATAAGCTACCCCAATTTATTTTAATGCCCTTTGATAGATGGGTTACCCGGATTACTTTTTCTTAGGAAAAATTTTTCGCACCCACGGAATCAAAGGGCATTTGATTTTGTATTTGGAAAGCCGTGAGGATGTTAACTTTAAAAAAGTTAAGTCATTCTTTATTGAAACTGATAATACTCTTAAAGAAATTAAACTCAAAGAAATTACGGTTACCCCTCCCACTATTCGTTTTGCTGCTGATAGTATAGATAGCATGACCAAAGCCGAAACGCTATTAAAAAAAATGGTGTACTTGCCTGCCAGCGTTTTGTATAAGAAGAAAAAAAATGAGTTTTACTTTGATGAGCTTATTGGCACTAAGGTAATTGATGCTGCAAAGGGTGAGTTAGGAATTATAAATCAGATATTAAATTATCCTCAACAAACTTTGGCTCAGGTTAATTATCGCAATAGCGAAATATTGTTTCCGCTTAATGATAGTTTTATTGAGCACTTTGACAAAGCAGAAAACACCCTTTTTGTAACCCTGCCTGATGGCTTGGTTGAACTTTACTCAGGCAAAGAAAATTAAGCGCGCATGTGCCTGCATACCTTGTCGCTATCTGAATATTTTTGAAAAAAGAGTTTTCTTTTTGCTGTGAAGATTTGGCAAAATAGTGGTTAACTCATTAATCATTTCATTGCACGAATTATAACGGCTTTCAATACCTTGCTTAATTGCTGCAATAATTTCATCTCGATTCAATTGTGCAGGAGGTAATTTAAATTTACTTTTTGCAGTAGCCTTTTGCAAAACTTTAAACAATTTTTCATCAATTCCTTCATCGTTTACAAGGCTTGTATTTAACTGCAAGTGCATTACCATTTCAGGATGTGGATTAAAAAAAGGTGGCGCCTGAGCCAAACATTCATAAAGCGTAACTCCTGCACTGTATAAATCGCATCGTGCATCCACCAGTTCAGGATAGTTTAATAGTTGTTCGGGTGGTGAGTAGATAAGCGAAAATGGCACATGCTCACCAGCAAAATTTTCATCGGCATGTTTGCTCAGCCCAAAGTCAATTAGCCTTATGTCAGGAGTTGTATAATCAGGATGGCCCCGCTTATTGTTTACCACCATTATGTTATCAGGCCGTATATCGCAATGATAAATTCCTTTTTCATGAAACTGTTTTAATATTTCAAGTACAGCAATTATGCATTTTGTAAAAAACATTTCACTCTGAGGAATATTACTTCGGTACAACTGCCGCAAGGTTTGCCCATCAATAAATTCTTTTATAATATAATATCCTGATTCGTCCTTATGAGCATCAATAGTTTTTGCAATGCCCATATATCCAAACCCTGTCACTGATTCCTTTTGAAAGCGAATAGAAGTGCGGTAATCATTGGGGTTTTTTAGTTTTTTGATTACCACCACTGTTTTGTCATCAGCCTTGGTTCCTAAATATACCGAACTAAATTTCCCATTGGGCTTTAAAACCAAATTAGCGTTATCGGGATCGAATACATAAGCCGAAGAATTTGTTTTTAGCAATACCGGCATTTATTTCAACATTTAAAAGTTAAATTAAAGACAAACTTGCTTTATATACTACAATGTATTTACGCGTACAAGCCGCTATGCTTAAAAAACGAAGTTAAAAAACAAATATTGTTTTCGTCAGAAAAGAAACTCAATTGCCAACAGCCACTTTAAACGTTTTTGCAAAACCGGTTGATGTAACCTTTAAAAAATAAATACCACGACTTATACTGGTAGCGTTATAGGTAACTGTATGGATACCGGTTACATTTCCGGAAAATACATCAACGATTTTTTTACCGCTAACGTCAAACAATTCAACCAAAAAGTTTTCTGCCCTTTTAGCATCTATTAAAATAGAAATGGTATTGGCAACATTATTTGAAAACAACTTAACTGAGGAACTTGTTCCGAGTTCGGTAATTGCCGTTGGTGATGAGGTAATCCAGTTTGTTATAGCCGTATCAAGCGGTGCAGTAGCCTCAGGGTGATGAGCAATCCATTGCCCCTGTTCATTTATTAAAAACTTGTTAAAATTCCATGTAACAGGTGCATTGGCTACTCCGTTGCGGTTTTGCAACTGAAGCCATTTATAAAGTTCAAGTGTATCTACAGCTGAAATAGAAATTTTATGCATCATTTGAAACTTTACGTTATAAACGTTTGATGCAAAAGCGGCAATGGTGCTGTCATCAAAAGGTTCTTGCGCTCCAAAATCATTGCATGGAAAACCGAGAATAACAAAGTTGTAAGCCGAACCATACAACGAATCGAGCGTAACAAGGCCTGAATACTGATTGGTAAAACCACAAAAAGTAGCCACATTAACTACCATTACTTTTTGTCCCGAATATTGACTCATGCTAATGGTATCGCCTGTTATAGTTACAGCCGAAAAATCATGAAACGTTTCCAATTGCGCAAGCGAGTGCTGCATTCCAAATGCAACAGCAAATACGGTAACAATTATTCTCTTCATATCCAATAAAATTATGTTACTAAAGTACACAAAACACAAAATGAAAGTTTGCGAATAGAAACTTTATTTTTAAAAAAACCTCGTCTGTTCAGACTAACTAATCTTTCCAGTCGGCAATAAATACGTTGGTATCGTGCCCGCTATTGTTATTGCGGTTGCTGCTGAAAACAATTTTTTTTCCATCGGGACTAAACATGGCAAACGAGTTAAAAATACTTTCAGTTGTAATCTGCTCAAGACCTGTGCCGTCATCATTAATCATGTATAGCTGAAAATCAAACCCACGCATGGATTTATGATTGGATGAGAAAACAATTTTTTTTCCGTCATGTGTAAAGTAAGGCGCCCAGTTGGCTTTGCCAAGCGATGTTATCTTTTTCAAGTCGCTGCCATCAACATTGCACGTGTATATTTCCATATTGGTTGGTGCAACCAAACCCTGATTTAAAAATTTTTTATACTGCTCAACCTCGCCCTCATCAGCAGGTCTGGATGCCCTAAAAACAAGCCTCTTGCTATCAGGCGAAAAAAAAGCACCACCATCATAGCCAAGTTCGCTGGTTATCTGTTTAAGGTTACTGCCGTCAATATCCATAGTCCATAATTCCAAATCACCGCTTCGCATACTGGTAAAAACAATCTTTTTTCCATCAGGCGAAACAGTGGCTTCGGCATCGTAGCCAGGTTCATTGGTAAGTTTGCGTTTTACTTTTCCATTTAAATCGGCAACGTAAATATCATACGTGTTGAATATAGGCCATAAATATTTGCCTCCCCTGCGCAAATCACCTGGGTCGGGGCATGAGTCGCCACCTTCATGGGTTGAGGCGTACAGCACCTCTTTATCACCCGGCATAAAGTACGAACAGGTTGTGCGCCCTTTACCTGTACTAACCATAGGTGGACGTTTATTTTTATCAACCCCTTTTTCCAAATCAAGCATAAAAATCTGATCGCACAGCACACCCCATGCAAAGTTGTTTGACTGGAACGCAAGTTTTTTTCCATCAAAACTGAAATAAGCTTCGGCATTATCTCCACCAAAGGTTAGCTGTTTTATGTTGGATAAATGTTTTGATTCTATTGAGTCGGGTTGTGCAGCAGCAAAGTAAAATCCAAAAACAAGGGTAGCAAAGACAATTCCTTTATTAAACATATTTTAAAAATTTCGCGCAAATGTAAAATTATATGTATATTCATAAGTTGCATACTATACCTCACGGCTATACACCGTTTAACCTTTACACAATCATTACAAAACATCCTTTCCAAAATAAAAAAGGCCACTGGTAGTGCGGCCTTTTTATTACAAAAAGATGGTTCTTTTACTTAACTTTTTTTGCCAAGTCAAGTCCAACTTTAAACTTAACTACTTTTTTGGCAGAAATGTTAATTACTTTTCCGTTTTGCGGATTGCGGCCTTTACGTGCAGCACGCTTGCGGATATCAAATGTTCCAAATCCTACCAACACAACTTTTTCGCCTTTTTTAAGCGAGTTTGACGTAGTGTTTAGAAATGCATCAAGTGCGCGGTTAGCCTGCACCTTAGAGAGTTTCGCTTCACTAGCGATTTTGTCAATTAAATCACCTTTGTTCATGTTGTTTGTTTTTTAATGGTTGATTGTTTGATACAAATATAATATTTGGGTTGTTTGTATTTTAATATACCTCATGATTTTACTCCCAGTAATCAACCAGTTTATCAACACATGTTTTGTTTATGCTATTGAATTAAAACTTATACATTTTATATTGTATTTAGTAAAAGTAAATACTAAAAATTAAGTTTCCTTAGCTTATCCGCTTTAGCGTACGTAATGCCCACTACAAGCAAGGTTATAAATCCTCCAAAAACAACTGATGGAATCAATCCAAATATTTTTGCAGCAACACCTGATTCAAATGCACCTATTTCGTTTGATGAGCCTACAAAAATGCTGTTTACTGCTGACACTCTTCCGCGCATTTCATCTGGTGTATGTGTTTGTAAAATAGTGGACCGCATTACTACACTTACATTATCAAATGCTCCGCTTAAAAACAGAAGCGTAAGCGAGAGTATATAATTTGAAGAAAGTGCAAAGCCAATCATACATAAGCCAAAACCGGCAACACTTAAAAGCAATTTAACTCCAGCATTAACACGTGGAGGAAAGTAGGCTAACACAATAGCCATTACTACTGCTCCAGCAGCAGGTGCTGCACGCAAAATACCAAGACCTTGCGGGCCTACATGTAGTATTTGATCGGCAAACATGGGTAAAAGTGCAACTGCTCCGCCAAACAAAACAGCAAAGAGGTCGAGCGAAATTGCTGATATGATATATTGATTATTAAACACAAATTTAACACCTGCTTTAAGCGATTGGGCTAATGACTCGTTTACATTTTTATACACAACATGTTTATCGGCAATTAATAGATAAAGCAAAATGGCTAAAGCCATAAACACACATACTATTACTGATGAATAAAAAACCCCAATAGCCCCATAGGATAACCCACCTAAAGCAGGGCCGGCTACAGCGGCAATTTGCCATAAGCTACTGTTCCATGTTGAAGCATTTACATAAAACTGCTTGGGAATGAGCTGCCCCCAAAAAGCCGACTGAGCAGGCGCATGAAACCCGCGTGCCGCGCCAATAAAAAAAATGGTAAAATAAATAGGCAGAGTAGATATTGATGATGTATTATGAACATAAATTGTTATAAGCACTGATGCCACAAGCATTACAACTGTGCTGCATATTAGCAATGCTCTTCGGCTTATCCGGTCGGCAAGATGTCCTCCAAAAAGTGCAATCGATAATGCCGGCACAGCCTCGGTAAGTCCTATTAACCCAAGCGAAATGGGGTCTTTGGTTTTATGATAAATAAGCCAACTTAAAATAACACTTTGCATAAGCAAGGCTGCAGTAAGAAAAAACTTGGCAATTATAAAATGTCTGAACTCAGTAAATCGAAGAGCTAAAAATGGATCATGCTTATGGTTACTCGTCATATACTAAAAAACAAAAAAGGCTACGCATACGCATAGCCTCTGTAATTTTTTTGGGGTAAGTTTAGTATTCATCTTCATTAAAAAAGAAATCATCTTTGGTGGGATAGTCGGGCCAAATTTCTTCAATGTTTTCGTAGGCTTCTCCTTCGTCTTCAAGTTCCTGCAGGTTTTCAACCACCTCAACAGGCGCTCCTGACCGGATGGCATAATCTATCAACTCGTCCTTTGTTGCAGGCCATGGCGCATCTTCAAGGTGCGATGCTAATTCTAATGTCCAGTACATAATAATATCTTTAGTGTTACTGTTAAAAAATTTCCTCTTTTTTCTAAAAGGGTTGCAAAAGTATCAAAATATTAATGCAAAAAACAAATGTTTTTTTTAACCCTCTTTTACCGGATTCCATGCTATTTCAGGGGCATTGTTATCAAAACTTAGTTTTCGGGCAAGTACAAACATGTAATCTGACAAGCGATTAAGATACCGGATTATTTTTTCATCCACTTCATCCTGTTCGTTTAAATGTGTAACCATTCGCTCGGCACGCCTGCATACACAGCGTGCAATATGGCAATTTGAATTGGCAATATGCCCGCCCGGAAGTATAAATGTTTTTAATTCAGGCAATGCCTCGTTCATTGTATCAATTTCTGTTTCAAGCAGTGTAATATCTGCATCATGCAAGTCAGGTATTTTCATACGCGATTTTTGAGGATCGCTGGCTAATGTAGCCCCAATGGTAAAAAGCCTGTCTTGCACCTTAAGTAAAATGGGCGCACATACGCTTTTTTCACCTGCTAAATCTCTAATTAGTCCAACATAAGAGTTTAATTCATCAACCGTACCATATGCCTCAATGCGTAAGTGATGCTTGGGCACACGCGTACCCCCGATAAGCGATGTTTGACCTCTATCACCTGTTTTGGTATATATTTTCACTGTAGTGAATTTAAGTTAAACTGTGTTAAACTATTGTTCGAAAGTATTGTAAATACCATCTAGTTCGTTTTACTTTGGTTCGAGTAATTAACAAAGCCGATATAACTTTTGTTGATTACAAAGAGTAAAACATAAATCAATAGCAATCAAAATAATTAAAAGGAATAGATATGAAAAAGAAAATTGTTTTTTGCCTGGCAACTATTTTATTTTTTGGAAAAGTAACCTCTGCACAACAAGTAGAAATACAAAAACTTGGCGCATTGCTTCAGATGATAGATTACTATTATGTTGACACTGTTAATCGCGAAAAAATTACCGAAGATGGCATTAGGGCTATTTTAAAAGATTGCGATCCGCACTCGGTTTATATTCCTTCAAGTGAATTAAAAGAAATGAACGAGCCATTGGTTGGCAAATTTGAAGGCGTAGGTATTCAGTTTAATATTTTGGAAGATACCATTATGGTTACAAATACCATTCCGGGTGGACCTTCAGAAAAATTAGGTATAAAACCAGGTGACCGCATTGTAAACATTGATGGAAAAAGTGTGGCTTCGGTAAAAATTACAAACAAAGATGTTCTAAGCAAACTGCGAGGCGATAAAGGAACCAAGGTAAAAGTTGATATTTACAGGCGGGGCGAGCCTGAGTTAATGGCATTTGAAATTACCCGTGATAAAATTCCACTGTTTAGTGTAGATGCCTCATTTAAAATTGAGCCTGACATTGGATACATTAAAATATCGCGCTTTGCTGATAACACAGTTGAAGAATTTAAAGAGGCTTTGGCCAAACTAAAAGAGCAAGGTGCAAAAAGCCTTATACTGGATTTGCAAAACAATGGAGGAGGTTATTTAAACCGCGCACATCAATTGGCCGATGAATTTTTAAGTGACGGAAAAAAAATTGTTTACACCTTAGGTCGCACTGCACCTCGCGAAGATTATAATGCCACTTCTGCAGGAGGTTTTGAAAAAGGAAAATTAGTGGTGATGATAGATGAATACTCAGCATCTGCAAGCGAAATTGTTACAGGCGCTATACAGGATTGGGATAGGGGCCTGGTGGTTGGAAGACGATCATTTGGCAAAGGCCTGGTTCAAAAACCGTTTTCGCTGCCTGACGGAAGTGCTGTTCGGTTAACCGTTGCGCGCTATTACACTCCTTCGGGCAGATGCATTCAAAAATCGTATGAAGAAGGTGACGATGCCTATGACGAAGACATAAGCAACCGCTTTAAGCATGGCGAACTGTACAGTGCCGACAGCATTAAGTTTAGCGACTCGCTTAAATATGCTACCAATGCAAAACGAACTGTTTATGGTGGTGGAGGCATTATGCCCGATATATTTGTCCCGCTTGACACAACTTATAACAGCAAATTTTACACCGACCTTATTCGTAAATCTACACTAAATGATTTTACACTTTCTTATACCGACAACCACCGGGCCGAGTTAAAAGCAAAATATGCGGATGTGAAAGCCTACAAAGTAGGCTTTGCAATTGACCAAAAAATGATGGACGACTTTTATGTTTTTGCAGATAAAAAAGGCGTTAAAAAAGACGAAGAGGGTGCTAAGCGTTCAGAAAAACATATCATGCAAAACTTAAAAGCACTAATTGCACGCGACCTTTGGAGTACGGGTGCTTACTTTGAAGTAATGAATGATATGAACAACTCATTTTTAAAAGCAGTACAGTGTATTAAAGACAATACGTTTGACAAAATGAAAATAGCCGAAAAGTAATTACAGGCAAGTCGAAAAGTAATATGTGTTGCTTTAATCGCAGGTTACACCCACCCTGCCATATCCGTTATCAATCCTTTTGATTTTAAAATAATAACCAAAATAATCATTAGCAGAAGTGCTACACCAAATGTGATGGTAAGCTTTTTATACATACCGGCACTGCGCTTAAGTTTTGCAAGTTTAAAAAGGTTAAGCACTCCTTTTTCGGCACGGTAAAATGCGCTTTCGCCTTTTACTATGTAATCAAATGCACCGTATTTCATGGTGTCAACTGCTACTTCAATTTTATCCTGCCCGCTAAGCATTATCACTTCGCTTTCGGGGCTTTGGCTTTTTATTTCGCGCAATACCTCAAGGCCATCCATTGCATCTTGCTTTTGCGAACTTAAGTTGTAATCCAAAAAAACAATATCCGGTTTGTCGGCAATTTTATTTAAGGCATCTTCACCGGTTGAAAATGTTTGAATTTTAAAATTTGACATGGCTTGCAAATGATCCTTTAGCATATCAAGTTGCATAGGGTCATCATCCACAATAAAAATTGAATTAGGCTTTGACATAGGATTTATTTTATTGTAACAATTTAAGTTTAAGAAAGTAATGGTTTCAATTCTGCTTCGGCCTGTGTCATCATTTCTTTAACGCGGTTAATTTTGGGAATCACAACATCAGATGCAGTTTCGGCCAAAGCATCTTCTTCAATGCTCTTTAGCAAATCTTTTGTTTGGCGCATGCCCATATAATCTACCTGCGACTTTAAGGTGTGTGCCGAACTTTTAAGCTGCTTGTGATTATTTTCAGTTGCGGCCTTTTCCATGGATGCAAACAATGTTGGTGTTGAGTCAAGGTACATTTTTACATACTTCTGTATGCGTGCATTATCGCCTCCGCTAAATGATTTTAAAAAAGTTAGATCAGTAATTTTATCCATAGCACTATATTAATGAATGATTGAATGACAGAATGAATGTACGATTTGTTTTTATGAATGAATGGTGCGCTAAAGTATAGATATTTTTTATTTCTTAATCAGTAAAATCCCCTTTCCATTCTCCAATTCAATCAATCGGTCATTCAATCATTAAATTGCAGCCTCTTACGTCCGAATCATCAAAGCGGCCCAGTACTTCAAAACTTCCATCGGCATATTTACGACCCAAATCCTGTGTTAATATAAACGCGCATGAATTGATATTTGCCAAATCAATTACATTTATTCCGCCTGTTCTGCTATTTCCTGCAATCGAAAATGGGTCGTTTATATCTCTTATTAAAACTTGCATCCATGGAGGGCAAAAGTAAACACCGTTTTTTGTTGAGTATGCCTGCGAAAGCAACTCAGTCATTCCATATTCGGAATGAATGTGCTGCAAGCCAAACGCATTTTTTAGTACCTTATGAACTTCCTGGCGCAACATTTCTTTTCGTTTGCCTTTCATGCCTCCTGTCTCCATTATAATTCCCTTGCTTATACCATGCTCAAAGTTTTTGTCTTTAACATATTCGGCAAAATCAAGCAAGGCATAAGTAACACCCAGCAAAATAAATTTTTGATTTTGTTTGATAAGTTGGTTTATCGTTTGCAAAAGTTTTTCAAACTCACTTAAATAAAATCCGCTTAATGTATGGTTTGATTGCTTAATAAGCTTATCGCACATATACACCAGCGATGAACCTTCACGCTCAAGGTACGATGGCAACAAGGCAAGTAAACAATATTCTTCCGGGTTGCCATAAAATTTTTTAAAACAGGTAAAAAATGATTTTTCATAAAGCGAAACATCCGTTACGTAATGCGAACTTACTAAACTACCTGTGGTTGCACTGCTGGTAAAAATTTGCTGCCCGGTGTTATCTCCTGTAACCACCTTATGTGTTTTAAAAAACTGAACCGGCAAAAAAGGTATTTGCTCAATTTTTTTTACGGCATTACTGTCTATTTTTAAGGCTTTGATATAATTGCGGTAAACAGCATTTTTATTTACCTGATACCTGAAAATATCTAGCGCGCATTTGTTAAAATCCAAACCAGGGTTAAAAAAATTTTTCATTAAAATTTGCTGCATGTGTAAACTATTGCTGCATGTTAATGTTTAGTTTTGCAAAGCAATTAAAAAAATACAAATCCTTTATTTGTACAAACAAACAAGGATTATAAAAACCCAATGGAAAACACCTCTGAAATAAAAAAAAATTACCAGGTATATGCCGAACTTACACCCAACCCCAACAGCGTTAAGTTTGTTGCCAACCGCATGTTGCTTGCCAATGGCACTGTTGAATATAAAAGTAAAGCCGATGCACAAATTTGTCCGCTTGCCATGCAGCTTTTTGATTTTACTGGAGTTAAATCCATTTTTATAACATCAAACTTTGTTACCATAACCAAGGCCAACGATATTGACTGGTTTGATATTACCAACATTTTGCGTGAGTTTATAAAAGGTTTTTTAGACAGTGGCGAGCGTATTTTTTTAGGTAACCCGTTAACAGCCGAAAATAGCAAACCCACAGCACCATCAAACCAAAACATAGCACTGCCTGTTGAACCAATAAAACAGGATGTTGCACTAACACCCGAAGAAGCTTTAACAATTGAAGAAAAAATAAAAGCCATGCTTGAAGAATACATTCGTCCAGCTGTAGAGGGCGATGGTGGCGCTATTGATTTTAAATCTTTTTCGCAAGGCACCGTTACCGTGGTGCTTAAAGGCTCGTGCAGCGGTTGCCCCTCATCAACCCTTACATTAAAAGCCGGTATTGAAAACCTGCTTAAGCGTATGATACCCGAAGTAAAAGAAGTAGTTGCCGAAAAGGCTTAAGGTTTGTTGCCTCACCTTTTAAAGAAAACGCAGTATTCGTAAAATTTTTAAGAGCTCCAAAGGCTGCTAATGAGCAATTCAATTTATTGACCATAGCTGTTGCTCTATTCACTAAAAATATATTGTATAATGTTAGCTCCCATACGCAAAGCTTTGGCCCGGGTCTCGGGACTATCGTGGTGTACTTCTGCATCTTCCCATCCATCGCCCAAATCACTTTCGTAATTATAAAAACACACCAATCGTCCGTTGTAAATTAGTCCAAACCCCTGAGGGGGCTTATTGTTATGTTCATGTATTTTAGGCAAACCATTGGCAAAGTCAAACTTTTGATGGTATATGGGGTGGTTAAAGGGCAACTCAACAAATTCAAGTTCAGGAAATACTTTTTTTAACTCAGGCCGAACAAATTTATCTATATCATAACTGTCGTTAATATTTAAAAATCCACCGGCCATTAAATACTTGCGCATATTTTCTGCTTCCTGATTATTAAACACAAACCGCCCATTGCCTGTAAGGTGCACAAAGGGGTAATTAAAAATATCAGGACTACCGGGTTCCACCACACCCTCCTCAGGGTTAATATTGGTACCAAGATTTTGATTGCAAAAGTTGGCTAAGTTTTTTAATGCCGTGGGGCTTACGTACCAGTTACCACCTCCTGCATATTTAAGCCGCGCAAGCTTTATAGTGTAATCGGGCCGCTTGTATGCACTTAAAAAAAATGAGAGCGCAAAAATGAAGGTAAGCCAATGTTTAGTTTTTGTCATATCATCGCACTTGTTAACTGGTTCAAAAGTAGGTGTTGTGCAGGTTAATTACCATTTTGATAAATAAATTATTTGGATACATTTGCCATTCCTATAAAATAAGCGCATGTAAACATTTTTTTTTTCATTCTAATCTTACATCGTAAATCAAAAGTTTTTTTAGATAAAATAATCATCCTAATATTAAACTAACACATACACAATGAAAATTAAACAATTACTTGCAGCCATGCTACTGCCTGCTGTGGCGCTTGCATCTACCGACCACAATGGGTTCGACCACAACAACGACCCGTATTTGGTGCGGTTTATTAAAAATCCAACCGGCACAATTAACCTTGCTTACCAGGGGCAACTTATGCAACAGGAAAACTGGACAACTTTTGTTAACCATAATCCTAATTGGAACACCAGTTTCAATGAGCAAACCGGTTTACCACACAATGCTTATGGCCCGGGCATATCTATGGGTATATCCCTAACCCCTCAGGCTACAGCGTATGGATTTATTACCACAAAGCTATCGGGATTTAACCTGCCTGTTGGCGAACTTGTTTACCGCAACACGGCCTCCAACTTAAAATATCATAATGTTGATTATGTGCAGTATCACAACGGGCTTGAAGTAATGTGGAGCATAGTAAAAATTAAAATGACTAAAGATGGCCGTATAGTACAGTTTATGCTGGATGCATATAATGATATTACTACAGGAAACAACCCCACTATAAGTGTACAGGCTGCACAAGGTTTTGCCACTGCGGGATTGAATTTAACCATTAACAATGTTAGCACCGATGCAAAACTAAAATACCTGCCTGTACCTAATGGACGTAAGAATGATTACCATCTTGTTTATGCAGTTACCGTTGACGCTACAGATGCCGAAGATCTGCCACGCAAATATTACACGCTGGTGGATGCCAACAATGGTCAGGTTCTTTACCGCCAAAACCGTGTAAACTTTTTTGATGCCAATGCCCCAAAAGCTTCACCGGCAGCACCCAGCGCAAATATGGATATTAATGTAAGTGCATCGCTTTATGCCACGCACTTATTTAACCCGACTTCTGTAGAGCCGTTAAAATATATTGCAATACCCATAAGCAGCTTTACCTATTATGCCGACTCGGCCGGATACCTTGGTGTAGCTAACACAAGCCCCGTAACATCAACCATTCCATTACGTGGCACATGGTGCCGCATAGAAAACAATGGCGTTATGCCCACACAAACATTTACTTTAAATCCCGGCACCAACAATATTACATTTAGCAACACGGGACTTGAAGAATTATCAGCCTATCATTCGGTAAACGAAATACATGATTACTATAAGGAAAAATCAACCATATCAGGTACATTCTCTGACCAGGTAATGGATTTTGTAATGACAACCAACGTGGAAGTAGCAGGAAGTTGCAATGCATTTTATAATGGCGATGTAAACTTTTATGTAGCCGATGCAACATGCAATGCCACTTCGCTAATTGCAGATGTGGTTTACCACGAGTATGGTCATGGAATTAACTATGAAGTATATTCTTTTTTTGGAGGATTTTTTAGCAACGGTGCATTGGGTGAAGGATATGCCGATACATGGGCAAATGGACGTACCGAAGACCCTGTGCTTGGCATAGGCTTTTACGTAGGCAATCCAACAGGTTTTGTTCGCAGATACGACCAGGCTCCTGCTGTATTAAGTGGCTTAACGGGCGAAGTACATGCCGATGGCGAAATTATTGCCGGAGCATGGTGGGATGTGGGTGTAAACTTTGGAAACCACCAGCAGCGTCAGGATTTGTTTTTTCAAACATTACCAGCCGTGTTGGACCAACCCGATGGTGCTGAGGCAATTTTATACAGCGATATTTTAACCGAAGCATTAATTAATGATGATAACGATGGCAACTTGAGTAACGGCACACCTAACTATTGCGATATTGTATCAGCATTTGCTCGCCACGAAATTTTCCAGGGAGGAGCTTCCACACTTTTTACACATTCTGAAGTATTGCAAGCGCCCGGACAAGTACCTATCCAAACAAATATTATTAATGTTGCCATTCCCGGTGGTTCTAATCCAAGTGGTTATTACCGAGTTCAAGGCACTACTGCCTGGAATCCTTTTTCGATAAATAATATTGGCGGAAACAATTTTCAAGGCACCATTCCAGCACATCCCAACGGAACTATTTTAGAATATTATGTTGACCTTATTGATAACTTTTGCAACTTTCATTACTATGTAAAACCATCAGGAGTTGTTGATTCGGTACCTAACATACCGTATTACATTTTGGTAGGCTACAACTTACTTGATCAGGATTATTTTAGCAGCGGAGCCAATGGATGGGCAGCCGGACAGCCCGGTGATAATGCCACCACAGGAATTTGGACGTATGCATCACCGGTTGCATCGTATCTTGACCCAGCACAGCAAACAGGGCAGGTACAAACCGGCAGCGATCACACTACAACCAATGATAATATATGTGCAGTTACCGGAAACGCAACCATTGGTGATGGTGCAGGCACACAGGATATTGACGGTGGAAAAACCACTTTGGTATCACGAACTTTTGACTTGTCATCATACACAGCACCTGCAATTACATATTGGCGTTGGTATTCAAACGACCAGGGAGCTACACCCGGCACCGACTTTTGGCAGGTTGCCATTTCAAATGATGGTGGAATTACATGGACTCCGGTAGAAAACACAAACGTTGCCGACCATAGCTGGCGCAGGTTTGCGTTTAAGGTTACCGACTATGTTACCCCTACTGCAAACGTTAAAGTGCGCTTTATTGCCGAAGATGCCAATGCCGGCAGCCTTGTTGAAGCGGCATTGGATGATTTTGAAGTATGGGATGCAGAACCACAAGGCATTAATGAAACTGCACTTGCCGCATGGTTTGTTAGCCCCAATCCATCAAAAGATGTGATGAATGTGGGATGGGTAGGAAATGCAAAAAACATATTGCTGCAAATTACCGATAACACCGGACGCACCGTTTACAGCAAAAAGTTTGACAACTCATTAACAAAATATACTGTTGATGTTAAAAATTTTGCAAACGGAATTTACACAGTACGCTTAACGGCTGATGGTGTAAGTGAAGTAAAGAAAATTACAGTAATTAAATAGCAACTGCTTTTTTTCTTCTATAAAAAACAGAATTTTAACCTGTAACATAATATTGAGTTTGTACTCAATATTATGTTACAGGTTTTTTGTTTTTTAGATTAGATAAATAAAACACAAGCCAGCACAGCCCAATTACATAAAACGGATACGCGGGTAAAAAATACCTTGACTCGGTAAGCCTTAAAACAACGGGATAAATAAGTGTAAAGTAAAACGCAGCAAGAGCTATGGAAGCGGTTATAAAATTAAAACGCCTTATGCATTTAAACAACATTATAATTAATCCGGCAAAACCACAAAACAAAATAAGCAAATACAAAATTGAATAACCGGCCTTAATGATAAACTCAACTGTATTTAAATCGCCCGCAGGTTTGCTAAACAGATTGTAAGTGCCTGAGTGGATTAAAAATTTTTTTATCAAAATAAATCTTGACTTTACATGATATAAAAAAGGTTTTTCGGATTTTATAGAGGCTGTGTACGCATCAAATTTTTCAGCTATTCGCTTATCGGTTTCAACATCTTTATATAATGCACTGGCACTGTCATTCCATTGCATTATTAATACGTTAAGCGATGAAAGGCTATCCATATTAAATTTCGATGTAAAAATGTATGATGGAAACACAACATCTTTTTTCACCTTCATTTCGCCAACCGGTTTTTTAAAAAAACTCATTTCGCTACCGGGATCCCAATGCACAACCGACCCACCAAACGATGAAACAAACTTTATCATGTTGCCATAATGTGTGGTTTCAATTTCTTTTTGATAGGTTGATTTGGTAAGAAAAAAAAAGCGATGGTGTTCATGGTAATTGCGCATTACCCATACCCCGTCAATCAAAATAAATGGCAGCAAAAAATACAACACCGGCTTAAAGCCTTCAAGTTTTTCTTGTCGATACCTGATAAAAATTAAAACAGAAATAATGGCAATTACAGGAGCAACAACCGGTTTTAAAAATACGGCCCATGTTAAAAACAAACCTGCCAAAAACAATTTAGCATTACTCAGTTGCTTGCTGCTTAAAAAATAAAAAGAAATGATTAATGCTGAAATGCAAAAACTTTCGGTAAGTAAAAACACATCCCATATTGAAACAAAGGTGCTTATCAGATAACATAAATAGGCTGTATAAAAAGCCCACGACTGCTCAATAATTCTGGAGGTAATAACGGCAAAAAAATAAACCGTAATACCTGACAGCAAAACCTGTAATACCAATAGTAAATTCATGGATGTGCATGAATCAAAAACTATTCTAAGCACAAAATAAACTATTCCGTAACCAGGCATCCGGTAATCATCAAAGTATTTTCCGCTGGCAATAAAATTTTCGATAGGCTCAAGGTACGATTGGGTATCCCCTCCTTCAATTGCAACTGTGTATTTATAAATGCGGTTTGTTCCAGCCAATTCGTTCACTTTATAAAAAGCAAATGCCGCCTTTATTACAATGGCAATAGTTAGCAGCAAAAATTTATTTTTCATGTCAGAAGCTGTTTTTTGGTTGATTGAAAATAGATATTAAATATACCCTGCCATTTTATATGTAGCCATACCTACCCATTCATGAAACAGTAAATTCCAATATTGCAAAATTTCGGTATTAGGAATAATCAACCTGTCAGGAGTAAGGGTATTTTTTCCGGCATGTTGGTCAACAGGAAAAGGTATCACATCTACTCCTTGCTTTTTGAAGCAAAGCACCGCACGCCTCATGTGAAATGCAGATGTTACAAGCACAAAGGGGCCTTTAAAATTATTTGCCTTTAACAGTTGTGCAGTGCATACTGCGTTTTCGTGTGTGTTTCTTGACTGGCTTTCAGCAAATACATGTGTGCTGTCAATTGTAAAACTAATCAAAAGATTTCTTAGCAAATCGGCCTCTTTAATATCGGTATAAACTAAACTGCCTGAACCGCTTGAAATAATGATGCGCTGTATTTTTCGTTTTTGATACAAGTCAAGTATTTGCATGAAACGGTCGACACCCTGGCCAAATGCAGGGCGTTGTGCTGTACTATTAAAATACCTGATGGCTCCGCCAAGCATAATGCCAGCTTCATATTGCTTTAAAGTTTCAGGCTGTGTTACGGGGGGCTCCCACCCAAGCATTACCATGTTAAATATAAATGGGTTTGTAAAAAACAAGAGCATTGCGGCCGAAACCATCAACAATTTTTTTTTAAGCCCTGGCTTTTTTGAAAACAATGCCCACAGCAAACACACCAAAATCCAGGTAAGCGGAGAAATTAAAAAGTCTAAAATTTTAGATAGAAGAAAAAACATATCTGCAAAAATGAGAAAGTTATTTTACAAACATCACGAATAATTAAATCAGTAGGTTAATAATTTTTTTTTGCACCTCATTCCATTTACCTATTCAATCAAAAATTGTAGGTTTGTGTCATAAAATAATTTAAACCGTTGAGCGAGCTTATCATTCCCATTGACCTTGAAAACCCGGTTGCTTTTTTTGGTGTAAACGATAGCAACCTTGATTTAATCCGAAAAAAATTTCCAGCTTTTAGAATAGTAGCACGCGGAAACGAAATAAAAATTTTGGGTGCCGAGGATAAACTTGAATCAGTAGCGAAAAAAATTATAGAAATGCTGACTTACTTTCAGCATTATGGCAAACTGGATGCAACAGCACTTGAAGATTTATTGGGCGAGATTCCGGCAAAAAATTCAGCCACATCAATAAATGCCAAAGAAGAAAATGGAAATGATGTGCTTGTGTATGGAACCTCGGGCACTATTGTAAAGGCGCGCACAGCCAACCAGCGAAAAATGGTTGAAGCTTGTATTGACAACGATATTGTTTTTGCCATTGGTCCTGCCGGCACAGGCAAAACGTACACTGCAGTTGCGCTTGCTGTACGTGCACTTAAAAACAAAGAGATTAAACGCATAGTGCTTACACGACCTGCTGTAGAGGCTGGCGAAAACTTAGGTTTTTTACCAGGTGATTTAAAAGAAAAAATTGATCCCTACCTGCGTCCTCTTTACGATGCATTGTTTGATATGATACCCGGTGAAAAATTAAAAACATTTTTAGAAAACGGCATAATAGAAGTAGCTCCGCTTGCGTTTATGCGTGGCCGAACGCTTGATAATGCATTTGTAATATTGGACGAAGCGCAAAATGCAACCGAAAGTCAACTTAAAATGTTTTTAACACGCATGGGGCCTTCGGCAAAATTTATTGTTACCGGTGATGTTACTCAAATTGATTTGCCAAGCAAACAACCATCGGGGCTTATACAGGCCGATAAAATTTTAAAAAACATTAACCGTATTCAATTCATATTTCTTGACCATACCGATGTGGTTCGTCACAAATTGGTGCGTGAGATAATAAGAGCATATCATAATTAAATTATTTTTTTCACCTGATTTGGTATTTATAATCTTGAACAGCGATATCTATTAAAAAAAATACATTTGAATTGAGCACACCGCTTTCAGTCATCATTGTAAATTATAACGTAAAGCACTTTCTTGAGCAGTGCCTGCTATCGGTTTTAAAAGCTTCAAAAAATTTAACTACCGAAGTTATTGTTGTTGACAACAATTCTGTTGATGGTAGTGTTGAAATGGTGAAAAATAAATTTCCTCATGTTCATCTTATCGAAAACAAAACCAATACAGGATTTTCTAAAGCAAACAACCAAGCCATCGAAATTTGCAGTGGACGTTTTATCTTACTTTTAAATCCTGACACGGTTGTTGAAGAAGATACATTTGAAAAAGTGGTAGCCTTTATGGATACACATGACGATGCAGGCGGATTGGGCGTACACATGATTGATGGCAAAGGACGTTTTCTTCCTGAATCGAAGCGGGGATTACCAACACCTGCCGTAGCCTTTTATAAAATTTTTGGACTTGCTTCGCTGTTTCCAAAATCAAAATTATTTGGCCGCTATCACTTAGGATATCTTGATAAAAATAAAACACATAAGGTGGATGTGCTTAGTGGAGCATTTATGCTTTTACGAAAAACAGCACTTGATAAAACCGGATTGCTTGACGAAACATTTTTTATGTATGGCGAGGATATTGACCTTTCTTACCGCATAACTAAAGCAGGGTATAACAATTATTATTTTCCCGAAACAAAAATCATTCATTATAAAGGTGAAAGCACAAAAAAAAGCAGCGTAAATTATGTTCGTGTTTTTTATAAAGCTATGGCCATATTTGCACAAAAACATTTTTCTCAAAGCCATGCTAAAACATTTTCATTGCTAATTAACCTTGCTATTTACTTGCGTGCATTTATATCAATAGCAAGTCGCTTTTTAGATAAGGCTTTGCTCCCATTACTTGACATTGTTTTTATTTATGGTGGATACTTTATTATTAAAGAATACTGGGAGCAATATGTTAAGCAGCTCCACTACCCTGCTGTTTATATGTATGCGGTGGTACCAGCCTATGTGCTTATATGGGTAATTGCATCTTACCTTACTGGCGGTTACGACAGGCCTATAAAAATTTCGAAAACTATACGTGGAATATTAAGCGGAACAGTTTTTATACTGGTAGTATATGCTTTGTTAAACGAACAGTATCGTTTTTCGCGCGCATTGATTATTATGAATACCGCATGGGCATGCCTTATTGCATCATTGATGCGGCTTGTAATAAATGCAATGGGGTCAAAAAAACTTGCACTTGCCGGAGATGTAAAAAAACGACTGATAATTGTTGCTGATACCGATGATGCAAAAAGAATTTTATCGCTTTTGCAACTTACCGGCAGCAGTACCAACTTTGTAGGTTATGTGCAAGCCGGTAAAACAGATTTTAATGATGAGCTACATGATTTTAAATTGGGAACACTAAACCAGTTAAATGAAATTATTGAAGTGTATGGTGCTGATGAAGTTATTTTTAGTGCAAAAAACTTAAGCTCGCAGGCAATAATTGACCAAATGCTTGCTGTACGAAGCCGCGATGTTGAATATAAAATTGCACCGCCCGAAAGCATGTTTATAATTGGAAGCAATTCAATAAACGATAAAGGAGATTTTTATTTTGTTGATGTAAACACCATTAACAATCCCGTACACAAGCGCAACAAACGCATTTTTGACCTTGTTGCTACAGGCGTATTGCTTGCATCTTTTCCGCTACTGATTTTTGTTGTTAAAAATTTTGTTGGTTTTTTAGGCAATGCCATTGGCGTATTGTTTGGTTCATTAACATGGGTGGCACCACACACTGATGCAGATAACCCATTAAATAAGATATTTAAAAAAGGTGTTTTGTCTCCGGCTGACGGGCTTTCGTTTTCACAAGAAAACAAACTTTGGGTTTCGCGCTTAAATGCAATTTATGCTAAGGAGTATAAAGCCACCAACGACATGCAAATAATTTGGCGCAATTTAAAATGGCTTGGAAAAAAGCAGGCTTAAGCAACTAAGCTTCGTTTTCAATGTACTCTTCTTTGTAAATTTTAACCAGGATTAAAAAATAAGAAATTAAAAGTGGCCCGAATATTACACCCGGCACACCAAACAGTTCAATGCCCATTATTACACCCAACACTGTTATTAGAGGGTGTACATCAGCAAACTTTTTTTGAAACGTAAATCTGAAAATATTATCAATGCCTGAAATTATTATAACTCCAAAAATTAAAATTCCCCACCCTTGCCAAATCAATCCTTGCGAGAGTTGATAAATACCCGCAGGCAACCATATTAGAGCTGTGCCAACCATAGGAACAAACGAAAAAAAACCAGTGATGATTCCCCAAAACAATGGCTCACTTAACCCAAAAATCCAATAGCTCAGTGCCGCAAGCAATCCTTGCACAACAGCAAGCAGCGGAGCACCTATTGCATTTGAATATGTTTGTGATTTTAGTTCTTGTGAAAATCTTGAAATATTTTTTGGGCTCATGGGTATGTACTTAAACAACATCTGCTCTGTTTTGCCCGTATTTTTTAGCAAGTAATAAAGCACTAGATACATAATGGCAATTTTACCTAATGTATTAAACGTTCCGCTTAAAATGGTTGTAAAATATTCAGACGATTTTTGCTGTAATGCCTGAAGATTTTCTTTATTAAATATATCCATTCCCGTTTTTTGAAACACCGAGCTTTGCACCTTATCTAAAAAATGAAACACCAGTGAGGTATCGCTAAAAAAAACCGAAACCTTTGGAATGAACATCTGAAGCATTATGTAAGTGGGTATTAGCACCACAAAAAAACTTGCAAGCAAAATCACAACGGTTGCGCTGCCCGGTTTCCATCCCTTGGTGTGTAGCAAATAAAACATTACCGGTCTGAAAAGAACATACAGCATTATTGCACCCAGCGTTGCATCAATAAAATTTCGGAGCGAATTTGTTATTAAAAAACCCAACACTATTATTATCAATATAAAAACATACTGAAGCATTTTATGCCTTCCATTTGTATCGGTATTGTTCATGCGCTTATTTTTTTTAATTTTTAAATAACTTTTTCTGTAAAATAAATTCCTGCCTCTTTTAGTTCGCTAAGCACAGGCTCATACATTTCATTTTCAACCGGAATATGAACTCCTTTTGCATTTATCTTTTTATTCAAAATATTTTTTGCGGCAATTGCCAGAGGCAAGCCAACAGTTTTTGACATGGCAGTGGCAATATTGTTTTCGCCCTTACATACAAGCGATGATTTTAATGTGTAATTCTTTTGATTAATGCTGTATTCAAATATGTGTTGCATTACTATCATATCCAAATCAGTTGGTTTTAGCACCCACTTGTTTTCAAGCAGGTGCTGAAGTATTTGAGCCGGTGTTGCACTGCTCAATCCAATTTTTTCTTTGCTTAATATTCCAGTCCATTGTATCAGTTCCAAATCCTTTTCAATATTTTTCTTTCCCGTAAAATATTTTTTCAAGTCACCTTCTGCATTGCCGGTTGCGTTTGGAATAAACGATGTAATAAATTGCTCATAACTTAAGCTTTCACAGTTTTCTATTTTAAATGTGTCATCCGTTAATCCCAGCTTTACAAAAACATCCCATGCGCTGCAAAAACCGGTACATCTAAGTGTTCCGCGCAACAAAGTTGGTATCGAATCAATTTTATAAATATGCCGGTACGATATTGAATCTCGGTTTGCATAGCCTTCAAAACTTCCGGCATCATCTATCTCAACTTTTTGGGCCTCGGCAAACAGATTATGGTACGGAATAAATTTAAAATTACCATTTTGAATATAACGTGCCACACCCTGCCCTGCCAAAATAACGTTGCGTGGATTCCATGAAAACTTATAACCCCATGGGTTATCATTACACTCAGGTGCCACCAGCCCGCCTGTGTATGATTTAAAACTAAGCAATTGTGCCCCGCGTGTTTTTAAATCATCAATTATTTGCATTGCCGACATGTGGTCAATGCCAGGGTCAAGGCCGCACTCATTTAAAAAAATTAATCCGCTTTTTTTTACCTCGTCATGTAGTTGTTGCATTTGAGTTGATACATACGATGCTGTAACAAGATTTTTTTTTAGCTTAACACATTCAACCGCTACCAAATGATGAAGCGAAGGAGGCAACAGGGATATTACAATGTCGGCATCTGCAATTGCACTTTGGCTATTGCTGCTATCGTTTATATCAAATGTTATTGGCTTTGCATGCAACCGGTTTTTTACTTTTTCTTCTGCTGTCTGAATTGAAAAATCGCCAACAGTAACAAACCAATTTTGCTGCTGCGCATTTTCAATAAAATAATTTATCAGGTGATACGAAGACTTGCCTGCACCAAGAACTAAAACTTTACGCATATTTAACAAACTAAATTTTTATACAAAACAAATAAAACAATTTTCAGCAAACATATTGTATCTGTAATGGTTATTAAGTGATTTTAATTTATTTTTTGCAATAAATGTTTCACACCTTACAATCTGTGCTTTAGTATCTTTGCCATCAATAGTAGTATGACAATAAAAAACTTTCATCCCACCTTATTGCAGGTGCAAAGGCCGTTGCTGATTGCCGGCCCGTGCAGTGCCGAAAGCAGTGAGCAGGTTTTTAAAACTGCCGAGGCGCTAAAAAACTCAGGCGCGCACATCATACGTGCAAGTGCGTGGAAGCCACGCTCGAGACCCGAAGCATTTGAAGGATACGGTGCCGAAGCGTTAAGCTGGATGAATCATGCACAAAAACATTTCGGCATACCTTTTATAACCGAAGTAGCAAACCCCAAACATGTTGAGCTTGCACTTAAGCATAGCATTACAATGCTTTGGATTGGTGCACGTACCACAGTAAACCCTTTTCTTGTACAAGAAATTGCGGAGGCATTGCGTGGTACTGACACAGCTGTATTTGTAAAAAACCCTGTTAACCCCGACCTTAATTTATGGATTGGTGGTATCGAACGTTTTTTCAAAACAGGATTGACAAAGGTGGCCGCCATTCATCGTGGATTTTCGAGCTACGAAAACCATATTTACCGCAATAAGCCCAACTGGGAAATTTCAATTGCGCTGCGCATGCAGATGCCACACGTACCACTTGTATGCGACCCAAGTCATATTTGCGGCAATACTCAAATGCTGCAATATGTTTCGCAAGTGGCTATGGATTTGCAATATGACGGGCTTATGATTGAATCGCACATTAACCCCTCGTTAGCATTAAGCGATGCCAAACAGCAAATCACACCGGCTGATTTTAATCAGCTTGTTCAAAAACTGGTTATTCGCCAGGCCAATGTTGCCGATGCATTTGAACTTAGCAAACTGGAAGACCTTCGCGACAGGATTGACGAAATTGATGATGACATCATTGACACACTTGCAAAACGTATGCAGGTGGCGCGGCTTATTGGCAGTTATAAAAACGAAAACAACATGGCTATTTTACAGCCCGAACGATGGAAAGAAATTTTGGAAACACGAACGCAATCAGGAACCGAAAAAAAACTTACACGCGATTTTATTTTAAAACTTTACAGTCTTATTCACCAGGAATCAATTTTTCAACAAACCAGCCAGATGATAAACACCGGTAATGTAGCAGATAAAAAAAACTGATACTTTTAGGTATTAATGAGGCCGTATGCATGGATAGCAAAACTATTTTTATTTCTGAAAATTCAATTGCTGACGCTGCCGGTTGCATTAACAATTGCATTGCCGATGATAAATTAATTTTTTTTCTATGCGATGAAAACACAGCCATACACTGCCTTCCGGTAATTAAAAACAAAATTGTGAGCGCTGATAAAACCACTGACATAGTAATTGCAGGTGGCGAAAAAAACAAATCGCTGCAATCGATAGATGAAATTTGCCGGCAAATGATTGTGCATAATGCCGATAGAAATTCTTTGTTGGTGATGGTAGGTGGTGGGGTTATTTGCGATATGGGCGGATTTGCAGCATCGTGTTTTAAACGAGGCATAGATTTTATTTTAATCCCAACAACTTTGCTGGCAATGTGCGATGCAGCCATTGGCGCAAAAACAGCGGTTAACATCGGTGGATATAAAAATCAGGCCGGAAGTTTTTCATTTCCAAAATCAACTTTTATATACACACCTTTTTTGCAAACATGTCATAACAGAAATTTAACCAATGGATTTGCCGAAATGCTTAAACATGGTTTGATTGCCGATAAATTATTTTTTGAAGAACTTGCAGTAAAAAAACACTTTACATCTGCACAGGCTATAAAAAAATCTATTGAAATAAAACTAACAATTGCCTCAGCCGATTTGCACGAAAAAGCCGAACGCAAATTACTCAACTTTGGACATACGATTGGCCATGCCATTGAATCGCTTTTTCAAAACCATCAAGAAAACCAAATTATGCATGGCGAGGCAGTGGCCGCAGGCATTATTTGCGAAACATTTATATCCACAAAAAAAGAAAATTTGTCGCGGGAAGAATTAAAAAGAGTAACGCAGATTTTACTTTCTTTTTTTCCTAAAATAAAACAACCCTTCACCACACGTCAATTAATGCCCTACCTTTTGGCAGACAAAAAAAATACAAACGGCAAGATTAATTTTTCACTGTTGCAAAACATTGGCACAGCAAAATACAATTGCATGGTTGATGCAGATACAATTGAAGAGTCGGTAGTTTTTTACAACAATCTGTAAATGGCAATAAAAATTACATCACCTCAAAATGGGATAGTTAATGGCAATGTTACGGTTCCACTTTCAAAAAGCGAAAGCAACAGGGCGCTGCTAATTAAAGCAATTGCAGGTTTTGATTTTTCTGGTGATGTGCTTTCGGGCTCTGACGATACCATCGCATTAAAAAATCTTTTGCAGTCAACCTCTAAAACCCTGGATGCAAAAGATGGTGGTACCACAGCCCGCTTTTTGATTGCATACTGCGCTGTAAAAAAACGCGAAGCAATAATTACAGGCTCAGCCCGGTTGCAGCAACGCCCTGTTGACGATATTGCAGATGTGGTACGGCAATTAGGGTGTACAATAAATTTTTTAAACAAAGAAGGTTTTTTACCTATCGAAATTATCCCAGGCAAAGATTATAATGGCAATCAAATAATTTGCAGCTCCGAAAAATCAAGTCAGCATATAAGCGCGCTAATGATGTGTGCACCTTTATTTAAAAATGATTTAACAATAAAACTAACCGGCAGCCATAGTTCCTTTTCATATTTAAACCTTACTGCTGCAATAATGAAACAATTTGGCGCTGAAATAATTTTTGAGCAAGACAACATTCATATAAAAGCAGGCAACTACACCGATGCTTTTTTTAAAGCAGGAGGCGACTGGAGCGCTGCATCTTACTTTTATGAAATTGCTGCATTGAGTAACCAAGCTAAATTCAGCGTTTCAGGTTTGGACATAAAAAGCAGTCAAGGCGATTTAATCATAGTATCTTATGCTAAACTTTTTGGATGCAGGTCAAAATCATTATTAAATGAAATAGAAATTTCAAAAACCAAACCACCACTAAAAAAACACTTTGCATTTGGTTTTCAAAACACTCCCGATATAGCACTTACCGTAGCTGCCATTTGCAGCGGATTGAATTTAACTGCTGATTTGCGCGGACTAAAAAACCTGAGGTTAAAAGAAAGCGACAGGGTTTCAGTTTTTCAGCGTGAAATTTATAAGCTAAACATCAAAACCGATTTTTGTGACTTTTCGAAACTTAAAATTTTTGACAGTGGTTTAATTAAATCAACAGCAAGGGTTTTGCAAACCCATTCCGATCACCGCATGGCCATGTGCCTGGCACCGCTTGCATTAAAAACCGGTTTTATTACACTTGATGATGCAGCAGTTGTAAATAAATCCTTTCCGGATTATTTCAAAAACCTTGAATTGTTAGGGTTTACAATTGAAACCACTTCTTAATGCATCAACATTCTGATTTAAAAAAAATTGCCATTGTGGGGCCTGAGTCAACAGGAAAATCAATGCTTGCACAGCAACTTGCACAACTTTATAAAACCGCGTGGGTAAAAGAGTATGCCCGCACGTATCTTGAAAAACTAAATCGCAATTACACGTATGATGACTTACGCATTATTGCCAAAGGACAGATGCAATGGGAAGACGAACAGGCCGGTAAGGCAAACGGTTTGCTTTTTTGCGACACCAATTTGATTGTAATAAAAGTATGGAGCGATTTTAAATATGGCAAAACGGACAAAGAAATTATAGCTGAAATAAAAAAACGAAAATACCAAACACACCTGCTTTGCAATATTGACTTGCCGTGGCAAAACGACCCGCTGCGCGAACATCCGCACAAGCGCGAACAGCTTTTTAAAATTTACAAAACCGAATTAAAAAAATTTGGTATTGGTTATATTGAAGTTAAAGGAACAGGCGATGAAAGATTAAAAAGCGCAGCGGATGCTTTATCCCTAATGCTTTAAAAGGCTTTTTTAACAGAGGCATAAGCGCCCTGACCAGTTGTTTTTGAAGGTTGAAAAAAACCGCCAATAAATCGGCTTCCTACAGATAATAGATACCCTTTTCCAAAATCTACATCCGCATGAAAGCCTGTATGATAACCCTGATACCCTCCATAGGCATACGTAAATCCTGCCCATACTTTTGGGGTTATGCAATAGTTTGATGATAAGTAAAACAATGGCTTGTAATTTTCATCCATCACATACTCTGCTCCTATTTCAAAACTTACCAACGCATAAATAAGTATTTGTTCGTAGCTAAGGGTAAAGCGATAAGGTAAAGTACTGTTAAATGATTTTGATTGCTGATTTTTTTTAAACCCGTCTTTATATTTCTGCTCCGATTTTAAATCAAGGTATAATGAGTCGAGCAAATTATCGGCTTGCACGCCTTCAAAATGATAATTGGTATCCACTTCAAAAATTTCTGAGTTTTTGTTCCATGAAATAAAGCCAAGGTCATTGGCTGAAAATTTAAAACGAAACTTATCTCGTTCGGCATAGCTTAATTGAAAGTTTAAGGATGCACCAATGCCATTGCTGCTTCCAAAATCACGATGTGCCGTATCTGACTGTGTTGCTTTTAGCGCAAGATTCATGTCAACATAGTCGCCATCGGCATGAGTAAACAAACTGCCTCGGGTAGTTTTTATTTCAAGATAATCCTGCCCGTTAAGTGCCGAAAGCGAAATTGCGTAGCTAAGCGATTTTGCTTTGTTTATTTTTTCCTTAAAAAAACCAATTTCTATTTGCTGGTATTTTATGCCACGATAATTTAAATTGTTGATATCGGCAGTTTTTCCGGCAAATGGTTTGTTGCCATAAAAATAAAGTTGGAAAAGGTCTTTTGTAAAAGATGAAGTAAAGTGCCCGCGATTTTTAATTCCAACAATAAAACCTTTGTTGCCATTCTCAGTAATTTTAATTTTATGCTTAAACAACAAACCGGTTTCAACACGTGAGCCAATCCGGTTTTTATTATCCATTTTATCAAGCGATTGATTTTTTAAGTCATCGCCAATAAACTTATTGTTGATGTAAGCATTTGCAAACTTATTGGTTATGGCATTGCCACTTACTTCATACATCCCTGCGGCCTGAATTACTAAATGGCTTTGTGGGTAATTACTTTCAAGCGCATCGCTAAAGGTTTGCGCATCTGCATCAAACGTAAAAAAAAGCGCTGTAATAAATAGTATTTTTTTCAAGGCTTAATTGGCTTTATAGGTAAAATCTCCGGTTAATTGCAAATCCATTTTATAATCGCTGTAAATTTTTACATGCATAGCTGCAGGCTTAGTATTAAACTTTACGCGCACCACCATTTTTTTTGTGTCGAATAAATTATCCTTTACATGTTCGGTTACAGGGATGTATTGCTTTGAACGTTTTTTATCTGTTACACGGCCTGCGGTATTTACTGATGCTGCAAGTATTACATTGGTTGGTGGCAGCAACAATGAGTCGGTAACAAAACCCTGTTGGTTTATTGTATAAACCTGAATGGTTGCGTCAAACGGAAAACCATTATCCGTATTTAACACCAGCATACCACCGGTAATGCGGGCAATGTCAGCTTCGTTTAGTTTAAAATCAAATGTATCACTCATCATTAAATCGTTTGCGATAAATGACAGCGGCATTTCAAGATTAAGATTAAACTCAAGCAAATGGTCATCGTAAATAAAGTCGTTATAGTTTGAGCTATTGCCTTGTGGATTTGTTTTAAGTGACAATGCATAATTTAATTTATCGGGCAAGTTGCTTATAAAAGTATTCGCGTTGGAATTGGCATTATTAAGTGTAAACGTATTGTAGGTAGGATAAACTGGCAATTGGCCACTATTATCAGTAGCGCGTGTAATTTGAAAAACGTTTCCTACCCCCGAACCTGAAAGAGCAACCGTGTTACCTGTATGAGAATTATGAGAAGTAAGGTTATTAATTTTTATTTCGGCATCCACACCAATGCTGTTTTCAGTAGCAATGCTCAGTTTAACATCTTCAAGCTGCAGGCCGCCCGAAATTTTGTTAAAAATGTCAATATCTATTTCGGCTGGGCCAATGTTGTAGGTTGAATCGCCAAGATAACCGCGCGCATAGGATGGAATTAAATCGGTAAATCCAATGTAAGCATACATGCTGTCGGTAAGTGAGAGCGTGCGCATTTGGCCGGTGCTGTCAACACTTGCAAGAAATACATTGTACATGGTGTTGGTTGTATCCAATGTGCTATCGCCCGACATGTCAAGATGGTAACCGGTAAAATCATACTGCTGATAAAAGTGCGAAGTGCCACCCGCAGGTGCGGGAGGCAGCACAGTTCCAATTTCAAAGGGAATGCCATTAAGTGTTGCGCTTGGAAGTTTATAAATAAATTGTACCGAGTCTTGCAGGGTGCTGTACAAATCCATTGTAACGTAACCCGATTTTATTTTTGCTTCTTTAAGCATAACAGGTTTTGCTTTTACATAAAAAAACTGTTGCTTGTCAATTAAATTTTGTGCCGGAAAAACTGCAGTGGCTGTAGATGGGTACAAGTTAAAAATGTTTAGTGTGGCCACAATCTGGTCGGTGGTATCTATATAAACGGGTGATGTGGTTGGTGATGTGGACGCGCCCGAAATACTAATTAATAAATGCGAGCCTATGGTTTTGCCGGCAAGCGATGTGCTTTGAGTAACAGTTTGTCCGCTATCAATAACAGGAATAACGCCTGTAGTAATGATGGTGTTGCTTACAGAGTCGGTTAGTGTATAGTTAAGGTTGTTAAGTTTAACAGGAAATCCATTATAGATAGAAAATGCAAGCGTGCCCGAATCAAGCGTCATGGTTTGAAAAAGTGTGTCGGCATTAAAACTGTAATTAAAAGCTGGAATGGGTATAGGTAATGGTATGTTTGACATTTGCCCATGCAGCCCAATAATAAGAGTGCTGTAAGGCGGGCCAATTAAAGTGGCTACCTGCCCAAGTGAAACCCCATACGAAACGCTGTAATCAACAAGGCTTATGGAATCAAGATTATAAATTTTTACCACACTGGTATCGTACAGGCTAAACAGCGAATCAATGTTCATGTTGTACAAATGATTTTCGTACACAAGCATCAATGAACTGTCGGCATTAGCAACAAGCAACGTATCGGTAACCAAATTATTTATATCCAATGATGACTTGATAAGAGGAGTAATGATGCCTGTTTCCCAGGAAGGTTTTTTATCTTCTTTGCGGCATGATGTAAACACGCATGCGGTAAGAAAAAATAATACAGAATACTTAACGGCAATCTTTTTTATCTTCAAATAGAATTTCATGGATAACGTATTTGAGACAAACCTAAAAAATAAATACCACTTCATCTCTAAATAGTTTTAAAACTATAAACTTATCTTAAGACGAAACATCTTTTTTGTGAGACACTGAAACGGATATGTAAGAGAATGTTTTAAATAACCCGTTTTATAGCGCCTATTAAAAACAGGGAAGGTGAAGTTACATAATGAAATAAAAATGTTGGCTAATGCACCATCTCAATATGCTTATTAAGCACAGCCTGGGTAAGTGTTTTTAAATCCATACCATCAAATGTACCCGAACTCATCATCAGTAAAACCGACTCATTAAAATCCTTAAGCATGAGGTAGCTTTTTAAATCTTCGGAAGATGTAAAAACAAAAATATCTCTTCGTGCAAAAGCATTGCGTACCTGTTCAACCGAAATTGGCTTTAATTTTTTATGCTCGATGGTATGGGGATTAAAGTACACAATGGCCTCGTGAGCTGCATTCATGCAGCCCCCATACTGATTAAGAAAATTTTCGGTAAGACTGCTAAAGGTATGCAGCTCCATGCAGGCAATAAGTTTTTGGGATGGATACTGCTGCTTTACGGCTTCAATGGTTGCTTTTAGTTTGCTTGGGGAGTGGGCAAAGTCTTTGTACACGGCACTGCTATCGTTGCGTCCCAGCAATTCGAGCCTGCGCGAAGCGCCTTTAAAAGTAATGATAGCATTATAAAACTGGTCATCGGTAATGCCCAACTGATTGCAAATGATGCGTGCACCGTTTAAGTTCATAAGGTTGTGCTCACCAAAAATCTGCAAAGGTGTTTCGCTAATGATGCGATCGGTATAGTTGGGGTCGTGTTGCTGCACGTAGGTTATGCCTTTGCGAATTACATAATCGGGTACGGCATACGGTATTTTGTGAGCCAGCACTGCATTGCTTTGGCACACGCTACTTACTTCGCTATCGTTTTGGCAATATACCAATGTGCCATCGGCAGGTATTTGCCGGGCAAAAATTTTAAATTGCTCCACGTAGTTTTCAAATGTTGGAAACACATTAATGTGATCCCATGCAATGCCGCTGATAAGTGCAAGCTGGGGTTGGTAAAGATGAAACTTGGGCCTCAGGTCAATGGGTGATGAAAGATATTCATCCCCCTCTAAAATAATAACCGGTGCATTGGTAATTTTTACCATGGTATCAAACCCATCTAACTGCGCACCCACCATGTAATCAAAATCACAGTTATGAAATTTTAATACGTGCAGTATCATGGATGTAATGGTGGTTTTGCCATGGCTGCCACCAATAACCACACGTAATTTTTCTTTCGATTGCTCGTATAGATATTCAGGGTATGAAAATACTTTTAAGCCAAGCTCCTTAGCACGAATCAACTCAGGATTTTCGGCACGGGCATGCATACCAAGTATTACGGCATCTAAATTTTTGTTTATTTTTCCGGGAAACCATCCATCAGCATCAGGCAATATACCCGCTGCTTTTAACCGCGATTTGCTTGGCTCGGTAATTTCATCATCGCTGCCGGTAACCTTATATCCTAACTTGTGAAGCGCCAATGCCAAATTATGCATAGCACTACCACCTATGGCAATAAAATGTACGTGCATGGGGATGTGGTTTTTGTTAACGCAAATGTAACGGGGAATAAATACGTTTATTATTAAACAAAATTGTTTTTTCAACAGGTGTTAATTATTTGGGTGATGAAGTAGTTAAAGGTGAATAGTGAGTTGTCAATTGGTTTAGGATTTTCGCAACTCACTATTCACTATTAACTACTCACTCCTAACTATTGCCTAATTTTGCAAATATGGTTGTTGATCCTAAAATAGAAGCGGGCTGGAAGGAAGTACTAAAACCAGAATTTGAGCAGCCTTATTTTTTTGCATTAAAGCAGTTTTTGCAAAGCGAAAAAACAATCAGGCAGCTTATTTATCCTCCCGGGTATCAAATTTTTAGTGCATTTGAGTTTGCACCTTTTGATAAAGTTAAGGTGGTAATCATAGGGCAAGACCCTTACCATGGACCAGGTCAGGCCAATGGTTTGTGCTTTTCGGTGTCACCAGGGATTAAAGCACCACCATCACTGGTAAATATTTTTAAAGAAATAAATACCGATTTAAATATTCCCATTCCCACACATGGCAACTTAGAGGGTTGGGCAAAACAAGGTGTACTACTTTTAAATGCTACACTTACTGTGCGGGCAAATGCACCAGGTTCGCACCAAAAAAAAGGGTGGGAAAATTTTACCGATGCTGTAATAAAAACGTTGTCGGTTAATAAAACAGGAATTGTTTTTTTGTTGTGGGGACGATTTGCACAGGCAAAAGAAAGTTTAATTGATTCATCAAAGCACCATGTATTAAAAGCTGCACATCCATCGCCATTGGCTGGTGGTGCTTTTTTTGGATGCCAACATTTTTCAAAAACCAACCAACTGCTTGTAAAAGATGGAAAAGAACCGATAAACTGGAACTTAAACTAAAATAAAAGAAACTGCGTTTGTACTTTTACTATATATAACAGCCTGTAAAAATGCACACTATTAAAAAAATGATGCGTTGCTTTTATGTTTTTCTTTTTGCATTGCTTGTAAGCAACAGTGCGGGCGCCCAATACTTGTTAAAAATTGAAACAAACAATGCACAATTTGCTAAGCAATTTAAATACAAAACCAATTTTGTCGATTCGCTTACGCGAAAAAAAGAATTGTTTGCTGTACAGCAAAAATTATTTGAAAAAGGATTTTTAGCTGCATCGTTTGACAGTTTGCTTTTTACCGATTCAACATTAACAGCTTTTTTATTTACCGGAAAAACGTATATGTGGGCAAAACTAAGCAAGGGCAGTCTTGACGAAGGCATGCTTACAGAAGCCGGCCTAAGCGAAAAATCATTTACCAACCGCATCTTTAGTGCAAAAACATTTTTATCGCTGCAAAAGCAAATTATACGCTGGTGCGAAAATCATGGATACCCGTTTGCCACTATTAAGCTTGACAGTATCGTTTTTGCCACCGAAGGAATTTATGCCACCATGCAGCTTACAAAAAACAGTTTGGTAAAAATTGATTCGGTAATAATAAAAGGCAGCTCCCGTTTAAATCAAGTTTACCTTTTAAACTATCTTGGAATAAAAAAAAATGATGTGTACAACGAAAGTGTTGTAAGGAACTTATCGATGCGGTTAAAAGAAATGCCGATGGTTGCAGAAACAAAACCATTTGCTGTAGAATTTAACGGTAGCAAAGCCACCATTACCTTATTTATAGACAACAAAAAAGCAAGCCAGGCCGATGGTGTGTTGGGTGTATTGCCCAGTGATGAAAAAGGTGGTAAGTTAAATTTATCGGGTGATATACGGCTGCGTTTGATTAGCGCATTTGGCAGGGGTGAGCAACTGGAGTTAAATTGGAAACAACCTCAGCCTAAAACACAAGATTTAAAAACAAGATTGAATTACCCGTTTCTTTTCTCAACGCCATTTGGAATTGAGCTTGGGTTAAACATATTTAAAAAAGATACTACCTATGTGGATGTGGTAAAACTGGCATCCCTGCAATACCTTTTACCACGCGGAAATTATTTAAAGGCTTTTGTTAACTCAAAAAGTTCGTCCCTGCTATCAACCACTGCGCTAACCAATGCTACGGTTTTGCCGGGTTATGCCGATGTAAAAACCACAACATACGGGCTTGGTTATAAATCAGAAAAATCAGATTATCGGATTAATCCACGCAAGGGATACCAGTTTGAAATAACGGCAGGTGCAGGCAATAAAAAAATTTCGAAAAACCCAAAACTGAAAGAAGAGTTGTATAACAATATTGATTTAAAATCGGCAGTGTATAATGGTGAGTACACTGTTGACTTTTACATTCCGGTGGCAGCACGTTTTGTTTTAAATGTGGGCAGCAAGGGCGCTTACCTGTCTTCAAAAGAAGTTTTTCAAAATGATTTGTTTCGCTTTGGTGGATTAAAATCGCTGCGCGGCTTTGACGAAGAATCAATTTTTGCAAGTGAGTTTTATATTGGGAAAACAGAGCTTAGATACCAGCTTGACCGCAACTCGTTTTTGCAATTGTTTTTTAATGGAGCTTATTATGCAAGCCACACGCGTACTATATCTGTGTATGATACCCCTTACGGTTTTGGTGCAGGCGTAACATTTGAAACAAAACTTGGCATCTTTTCATTAAACTATGCTTTGGGCAAACAATTTAACAACCCCATTTTATTTCGTGCGGCAAAAGTGCATTTTGGAATTGTTAATTATTTTTAATGGGGATAAACGCTCAGCGTTTTTTCAATTAAAACTTTACCGAAAGCCCCACGCCAAAAACTTCTTTTATTTGGGCGGCTTTGGTGTAGCGCTCGGTTTCCTTTACGCCAAGTGCATTGGTTTTAATAACGGGCACATCCACCAGGTCGTCATAAATTAATTGTGTGCCAAGGTTAGCGGTTATGAACTTATTAATTTTCATCGAAATAAGTATTTCAAAATTAACTGCAATGTTTTGTGGATTGTCAAGGTAATTGCTAAACAATTCAAGCTTTGCTAAAAGGTTCACATTGGTAAGCACATCTTTTTTATACTGCGCTTTAAGCAATGCCCCTATTTGCGTAAGCGTTTTGTTGCTATCTTCCACTCCATAAGCGCCTGCATTGGCCAGCTCTTCGTCATTTACAATAATGGTACGGCCTGTTAATGGCGACAGGTATGCGCTAAAAGCATCGTTGGGTTTATAGTCAATACCTATCGAGTACAATAAATATCCGGGTGCCAAAAAATGCGATACGGCACTATCTCCCTCAGGATCTATTGCATAATTGTAACCGTTGGTAAACTGGCTTTTAAAGTTTAATAAAAAGGTATAGAAAAACTTGCTTGCAGGTGTAATCTTATAACCCAGTTTAGAATTAAAATCTATTTTGTCTTCGTTTTTGCGTGGGTCGTTATCAGCAAATTTGATTAATCCATAACCAAGGTCAAGCTGGTTATCCCATGCCAATCGGTTTTTGCCATAGTTAGCAAACAAGGTTAAATACGCAGCTCCAGAAATAGAGTTTTCGCCACCGGCAGCCCAATTGGAGAAACTAACCTGGTTAAAATTAATGGCACCTGTTCCGCCCATTTTCCATGATGTATCGGCAGGTGCGGCATCCTGTGCTACAGAAGCAACAGCAAGGCATGAAACAAAAATTGTAGTAAGTGCTTTTTGCATAATCTATTTTATTAAATGTTTATAGGTATAAACTGCAAGGGTATTGCATTAGCTTAAAGTTAATGTGCAAACTTTAAACATTAGTAATGCCTTGCATGAAATGTTTATTTTTTTAGCAAGTCGCGAATTTCGGTTAAAAGTTGCTGATCGGCTGTGGGGCCGGGAGGCGGTGGTGCAGGCTCGGCATTTTTCATTTTGTTCATGGCTTTTATAACCAAAAACATAACAAAGGCTATAATAATAAAGTCAACGCAGGTATTGATAAACTCACCGTACTTTATAAAAACTTCAGGCACTTCTTGTGTAACCACATTGCCTGTGGCGTCAACCACAGCTTTACTACCATCCTGAATTTTGTATTTAAGTTGCGAAAAGTCGGTGCCGCCTACCAGTTTACCTACTACCGGCATTACCATGCCATCAACAAATGAAGTGGTTACTTTTCCAAATGCTCCTCCAATGACTACGCCTATAGCAAAGTCAATAAGGTTTCCGCGCAAAGCGAATTCTTTAAATTCTTTAATAAATCCCATGTTTAAGTATTTAAGGTTAATAAAAATTGGTTAGTGACGCAAAGTAAAACTAAATTCAATTAAGGTTTATATGCAATTACTGAAATTTCGACATGAACGTTTTTGGGCAAACGGGATACCTCAACCGTTTCGCGTGCCGGAAAATCGGATTTAAAATATGAACCATACACTTCATTTACCTTTACAAAGTAATCCATGTCGGACAAAAAAATGGTTGTTTTTACAATGTGTTCAAAACCATAACCGGCATTTTCAAGTATGGCATTTATATTTTGCATTACCTGCTGGGTTTCGTTTTGTATGCTGTCAATAATTAGTTCGCCTGTTTTAGGTACAAGCGCTATTTGTCCACTAACGTAAAGTGTATTGCCCACTTGAATGGCCTGGCTGTAAGGGCCAATGGGTGCAGGTGCATTTTGAGTATTAATTACTTTTTTCATATTGGATAATTGGGCAGACCCATTTAGGGTTAATAATGCAATAATTTTTACAAAGAAAAGGGTTTTAATAAATGTGTTCATGTTTTAAATCTTTGTTGATTAAAATTTTGAATCACCTGATTTGTTTTTTATCTCTCCTCTCTCTTCCACTCAGCGCATATAATAGCTGCCGCCATTGCAATGTTTAACGATTCGGCAGAAATAAATTTTTTTTCGCCTGATGAATAAGCAGGTATTTTTATTTGTGCATCGCACATTTTTAAAAGTTGATTGCTTATGCCATGCGATTCGTTTCCAAAAAGCAAAATGGCATTATTTTGCTTTGGGGTTTGATAAATGCTTTGTCCGGCAAGTGTGGTGGCATAAATTTTTGTATTGGTTTTTGATTTTGCCTCCATAAAAAATGCTTCTAACTCAACATAACTAATGCGTATGCGAAAAACAGAGCCCATGGTAGCCTGAACAACTTTGGGGTTATACGCATCAACCGAATTGATTGAGCAAATGATGTTTTTAATTCCAAACCAATCGGCTATGCGTATTGCACTGCCAAGATTTCCGGGATCGCTAATGTTATCAAAAGCTAATATGGTTTTTCCTAAAATTTCTTCGATTTTAATTTTTTCACCAGGTATTTTTACCAAAGCCAATACCTTATTAGGTTGTTTTAGCAACGATATGCGGCTTAGTTCTTTTTCAGAAACCTGAACTATTTTTTTTGCAAACTTTTGTTTACGCTTTTCATCAATATTATTCAGCCAATCGGTATTTGCATAAATTGATTCAATGATAAAATCAGAATGCAATAACTCCTCAATTAGTTTTTCGCCTTCGGCAATAAACAAGCCCTGCGCTACGCGCTCGTTTTTTTCCTTTAGCGATTTTATGTTTTTAATAACAGACGCTGTTAGCATATTTTGATTTTGTAAAAATAAGTGAATCGCTTATAAGAATTTTATGTTTTATTTTTACCGCTGTTCAATTGTTATTTATACAACGGGTATTTATTTTATTACCTGTTGGGTTGATTAACTTCTTCTTTTTATTTCACACAAAAGGCCGCAATCTTGAAAAAGCACTTTTTATTTTTTTTCTTTTACCGTTTTCATCTCTTTGTTTCTTTTTTATTGACTATACTTTTTTCATGCAATCCATATAAACAATTAGAGCAAGGCGAATACCTGCTAAACCGAAATACCATTAAAATTGATAAGCCGGAATTAAAAGAGGGAGCCAAAGCCATCATCAAACAAAAAGCCAATCGAAAAATTTTGGGTATATTCAGGTTTCATCTTGGTGTTTACACGCTTGGCAACCAGGGCAGGTCGTCTAAATTTAAAAACTGGTTAAAATATACCGTTGGAGAAGAGCCTGTGGTGCTTGATACATCGTACACCTCAAAATCAACCCGCCAAATAAAGCAGTACATGCAAAACAACGGATATTTTGATGCCGATGTTAGCGACACAACTATTTATAAAAAGAAAAAAGCTTTTGTACGATATACCATTAAATCAAAACAGCCTTATTTTATTTCTGAATTTAAACGCGTAAGTACCGATTCTTCTATACACTCGCGCATTAATTACGATACCACAAACACCTATTTGGTGCGAGGAAAAATTTACAGCAAAGATGATTTACAAAAAGATCGCGAGCGCATTACCGATAACCTTAGAAATGATGGCTACTACTATTTTGGTCCCCAGTATATCAATTACAAAGTGCTTAATGCAGATACCAGCCACTATCTTGATATAGTACAGGAGGTAAATCCCGTACAGGTAATTGATAAATCTTCAAAAGAAATATTGAAGCAGGAAAATCACAAACAATATTTTTTGCAAAATGTGTATGTTAACAGCAGTTACAATCCGCTTTTACCAAACGAAGTGCATCCCTTTGCCGATACCATATTATACGAAGGATATTATTTTATATCGCCAACCAAAGAATGGAACATTAAACCTTCGGTTATTACCCGACATGCACTATTAAAACCTAACAGCAGATACGAATTCAGACAGGCCGAGCGCACGTATCGAAGTTTAAATGGCCTTGGCATTTACAAATTAATAAACATAAATTTTTTATCGGCCGGGCTAGACTCGTCTAAATCAACAGTGCTTGATGCGTATATTAATCTGGCTCCACACAAAAAGCAGGATTACAAATTTGAGGTTGAAGGCACAGTTAATGGTGGCAACTATGGTGTGGCAGGAGATATTTCGTACCGCAATAAAAATCTTTTAAAGGGAGCCGAACTTTTTGAACTAAAGCTTCGCACCGCATTAGAAGAACAAAAAAACTTTGCAGGTACACAGGACAACAAAAAAATAGGGCCGTTTAATACGTTTGAATTTGACATTGAAAACTCGGTAAGTTTACCCAAGGCCATGTGGCCATTGCGCAAATCGTTTAAAAAGAAAACATCAAACCCGCAAACCATATTTGCAACCAACTTTAACATACAAAGCAGGCCCGAATTTTTTAGACGCATACTTGATTTTTCGGCTTCGCTTGAATGGCGCGAAACGCGATTTAAAAAACACATTGTAACTCCCGTTCAGATAAACTTTATCAATGTAGATTTGGTACAGGAATTTAGAGATAAACTAATTGCCACCGGTGACCCTGTGCTGCTAAGCAGTTACGACAACCACCTTATTACCAACGGACGCTACACCTATATTTTTAACAACCAGGAAATAACAGGCAGGCAAAAAGATTTTGTGTTTATGCGCTTTAATACCGAGTTTGCAGGCAACTCACTGCGGCTTATTAAGGAGATGGATAATGGCAACGTATGCTCGCATGGTACCGTTCAATACAAATTACTAAGCCAGCAGTTTGCCCAATACATTCGACCTGATGTTGACTTTAGGTATTACCGTTCATTAAATGCGCATAACTCCATTGCCTTTAGGCTTGCAGGAGGTATTGGCATTACGTATTTAAACTCCAGGATATTGCCGTTTGAAAAAAGTTTTTTTGCCGGAGGAAGTAACGACTTACGCGCATACCGGGCACGCACAGTGGGGCCCGGCTCATACAGCAGCGACTTGGGCTACGAGCGCATTGGCGACATTAAAATAAACACCAACCTTGAGTACCGCTTTGACATTTTAAAAATTTTGAAGGGGGCTTTTTTTATTGATGCCGGTAACATTTGGCTAAGGCAAAAAGATGCACTGCGCCCGGGTGCAGAGTTTAGGTTTGATAATTTTTTAAATAAAATGGCCATTGGTAGCGGTATTGGATTTAGAGTTGACTTTACATTTTTTATTTTCAGGCTTGATGTGGGTGTTCCGTTAAAAGACCCAAGCCTTGCGGGAGATAAAAAATATATTTACAAAAAACTTCAGCTAAAGGATTTGAATTATAATTTTGGCATCGGTTATCCTTTCTAAGCTGTAAAGCCCGTCAGCTATAAGCAAACATTAACGGAGAGTTGTCAGAGTGGTTGAATGTGCCTGATTCGAAATCAGGTGTGCCGCAAGGCACCGGGGGTTCGAATCCCTCACTCTCCGCCAAGATAAACCATAAAAAAGTGAGGGTATCACGAGATGCTATTAAAAAAATTATATCTCCTCAGGTAATCCCTCGCTCACTGCTATAAAATACCTGTTAATTATCATTTTTGTTTTTCAAAATGGTTTTTACCATCGTATTACATAAAGTCATTAATAAATTTTTATTTTCGGGGCAAATAAATAAACACATGCAAAATATTTACAAAACAATTGTTTCTATTGCTCTGTCGGTAATTACCACAGCAGTAGTTGCACAAAACAACAAACAATCGTTATGGCAATCTGCCAGCGAAAACACATTTGGCAAAGAGGGTACACGCTATATTTTTCCTGAAAAGTACAGCACCATAACCATGGATGTAAACGCTGTTAAACAACATTTGCTTACTGCACCAAGCAGCACTGCCCTGCGTGCAGCAAACTCGCCTGTTGTAATTAGCCTGCCAATGCCTGATGGCAGCGCACAGCAATTTAAAATTGTTGAAACCCACGTAATGCATCCCGATTTGGCGGCACGCTACCCTATGATAAAAACCTATGCAGGCCAGGGCATTGATGACGCAGCAGCAGTGGCACGAATTGACATTACACAATTTGGCTTTCATGCCATGATATTATCTCCATACGGAAACGTATTTATTGACCCTTACCGCCACAGCCTTACACAGGCAACCGATTATATATGCTACTATAAACATCATGCAAAAGCATTCGAAAATTTTGTTTGCAGCTTTGATGATTTAGATGAAAATGCGGTGCAGCGCAATGTTGTTACAGTAAATCCTAACCGTACCATTGGTGATGAATTGCGCGACTATCGCCTTGCACTTGCATGTACGGGCGAGTATGCCGCATTTTTTGGCGGAACCACTGCCGGTGCATTGGCCGGTATGGTAACGTCTGTTAACCGTGTTACCGGTGTGTATGAATTGGAACTGGATATACGCTTAACGTTGATTGCAAACACCGACACGTTAATTTTTTTAAATGCAACCACCGACCCTTATGACAATAACAACGGAGCAACCATGCTTGGCCAAAACCAAACTACATGCACACAGCGCATTGGCGGAAATAATTATGATATTGGCCACGTGTTTAGCACCGGTGGTGGTGGCATAGCCAACTTAGGTTGTGTATGCAGCAGTTCAAACAAAGCCAAAGGAGTTACAGGACTTGGCTCACCCATTGGCGATGCATTTAATATTGATTATGTAGCGCACGAAATGGGGCATCAGTACGGAGGCAACCACACTTTTAACAGCCAAACCAGCAGTTGCAGTGGCAACCGTGTTGGCAGTGCTGCTTATGAACCCGGCAGTGGAGTTACCATTATGGGGTATGCCGGCATTTGTGGTTCGGATAACCTTGCGCAGCACAGCATTGCAAATTTCCACACCAAAAGTTTTGATGAGATAATAAATTTTAGCACCATGGCTGGCGGCAACAGTTGCCCTGTAGTAACACTTACCGGCAACAACCCTCCGGTACTAAACCCGCTGGTAAATAACTGGAACATTCCTTACCTCACTCCATTTTTTCTTAATGGCAGCGCCACCGATTTAGATGCTACCGACACACTTACTTACAGTTGGGAACAATGGGATTTAGGTCCTGCCGGTACATGGAATAATCCAAGCGGTAATGCGCCTATCTTTAAATCGTATGCACCATCCACCTCGGGCCTGCGCCTGTTTCCAAAACTGTACAATATTTTAAATGACATTGCAAACGGAAATGCACTTTCTAAAGGAGAACTAAAACCATCGTATGCACGTGTGCTGCACTTTAGATTAACTGCACGCGATAACAAATTAAATGGCGGTGGTGTAACTTATAATGACACTGCAGTTGCAATTAATGTTGTAAACACCGTTGATACTTTTAAAATTACGTATCCTAATGTTACCGGCATATCGTGGCCTGCATTGTCATCGCAAACCATTACATGGAATGTTGCAAACACAACTGCAGCACCCATCAGCACACCAAACGTAAATATTTATTTAAGCACCGATGGCGGAAACACGTTTCCTATAACCATTGCCACCAATGTGCCAAACAATGGCAGCTACACTTGCACAGTGCCAAACAATCAAACCAACACAGCCCGCGTGTGGGTAGAAGGTGCCGGAAATATTTTCTTTGACATCAACAACAAAGATTTTGCAATTACCGCCCCTGTTGGGATAAATGAAATTACACAAAATGATTTGTTGAACGTGTATCCCAACCCCGGTAGCGGAAATTTTGAAATTGCATACACATCAAAAGCCAATGGCAATGTTACACTTACTGTTGTAAATGCCTTGGGCCAAAAAATAAAAACTGTAAGTGCAGAAAAAACATCAGACCTGCTTCGCTATAATTTGGATTTAACCAACTGCCCCAGCGGAATTTATTTTGTTGAAGCAATATTGCCTGACGGAAAAGCCGTTAAACGCATTTCGAAAATGTAAACCTAAAAAAGGTTCAACGTTCAACGTTGAACCTTTTTTTTAACGAAGTATTTTTTTAGCTCTAGCTTTAAAGCCTGCACTTGCAAAAGGAAGTTGGTCTTCAATAATTAGTTTTAACTCATCGGCAAGTTCGGGCTCGTGTTTGCAAATATTGGCAAGCACGGTCATGCTAAAAGCTTTTACTGCTACAGGCTCATTGCCTGATTGTATTAAATCAAAACAAACAGTTGCTGCCATGCCTCTTAGCTTTTCGGGTATATCAATGTACTGCAAAACTCTTACTGTATTTCTTTTTACTGCCACATGTATATCGCCCTGCAGGTTTTTAATCAGGCGCTGCAAGTAGCTTTGTGTTAACTGTGGATTTTTAATGGCGCAATAGCTCATTGCCCATGCTGCACGCGATGCAAGAATTTTATTTTTTGAAAAAACACATTTCATCAGTTCAGCAAACCGTTTTTTATCATCGCCTATATAAGCGGCAAGCTTAAGTGTGAGTTTTTTTGAATGTTCGGCAGTGAGCTGCTGTTGTATATTTATGTGTGGTAATAAATTATTTTTGAGCGCACTAAAAATAACTTAAAAAATGCGAAGAAAAATTGTAGCCGGCAACTGGAAAATGAATTGCACCTTTGACGAAGCCTGTGCACTTGCTTCAGAAATAAGCACGATGATGAAGGATGAAGTAAGAAGCAACACAGATGTAATACTTGCTCCTCCGTTTTTATATGTAAACCCGGTAACACGATTGGTTGCCGGAACAAAAAATTTATACACCGCTGCGCAAAACTGTTCATCTCATATATCGGGAGCTTATACGGGCGAAGTATCTGCAGCCATGATTGCATCGGTGCATGCAGCCTATGTACTTATTGGCCATAGCGAGCGCAGAAGTTATTTTAACGAGGCAGATGATGTGCTTGCCCAAAAAGTAAATCGTGCATTGGAAAATAACCTGACGGCAATTTTTTGCTGTGGCGAAACAAAAGAGCAGCGCGAATCGGGCAAACAATTTGAAACCGTTAAATCACAAATTGAGAAAGGGGTTTTTCATTTGGATAAAAACAAATTTGAAAAAATAATTATTGCTTATGAACCTGTGTGGGCCATTGGAACAGGGCTAACTGCTACACCTGAACAAGCACAGCAAATGCATGCATACATACGTGGCCTGCTTGCAGAAAAACATGGAAACGACATTGCTCAAAATACATCCATACTTTATGGCGGAAGTTGCAACGAAAAAAATGCTGAAGAACTTTTTGCATTGCCGGATGTGGATGGCGGATTGATTGGAGGTGCCTCATTAAAGTCGAGAAGTTTTTTGACAATAGTAAAGAGCATTGGCGTTTAAAAAATAAATAACAAAGAGGCAAGAGAAAAGAGAAGGTAGAATATGCAAAGATTTATTTTAATTGCTTTACTTTTTCATCTTCACAATTTATGTGCGCGCTCTCAATCATTAAAAAATCCAGCGTTTGTTGAATTAAGTGCCTGCACCGGCCGCATTATAAAAAACTATAAAACATTTCCCGACAGGAAACAAAGCAGCATGTACGCGCTTCGCATTGGCAGCCAGCTTAACGGCACCAAACCGTGGCATGCGTATTATGGTTTTCCACCCGCAAGTTTTCAGATGTTTTATGGTACGCTTGGCAACAAAAAAGTTTTGGGTAATGTAACCGGCTTGCTTTACGAACTTGGGTTTGAAAAAAAGTATACCGATAAGTTTTACCTGCAAGCTGTGCCTGCCTTTGGCATTGCATACTTTAACCAGCCTTATGATGAAGTAAGTAATCCTGAAAACACGCTAATAGGATCGCACTTTACATTTTGTGCATCGCTGCAGGTAAATGCACGCTATTATTTTAATCCCTTTTGGTCGGCATCGCTTTTTTTGTCGGCTTATCATTGCAGCAATTCGCATTACAATTTGCCAAATGTGGGTATAAACATGCCATCGTATGGTGCAGGCATACGGTATCATATAAAACCTGTATCCATGTTGTTTGGAAAAAAAGATATGCAGGCAGATAAAAAAGTGCATGCCTCGTTTAGGATTGGGCTGGGATTAAACCAGCAGGGTGCCAGCACATATCCCGTAAACGGGCCGCGTTACCCTATTTACCTGGGCGCATTGTATGCAACCAAATATTTTACACCGGTAAATAAATGGCATGTGGGTGTTGAGGGGTGGTACAACACCGGGGTGTTTGATTTTATTACGAGTCAGAATTTTTATGACGACAAGCTGCATGCACGCTCGTGGGCTGCACAATGTGTATTGGGACACGAATTTTTATTTGGCCACTTTAGCATGTTAACCAATGGTGGTGTTTACCTGTACAATCCTTTTTATAAAGAGCTGCTGCGCAGAGAAAAAATTGATGACACCAAAAACAAGTTAAAAACGTGGATAACGGCCCGCATGGGATTTCAGTACTACCTGCGCGATGCCACATTGTTTACCCGCAATAATTTGTTTGTGGGCTGCTATATAAAAACCAATTTTGGGCAAGCCGATTTTTTGGAAACGAGCCTGGGGTATTGTTTTTGAAGTTTTATTCATTACCCGCCTTACACCCCCAGTAAATTTTTTATCTTATCCATTTCGCTTTGCATTTTGGTAACGGTGGAGGTAAGCTTGGTGTTTTGGGTATCGTTATCGGGCAGTTCGCTGCTGATGTAGTTTATAAATTTCCACACTTCTTTTACATCGCCCACATTTACTTCGTAAGGTTTGTAAAGGGGGTTAAGGGATTTTAGCAAAAGTTTTTTGTTGTCGCGGATGTGATTATAAACCACTTTAAACACCACACCATCATCGGCAGTAACCACAATGTAGGCGTTGCCGTCTTTTATCTCCATCCAGTTTTCGATGTATTCGGCAGTAACGTACGACTTATCGGGAATGGGCAACATGCTGTCGCCACTAATCTGGAAGGTGCGAAATTTTTTATCAACGGATAAAAACGGAAGCTGAAAGGTGGGCAGCGTGCGGATAAACTCAGGGTCGTGATAGCCTGCCGTGTAACCGGCTTTGGCTTTTACGGGCACCAGTTCAATGTTTTCGCGGTTACGGCTGTCAACAGTGGTGGCAAGTACGCGCAGCTTGGTGCCCCGTGCGTAGGCATCGTGACCCAGTTCAAGCTCGCGCAGTTGCAGTTCGGATAGTTTGGTCATATCAACTTTTACAAGCGTATCAATGGAAATTTTAAAATACGTTGAAAAATTAACGAGCGCTTCAAGGGTAGGGTTTATTACCGAAGCGTTTTCATAACTGTTAAGTGTGGAGCGGCTATAGCCTAATTCACCGGCAACAACTTCTTGAGTGCGGTTTTTGCGCTTGCGCAGCATGCGGATGTTTGAACTGAAGTGCATGGTAAGAGGAGTTTGAAGTTTGTGGTTTGTGGTTTGTGGTTATTTATTGATATTGGTGAGCAAATATATAAAAGATTATAATTTAACCAAATTATTGATTGTAATAATACCAATTAAAGGGTTGCGGAATAAACCCCGCCCTACTGCTAAAACTTAATTGCAACCTGTGCCATAAAGTGCCTGCCTGCCTGCGGATAGTAAAAGTTTTCGGTGGTTAGCTGCTGGCCTGTATAGTATCCCCATGTGTATCCGTTTGACTGGTACAAACTATTTAACAAATTATATACTGTAAAATTCAATCCTATCTCCTTCACAAATTTTGGATGCAGGGCGTAGGTGAGTTGAAAATTGGTAACACTATAGGCGTTAAGTTTTTTTGTGTTGTTTGATGTATTGTCTAAGTATTGCGCGCTTACATATTTATTAATTAACGTGGCTTTAAAATTTTTAAGCACATCATAACTCAATTGGCCGGCAGCAATTAGCTTAGGCGAAAAGGCGATGTGGGTGTTTTTGTATTCTATTTCTTTTTGTCCGGCATAGTTGTAGTTTTCATCATACGCATCCGTAAACTGCACAAACTTTTTAATTTTATTGTTGCTAAGTGTTGCATTGCCCTGCAAGGTAAGTTTTGAAAACGGCTTGCATGATGCTTCTACCTCCCACCCTTCGCGGTAGCTGCTATTTACATTGGTGCGTGTATAATTGCCCACATCGTTTACCCGGCCTGTAAGCACAAGCTGGTTTTTATATATCATTAAGTAGTAATTAAATGCTACCGAAAATTTTTTGCGCAAAAGCTTATATCCGCACTCAAGGTCGGTAAGATTTTCGGATTTTGGGCGGCTGGCTGGTGATGAGTCAGTAAAATCATCGCGCGAAGGCTCTTTATTACCTATACCTACCGAAATATATCCGGTACCATATTTATGATTAACCGATACGCCTGTCTTGGGATTAATAAAAACATAGTTTACCGTTTGCGGTACATTGTTAAGCAACTCATCAAATCCGGTAAAATTATATCCAACATTGCGCAACTGCACATCAACAAAAGCATTTATTTTATTTTTTATTTCAAAATTTGTTTTCAAAAAAATATTAAAATCGGTTTTTAATCCATTGTTTAAATAGTACTTATCGTTGGGCAAACCGGCTGCGGCATACTGCTGCCATATAAACTGGGTGTAATGGTCGCCATCATACTGATTCCATGCACCACCAATTACAGATTCAATATTTTTTTTGTTGGTGTATTGCACCGAATAGGTGGCTCCATAAAAATCGTTATCAAGCCATTTTCTTCGCACCAGGTTGGTTTTATCAATGGTATCGGCACCTACTATAATTGCATTCCAGCCAAATATTTCAAACGGTTGATTTTTTTTAAACTCTTCGTAATATCCTTTGCCTTTGGTGTAATGCAGCGCTGCATTAAAAGTAAATGCATTGCTAAGCAAATGCGAAAAGTGAAGTTGGTAATAATCCTGCTGGTAGTTGTCAACCTGGTTTTTATAGGTATAAAAATTATAGGTGCGGCCGGCATTAAGCAGGTTTGTGGCATCCTCATCATCAAGCCCGTTGCGGTAAATGTAATTTTGCATCTCAACATCATCGTTATTTATTCTTGCCTCTGGTGTACCGTACCACGCCTGGTAAGTAATTTCTTTTCCTGAAAATACATTAAGTTTAACAAGTGTTTTTTTTCCATAGTAACCGCCCGAAACAAAAAACGATTTTAAATCAGCGGTTGCCCTGTCAATATATCCATCCGAATTTATTTTAGACAGGCGTGCATCAACAGCAAAATTATTTGCCAGCAAACCGGTGCCTGCTTTTACAGTAGCTTTACAGGTATTAAAAGTTCCGTACGAAAAGTTTGTTTCGGCATACGCTTGTTCCGAAAGTTTATTGGTTAAAATATTTATGCTTCCGCCAAATGCACCAGCCCCATTGGTTGATGTACCCACTCCACGCTGTACCTGCATATCTTCAATGGATGAAGCCAAATCAGGCAGGTCAACCCAATACATGCCTTGCGATTCGGCATCGTTTACCGGAATTCCGTTTATGGTTACATTGATGCGCGTGGCATCGCTTCCGCGCAGGCGAATACCTGTATATCCCACACCGGCACCGGCATCACTGGTGGTAACTACCGATGGAAGCAGTTCAAGTATGGATGGAATATCTTTAGCCAGATTATTTTTTTCGATATCGGAAGCGGTAACCGTGCTAAACGGTGTGGCTGATTTTTGTTTTGCCCGTGTAGCCGAAATAATTACTTCATCGGCAATGTAATTTTTTGCGGGGCGCAGATTGGATGAATCGATTTGCGCATAAAGCGTGTTGGCAGCAAAGCACAACAGGGTTGCTGCAATTTTTGATGTGTTAAGCATTTGTGTAATTCATTTAAGGTTAAACAATATGCAACCCGGGATTGGCAGCATGGTAAAAATGGTTTACCTCTTTCCCTACGCAGGCATTATCCTGGTCAGGTGATGGGTTTAATCTCAGCAAATCAACAGTAAGTTAATAAGCACCCCGTGAAAACTGTGGCTAAAATAACTTTTTATTCAAATGGCTTATTGATTAAAACTTTTTGGCTATGCACAAACAACTTTAAGTTACCGGCACACTTACCTGTTAAGGTTGTCTCAAAAACAGTTTGTTTTTTACGATAGTTGCTATAGGATAAAAAGTACGTATTGTTTGGCAATGGGTCTGAAAAAAAATTCCACTCGTACTTTTTTTTGTTGTGCAAGGGCAGGTTTTTTACTCCTGCAAGCAGCGATGCTATTTTATTATACTTGGCAGCATATTTTTGCTGTAGCGAAAGTTTTGTTTTCGTTAGTTGCTTATAAAGTTCTATCAACGTATCCATTGAACTTAACATGTAATTGCCAAAAATTTCTTCGTCTTCTCTTTGTTTTAAATAGTTATTAATTTTTGAACTATCCGATTTAAACTTTAGTTGTAAAAATTTTTCGGCTCCTTTTTCGCCAACAAAAGTGGCCAGGTTTTCGTTGTACTCAACATTTCCCTTTACATATATAGTAGCATGGGTAAGTTCATGAATAATCAGTTCGGCCAGTGCGCCTTCGCTTTTGCGAAGCATACGCGAAAGAACGGGATCGCGAAACCAACCCAGCGTACTCCATCCTCCAACGGTTGAGAGGTCGGTATCAAAATTTTGTTTATCAAAAATTTTTTTTTCTGTTTCGCCCTTTTGCTTATCAAAAAAACCTTTGTACGAAAGATTGCCCAAAAAAGGATAGTGCCATTCATACGATTTCATTTTAAATGGAGGCGCAGCCGTAAGCACCCACAGCACAGGCTTGCCTTTTTGGTCATAGTAGGTTGAGTAGTTTTTTGTTGGCTTAAGCCCGATGGAATCAACAGCAAATTTTTTTATTTCCTGTATCAGCAATAACTTTTGTTTGATGGAATCAGGCACTGTGCTATCTGCTAAAACATCTTCTACTTCACGTGCATTAAATACAATATGTAATTGGCCCCTCAACTGCTCAACACCATACCTTATTAATTTAAAGTTGAAAATAAAAAGGGAAAGAAAAACTAAGGTTATTCCAAGAAAAATTTTTCTTTTCATTTTGACTTACTCACACGGTGCTATTATTTTTTTTTAGCAAAAGCAATCCAACAAAAGTTATTGAACCATTTACAATCAACAGTTCGTTGCCAAACATATAACCACCAAACCATTCTTTGCTGTTCATATCAAGGATGTAACAAATTATGGGAGATAAAATTCCAACAATAGGAACTGCTTTATCAAACACGCTGTTTTTTGTAAGTATTCCATAAGCAAACAACCCAAGCAGCGGGCCGTAGGTGTAATTTGCTGCGCGAAATATTTGGCGGATAACAGCCTGATCATTTATCGCATGAAAAATTACAATGACCAACAGAAGCACAACAGCAAAACATATATGCACAATTTTTCGGATGCGTGTTTTTTGTTCTTCGGTATATTTTTTTTCTTCAAAGCCCAAAAAGTCAATGCACATGCTGGCAGTAAGCGCTGTGAGCGCGCCATCGGCACTTGGATATGCGGCAGAAATTAATCCGATGATAAAACAAATGGCAGAAAAAGTTCCGAGATAGTTAAGTGCTATGGTTGGAAACAAATCATCGGTGGTGCGTGTAGGTATTTCAATTCCTTTGGCTGCTATGTATTGATACAGCAAAGCGCCCAGGCACAAAAAAATTAAATTCACTACAACTAATATAGCAGTAAACGTCATCATGTTTTTTTGTGCTTCGCCCACATTACGGCAGCTTATATTTTTTTGCATCATCTCTTGATCCAACCCTGTCATGGCAATGGCAATAAACATTCCGCCAAAAAAGTGTTTTGGAAAAAATGTTTTTGATTGCCAGTCCCACACAAATACATCGGATAAACTGCTTCCGGTTATGGATGAAACAACTCCTCCAAAATCTAAATTCAAATCTTTTGCAATAAGGAAAACAGAAATCACCAAAGACAAAAGCATAAAGGTAGTTTGCAGCGAGTCGGTCCACACAATGGTTTTTACACCACCTTTAAATGTGTACGCAAGTATCAGCAACACAAACAAACTTACGGTTAACCAAAATGGTGAGCCCAAATCATTAAACACAAAAAGTTGTAATACATAAATCACAATGTACATGCGGAATGCCGCACCAATTACCCGTGACAAAATAAAAAAGAAAGCCCCTGTTTTGTACGAATAAGTGCCTAACCGTTTTTTTAGAAATGTATAAATAGAAGTTAAGTTCATGCGGTAATACAATGGCAAAAGCACATAAGCAATAACAATATAGCCAAGCAAATACCCAAGCACCATTTGGAAATAGGAGAAGTTTGCTTTGCCAACATCGCCCGGCACGCTCATAAAAGTAACACCGCTTAGCGAAGCACCTATCATACCATACGCAACAATATACCAGCGCGATGAACGGTTGCCAACAAAATAACTTTGATTATCGGCATTGCGAGATGTGTACCATGTTACTGTAAACAGTAAAATGGTGTAAAGAATTACAACGGTTAAAATAAGTGTGGAGGTCATTATTGCAGATTGAAAATTGTAGATTGAAAATTGAAACGCACTTTAATTGATTGAACAAGATTAAAAAATATGTTTTGAGGTAAAGGGCAGCAAAAAGTTAGTTTTAAACATCGTATCTTTGAATAAAAAAATAAATGCATTACAAAGCTGTAAATATTGACCCTGAAATTATGGGAGGCACACCGGTGTTTGTCGGCACTCGTGTTCCCATCCAAAATTTGTTTGATTACATTGAAGGTGGTGAGACATTAGAAGAGTTTCTTGATGATTTTCCGTCTGTAACAAAAGTGCAGGCTATAGAGGTTTTAGAAATGGCAAAAAAAACTATTACTTCAGAAAAGGTTTTGAATGAAAATTTTACTTGACGAAAGCCTTCCACGAAAACTTAAAGCCGATTTTGATATCGTGCATCAGGTGAAAACCGTGCGTGATATGGGTTGGCTTGGGAAAAAGAATGGAGAACGAATGGGGTTGCTTACATTAGAAAAATTTGAGGCTTTTGTAACGTTTGACAGAAATTTATCATTTCAGCAGAATCTACCTAAATATGATGTGGTAATTTTTCTGTTGTCATCAAATGACAGCCGCTATGTCAATTTAAAACCACTCATCAAAAAAAACAATATACTAATTGAGGCTCGTGAGTTTAAAAAGTTTAATGAAATTAATTGATGGAAATTATTCCCAGCAAACTTTTAGAAGAAGCCGTAAATGAGCTTTCGCGCCTGCCTGGCATTGGGCGCAAGGGTGCATTGCGCCTGGCATTGCATTTATTAAAGCAGGATGTAAATGACGTAACCCGTTTTGGAAACGCGATAATTAAATTGCGTTCGCACATAAATTATTGCAAGCACTGCCATAACATTTCTGAAACAGAGTTGTGCACCATTTGTGCCAGCCCGCGAAGAGATAAAAGTATTTTATGCGTGGTGCAGGATATACGCGATGTGCTGGCTATTGAAAACACATCTCAGTATAACGGCTTGTACCATGTGCTTGGTGGAATCATTTCACCAATGGATGGCATTGGTCCATCGCAGTTAACGATAGATTCGTTAGTAGAAAAAGTTGAGCACGAAAACATTTCTGAAATCATCATGGCATTAAGTACTACCATGGAAGGTGATACAACATCATTTTATATTTCAAAAAAATTAAAACAGTTTGATGTAAAAATTTCGGTGATAGCACGAGGCATTTCTATTGGTGGTGAGATAGAATATGCCGATGAGGTAACACTTGGCCGCTCTATTTTAAACCGTGTGCCTTACGAAAATCATGCTTTAAAGTAAGATGGAAGAGGAAAGAATCAATAGTCGAGACGAAAGCGCTGGACAACATTAAACTTTAAACTTTTCGACTATGAAAGTTGCCATTGATAAAGTCCGAATTGACAAATGGCTATGGGCTGTGCGAATTTTTAAAACGCGGTCACTTGCCGCTGATGCGTGTGAGAAAGGAAAAATTTTTGTTAACGACCAGCAAGTAAAAGCATCACGAAATGTTAAAACAGGAGAAACTGTTGCCGTTAGAAAAGGTGCTTTTACCATGCAGTTTAAAATTTTGCAGTTGGCCGAAAACCGTATGGCAGCAAAACTTGTTGTTGATTTTTGCAAAGATGTTACCCCTGCCGATGAAATTGAAAAAATAAAAATGCACGCACTTGCTGTTAATGCATATCGTAAACATAGCGAAGGCCGGCCAACCAAAAAAGAACGAAGGGCACTGGATGATTTTTTGGAGTTTTAGTTCACCATTATAATTTACTTTTGAAAAAAAATAGTTGAATGAGAAAGAAAATTTTACTTATTGTTTCAATTTGCATTTCTGCAATATCGGCTACTGCCCAAAAATTTCAAGGCTCACTTATAGCAGGTGCTATAACATCGCAAGTATCGGGTGATAAACTTGATGGGTTTGACAAATCTGGAGTAATTGTAGGTGGCGCAGTGGCACTGCCCTTGTCAGAAAAATTTGGTTTAGGAATGGAAATGATTTTTATACAAAAAGGAAGTAAAAAAGGAATTAATGCCGAAAAAGAAGATTACTCCTATTACCGCATGAGTTTAAACTATGCCGAAGTTCCAATCGTGTTTGAGTACATTAGTTCAAAACGTTTCAGGTTTCATATTGCACCCACCATTGGTGTTTTGCTTTCATCAAAAGAAGAGGATACGTATGGTGATATTCCCGAAAACCAAACCGCTCCATTTGAAAAATACGAAGTTGGCATTGCCGGTGGCATGTCGTTTTTCTTTTCCGAAAAATTTTCGATTAAGCTAAGGCTTGCACAGTCGGTGCTGCCTATTCGCAATGTGGGTATTGACACGCAGTATATGGACAGCGGACAGTATAACTCGGCCATTGAACTTATGTTGCAATACCATTTTAAAAATAAACAGAAGGCACAACAGAATAATGGATAAAAAAATTGTAATTGCCATAACAGGTGCAAGCGGTTCGATATACGCACAACTATTAATCGAAAAACTTTCTGCGTTAAGCAGTCAGTATAAAGAAGTGTGCGTGGTTTTTTCAAAAAACGCCAAAGACGTGTGGCGCGTAGAACTGCAAAACGAAAATTACAGCAACATAAAATTTAAAACATTTGCACCTGATGATTTTAATGCACCGTTTGCATCAGGCTCGGCTAAATTTAACGTGATGATAATTATTCCATGCAGCATGGGCACGCTGGGGCGCATTGCATCCGGCATATCAAATGATTTAATTACACGAGCCGCTGATGTGATGCTTAAGGAACGCAGAAAATTAATTTTGTTAACGCGCGACATGCCACTTAGCTTAATTCATATTAACAATATGAAAACGGTTACCGAAGCAGGTGGAATTATTTGCCCGGCTTCGCCATCGTTTTACAGCAAGCCACAAACTATTCAGCAACTTGCCTCAACCGTTACCGACCGTGTGCTTGACCTTGCCGGTTTTGAAATAAATTCGTTTAGATGGAATGAGCGTGCCGAATAACGGAATAACTGAGCCATGCCAATTTATGAGGAGATTTGTAAAAATTTGGGTTAAAAAATTTAATTGATTGAATTATACCCAATTAATTTTTCAACCGATTAATAGAGGAAAATTTCGCCAAAAATATTTGGCTTTGTTATTTGGCCATTATAATTTAGTGCTTCCATTTTAAAAACCATACACCATGTTTGAATACACCAAAGAAGTGCTCACAAAGGTTAGTTTTGATAAAATACTTTTTAAAAAAGAATTAACCAAGGCACTTAAATGGTTAAAGGGTGACGAAAAAAAAATGCTGATGATGTGGTGCTTTACAACTTTTGGCCACCGATACTCGGATATAATTACCGAGGTTTTTAAAAAAGTGATGCACCACTAATAGCCTTACATCTTTTATTTTTTTGCAACAAATTTTATATTCCTCTTCAATCCTTCGAACTTTGAACGTTGCACGGCTGAGTTTTTAAATATTTTTTCGAAAACAGTTTCGGTTAATTCAATCCATTCTTCTTTTTGCATAGATAGCAAATCAGTATTTGCATCAAAAGAGTTTTCGGTATGCGGTTTTGAAAAGCGATTCCACGGACAAACATCCTGGCACACATCACAACCAAAAATCCAACTCTCCATTTTACTTTTAAATGCGGTCGGAATATTTTCTTTTAATTCTATTGTGAGGTAAGAAATGCATTTGCTGCCATCAACTACTTGTGCATTTACAATTGCATTTGTTGGACATGCATCTATGCAGCGGGTGCAGGTGCCGCAATAATCCTTTATGGGTGCATCGGCTTCTAATTCCAAATCAACAATCAATTCAGCAATAAAAAAAAACGAACCTGCTTTTGGATTTATCAAATTTGAGTTTTTTCCTATCCATCCCAATCCTGATTTTTTTGCCCATGCTTTATCAAGTACAGGAGCTGAGTCAACAAATGCTCTTCCGTTTACATCACCAATGTTTGTCTTAATAAAATCAGATAGCTCCTTAAGCTTTCGTTTAATTACAAAATGATAATCTTCGCCATAGGCATACTTTGAAATTTTAAAAGTGTTGTCAATTTGCTTTTGCCCGGGAAAATAATTTAACAATAGCGAGATAACCGATTTTGCACCGTCAACAAGCAGGCGCGGGTCAAGGCGTTTATCAAAGTTATGCTCCATGTAACTCATGCTGCCATGCATGCCGCTGCGCAACCATTTTTCCAATCGTGGAGCCTCTTCCTCTAAAAATGTTGCTTTTGAAATTCCGCAATGAAAAAAACCGAGGCGCTGCGCTTCGGCTTTTATGAGGTGAGAATAATTTTTTGCTTGCATTATTTTATTATTTCGAATGGTGCCTTATTCGCAATAATAAAATGGATATTCGTTACCAAGTTCAAGAAAAAAACGAGAATAGGTATTGAGAAATGAGATGGTAGAAATGTTTTTATTCAGAATATTTATTAGCTCCTCATTCGAAATGTTTCCAAGATTTATTTTGACTAATTTCTGAGGAGTTTTGTTTATAAAAAAACTGTTTTTAAAATCTCTGTCTTTAGTTATAATAATATAATTGTTTTCGTCAGCAAATTTTCTGATTTCGTTATCAGATGTAGAACTTCCTTTTAGAATTGAATTTACATGTGTGGCTTCAAATTTTTTTGATTGTAACCACTTCACAATTTTAATGGCGATGTGGACATCACATAAAAACCTCATGCATTTTCATTTAATGATTTTCCTGAGGCGAGTAGTTTGGCATATTGCAAACATGCGATAATATCTTCCATTTCCAATTCAGGATGGTCGGAGAGGATTTGGTTTTGTGACATGCCTGATGACACAAGGTCTAAAACAACTTCAACGGGCCAGCGCATGCTTCTAACGCATGGTTTCCCGAAACAAATTTCGGGGTTAATAGTAATCCGATCTAACAAATGTTTTTCCATTTTTTAATTGTTTAGCAAAGTTGAATTATTTACCACTTAATCAAAAATTATTTTTCATTATCAAACAAAGTTCCTTTATCCTTTGAAGGAATTTTCCCTAAATGTTTGTACGCTTTATCGGTTGCCTCGCGCCCGCGCGGTGTTCGCATCAGAAAACCTTCCATAATTAAAAAAGGCTCATAAACTTCCTCAATGGTTCCTGCTTCTTCGCCAACGGCTGTAGCTATGGTTGTAATTCCTACAGGGCCACCTTTAAACTTTTCGATAATGGCATTTAAAATCCTGTTGTCCATTTCATCCAATCCGTTTAAGTCAACATTTAAAGCATTTAAACCATACTGTACAATTTTTGTATCTATAGTTCCATCTCCTTTTACCTGTGCAAAATCGCGAATGCGCCTTAGCAATGCATTTGCAATACGGGGGGTGCCTCGGCTTCTGCGTGCTATTTCAAAAGCAGCGTTTTCATCAATGTGCATTTTCAATATTTCGGATGAGCGTAAAACAATTAATTGCAAAAGTTTTGCATCATAATATTCAAGTCGTGATGTAATTCCAAATCGTGCACGCAAAGGCGCTGTAAGTAAACCGCTGCGTGTGGTGGCACCAATTAATGTAAACGGATTTATTTTTAACTGCACTGAGCGCGCATGTGGGCCGCTCTCAATCATTATGTCTATTTTATAATCTTCCATGGCTGAGTATAAGTACTCTTCCACAACAGGAGATAAGCGGTGTATTTCATCAATAAATAAAACATCGTTCGGTTCCAAGCTGGTAAGCAGTCCTGCCAAATCACCGGGTTTGTCGAGTACAGGGCCGCTGGTAGTTTTTATTTTTACATTTAATTCGTTGGCAATAATATTTGCAAGCGTGGTTTTTCCCAAGCCGGGCGGGCCGTGCAACAGCACATGATCAAGCGCTTCGGTACGCAAACGCGCTGCCTGCACAAAAACTTTTAAGTTGTCGGTAGTTTTTTTTTGTCCGCTAAAATCTTCAAACGAAAGTGGACGCAATACCCGTTCAATTTCTTTTTCGGCTTGCGAAAGATTTTCTTCAGAAGGATTTAAATTCGTATTCAAGGTTTTTTATTTATCTAAACAAATATACTTAAATTACTTTTTCAGTTTGTCGGTTTCAAGTTGCCACAAAATTATACTTCTGTCATCACCTGCAGTTAACAAAACATCATCACTCATCCACAGCAAAGTGTTTACAGAATTTACATGCCCGTTATATTTTTCTTTGTCAATACGTGCAAGCACTTTCGTTGATTGTGCATCCCAAACTTTTACAGTTTTATCGCGGCTGGCTGTGGCCATGTATTTTTTTGATGGAGAAAATTGCATTTCATAAATGGCATAGTTGTGTGCAGGTATTGATTCAAGCAACTTGAAATTATTTTTTACATCAAACACATTGATACGGGCATCGCGTGATGCCGTAAACAAATAATTTTCGCCTTCAGAAAAACAAATTGCGTTTACCGAAAATCCTTCGGCATGCGCACTGATTTTATGAATTGCTTTTTGTTCACCCATTTCAATTATACACACACTGCCATCGCCACAGCCAACAAATAAATTTTCATCATCATTGCTAAAACATAAGCTGCGTATTTTAAAATTTCCGAGATGAATGGTTTTAATAAGCGCATAACTTTTTGCATCTATAAATGAAATATTTCCATCACCACCGGCAATAACTATTGTGCTATGTACTTCAGAGTAAGCTATTTTAAACACACCTTGCTTATGATAATTCAATAACCGGATTTCTTTTTTTGAATCCACGTCAAGCACATGTAAACTTCCTGTAGCCGAGCCTGTGAGCAAATGATTTTTGCTTTTAAGCAGATGCATGGCGTACGCAATATTATTAACATTTACAAGCATATTGCCATCGTTCGGTTTCGTTAAATCCCATTGTGCAATTATGCCATCGCCACTGCAACTTAAAAAAACAGAGTTATCAACCTTGCTTAGTGCATATACAGAGCCGGTGTGTCCGGTAAACGAATTATTTTTTTTTATCATCAGGCAGCGAAAGAGCCGCAAATGTAGTCTATGTATAAAAAGGGGATTTCTTTGATTACAATAAAAATATAAACCGCTGTACATAAACTATATTTAAATCTGGTTTACTTCGTTCTACTTCTAACAAAAAAACAAACTAATATGAAAAAACTGCTTACGCTTTTGCTTGTGCTATCGCCAGGCTGGATGGTAGCTAGAGAAAATGTAGTGAAACAAAAAAATGTTTCGTTGCAAAAAATTGTAAGTGGTTGTTTAAAACCATTTGGCATGTTTGATTTAGACATAGCCAACGTGCGTGCTCGAATTTTTACTGGTGGTGATATGTGGTGGGACTTGGTTGGCTCACCTCAATATGAAATACCCAAAGGCTCAGGCAAACATTCCATGTTTTCTGGCGCAATTTGGATGGGAGGCTATGATGCCAATGGAAATTTAAAAGTGGCTGCTCAAACATATCGACAAGGCGGAGGCAACGATTATTTTGCTGGACCCACTTCAACCATAACTGGGGTGCCTGATGTTTCGGTTACAACATGTAATGCTTATGATAAGTTATGGAATATTAAAAAATCTGATGTGCAAAATTTTATCAGCATAGGCTCTACAACCGTTGGCGATATTTTAACTTATCCGGGAAACGGAAATGTTGTTAATGGGGAATTACAATTTCTTGCACCATTTTACGACTCCAATTCTGATGGAATTTACGATGTAGCACAGGGTGATTACCCCTATATTAATTTCTCAAATTCATCAGTCAGTTGTAATAATACCTTGCATGGTGACCAATGCCTGTGGTGGGTGTTCAATGATGTAGGAAATGTAAAAACCGAAACCGGAAGTGCTGCCATAGGTATAGAAGTACGTGCTCAGGCATTTGCTTTTGTTACTAATACTAAAATTGATAACTGCACTTTTTATCAATATCAAATTATTAATAGAACTTCTTATGTTTTAGATTCTTTTTATGTTGGCAATTATGTTGATGCTGATCTAGGTAATTATAATGACGATTATGTAGGCTGTGATGTGCCCCGTGGATTGGCTTATTGCTATAATGGTGATGCAGATGACGGCTCAGGAACCGCTGCCGGTTACGGATTAAACCCACCAGCAATTGGGGTTGATTTTATTGGCGGACCGTTAGCTGATGCAAATGATGGAATTGATAATAATTTTGATGGAACAACAGATGAACCAAATGAAAAAATTTCAATGGCAAGGTTTATTACTTATAATGGTGGTTTGGGTGCGTTTGGAAACCCACAAGTTGCAGACGATTATTATGGATATTTGAGCGGAACATGGCTCAACGGTCAGCATTGGTCACATGATTTGTTATATGGATTTAGCTTAGGTTTCCCGTTTACAAATTTTATTTTTCCAAATGGAACTGACCCAATTTTTTCAGGAGACAATTGGAATGAATTTAGTTCCGGATCTGCTCCAGGCGATAGAAAATTTCTTACATCCGTTGGTTCATTTACTTTGCAATCAGGAGGAGTAAATTATATAACTACTTCTGTTTTATGGGCGCGTGATTCGTTAGGGGGCAATATGCCATCGGTAGGATCTTTACAACAATTAGATGATTTGGTTCAACAGTTTTATGATAGTTGTTTTAATGTCAGTGTTGTTTCACAATTTGAAATTACAGCTAGTTTCATCGTTTCAGTTTCTCCAAATCCATTTAGCCATCACACAACTTTTAATTTCAGCAGCAATAAAAACAGCCTGCTGATTTTTGACACCAACGGAAAATTAGTTTTTGAAAATAACAGCATTACGCAAAAACAATTTGTGCTAAATCGCGGCAGCCTTAAATCAGGAATTTATTTTTATCAGGTTTTAGATTCAAGAGGAAAAAAATCTTCAGGCAAGTTGGTTGTACAATAGGTTTTGGTTTTTAGTTTGGTAGTTTGCTTTGCCAATGCTTATATGCATTGGCAAAGTTTTTTTATGCCATAATTGCCGAAAAAAACAATCAGCACAATGTTTGCTAACTTTATCATATGCATTCCGAAACCCGTAAAATCATTACCAGTTTTATAGCCCCATTTATTTTTGTTTTAATAATGGTTGGCGTTAAACTGCTTGAAATATTTCTTCCGGCCGATTTTGTTAGCTGGGGAATTTTACCCAGAAATATTACAGGATTAAAAGGAATTTTAACCGCGCCTTTTATTCATGCCGACTGGGAGCATTTATCAAGCAATGCCATACCCATAATAGTATGTGGTGCAGCCTTGTTTTATTTTTATAAAGAAATTGCATGGAAGGTTTTACTTATTGTTTACCTGTGCGGTGGTTTTTGGTTATGGCTTGGCGGGCGCGAAAATTATCATATAGGCGCAAGCAACATTGTATATGGCCTTGCCTGTTTTTTATTTTTTAGCGGCATTATTCGCAGGCACACAGGACTAATTGCCGTTTCGCTACTTGTTGTTTTTTTATACGGCAGCATGGTTTGGGGTCTATTGCCTGTGTTAGAAAAAATTTCGTGGGAAGGGCATTTGTTTGGTACACTTGCCGGAATTTTGTGCGCAGTGGTGTTTCGTAAACAAGGTCCTCAGCGCAAACAGTACGACTGGGAAAACGAAGACGATGAAATAAACCTTGACCCAATAAACCCAAATGATTTTAATCCTGAACAACAAAAAGGAATTTTGATACAATATGACTTTAAACCAAAAAACGAAATAAACAATGAACCTGAAAAAAATTGAACACATCGGCATTGCCGTAAAAAATATTAATGCATCCACACTTTTGTTTGAAAAACTGCTTGGTGTAATGCATTACAAAACCGAAGCAGTAGCATCCGAAGGTGTTACCACTACTTTTTTTAAAACCGGTGACAGTAAAATTGAATTGCTTGAAGCAACAAATCCAGAAAGTGCCATAGCAAAATTTATTGAAAAGCGAGGCGAAGGAATTCATCACATTGCATTTGACGTGGACGATATACATGCCGAAATAAAAAGACTAAAAGCCGAAGGATTTATTTTTACAAGAGACGAACCATTTGCAGGGGCTGACAACAAACTTGTAATATTTATTCATCCCAAAAGCAGCAACGGTATTTTAGTGGAGCTATGCCAGGAAATAAAAAAGTAGCTATAAAAAAAACTAAATCAGTTTAACGAAAACGAAGCGCTTTTTAAGTAAACGCTGTTGTTAAAAAGCAACTTGGAAATTTTTGGTTTTAAAAACTTAATCAGCGGAAACGTAGAAATAACCTTTTCAACTCCAGGCTGGTCATCCGCTTCAATTACGCACCACAGTTTCATCATATCGCCTGATAATGCATAAGAAATAACAACACCCTTATCCATTAAATCATTAATGGTTAATCGTTGTGCCGGAATTTTATTTATAAATGCTTGGCTTTTTTCGGCAGGTAAATCAAACTCTACCATATAATGTTGCTGCATGTTAATGCTAAATGGCTTTATCCTTTATGTTTTATACTCACGGCACCAACACCTACACACCCTGGCATTATTGTGGGCCTACTTGGGCTCGAACCAAGGACCAACTGATTATGAGTCAGCTACTCTAACCGACTGAGCTATAGGCCCAAATTGAGCCAGTGTGTGTAGGTATGATACTATGCCTGTAAAAATCAGAATGAAATAAAAAATATTTCAGGGGGGCAAAAGTATATTTTTGCGCACAAATAGCAAATAAGATTTTAAGGCATGATTCGGAACATAATTTTTGATTTGGGAGGGGTTATATTACCAATAGACCCAAACAATACCGTTAAGGAATTTGAAAAACTGGGGTTAAAAAATTTTGAGAAAATTTATACACTTAAAAAACAAGAACATTTTTTTGATGAGTTTGAAAAAGGGAAAATAAGCGCTTCTGTTTTTAGAAACGAAATAAAAAAGTTTTATGATATAAAAGTAAGTGATGAACAAATTGATTTTGCATGGAATGCATTGATAGGTGAACTAACCCCTGAACGTTTTAGTTTTTTGGCCGACCTTAAATCAAAATACAATTTGCTATTACTTAGCAATACCAACGTTATTCATCATGCCTGCTTTACCAAAACATTTAATACCCTGTTTGGCAAAAACCATTTTGAAAATTTGTTTTCTAAAACCTATTATTCTTTTGAAGTTAAAATGCGGAAGCCCGAAAAAGAAATTTTTGATTTGGTGATAAAAGAAAACTTACTGCGCCCTGGCGAATGTGTTTATATTGATGACAACATGACCAATGCCGAAGCTGCGCAAAATGCTGGAATGAATGCCATTCATCATTCAGAAGGCATGAATATCGAATCGGATTTAATGTCTGTACTCTCTGCGTTTTAAAAAAAGCTATTTAAAGTTTGGATGCCAGCACAAATGCTTTTTTAAATTTTTTAATATCACCCGTTGTATTAAATGCTTTGGCTTGTAAAATGTAAATACCTACACTGGCTTTTTCATTGCTGTCATTAATTCCATCCCAACTCAAAACATCGGATGGTGCAAGCAAACGGTTACGGGCAAGTTGTTTTATCAATCGCCCGTCTTGGTTATAAATGTCGGCATTAATGACGTATCCATTTTCACTGATATTCAAAATAAAATTTACAACATCACTATATCCATCATTATCGGGCGAAAAAATTTCAGGTTCAATTGTCAACTCACTGCCATCACCTAAACCATCATTGTATTGCGAATTTTTATAACCGGGTGTGGCATACCCAACTGATGAAGCAGCCGAGTGCCAGTTGGTTTTATCCTGTGTGCTGCGATTAAAGTTTATCCGCTCAAGCGATACGCCTTCAACACCGTAATCGTTGTTTATAAGCGGGTAGTGGTAATCTTCGTGGTAATTAAATTGGTCAATACGGTTAAACAAATTATCAACCACCACAACACCATCCTCATCATCATTATAAGATGGTATATCGGTTTGAATATAGTTTGACGTGTCGGTAGTGTAACGCGACACTACTGATAAAATGTTTTCCGTTAGCAGAAGGTATTCACCCGGGTAAAAATATTTTGCCTCAGTAGTTATTGGCTCATACGAGTCTATTGAATCTTTACTATCCGTGTTAGCCAGATAAATGGTTTTTAAGTCAAAAATTTTTGTCGAGTTGTTATACAACTCCACAAAATCAAATTCATCGGGCTTGGGATTAAATAAAATTTCGTTTATCAAAATATCATTTGCCGCAGGTGTAGCCGGCAACACAAAATCTATTGCAGCACTTGCACTCATTGCATTGTTGTTTAAATCAATAATGTTACTGATGGTTAGTGTGTTTACTACACCTTGTGGAATATTTACAGCAAATGTTAAGTGCACAAGCGAAAAATTTGCTCCATCCAAAACAGCCAAGGCCGGAACACCCAACCCATTATTTGACAAATAATTTGCCTCGTTTTCGGCACTTGAAGCCTCCAGTGCCTCCGAAAAATACACATCAACCTGATTTGCAGAAACTGCAATTGCATTTATCGGGCTGGCTGCAACGCTGTCAACCTGAATGGGGCCGTAAAAAAAATTATCAAAATAAAAATTTGTTGAATTGCTGGAAGTATAAGTACAAACAACACCAAAAAATGAAGATGAATTAAACGTTGCATCTATTCCTGTGGCTTCAGGCAGATAATTGGTTCCTCCACCATAATCAACATAAATTTTCCACAATGCAGCAGCACTGCGCGTAACTTTAATTCCAATTGCAAACGAGCCTGCAATAGCACCATTGGTACATCTTGCAACAGAAGTTGAAGTAGTTCCAGTTTGTCTAAAAAGTTCAACAGCATCATTGCTTAATGCTTCGCCAAGCTGAATGTAATATCCGTTTAGTGGCCCCTCTAAGTTTGCTTGGTCACTAGCTAAATAAATTTTTCCGTTATTGCTTGATGAACCTGCAAAATTCTGGCGCACATAACATCTCCACTCTGAACTATCCAGCGATGCAAGATTTAAAGGACTTGATAAAAAAGAAATGCCTGTGCCACTGCTGTTAAGTTGTAATTGCAGTGATGTGTTTATAGTAAACTCCCCTGCATCCCCACTCCATACCGGATTGCTTGTAAAATTCCCGTCACTAAAGTCCTCATTAATTTGTGCGTATGTTGAAAACGAAAATAAAAATAGTAACAGCAGAATAAATATGCGCATTTGTTTTGTTTCTAATTTTGGATGAAAATATTAAAAAATCGTTTTCAATCATTTTATAAATATTATTCACAACTATAAGTAATATTCCTATCCATTCGTAATTCGTACATCATGAAAGTAGCAGTAGTAGGTGCCACCGGTTTAGTTGGCAGCACCATGTTAAAAATTTTAGAAGAAAGAAAATTTCCGGTGTCGGAATTAATTCCTGTTGCCACCGAAAAATCAGTTGGAAAAGAAATAATTTTTAAAGGGTTAAGGTTCAAGGTTCAAAGTTGTGAAGCAGCCGTTAACATGAAACCACACATTGCATTGTTTAGTGCCGGAGGCAATACATCATTAGAATGGGCTCCAAAATTTGCTGAAGCAGGAACAACTGTAATAGACAACTCATCGGCATGGCGAATGGACAAAACAAAATGCCTCATTGTTCCTGAAATAAATGCCGATGTACTTACTGCTTCAGACAAAATAATTGCCAACCCAAACTGTTCTACTATTCAAATGGTGCTTGCATTAAATCCTTTGCACAAAAAATATAAGATAAAACGCATAGTAGTTTCCACATATCAATCTGTATCGGGCACAGGAAAAAAAGCGGTTGACCAGATGATGAATGAACGCAAAGGGATTACTGCCGAAAAAGTTTATCCTTATCAGATTGACATGAATGTGTTGCCACAAGTGGATGTTTTTTTAGAAAACGGCTACACCAAAGAAGAAATGAAAATGGTTAACGAAACGCAAAAAATTATGCGCGACAATTCCATCCGGCTAACAGCTACCACTGTGCGGGTGCCGGTTAAAGGAGGCCATAGCGAAGCCATAAATGTTGAATTTGAAAATGAATTTACAATTGATGAAGTAAAAAATCTGTTGGCACAACAAAAAGGTGTAGTTGTTATTGATAACATTGAAAACAAACAATACCCCATGCCTATAGATGCCGAAGGCAAAGACGAAGTTTTTGTTGGCCGCATACGCAGAGACGAATCGCAACCCAATACGCTAAACCTTTGGGTGGTAAGTGATAACCTGCGCAAGGGAGCTGCTACCAATGCTGTGCAGATAGCTGAATATTTGCTGGAGAAAAAATTAGTTTAGCCTTTGCTCAAATTTTTTTGAATTTGTTTATGGAATTAAATAAAAGGCTGCATCATTCCATTATTCAGAAAGTAAAAATATATGTGGCTAATCCGCAATAAGGATAAAAGCACCCTTAGTGACGAAGAGTTGATACTGCAGTTTCGCAGCAGCGATGACAGGCAGGCTGTTGGTGTTTTGTTTAACCGCTATTCGCATTTGGTATTTGGTGTCTGCTTAAAGTATTTAAAAGACTCCGAAGAAAGCCGTGATGCGGTAATGCAGATTTTTGAAAAACTTTATACCGATTTAAAAAAACATGATGTACAAAAATTCTCGTTTTGGATTCATCGTGTGGCGCAAAACTTTTGCCTGATGCAGTTGCGAAGCCGTAAAGCTGCTCAAAACCGTAACCAAAATTATTACTATGATGAACAAACTAATGTGGAATCTGAAGAAACTTCGCATCTTACTTCTGCAATTGAAAAAGAAACCGAATTAAACAAGTTAACAGAAGCAATACAATCATTAAACACCGAACAAAAAATTTGTGTTGAACTGTTTTACCTTAAAGAAAAATGTTACAATGAAATTTGCGAGCTTACAGGATTTGATTTTAAACAGGTTAAAAGTTACATACAAAACGGGAAAAGGAATTTAAAAATTTACATGGAGCAACAATCACATGCGCGCAATTAACAAAAACATATTTCATTCGTCAAACTGCCTTTCACAAGACGAACTTATACGGTATCATCAAAACAAAATGAGTGATGCCGAAAAGCATTTGATTGAACAGCACCTTACCGATTGCGAACTGTGCTCAGAAGCATTGGAAGGTGTAGCACTTCTTGCAGATGTAACTCCAATACAAATCATTCGTGCGCAGGTTACAAATAAATACGGTGCCGATAAAAAAGAAATACGCATTTTTAGTAACCCTAAACTGTGGTATGCAGCTGCCTCGGTAATTGTAATTTTTGTTTTTGGCTCGTTATATTTCAATGCTGTTAAAAACGATAAACAGGTTACAGAAAGTGCCGCATATAAAATGCCGGAACAAAATTCTGACATGGCATTGAAAAAAAATTTGCCACAACAACCCAACGTACAGCATGCTGCTGTTGCCGATACCGTTGTGCAGCTTGTTTCTTCCACATCGCGCAAAGTGGCAGAAAAAAATTATGAAGCCGCAAAAAAATATGAAGAAAAGCGTAGCGATGCCGGCATAAGCTCAGATAATTTTTTACATAGTAATCAAATGCCACATGGCGCTGTTATTTATAAAGATGAAAACCAAAAAGCCGAATCAGACAATAAAGAAATTGAATTGGATGCCATAATTGCATCGGGCACCAATGCCGAACCTCCTGCCGAAAGCAAACCTGTGCTGGCAAATTTTATTTCAAACCATAAATTTTACAATTACCAACCTGTGGTTGAAAGAAAAAAAGAAATCGAATTGGATAGTAAAAACAAACGGGCACCCGAAAAAGTAACCGCTGTGGCTGCTACTGCTGAAGCAAGTAGTGATAAAAACACTATCGAATTGGGCTATATGACCATATTAACTGATGCACTTGCATTGTATGATAGCAAACAATACAAGCAGGCAATAAACAAATTTGATGAACTGCTAAAAATTAATCCTGATGATGTAAATGCTTTTTATTATTCTGCACTATGTTATAAGGAACAAAACAAGCTTAACAAAGCACTCGATTGCTTAAACAAACTAAATGGCACCAACACATTTTTTCAGCAGGATGCCCAGTGGCAGCGCGCATTAATTTTTATTGAGCAAAACCAAATTGAAAAAGCTAACGAACTGTTACAAAAAATAATTTCGACCAAGGGCACCTATACATCTCAAGCAAAAGATAAATTACAAACATTGAAAAAATAAATTTTTTCGCCCTGCTTTTTTTAAATTTGCGCTTTATAACCCATGCGCACCGTAATAAAAAATGCAACCATAGTTAATGAAGGCAAACAAACTATTGCCGATGTTTTAATTGAGGATAGTGTTATCTCAAAAATTGAAAGTACAGTTACTGTAAAAGGAAATGCTAATGAAGTAAATGCCGAAGGATTGCTTTTATTTCCTGGTGCTATAGATGACCAGGTTCATTTTCGCGAACCGGGCCTTACACACAAAGCCGAAATTTATACCGAAGCGAAAGCGGCCGTAGCAGGTGGCATTACATCCTATATGGAAATGCCAAACACCATTCCTAATACACTTACTCAACAATTGCTGGAAGAAAAGTATAACCTGGCCACCCACAAATCACTGGCAAACTTTTCGTTTTATATGGGTGCAGGAAACAACAATTTGGAAGAGGTTTTAAAAACTAATCCGTTAAATGTTTGCGGTGTAAAAATATTTATGGGCTCTTCTACAGGCAATATGCTTGTGGATAATGTGCAGACTTTAGAAAATATTTTTTCCAAGTCGCCCATGCTTATTGCCACACATTGCGAAGACGAACAAACCATAAAGGAGAATACAGAAAAATTTAAAAACGAGTTTGGACAAAATCTCTCTGTCATTCATCACCCACTTATCCGCAACCACGAGGCTTGTTATTTATCCAGCTCGCTTGCAGTTTCCTTAGCAAAAAAATTTAACACCCGCCTGCACATCTTGCATATTTCGACTGCCAATGAAATTCCGCTTTTCAGTAATGCCATTCCTGTTTCGCAAAAGCGTATAACCTCTGAAGCTTGCATCCATCACCTTTGGTTTGATGATTCCGATTATCCCGCAAAAGGAAATTTAATAAAGTGGAATCCGGCAATAAAAACAAAACACGATAAGGATGCCATTTTAAACGCAGTGCTTAATAACACCATTGATGTAATTGCCACCGACCACGCACCCCATACTATTGATGAAAAAAGCAAGCCCTATATAGATGCTCCTTCGGGTGGCCCGCTTGTGCAGCATGCATTGGTAGCCATGTTGGAACTTTATCATCAAAATAAAATATCCCTCGAAAAAATTGCCGAAAAAATGAGCCATGCTGTTGCCGAATGTTTTTGCATCCAAAAGCGTGGATTCATTCGCGAGGGATATTTTGCCGATATGGTATTGGTAAATTTAAACTCACCCTGGCAGGTTTCAAAACAAAATATTTTGGCAAAATGTAACTGGTCTCCTTTTGAAGGGCAAACATTTACATCAAAAGTAGAGCATACATTTGTTAACGGAAACCACGTGTATAACAACGGCCGGTTTAATGAATCTTATAAAGGAATGCGCTTAACGTTCTATGCAAAATAAAATGAGGAAAAGGCTTATAAAAATTGGGGCAGGTTTGACATTTGGATTTTTTTTTATTAGCTGCTCTTCAAAAAAAACCACCGAAAAAGTTCCCGGTGAATTTATTCAGCCTGATAATATGGTAGTACTATTGGCCGACATTCACATTGCCGAGGCTCAAACATTTGTAAGTGGCAACCCCGACTCTGCTGCCAAAGCAAAACTTGCCTCACATTATAAATTTGTTTTTGACAAACATCATACAAATGCGGCATCCTTTAAACAAAGTTTTGAATATTACCGTGCCAATACAGCATTATTTAACGATGTGTATAATAAAGTTATTGATGAACTAAGCAAGCGGCAAGCCGAAATAGAAAAGTAGGCTTTACTGGTTTTACGTATTGGTTTTGCAGCTGTTTGCATAGATTTAAGAGTAACTTTATGCCAATCTATATGGGTTCCTCTAATGCCTTCACATTGGGCATTTTTTACAAGCCTATTTTACCCCAAATTTCTACATCCTTTTACGTTAATAACTAACGCAATAGTGTTAACAAAAAAGTTGGTTTTTGTCTCCTGATTTTAGTGTTTATATCGGCTTATTTTCTTAGATTTGAAGAATATTGATTTTTAAACCTTATATCATAAAAATGAGCGAAAATTTTGTAGAAAACGTTGTAGAAAAAGAAGCTAAAAACAACAATTATTCAGCCGATAGCATACAGGTACTTGAAGGCTTAGAAGCCGTGCGTAAACGCCCTGCCATGTATATTGGTGATGTGGGCGTTAAAGGATTACACCATTTGGTGTACGAGGTAGTTGACAACTCCATTGACGAAGCGCTTGCAGGCCACTGTAAAAACATTGATGTATCAATTAACGAAGATAATTCGATAACCGTAAGTGATGACGGCCGCGGCATACCCGTTGATATGCACGCAAAAGAAAAAAAATCGGCACTTGAAGTGGTGATGACTGTGTTGCATGCCGGAGGAAAATTTGATAAAGATTCATACAAAGTTTCGGGTGGATTACACGGAGTTGGTGTTTCGTGTGTAAACGCATTGTCAACATACCTAAAAGCCGAAGTGCACCGCCAGGGAAAAATGTATGTACAGGAATACAACATTGGCAAACCCCTTGCGCCTGTTGCCGAAGTTGGCACCACCGACAAACGTGGAACCACCGTTTCGTTTAAACCCGATGCATCTATTTTTATAACTACCGTTTATCATTACGATACGTTGGCTGCGCGTATGCGCGAACTGGCTTTTCTTAACAAAGGCATTCGCATTTCGCTTACCGATTTGCGCGAGAAAGATGAAAACGGAAATTTTCGTAAAGAAGAATATTACAGCGAGCGCGGCTTACGCGAATTTGTTGAATACATTGACAGCACGCGCGAAAAATTAATTCCTGAGTGCATGTATTTTGAGAGTGATAAATTTGGCATTCCTATTGAAGTGGCCATGCAATACAACACTTCGTTTAGCGAAAACATACACTCGTATGTAAACAACATTAACACACACGAAGGGGGTACCCACCTTGCCGGATTTAGACGCGCGCTTACACGCACGCTAAAAAATTATGCCGAGAAAGAAGGATTTCTTTCCAAATTAAAATTTGATATTGATGGTGATGATTTTCGCGAAGGTTTAACGGCAGTTATATCGGTAAAAGTTGCCGAGCCGCAATTTGAAGGGCAAACAAAAACAAAACTTGGCAACAATGAAGTAATGGGAAGTGTTGACCAGGCAGTGGGTGATATGCTAAGCGGATTTCTTGAACTTAATCCGCGCGAAGCAAAATCAATTGTAAACAAAGTAATACTTGCTGCCACAGCACGCCATGCTGCACGCAAAGCGCGTGAACTCGTACAGCGAAAAAATGTGCTTACAGGCACTGGCCTGCCCGGCAAACTGGCCGACTGCAGTGAGCGCGACCCCGGCATGTGTGAGTTGTATTTGGTTGAGGGCGACTCGGCAGGTGGAACTGCAAAGCAGGGACGCAACCGCGAGTTTCAGGCTATACTTCCATTGCGCGGAAAAATTTTAAACGTAGAAAAAGCAATGGAGTATAAAATTTATGAAAACGAAGAGATACGGAATATTTTTACTGCACTGGGTATTTACCGTGACGACAAACAGGAAGGCCGCCCGCTCATACTTGACAAACTGCGTTATCATAAAGTAATAATAATGACCGATGCCGATGTGGATGGCAGCCACATTACCACTTTGATTTTAACTTTCTTTTTCCGTCACATGAAAGAGTTGATAGAAGAAGGATATGTTTATATAGCTACTCCCCCACTCTACTTAGTTAAAAAAGGAAAAGAAGAGCGCTATTGCTGGACGGATGAAGAGCGCCTTGCCATAACCAAAGAACTTGCAGGCGAAAAAGAAGCATCGGTAAATGTGCAGCGATACAAAGGATTGGGCGAAATGAATGCCGAGCAATTGTGGAGCACTACCATGAACCCTGATACACGCACGCTGCGGCAGGTTACCATTGAAAGTGCAGCCGAAACCGACCGTATATTTTCAATGCTTATGGGCGATGATGTGCCACCACGCAGAGATTTTATTGAGAAAAATGCTAAGTATGCAAAGGTGGATGCATAAAATTTGTTTGGAGTTTACAGTTAGCACTACCGCTGCACCAAAAACTTCTTGCTCTCCATTTTATTTTGCGCATCTGTTATCAAAATAAAATAAACTCCATTAGCAAAATCACGTACATCAATTTTTATTTCTGTTTTGTTGTTGGTGTTTTTGCGTAGTATTTTTTTACCAAGCACATTTATAATTTCTACTTTATTTATTTGCTGTTGTGATGAGGTTATGGTAATAAAATTGCTTGCGGGGTTTGGGTAAATAGTTGATTGTAATGTGTAATTTTCAAACTCATTTAACCCAACACCGGTGCAATGTATTGACTGGCTGCCAAAAGGTGCAATTAAATGCGGATAAACCTGAAATGTGTAATCAAATCCATGTTTAATATAAGTTTGTATAGTCGAAACATTCATCTGAGGATAACCGGTTGTTACAAAAGTTGGCTGTGCCATACAATTAAAGCCCATGCTATCTGTAACATGAATAAAATTCTCTATCCACATAAATCCTCCTTGTGATGTTTTTGATAGCTGAGAAATAGTATAAACACCGTTTGGTATATTTGGGTTATACATTTTCGACCATAATACATTACCCAGGCTATCTACCTTAATTAGCAATGTACTCATCAGCGCAGTTGAAGTTTGTGAATTGAATGACATGGTAGTGCCAACTATTGCAAACCCATAATCATCAGTTTCTACTACTGCATATGCTTTATCAACCAATAAATTATTATCGTAGCGCTTACACCATATGGTATCACCATTTGCATCGGTACGAACGACTAAAAAATCGTGATACCAAAGTGTGTCAATATTGAAATCATCAGGAGCACTTTGTCCAACAAGAATAAATCCTCCATCATGACATTGTGCTGTTCCCCAGCAAATGTTGGCTGTGGTATCGCCATACGCTTTTACCCATTGTGCATTGCCAAGCGTATCGGTTTTCATTAACATAAAGTTTGCCCAATAAACAGGATAGGTCGTGCCAGATGTATAATATACACTATCGCTATTGTTTATTCCATTTAATATAACAGGAATATCATTTACACCAACTGTTCTTTTATTTTTTTTTGTCCATAGTGTATCTCCGTTGGTTTTATCTACTTTAATGATGGTTCCGTAACCTTCTCCTTTAACAAATAAATAATTTGAATCAGACGCTAGTGCAAAACCATCAATATTTCCTCTTCCATAAAGATGAGACCACACTGTATCACCATACAAATTAGTTTTAACTACATAGGCTGTAAATGAACCACCGGATGGTGGTGTACCAAAAACATCGGTATATCCACACCAAAGTATATAGCCCATCCCAGCCTCGTGTACTTTATAAATTTTATGTATATCAATTGTTTGGCCGAAGCCTCCTCCAACCGGCCCACCCCAATGTTTTTGAATTAAGTTGTTAACAGCAGTATCAAAAATATTAATTCTTAAGCCCCCACTATTAGTATAAAAATTACCTGACTCATATAAACATACTGAACCCCATGTGTTATATACAGCAGGTGGTTGTGCCTGTTGTAAAAAGGGGATCAACAGAAATACAATGATATTCAGAATAAATATCTTTCTCATAATAAAAATGTTTAATTATTTAACCCACAAAAATTTAATTGTCTTAATACCCTGTGAGAACAAACCCCTAAAGGGTTTTAAACCCCTTTAGGGGCTTGTGTACACTTGATAAAAAAATACCAGCCGCAATATTTTGCAAATCAATTTTTATATCCGCACTGTTTGTTCTTTTTGTCATTAGTTTTTCTCCAAGCACATTGTAAATTTCTATCTGTGTAATTGTCGTATTTGATTTTACAGTTAGACCAACTTTGTGTATTAGTGCCTTAGTGGCAAAAAAAACAGCTTACCGGTTTATATTTTCCCAATCAACACCAAATAAAAAAACACAAAGGGAACAGAAATAAAAAGTCCGTCAAGCCTGTCGAGCAAGCCACCATGGCCGGGCAAAATACTGCCTGAGTCTTTTATGTTTAAACTTCGTTTGAGCATGCTTTCAATTAAATCGCCAAAGGTTCCTGTTACAACAATGATAAGTGCAATGGTTTGCCATTGTACAAGTGTAAAGTCGGTGTAATAAACTGAGCAGATGTAGCCAAGAAGAAAAGCAGAAAGCAGTCCTCCAACACTTCCCTCCCATGTTTTTTTAGGTGAAATGCGCTCAAACAATTTGTGTTTTCCAAATTGTCGCCCTGTTAAATACGCACCCGTATCGCTTGCCCACAGTATTAAAAAGTAACCCATCAAAATTTGCCAGTGATATTTTTCGCCATCGTTTTGCATTAATGCCATGGCGTTAAACAAAATTAATGGCACGGTGATGTAAAAAATTCCAAGTAAAGTGTAAGCAATGTTTTCAAATGGCTTGCTGGAAATTAGAAACAACTCCAAAACAAAAAGTAAAAAAACAAAAGGTAGGGATAGCAATAAAATTTTTTGCGGCCACACACCTGCCATAACCATTACTGAAGTTGAGTAAAGTAAAACACTAAAAAATACACCTGTAATTTTACGCGGGTTGTGATTATTTTTTTGAAAGAGCCGGTAAAATTCAATTATGCTTAAAATATTTATCACAAGAAAAAGTACTATAAATAAATAGGGGCTAACAAGAATAGATGCAATGATTGCTGAAACAAACACCGCACCTGTAAACAAACGTTGCCAAAAGTTACTCACAAGTTATTTTCTTTAATAATAAATTGTGCAAGCACAGCATTTTCATCAGGTACATACAGTTCAATTTCTCCAATAAGATTTGCATACGATGAGTCGAGTTTATTAATTACATGAGATGGTATTGAGTTGTCGGCAAGCACCGCTTTTACAATCTCAACTTTATGATGTTGCATTGACGAATAAATTTTTTTCCAGCCTTGCTGCATATTGTAAAAATAGGATTTAGGATGGAGGGCTCAGGATTTAGTGCATGGATTTATAACTCATGTTTCCTCATTGAGAAAACTGTTTTGTCCATTTTTGGCGGATTATTTATATCATATCCATAAGCAATACTGTTTAAATACATGGCTGCTGCAAGCCGCTCTTCAGGAGTTTTGGTTTGCCAGTATTTTCCCGGTAATTCAGCATCTTCCTGTTTGCCCATTTTAAATGCAGTGCGTTCAAGTTTAAATTTTTTCATTTTTTAAAGACTGCTTAATTGCTCTTGCAATGATTTTATTTTTACCTCAGCATCCGATTTTTTCTTTTGCTCGCTGGCAATAATTTCAGGTTTTGCTTTTGATACAAAATTTTGATTGCTTAATTTTTTCATTACCGATTCTAAAAATCCTTTGTTGTACTCAAGTTCTTTTTGAATTCGTTCGCGCTCTGCAGCGGCATCCACTTTATCACCAAGCGGAATAAAAAATTCGGTGTTGCCAACAAGGAAAGAGTAAGCACGTTCAATTTTATTTTCAGAAATTTTTATTGATGAAACGTTAGCAAGCTTTTGAATGATTGGATTAAACGATTCAGAAAAATTTCCTTTTACTATTATTTCTACTTCAGTTTTTGGTGAAATATTTTTTTCCTGTCGCATAGTTCTAACCGATGAAATTATTTGCTGTGCAGTTTCAAACTGTATTAATAAATGCTCATCCACATCATTGCTTCGGCACCAGTCGGCAACGATGATGCAATCTTTTTCATCGCGCTCGTTTATCAAATGCCAAATCTCCTCAGTAATAAATGGCATAAACGGGTGGAGTAATTTTAAAAGCTCTTCCAAAAACTCTACTGTTGAGTTGTAGGTGTAACTATCAATTGCTGCAGGTTGTCCGTCAACAAAATCCGGCTTAACCATTTCTAAATACCAGGCGCAAAAATCGTCCCACACTAATTTATAAGTTGCCATTAATGCTTCAGAAATTCTGTACTTGCTGTAAAGGTCGTTGATGTTTTTTATTTCAGCACTTAATTTAGAGCTAAACCAATCAATGGCAACAAGATTTTTTTCCGGAGAATCAATACTCCCCTCTCCTTCGGAGAGGGGTTGGGGGTGAGGCTGTGACCATCCTTTTATTAACCGGAACGCATTCCAAATTTTATTGGCAAAATTTCTTCCCTGCTCACAATAACTTTCGTCAAACAACAAATCATTACCTGCAGGTGAACACAGCAACATACCAACACGAACACCATCGGCACTGTATTTTGAAATTAACTCAAGTGGTTCGGGAGAATTGCCAAGCGATTTGCTCATCTTTCTTCCTTGTTTATCGCGAACAATTCCTGTTAAATAAACATTGGTAAATGGTTTTTCGTTCTTATACTCGTAGCCTGCAATTATCATACGCGCTACCCAAAAAAATAAAATTTCGGGAGCGGTAATTAAATCATTGGTGGGGTAATAATATTTTATTTCCCCGTCTGGTTTTGCATAACCATTAAAAACAGAAATTGGCCACAGCCATGATGATGCCCATGTGTCGAGTACATCTTCATCCTGCATTAAAGCCCCACCAACCTCCCCGAAGGGGAGGCTCATGTTTACGTTTATGCTGTGTTGTGATTTAAAAAGTAATACAGCTTCTTCTACAGTTTTTGCAACAACAAAGTTGCCATTGCAATCATACCATGCAGGTATGCGGTGTCCCCACCAAAGCTGTCGTGACAGGCACCAGTCGCGCACGTTTTCCATCCAGTGCTTGTAGGTATTAATAAACTTGGGCGGAATTAAATTTACATCACCATTAACAACGGCATCAAGCGCAGGCTTGCTTATGTCTTTCATTTTTAAATACCATTGCATGCTTAATCGTGGTTCAATTACTGCATCGGTGCGCTCGCTATGGCCAACCTGATTGCTGTAGTCTTCCGTTTTTTCTATCAAGCCTTCTTCCTGCAATTGTGCAATGGCTTTTTTGCGCGCAACAAATCTGTCAAGCCCAACAAAAACTTTTCCTGCTTCAGCAATTGTTCCGTCCTCGTTTAACACATCTATCACTTCAAGATTATTTTTTAATCCAATCTCATAATCTAATTGGTCGTGTGCCGGTGTAACTTTTAAACAGCCAGTTCCAAATTCTTTGTCTATTCCGGCATCTGCTATAATGGGAACTTCTCTGTTCACCAACGGAACAATTACTTTTTTCCCAATCAAATGTTTGTATCGCTCATCATCAGGATGCACAGCAACAGCCACATCACCCATAATAGTTTCGGGACGTACTGTTGCAACTAAAAGATAGTTTGTGGTTTGTGGTTTGTGGTTTGTGGTTTCTGAATCAGCAAAAAGATACTTTATGTAAAGAAGCCTTGTGTTGTTGGTTTTAAAAATAACTTCTTCATCGCTTAATGCTGTTTTTGCAACCGGATCCCAGTTTACCATTCGCTTGCCGCGATAAATGTATCCTTTGTTGTACAAATCAATAAAAACATTTATCACATCATCATAATAATCATCATCCATTGTAAATCGGGTACGATCCCAATCGCAACTGGCGCCAAGTTTTTTTAATTGCTCAAGAATAATCCCGCCATATTTTTCTTTCCACTCCCATGCGTACTTTAAAAAATCTTCGCGTGATAAATCTGATTTTTTTATTCCGCGTTCGCGCAGCATATGCACCACTTTTGCTTCGGTAGCAATGGATGCATGGTCTGTACCCGGCACCCAGCATGCATTTTTGCCAAGCATGCGTGCCCTGCGAATAAGTACATCCTGAATGGTGTTGTTAAGCATGTGCCCCATGTGCAGCACGCCTGTAACGTTTGGTGGGGGAATTACTATGGTATATGACTCTCGATTATCAGGGACAGATTTAAAAAAATCATGCTGCATCCAGTAACTATACCATTTGTCTTCAACAAATTTAGGGTCGTACACTTTTGAAATTTCGGTACTCATTGGTTTTTAAAAATTTAAGGCCAAATATAATATAACAGTAAAGAAATTATTACTTGTAGGGCTATTAAATGAAAAAGCCGCTTCAAAACTGTGAAGCGGCTTTTTAAATTGCTTTCTGAAAGCATCAGTATTCCCACATATCGTGTTCAAGATTGATTATTTCAGTCTTTATTCTTTCCGCTTCAAGCAGGCCATCCAATCCGACCTTGTATTCTTCTATCCTGCGATTAAACACGTTTGATTCTTTTGTGATATAGCTGTTAAACATTCTCTTTTGAAAAATATCATCAAACGTTCTGCGCTCGGTATCGTTTTCGCGGTTAAATGCTTCGGCATTTACAAGAAGTTTGCGTGCCTCGGGATAGTATATCCAAAAAATTGGGCGCATAATAGCACCTTCACGTATATTTCCCTGATCATCCTCGTCATACATCAATGGAGCAATGCCTATTATTCTGCATTCCTGAACTGAACGCTGTTTATCAAAAAACCAATCTTCTTTTAAGCGATACGCTATTATTTTATCGCGCGAAAAAGTTTTTTGAATAGCACTGTCCCTTGTCATGTATGGAGGTTCGGGATCGGTAACCTGAATGGTATCCATACCGGCACCACCAATTTTTTTAAACTCTTCAAGCGTCATTGGTGTGGTAAACTCATCATCAATAGTTGTGTAGGCAGTAAGCGAACCTTCTTCAACAGCGTCCATCAAAACTTCCACCAAACTTTTTCTGTCTTTGGTATCTTTTTCGCGTGGATACTTCAAAGGCAAATTTATTTTCTGTTTCAAATCAATTACTTCCCAAATACGTTTAGCCCACATAACATCGGCCTCACGTAAGTAAGCATACGGTATTACCTGCCGTGTAGGGTTATGCTCTTTAACATAAATACCATCCAACACATTTTGCGCCTTTACATCAGGCATACTAATGCCAATCATAAAGGCAATTGCTACAAGTAATTTTTTCATTTGAAACCTCCTTTTTATTTATTGAAGTGAGAAGTTTACACTAGACAAGCTACGGGTTGAACCATCTGGTCCCACAGCCTTAATGTATTCGAAATAAACTTTATCTCCTGCACGTGCTCCTGCCAATGCATCTTTCATTTGCTGGGTTATAAGGTTATTGCTGCTTTCAATATCAATAGGGTCTTTACCTCTGCGATAAAGCGACATTTTAAATTTTGTAATCTTAAAAAACAATAAGAAATCAAAATTTTCCATCTCAGCAATTACAGCGCTTTGAGCAATAAGTGCATTTTTATTTATGTTTCCTTCTTTTTTGCCAGCAACCTTTGCAACTGGGTCAGGCACACGTTTTACCCGAAACTTTTGTGCACCCATATTAACTTTCTTACCATCAAAATCGGCAACAATATTTACAGTTGCTTCACCCTGTGTGGTACATTTAACAATATAATCTGCACTGGTACCCTTAGGGTCTTTTGTTAATGAAGCTCCTCCACCTGAAACAGAAGCTTGCACTTTATTATTTGCTACACCGGGAACAGAAATTGATACCGGATTTTCAACACCAATATAAAACACATTCATTTTGGTAGGAGAAATTACTGCGGCTGGTTTTGCAGCAATATATTCTGCTTCAAAAGGATAATCCTTTGTTTTGGTTGGGTCAACAGGGTCTTTTACTTTAATAACTCCACCCCATTTTTTAATACCTTCTGAACCCGGACGATCAACAAATTTTCCCATTCCGTTTTCTACAGGAAGATTTCTTCCATTAACAACAATTTCAGCATCAGAACTTTTGTTGAATGCAGCTAAGAATACATCTGCTTTATAATCCTGCCCGGTTAATACATAACTGGTAGGAGCTACAACTTTAGGTTCAACATCTGTGAACTTAACATCAGTACGATTAACGTTGGTTAACAGGTGAGATGTAATTTCAGATTGAGCAGTTTTTAAATCGGATTGCATTTTGCTAAGAATAGCCAAGGCAGCAACAACAGGTGTGTGGTAAAAACTTGCCATTTCCCATGTTTTTTTGCTATCTTCTTTGTAAACTTTACTGTTAGGATCTGGATCCTTGGTGTTTAACAAAGTTTCTAAACGTGATTTAAAAATTGCCTGATCTTTTTGTTCAAGGTTTCCAATCACTTTAGTTTTATATTCTTCAATGCGCTTTTTAATTTCAGAGCCTTTGAACCCTTTTCCGTCATTACGGTCACCACACAAAACAAGCGTTGGTGTATCGTAATCATCATTTTTTTCTATTTCACGTGCCTTAGGAATTGGCTTGCCTTTTTCAACCTGATCTGCTTTGGTTACAATTTCGTCTTTGGTATCTTCAATAAATTTGACCAAATCCGTTGTCATTTTCTCAGTAAAAACTGCTCTGTCGTAATGTGGTTTTGCCTTTTTCTCGTCAGCAGTCATCGCTGTTTTAAAGGCATCCATAGTAGCAGCGTTTTTAGTGTTTATGTTAGCATTCGAAATTTCAATTCCTTCAGTTAAAGTTATGAAGGCATTGATAATTTCTTTTGATACGTTAAGCGCAAGCAAAGCTGTTAACACAAGATACATCATGTTAATCATCTTTTGCCGCGGAGAGAGTTTCCCACTTGCCATAGTCTAATTCAATATTTTGGTTGGTTAATTAAAACGATTAATTGACTGAAAAATTATTTATTGGGGTTCATGTTCATTGCTGAAAGCATGTTGCCATAAACTGTATTGAGTGAAGACAGGTTCTTTGCCAGTTTAGAAACTTCGTCCTTATAACGTTTGGTGTCATCAAGCGATTCGTTAAGATTTGCCATCAATTGATTAATTCCTTCATAGAATTTTGATGTTTGTTTCAAGTGTGAATTTGAGTCTTGCAACTGTAGTTCATAAACTGCATTAAGAGCTGCAAGATTTTTGCCGGCCACTTGCACTTGCTCATTATATGTTTTTACATCATCTGAGGCTGTACTTAAGCCCTGCATAGCCTGAGCCGCTTTTTGATAAGAAACACCCAAATCACTTACCGACTTGCTAGCAGAGGAAACATTTTTAACGTATTCATCTGTAGCTACTGTTGCATCAGAAAGGTTAGAAAGTTTTGCAGTATTATCACCAAGAGTTTTTAAACCCGTTCCTAAACTTGCAATAAGGTCAGGACCAACTTTTGCATCTGCAAGCATTTTATCCAAAGCCTGGGCAACAGGATCAATTTTTTTCTTCTTGTTTTTATCAAAATTTGGATCGTGCATACCCGCTAATTCAGGGTATACAAGTGACCAATCAATGTCCTCATGTGGAGGTTCAAAAGCAGAAAACAAGAAAATAATTGCCTCGGTAAGAAGACCTACCGTAAGCATGATACCTGCACCTTCCCAGTGCTGGATTTTAAAAAGTGCTCCTACAATTACAATTGCAGCACCGATACCGTACAATTTTGCCATCAAGGCTTTGTAGCCCCGTCCTGAGGTTAATTCAGCTAATCCCATAGTTGTTTGTTTGATTTAAAAGATTAATTGGTTGATAATTGAATTTATAAATTAAAATAATAAGTAACTGGTTAATGTGGTTTCAAAAAAGAAAAGGCTATTAATAATCTGCTTTATCGCGACCCAAAAATGACATTACACATCTAAAACCAACATACGATTTTGCTGTGTCTTGATATTCATAAGTACGAGTTCCGGTTTGCAGATAAAAACCTACGTCTTTCCACGATCCTCCTCTTATTACTTTGCGCTTTAAGGATACGGGATCCGATTCCTTTGCTTCATAAGAATAATCGGGATTTAAATCATGAGAAAAATTATAGGCTGATTCGTCATATGCATTGCTGGTCCATTCGGCTACATTACCTGCCATGCAATACAGGCCATAATCATTAGGCCAATATGAAGTAACTTTAACGGTATAAAAGCCACCGTCATCCATGTAGTTTCCGCGCATTGGTTTAAAGTTTCCTAAAAAACAACCGCGACTGTTACGAATGTATGGCCCACCCCAAGGATAAGGAGCTAAATCATGTCCACCACGAGAAGCATATTCCCACTCCGACTCGGTTGGCAATCTAAAATCCTGAACAAACGTTTCGCCATTTGACATTAAATAGCTATTAAGCAATTGTGTTCTCCATATACAAAAAGCACGGGCTTGTTTCCAGGTAATTCCAACCACTGGATAATCATCATAGGCAGGGTGCCAATAGTACATTGTTGTAATTGGGTCATTAAACGAGTATGTAAAGTCATGTATCCAGGCTAATGTATCAGGATAAACCGAAATGATGTCTTTTTTAATAAAAACCGATCTGTCAGTATTTCCTTGTTCGCGGTTTGATTTTTGTGCTGCTTCTTTTAAATCAATCCAGTAATACTCAAACTTAAGTTTACGGGTATCAATTTCTTTTCTGCGATAAAAACGCTCACTTTCGGGTAAAAATAATTCAGCAAGGGTTTCAACATTTTGTTCATCATCCCACTTAATTTTCTTTTTCCAGTTAATGCGCTCACCATATTCACCTTCTTCAATTAAATGATCTCCGCCAATTAAACGGTGAGCCAGTGAATCACGAACCCACTCAGTAAACTGACGGTACTCGTTATTGGTAATTTCGGTGTTATCCATATAAAATGCATGGACCGAAACGGTTTTGCTTTGTGCTACTTGTGCATAAGGAACATCTTGATCACTTGGACCCATATTATAGGCTCCGGATGGAATATAAAGCATACCAAATGGATCTGCCTGATACCATCTCTCTCTGTTTAATGCACCCGTAAGTTGACCGCGATTACCGCCACCACAACTGCTAAGGATTAGAATTGCGATGAAAGGAACAATTAATTTTCTCATTGTGTGCCGCTTTAAGGTTTTAAAGAGTATATTTTGAATAAATGGTTTTTAATATTATTCGTTACTGTGCGATTTATTCTCTTTTAACCTTTTTAAACTGTTTTTCTCAAAATTAAGTTACTTAACGACTGAAATATTTTATTTATTATAAAAATCTTACATTTCTTAACATAGGCAAAGTTTTGGGTTTTATTTTATAACAGTACCCCAACATTACTTCATGTGTACCACTGCTGTAGTCTTTTATTTTAGAAGTGGTAACATCATAGGAATAACCGAGTTTTAAATTCTCTAAAAGAGTAAATCCGGCCATTATTACAAAAGCATCTTCCAAACGATACGAACCGCCAATCCAAAAACGTTCGCGGATGTGAAGATTAAGATTTATATCGGCTTGTGTTTCTTTTGAATCAGATTTTACAAAAAATGATGGTGTAAGTTTTAAGTTGGGACTTAAAGCTAAATTTATTCCCCCTGTAAAGTAATAGTGTGGTACAACTTCAGATTCAAAATTTCCGAAATCAATTTTGCCTCCTGTGAGGTGAAGAGCAGATGCTCCTAAATAAAATTTTTCTGAGTTATAAAACAATCCGGCACCTAAATCAAATTTTCCTCCACTTACTGAACCTTCAGGAACTAAAGGATCATTTGCTTCGATAGGTTTAAAGTCGCCATCATAACCTCTTTGAAGCAATCCAGCATCTAAACCAATTCCGAGTTTGCCCGAACCAATATTTAAATGAAAAGAATATGCAAGTTTAACATTTACATTTTTTTCGAAACCGGGTTTATCAGATAAAAAACTTAAACCAAGTCCACCATGTAAAAAGTTAACCGGAGCATCAACACCAAAAACAAATGATGTTGGGCCACCGCCAAATTTATCCCATTGGTCGCGGTATAAAAGATGACCACAAATGGCATCGCCTGTGCCGGCATATCCCGGATTGGGATAAAGTTTGTTAAACATGTTTTGAGAAAACTGCGGGTCTTGTTGTGCAAAAGAAAGTGTGGCTGCAAATAATACAGCAGCAGTGGTAAAGATTTTTTTCATATCCTGCTTTAGGTTGGGTTAAAGTATGTGTTCGGAATATTTTTTAACGGGTGTAAAGTAAGCGAAAAAATTATTTAATTACAAAAGAGAAAATTTTAAGTTCAATAAACGAGTGTATTTAGGGTACAGTTAAGAGAGTTTTTTAATTGCCTGCCACCACCGCTCGGGTATTTCATTGTTACATGCATTACTATAGTCGTTATAACTGCAGGGCAACAGATGGTGACGGTTTAGTTTTTTTTTATTTGGTTGCATTGGTAATTCCATCCACCAACGGCCTGTTGTATTGCTTTTTAAAAAATTTATGTCGTGCTGGTTTTGGCTAACGTGCACCCTGTATAAAGTAAACTGGTTGCTGTTTTTCTCCGGTAAATCTTTTTTTCTGTTTAGAAATCCTTCTATAAAATACCACATCATTTCGCCTGAAAGAAAGGCAGTTTGATGGTTAATATCATTTGAAGGGTTGTAATTATATATACCTATCCCGCACATTTTATCACTCATGCCTGCATATTGCATTAGCTGGCATACATCTTCGCCATTTAATCCATTGGGAGATGGCTCTGAACTTCCGGGTGAATCACTAAAACGTACTGCCGATAAATCAACGGTAAGTACATCGGCATTTCTAACAACCGGCTCAATTTCTTTTATATCTGATTTAATTTGTCCAAGCCTGTATGTGTCAAAGTAGAGATTATTCATCATATCAACTGCATGTTGTCCAACAAAAAAGGTTTGATAACCAATGTGGCTGTAGTTGAACAAGAAATTTGGTTGATCTAATATGATATGCCCAAGCCATGTTTTTGAGTTAAGAGGATCGGAAGGAATGCCTAAATCAAAACAAGCATCAACACAGGCAATGTTTATAACCTGGTCGGCTAATTTGTGTGCCTTGTAGTGAGCAAATGTTAAATCCTGGCTACCTCCAATTATTACAGGAATTACTTTTAAATCAATAAGGTTTGCAATTATATCGGAAAGGGCAGAATATGTATCGGCAACTGTATGACCCGGTTTAAGATTTCCGAGGTCAACCATCTTGGTCTTTGAGGAATGCTTTTTTAGCTCGTAAAATTTTTTTCGAATTTTATCCGAAGCATCGCTACCCGGGTATGTTGGCTCGGCACCCCTGGTTTCGTTTACACCAATAATTGCAATTTGCACTTCGTTTAAAAACGGAAATTTATTTTCCTCAACATATTTATCGGTTGCATTCCATAACGAGTCAATTGTTGCTGAATTAAAATGCAATGTTAACTCGACAGGCAGGGGACTAAAGTAATCGGGAAAATGCACGCTTTGTTTTATTGTTTTATAAATTACTATTGGGCAGTTTTATGATGCCTTTTTTTTCGATTTCTTTTTTGTGGCTTTTTTCTTTACTGTATTCTTTTTGGGTGAAACCGTTTTTTCTTTTTTGGCCTTGGACTTATTTCCTTTTGTTTTTCCTTCGGTTTTATTTTCAATGCCTCCAAGCAAAGTTATACATTCATCAAGTGTAAGTTCTTTGGGATCACTATTTTTAGGTACGCGTACATTTTTTTTGCCCATGGCAACTACGGGCCCCCACCGGCTCATTATTACTTTTATATCTGCATTTTCTGCAAACTCTTTTATAATTTTTTCTTTGTCGGCTTTTCTTTTGTCTTCAATCAACTCAATAGCGCGCTGCAGTTCAATTTCAAATGGTTCATCGGTTTTTTTGAGCGAAAAAAATCCGTCTTTAAATTTAATGTATGGGCCAAATCTGCCTTTGTTAACTATCACGGGGCTATCTTCATACGATCCTATGGTGCGGGGCAGCCGGGGTGAATCTAAAATTTCAATTACCCTGTCAAGTTCTATTGTATATGGGTCTTCTTCGCGCGAAAGCGAAATGTACTCTTCGCCAAATTTTATATAGGGTCCAAAACGCCCAATGCTTATTACAATTTCTTTATCCTGATGTTTACCTAAGTTGCGAGGTAGTTTAAATAAATCAAGTGCTTCATCTAATGTTATTGTTTCAAGACGCTGACCTTTTCTGAGGCTGGCATAGCGAGATGCTTCGTTTTCGTTTTCGGAAACTATTTCGGCCATGGGTCCATAGCGTCCAAGTCTTACTATTACTTTTTTGCCTGTTTTAGGGTCAACACCCATTTCGCGTTCGCCTGTGGCTCTATCGCTGGTTTTAACTGTGTTTTCTACGTTTTTATGAAATGGTTTATAAAAGTCTGAAATCATTTTATGCCATTCCAGTTTGCCATCGGCTATTTCGTCAAATTCTTTTTCTATTTCGGCAGTAAAATTGTAATCAAGAATATCGCTGAAGTATTCAACCAAAAAATCGTTTACTACAGCACCTGTGTCGGTTGGTGAGAGTTTTCCTTTTTCGGCACCGGTAATTTCGGTTAAGGTTTTTTCGGCAATGGTGTTTTCTTTTAAAAGCAATTGGGCATACTTACGCTCGCGGCCAAATTTTTCTTCTTTAACCACATATCCTCTTTTTTGAATGGTAGATATGGTGGGTGCATACGTGGATGGACGGCCAATGCCAAGCTCCTCTAATTTTTTTACAAGGCTTGCTTCGGTAAATCGTGATGGCGGATAGGTAAACCTTTCGGTGGCTGTTATATTATTATAGTCTAATAGTTGGCCAACTTCAAGCGGAGGCAATAAGGTATCATCTTTTTCTTCGTTTTCGTCATCGCTGCCTTCAAGATATACTTTTAAAAAACCATCAAATAAAATAACCTCGCCTGTAGCAACAAATTTTTCATCGGTTTTATTGGTGCTTATGGTAACCACGGTTTTTTCCAATTGGGCTTCGGCCATTTGGGATGCAATGGTGCGTTTCCAAATTAAGTCATATAAACGCTGCTGGTTTATTTCGCCACCAATTACGGTACGGTTTAAATAGGTAGGTCTTATGGCTTCGTGTGCCTCCTGTGCCGATGCCGACTTGGTTTTATATTGTCTGAACTGATAATACTGTTCACCATAGTTGTTGGTAATTTCGGTATGTGCCTGCGCCAATGCCTGGTCGGAAAGATTTACCGAGTCGGTACGCATGTAGGTAATTTTACCTGCTTCGTAAAGTTTTTGGGCAAGCAGCATTGTTTGTGCTACCGAAAAACCCAGTTTGCGGGCGGCTTCCTGCTGAAGTGTGGATGTGGTAAATGGTGCTGCGGGATTGCGCCTGCCGGGTTTTTTTACCAAATCGGTAATTGAATACCCGGCACCATTGCATTTTTCTAAAAAAGATTGTGCTTCGGCTTTGGTTTCAAATTTTTTATCAAGCTCGGCTTTTAATAAGGTGGCGTTGCCGTTTTTATCGTTAACAATAAACTGTGCCACTACACGATAAAATGATTTTATTTCAAATTTTTCGATATCGCGTTCGCGCTCAACAATTAAACGCACGGCTACCGATTGCACGCGCCCTGCCGAAAGTGATGGCTTTACCTTGCGCCATAAGATGGGCGAAAGTTCAAAGCCAACAAGGCGGTCTAAAATTCTGCGCGCCTGTTGGGCATCTACCAAATGTTTATCAATTTTGCGAGGTGATGCAATGGCACTAAGGATGGCTTCTTTTGTGATTTCGTGAAATACGATGCGTTTTGTTTCGCTGGTTTTTAATCCCAATGCTTCTACAAGGTGCCATGATATGGCTTCTCCTTCGCGGTCTTCATCCGTTGCAAGCCATACGGTGGATGATTTTTTTGAAAGCGCCTTTAATTCAGAAACAACTTTTAGTTTGTCATCGCTTACTTCGTAAATGGGTTCGAAATTGTTTTCGATGTCAACTCCATTTTTTTGTTTTGACAAATCACGAACGTGTCCGTAACTGCTTTTAACAACAAAGTCTTTTCCTAAAAATCCCTCTATTGTTTTAGCCTTTGCGGGAGACTCAACAATAACTAAGTTTTGCGGCATGCCTGTTTTTTTGTGGGCGCAAATTAAGGCAATAAATTTTTAAAGTTGCAAATTTGATTTCCGGACGGGGAGATTCATCAATGAAAAACGGGTTGTTGAATTATTTCCACAACACGATTATTTTATCAATTTCACGTTTTTTATTCCTTAACAAACTTTTGCACCCATGCATTACTACCCGAAACAACTTTTACAAAATAAATTCCTGAAGAAAAGTTTTTGGTTTGGAGTTTGGTGTTTGGAGTTGTGATGCGCTGTGATAAAATTTGTTTGCCAAAAACATCATACATGAAAACAGTTATTATGTTATTGGTTATTGGGTTATTTAGGCTAATGGTAAGGTTATTGGTTGTGGGGTTTGGAAAAATTTGGAGGCCCAGTGTTGAGGCTGTGGGGTTGGTGGTGGGGGTGATGGTGTCGGGGTAGAGTTTTACTATCCAAAAATCAGAAACATTGCCTGTAGTGTCATGGTTGCCACTTACATCACCGTCATTAGATGTAGTACTTCCTGCTAAGATGTAGCCTCCATCAGCTGTAGAAATTGCACTTGCTAAATTGTCAAAATGGCTACCGCCCAGGCATTGTTGCCACAAAATATTACCTGATGAATCAAGTCGGGCAATCCAAGCATCACGCCATCCATGATTGCCGCTTACATCACCATCATTTGAATTTGTATATCCACAAAGCAAGAATTCATTGTTTGAAATTTTTAAGAAGTTAACAGGACTATCCTTATCAGTTCCGCCAAGGCACTTGTTGGCTATCATATTATTGTTATTGTCTAATTTTATAACCCATAAATCATAAGAATTATGATTTCCTGTTACATCACCATCATTAGAACCAGCTTCTGCTAACACCAATAGGCCGCCTGATGCCAAAGGTTGAGTCATGTGAATTTTATCATACCATGAGCCCCCGAAACATTTTTGCGAAATTATAGTGCCACCTGTGTCTGTTTTTAAAATCCATCCATCCTTCAATCCATGATTTCCTGTTACATCGCTGTCATTAGATTGTGCGCCTGCCGAAATAATATAGCTGCCATCATTTAGTTGAATTGAAGAGTATCCTTCATCTGCATGAGTACCTCCAAAACACTTGTTGAAATTTATATTGCCTACTGAATCTACTTTATAAAACATTACATCATAAAGCCCATGAAACCCGGGCATAAGGCTATCGTTTGAGGCAGTAGTTCCTGTTATTGCAACTCCTCCATCTTGAGTTACAATTGCACCAAAAGCACTTCCAGTCCATTCATTACCCATGCCTCCATAACATTGTTGCCAAATAATATTGCCGGCAGTATCAATTTTAATTAGCCATATGTCAAGATTGCCGTGATTTCCATTAACATCAAAATCATTTGAAGAGGTTTATCCAATTATAAAATAATTTCCATCACTTGCGTGAAGTATAGTCGCTCCATCATCATTCATACTTCCTCCCAAACATTTTTGCCACTCTATCCCCGGTGCTGTTTGCCCCTGCACAAAACAAAAACTGCAAACCACAAAAAGTAAGGTGAGGTAAAGTTTGTTCATCATGGTAGTTTTTAAATTCACTACCAAATGTACACCTTTATCATCTTATATAAACAAAAGAACCGTCAAAGAAAAAAGATTCCTCATTTCATTCGGAATGACAGTTAATGCTGAGAGAACGTGGAGGAGGCTGGGCTTACTTTTGCGCAGAGCGCAAAAGTAAGCCCAGCCTCTTCCACAAAACAATTATATTTTGTCATTCCGAACGAAGTGAGGAATCTTGGCCTCATAATATAGTTTTAATCGGACAACAGTGTCATCTTTTATAAAAACAAAAGAACCGTCAAAGAAAAAAGATTCCTCATTTCATTCGGAATGACAGGGCCGTGTGCATTATGGAGAATAAGGGGAAAAGAACAGGCGCGCGTTGCGCGCCTGTTCTTTTCCCCTTATTCCAAACTATAATCAACCAATGTCGTTCCGAACGAAGTGAGGAATCTCTATTTTTTCCGCTCTGCGCCCTCTCTCTTAATAAGGTACTAACAACTGTTATACCGAATCAAGTGAGGAATCAAATCGCTTAGGCAGCATCCATCACCACATCCTGTGTAGTAACCTCACCATCCACCACCACCACGTTGGGTACTTGTTTATCCTGCAAAGTAGCTTTGCGAAACAGCAGTTCGTAGGTGCCTGCGGGCAGGCCGCCTAAGTTGTATAACCCCGCAGCGTTGGTAAATACGCTTATGTCCAGGGCATCTATGCGCACTTCTACGCCCTCTTCGGCAGCGCCACCGGCACTGTTAGTAACGCGGCCGGTAATGCTTAGTGCTTCGGCAGCTTCTTCGCCCGGAGGCAGGAGGTAGCGCTGGTACTTTGCAAAGTTATTTTTGTAAATGCGCTTGCCGGCATTGCAAATTGTTTTTTCAATGGCCCATGCGGCATTCATAAGCGATATGCGCTCCTGCGTTTTTACGGGTCGGTTTTTAATAAATACTTCCTGGGCAATGTCAGCATCGCGCAGGGCTTCGTAGCGTGTTAGTATTTCGGCAATTTTAGGCGCAGTGTAGTTTACTGCAATAAGCTGGGCACTGTACTTGGTAGCTATTTTATGAAACTTAAGCATAAACTTGGTAAACACAGCCTGGTTATCGCGTGCTTTTTTATAATCGTTAAAACCAAATTCGTTTTGTATTCCCACATCATCAGGAAAAGCTTTAATAATAAATGGTTTGCTGTCCTGAAACTTATCGCTGCAATTTTTCATTTCGGTTTCAATGGCAGCAGTTAGCTGTGCCTGTTGGTCGAGCACGGTTTCGTCATCATCGGTGGCTTCGGCAGTGTCAATGGCTGCTTCAAAAGCAGTTCCATAAGCTGCATCAAAATCGGGGTCAAATGCTGTGAAGTCGGCAATATCTTCGGCATACGTAGCGCGCTTGGTGCGGGCATCTTCAATCATAACCTCATCCGAAAGGCTATAATCTCTTCTTACTAATTCTGGCATGTGTTTGTTTTTTTATGTGTTATTATTATTTATGAATTGATGAATAATCCTGTTTACCCGGCAGTTGATGCCAGCCACCATTCTGCTGCTACCAACTTCTATTCCGTTACCATCAGCCACCATTCTGCTACTGCCAACTTCCATTCCGTTACCATCACCCACCGTTTTGCTAATGCCAGCCACCATTTTGCTGCCATCAGCCACCATTCTGCCAATACCAGCCACCACTCCGCTGATATCAGCCACCATTCCGCTAAGGCCAGCCACCATTCCGCTAACACCAGCCACCATTCCGCTAAGGCCAGCCACCGGTGGCTGGCATCTGAATATCAGTGGCTAATAGCATCTGAATAAAAGGTAGTACCAACTTTTTAATGAACGCTGTCAACCCTGTCATGCGTTAACGCTGCCAAAGTAAAAGTGGCAGTGGCGGTTTTACAATGTGCCAAATGGTACATATATAAAAAGCGATGTGGGATGCAAGGGGTAAACGTAATGTACGACTGTTAATTTAGGAAATCCGATAGGTATCGGATTAATCCGGCTCTCCACTGTTTTTAACAGCAATCACAATATCACCATCCTCAACGGCTTTTCTAAAAAGTGCAACCAAAGAGTGCCGCCCCGAAATTTCGCGGGCATTGCGAATTAGCGAACGCACCCCACCAGGTTTAATATCCATTTTATCGGCCACTTGCTTTAAGGGCAAATCGGTGCTGCTCCAATTAAGGGCTTCGATGATGCGGGCAGTAAACCTGCCGGGTTTTTTTATTTTAGGCATGGCTTGTAGTTTTGGCTACTACAAAGACTACAAAAACGAGGCAAATGTTGCCTGAGGGGGTAAAATTCATACCTGGCATCCTCACTTTTTACTTTCTTATCTTTGCCCCCATGCAATTTACAGGCAATAAAGTAATAGACCAAAGCAGGCAGGGCGAAGCTTTAGATATTCCCAATCCCTCGTCTCTGGCCCCTAACCCCTCGTCCCGTATCCCTAAAAAACTTTTTTTAGAAAGCTACGGCTGCGCCATGAATTTTAGCGATAGCGAAATTGTGGCTTCCATATTAATTGACAAAGGTTTTACCACCACCAAAGACGCAACCCTGGCCGATGCCATATTTATAAACACCTGCGCCATACGCGATAATGCCGAGCAGCGTGTGCGCACACGCTTAAAAGATTTTAAGCAATTAAAGAAAAAAAATCCTGATTTAATAGTGGGCGTATTGGGTTGCATGGCCGAGCGATTGAAAAATAAATTTTTGGAAGAAGAAAAGTTAGTTGACATAGTTGTAGGGCCCGATGCGTACCGCGATTTGCCAAATTTGATTGAAAAAGTTGAAGGCGGAAACAAAGCAATAAATGTTTTACTAAGCAAAGAAGAAACATACGCTGACATAACACCTGTGCGGTTGGTAAGCAACGGTGTTACTGCATTTATAAGCATAATGCGCGGGTGTGATAACATGTGCTCATTTTGCGTGGTGCCGTTTACACGCGGGCGCGAGCGCAGCCGCGACCCGCAAACCATAGTTAACGAAGCACGCGAACTTTTTGAACAAGGCTACCGCGAAGTAACCCTGCTGGGGCAAAATGTTGACAGTTATTTATGGAGTGGTGGCGGACAAAAAAAAGACCTTGAACCTGCAACGGTTCATGCCGCCTTAAACCATTTGCTTGGCGCAGAAGAGCAAAAACAATTTACCACGTTTGCCGATTTGCTTGAAATGGTGGCGCAGGTACACCCCGATTTGCGTGTGCGCTTTAGCACCAGCAACCCACGCGATATGACAGATGCCGTTATCCACAGCATGAACAAATACGAAAACATTTGCAAATACATACACCTTCCTGTGCAAAGCGGAAGCACATCCTTGTTAGAAAAAATGAATCGCGGCTACACAAGCGAGCAGTACATGCAGCGCATTGAAAGCATCAGAAAAATAATTCCCGATTGCGGAATTAGCACCGATATAATGACAGGCTTTTGTGGCGAAACAGAACAGGAACACACCGAAACGCTTTCGCTGATGGAATGGGCGCAGTATGATTTTGCATACATGTTTGCCTACAGCGAACGGCCAGGCACTGCCGCTGCAAAAAATTTTAAAGACGACATTTCAGAAGAAATAAAATCAAAACGATTATCAGAAATTGTTGCTCTACAGCAAAAACTATCAGCCCAACAAACAAAAAAAGGATTAAACAAAACACACCGTGTACTTGTTGAAGGTGTTTCAAAAAAATCAAACGAGATGCTTATGGGTCGCAACACGCAAAACACAGTGGTGGTTTTTCCAAAAGAAAACTACAAGCCGGGCATGTATGTAAATGTGTATGTGGATAAATGTACAGTGGCAACGCTAATTGGTAAAGTGGTAAAATGATTTCAAAAGAAATAGAAAATAAAATAATCAACTATTTTATGCCTTACGAGCCTGTTAAGATTGGTTTGTTTGGCTCGCGCGTGCGTGGAGATAACAGGGAGGATAGCGATTTGGATATATTATATAGCATTGATAAAAGAATTTCGCTTTTGGACCTGGTAAGAATGGAAAGAGAACTTAAATCGGTGCTAAATATGAAGGTTGATTTGGTAGAAAATGAGTCAATAACCAACCAACGATTAAGGGAATACATTTTAAAAGATTTAAAAATCATTTATGCAAAAGGATAATATTATTTTTCTTGAACATATTCTTAAATCGTCAGAAGAAATTATTCAATTTACACAAGGACTTGAGGAGGATGATTTTTTGAGAGACAGATTATTGCAACTTGGAGTAATTAAATGCATTGAAATGATTGGGGAAGCTACAAAAAGGCTATCTGCTGATTTCAGAATTAAACATTCCCATATTCCATGGGAGGATATGGCAGGAATGCGAGACAAGCTAACACACGGTTACATGGATGTAAATTACATAACGGTTTGGGAGGTTGTAGAAAAAGATATTCCTAAATTAATTATATCTATTAAACTACTGCTGTAAACATGACAGTACAAGAGCTAAAATCACGCTTCGGAATTATAGGGCACTCGCCATTGCTTGAGCATGCCATAAACACAGCCCGTCAGGTTGCAACTACGGATTTAACCGTGCTAATAACAGGCGAAAGTGGTGTGGGTAAAGAATCGTTTCCACAAATAATACACCAACTAAGTTCGCGCAAGCATGGGCCTTATATTGCTGTAAACTGTGGCGCCATTCCCGAAGGAACCATAGACAGTGAATTATTTGGTCACGAAAAAGGCTCGTTTACCGGTGCGCACGAAGCCCGTAAAGGATATTTTGAAGTGGCAGGTGGCGGAACCATTTTTTTAGATGAGGTAGCAGAACTTCCATTACTCACACAAGTACGCTTGCTGCGTGTGTTAGAAACGGGCGAGTTTATAAAAGTAGGCTCATCAAAAGTTTTAAAAACCGATGTGCGTGTGGTGGCCGCCACCAATGTGCATATACCCACAGCCATTGGCAATGGCAAATTCAGAGAAGATTTATATTATCGTTTAAACACTGTACCCATTCATGTGCCATCGCTGCGCGACAGAAAAGAAGACATACACCTGCTGTTTAGAAAATTTGCAGGCGACTTTGCCGAGCGATACAGAATGCCTTCATTAACTTTATTACCCGATGCGCAAAAACTTTTAACCGAATACCGTTGGCCTGGAAATGTAAGGCAGTTAAAAAACGTAACAGAACAACTTTCTATACTTGAACAGAAAAAAGAAATTAATGCCGAAACACTTTATAAGTATTTACCTCAGGAAAGTTTTTCGGCAGTGCCTGCCTTGTTAAAAGGCGAGCGTGTTCATGGCACGGAGTTTAACGAGCGCGATTTACTTTACAAGGTTTTGTTTGACATGAAAAAAGATATTTCCGAATTAAAAAAGGTGGTGTTTAACCTGATGAATGGAAATACGGATGTACAACAATTAAATACCGAACACCAAAACTTTTTTAATGATTTGCAACAGCCTGACACTTCTGAAATAATTTCAAGCGAACCGGGCATTACCATTACCAAGCCACAACAAGCCATTCCAATTCAAACCCATCACGAAGTGGTGGAAACGCTAAGTATTGCCGATAAAGAAAAAGAACTGATAAAAAAAGCATTGGAAAAATACCGCGGCAAACGCAAAGGCGCAGCCCGCGAACTTGGAATATCTGAGCGAACATTGTACCGAAAGATTAATGAATACGGAATACAATGAAGAATATAAGTTTACAGTTTACGGTTTACTGTTTGCCGTTTTTAAGATTCATTAAAAGGATTCGTTCTGCAATTTCAGTTAAAAACAAATCTTCAATATTCAATACTCAATATTCTCCAAAGGAGTCCGTTGGGGCAATATTTAATTTCTACAAACTGCCTGCTGCCTACTGCCTGCTTTTTTTTTACTGCCTGCTAACCTCCTCCTGTGGAATCTATTCCTTCACCGGTGCTTCTATTTCTTCTGATATAAAATCCTTCTCCGTTCAGTATTTTCCAAACCGAGCATCGCTGGTTCAGCCTACATTAAGCCAAACATTTACCGAAAAACTAAAAGAAAAATTTCTGTCGCAAACAAACCTTGCCCCCCTTACGTCCAATGGCGACTTGCAGTTTGAAGGTTATATTTCTGATTACAACACAGCACCCACTGCCATCCAAAGCACCGACCAGGCTGCATTAAACAGGCTTACTATTACTGTTAGTGTAAAATTTACAAACAACAAAGACCCAAAAAATAATTTTGAAACCACCTTTAGCCGTTTTTCTGACTACAGCAGTTCAAAAAATTTAAACGAAGTAGAAACCGGTTTGATAAATGAAATATCTTCGCAACTTGTTGATGATATTTTTAACAAAGCGGTAATTAACTGGTAATGACAAGCAACAGGTTTAACGATATAATTAAAAATCCTGCCACAATAGGGTATCGCGAAATTGATGAGCTAAAAAACATCATTGGGCAATTTCCATATTTCCAGGCAGCACATTTGCTTTATGCCAAAGGGTTGCATGATGCCAAAAGTTATTTATTTAACGATGAAATAAAAAAAACAGCCGCTTATGCTGCCGATAGAAAAGTGTTGCACAAACTTATTCATTCAGCTTCGGCTGCTATTTTAACTGAAACAAGCGAAGAAAGTACACCTGCAACCAACCAGACATTTGTTAATTCAAAAGAAGATACAGCCAACACCGCAATTATTTTTGATGATGCTTCAGACGAAATAAAATCAAACCAGGCGGTGTTTGAAAGTGCAGAGCAGGAAACCGCAGAATTAGCAGAAAACAACAGCCCCGATATTACAGAAACACCAATTATTGATCACGATGATACACCTCCATTAAAAACAGAGCCTGAAATAACTCCTGTACGCACACTAAGTGCTGCCGAAATACTATCACAGCGCCTGCGCGAAATAGAAAAAGATTTAAGTGGCGATAAAAAACCTGTTGCTGATACAGAGCCTGAAAAAATCATTACCCCTGAAACCGCAGTTCAGGATTATTTTACCGTATCGTCAGATTTTAATCCCGAAGAGTTTGCAACTATAAAAGCGGATGCACCTGATAGCACAAATCAAACTATTGTTAATATAACCAAATCAGATACGTCAAATAGTATAAGTGCCGAAACCAGTACGAGCATTGAGAAACATTCATTTACCGATTGGATACAAAAATTTTCAGCACCTAAACCCGTGCAACCGGCATTTGAAGAAATTAATACTGAAGAGAAAAAAAAAACTTCGGATATAATTATTGAGAAGGCAACACACAGCCATCTTACTCAGTTGCAACAAACCATTACAGAAACAAAATCTTCAGAATCAAAAGCAAGCCATCTTGCAAAAACCGACCTGATAGATTTATTTATTAAAAATGACCCCCGCATTGATGGCAGCAAAACAAAATTTTATTCGCCAATAAATGTAGCCAAAAGCAGCATAGCTGATACCAGTGAAATAGTTTCGGAAACACTGGCAAAAATCTATATCCAGCAAGGAAATTTATCCAAAGCCATTCAAGCCTATGAGAAATTAAGTTTGAAATTTCCCGAAAAAAGTGCTTTCTTTGCCGCCCTTATAAAAGAAATTAAACAAATTCAGTAATTAAATTTAGTTGGCAGCAAGTATTTGGCAGTTATCTGTAACTGCAAAACTGCAAACTGCAAACTGTAAACTTCTCAAAATGTACACAGCAATAACAGTTATTATTATCCTTGTATGCGTACTGCTTGCATTTGCAGTGCTAATTCAAAATTCCAAAGGTGGAGGCTTAACAGCAGGCTTTTCTTCATCTCAACAAATTATGGGCGTTAGGCAAACTACTGATTTTCTTGAAAAGTTTACCTGGGGTTTGGCAACAACATTAATTGTACTATGTATAGTAGGTAATTTTATGCTGCCTCGCAATGCTGCCACTCAGGTTCAGGCATCGTCTATACAAGATCAAATTGACAATGCCACTATGCCTGCATCACAAAATGCACCATTGCCTGGAGCACAACAACAGGCGCAGCCTGCACAACAGCAACCTGCCCAGCCTGCCAAATAATCCGCTTTAGCGCAATAAAATTTAAAAAACCGCTGTCAATTTTGGCGGTTTTTTTATTTAATCAGGGTCAAAAATCGAAAATTTGGCAGTAAACAACTGCTGGCACAATTGCTGATTGGCGCAAAATGTATTTCAAATCATTAATTTTTAAATAACCATAAAAAATCAAATTACAATGAGTAAATTTAATCTTAAACCATTGGCCGACCGCGTTATAGTAGAAGTAGCGGCTGCCGAAGAAAAAACAGCAAGCGGAATAATTATTCCTGACACTGCCAAAGAAAAACCACAAAAAGGCAAAGTGGTGGCCGTAGGAACCGGAAAAAAAGATGAGCCTATGACTGTAAAAGTTGGCGACAGTATTTTGTACGGTAAATATGCCGGTACCGAAATTACCGTTGAAGGCAAAGAGTACCTTATCATGCGCGAATCAGACATTTTCGCAGTAATCTAAAGATACGAAGTTCAAAATTGAAACATGTTTCGGATTTCTTCTCCATTCGTAATTCGTAGAAAATTAAATTAAAATCAAACAATAAAAAAACAAATAAATAAAAACATGGCAAAAGATATAACCTTTAACCTCGAAGCGCGTGACGCTTTAAAAAGAGGTGTTGATGCATTGGCAAATGCAGTTAAAGTTACCTTAGGTCCAAAAGGACGTAATGTAATTATTGACAAAAAATTCGGTTCACCCGCTATCACAAAAGATGGAGTTACCGTAGCTAAAGAAATTGAATTGAAAGATTCGATTGAAAACATGGGTGCACAAATGCTTAAAGAAGTAGCATCAAAAACTGCTGACATTGCAGGTGATGGAACCACTACTGCTACCGTATTGGCACAAGCTATTGTTGCTGCTGGTTTAAAAAACGTGGCTGCCGGTGCTAACCCTATGGATTTAAAACGTGGAATAGACAAAGCTGTTGAAGCCGTTGTTGCTGCTCTTAAAAAAATGAGCAAAGAAGTTGGTGATGACAACAATAAAATAGAACAGGTTGCTACTATTTCGGCAAACAACGATTCGGCCATTGGCAAACTTATTGCCGAGGCAATGAAAAAAGTTAAAAAAGAAGGTGTAATCACTGTTGAAGAAGCAAAAGGAACCGATACTACAGTAGAAGTGGTTGAAGGTATGCAGTTCGACCGCGGATACATCTCTCCCTACTTTGTTACCAATGCCGATAAAATGGAAGCTGTGCTCGAAAACCCATACATTTTAATGTATGACAAAAAGATTTCGAACATGAAAGAGCTGCTTCCTATACTTGAAAAAGTAGTTCAAACCGGCAAGCCACTTTTAATCATTGCCGAAGATATTGATGGCGAAGCATTGGCTACCCTGGTGGTAAACAAAATTCGTGGTTCATTAAAAATTGCTGCTGTAAAATCTCCCGGCTTTGGCGACCGCAGAAAAGCCATGATGGAAGATATCTCCATCCTTACTGCCGGTACTTTAATTGCCGAAGAACAAGGTTTTAAATTAGAAAACGCAGACCTGTCGTACCTTGGCACTTGCGAAAAAGTAACCATTGATAAAGACAACACAACCATTGTTGGTGGAGCAGGTAAAAAAGCGGATATCACTGCACGTGTAAATCAAATAAAAGCACAAATTGAAACCACTACTTCTGATTACGATAAAGAAAAAATGCAAGAGCGCTTGGCTAAACTTGCAGGTGGTGTAGCAGTACTATATGTTGGCGCAGCTACCGAAGTTGAAATGAAAGAAAAGAAAGACCGCGTTGACGATGCATTACACGCTACCCGTGCCGCTGTTGAAGAAGGAATTGTAGCTGGTGGTGGTGTGGCTTACGTACGTGCAATTGCAGCTTTAGAAAAATTAAAAGTTGATAACGATGATGAGCAAACCGGTGTTGCTATTATCAAACGTGCGGTTGAAGAACCATTGCGCCAGATTGTAGAAAATGCAGGAATTGAAGGCAGCATTGTGGTACAAAAAGTTAAGGAAGGCAAAGATGATTTTGGTTACAATGCTCGTACCGACAAATATGAAAATCTATTTGCGGCAGGTGTAATTGACCCTACCAAAGTTACCCGTGTTGCATTGGAAAACGCTGCTTCAATTGCTGGTATGCTACTTACTACTGAGTGTGTACTTGCCGACATTAAAGAAGAAAAAGCTCCAATGGGAATGCCAGGTGGAATGCCGGGCGGAATGGGTGGAATGGATTATTAATAAACCCCTCTCTAACTCTCCCCACAGGGGAGAGGATTGCGGAGTGCAAATACAAAACCCGCTGCTGGAATTTTTCCAACAGCGGGTTTTTTGATAATTATTATTCAACAGCAATTTTACCTTTTGCAATTTCAACACCCAAATTTTTTACAACATAAAAATAAATACCAGCGGCTATATTTTTTCTTTCAATATCGGTAGTGTTTCCATCAAAGGTTTTTACCAGTACACGTTTTCCGTCAGCCGAAAAAATTTCAATTACACTGTCGCTTAATGGCCGGTTCCATAGCAAGGTAACAGTAGCCTTGCAGCTAAATGGGTTTGGCAGTATGGTGGTATTTATTGCACCTTCTAATTCATTTATTCCTGTGGGTGTTAGTTTGTAATCGTATCCCAGATGAAAAGCATACGCATTAAATGAACCCAATCCATACGCATACGCATTAAAACCATTGGGTGCATACAGGTTATGTACACCACTGGTTGTGGTAACTTGCTTAAACATATACTGAGGATTATAACTAAACGTTTGAAAGCCACTCATAGGAATTCCATCTAAACTTGCAGGTACACCACCTGATGCATTTACAACAATGTTTATAAAATGATTGGGAGTGGCATTGCCCTGAATGCCGTCATTGCTTAAAAACAATGCACGGTACTTTAAAAGATTTACGGGTGGGATAATAACCATGCAGGGGTCGCCAAGCTGACTGGTGTTGCACAGTTGGCTCTTGTTATACAGTGCTACACCCACCGGTTTTTCTGAAACCACATACGATGCTGCCGTAAAAAAGGTATCAATATGCATGCCTTTGCTTGCCAAAAAAATTGGCAACCCATTGTTTATCCTCACAAAATTTGAGTCTTCAAGGTTTAAAATTATAACCGGGTCTCCACCCTGCCCAAGCATGGGAACTACCACAAACTCTAACCCATACATATTCATGTAGTTCATATCATACAAATGATCATCGGCACCTGTACACCGCAAATGCGATTGGCGTGCGCCAGAAAACACAGCCACTTTTTTGGTGCTGTCTAAACTTGTTATGGTGGTTCCACTTAAATTAAAATATGATTGCAATTGAAAAACCTGGCCCTTATTAAGCGTAATATAAAACGGAACTCCGGGTGGGCGAAAACTGTAAGTAATTACCGAAGGAACTATTTCGATAACTGTACTATCGGCTGTAGCCTCAATCACCATTTCGCCAGGAGAAGAATTTCCGGAGGTTCCTCCCTCATCAATTTGTGCGCTTATCATATAATGCCATGTAAGCTCACTGGCTGGAACCACCAATGTAGCTTCTGAAAAATAAACTCGATGATGATATGCATACACATTTACCGAATCGTTTGCTACCACCTTTAAGCCATAGTTAAAAATATTTTCGTCACCTTGAGGATACAATATGCCTGGTGGCAAATACACTTCCGTGGCTTGCATAGCCGCTACTGTAAATGGTATGGTTAATCCGGTGGCCGGAAATTCTATTTGCCCGCTTGTGTTTACCTCCGAACTTATTACAACCGAAAAATCAGGCGGGCCATTAAAACTTAAATTCAGGTTTTCCATGTAGGTAAACCAAAATTCATTTCCTTTTGTTGTTTGCGCCTTAGCAGCAAAGCCCATTGCACACAGCAATAAAACTACTGTAATTATTTTTTTCATGTCTTTATAATTAATAGCCAAATGTAAAAAAGTTGCGCATTATTGTTTTAAACTCTTCTTAACTAAAACCGCAACATACTTTTAAAAAAACTGCATTACATTTGTAGTACTAACCATAACTAAATTGTGCTGCTTTAATAAAAACAAGTTTTGCCTGGCCGCCAAAAATTTTTTGTCGCTTTGCAGCGCATTCATAATTACTAATACAGCATTTGCGCAGCCCGGCTACCGGTTTACCAATTACACACAAGAAAACGGTATTGCATCAAGCACCTTAACCGGAATTACCAAAGACAGCACGGGTTTTTTATGGCTGCTTTCTGAAAACGGCCTTACACGCTTTGATGGTTACGATTTTAAAGTTTATAGAAATAACCCATCCGATACCGGAAGCATATCATCACCCTATGTTATTGGAATTAATATTGATTCACAAAAAAATATTTTTGTTCGTACGTCTAACTCATTAAGCAAATACAACCAGCAAACCAATTCGTTTAATAAAATTATTTTGTTAAACGACAGCAACAACTTTTTAAACTGGATACCCGGCTATAGCAACCAATGGATTTTACTTAAAGGAAACCTTGCACAACTTAACGGCAAAACCAATACTTGTTTATTTTATCCCTATGGCAAGCAGTATGCACCCTCCATGTTTCAGCAAGCCATCGAAACTGAAAACGATATTTTTATTTTCGGTGGTGCCATAATTTTAAAATTCAACAAAAAAGACAAAAAATTTATCCCCGTTAGCATTGATTATTCCACCGCTAACTCACCCCAAAACAGTGGAGTATTTCTGGCATTTTTTCAAAACCCGGATAAAAACATTGGTATGTACACAACCAGTGGATTTTACCTATACAATAAAACCACAAACACATTTCTTAAAAAATCACAAAGTAGTTTTGGCAATGTGTCTGGCTATGATTTTTCGGGTAAACTTGTTAAACCCTCTGGTTGGCTTTTTGCTGCCAAGCGAAATGGAACCATTTTTTTAATAAACACCATTTCCGGAACCGAACGTGTGGTAAACGTCAAAAACTTTTGTGCCGAGCATTTAAAAAGCGACTTTGCCGTTGCTCAAATTTATGATTCACCTGGTAATACTATTTGGGTTTCTACACTTAGTTCTGGTATTTTTAAACTTAATACCGAAACACTTGTTGCTGAACATTTTTATTTCAACAGTCAAAACACAAACACCCTTGCGTCTAACGGCAGCAACTTTATTTTTGACGATAACAACGGTGTTGTTTGGATTTCACTACCAGGCATTGGGTTGGCAAAAGGCGAACACCTTAAGCAAGTATTCAGCACCCATGTTCCTACTGCCAGCAGTGCATCGCTTAAAAAAAACATACGCAACATTACCGAATACAGCGGCAACCAATTACTTATCCTTACCCTTGATGGTTGCTATTTGTTTAACAAACATTCCAAAACCTTTTCCTACCTAACAAATCCCGAAAATTTAAAACCGCTTCCAATAAATGGTGCTCTTAGCGATGCTGCTTTTGATAGTGACAGCAACCTTTGGATTGCCAGTTGGCGCGGTGCCGGTTTATTTGGAATTAGTAACAAGAAAAAAAAGTTTATTACACTAAATCCATTGCCCGATTCATTACCTCACCAAAGCATTTCATTACGATGTCTTTACTTCGACTCCAAAAATAATTTATGGCTTGGCAGTGCTGATAATGCCATTTTCAGACTTAACACCAGCCAGGTTAATTTTAACAATCCTTCAAATACAAAATTTGAAATTTTCAACAGCAAAGTTTTAAATAACAGGTCGCTAACGTTCGGTATCGTTTTCAGCATTACCGAAAACAAAAATGGCGACATTATTTTTGCAACTCAAAACGGACTATATTTTTACAGCTACATCACCAAAACTTTTCAAAATTATCCTACTGCTTCCAATAGCAACAAGCTACTAAGCAATGAAGATGTAAGGGTTGTTTACATTGACAGCAAAAATAATCTGTGGGCCGGCACCAACGGTGGCGGGCTTAACCGGTATAACCAAGCCGATAAATCATTCACATCCTTTACCACCCAAAACGGATTGCCTGATAACATCATCTACTCCATACTTGAAGATAACGATGGCTTTTTATGGCTCGGTACCAACAAAGGACTGTGCCGGTTTGATGACCAAAAACTATTATGCCGAAACTATTCACCAAAAGACGGTATTCAAAACTACGAGTTTAATACCAACTCTACCTGCAAAACTGCTTCAGGCCAACTTGTTTTTGGTGGAGTTAATGGCTTTAATGTATTTTATCCCGATTCAATTGAAGTAGCATCTGCCCCACCTAAAGTTATTATCACCAGTTTTAAAGTGGGCGACCGCGAAAAAAATTCCACTGCCCGCGTTATTAATCTGCCCCACAATCAAAACTACCTTTCATTTGAATTTGCAGCACTCAACTACTTCCGCAACAGCGAAAACGTTTTTGCATACATGCTTCAGGGTATTGATAAAGATTGGGTGTACTGCGGCACAAGGCGCTTTACCAGTTACCCTAACCTATCGCCCGGCAGTTACACATTTAAGGTTAAAGCAGCCAACTGCTATGGCGAGTGGAACCAGGCACAGCCTCCTTTAGTCATAAACATTGCCACTCCCTGGTATAGTTCTTTACTCTTCAGGCTCACCATCATCATTGTGGCATCTGCAATTATCTACATTGTTTTTCGCATACGGTTATACCAAAAACTTAAAGTACAGGAAGTACGAAACAAAATTGCCCGCGACTTGCATGATGAAATTGGTAGCAACCTAAGCAGCATATCACTTTTTAGCGAAGTTGCCAAAGAAAAAGCTGGCACCAACAATAACCCTATAACACCCCTTCTAAAAAAAATCAGCGAATACACACAAAGTTCACAAGAAGCTATGAATGATATAGTGTGGATGATAAACGCACGCAACGACAACTTCGAAAACATCATCGTGCGCATGCGCGCACTTGCTGCCGAAATGTTTGAAGCAAAAAATATTAATCTCCACCTTAATTTTCACGACAAACTAAACCACGTAAAACTTGGCATGGACGAGCGCAAAAATTTTTACCTCATATACAAAGAAGCCATTAACAACATCATGAAATACGCTCAGTGCAAAAACGTGTGGATTGATTTATGGCTTTTGCATAATACCATTTACCTGCGAATAAAAGATGATGGCAAAGGATTTGACACCTCCATTAAATACATTGGCAACGGGCTTAACAACATGCAAAAACGTACTGAAAACCTAAACGGAAAACTTAAAATACTTTCGCAACCTAATAGCGGCACCCTTATCGAAGTGCAATTTACCATATAAACAAAATGTTGTTCCTCTCCCTAACATTAGTTATTTAAAAATAGATATAACCCAAGTAACTTTGCACCCATGATTAAGGTTTTGGTTTATGATGATAATGCAGGAAGGCAAGAAGGCCTCGAAATGCTCATTAACCAAACCAAAGATATGACCTGCGTTGGCACTTTCGAAAGTTGCATCAATGTAGTTAATGAGGTAAAAGAGCTAAACCCCGATGTAGTACTTATGGATATTGACATGCCTTACGTTAACGGCATCGAAGGTTTAAGACTTATCCGCAAATATTCTCCGGGTGTAATGGTGGTAATGCAAACAGTGTTTGAAGAAGAAGAAAAAATATTTGAAGCTATTCGCTCCGGTGCTCATGGATATTTCTTAAAAAAAACCACCCCGCAAAAACTCATCGAAGGCATTCGAGATGTACGCGAAGGCGGTGCACCCATGACAGCATCGGTGGCAAAAAAAGTTCTTGAAATATTCCGCAACCAGGGCGCTAAAGGAAATGATTCTTTTGACCTTACCGATCGCGAACTACAAATACTTTCCCATCTGGTAAAAGGTATGAGCTATAAAATGATTGCCGATGCATGTGAAATTAGCTGGCATACTGTCAACTCTCACTGTAAAAAAATATACGAAAAACTCCATGTCCACTCTGCCACCGAAGCCGTTGCCAAGGCCATTGAGCAAAAAATAGTTTAGATTTTGGTTTTGATTTTTAGTAGTTAAGAAGGAGGGCTGTCGCGAAAGCGGCAGCCTTTTCACTTTTCATCCAACACCACCAAAAAAAATCCGGAAACAATCCAAAATTGTTTCCGGAAAAAATAATTACACCAACTAAAAAACAATTAATCTACTTTATCGTGCAAAAAAGTATTGTTTTGTTTCAATTCGTGCTTGTTGTTCCCATCGTCAGCTAGCGAAAAACGCGAAATATTTAATTCCGCAGATCCTGGCATATCCTCCAATTTTATGTTTTTACGCTTATACGCAGGCTCCTTTTCCAAATCGTTAAGCATATTAGGATTACTCATGCGATAACTAAGTTGCTTTAGCTTCTCAATTCGCTCACGTGTGCGTTGATATATATCTTCTTCGTTTACAGGCGCTGTGGTATAACTGGCTGCAGGCTCATTACTCATTACAGGTTCGGTGCGCTCAGGTGCTTTTGGTTCATTTACCGGGCTTTTTATCTCTGGCTCAGGTGTTATCTCAGCCTCATTTTTTACCTCCTCGCCCTGCGTCACCACATTAGGAAAATCACTAAATTCAAATATCCGGTTATCATCACTTGAAGTTTCTTCCACTTTAACCACAGGCTCATCCCTGTCAAAATAATCAATAGATGTAATTGGAATATCAGGCTCAATTGTTTTTAAAACAGGCTCGCTAAAAGGAGGCTCGGGAAGCGGTGCCTCATCAATTACTTCGGGCTCAAACTTTGGCATGGGTGTTTTGTCAAGATGCAAAATCACCTTCTCTGGCTGACGGATAATTTCTCTTTCATTACGCTCGCGTGTTTTAAATCCTGTGGCAATAATAGTTACTGCAATTTTATCTCCCAACGAATCATCTGTGCCAACACCCATAATTATTTCGGCTGATTGTCCCGCTTTTTCTTGTATATAGTCAGTAATCTCGCCCATTTCGTCCATGGTAATTTCTTCGTTGCCGCTTGTAATGTTCAGCAATATGTAACGTGCACCTTCAATATCATTATCATTTAATAAGGGAGAGTCAAGTGCAAGCTCTGCTGCACGCACTGCACGGTTATCGCCAGAGGCCTGAGCCGCACCCATAATAGCAACACCGCTGTCGCGCATCACAGTTTGCACATCGGCAAAGTCAACATTTATGTGAAGCGTTACAGAAATAACCTCTGCAATAGATTTAGCGGCAGTTGCCAACACATTATCTGCATAGGCAAATGCATTGGTAAGTTTCAAGTTACCGTGTATTTCACGCAGTTTATCATTACATATAATTAAAAGCGTATCAACATTTCTTTTAAGTTCTTCAATACCTAAATCGGCTTGTTGTTTGCGCTTGCGTCCTTCAAAACCAAATGGAATGGTAGCAATGCCCACAGTAAGTATTCCCATCTCTTTTGCAACACTTGCAATAATTGGCGCTGCTCCTGTGCCAGTGCCTCCGCCCATACCAGTGGTAATAAAAACCATTTTGGTATTGTCGCGCAAAATATCTTTTAGCTCGTCAATATTTTCGATGGCTGATTGCTTGCCCACTTCGGGTATTGAGCCAGCGCCTCTGCCTTCGGTAAGGCTTGCACCCAATTGTATTTTGCGGGGCACAGGGCTTGTTTCAAGTGCCTGCGCATCGGTGTTGCACACTATAAAGTCAACACCTTTTATACCGAGTTTGTACATGTGGTTTACGGCATTGCTACCGCCACCGCCAACTCCAATTACTTTAATGATGGAGGGCAGTTCGTTGGGTGTAAATTCAAATTGAATCATCTTGTATGGTTTTTATAATTGTTTAAAAAATTGTTTTTATATTATTTTATCGTTGGTGTCGTCAGTAAAAATATCTTTTGTCCTGTCAAAAAATAATTTAAACCAGTTGCCTTTATGCGATGCCGGTTCGTCCACTTTTGCATCGTGATTATGGCGCTTTCTTTTTTCTAAATCCTGTAGACCCTTAATCACCAACCCAACACCGGTGGCAAACAGCGGGCTTTTTGTTTCGTCAGCACCTTTTGCCAAATGTTCGTTTGGATATCCAATTCGTGTATCCATTCCGGTAATGTATTCGATAAGTTGTGTAATGTGTTTTAGTTGTGCTCCACCGCCTGTTACCACAATGCCTGCAATTAATTTTCGTTCAAAGCCCGATGATTTTATCTCGTAAAAAACATGTTCTACAATTTCTTCCATCCGAGCCTGTATAATGTTGGCTAAATTTTTTACAGAAATTTCTTTCGGCTCGCGTCCGCGCAATCCGGGTATCGAAACAATTTCGTTATCCTTCATTTGATTGGCCAATGCCGAGCCAAATTTTATTTTTAAAAGTTCGGCCTGATTGCGAATTATACTACACCCTTCTTTTATATCATCCGTAATTACATTTCCGCCAAAAGGAATTACTGCTGTGTGGCGGATAATATTGTCCTGAAAAATTGCCACATCAGTGGTTCCGCCACCAATGTCCACAAGCACAACTCCTGCTTCTTTTTCTTCTTCAGTTAAAACAGCTTCTGCTGATGCAAGCGGTTCAAGAATTAAATCCACTGGCACAAGCCCGGCCTTGGTTACACACTTATTAATATTGTTAGCCGCAGTAATTAATCCTGTTATTATATGGCAGTTTGCTTCTAATCTTATTCCTGACATTCCAATGGGTTCTTTAATCCCTTGCTCATTATCAACAATAAACTCTTGTGGAATTACATGTATTATTTCTTCGCCCGGTGGCATTGCCAATTTGTACATGTCGTCAATGATGGCTTCAATATCATTTTGCGAAATTTCGTCTTTGGTACTGCTTCGTGTAATCATACCTCGATGCTGCAAACTCTTTATATGCTGCCCTGCAATACCAACGTGCACCGATTTTACATTTACACCACTTTTTGCCTCTGCTTCGGCAACAGCCTGCTTAATAGATGCAACTGTTTTTTCGATGTTAGCAACAACGCCTCGCATTACACCAACAGACTCGGCACGTCCTGTGCCAAGAATTTCAATTTTTCCGAATTCGTTTTTGCGGCCAACTATAGCTGCAATTTTTGTTGTGCCAATGTCAAGCCCAACAATTAATTCATTTTCTTTTTCCTTTTCTGCCACAAATAATTTTTTTTAAGATGGTAATTGATTTCTTTTTCTGCAAACAACCTGCCCTTTGTATTTTATATTTATCAAATCGTATTGATCCCAACCGGTTGCATTTAAACCCTTTTGATAAAACACTTTTAGTTTTTCTAGCTTTTCGTTCAAATTTTTTATATCACCAAGCAAAACAATTTGATTTCCTAAACGTGGAATCAATTCTATTTCCTGATCGGCATTTACATAAATCTGTTCAAACATGGCATCCCATGTGGTGTCGTTCGAAATATATTTTGCCAGATAAAAAATCTGGTCAATCATGCGAATGCAAAAAGCCGAATCGTTTTTTGGACGGTAATAATCCGAATCGTGCACTTGTTTTTGAACGTACGTATCAAAAATAAAACCGTTGGCAACAATAACGGGTTCAGTAAATTTTTCGGACAACGGCATATATTTTCCCTCTGTATCTATGTAAAAACTTTCGTCTTTGTTATTAATAATTCTAAGTAAAGGATTTCGCTGAATAATGTCGGTATGCAGCCATCCATCAATGGATGAATATACCTGAGCTTTTAAAATGTAAGGATTTGCGTTAATGGTTTTTTCCAACACGTTTATGTTAATATCACGCACAGGATGCCCTATGATATTCTGTTTGGCCTTAATTAGTTGCGTTATATCGGTTCGGTCAACAAATCCTTTTTCGTTTTCGTCAACAATATTTACAATTACTCCTTTGCAGGAAATTTTAGAACTCTCGGCATCAACAAAGCCCATTAATGTAAACACACCGGCTGCTACAATTACCCAAAAGGAAATGAGTAAAATGTTTTTGAACTTTTGAGATATTTTCATATTTGTTTTTTTCATCAACGAATTATATTCCGAAGTTTCGGAACGTAATTTGTTGAGGTTATTTTTTTTCCAAAATATTTCTTATTGGTTCCACCATAGCATCAATATCACCTGCACCTAATGTAAGCACCACTTCAAACGCATTTGCTTTTATATACTCAAGCGTTTGTTCTTTGCTCAATAACTTTTTGTTTGCAGTTTTTATTTTGTCAAGAATTAACTTTGAGGTAACCCCTTCCATTGGCAATTCGCGTGCAGGATAAATGTCGAGCATAATTGCTTCGTCAAGTAAAGAGAGACTTTCTCCAAACTCATTTGCAAAATCGCGCGTGCGCGAAAATAAATGCGGCTGAAATATTCCTGTAATTTTTTTATCGTGATATAATTCTTTTACAGATGAAATAGCAGCGCGCAATTCCTCAGGATGATGGGCGTAATCATCAATAAATACAACGCTGTTATTTTTTAGTTGTATATCAAATCGCCTTTTAACACCCGTATAAGTTTCTAAAGAAGATTTTATTTTTTCTTCGGTAATTCCAATATGCAATGCCACTGCAATGGCCGCAACGGAATTCTCTACATTATGTCTGCCCGGCTGTCCGAGTGTAAACCCTTTCAATTCTTTTCCTTCAGCAACAACATCAAAACAGTATTGGTTATTTTTTATTGAAATGTCTGAAGTGTAAAAATCCGCTGTGCTGTTAATAGAATACGTTTTTGCTTTGGCCGGAATATTATTTACAGGCAATCCTTTTTTGTAAATCAACAAGCCATCATCTTTTACCTGCGCTGCAAAATCATTGTATGATTTAATCATTTCTGTTTCGTTACCATAAATATCCAGATGGTCGGCATCCATGCTTGTGATGATTGCGTATTGAGGAAACAGTTGTAAAAACGAGCGGTCGTATTCATCGGCTTCAACAACATTTATAATTTCTTTTCCGGCTTGTTCGGGCAAAATAAAATTGCTGTTATAGTTTTTTGAAATGCCACCAAGAAATGCAGCACAATTTATTCCACTGTGTTTTAATACATGTGCAATGATGGATGATGTGGTTGTTTTTCCATGTGTACCTGCTACTGCAATTGTTTTATTTCCTTGAGTAAGCACGCCAAGCATCTGCGAGCGTTTTACAATTTCAAATTTGTTGTCAATAAAAAAATTAAGCTCACTATGCGTTTTAGGTATTGCAGGAGTATAAATCACAAGAGTACCTTCCTTATTGTCGGTATTTCGCACTTCTTGTGGAGCCAGATTTATATCATCCTCAAAATGTATTTTAATTCCCTCGTTAATCAATTCATCTGTTAAAGCTGTAGGTGTTTTGTCATATCCCGAAACACATTTTCCCATTTTATTAAAATAGCGTGCAATGGCACTCATGCCAATGCCGCCTATTCCAATAAAATAAACTTTAGATATGCTGTGTAAGTTCATCAACGAATTCCGAATCTGTTACGAGTATTCAAATCTGTGTATTTATTCTCTATCAATTGCAAGTTGTCCATTGCTATTTTTTCTGCCTCCTGCCTACTTTTTTACTGATTAGCTGCCAACTGAATAACTTCCTCCGCTATTCTCTCTGCTGAATTCCTTAGTGCAAGATTTGAAACGTTTGTGCTCAACTGTTTTAATTTATTGTGGTCAAACACAAGTTGCAGTGCGGTGTCAACTAATTTTTCTTTTGCATCACTGTCCTTAATCATTACTGCTGCGTCCTTTTGAACCAGAGCCCTGATATTCTTTGTTTGGTGGTCTTCGGCTGCTGTTGCAAGCGGAACCATTACAGCCGGTTTACCAACCAAAGTAATTTCACTTACAGTGCTGGCGCCTGCGCGAGAAATAACTAAATCAGCAGCCGCATATGCTAAATCCATTTTAGAAATAAAATCAAATGCTTTAATGCCATTGTAATTTACTTCTCCAATTATTTTTTCTGCTTCAGTAAAAAACAGTTTTCCTGTTTGCCAAATCAGTTGCACATCTTTGTCGGCAAACTTTTTTAATCCATCGCGCAAGCTGTGATTAATTGAACGCGCTCCCTGGCTGCCGCCAATAATCAAAATTGTTTTTTTGTTTGAATCTAACTTAAAAAACTGCATTGCCTCTTTTCTCTTCCCATCAATTAGCAGAACATTTTCACGAACCGGGTTACCAGTTAGGATTATTTTATCGGCAGGAAAAAATTTTTCCATACCCTCATAGGCGACACAAATTTTTTTTACTCGCTTTGCCAAAATTTTATTTGTAATGCCCGGATACGAATTTTGCTCCTGTATTAAGCATGGAATTTTTTTTAGCGATGCAGCATACAATAACGGTCCGCTGGCATAGCCACCTACGCCAACAGCTACATGCGGTTTAAATTTGTTAATGATGCTCATTGCTTTTGTAACACTTGAAATTACTTTAAACGGAAACGATAAATTGTCTACTGACAATTCTCTTTTTAATCCACTAATCCACAATCCTTCTATTTTATATCCTGCTGCTGGAACTTTTTCCATTTCCATTTTTCCTTTTGCACCCACAAACAAAAATTCTGCATCAGGATTAATTTTTTTTATTGCACCTGCAATTGCCAGTGCAGGAAATATGTGCCCGCCTGTTCCGCCACCGCTTATTATTACGCGTAACTTATGCAACGGCCGGCTCAAAACTTTTTTCCTCCTCTGTTTCTAAATCACGACTCACACTTAATATTACTCCCAAGGCTATACTCGTAAACCAAATTGAAGTTCCGCCCATGCTTAACATAGGCAACGGTTGCCCCGTTACGGGGAATAGATTTACTGCTACAGCCATATTTATCATAGCCTGAAACACCAAACTAAAAGCACAGCCCACTGCAAGCAATGTTGCAAAGGCCCTTGGACTTCGCTTAACAATAACGACTGCTCGATAAAACAACAACACATACAAAAACACAATCAGAGCACCGCCCCACAAGCCGTACTCTTCAATAATTATTGCATAAATAAAATCAGAATAAGGGTGAGGTAAAAAATTTCGCTGGCTGCTGTTGCCGGGCCCTTTGCCCATAACACCGCCTGATGCAATGGCTATTTTAGCTTGTTGGGTTTGATAGTTCCCATTGTCTTCACCACTTTTAAAATTTTCAATTCTTTTTTTCCATGTTCCTATGCGGCCTGTGTAACCACTAAACGAAGCAATTAAAATAAAAAGGGTAAGCCCTGCCACACCTATTCCTACAAGCGATAAAATAAATTTAAGTTTTATTCTTCCAATAAACATCAAAAACAAACACGTTGTAAATAAAACTGCGGCAGTAGAAAAATTTGCAGGAAGAATTAATCCGCAAATAATACACACCGGTAGAATAACCGGTAGAAATGCAGATTTAAAATCTTTGATGTTGTCCTGCTTTTTTGAAAGTGAACGTGCTACAAAAAGCAGCAATGCAATTTTTGCAAAATCGGATGTTTGAAATGAAAGCCCAACAATTGGTAACGTGAGCCAACGCGATGCTTCATTTAAATTTGTTCCTGTTAAGAGAGTTAGAAGTAACAAAGGGGCAGCAACAATGATGGCAATTTTAGAAATGCGTGCATAAAAAGTATAAGGCATGCGGTGTGTAAAATAGATTATTAAAAATCCAAACAGCATAATAATGCCATGCTTGAATAAATAATATTCCGTATTGCCCGACTGATATTTATACGCCAGCGTTCCAGTGCTGCTGTACACCGCCAGAATTGAAAATATAGACAGCAGCACTACCACCAGCCATATTTGCCTGTCGCCTTTGAAGTATGTTTCTATCCAGGTCATCTTGATTTCTTGTTTACGGTTTATCGTTTACCGTTATTGAATTATACAGTAAACGATTTTATTTTTTACAACGCTCTAACTGCCGCTTTAAATTGTCTTCCTCTGTCTTCGTAATTTTTAAATAAATCAAAACTTGAGCAACAGGGAGATAATAAAACCACATCACCTTTTTTTCCAAACTTGTAGCCAGCACGCACGGCATCTGTTGCTGAAGCAACATCAGCAAAATCTGCTACAACATCTTTAAAGGCATCGTGAATTTTTTTATTGTCTTTGCCTAGACAAATAATTGCTTTCACTTTATCTTTTACCAAATCATGCAGCATGGTATAGTCATTTCCTTTATCCACACCACCTACAATCCAGATAACGGGTTTTTGCATGCTCTCTAAAGCAAACCATGCGCTGTTCACATTAGTAGCTTTTGAGTCGTTGATAAAATCAATACCGTGCACCGTGTTTACAAATTCCAAACGGTGTTCAGCATTTCGGAAATCAGAGAAGCTATCGCGAACAACCTCTTTACGGATGTCGAGGATACGCGCAGCTACACCTGCAGCCATACTGTTGTACAGGTTGTGTTTGCCTTGTAAGGCGAGTTCGAAGATTGACATAGAGAATTGATTTTTATTTATGTTCAGGTTAATTTGATTGTCTTTTATGTAACCATTCATTCCATCTTCTTTATAAATAGAAAAAGGAAACCAACGTGCAATGGGGTTGCGCTTCAAAACTTCTGCTTCAACAAGTGTATCGTCAGCACAATAAATAAATGCATCATCAGCAGTTTGATTTTGCGTGATGCGAAATTTTGAGTCAACATATTTTTGCAATGAATAATCGTAACGGTCAAGATGGTCGGGAGTAATATTCAGCATTATGGCAATGTTTGCACGAAAGGTGTACATGTTGTCCAACTGAAAACTGCTTAGCTCCAAAACATAGTGGTCAAAATTTTCTTCGGCTACCTGCATGGCAAAACTCTTCCCAACGTTACCAGCGAGGCCCACATTAAGTCCGGCTTTTTTTAAAATATGATGAGTAAGAAGTGTAGTTGTTGTTTTTCCATTGGTACCAGTAATGCAAATCATTTTTGCATTGGTGTAGCGGCAGGCAAATTCTATTTCAGATAAAACAGGAATTTGTTTTGCAATTAATTTTTTTACAATGTCAGCCTTGTCAGGAATGCCGGGGCTTTTTACAACTTCCGTGGCATTAAGAATTAAATTATCGGTATGTTTACCTTCTTCAATTTTTATATTCCTCTTTTCAAGTTCTTTTTTATAATTACTATTTATAGTTCCCAAATCAGAAACAAAAACATCGTAGCCTTGCTTTTGTGCAAGCACTGCTGCGCCCACTCCGCTTTCAGCAGCACCAAGAACTACAAGACGTTTTGCGTTTGACATTTTTCTATCTCAACTTTAATGTTACAAGGCTTATTACAGCAAGCATAATTCCTACAATCCAAAACCGTGTTACAATTTTTGATTCATGATAACCTGATTTTTGATAATGGTGATGCAAGGGCGACATTTTAAATATTCTTCTTCCTTCTCCGTATTTTTTCTTTGTGTATTTGAAATAACTTACTTGCATCATCACTGATAAATTTTCAATCAGAAAAATTCCGCAGATAACGGGAATTAATAATTCTTTGCGAATAGCGATTGCAAACACAGCAATGATTCCGCCCAATGCTAAACTGCCTGTATCGCCCATAAAAACCTGAGCGGGATACGAATTATACCATAGGAAACCAACACATGCACCAATGAATGCTGCCATAAAAATCATTAGCTCACCTGCATTGGGTATATACATTATATTTAAGTACCCTGCAAAAACCGTATTGCCCGATACATAAGCAAATACCGCAAGCGTAAGCCCGATGATACCTGAACTTCCTGCAGCAAGTCCGTCTATTCCATCAGTAATGTTTGCGCCATTGCTAACGGCAGTTACTATTAAAATAACTACGGGAATAAAAATTATCCATGCCCAGCTTTTATAATTATCACCCATCCATGCAATAAGCGATGCGTAATCAAACTCGTTGTTCTTAAAAAAAGGAATGGTGGTGATTGTTGATTTAATATTTTTCTTGGCGTACAAAACTTCCTCTTGCTTTTGCAAATCGTCAACCAGATTTTTTTCTTTTGTCCATGTGATGGATGATGCATCTGTTTTTTCACGAACCACAACATGTTCATTAAAATAAAACAGACAACCTACAATAACGCCTAATCCAACTTGCCCCATTACTTTAAATTTTCCGGCAAGTCCCTTCTTATCTTTCTTAAATACTTTTATGTAGTCATCTAAAAATCCTATCACACCAAGCCATATAGTTGTAATTAGCATGATGACGATATACACATTATGAAGTTTGGCAAGCAACAATGTTGGAATTAAAATGGCTGCAAGAATTATTAATCCTCCCATAGTGGGGGTTCCTTGTTTTTGTTTTTCGCCCTCTAATCCTAAATCGCGAATAGTTTCTCCTACTTGTTTGCGTAGCAGCAATGCAATAATTCTTTTTCCAAGAAATAGTGAAAACACAAGTGATAAAATAATTGCAAGCGCAGCGCGAAACGAAATGTATTTAAAAACTCCCGCACCCGGAAAGTCGTATTGCTTATCTAAAAAATCGAAGAGATAGTATAACATTATACGCCTGACATTTTAAATGATTCCTGTAACACTTCTTTATCATCAAAAGGATATTTCACCCCTTTTATTTCCTGATATTTTTCATGGCCTTTGCCTGCAATAAGAATTATATCGCCCGGTTGTGCAAGACTGCATGCAACTTTCACGGCTTCTCTTCTGTCGAGCACCGACAACACTTTTGCTGACTGATGCGCTTCAACACCAGCACGCATTTGGTCTATAATTTTTTGAGGGTCTTCGCTGCGCGGATTATCTGAGGTAAGAATTACTTTATCACTTTTTTCGCAGGCAATGTGTGCCATCAACGGGCGCTTGGCTGCATCGCGGTCGCCACCACAACCTACAACGGTAATTACCTTTTCGTTGCGTGTGCGTATGTCTTCAATGGTTGATAAAACATTTTTTAGTGCATCGGGCGTGTGGGCGTAGTCAACAATACCAATAATATTGTTGGACGAATTGAGGTATTCAAATCTTCCTTCAACAGAAGTGAGTGTACTTACTTGAGTAAGAACTTTCTCTTTTTCAATTCCCAACAAAACAGCAGCAGCATAAATGCCAAGTAAATTGTATGCATTAAAACTTCCTATTAAGTGACATACAATTTCATGGTTATCAATATTTAAAAGCAAACCCGTAAAATTATTTTCGAGAATGCGGCATTTAAAATCACATACACCATGCAGGCCAAATGTTTTTTTGTTGGCACGAGAGTTTTGCAACATAACCTTTCCATTTTTATCATCAGCATTTACAAGTGCAAACGCTGTGTCAGGCAACATGTCGAAAAAGCCTTTTTTGGCTTTTATGTACTCATCAAAAGTTTTGTGATAGTCGAGATGATCGTGTGTGATGTTGGTAAATATCCCTCCTGCAAATTGCAAACCCGCTATACGGTGTTGTGCCACAGCATGTGAACTTACTTCCATAAAACAGTATTCGCATTCTTCAAAAACCATTTCAGAAAGCAGCTTGTTTAATTGAATTGGATCAGGGGTGGTGTGTGTTGCAGTGATTATTTTGCTGTTAATTCTGTTCTCAACTGTTGAAAGCAATCCGCATTTATATCCAAGTTGGGTAAATAAATTAAAGAGCAATGTTGCTGTGGTGGTTTTACCATTTGTCCCGGTTATACCAACTAATTTTAATTTTGAAGATGGCTGATTGTAAAAGTTAGAACAAATTTCTGCGAGAGCAATATGAGCATTGGTAACTTTTACATAATTAATTCCTGACTGAATAGTTTCAGGCAACTGTTCGCACACAATGGCAGTTGCGCCTTTTTCAATTACCTGTGGAATAAATTGATGCCCGTCAACACGTGTTCCGCGCAAAGCGACAAACAAATAATTTGCTTTTATTTCATTTGAATTAATGGAGATGCCATTTACCGAAGCGTTGGTATTTCCAATGACTTCGATAATTCCTGCTTTGTATAAGATATCTTTCAATAAACGCATCAGCTCAATTCAATTGTTACCCACTGTCCTTTATTTATTTTACTTCCTTCCGTAACAGATTGTTTTGTTACAGTTCCTCTTCCAATAACTTTCACTTGTAAACCTGTTGACTCCAGTAAATACATGGCGTCACGCAAGCCCATCCCCATTACGTTTGGAACTACGCCTTCTTTTACCGGCAATGTTTTTAAGTATGTTGCAGTTTCTTCTTTTTGTGAAGTGCTCCACTTATCAGGCTCACCTAATTTTTTTACAGGGACGTTTAACGATACACAAGCCTGCACTGTAGCTTTTGTGTTTCCGTTTTTAGCAAGTGGAATATTTTTTTCAGACGGCACCAACTCTTTATGCATATCAAGATTGGTAGAAAAAACTTTATCTGCTATATCTTTAAAAACCGGCAGTGCAACTTCACCACCGTAATATCCTTGTGTGCGCGGATTATAAATAACTACTATGCACGAATACTTGGGATTTTCAGCTGGAAAATAACCCGCAAAGCTGCCTTGGTACTTCACATCACCTTTATATCCACCAGCACCACTTGCTATTTGTGCAGTTCCGGTTTTGCCTGCCACTTTGTAATTACACGCTTTTAATTTTACTCCTGTTCCGTTTTCAACTACACCTTCTAACAATTTTTTTGCTGCTGCAATTGTACTTGGCGAGCAAATACTATCGGCAATTACTTGGGTTGAATATTTTTTTATGGTTTGTCCGCGATAATGAATTTCTTTTACAAAAAGTGGTTTCACCATTTTGCCATTGTTGGCAACAGCGTTATAAAAAGTAAGCGTATGAAGTGGAGTAACTTTCGATTCGTAGCCTATTGACAAATAAGGTAGTGAAATTTTACTCCAGTCTTTGTCTGAAGTATTTTTAATACGAGGCTTTCCTTCACCGGCAATTTGCAAATGCATCTCATCACCAAAGTGCATTTTCTTAAGCCTGTCAACAAAGCCTTGCGGATTTTTGGTGTAGTATTTTGTGATGAGTTGCGAAACCCCAATGTTGCTCGACTCTTCAAATGCATGTTTGGCAGTTATAATTTTTAAACCAAGATGCGAATCTCTCATGGTAATGCCTCGTGTATAACTGTGCGTGCCTCCTTTGCAATCAACCAACTCATCCAGTTCAATATATCCATCTTCAATGCCAGCCATCATAGAAGCAAGTTTGAAAGTTGATCCGGGCTCAGTCCCGTAACCAATGGCGTAATTAAAATCTTCGCGGTAGTAACCGGAATCGGCACGTTTTAAATTGGCAATTGCTTTTATTTCTCCTGTGGCCACTTCCATCAAAATAGCACAGCCAGCCTCAGCGTTATTTTTAATAAGCTGATTCATGAGCGACTGTTGCGCTACATCCTGAATATTTAAATCAATGGTGGTGATGATGTCGTTACCATCTTTCGCTTCTATTTCGTCTTCATTGTTTACAGGCTTCCACACATTGCCCGAAATTTTTTGCATCAAACGTTTTCCACTTTCACCTCTTAAATTTTTATCAAATGCTCCTTCCAATCCAACCGGGCGTACATCTTTTATATTAAATCCAATGGTGCGCGATGCCAGTTCCTTAAACGGTTTTTGGCGAAGGTTTTTTTGCTCAACAATTAGTCCTCCTTTATATCGTCCTTTATTAAAGATTGGAAATTTTCTAACCTTTTTTAAATTGTTGTGCGACACATTTCGCTGTAACAAAAAATAACGTTCGCCATCTCGCCTTGCTTCTTTCAGCAAACGCTTATAAGATTCTTGTGATTTATCTTTAAATAAATTTGATAAACAAAAAGCAAGAGAATCTACTTTCTCATTAAAAACTTCTTTGGTAATTGCGCCAGCTTTTAAATCCATGCGTATATCATAAAACGGAAGCGAGGTGGCAAACAAACTTCCATCGCATGAATAGATGTTTCCGCGAGCCGGTTCAATATTTATATACGAAAGAGTAAGACTGTCTGCTTTGCTTTTCCAATATTCGCCTTCGGCAAACTGGAGATGACACACTTTAAAAATAATAGCAGCACCAAACAGGCACACAAAAGCATACACCAAATAAACGCGCCACAATATGTCTTTTTTAATGTCAGCCATTAATTTTATTTTTCAGCAGGAACAGAATTTTTTAATACGATTTTTTGGGGCGGAACCGTTAGATGTTTTATTCCCATTGGCAGTACTTCTTTTGCAACCTGGCTTTGACGGCTCTTAAACATTAAATCAGATTTAATGGTGATGTATTCTGAGCGCAATTCTTTAATGTCTTTTGCAGTTTTATCAATGTCACGAATTGTTTTTTCGGCCATGTAACTGTTTGCTATGTATAAAATGCAAATGCCAAAAAGGAAAAATGCAAACGGCATAAAGCGCCAAACCATTCCTTTGTCAATATGGCCAAACACATTTAGCATGTGTATGTACTTGCGTGCCGCACGAATTTTTTTCGCAGCAACGGGCGTTTCATTTGCCTTATCTTGTTCTTTCTTTTTGTAGGTGTTGCTCATTTAATTTTTTTCTGCAATTCTTAATTTGGCGCTGCGTGCACGTGGGTTTTGTTTTACTTCTTCCTGATTTGCCTCAATAGGTTTTTTGTTAATGGCATTAAATTTTTTAGAAACCACATTTCCAAAAACATCTTTCTCTAAGTCACCATTTATGCTTCCACTTGCAATAAAATTTTTTACCAGCCTGTCTTCAAGCGAGTGATAGGAAATAACGGAAAGCCTTCCGCCTTTTTTTATAAGAGATGTTGATTGGGTTAATAATTCTTCTAACTCATCCATTTCATTATTTACTTCAATACGAAGCGCCTGATACAACTGCGCAAAAAATTTATTTTCATCGCGTGCAGGAACCAAATGCTTTATGGCGTTTTTTAAATCGCTTGTTGTTTTAAGTGGTGAAACCTTTCGCGCTTTTACAATAGCAGCAGCTACGGTTTTTGAATTTCTTATTTCGCCATACATCGAAAAAATACCAACCAGTTTTTCTTCGCTATATGTATTAAGTATGTGCGCAGCACTAATTTGCTCTCTGCTATCCATGCGCATATCCAGTTCAGCATTAAACCGAAATGAAAAACCCCGCCCGGCCACGTCAAACTGATGCGATGAAACGCCCAAATCAGCAAGCAATCCGTCAACTGCTGAAATATTCAGCTTGTTGAGTTCGGTGGTTATATTTGAAAAACTGTTGTGTATCACAATCAGATTTTGGTGGTTAGTATTTTTATTTCGAATTGCATCGGCATCTCTGTCAAATGCAATTAATTTTCCGGTGGTTAGTCGTTTAACAATTTCTGCCGAGTGCCCTCCTCCTCCGTAGGTAACATCCACATAAACGCCTTGTGGATGTATGTTTAAGCCTTCAACACTTTCATTTAATAAAACAGGTATGTGATATGCATTATTTGCCATCACCTTCCTGCTTTATGCGGCCCATTACTTTTTCTGTCAGTTTTTCAAAACGTTCTCTGTTATCGGTAATAAATTTATGATACGCTTTTTTATCCCATATTTCGAGATAGTCGTTTGCAGAGGCAATAACGATATCTTTTTTTATTCCGGCAAAATCCATCTGCTCTTTTGTAATCAGAAATCGGGCACTTGCATCAAGGTCGGCCGGGCGAATTCCGAAATTGAACATGCGCACAAAGTCTGTATCATCTTTAGAAAACCGGCTCACTTTTTTTACCTCATTGGCACTTTCATTCCACGCTGCCATTGGATACAACTCAAGAGACTTACTAAAAATGCTTGCCTTAATTACAAATCCATTATCAAGCACTTTGGCGAGTTGCTTTTTAAAAGGATTGGGCAACATCACTCTTCCTTTAGCATCAACAGTGCTTTCATATACTCCAAAAAGTGTTGTCATCAGAGGTAAATTGGATTTTAATTGGGCGAATGTAAAAACAATTTTACCACGTTCAGCCACTTTACCCTACTTTTTTGCAAGTTTTACCACTTTTGTTGAAAACTTTTTGTTTTTGATTTTTTATTTTTTTGAAGAATAAAAAATAGCATTGGCTGTGATACTGTATTTACAGCCATTACAAAGCGCAATGGATTGTTTTATGCCACCATTAGTTTGGTGGTAATAATTTTTGATGAATGTTTACAAATTGATTTTTAAATAGAACGCAGATAACGCAGATTAAACGGATTAGAACAAATTTTTAAAAAGAAGAAAATTACTTTTGCTCCGAAAATTTTTTATCAGCGACAATCCGCTCAATCTGCGTTATCTGCGTTCTATTAATTTTATATGGAAGAAAAAAAAGATAAATCAATAAATGTTCGTGAAGCGATACGGAGCAAAAATCCTGCGCTTGCAAAGTGGCTGCCCGGTTTTATAATAAAGTATATCGAGCGTATTGTACATCAGGATGAGGTAAATGTTTTTATAAAACATCATGGCGAAAAAAATTCGTTTGCATTTGTGGATGCTGTAGTTGAAGAATTTAAAATAACCGTAAAAGTTGTTGGAGAAGAAAACATTATTAAAAGCGGTGGTTGTGTGTACGCTGCCAATCATCCACTTGGAGGGTTGGATGCACTTGCGCTTATGCAAGTGCTTGGAAAGCACAGACGCGATATAAAATTTATTGTCAATGATATTTTGTTACAGATAAAAAATTTAGAAGATTTATTTATTGGTGTAAACAAGCATGGAAAAAATGCAGCAGCATCGCTTGATGCCATTGATAATTTATATGCATCAGACAAAGCCACATTAATTTTTCCTGCCGGGTTGGTATCGCGCAAGCAAAACGGAATAATAAAAGACTTAACCTGGAAAAAAAGTTTTGTTGTAAAAGCAAAAAAATACAGCCGTAAAATTGTGCCTGTACATATTGAAGGAAAAAATTCGAATTGGTTTTACAATTTATCAAACTGGAGAAAACGGGTAGGTATTGAAGCCAACATTGAAATGCTTTACCTCATGGATGAAATGTATCATCAACATGGCAACACCATTACCATAACTTTTGGAAAACCAATTGAACCAACCTTATTTAATGATACGCTTACGGATGTTGAGTGGGCAGATAAAGTAAGAGAGCATATATATATAATAGCGCGTGAGCCGGAAAAGGTGCTTTTTTTGTAGTTTTGAAAAATGCAAAGGCTTACAATTCTTATTTCTCTTATATTAAAAGTATTTTCTTAATAAAAACACAAAATATGTTGCTACAACTCGAAAAAACAAAAAAGGCTGATGTTCAAAAACTATTTGAATTTGCAAAAAATAATAACCTGCAGCTAACTTTGGTTGATTCAGACAAAACAAAATCCTACTTACCCGGCAAAGCGCTTACTTCAGCTGAGTTAAAGAAACTTATTTCAAAAAGCCGCAAAAGTGGTGTTGTGTCATTGGCAAAAGGGCATCAGGCTATTCGCAAAAAAATGAATGGAAATTAACTACACCAATGATGCACTTGCATCCCTGTTTTCTCTTGTAAAGTTTATTGAAAACAATAATACAAAAGGTGCCGGCTTAAGATGGCTTAACAAATATGAATTGTATTTAAAACAAACATTAATACATCATGCAATTATTAATCCATGTAATAATTCAACCTTTAAAAAACTTTTACTTAAATGCATTTATTATAATGACTGGTTGATTGCTTTCTCGGTTCACAATAATGTTATTTTAATTGAAGCCTTGTTGCATAAATCAAGAATAAAAGATTAAAAAGTAAATTTTATCTTTCACCTATTCCATCATTCACATACCTATGAAAAAATTCAAAACCATCGCCATAGTAATAATTATATTATCAGGTGCATTATGGAATTACTCTCACCTGCAAGGAAGAGAAAACATCAGCAATATCCACATTGTATCATTAGTTGTAATTGGAATGTGCATTGGCATTTTAATTGCCGAGATAAAACAAATGTTTGCTAAATAATTTTTTTATTGAAAATGGAATATTGAATATTAACACAGCACTATCGATATTCCATTTGCAATCAATAATTTTCAATTCCTTTTAATCTGTATTTTCGTTGCGTTATGCAGCCTGTTATTAATCCTGTTGACACACAACTTTTGTTAAGCGAACTTAACGAAGCGCGTTTTGTGCGCAAGGCAAACAATGGCAACAACGAAATTTATATTGTTACGCAACATGACTCACCCAATGTGTTACGTGAAATTGGTCGCCTTCGCGAAATTACATTTCGTGATGCTGGAGGCGGCACCGGAAAAGAAATTGATTTGGATGAGTTTGATGTAATTGAAAATTGCTACAAGCAACTTATAGTTTGGAATCCGCAGGAAAAGGAAATTGTTGGCGGCTATCGTTATATCCGTTGTGCCGAAGCTGCGCCTGATGAAACACATCAGTTTAAATTAGCAACTACAGAGTTGTTTCACTTCAGTGATAATTTTATAGAAAATTATTTGCCTTACACAATTGAACTCGGGCGCTCGTTTGTGCAACCCAAATTTCAACCTAGTGCACAAAATAGAAAGGGGCTATTTTCATTGGATAATTTGTGGGATGGCTTAGGGGCAATTGCAATTGACAATCCTGACATAAAATATTTTTTTGGAAAAGTAACCATGTATCTAAAATTTAATCGTGAGGCGCGTGATATGATTTTATTTTTTATGCATTATTATTTTCCTGATAAAGAAAAATTAGTTGTAGCACATAACCCTTTACAAACCGAAAACGATTTAACAGCTTTTGCAAAAGAGATTGAAGGGTTGCCTTACAAAGAGGGGCACCACATATTAAATAAGCATGTTCGTGAATTAGGAGAAAATATTCCTCCATTGTTTAATTCATACATGAACCTTTCTGCTACTATGAAAATGTTTGGCACTGCACTCAATCATCATTTTGGTGATGTAGAAGAAACAGGAATACTGGTAACACTTGCCGATATTTACGAAACAAAAAAAGAGCGGCATGTGAATACATATGTGCCGGTTAAAAAAGTAAGCAGTTAGCAATAGGCAGTTTTCATTTTTCAATATTCTATCTAAGAAGCACCGATTCGTAAATTCGTAACTATTCGTTATTCGTACCATGGAGATTAAATCAGCAACTTTTATTCAAAGCAATTCGGACTACCGCAAATGCCCTGTACCTGAAAAACCAGAGTACGCTTTTATTGGACGAAGTAATGTTGGCAAATCATCGCTTATAAATATGCTGTGTGCCAAAAAAGGATTGGCAAAAACGTCTTCCACACCCGGCAAAACCCTTTTGATAAATCATTTTTTAGTAAACGACACATGGTATTTGGTTGACTTACCCGGCTATGGTTTTGCAAAAGTTTCGAAAACAGAGCGTGAGAAATTAGAAAACATGATTCGAGGTTATTTACAAAACAGAAAAAATTTGCTTTCGGTTTTTGTTTTGATTGACTGCCGCATTCCGCCACAGCAAAAAGATATTGATTTTATAAACGGGCTTGGAAAAAATAATATTGCGTTTTCTATTGTGTTTACAAAGGCCGATAAACTTACTAAAACAAAATTGATGGCTTCGGTGCAAACATTTAAGCAAAAACTTTTGCAAACATGGAATGAACTGCCACCAACTTTTATTACATCTGCCGAAACAAAAACAGGCCGAGATGAATTGCTGAATTATATTGATGAGACCAATAAGGTCTTTAAATAAATGATTGAAGATTGAACTGTGAAGATTGAAGAACAAAGGGCTGTGACAATCTTCAATATTATTTCACAAGATTTACGTCCTTACCAAACTGCCTGGCAAAGTTTTTAATGTTGGTTGAAAGCGCTTTATCGTTTGTGGCATTTAAATATGTATCGGCCATGCTCATAAACATTTCGTAGTAAAATTGTTGCATATCATTTACCATCATGTCTTTTGTCCACAAATCAATGCGCATGGTGGTAAGTTCTTTTTTATCAAACAGCGTTAGCATTAAAGCTTTGCATTCTTTATCACCTTCCATTCCTGAGTCTTCGGCATTCCAGTGAAGCGCAACCGGATTTTTTTCTTCGTCAAGTGTTACGGTAAATTTTATTTCTGATTTTTTCATCTGAGAAAAATTGTTTTATTGTTGAGTTTACGAAATCCCGCAAGGCGGGGTTGAATTGCTAAATTGTTTTTTTTACTTCACTAAATCCTATCCCCTTAATCCTAAATCCTAAGAAGCAGGTTTGTATCCCGACTCGTTGAGTATTTTCTGCGCATCTTTTTCGTTGAGCAATTGTTGCAAAGAAACATCATTCTTTTGCATATATGCTTTTACAATTTGCCAGCCTATCCATTGCGCTGTTTTTGCGGGCGCTCCTTTTGGAAAACCTTGTGTGGTGTTACCATCCGAAATGTATTTCATGTACTCTATCTCATTGGTGTTGTATAAAAGTTTTTGCTCAAGATAGTATGCCCACATTTGCGATTCGTTTTCATTGCACCACTTTAATTGTTGTGCTGAGTAACCAATTTTTATCGTGTCATGTTCCTGTGGCGACATCAAATCTGTGAAGTGCAAAAGCTTGCCATAGTATATCATGTGGCTTAGAAGTTCTTTTTTTACCAAATCAACATCATATTCACTTTGAAACCATCCTTTGATACAATCATTAACCAAATATTCCTTTGAATATTTCTTATACATGTATTCAGGTATTTGAAGCGATGGATAAAATTCGCAATCGCGTCCAAGATACATATCGAGTCCGATGCCAAGTATACTATCTGTTGTAACCACATTATAATTAAATGCTGAAACATACGTTACAACATTCGGAATATTTTTTTCCGGAAAATAGTATTTAAGGTACTTGCAAAAATTTTCTATTCCTTCAAAAACATTTTTCACATCCCTATCAGTAAAAACATTTTTTGTTCTTGTAAAAATATCATGCACATCTTTATCATGAACAAATGCATTTAAGTTTGCAGCAAGCAAGGTATCATTTGTTGGTGGCAAATGAATCACACGGTTGGTAAACAAATCAAAAAAAGTTCCATAGGTATTTCTTAATTGCACAATAGTTTTTGCTGAAATGGAATCATGCGCAAACAAATCTTGCTCAAAGCGAAATTGCTTTTGCTCAATTTTTATTTCCGAAACATCCACATCGTTTTTGTTTGATGTGCACGAAGCAATTAACAAAACAGTTGTTGAAACAATTAGCGAAACGAAATATTTTTTGCTGAAAAAATTATTTATCATTGCCATGAATTAAAACACAAAAAAAATATGCGCACAAAAATATCACTAATTGCAATTGCAGCATTTTTGTTTACTACAGTTGCAAATGCACAGGACAACGACAAAAAGATGAGTTTTGGTTTAAAGGTTGCTCCTTCCTTAGCATGGATAAAGTCTGACTCAAAAGTTGTGGAAAAGGATGGCTCTCGTATTGGTTTTGCATATGGCCTGATTACCGATTTTAATTTTTCGAGCAACTATGCATTTGGAACCGGCATAGATGTAACTTACCGCGGTGGCAAAACCCAAAACAAATATCCCGATGGGCTTTCATACGATAAAAGTTCTTTTACTCTTCAATACATTGAACTGCCGATAACATTAAAATTAAAGACAAACGAAATTGGTTACATCACATACTTTGGTCGCTTTGGTTTTGCACCTGGTATTAACATTAAAGCCAAGGGGGATTTTGAAAATACAATAACCGAAGAAAAATCTGATGATTTGGGTGCAAAAAAAGGAATCAACCCTGTTAATCTTTCATTTCTTGTGGGGCTTGGAGCTACCTACTCATTAGGTGGCAGTACTGCAGTGCTTGTTGGCATTACGTTTAACAATGGCTTCCTTGATATTTTTGATAAAGACTATAAAGCTCCTGACGAGAACGGGGAATATGTTGATGTAAAAGCCACAAACAGTTTTATTGCGTTGGAAGTAGGAATATTGTTTTAATTTTTTTTGATAAACAAGGTGTATCCCGTTTCGCAAGAGGCGGGATTTTTTTTGGCCTCACCCCTTGCCCCCTATCCAAACGAGAGGGGAATTTGAATGTGCTGGTTCAATTGAATAACCTAATTTCGCAGTATGAAAATAGCATTGGCTCAACTGAATTATCATGTTGGGAATTTTGAGTCGAACACAAAAAAAATTATTGAGCACATAAATCGTGCAAAAAAAGAAAATGCACAATTGGTTGTATTTGCAGAGTTGGCTGTGTGCGCATATCCTCCGCTTGATTTTTTAGAGTTTGAAGATTTTGACAAACGATGTATTGAATGTATTGACTTAATTGCAAAAGAATGCATGGGCATTGCCGCCATAGTTGGCTCGCCTTCAAAAAATCCCATCCTTGAAGGAAAAAATTTATACAACTCCGCTTTTTTTCTGGCTGAAGGAAAAATAAAAAGTGTTGTACACAAAACACTTCTTCCAACTTACGATGTGTTTGATGAGTACCGCTATTTTGAACCCAACCGGAAATTTGAATGTATTGAATTGAACGGAAAAAAAATTGCACTCACCATTTGCGAAGATTTATGGAATGTAGAAGATGATCCATTGTACATACATTCACCGATGGAAGAATTGATAAAAGAAAATCCAGCATTGATAATAAACATTGCCGCATCACCTTTTGATTACAACCATGCAAAAACACGCAAAGCAATTTTAAACCGAAATGTGTTGCAGTATAATCTACCTGTTGTGTATGTAAACCATGTTGGCGCACAAACCGAAATTATTTTTGACGGGGGCTCTGTAGCTTTTGATAAAAACGGTGAAGTTGCATGTGAGTGTGATTATTTTACTGAGGATTTGAAGTATATTGATACAACACTCCTCTTCCCCAACCCCTCTCCGAATGAGAGGGGAGCCATTGCGCTTATACATGATGCATTGGTTTTAGGTGTAAAAGATTATTTTAATAAGATGGGTTTTACAAAGGCTGTGCTTGGTTTATCGGGTGGCATTGATTCTGCTTTGGTAACTGTGCTTGCAGCTGAGGCTTTGGGAAAAGAAAATGTATTGCCTGTTATGATGCCTTCTGAATTTTCGAGCGAACATTCTATTACCGATTCGGTTTTGCTTTGCCAGAATTTGGGAATAAAACATGAGCAAATTTCTATCAAAGAAATTTTTAATTCATATACGGCTACACTTCATCCACTTTTTAAAAACACAACGTTTAATATTGCCGAAGAAAACATACAGGCACGTGTGCGCGGCACATTGGTAATGGCACTTAGCAATAAGTTTGGAAATATTTTGTTAAACACTTCAAACAAAAGTGAATTGGCTGTAGGTTATGGAACATTGTATGGCGACATGTGTGGAGGATTAAGTGTGATTGGTGATTTGTACAAAACGCAAGTGTTTGAGTTGTGCAAACACATTAACCGCGAAAAAGAAATTATTCCTTCAAACATTATTACCAAAGAGCCATCGGCAGAACTGCGACCCAATCAAAAAGACAGTGATTCGCTGCCACCTTATGATATACTAGATGCAATTCTTTACGAATACATTGAGCACCGTAAAGGACCACGTGAAATTATTGCAGCCGGTTTTGATGAAGCACTTGTAAACCGAATTTTAAAAATGGTGAATGCGAGTGAATATAAACGAAAACAATTTGCTCCTATTTTACGTGTTTCATCAAAGGCATTTGGCCTGGGCAGGAGAATGCCTATTGTGGCAAAGTATCTTTTGTAAAGAAAAATTGATCGGCAATTCTTAATTAGGGAAAGCTATGTATTATTTTTTGGTTAGATTTTTGCTGTAATGTTTTAGTATTAATTATCTTTTTCAATGGAATTGATTTTACTTTCGGGTTTCACCTGAATTCTATGATAAATCCACATTTATTTAATACGAGTAGTGAAAATTATCTCCACTCAATTTGTATTTATAATTCAACCGGGCAGATGATAAGGCAAATAAATAAAATACACTCACTTCCTGTTTTCATTGAAACGCAAAACTTGAGTTCAGGTTTATATCTACTAAGTATAAACACGCAACATCAAAAAAATTTGATGTTTAAAACAAACATCCTGAAATAAATTTTACTAAAGCAAAGGATTTACTTTTAAATTCTAAATAAAAAAGAAGCCATTGAGGCTTCTTTTTTATTTAGAATTATTCGTTTGCTAACAGCGTTATTTCTTCTCGTCTTTTACTTCCTCATAATCTACATCGGTAACATTATCTTTTGCACTATCCGATGTATTGGAACTGGTATTTGCTTCGGGCTGAGGATTAGCGGTACTTGACGTATTATTGGTAGCATTATACATTTCCTGCGATGCCGCCTGCCATGCTGAATTTAAAGCGGCCATGGCTGTATCAATACTTGCTACGTTGCGCTCTTTGTGAGCATCTTTAAGCTGGGATAAGGCACGCTGGATATTTTCTTTATTGCCCTGCGAAAGTTTGTCGCCATACTCAGTGAGTTGTTTTTCGGTTTGAAATACCATACTGTCTGCCATATTTATCTTCTCTGTTTCTTCTTTCACTTTTTTGTCGGCTTCAGCATTTTTCTCAGCTTCTTCTTTCATACGTTTAATTTCAGCATCAGATAAACCACTGGAAGCTTCAATGCGTATTTTTTGTTCTTTGTTGGTTCCTTTGTCTTTTGCCGTTACGTGCAAAATACCATTGGCATCAATATCAAAAGTTACCTCAATTTGTGGGATGCCACGTGGTGCGGGAGGAATTCCGTCAAGATGAAAGCGGCCAATTGTTCGGTTATCCTTTGCCATTGGGCGTTCACCCTGCAGCACATGTATTTCAACCGAGGGTTGATTATCACTTGCTGTAGAAAACACTTCGCTTTTTTTGGTAGGAATGGTTGTGTTAGCCTCGATAAGTTTTGTAAATACACCGCCCATGGTTTCAATACCCAGTGAAAGAGGTGTAACATCAAGCAGCAATACGTCTTTTACATCACCCGTTAACACACCACCTTGTATGGCAGCACCAACTGCAACTACTTCATCAGGGTTAACACCTTTAGAAGGTTGCCTTCCAAAGAATTTTTCAACGGCAGTTTGTATAGCGGGTATGCGTGTTGAACCGCCTACCAAAATCACATCATCAATATCCGAAACTTTTAATCCGGCTTTTTCTAAAGCTGTGCGACAAGGCTCAATAGTTCGCTTAATTAAATCGTCAACCAGTTGCTCAAACTTGGCACGTGTTAATGTTTTTACCAGGTGCTTGGGAACACCGTCAACCGGCATAATGTATGGCAGGTTAATTTCGGTTTGAGCCGAACTTGACAATTCAATTTTTGCTTTTTCAGCTGCTTCTTTTAAGCGTTGCAAAGCCATTGGATCTTTTCGTAAATCCAAACCCTCATCACTTTTAAATTCATCGGCAAGCCAGTCAATAATGCGTTGGTCAAAATCATCGCCCCCAAGGTGTGTATCGCCATCGGTTGATTTTACTTCAAACACACCATCACCAAGTTCAAGCACCGATACGTCATGTGTACCACCGCCACAATCAAACACAACAATTTTTATGTCTTTGCCTTTTTTGTCTAATCCATAAGCAAGTGCTGCTGCTGTAGGCTCGTTAATTATACGCAACACTTTTAATCCTGCAATTTCACCGGCCTCTTTTGTAGCCTGACGCTGCGAATCGTTAAAATATGCAGGCACTGTAATAACGGCTTCGGTTACTTCACTTCCTAAATAGTCTTCGGCAGTTTTTTTCATTTTTTGCAATACGATTGCCGAAATTTCTTGCGGTGTGTAAAGCCTGTCATTGATTTTTACACGTGGGGTGTTGTTATCTCCTTTTACCACTTCATATGGCACCCGGTCTTTTTCCTTGGTCGTGTGATCAAATGTTTCACCCATAAACCGTTTAATGCTGTACACGGTATTTTTTGGATTTGTTATGGCCTGGCGCTTTGCAGGGTCGCCTACTTTACGTTCGCCATCCTTAATAAATCCAATTACAGACGGAGTTGTTCTGCGTCCTTCGCTATTTGGAATTACAACAGGCTCGTTACCTTCCATAACTGCCACACATGAATTAGTGGTTCCTAAATCTATTCCAATTACTTTTCTCATTTTATATTTTTTTTTAATTTAAAAAGTAGTTGTCAATGATAATGCCATCAGCATTTTACTGACAGTATTACCCAATATGTCATGAAAGAGGGTTTTGCCTCTAAAAAAATGAATGACAAAGCGTCATTTACTGGAAGCCGAGGTTATAGGTATACTGACCGTTTTTTAACGAGTCGAGCGAGCGGGTGTCTAATTGTTTATCGGGTATAATTTGCGTGTAGCGGCTGGAAAAAATTCCTCTGCCGTTTATAATATTGGTATAATCAGGAATGGTTTGCACAATACCTGTAGGAGGTTGGTTAACCAAATAATAAGTGTACAACTCATTTGCACCCACACTAAAAATAAAATCCAAATGATTAAATGCTCTTTTATAATCATTATCTTCTTTAACTTTTGACTTTATAAAACGATAAAAACTTTCTCCTTCAATACTAATTTGTAAAGGAGTTAACGAACTACCGTTTGATGATGTAACAGATGGAAATTCCCAATCAGCATGCAGTTCTTTATTCTGAGAAGGGTCGCTTACAAGATATTCGTTATAGTAAAACCGGATTGTTAAATCATAGATTACTCCATCGGCATTGGGATACCATTTTGCAATAAAAGGAAATTGATAATTTCCGAACGATACAGTGCTAAAAGAGTTAGGGGAATCCACTGTGATTTTATCAACCACTTTGGTTTGCGATGTTACAACAAGTCCTGTTTGTTTATTTACTACCGTAAGTTTGTATTCGCTATCCTGGTAAATGCTGTCGTTACCGGTTTGATAATACGTATTTCCATCAACAGCAAAAATACCGGGATCAAGAGTTACATTTTCGGTGCGTGTAAGGTTAATTGTTTGCAAAACATTTCCATTTTTAATTCTATCAAGCTTTACATCTAAAATATCGGGATAGTTAAATGAATCAGGATTTTGCGCCATCACATACGCATCTTCTTCGCCTAAAAAAGCCCTGTTTATACGTATGTACTGAATGCTGTCGGCAGCGTTTAAAAGCCCGTATACAACCGGTGTTTCTTTATAAGGTGCAATTAAATCCACATCGGTACTACATGATGTTTGCAGTAAAACAACTGCACAGATAATCTTAATAACATTGTTCATGGTTCAAAAGTAGGGCATGGTTTCCGATTAAAAAAATGTTGTACTTTTCCACTCGTAAAAGTTTAAGGTTTTAAGTTTGAGGTTTGTTGTTTTTTATGCCGCAACTAATACTTTAGAGCACTTAACCTTTTATTATTTTTTACGTTTCAAAATTTAAACCACACGAATGAAAAAAATAATTCTTTCCGTATTTATTTTATGCACTTGCTTTTTGTTCTCATTAAAGGCTCAATTGGTTACCGAGAAGTTTGATAAGATGGATTTGAGCGAAAATTTTGACAGCAGCAATGGCATGTGGACCTTTATGGCCAATAACGATAACTTGTTTTTGGTGCAAGAGGGCGAGTATATATTAAATCGTAAAACAACCGCATCTCCATTTGCCGTAATTGCCAACTACGAAAACAGTTTAACAGCCTTCAGGTTAATTACTTCAATAAAAATTGAAAAAGCAGCCGATGCAAGCGGATCGGTAGGAATTATATTTATGGCTCAGGCAGATGGGCAAGGTGGATTTATTTTCGAAATCAATACACAAAAGCAATACCGCCTCAGGCAAATTACCTCAGGAGCGTATAAATATCTTACAGGCGAACAAAAAACAGGTGGATGGATAAAATCGACTATGATAAATGATTTAAATGTTTACAATCTGCTTGAAATAAAAACAGCCAACCGCAATTATGACATTTATCTAAACAACATGTACCTGATGTCGTTTACTGAAATTGCCTACAAAAACGGAAAACTTGGATTAGTGGTTGGGCCGGGCTCAAAAAGCAAGGTTGACTTTTTATATCTTTTTTCCAGTTCAAAGTTTGCTGATGATGACAGGAACGAACGCGATACCAAACAACAAACACATGGTACCGAAACAAAAGATACCGGCCCAGATGTGGTTGAACTTGCCGAATCAATCATTAAACTAAAAACGCAAATAAATAAACTTACTGCCGAAAACGATGACTTGCGCAGAACGGTTGACGCTATAAAAGCAAGTGATGACGATGCGGAAAAAGAAAAAAAGAACTACGAAAAAAGAATTAAAGATTTACAGGCACAAATGCAGCAAAAGGACACATCAGTTGACTCAATTGCCAAAATCAACAAGGAACTTTTGAAGTACAAAGAGATGGTTGCCGGAAACGAAAACTCTGACTTAATTATTTCACTTTCTAAAACCGTAAAAACCGAAAAGGAAAAAAACAAATCACTTACCGACTCGCTCTCGTTTTACAAAGGCGAACTTCAAAAGCAAAAACTGCAGGGAAAACCTCCTAAAAGCAATGGCAGCACTACTGAAAACAAGCCGCCCAAAGACAGTACACAGGTAAAAAAAGATTTTGCCTTGCCGAAGGAGAATTAGTTATTGAAGTAATGATGGTAATTGGGTAACTATGGTAATTTGTAGCGAAGGTGTTTTTTAAGTGGAAATAATGCATTAAGTATACAATCGAAAATGTAAATTAAAATTGATAATAGCAGACTGGACTTTAAACGTTAAAATTTAAAATGTCAACCCATACCGAAATAAAAAAAGTTACTACACACACATTGCAGGAAATGAAACGCAGGGGCGAAAAAATTTCGATGCTTACTGCATACGACTTTAGCCTTGCAAGAATACTTGATGCAGCAGGCATGGATGTATTGTTGGTTGGCGACTCGGCATCAAATGTAATGGCTGGTCATGAAACCACTTTGCCAATAACTCTTGACCAAATGATTTATCATGCTTCAAGTGTAGTGCGAGCTGTTTCACGCTCACTGGTAGTGGTTGATTTGCCTTTTGGAACTTATCAAGGTAATTCTAAAGAAGCATTAAACACTTCCATACGTATCATGAAAGAGTCGGGCGCACATGCTGTAAAAATGGAAGGTGGACGCGAGGTAAAAGAGTCTATTGAACGAATATTAACTGCCGGTGTTCCTGTGATGGGTCATTTGGGCTTAACCCCGCAAAGCATATATAAATTTGGCACCTATGTGGTACGTGCCAAAGAAGAAGACGAAGCGAAACGCCTTATTGAAGACGCTCATATTTTAGAAGAAGCAGGTTGCTTTGCCATAGTACTTGAAAAAATTCCGGCAAAGCTTGCATCAAAAGTTGCAGAAGAATTAAAAATTCCGATTATAGGAATTGGTGCAGGCGGAGGTGTTGACGGGCAAGTACTTGTTTTGCATGATATGCTGGGAATAAACAAGGAATTTAATCCCCGCTTTTTGCGCAGGTACTTAAACCTGTACGATGAAATTAAAACCGCTGCTCAAAAGTATATTGAAGATGTAAAGAACAAAGACTTTCCTAGTAAGAATGAGCAGTACTAATGAGTTGATGTGATAATTTGGTGATTACTATTTTTTTATTTCAACCGATTTAAGTTTCCTTTCCAACCCAGTTAATCCAATCACCACATCATTCCATCCTCCCATTAGCACATCAGCAAATCACCACATTATCAAATCAATAAATTGAAAATTATTTTTGAAGATAACCACCTAATAGCGGTAAATAAGCGTGCCGGTGAAATAGTGCAGGGTGATAAAACCGGTGACGAAGCATTAAGCGAAACCGTAAAAATATTTTTAAAAGAAAAATACAAAAAACCCGGCAATGTATTTTGTGGAGTAATACATCGTATTGACAGGCCTGTGAGTGGAGTTGTTCTTTTTGCCAAAACAAGCAAAATGCTTGAGCGCATGAACGAACTGTTTAGAAGCAAAGAAGTAAGAAAAACGTATTGGGCAATTGTAAAAAACAAACCACCAAAGAATGAAGACACGCTTACGCATTATCTCATTAAAGACGAAGCAAAAAATAAAAGCCGAGCATCACTTTTTCCAAAACCTAAAGCTCTTCAATGTCAATTGGCATACAAAGTAATTGCGACAAGCGATAATTACTTTTTGCTGGAGATAAACCCATACACAGGCCGGCATCATCAAATACGTGTTCAGCTTTCAGCAATTGGCTGCCCCATAAAAGGCGATTTAAAATACGGAACGCAGCGCAGTAATCCCGATGGCTCAATACATTTGCATGCCCGAAAAGTTCAATTTATACATCCCGTAAAAAACGAACCTGTAGAAATAATTGCCGATACTCCCAATGAAGTATTATGGAATTATTTTTTAGCACAAGACACATGACAGAATTTAAAAATCAAAAATCATTTTTTACTGTTGGCCTTAAATGCCTTTGCCCGCGCTGTTGCGAAGGCAAGCTTTTTAAAAATCCAAATCCGTATAACTTTAAAACACTGGCTGATATGCCAGCAACTTGTACTGTATGCAATTTATCTTTTATGCCCGAAACAGGTTTTTATTATGGCGCGATGTACATGAGCTATGCATTGTGCATTTTTTTATCGGTGCTTAATTTTGCATGGGTATATGCACTATGGGGCTGGGTAATATGGCCGTATTTAATAACTAACGCGGTTATTTTACTTGCACTTCTGCCTGTTATTTTCAGGTTATCACGAAGTTTTTATCTGGCAGCCGTTTTCAGGTTTGAAAAAAGCACCGCACGTTTTAAATAGTTTCAAGTTGGTTAATATTCGTGCAGGAGAACAAAAAAACTTATACCCCTGAAGCCATCTCAAGCATCTGCTCGTACACTTTTCTATATCCCTTCCACAGTTGATTTTCGCTTAACGATTCGTTATGCCACAAGCTTATAAATGTTCCGTCAACAGCCTTTACCTGTTCAATAAGCGGCTCTATCAAATCAAGCACATCATCAGGCTGAACTTTTAGATAATACTTAAACGTGGCATCCATAATAGCAAAAGGATGAATTTTTAAATCCGTTTTTAGTTCGAAATCCAAATCATAAAAGTAATATGAACTGCAAATGCTGGCCCTAAAGCCAATATTGTTTGCATAACCCATTGTATAATCATCCTTTATATCCACATCTATAAGTTTACGATACGTATCCGGCAGTCGAAGTTTTAAAAAATGCTGGCGGCTTTTGGTTACTTCGCGTTTTAAAATTTTGGCTAGCAGTGCTACTTCCTTTTGCAACCGGCCCTGTTTTTTGTTTGAGCCGTACGAAGGATGTATTCCTGTCTCGGCATAATCTGCCAGCGATTTTAGCAACGATTGAAATCTTTTGTTTTCAACCGGAACATTTTTGTCGTTTTCTCCATACTCACCCAACAGAAAAAAATATATTACATGTACTTTGTATTTCTTATGCAAGTCATGCATAAGTTGGTAGGTGTCGTATGGATCATGTGTAATTCGCGCAAGCACCTTGGTTCGTTCAACTATTTGTTCAAAATTAAGTTCAATAAGGCTGCGTGCATAGGCTCCCATGGTACGCATAATGCCTTTTTCAAGATAGGCGTACGCGTTGTCAATATCCACAGTTGAAATGTACCTGTACTTAGAGGGTGTAAACGGCAACAACGGATAATATTTTAATAAAATGTTGCGAAATTTTTTTGCCCAAATGTTTACTAATGGCTTATGCAAAAAATTTTTTTGGTAAGCAAGGCTTTCCAAATCATTAAATCTGTCGTGTGCATCGCGCATGTGAGGCAAATATTCTTCATAACGGCTAACCAGGTAAAACGTGGCGGCAAATACATCAAACGGAATGGTGTATTTGGGATGCGTTGCATAAAAAGCTTTTTCGCCATCCCATTCAAATACAGAAAGCTGCTGGTCTTCTATTCCTTTTTCAAACAAAAGTTTTTCAGCAAATACAAACGGCTCGTTTTCTACCGGATGGTCGCTGTATGTAAGGCGAGGGCCACTGTATGATTTAAATTCCTCTTTGTTAATGGTGATTTTGTATTCAATCCCCATCAGGTTTTTTATAAATAAATCAAAAGTGTATTTAAGGCGTGAAGTAATTTGAGGTGTGTAAACAAGTAACATATAGGCGCAAATTTACATCAAACCCTCATCGCCAAAACTAAAGTAGGTGTTGCCTGCAATTATTACATGATCTAAAACAGAAACATCAAGTGTTTTGCCAGCCTCTATTGCCTTTTTTGTAAGTGCTAAATCCTGTTCGCTTGGCTGAGGGTTACGGCTTGGATGGTTGTGGCATAAAACAATAGACGAAGCCAGATTATCAATTGCCTCTTTAAAAATCATTTTGTTGTCAACCACGGTTCCAGCAACCCCGCCCTCGCTAATTTTAACCGGCTTTATAATTTGATTGCTTCTATTAAGCAGCAAAACATAAAAAACTTCATGGCGTAGGTCAGAAAGGTCAGCCGAAAAAAAATCATATACATCTTTGCTGGTTACTATTTTTTGCTGCTTAACAACATCTGATTGCGACCTGCGCCTGCCAAGTTCCAGTGCGGCAACAATGGTTATAGCCTTTACTTCGCCCATGCCTTTAAACTTGCTAAGTTCACTTACGCTCATGCGCGAAAGTTCGGCAAGATTATTTTTTACTTCTTTTAAAATTCTTTTTGAAAGTTCAACAGCCGATTCGTCTCTGCTGCCGCTACGAATTAAGATGGCAAGTAATTCTGAATCGGTTAATGTGTGACGGCCTTTTTCTAAAAGTTTTTCGCGAGGGCGGTCGGCTTCTGCCCATGATTTTATTCCTGTAACACTTTCGTCTGACATAGCGCTTATAAAAGCAAAGAATTAGTTTATTTAAATACCGGCAACTTATTTTCCTCGAGGTTTAGCAACACAAACATTCCACCAACAAATGATTGAGGATTAATGCAAGAGACAACTGTAGGCATTTTGCCTTGATTGTTTTCTCTTATGCAGGTAATGGCATGCTTCATATCATTTCTTAATTGCGATTGAGAGCAAATCACTACAAGGTTTTGTGCTTGTAAAATACTTTTATTGTGAACAAATTCGGTTGAAGTAAAAACAATTTCGCCTGTACGGTTTAGAAGTGCTGCACATGAAATTAAAACAGCTTCTGCTTTAATATCATCGTTTAAAACGGTTTTAAACGGAAATTCAAACTCACTAAGCAATGATGCAATGTTATTATCTGCACAATAAATATTTCGCCATTGGTTTTGCTCACACAAGGCAAGCAGCATTTCTATCAGTTCAACGGTGTGCTCGCACAAAATAAAATTACCGCCATGGTCAATAAATTTTTCAGCAAAGTTTACTTCGTCTGGCAAATCGTTTACATGGAAAACCGAAGAATCAAAATCAAGATTAGGAAAAGGGTTTGCTGTTTTTGACAACAAAGCGCTGCGTACCTTTTTCAGAACTTTTTCTCTGTTGGTACTTTCGTTCATGTTAACTGGTTAAAGTTTCTTTGGGAGCTACTGGTGTTTCGTGCCCGTTTTGTTGCACATCTTTATTTTCATCTGATGAATTCAACTCTTTTTTTACTTCTCCGTTGTCGCCATATGAATTGAAGGTGGCTTTTTCGGATTCAGCCCATTTGCGCACTCCAAATATTTCTTCCAGGTCTTCTTTAAAAATAACTTCTTTTTCAAGCAAACGTGCTGCAAGTTTGTCAAGTTGCGCCTTATGTTCTTTTAGCAATTCTTTGGTACGCACATAGGCTTCATCTATCATTTTTTTCACTTCCTGGTCAATCAACTCGGCAGTTTTTTCGCTGTAAGGTTTGCTAAACGAGTAGTCTTGCTGCCCTGATGAATCATAGTAGCTTATGTTGCCAAGCTTATCATTTAAACCAAAAATGCTTACGCTTGCATACGCTTGCTTGGTAATTTTTTCTAAATCACTTAATGCCCCGGTTGAAATGCTTCCAAAAACAACTTCTTCGGCTGCGCGTCCGCCAAGTGCCGCGCACATCTCGTCAAAAATTTGTTCTTTGTTTGTAAGTTGACGCTCTTCGGGTAAGTACCATGCTGCACCCAATGAGTTACCACGTGGAACTATGGTCACTTTAACTAAAGGATGCGCGTGTTCAAGCAACCAGCTAACGGTGGCATGGCCGGCTTCATGATATGCAATTACGCCTTTTTCGTGTTTGGTTATTATTTTGTTTTTCTTTTCAAGCCCGCCAATAATTCTGTCAACGGCTGATAAAAAATCTTCTTTGCCAATGGCGGTTTTATTTCTGCGCGCTGCAATTAAGGCAGCCTCGTTACACAGGTTTGCAATATCTGCTCCAGAGAAGCCGGGTGTTTGTTTGGCTAAAAATTTTATGTCAACTGTTTTGTCAATCTTTAAACCAACGGTATGTACTTTAAAAATTTCTTCGCGTCCGGTAAGGTCGGGCAATTCAACATAAATTTGCCTGTCGAAACGCCCCGGGCGCAGCAGTGCACGGTCAAGTATATCGGCACGATTGGTTGCTGCCACAATAATTACTCCTGTGTTGCTGCCAAAGCCATCCATCTCTGTCAGCAATTGGTTTAGTGTGCTTTCGCGCTCATCATTTGCGCTAAACGATGGAGACTTTCCGCGTGCGCGGCCAATGGCATCTATCTCATCAATAAAAATAATGCTTGGTGCTTTTTCTTTTGCCTGTCTAAATAAATCTCGCACACGCGAAGCACCTACCCCTACAAACATTTCTACAAAATCGGAACCCGAAAGCGAAAAGAATGGAACCTGCGCTTCGCCTGCAACGGCCTTTGCCAACAATGTTTTTCCGGTTCCGGGAGGGCCAACTAATAATGCGCCACGAGGAATTTTTCCGCCAAGTTGTGTGTATTTTTTAGGATTTTTTAAAAAGTCAACTATCTCCATCACCTCCACTTTTGCTTCTTCCAATCCAGCCACATCATTAAAAGTAACTTTAACGTTTAAATCTTTATCAAATAATTGTGCGCGGGATTTACCGATGTTAAAAATTTGTCCACCCGGGCCACCACCACCCATTCTTCGCATTATAAAAATCCATATCACGGCAATAATTATAAATGGCAGCAGGTTCCAAAAAATTACTTCAAACATCGATCGGTCGTTGTTATTGTAAGTAATGTTTATTTTTTCTGTTTCCGGAAAATCTTTTTGCGCCTGTTCAATTTTGGTTTCAAAGTTTCCAACATCTCCAATGGTAATATAATAATGAGGGCCATCGTTAAGGCTGTTGCCAAAAGGCTTGCGCGCTACCGAGCGGTATTTTTCATCGGTTAGTTTACTTTCTTTGATATATATGTTTGCCCGCTCGCGGTTAACTATTTCAATGCGCTCAACATCGTAGGTTTTAAGCATCGAGCGTTCAAACTCCGGAAAATCGGTTTGCAATGTTTTATTTCCATAATCCAATGCCCATATAACAAAAATCAAAACAAATACAATGGCGTAAATCCATGAAAAATTAAAATTAAATCCTTTGCCGGGCGGCTTGGGGATTTTATTAAAGGAGGGTTTCTTTTTTGAATCCTTATTCTGTTCTGTTTTATTCTCTTCAGTCATTCTTATTTTTTTTTGCGATGGTATCAACTATTGTGCTACGCGCATTTTGTCAGTTAAATTTATCTGTGTGCCGCTATTTTTTCGTATTCAGCATCTGCCCATAAATATTCAATGTTATAATAGTCGCGGGCTTCTTTGGTAAACACGTGTACCAATACGTTAAAATAGTCTATCAATATCCACTCGGCATTTTGTTTGCCTTCAACACTTGCAGGCGTTTCTTTGTTTATTTTAAATACCTGCTCCTGTACACTTTCGGCTATGGCCTCGGCCTGAATTTTATTATTTGCATGGCATATAACAAAGTAATCGGCCACTGAGTTTCCGGTGTTTTTTAAATTAAGGGCAACAATATTATTCCCTTTTTTTTCTTCAATGCCATGTATTATGGCACCTAACAACTGCTGTAACGAACTGCCCGCTTTTTTGCTGGCGGGTTTTTTTGACTTGGTTGCTTTTTTTGCAGTTTGCTTTGTTTTTTTTTGCTTAACGCCTGTACTTTTTTTCTTCGCCAACTTTTTCTTTGATATAGTTTTCAGGAATGTATTTTTGCTTTCCTTTTTTTAACAAAAGTAAAAAAATTTATCACTTAAACACACTACTGTCCATTATGTTTTCAAAGTCGAAATGGTTTTTTTTTGATAGCATTGATTCTACCAACTCAAAGGCCTTGCAGCTTGCATCGGTTCAAAATGCGGCCGAAGGTTCGGTGGTAATTTCGGCCTACCAGGATAAGGGGCGCGGGCAGCGTGGCAATGAGTGGCACAGCCATGCCGGTGAAAATGTGCTGATGAGTATAATTTTATATCCGAAGTTTTTGCTGCCAAAAAAAATATTTGCATTAAATCAGGTGGTGGCACTTGCAGTTTACGATACCGTAGCAGCCTTATGTAACGAAAAAATAAATATTAAATGGCCTAACGATATTATGGTGAATGATAAAAAAATTGCAGGCATACTTATTGAAAATAGTTTTAGGGGCGATGAGGTGGCCAATTCAGTGGCAGGTGTTGGGCTTAATGTAAACCAAAGCGAGTTTGAAAATTTTAACCTGCGCGCCACTTCACTTTGTTTGCTTACCAAAACAAAATTTGAGGTAAAAGAAATTGCCCAACTGCTGCAAAATAAAATTGAGTTTTGGTATGCATCATTAAAGCAAGGCAACTATGAATTGATTGATGACTTTTACCATGGCAGGCTTTACAGGCTTAATGAACTTTCGAAATACAAAATAAAAGACCAAACTGTATTGGGCACCATTACAGGTGTAAACGAAAACGGCAAACTTATTTTTGAAACCGATGCCGGTGAGGTTTTAAAATTGGATAATAAAGAGATTGTGTTTGTGTTTTAGGCTATTAACTCAGCTCCTTAAAATTCTCTGCCAGTATATTCAAAAAATTTTTCAACGGTTTTTCGGCCATCATTTTTAGCATGGGGTTTAGGTCGGCATCAAAGGCAAGTTGCAGTTTTGTTTTTCCGTCAGCGGTGGGCTGCATGTTGCAAAACAAGTTAAAGTCAAACGGAGCTTTTCCTTTGCGCGCCATTTTAATTTGAGTGTGAGGCGTTTTTTCGGCAAGCTCCATACCAAGTGTTGCCATGTTTTTGATGGTAAAGCTGCAATCGGTGGTGGTGCTTTGCCAATCGGTAACCTGCTGTGGCATTATTTTTTGCAGGTTATTAAAATCGCTTAAAAAATTAAAAACTTCTATGGGAGTTTTATTTACGGTTATTTCATCGCTGTCAATGCGTGTCATATTTTAAAATTTATTTGCCCCATGTATCGGGTTGTTCGCGCCAGGCTGTTAATGAATCTACTTGTGTTTCGGTAATGTATTTTGACTCCATGGCTTTTTTTATAAGTGTATCGTAATTGCTTAATGAGTATAGCGGACATGCAGATTGTCTAAAGTTTTCTTTTGCAATTTCGAATCCGTAATTAAAAACGCAAATCATGCCTTTAACAATAACGCCTTGTGTGCGCAATGCGTCCACCACTTTTAAGCTACTCTTACCGGTTGATACCAAATCTTCAACCACAACTACAGAATGGTTTTTTCTTATCTCACCTTCAATGCTGCTTTTCATACCGTGTTGTTTAGGCTCGGGTCGTACATAAATTAATGGCAAGCCCAGCGCTTCGGCAACCAATGCCCCCTGGGCAATGGCTCCTGTAGCTACGGCCGCAATGGCATCGGGCCGGCCATAGTGTTTTTCAATTGCCTTTACGAGCTCCTGCCTAATGTATGTGCGAATGCGAGGGTGAGAAAGTGCAATGCGGTTATCGCAATAAATGGGCGATTTCCAACCTGATGCCCACGTAAAAGGTTCATCGGGTTGTAACTTGATGGCTTTTATCTGCAAAAGGAATTCTGCTATATTTGAAGCTGTATCATCCGTCATAAGTGTACAAACCTACTTGTTTTGATTTTAAAAACAAAAGCACCAATTAATAACTACCGTGAAAATTTTTATAAATGACAAGCCGCTTGTGTTTGCTTCTGCCAATGTAAAGCATGATTTTATTGAGCTAAATACAGATGTTTTATACAAAACAGTAACCGAAGTTTTTGATAATACAGATTGCGCGGGCGCTTTTGTAAAAACCGATGAAGCAGAAAAAACATTTGACACCTTTTGCAAGCAGTTTTTAATTCTGGAAGCAGCGGGTGGTGTGGTGTATAATGCGGAAAAAAAAATATTACTGATTAAACGATTGGGTAAATGGGATTTACCTAAAGGGAAAATTGAAAAAATAGAAACACCTAATCATGCAGCCATGCGCGAAGTGTGCGAAGAAACAGGTGTTTGCGATTTGGAAATAATTAAACAACTGCCGCTTACCTACCATACCTATGAGCACAAGGGTAAAAACGTTTTAAAGCGAACATACTGGTTTGCCATGCAATGCCATTCGTTTACAAATTTTATTTTGCAAAAAGAAGAAGATATTACCGATGCTAAATGGATGAGCAAAGAAGAAATAAAAGTGGCAATGAAAAATTCGTATGCATCTATTGATGATTTATTGGAAACGGTTTTAGGTTAAGGATTTTTTTAGCCACAGACCCGAAGCATCGGGTCATGGATTTTTTTGTTAAAAAAATAAGGCACTTAGATTTTAGCTCAAGGAGGTGCAAAATGTTTTCTACGCAAAAAAGTTAGCCACAGATGCACAGATTTTTTTCTGAAAAAAATAAAGCACCCAGATTTTCTTTAAACACAGCGGTAAGAGAAAAGAGTTTTTTGAATTTATCTCTTGCCTCTTTGTTACTTTTTTTGCTACGCGTGCAAGGTTTCTTTTTTATCAGAAACTTTTCTGCCCGGATACTCCAGCAATGCTTTTTCTAAACATGCCATGGCGTTTTTTAAATCGTCAATGTTAAGCACATAGGCAATGCGCACTTGCTGCTTTCCTAATTCGGGTTTGCTGTAAAAGCCTGTTGCCGGTGCCAGCATTACTGTTTGGTTGTTATGCGAAAAAGTTTCGAGCAGCCACTGGCAAAATTTATCAGAATCATCAATGGGTAACTGTGCAATGCAGTAAAAAGCTCCGCTTGGCTTGGGGCAAAAAACCCCTTCCATATTATTTAAGGCTTCAACAATAAAATTTCTTCGTGCCACATATTCGGCTTTTACTTTATCAAAATATTCCTGTGGAGTATCAATAGCAGCTTCGGCTGCAATTTGGCCAAACGTGGGGGGGCTTAATCGGGCTTGTGCAAATTTTAAAGCTGTGCTCATTACCTCTTTGTTTTTTGAAATGATGGCTCCTATGCGAGCACCACATGCGCTGTATCGCTTGCTGATGGAATCAAGCAATACAATGTTATCATCCAACCCTTGCAGGTGCATTACCGAAAAATATTCTTTTCCGTCATAGCAAAATTCGCGGTACACCTCATCAGCAAACAAAAACAAGTCGTGTTTTTTTGCAATATCAGCCAATGACTGTAGTTCTTGTTTTGTATAAAGATACCCCGTTGGGTTGCTGGGGTTGCAAATCATTATGGCTTTGGTTTTGGGTGTAATTACTTTTTCAAAATCGGAAATATCAGGTAAAGCAAAACCTGAATTGATGGAAGAAAAAACGGGTTTAACAACAACACCGGCCTGCGTTGAGAATCCATTATAATTTGCATAAAACGGTTCGGGAATAATAATTTCGTCACCTTCATTCATACAACTCATCATGGCAATTTCGATGGCTTCGGAACCGCCTGTGGTAATTATTACATCGGTGTAATCAATGTTGATATTAAACTTTTTGTAATACCCGGTGAGTTTTTTACGGTACGATTCGATACCGGCCGAGTGGCTATACTCAACCACCTTTAAGTTTATATTGCGAATGGCATCAAGCATCACCTTTGATGTTTCGATATCGGGCTGGCCAATGTTGAGATGAAAAATTTTTTTTCCTTCCTTTTTAGCTTTTTCGGCATAAGGAACCAATTTTCTAATGGGCGATGGTGGCATTAACTGGCCTTTGGTTGAAACTTTTGGCATAGCTTATAAAAACGATTTTGTGAGTTAAGTAAAAACAAACAGAGGCTGCCTATTTGATAAGACAGCCTCTGCAAATGTAAACTTAAAATTAAATTATGTAATTAGTTTTTAGGAGTTTCGCCTGGTTTTGCATCAGCAGGTGGCACTTCAACAGTTCCTTTGATGTGCAATACCATTGGATTGGTTTTAGCGTTTGAAGTAATGGTAATGGTTTTGTCCTGCATTCCGCTTTTTCCGGCTGAATTAAATTCAACATTGATACTTCCTTTTTCGCCTTTTTTAATAGGTTCTTTTGGCCACACAGGAACGGTGCATCCGCAACTGCCGCGTGCATCGGTAATAATCAAAGGTTCTTTACCGGTGTTGGTAAAGGTAAAGTTGTGAGTTACTTTTTCGCCTTGTTTGATGGTGCCGTAGTTGTACTCAGCAGCATCAAACTTAAAATCTGCCTGATTTTTGTTTTCGGCAGCAGCCGGTTGTGTAGCAGCTACTGTAACCGGTGTGGCTGCTTTTTCGGTTTGAGCGAATGTTGCTGCGCTAAAGCCAAGCACCATTGCAGAGAGTAAAATTGTTTTTTTCATTGTTGAATTTTTAATTGTTTGTATTGTTTGTTATTAATTATTTCCAAATCCGGTGTTAGAGTTTTCTTTGGGCGACATGGGGTTGTCTTTTCTTACAGGTGTTCCATTTTCGGTTTGTTCTTTTGATTCAACATTTCCCTTTATGGTAATAACCTTATCACCACCTTTTGCATTTGAAGTAATGGTAACTGTTTTGGTAAACGGGCCGGGGCGCTTTGTATCATATTGAACATGTATGCTGCCGCTATGTCCTTTTAAAATGGGTTCCTTTGGCCATGATGGTACAGTGCATCCGCAGCTTCCGCGAGCATTGGTTATTACCAACGGCTCTTTGCCTGTGTTGGTAAATTTAAAATCGAAACCACCATCACCGCCATAGGGCAGTGTACCAAAGTCATGTACTTCCTGGTCAAAGGCCATATCGGGGCCGTTAGGGTTTTCGGCTTTTTGCTCGTTAGCCTTTGCATCTTCTTGTGCAAACGAGGCAACGCTTATAAACATTGCAGCCAATAATGTGTAAAGAATTTTTTTCATTGTAATGCTTTTTAATTTTTGGTAAAGATATTTATTTAGATACAGATTTTATACTTGCTTTTGATTGAAATAGTTGGCCAAAAGTATTGGGGTGCTATGAAATTAATGTGAAACAACGTGTTGGCGTTATTTTAGTTCTCCCTCCCACTTTGATACCACCGCAGTAGCCACTGCATTGCCAATAACATTTGTTGCCGAGCGGCCCATGTCAAGTATCTGGTCAATTCCAAGTAATAAAAGTAAACCTGCTTCGGGAATTTTAAATGTTGCAAGCATACCGGCAATTACGACAAGCGATGCACGCGGCACACCTGCCATGCCTTTACTGGTTACAAGAAGCATAAGCAACATGGTTATTTGTTGCGAAATACTTAAATCCATTCCATAGGCCTGTGCAATAAACTGTGTGGCAAATGCCATGTACATTATTGAGCCATCAAGATTAAATGAATAGCCAAGCGGCAACACAAAACTTACTATGCGATTGCTGCATCCGTATTTTTCTAATGCTTCAACGGTTTTGGGAAAGGCCGACTCAGAGCTTGCAGTTGAAAAGGCAAGCAGCATAGGCTCTTTTATATGTTTTAGCAAACTCCAAAATTTTATTTTCAGCACAAAGCATATAACTCCTAAAATTCCTAAACCAAAAATTAAAAGCCCGCCATAAAATGTTGCTATCAGATATAAATATCCTGTTATAACTCCCAATCCTTGTTTTGCTACTACGGCAGCAATGGCTCCAAATACGCCAAACGGTGCAAATTGCATTACATAATTAGTAACCTTAAACATGATGTGCGATACGGCATCCATTGCATTAACCACGCTTTTGCCTTTTTCGCCAATGGCGGCAGTTGCTATTCCAAAAAAGAGGGCAAATATTACTATGGGTAATATGTCGTTGTTGGCCATTGCCTCGACAATGCTTTTGGGAATTACGTGTGTTATAAAGTCTTTTCCGTTTATTCCCTTTGCCATTACGCCCGATGTGGCTGCTGCATCGGGCAGGGTTAAGCTCATTACTTTTCCCGGTTCAAAAAAGTTTACAAGCCACAAGCCTAATGTTAGCGCAAGCAATGTTGCTATCTGAAAATAGATAATGGTTTTTAATCCTATCCGGCCCACGCTTTTAAAATCACCCACCTTGGCAACGCCTACCACTAATGTTGCAAACACGAGTGGTGCAATTATCATTTTAATAAGTCGTAAAAAAATATCGCTGAGTATGCTTATGTTGGAAGCAAAACTTTCGTAATCGGAAGTAAGCGCATGGGTGCTGTGATACCAGTGGCCAACAAGTATGCCGACCAGCATGCCGATAAATATTTTTGTTGTGAGGTTAATTTTAGGCATAGAAAAAAAAGTTTGAGGTTTGAAGTTTCCCACCTTCGCTAAAGCTATGGCGGATGAGAGAGAATTGAAGTTGCCAAAATAAGTAATAAGATACTTACTTAAACATATTAAGATTTTATCATAGATGGTTAAAAACTACTAATTAACGTTTTATTAACCGCCTACCGTTGGCGCCCAAAATACTTTTGGCATCACTACTTAATAATTATGCTTAAAAACATTCTACCCTGCTTTGTCCTTATTGTATTTTCAACAACAGCATTTTGCCAAAGTGCCGACACACTAAAAAAGTACAGTGCCGTGCGCACCGCATCGGCCCCGCGCATTGATGGCAAGCTGGATGACGAAGCATGGAACAATGCCAACATAATTTCAGACTTTGTAATGAACCGCCCCACCGAAGGCGGTGAGCCCACACAGCGCACCGAAGTAAAAATAGTATACGACAACAATGCCATATACGTGGGCGCCATGCTGCACGACACCGCCCCCGACAGCATACTGCATGAACTTGGCTTGCGCGATGGTGCCGACCCAAGCAATACCAACAACGGTGGCTTTACCGACATTAATGCAGATTATTTCCGTTTTGTAATTGACCCCTACAACACCCGCCAGGATGCGTATGACTTTGGCGTATATGCATCGGGTGTGCAGGCCGACTCGCGCTTTAGCGATTACCTTTTTGATGCCGTGTGGGAAAGTGCTGCCGCCATCAACGACAAAGGCTGGGTGGTTGAAATGAAAATACCATACTCCGCCATACGGTTCCCCGCCAAGCCTGTGCAGCAGTGGGCGCTGCAAATTACCCGCAGCATAAGGCGCAACCGTGAGTTCGACCAATGGAGCCTTACCCCATCTACCGCCTTTAACTCGCAAAACTACTGGGGCAATATGAATGGTATTGAAAACATAAAACCCCCTGTACGCCTTTCACTCACACCCTATATAAGCACCACCTACGAGCGCGCACCGTTTGAAAACGAAGAAGGCCGCACCGAAATTGCAAACTCGTTTTCATACCGCGCTGGGGCCGATATAAAATATGGTTTAGATGAACGATTCACCCTCGACATGACCCTGCTTCCCGACTTTGGACAAGTACAATCCGACAACAAACGCAAAACCCTCGGCTACGAAGAAATAATCTACGATGAAAACCGTCCCTTCTTTAAAGAAGGAACCGATTTATTTTCACGTGGAGATGTGTTTTACACCAGGCGCATTGGAAAAACTCCCGGCTTGTTTTATGACGTTGATGGGATGCTTAACGACAATGAAACCGTAAAAGAAAATCCATCGCAGGTAAAACTTTTAAATGCCGCCAAGCTTAGCGGCCGTACCGATGAGGGCTTGGGCATAGGCTTGTTTAATGCCGTTACTGATAACGCCTACGCCACCATTGAAGACCAAAGCGGAAACGAACGCAAAATACTCACCGAGCCACTTACCAACTTTAACGTACTTGTGTTGGATAAGCAGTGGAAAAACAACTCATCGCTATACTTTATTAATACCAACGTAATGCGCAATCATAGGTACGATGATGCTAACGTAACAGGTTCGGGCTTTACGTTTATCAACAAAAAGAAATCCTTTGGTGTTGATGGAAGCGCCTTTCTAAGCCAGCAGTTTCAGGAAAACGACAGCCTCAAAAACAACTACAATACAGAACTTGGCTACAACTACTTTATGGGTGTACGCAAAATAAGCGGATGGCTGCAATGGGGCGTTTCGCATAGCGAAAAAAGTGCCGAATACAACCCTCGTGACCTTGGCTACTATGTAATTCCCAATCGCGATAACAACCGTGTGTACATACAAGCCTTCCGCTTTAAGCCCTATAAATTTATTCGCGAAGGCAATGCCAACCTTGGCACCAACTACATTACCAACCACACCACCACCGACCGCACCTTTTGGGAAATATGGACAAACTGGTTTGCCAACCTAATGAGCTACAACCAGGTTTTCTTTGGTGGCGGCCTTACCCCCCTGCGTTGTTTCGATTACGACCCACGTTTGGATGGCCGCTACTTTAAATCATTACGCTACTGGTATGTGTACGCTGGCATTAGCACCGACTACCGCAAACGCTTTGCCGTTGACTACACTCAAAACATGAGCAACTTTACCGACCACCATAAAAGCGAAGGTTACAACTCCGACCTCACCCTGCGTTACCGCTTTAACGATAAACTTACGGTTAACTATACCTTTTCTTATTACTGGGACCCCTACAACTTTGGTTATGTAGATAACCCTGCAGACAATGTTTACCTCTTTGGCGGACGTAAAACAAACACCTTTATAAATCAGGCTGCCGTGCGTTACATTTTTAAAAACGATTTATCACTGTCAATCATTGCACGCCATTATTGGTTTAATGTTAAGTACCGCTCTTACTTTAATTTAGATGATGATGGAGAGCACATACCCGTTGAAGATACCTACCATGGCGCATACGATTTAAGCTACAATGCCTTTAATGCCGATGTATTGTTCTCATGGCGCTTTGCACCGGGCAGCACACTTTCGTTTTCGTACAAAAATATTTTTGATAACGAAACCGGGTTAAACACACTTTCATACAGCAAAAACTTTAATTATGTTTTTGATAACCCACACACACAAACCCTTTCGCTTAAGGTGCTTTACTATTTGGATTATTTGTATTTGAGAAGAAAGTAAAAGCGGCTAAAGCTTCTTCTCAATCACAGCCATAGTCAAGCGGCTGATGCAAACAAGTTTTTTTCTTTCATCGGTTATTTCAATGCTCCATATCTGGGTGGTTTTGCCAAGATGTAGTGGTTTGGCAAAACCATAAACAAAACCTTTGGTTACACTGCGCACATGGTTGGCATTTATTTCTAATCCTACGCAATAAAACTTTTCGGCATCAATAACAAGATGCGCACCTGTGCTGCCTAACGATTCGGCAAGCACACATGATGCGCCACCATGCAGCAAGCCCATTGGCTGTGTGGTACGATGGTCAACGGGCATTTTGCCAGCAATACCCTCTTCAGTAACCGCGGTAAGTTCTATTCCAATATGACTAAACATATTGTTTTGTTCCAACTGCCGTACATCGGCAAGTTTATATTCTCTAAACCAAATTGACATGATTCCTTATTTCTTTTTTTGATTTTCCTTTTTCGGAAAAACAGTTTTATAAATTTCGTTTAAAAATAACTTAAGCCGCAGCACATACAGCGGCCCCGAAATTTTTTGATCAACAGCCTCATTATTTTTTAACATTATGCGGTAGCCAAACCCAAAACCCACGCCTACCCATTTTATAAATTTATAATGTCCTGTAATGGCAGGCTCCAATAACACTACGCTGTGCTTATCGGTTTTTAAATCTTTTCCATTCTTAGGATAAATGCGATAGGAATTTCCAAACCCAAAATGCATTGGAAATGTTACTTGCCAAGGGTCGCTGCGCAGCATCACATATTCAGCACCCATTGTTACATAGGCGCTTTTTATTTCTGTTCTAAACGTATCGTATTCGGCTGCTATAAATCTGCTTTCAACAATATCTGTGCTTAACCATGAGTAGCCAATTCCTAACCTGATTTTTTTACCAAAGTCAACACCGGTTTTAAATCCAAATGCATTTGCCTTGTTTCCGCTTGCAAACGTATTGTAACCGTCAAGTTGAAAAAACAACTTTGGCTTTTGGCTAAACGCTTGGTGCAATGAATCGAGTATTTGCGCCTGCGTTTGCATGCCGCACAGTAAAAGTAAAACAACAAATAATTTTTTAGTGGAAATAAAAGACACCTGCTACGTATTAATTATCGGAAACCGAAAGTAGCAGAAAACATTTTTTACGCTTTTGGCTAAAAAAATTATTTACAACAAAGCGTTGTTTATTTAAAAGTGTAAAAAGGCGAAATCATTAAATACACTATAACCCCTGTTAACGTTACATAAAGCCATATAGGAAACGAAAAACGTACAATGCGCCTGTGTTTTTTTACATCCATTTTTAATCCATAATAAAACGAAAGCAAAACCATTGGCAAAACCAAAGCCGCAAGTATAATATGTGTGGCAAGTATAAAAAGGTAAACGCCACGCAAAGGGTTTCCTTCCGGGAAACGGGTTTCATCAGCCAGATAGTGATAGGTAATGTAAGTAATGATAAACAAGGCTGAAAGGAAAAAAGCCGTAAGGTTTATTTTTTTATGCACCAGAATATTTTTTTGTTTGATAAAATAAAACGAAAGCAACAGCAATATAAAGCATATACAATTTATAAATGCATTAAGCATAGGCAGGTATCGAACAAAATAAGGAACTTCTTCAGGGCGGGGAAATATTTTTCGGTTTAGCAATAGCACCAGCACAAAAACAAATGCAGAAACACCTGCCACAATTCTGAAAACGAGCTTTTCATTATCAAAAAAACTTTTTGGGGATTGTACAGTGGCCGATGGTTGCATTACTTTCTTTTTTCCTGTTTTTGTTTGTATTCGTAGCTAAGCACTTTTATTTCATCTTTAAGCCTTCGCATTTCCATTACGCTTGTGCCATCATAAATTCCGCGTATGTGTTTGTCAGTGTCAACTAAGTAAACATTTTCAAGTGCAATGTTGGTTCCTGTTTTAATAAAAAAAGATTTTTGCATCAACGAATCTGTGGCAAGCGAATCACCATAGCAAAGCAGCCATTTATCAGATGTTATTCCATTGTCACGTTCAAACTTTTTAAGCAACAAACTATCTGTTGCCGGATGGGTAGTAACCGAAATTATTTTAACCTTATCCACTTCTTTAAAATTACGCTGTATTTCTTCTTGCAAATTTGCAATTACATTAAGACATGGTTTGGTACATTGAGTATTAAAAAAACTAAACACCCAATAACTTGGATTAAGTTGCTCAAACGAAACAGCATTGCCATTAACATCAAGCAAATAAAAATCGGCTACAGCGTGGTAAATAGTATCTGCTTTGGTGCTATCCGAAACCGGTATTTTGGGTCCAAAATATTGCAGGTATTTATACCGGTGCTTGCCCGAGTTAACAAACACATAAAAAAACACGGGTAATGCAACTATAAAAACTATTGCAAGTACCCTGAAGTTCAACTTTTGTTTGAAAATTATTATTTACCGCCTAACAGATGAATGTAGGTGCCTTCGGCAATACACATGGCAATAAAATAAATGATAAGGAGAAAAGGCCCCAGAATGGCATACTGAAAATTTTTGCGCTCGCCAAACAAGTGCATAAATATGCCAACAATAAAATATGATTTAAAAATTGTGAGCACAACAAACGTCCACATCAGCAATTCTTTATTTAATGATGTAAAAGCAATAGCTACTTCAAAAATTGTTGCAATAAGAAGTATCCAAAAAGTTTTCCAAATTATTTTACGGTTTTTAGGGTTGTAATGCTCTTCAACATATTGGTTATGGATATCACCCGTGTAATATCCTTCTAATTTATGGTCATCGTTATGCGACATAACTAAATATTTTATAGGTTAAACAAGATAAAAGAATGTGAATACAAATACCCAAACCAAATCTACAAAGTGCCAGTATAGTCCTACTTTTTCAACCTGCTCATAGTGCCCCCTGCGGGTGTACACTCCGCTAAGCACATTTAGCCAGATAATAAAATTTATTACCACCCCCGAAAATACGTGAAAGCCATGGAATCCGGTAATAAAGAAAAAGAAGTTACCAAAGAGCGGAGTGTTTCCATATTCGTTTTCAATAAGGTTTGCACCTATTATATTCCTTTTTGCTGTGGCAACAAGTTGTTCGGCCTCGGCACCTTCGATAACGGTTTTTTGATGGTTTTCCCATATAAAAAGTTTTCCGGGCTCTAAATCATCGGTGCGGGCAAACCGGCCATCGGATAATACATAAGCTCCTTTTTCAGAACCCTTAATAAAGTGGTACCACTCCCATGCTTGTGATCCAACAAACATTAAGCCGCCAATGATGGTAAGACCAAGCCATAGCGCAACGCTTTTGTTATCTCTGCGATGTCCGCCATCAACTGCAAGTACCATTGTAACCGAACTCATGATGAGGATAAAAGTCATTAAGCCTACGTAAGCCAAAGGCACATGCCCGTGTATAAATGGAAAGTGGGTAAATACATCGCCCGGTAGCGGCCAAATATCGGTGTGTGAATGGCGCAATGAACCATAGGCAATCAATAAGGTTGAAAATGTAAATGCATCCGAAAGAAGGAAAAACCACATAAACATTTTTCCCCAACTTACATTAAACGGGGAAACACCTCCACGCCATACCGATTTGGGATTTGCTGCTGCTACTGCTGTTGACATATTAACGGGTTAAGTAGTTAGTTTTTTTAAAAAGCGTTGCAAATATTTAATTTTTTTTTGAAACCATCAACTTTTCTTTTAAGCATCTTATTGTTAAGCCAAATAAGCAACAAATAAGAAAAGATATACCCACAAAATATCAAGAAAATGCCAGTATATAGCAAACAATTGCATACCCAGGTAATCATTGGTTGTGTATTTTTCCATTAGAGTTTTTATCGAAACCACGATAAGCGCAAAAATTCCGCCTACAAGGTGAGCAAGGTGAAGGCCCGATAACACATATAAAAACGAGCCGCTTGGATTGCCTACAAAGTAAATTTGGTTATCAACCAAAACCGTCCATGCAAAAAACTGGGTAAAAATAAATGCAAGGCCCAAACCCAGTGTAATAAGTGTGGCAATTTTTGCATTACTAAACATATTTTTTTTTACACAATGCAATGCATATTGAATAGAAAAACTGCTTAGGATAATAACAATAGTACTGATGGTAAACATTTTTGGCAACTGAAACTCGACCCAATTGCCTTCGGCCTTGCGAACCACGTATGCGCTGGTAAGCCCGGCAAATAGCATTACCATTCCGGCCATGGCTATCCAAAGCAAAATTTTTGATGACGGTATTCCGGTATATGTTTCTTCTTGTTTCATGTTTGGCCTTTGAGATGTATTAACAGATGTAACTTGCATAATTATTTTTTACGTGTGATTGCAATGGATAAAAAACTGCTGCAGTTAATCATTGTATTTTATCTAATACAAATGCAATGAGAACTACAGGCAGATAAACAAACGAGCCAAACATCAGTTTTTTGGCGGCTTCATCGCTGCAGGTTTTTAGTAGGTTAATGCTTTGTGCAAAAAAAATAATTCCGGCTACACTAACAACAATAGCCGAACTTACTCCTGTCATACCGGTAAAGTAAGGCATAAGGCCTAATGGAATTAGTGTGCATGTATAAACAGCGGTTTGCATAGCCGATGAATGATTTTTGCCATGGGCTGGCAACATATCAAATCCGGCACGCTTATAATCTTCGTCAAGTTTCCAGGCTATAGCCCAAAAGTGAGGAAACTGCCACATAAATTGTAAGGCAAATAAAATCCATCCCTGGTAGCTAAATGCATTGGTGGCAGCAACCCAGCCAAGCAAGGTGGGTACAGCACCGGGAAAAGCTCCCACAAAAACACTAAATGGAGTTACTTTTTTTAGTGGAGTGTAAACAAAAGCATAGCTAAGCAAAGCAAACAATCCAAGCATTCCGCTTTTAAAATTTATACATAAAAATAGGATAGCAAGGCCTGCCAGCGCAGTTACCACACTTACACCCACTGCTTCGGCCACGGTTATTCTGTTATCAGGCAATGGGCGAAGCTTGGTTCGTTCCATAAGTTTGTCGGTATCGCGCTCAACAATCTGGTTAAGCCCGTTGCTGCCACCGGTAACTAAAAATCCACCCAGCGTAAGCAGCAATAGTTTTGAAAAATCAATACCTGCATGAGAGCCTAAAATAAATGCCAGCACTGCCGAAAAAACCACCAACGATGACAGGCGCAGTTTTAACAACATACCGTAATCCTGCAAACGCTGTGTAAAAGTGCGGCCCGTTACTGCCTCCTGCATACTTATCATTACATTATTAAATGGGTGGGCAAAAGTAAAATTTTTGGGCTATGCTCGAAGGTGATTTTAAAATTACAGCCCTTTAATTTTACCAACAAAATGCGTTTACTTAGGCGCAAACCGGATAGGTAAATTGTACCTAACCAAAACAGGCTTTCCTTTTTGTTTACCCGGTGTCCAGCCAGGCATGGCACGCACCACGCGTAGGGCTTCTTCATCACAGCCTCCACCTATACCGCGCACGATATGTGGAAACAGTACTTTGCCTTTTCGGCTAACAATAAAATTTACGTAAACTGTACCTTGTATATTTTTTTTAAGCGCTTCGGCCGGGTATTTTAAATTTACCTTGAGGTAAAAAAGCAATCCTTCATCGCCACCCGTAAATTTTGGCATTTCTTCGGCTACATTTATTGCCTGATTGTTTGACAAAGCTGACTGACCATCCTTTTTTACTGCAAACATTTTGCGGTAAAGTTGCTTTGGCAATGTATCATCTTCAATTATCATTTGGCCATGGCAATTATTATCAAGCAATTTAAATGCTGCTGTGTCGCCCAGCGCAAGCACACTGCTCCAGTCACGGCATGCGTTGGCCGGATTGCTCATAGCCCAACTTACCACACCCCTGTTAAAATACGCTTCTTTATTGCCGGCATCTTTATTTATTTGGTCGCTAAAAACCGAGCCTGCCTGTTCCAATTTATTTTCGCGAATTAGTTGAACACCCTCTAAATTATTTCCGGTAACCGAAGTTGAATTAAGCAATTCTTTTACCAATGAATCGGTTTGGGGGTTTGATTGTGCAAAAGCTGTAATGCCCAAAAGCAACATAAAAAAAAGCAGTATTGCTTTTTTTATCAAAAGCATAAAACCTATTGTTAAATAATTCAACTGTATCATGTGTGTAAATATCACACCTTGGCCGGAAACGAAATTACAAACTCGGCACCCGCGCTTCCGGCATTGGTAAGTTTAATATCGCCATTATAAAGCTTAATAATTTCGTTGCTCATACTTAAGCCAAGCCCGTTGCTTTGCAGCGAAGTTTTGGTAGTAAAAAAAGGTTCAAATATTTTTTCTTTCAACTCGGATGGCACACCGTTGCCATTGTCTTTAATCGTAATTGAAATAATGTGTCCATCGTATTTGGTGGTAACGTCAATTTCAGGGGTATAATTTGTTTTGCCTAATTCGTCCTTAAATTTTTCGTGAGTAGAAAAAAACGCATTGTTAAGTACGTTAAGCAATACCCGCGAAATTTCTTTGGTTGAAATCATTACATCCGGTATGCCTTTGGCAAATTCTTTTTTTATGACGCATTGGTATCCGGTTATTCCGCTTTGAAAAGTTTTGTAAGCTATGTGTGCAACCGACTCGGTAAGTTCATTTATATTTATCAAATGCTTTTCGCCTGTGCCAATGATGCTGTGCTGCAACATGTTTTCTACAATGCTGTTTGCGCGCATGCCATGCTCATTTATTTTTTCAAGGTTCATTTTTAAATTTTCGAGCAACGATATTCTTTCGGTATCGGTTTTGGCGGTAATAATTTCGCCAATTAGTTCGGCCGAAATCATGGCAAAGTTGTGTACAAAATTTAGCGGGTTTTTTATGGTGTGGGCAATGCCGGCAGTAAGTTGACCAAGGGATGCAAGCATTTCTTTCATCACCAGTTGCTGCTGCATCATTTTTAATTTTTCAAGTGCTTCGAACAACTGTGTATTTTTAAACTGCAGGTCGGCAGTTTTTTTATCCACTTCGCGTGCCAGTTCGGCTTCGCGGTTTTTTAGGTAGTTAAAAATTTTGTTGTTCTGTTCGCGTATGCGCTTGATAAGTGCTTCAATGATGTTTTTGGTTGACTCGGGATGTTCATTCATCACCTGGTAAAAATCGTTGCGGTGCAATGCCGCAAGTTTTGAATCAACTGTACAGGTAACGCTGAGTGAGCGCGGCTCGTTATCAAGCAATGAAAATTCGCCAAAAAAATCTCCTGCTTTCATTTCGGCAATAGTCATCTCCTGCTCGTGTAGTTTTACATTGCCATCAACAATAAAATAAAGACTGTCGCCAATATCTCCTTTTTTAAAAACGGGCTGGCCAGCTTCATAATTTATTACAGCCATTTTTTTTGAAAGCGGCTCAAGCACAGGAGGGTTTATGTGATTAAAAATTTTCACCTTCCTGAGTACTTCCACAAGCATATCTTTTTCTGTCACCGTTACCTGTTTTTTTATTAAGCCCTCAAAAGTATTTAATTTATTGAAATACGTTTTGTTAAAAAAAGCAATAGTAATGCCCTTGATTGTTGCCAATCAAAAGCAGGAATTGAAACCGAATAAAAATATGTGTAAAAACACCTACCCTGTCAGGCAACCTTAAGCTTGCTAAGGTTTGATTTATTTACCTTTTCGATGGCGTAATCTAAAGTAACGATGTGTTCGCGCTTGTTTTTTTGGTTTGGGATGTCGTACATCAGGTCAAGCATTATGGCTTCGCAAATTGAGCGTAGGCCGCGTGCACCCAGTTTAAATTCAATGGCTTTGTCAACAATAAAATCTAACACCGATTCTTCAAATGTTAGTTTGATATTTTCCATTTCAAAAAGCCGTTCGTATTGTTTTACAAGAGCGTTTTTGGGGTCGGATAAAATACTGCGCAAAGCGGCACGGTCAAGTGGCTGCAAATAGGATAACACGGGCAGCCGTCCAATAAGCTCAGGTATTAAGCCAAACTGTTTTAAGTCGGCAGGTGCAATGTATTGCATCATGTTGTTTTTATCCACTTCATGTCCTTCTTTATGCACGCTAAAGCCAATGGCCTGTGCCTGCAACCTGCGTGCAATAATTTTTTCGATACCGTCAAAAGCACCACCACATATAAACAAAATGTTTTGTGTGTTTACAGCAATCATTTTTGCTTCGGGGTGCTTGCGGCCACCTTGAGGAGGTACGTTAATGATGGTGTTTTCAAGCATCTTTAATAACCCCTGCTGTACTCCTTCTCCTGACACATCGCGTGTTATGGAGGGGTTATCGCTTTTGCGTGCAATTTTATCTATCTCGTCAATGTAAACAATTCCTTTTTCGGCAGCGGCCACATCATAATCGGCAGCTTGCAGCAGACGTGTTAAAACGCTCTCTACATCTTCGCCCACGTATCCGGCTTCGGTAAGCACGGTGGCATCGGCAATGCAAAAGGGTACTTTTAAAATACGGGCTATGGTGCGGGCAAGCAAGGTTTTTCCGGTGCCGGTTTCGCCTGCCATTATGATATTTGATTTTTCTATTTCAACATCATTGTCTTTTTTGGTGCCATAAACAATGCGCTTGTAATGGTTGTAAACGGCTACGCTTAACACCTTTTTTGCATAGTCCTGGCCTATTACATATTCATCCAAATGTTTTTTTACTTCACTTGGCTTTAGCAATACAATGTTTGATGCAAATTTAGTAGCGGCTTTTTCGGTGGTTTCCTGCGTAATTATTTGTTGTGCCTGTGCAACGCACTGGTCGCAGATGTGGCCGCTTTGGCCGGCAATAAGCACGTTGGTAGCGCTTTTATCGCGTCCGCAAAAAGAGCATTTTATTTCAGACTGTTTTTTCATAGGTACGAATCACGAATAATTACGAATTTACGAATCATAAACTACTAAAATGCTGTATAGAAGTGCTGGGTGTTAAATTATTGACGACTGCTTTCTTTTTTAACTGCCTACTTCTTCCGCACCAATACTTCGTCTATCATTCCATAGGATTTTGCTTCTTCGGCAGTCATCCAGTAATCGCGGTCGCTGTCTTTCCATACGGTGTCGTAATCTTTTCCGCTGTGCGAAGCAATTATTTCGTACAATTCTTTTTTTAGTTTTTGTATTTCGCGGGCTGTAATTTCAATATCAGATGCCTGGCCTTCGGCACCGCCCATGGGTTGGTGTATCATTACGCGTGCATGTTTTAAAGCAGTGCGTTTTCCTTTGGCACCTGCGCACAATAAAACAGCAGCCATGCTGGCGGCCATGCCTGTGCAAATGGTGGATACATCGGGATTGATATATTGCATGGTATCATAAATGCCTAAGCCGGCATATACCGAGCCTCCGGGGCTGTTCATGTAAATTTGTATATCTTTTTTTGAATCGGCACTCTCTAAAAAAAGTAATTGTGCCTGTACAATATTGGCAACATAATCATTAATGCCAACTCCTAAAAAGATAATGCGGTCCATCATCAGGCGCGAAAACACATCCATGGATGCTACGTTCATCTGGCGCTCTTCTATAATGGTGGGCGATATGTATCCTTCGGCACGAATGGCTGATTCGATATAGTTTTCTACAGCCATGCTGTTGATGCGATGGTGTTTGGTGGCGTACTTAAAAAATTCGTTTTTGTAGTTCATAATGATTGAAGTTTGATGTTTGTGGTTTGATGTTGGTATTTGGGGTTGAATAATCTTTCACTAAATCCCATACCCTAAATCCTGTATCCTTTTTTTTAATGATGATGCGTGTGTTCTTTTACAATTTTTTGAAATTCGTCAAGGGTTACGTATTTAACGTTTTTAGGAACGGTTTGTTCCAAAATGTCATATACTTTTTTGGATTGTACGGCACGTTCGGCTTTGGTTTTGTTTTCGCCATTTTCTAAATAGCGTTTTGCAAAATCGTTCATCATGTCATCGCCCAGTGAGTAGTTGCCAAACTGCTGATGTATTACAGCATGCGCGTAAGCGATAAGGTCGGCTTCTTCAATTTTTATTTCATTGTTTTGGGCTACGCGGTTTTCAATCATGTTCCACTTTAGTTCGCGGGCATACATGGGGTATTCGGCTTCAACCTGCTGTGGGGTTAATGGCTTTTCGTTCATCGAAAGTATCCATCGTTTTAAAAAATCATCGGGCAGGTTTATATTAAGGTGGTGTAAAAGTGAGTCTTCCACGTCATGATTAAATTTGTGTTTTGCTTCAACGGCAAACATAGCGGCAATATCATTTTTTACGCGTTCGCGAAATTGTTCTTCGGTGGTAATGGCATCTTTTCCATAGGCTTTGTCAAACAGTTCTTGTCCTATGTCTAATTTTTCAACCAGATTTACCGATGAAATTTTGTATTTAAAATCAGCGGTAAGTTTTTCGGCATCGGTGGTGGTTATGCGCAGCATGTAAGCCACCTCGGTTGCATTTTGCATTGCAGCGGATGGATTAAAAACAACTTCATCGCCTTTTTTTAATCCAATTAATTTGTTTTTTGTGGCCTGGTCTTTTATCATATCAATGGCAACGGTGGTGGTATTTTTAATTCCTCCTTCTTTTTCGTTGCCTGCACTGTCAAGTTCAATAAGTTCGCCATAAAGTATGCTGTTGGCATCGGCAGTTTCGGGGTTCGAAAATTTGCCATGGCGCCTGCGCATGTCATCGATATAGGTTTGGATGCGCTGGTCATCAACGGTTATTACATGAAAGTCAACAGGTGATACTTTTGTAAAGTCAAGTTCAAACTGGGGTGCCATGCCTACTTCAAATAAAAATTCAAAATCGGCAGGATGGTCAAAGTTGTTGTTGTGGCCATCGTTTTCTTTAGGAAGCGGGTCGCCAAGTACTGCTATTTTATTTTCAATTAAAAAAGCGTTGAGCGATTTTGAAACGATGCGGTTTAGTTCATCGGCCAAAAATCCTTTGCCATGCATTTTTTTTATCATTCCTATTGGAACATTGCCCGGACGAAATCCGGGCATGGAGGCATTTTTTTGGTATTTTTTGATGGCTGTTTCTACGTCCTTTTGGTAATCGGCTGGCGAAATACGTATTCGTATCAGTGAGCTTAGCTCGTTGATGTCTTCTTTTTTAATATCCATTTTTTACTGTTAATTTTCTTAATAAAAATAAGCTGAGATAAAAAATACCTCAGCCTATTGCTTTTGTGCGCATGGAGGGACTCGAACCCCCACGGGTTTCCCCGCCAGATCCTAAGTCTGGTGCGGCTGCCAATTACGCCACATGCGCCTAACTTAGTTTAATGTTTGAGGTTTAATGTTTGTTGTTAAATATTGCTATCAATAAACAAACCAACCTGAAATTCGCTGCCAAATTTACATCTTTTTTTTAAATCAGGCTTGTACCCAATTGTGCTTTATTAATTTTACGCCATTATTTTTTTGCAAACCTCAAACCAAATGATAATAGAACCCGGCAAAATAAAAACTGGCGAGTTGCACGCATACATGCTTGGCAGCATTGCTCCACGCCCCATTGCTTTTGCAAGTACGGTCGATAAAAATGGAAATGCCAATCTTAGTCCGTTTAGTTTTTTTAATGCTTTTGGCAGCAATCCGCCCATCGTGGTATTTAGCCCTGCGCGCAGGGTGCGCGATAATACGATAAAGCATACGTTAGAAAATGTGCTTGAAACAAAAGAAGTGGTGATAAATGTGGTTAATTATAATATGGTGCAGCAAATGTCATTGTCAAGCTGTGAGTTTCCTAAAGGGGTGAGTGAGTTTGAAAAGGCGGGTTTTACTCCGCTTGCATCGCAAAAGGTAAAACCATTTAGGGTTAAAGAGTCGCCTGTGCAAATGGAGTGTAAGGTACTTAACGTTATTGAAACAGGGCAAAATGGCGGAGCCGGTAACCTGGTGGTGTGCGAAATACTGCTGATGCATATTAACGATGATATTTTGGATGAGAATAAAAAAATAGACCCGCACAAAATTGATTTGGTGGCCCGCATGGGTGCCGATTATTATTGCCGTGCATCGGGGCATGCTGTGTTTAAGGTTGAAAAACCAAATCTTAAACTGGGTATTGGCATTGATGCTATACCTGCCGTCATCCGCCACAGCGAGGTGCTTACGGGCAATGATCTAGGCCAGCTTGGAAATGTGGAAGCATTGCCCACCGATGAACAAATGGCTGCTTTTAACGCCCATGATGACATAAAAAAATTTAATGCCGCTTTACATGCCGACAGCGCCAACCAAAAACTGGCGCGGCACATTGCCGCGCGCAAGCTTATTGCTGCAGGCAGGGTAATGGATGCGTGGATGGTATTGTTATTTAAACAGGCTAACTGAAAGGGCCGGCTTTAATATTTTTTGATTATAGAATTTACCTGGCCAATATATGCCTGGCCAAATAAATTAACATGCACCAGCAGCGGATAGAGGTTAAAAATGTCAATTCGGTGCTGCCAGCCTTTTTCCATTGCAAATGCCGAGTTGTAGCCGTTGTAAAAATTATTGTCAAAACCACCAAAGAGTTTTGTCATGGCAATGTCCTGTTCCCGAAAGCCAAAATACTCGGAAGGGTCGATAAGACAAGGCAGTCCATCGGTGGTAATTAAAAAATTGCCGTTCCATAAATCACCGTGAAGCAAGGCAGGTTTTTCGGCAGGCAGTATTTCGGGTAGTTTGTTGTACAGCGACTCAAAGTGTTTTAAAATGGTGCGGTCAAAATATTTTTTGTCATACGCCTGTTTGCATTGCGGCATCAATCGTTCTTCAATAAAAAAATCAATGCCATTTTTTTTCCAACTATTGCTTTGGGGCAGTGAGCCTATATAGTTATTTTCCTTAAAGCCAAATTCATCGTGGGTGGTGCGGTGCAGTTTTGCAAGTTGAATGCCAAACTCAAAAAAGAAATTTTTTTTTCGCGCTCCGCTTTCAACAAACTCTAAAATGATAAACGTAAAATTTTCGGACTCACCGCATCCCATTACCTCCGGAATTTTTAATGCATTTGCATGTTGCAAAAACAATAATCCCGCAGCTTCGGATTCAAACATTTTAGGATACCTGTCTTTATTGTTGTATTTCAAAAAATAATTTCCATGTGTAGAAAAAATTTTAAATGAATAGTTGATACAGCCTCCGCTTAAAGGCATGGTACTTTTTATTTCAACGGATTGCCCGGTTTTTTCACATAAAATTTTTTCAACCCCTGATTTTACTTCGGTAGCAATCATGCAACTAATAAAAATATTTCAACAATAGTAAGTAAAGTGTTGTAGTAAATGTGCCGTTGTTATATTTTTGAAACAAACAGAAAATATTTTATGCCCACATTTAACGGACTTTTTAAGTCCAAGCTTCACAAAACCGGAACCAGCATTTTTGCAGTAATGAGTGGCCTTGCCAACGAGCACAATGCCATCAACCTCTCACAAGGATTTCCCAACTTCGAAATCTCATCCGAACTCATAAGCCTTGTAAATAAATTTATGAAACAAGGCTTAAACCAATACGCACCCATGCCGGGCATTATCGCTTTGCGCGAACGCATTGCCGAAAAAACAGAAAACCGTTACTCCGCAAAATACAATCCCGATACCGAAATTACAATCACAGCCGGTGGCACACAGGCAATATACACAGCCATTGCCGCCAGCATTCGCGAAAAAGACGAAGTAATTATTTTTGATCCTGCATACGATTCATACGCACCTGCTGTTGAACTTGCAGGTGGTATCCCCATTCATATCAATTTAAAATATCCTGATTTTAACATTGACTGGAACGATGTAAAAAAAGTAATCACTCAGCGCACGCGCATGATTATGATTAACACACCGCATAATCCAAGTGGAGCCATTCTTTCTGCAAAGGATATGGCCATGTTAGAAAAACTCACTAACAAAACCGACATTTTAATTTTAAGTGATGAAGTGTATGAGCATGTAATTTTTGATGGCTACGAACATCAGAGCGTAACACGTTTTCCAAAATTAGCCGAGCGCAGTTTTATTATTTACTCTTTCGGAAAAACATTTCATACCACCGGCTGGAAAATGGGCTATTGCCTTGCGCCTGCAACCCTTACTGCTGAATTTCGCAAAGTGCACCAGTTTATGGTTTTCTCGGCAAACACTCCCGTTCAGCATGCCTACGCAGAATTTATGAAAACCGAAAGCAACTACACCGGCATCGAAAAGTTTTATCAGCAAAAGCGCGATTACTTTTTAAAAATAACTAAGGATTCTAAATTTAAACCGCTGGCATGTTCAGGCTCCTACTTTCAATTAATGGATTACTCCAAAATAAGTAAAGAAAACGATAAAGAATTTGCTGTAAAACTCACAAAAGAAAACGGTGTGGCCGCCATTCCCGTTTCGGCCTTCTATAAAAATAGTTTGGAAAATAAATTATTAAGGTTTTGCTTTGCAAAGGATAACGAAACACTTGAAAAGGCAGCCGAAAAATTAATTAAAGTAGGAAAGTAAATTCGCTCTGATAAACAATAACCCCCTGAACATTATGAGCACACTTCGCATTACAACAGTTCAAACCAAATTACATTGGGAAAACACCAACAAAAATCTTAAGCACTTTTCGCAACTTTTAAAATCGCTTAAGCCAAATAAAACCGACATAATTGTTTTGCCCGAAATGTTTAACAGCGGCTTTACCATGAACACAAAAAAATGTGCCGAAAAAATGGACGGCCCCACCATGCAGTGGATGAAAAAAACGGCTGACGAAAAAAACGGTGTTGTGTGCGGAAGTTTAATTATAGAAGAAAACAGCGAATATTACAACCGCCTGATTTGGATGAGCCCCGGTGGTGCACATGCGCATTATGATAAGCGCCATTTGTTTCGCCCTGCACACGAAAACCAATATTTTAAAGCGGGACATAAAAAATTAATTCTGCTAATTAAAGGCTGGCGCATTTCTACTTTTATTTGTTACGATTTACGTTTTCCTGTTTGGATGCGCAACCAACACGATTATGATGTTGCCCTTATAATTGCCAACTGGCCTGCCAAACGCAACTTTGCCTGGAAACAATTGCTAACCGCACGCGCCATCGAAAATCAATCGTTTATGGTTGGTGTAAACCGCATTGGCAAAGACGGAAATAAAATTGAATACACAGGCGATACCATTGTACAAGACCCTCTTGGTAAAAAAATAAGCAAAACAAAACCCGGTGCCGAAAAAGTAGAAACTGTCGAACTGGATTTTGATGTACTGGAAGAATTGCGCCACTCATTTCCTGTGCTTGATGATGTTGATTCGTTTACAATTAATTTAAATCACCATTGATTTTACCAGTTGCCTTAATAACTTAATTTTTTCAATTACCCAATTATCTTTTCAAAATGACAGATTTATTTTATAAGAATTTACTGTCAGAAGTTGAGCTAAAGTTTACACGCAGCAGCGGCAAGGGCGGACAAAATGTAAACAAGGTTTCCAGCAAAGCTGAATTGTATTTTGATGTAAACGCCTCTTTAGTTTTAACAGATGAGCAAAAGCTAACGCTTCTTCAAAAATTAAAAAACAACATAAGTGAACTTGGTACTTTAAAACTTACAAGCAGCGAAGCGCGTACCCAACTAGATAATAAAGCGTTGGTAAAAGAAAAATTTATCAAACTTTTAAAGAAAGCTCTTCATGTAAAGAAAAAACGTGTTGCAACAAAAGTTTCAAAAGCCGCAAAAGAAAAACGCCTGAAAGAAAAAAAATTAAAAGCAGAAGTAAAAAAATTACGAAGACAAAAATTTTGATTGTGTCACGTTTAAATAATAGTTACCTTTGGTAACAACATGGATAAAATTATTTCTATAAAACAAGATGTTATGAGTGGTATGCCTGTATTTAATGGCACCCGTGTTCCAATAAAAAATTTATTTGACTATTTGGAAACAGGACATACCCTTGAAACTTTTCTGGAAGAATTTCCTTCCGTAAAAAAGGAGCAGGCAATTGCTTTGCTGGAACTGGCCGAGAATGTCTTGAGCGTAAATGCTACCAAGCATGAAAATCCTGATTTACGAGTGTCTTCCTAAAAATATTCGAAAGGAATTTCACGGGTACATTGCAAAAACAGTCCGTGAAATGGGTTGGGATAGCAAATCAAACGGGGAACTTATGAATGCTGCAATAGGCGAAGGGTTTGATGTTTTTGTAACGATAGACAATAACTTGCAGTATCAGCAAAATCTTAAAAGGTATAATCTAATTGTTATTGTTCTGATTGCTTTAAAAAACGAACTTGAACTTTTGAAACCAATTATACCAAAAGTGTTAGAAAAATTAAGTGAATTAGAAAAGGGAAAAGCGTACGAGTTTAGCTGATTTTCTAACTTAATAATAGACTTACGAATTCGGATAACGCACGTAGTGAATCTTCTTAACCTCGTTCAGCAGCATTTCTCTAAACTCATTCAGGTTTTCTTTTTTAACTGCCGAAATAAAAATACAATGCCCGTTATCTTTTGCCATCCATGAGTTTTTTAAATCCTCTAATGAAAAATTTTCTTTTGTAGCAGGCGTTAAATCATCTTCTTCTTTTTGAGTAAAACGATAGGCATCTATTTTATTAAAAACTATCAGCGTTGGTTTTTCCGAAACGCCCAGTTCAACAAACATTTCGTTTACAACATTTATCTGCTCTTCAAAATTTTTATGCGAAATATCTACTACATGCACCAGTATATCTGCTTCACGCACTTCATCTAATGTTGATTTAAATGATTCAACCAAATTGTGAGGCAGCTTGCGGATAAACCCAACCGTATCCGTCAGCAGAAAAGGAATATTTTCAAGCACCACTTTTCTTACCGTAGTATCAAGCGTTGCAAACAATTTATTTTCGGCAAACACATCGCTCTTGCTAATTACATTCATAATGGTTGACTTGCCCACGTTGGTATAACCAACCAAAGCAACTCTCACATTATTTCCACGCGATTTCCGCTGATTAAAATTTTGCTTATCTATTTCTTTAAGCTTTTCCTTTAGCCTTGCAATTTTTTCGCGCACCACCCGCCTGTCTGTTTCAATCTCCGTTTCTCCGGGGCCACGGGCACCAATGCCTCCTTGCTGTTTTTCTAAGTGTGTCCACAATCGTGTAAGGCGCGGCATCAGGTATTGCAGTTGCGCAAGTTCCACTTGTGTTTTTGCCTGAGCAGTGCGTGCACGCTTTGCAAAAATGTCAAGAATCAAATTGGTTCTGTCAAGAGTTTTTATTCCAATTGCTTTCTCTATATTTCTTATCTGAGATGGTGAGAGCTCATCATCAAAAATGGCAAGGTTTATTTCTTCTGCTTTAATATAATTTGCAATCTCAGTTAACTTTCCTGCTCCAACAAAAGTTCGCGGGTCTGGATGCTCAAGCTTTTGTGTAAAAACTTTTTTTGTTTGAGCGCCTGCTGTTTCTGCCAAAAAAGCCAGCTCATCCAAATATTCCATCTCCTGGTCTGCCGGTTGGTTTTTTAAAATTACCCCAACAAGTATTGCTCGTTCAGTTTTTAAATTATTCTTATTCATGCGGGCGCAAAAGTCGTTAAATAAATGGCACACGGATGACGCGTATGCAACGGATTAGCGCGAACAAAAACTATCAAAAAAATTCTAAACTAACACTAAGCTTATTTGTGGAATTCTTGGTTTTGTTTTTTTATTTGCAAATAAAAATATGTAATTATTCGTCTAAATCCGAGTCATCCACGTGCCATTTAATTACTCATCTCCAGTTTATACTCCTGCAAAATCAGCGGCAAATTTTTGAGTGGAAAAAGCTGTTCGAGTTCGGTTTCGTCAAGTTCTTTTTTATCAATCCAGCTCAGGCACATTTCAGTATCGTATTCGCCAAGCAATGAATCAAGCATTACAAAAACTGCTGCTGTCCACTCAGGTGTATCTTTATAACCACGCACGTTTAATTCTATTCCCAATTTTCCTTTGTCGCGCGCAAAGCGGAAAAACACATCTTCCATATTTAGTGAAATATCATTAAGCTGAATCTGATTAAAATCACTGCGCGGCTGGCGAAAGGCAACAATTATCCAGTTGGCAAGCGTGGGTGCATTATCAACCAATTTTTGTACAGCCGGAAACGAATTTTTATTTCCATCGGCAGAAATTACAAACTCACGTTTGTCATTTTCAAAAACAGGACTGAATTCAAAAGAAAGATTCTTATCAATTTTTGCCAACTGCGTTTTCAGTTGCACAAATAATTTGTCCTGATTGTTCTCAAAATTAAAATACAAATCCTGGTGGTCGGTAAACCAATCCCAAAATTTTGTTTCTGCTGTTTTTTTTCCAATCATAAAAAAGCCCCATCTAAATCCTCCCCAAAGGGGAGGACTTTAAAATTCGTTTATTTATGTTATTCATATTTTTAAAAATCATTTTTAACATGCATAAGTTGTTTTAGCCCTCCCCTTCGGGGAGGGTTGGGTGGGGCCTATTTTGCCAGCGACTCAATATATGTTACAACCGCTTCAATTTGCTCTTGCGTAAGCTGGTCTTTAAATGCCATCATACTATTTTTCCCCTCTTGAACAAGTGCAATTTTCTCATCATGTGTAAGTGTTGACATTGTTAAATCTTTCGCACCACTTAATCCCATTTTGCCATCAGCACCATGACATGCCATACATTTTGTTTCGTAAATATTTTTCCCAAGTTCGGCAGGAGTTGTGCCAGCAAAATCTGTTTTTGTTTCTTCCTTTAAAAAGTATGGCGATTTAGATTCTGAAATTCCATAAGCATAAACCAAAAAAATCAACGCAAGCATAGCAGTATAATTTTGCTTTTTCTTAAACGCAATTATTGCCAAAGGAATAGAACATGCAATAACAAAAATTTTCATCCACAACCAACTTCCTTTATTGCCGGTGTTAATGGCAAGATAAATTCCGGTTAATAAAAACAAAGTGCTTATTATCATCTCAGCCACTTTCGTTTTCTTGCTGAATTTATCAAGCATATCGTGCTTATTTAAAACAAGCAATGCGGTTTTAATAAGATAAAGAATTAGAAAAAGTGATACCACGAGTACGTGGGTGTGCATTATTCCTGTGTACATTGTGAGAGTTTAAAGTTTGATGTTTAAAGTCTAAAGTTTGTTGATGCAAACAAAAATACTGTGCAGGCAAGTAAAGCAATTAACAAAAGGGGGGATTTATTAAAAGTCGTTAACGGGTAATTGTTAGTAAGGTGATTAAGGAAATAGAACGCAGATGAGGCGGATGAAACGGGTTAACACTGATTTTTATATTGAAAAAATAACAATGAGGCAAGAGAAAAGAGCAAACAAAAACCTCTTGCCTCTTTTCTCTTTGTAAAAAAATAATTTAGTCATCGAAAATCCGTTGCATCCGGGTCATCCGCGTGCCACTTCTAAATCTCCCTAACCATCAACTGCTCACAAAAATCAACAAGCACTTTTTTGTTTTCGGCTGCCAGTGCAATTTTATCAAGATGGGAAATTGCTTCATCATGGTAATTAGTTATGGCTTGTTGCGCATGTTGTTTAATGTTATGTTTTTCAAAAGCCAACATTACACTTTCAACTTTATTTGGCTGATTGGAATTGTATGTATTAACAAAATCGGTTTTTCCATCAGCACGTAACAACTCGCATGTTTTCGCAAACAGAAAAGTTTTTTTACTTGCTAAAATATCTCCTCCCTCTTTTTTTCCAAATTTTTCTTTATCGCCATAAGCATCCAGCAAATCATCCTGTATTTGAAAAGCAATGCCAATGTTTTTGCCAAACTCATAAATGTGTGAGCATGCATCAGCATTGGCACCAGCAATCATTGCTCCTGTTTGCAAACTGCATGCAAGCAACACCGAAGTCTTTAATGAAATCATGTTAGTATACTCGCTGATGGAAACAACTTCTTTGTTTTCAAAGTCCATATCCAATTGCTGTCCTTCGCAAACTTCAGTGGCGGTTTTATAAAATAGTTTTAAAACATCGGCAACAATTGAACTATCTGTTTTTAAAATTTGTTCGCATGACTTTACAAACATGGCATCACCACTTAAAATTGCAATACTGTTATTCCATTTCGTGTGAACAGTTTGTTTATTTCTCCTTAGTGGAGCATTGTCCATAATGTCATCATGCAACAACGTAAAATTGTGAAACAACTCAATGCCTAATGCTGCAGGGAGTGCCTTTTTGTAATCGCCATTAAAAAGTTCGCAACCAAGTAATGTAAGCAACGGCCTCATGCGCTTGCCGCCTAATGACAGCATGTATTGCATGGGTTTATATAAATTTTCGGGGGAGCCTGTAAAAGAAATAGTGTTTAATTCTGTTTCAATTTCGGACTGAAGAAAAGAGATTGAATGCATTGTTATTGTTGTCACGAATTACACTAATTTTCACGAATAAAAAATTGTTGAATTACCATTTAGTGCAAATTAGTGTAATTAGTGGCAGAGTTTACTTCTTAAACGCCTCAATAACTTTTTCCATTCCTTTTTCAAGTGGAGTGAGTTCGCGGTTCAATAGAATTTTCATTTTAGAAATATCGGGGCACCTGCGCGTCATATCACCATCTTTTAATGCAGGCAGGTGAACAATTTTTGATTTTGAATTCAAAACTTTTTTCACTGTCTCAGCCAATTCAAGAATAGAAGTTTCTTTATCGTTACCAATGTTTATTACATCATTAATAAAGCGGTGCGTATAAAATGCATTTAAGCATGCTTCAATATTATCGTCAACATAGCAGAAAGTTCTTGTCTGACTTCCATCACCATAAATAGTAATGTCTTTATCTTTTAATGCTGCTTCAATAAATTTAGACATTACAAAATCGGTGCTTTGCTTAGGTCCATACGTATTAAAAAAACGGAAGATGGTAAAATCCAAATCGTACTCTTGCTTATATGCACGCAAATACGCTTCGCCTAAGTTTTTTACAATAGCGTACGGTAAGCGAGAATTTAGGGGAGTAGTAGTTTCATTCTGCGGATATTCAACAGGTTCGCCATACACCTCAGAACTTGAAGAATAGTAAACTCTTTTAACACCTGTGTTTTTACAAAGGTTTAAAATGTTTTTTATTCCGGTTAAATCATTCAACACCCACGAAGGATTTTCTAATGTGCGCGCCACACCAACCACTGCCGCGTAGTGAAACACATAATCAAATGCGTATGCATAAAAGATGGATGATATATCGCTAAAATCATTTGCATCCGACTTTATAAACTTAACATTGTTATGGCGTGATGTTGGAATTTTTGACGGGCTGCCTGTTAAAAAATTGTCAACCACTACTACAAAGTTATCTGCATTGTCGGCTAATTTTTCTGCTATGGCGCTGCCTACAAATCCGGCTCCGCCCGTTACCAAAATTTTACTTTTTACTGTGCTCATATTTATTTTTTATTCTATTAATTTTAAAAGATAATTTCCGTAGCCGCTTTTCAGTAGTGGCTCTGCTACTTTTTTAAGTTGTTCTTTATTTATAAATCCCATGCGGTAAGCAACCTCTTCAATGCAACCAACTTTTAGTCCTTGTCGTGCTTCAATAACTTGTACAAAATTTCCTGCTTGTATCAGTGAGTCAAATGTTCCAGTATCAAGCCATGCTGTTCCGCGTTCGAGCAAACTTACTTTTAATTTTCCTTTTGATAAATAATATTTGTTTACATCGGTAATTTCATATTCGCCACGGGCACTTGGTTTTAAATTTTTAGCAACTTCTACCACAGAGTTATTATAAAAATACAAGCCGGGTACTGCATAATTTGATTTTGGCTTTGCAGGTTTTTCTTCAATAGATAGCGCATTAAAATTTTCGTCAAACTCCACTACACCATAACGCTCGGGGTCACTTACATGATACGCAAAAACCATTCCTCCTTCCATTTGAGAATAGTCAGCAAGAATTCTACCTAACCCTTGCCCGTAAAAAATATTGTCGCCAAGTATTAATGCCACATTATCCTTTCCTATAAATTTTTCTCCAATCACAAATGCCTGTGCTAATCCGTTAGGAACAACCTGCTCTTGGTAAGAAAACTTGCAACCAATTTGTGAACCATCGCCAAATAATTTTTTAAAATGAGGCAAATCATGCGGGGTAGAAATAATCAGAATTTCTTTTATTCCTGCCATCATCAACACAGATAGCGGATAATAAATCATAGGCTTATCAAACACAGGCATCATTTGCTTGCTCATTGCCAGCGTAAGCGGATGCAGCCGAGTGCCCGAACCTCCTGCTAAAATTATTCCTTTCATTTTTTACTTGCGGTGCTTGGTTAATAAAAATATTATTTACCTAATAAGTATAATGTATCAGGACTAAAGTCTTGCTGATGTGGCCATGCAACAGAATCATACTTTATAAATACTTTATTAAAATACTCCACATTTTTTAATTCTTTAAAAATGCCTTTGTCCAGATAAGGCTTTACATCAAATATTTTTTTCTCTTTTCCTTGAAATATTAATTCAAGTTCAAAGTCAGGCTTAGGCTTAACGGAAATTATTTTATACATCTTAAATTATTTTAAAGGGTCTATTTTCTGAGGTAAATCGCCATTAACAGCAAGCTCCCAATTTGCCATTAGCTCTTCGCGATGCAGTTCAACCCAGGCAAATATCAGCTTTAATTTATTTTTTGGCAGATTGCCCTCAATAACCTCTCCTTCTGGAATAGAAATAACTGCGGTAAACTCTCCATATTTAACGTGAATATGAGGTAAGTGATGTTTGACAGTATCAAAAAAATACATCATCACAATTACTCCATAAAAGGTTGAAATTACCGGCATGTTATTTTTTACGATTGCTTTTTTTATTTGTTGCCATCTTCAATTTCCAAATCATCAAGCTCCACATCTTCATCCTCGTCAAGCACATGTATAAGTGGTTCTTGTAAAAATGCTTTAGTAGTTAGCCTCTTTTCAAGCGCAATTAAAAATGCCGGTAATAAGATTAAGTTTGAACATACAGCTACTAATAATGTAACAGAAATTAATTTTCCGAGTGCCGCAGTGCCGCCAAATCCTGATGCGGTAAAAATAAAAAACCCCGCAAACAAAATTATGGCAGTATAAATCATACTCAGCCCCGTTTCACTGATAGTAAGCGTAACAGCTTTTGATATAGTAACATGACCTGATTTCATTTCGTGCCGATATTTAGTAAGAAAATAAATGGTTTGGTCGCTGGCTAAACCAAAAGCTATACTAAAAACCAAAATGGTTGAGGGCTTTAACGGAATCTGTGTAAATCCCATGATGCCGGCTGTAATTACCAATGGAATTAAACTCGGAATAATTGAAAACAAAACCATCCTGAACGAAACAAATAAAGAGAACATGATAATGGAAATTAAAATAATTGCCAGCACAATACTCTCCATTAAATTGCTAAACAAATAATCGTTGCCTTTTAAAAATATTAAACTATTTCCGGTAACAGTAACATTATACTCATCCGGATTAAAAATTGAATCAACACGAGGTTTTATTTCGCTTACCAATTCTTTCATCCTTACCGAACCAACGTCAGCCATTTGCACACTTACACGGGTAATCTGCTTGTTGCTATCTAGAAAAGATTTAAACATGCCCTGCTTATTTTTTACATTGCCAGTATAGTCACTAAGTTTAGCAAGGTCAATGGTGCCGGGCAAAATGTAGTATTTGGGGTTACCGTCATTAAAAGCCTGATACGAAAATTTAATACCGTCAACCACAGATAGTGGACGCGACAGTTCATCGTATTTTGAAAGCGTTTTTGACAGGCGATTTATTTTTTGAAGCGTTTGCGGTTTTAGGGCTTTGCCTTTTTCTTTTGTATCAATAGAAATTTCGAACGGAAGAACACCTTTAAAATTTTTCTCGAAAAATTTCATATCAACATAAACTGGATCTTTCTTTGGTAAATCGTCCACCACGTATCCAACCGTGCTTAGTTTGCTAATACCATAAAATGATATAACCAGCAATCCTATCACAACCCCAAATATTAACCGGTAATGCCGGTGAACCCATCCATCAATGGTATCAAGAATAAAACCCATCCGCTTTGCCTGCAGGTGCTTTACATGTTTTACCTTGGGGGGTGGTAGGTAGCTAAAAATTATAGGAATCAATACAAGAGAAATAACATAGGTACTCATTACATTTATGGCTGCCACTAAACCAAACTCCATTAATAAAATGCTATTGGTAAAATAAAAAACACCAAAACCAATTGCCGTTGTAAGGTTTGCTAAAAAGGTAGTAATGCCAATGCGGACAATCATTTGTTGCAGCGCTTTTATTTTATTGCCATGACGTTTGTATTCGGTTTGATATTTATTAAGCAATAAAATACTGTTGGGAAGGCCAATAACAATTATTAGAGGCGGTATTAAACCACTTAGTATGGTAATTTTATAATTCAGCAGTTCAATAGTCCCCAAACTCCATACCACACCAATTAATACCACAATAACAGAAAAGAAAACAATAACACCGGATCTAAAAAAAATAAAAAGTATAATTGAACAAACTACAATAGCCAGAAGCAAAAACAACTCAAGCTCATGAGCAACTTTACCCGTAATAGCCGAACGAATAAAAGGCAATCCTGAAATATGAATAGGTAAATCATGCTTTTTAGAAAAGGCATCGGCTTTTTCGCGAATCTCATTCACCATATCAATGCGGCTTTTGGTGTTGAGTTTTTTCTTGTCAAATGTTATGGCCATTCCGGCAGCACCGGTTTCTTTATTGGAAATAAATCCTTGATAAAAAGGCAGGTTATCAATTACATTTTTTATACTATCAAGTTCCTGTTGTGATTTTATTGGTTGAGTAACAATTGGTTTTACATCAAACTTTTTTTCCTCATCATTGCGTGTAATATTATAGATGTGAGCCAGTGAAACAACTGCCTCTATTCCATCAATGCTTTTTATTTCTTTTCCTAAAGCATACCAGTCGTTAAATTTTTCAAGTTGAAAAAAGTTTTTGTCCTCCACCCCAATAACCATAACACTGCCATCTTCACCAAAGGTGGCTTTAAAATTTTGATACTCTATATAGTTTGAATCGGTAACAGGCAGTATCCGCGCAAAATCATACGACAATTCTATCTTAAAAGCACGCCATCCAAAAAAAACAGTAAGCACACCTATTATAACCAGCAAAGCGGGTCGGTTGCGTAATATAATACGTGATATGGCCGGAAACATAGTGGTTGATTGCGGGTAAAAATAGATATTTAATTTGGGTTGGGGTTTAGGAATAATTGCATTACTAAAGGTTTGAACCAATGCATTAAATAAACAATATCTAAATCATCATTCATTGCAAAAAACAGATATAAACCAAAAATTCAGCTATGGATTTATGTCCCAAATAATAATTTTGAAAATTGGCTTCAAATACATTTACTTTGCGCTCTAATTTTAAAAACTGTAAAAAATGTCAGACATTTCATCAAGAGTTAAAGCCATTATTGTTGACAAATTAGGTGTTGACGAAGGCGAAGTTACAAACGAAGCTTCTTTTACCAACGATTTGGGTGCCGACTCACTGGACACCGTTGAATTAATTATGGAATTTGAAAAAGAATTTAACATTGCTATTCCTGATGATCAGGCTGAAAAAATTGCAACCGTAGGTCAGGCAATCGATTACATTTCGGCAAACGCCAAGTAATTCCATTTTTTAATCGGTAATATGGAATTAAAAAGAGTAGTAGTTACAGGATTAGGTGCCCTTACACCACTGGGCAATTCAGTTACCGATTACTGGAGTGCTCTTTTAGGTGGTGTAAGCGGTGCTGCTCCAATTACCAACTTTGATGCATCTAAATTTAAAACCAAATTTGCCTGCGAGGTAAAAGGGTTTGACCCGCTAAATTATTTTGAAAAAAAAGAAGCGCGTAAACTTGACCCTTATGCCCAGTTTGCTATAGCAGCAAGTGAACAGGGAGTTAAAGATGCAGGGCTTGACACATTTCTATTTAACCCTGACCGTGTTGGAGTAATTTGGGGATCGGGCATTGGTGGCTTACGCACTTTTTTAGATGAGGTAATTGGGTTTGCCAAAGGCGATGGAACACCTCGTTTTAATCCTTTTTTTATTCCTAAAATGATTGCAGATATCGCATCCGGACATATATCAATGCGATATGGATTTCGTGGCCCTAACTATACCACCGTTTCGGCATGTGCATCCAGCACCAATGCCTTAATAGATGCATTTACCTATTTACGATTAGGCAAAGCCGATATTATTATTTCGGGTGGCAGCGAAGCCGCTGTAAACGAAGCTGCCATGGGAGGATTTAATGCCATGCATGCGCTAAGTTTAAGAAACGATTCCCCACAAACTGCATCACGACCATTTGATTTAGACAGAGACGGATTTGTAATGGGCGAAGGTTCAGGCTGTATTGTTTTAGAAGAATTAGAGCATGCAAAAAAACGTGGGGCAAAAATTTATGCCGAATTTGCCGGAGGAGGAATGAGTGCCGATGCATACCATTTAACCGCCACCCATCCCGAAGGGCTTGGAGCATTTAACGTTATGAAAAATTCGCTTGACGATGCCGGCATGAAAACATCCGACATTGATTACATCAATGTTCATGGCACATCAACCCCAGTTGGCGATCCAAGCGAAGTAAAAGCGATATTAAAGTTATTTGGAGAAGATGCATACAAACTCAATATCAGCTCTACCAAATCAATGACCGGCCATTTATTGGGTGCTGCAGGTTCCATCGAAGCAATTGCATCCATACTTTCTGTAGTTAATAATGTTGTTCCTCCAACCATTAACCATTTTACTGACGATCCTGAGTTTGACCCCAAACTTAATTTCACTTTTCATAAGCCACAGCAACGTACTGTAGGAGCTGCGTTAAGCAACACTTTTGGCTTTGGAGGGCACAATGCCTCTGTTATTTTCAAAAAATATATTGCTTAAATATTTTTAGCTTGATAGGTTTATCAGCAATAAAATACTTTTTCTCCCGCGATAAAAAATTCTTTTTTTCTTTAAAAAACATTACGGGTATTTACCCACAAAACATTGCACTCTATCACCTTGCTTTCAGTCATCGAAGTATGGCTAAAGAAACAACCAATGGCATGAAACACAGCAATGAGCGTCTTGAATATCTTGGCGATGCTGTTTTGGGAGCTGTGGTTGCTGAAATGCTGTTTAAGAAATTCCCTTTCAGGGGCGAAGGTTTTTTAACCGAAATGCGTAGCCGCATTGTAAGCCGCGAAAACTTAAAACAATTGGCTTTTAAATTAGGTATTGAACAATTTATTAAAAAAAATGCCGGCCCCGATGCTTACCGAAGTATGCATGGTGATGCGCTGGAGGCATTGATAGGCGCAATTTATATTGACCGTGGATACTCAAAAGCAAAACATTTTGTATTAGAGCGCATTATTGCTAACCATGTTGATATGGATGCCATTGAAAGTACTGAAATAAATTTTAAAAGCCGACTGCTTAATTGGGGTCAGCGCAATAAGCATACAGTGGTGTTTGAAACATTAGAAGAAAATGCTGCAGATAAACTAATCAAAGTAAGATTGATGATTGATGGCAACGAAGTTTCGAAAGGTGTAGATTTTGTAAAAAAGAAAGCTGAACAGATTGCCGCTCAAAAAGCCTGTGAACAAATGAATATTTAGCTTGGAAATAACAGGAAATATTTACTTGCTTAAAAAAATAATTTTGGCAAAACAACAATCCATTTAATACATGGAAATTAAAGTGCTTAAAATGTTTATTGATACGGTTTCAAAAGACCGATATCATTTTTTAAGCCCACCCGAAGTTTACCTTGCCGACAAGCACAGCCCTAAGGTACTTCAACTATACAAACTGATTAAAGACGAAAAAGTAAAAACGGATGAAGAAGCCATGCAGGCTCTTTACCCCCTAATGCCATTGCCTAAAGAATATAAAAAAATAAAAGAGCAGCTAATTGATAAAGTAGAGGTATTATTATTAGGAGTTGATCCTGACAAAATATTAAATACAATGATTGCGAAAGCAATATTTTATACCGCCCGCAGATTTTTTGTTGCCAGTATAATCAAACAAAGCAAGCATTTAGAATTTCAAGCAGGTGATTGGTATAAAAGAACATTATCTTCTGCACAACCTTTTGGAATAAATGCTTTTACAATGCCATCTTACTTCACCCTTTCAGAGCTAAGTGCATTTTTAAATAAACCCGAAGAATGGCTTGAATATAAATTGGCATTTGAAAAAGAACTTGAATACTATATAGCTGAAAAAAAATTACGATTGCTTTATCATGAGTTGATACTTATAATGTTTAGTTCAGAAAGCGCCATTTATAAAAACATTAAGCGGGTAAAAAAATACTATGATGAAGCTAAAAAAATTGGAGAAAAATTTTCTTCATTTCCTATAAAATCAGTTATAGTTGATATTGGGGTTAGGTATGCCCAGGGATCTCGTAATCCTTCTTTATTGCTTGAAATAGTAAGTAGTTATGAGGAATTACTCACCCAATTTCCTGAAAACAGAAACAAAAGAATTTTGGTTTTTTGCGCAAGCCTTCGTATGGAAGCTCACATGCTGCTGCGCGAATATGATTTAGGACGGCTTGAAGTAAAACAAAATATTAAACATTTTACACCCGGCACTTATGATTGGCTTGCATTTTTAGAATATTACTTTCTGTTATGCATGCATGCCAAAAATTATGACCAGGCTTTAAACATTTATTACGAAGTTATTAAAAACGAATATTTCCCCAACCTTAACCTTGAATTTCAAGAGCGCTGGAAATATTTTGAGCCCTATCTTAATTATTTATTACCCGAACAATTTCCAAAAGAAGCCATTAATCTATTAGGCTTTTTAGATGAGATATCATATTACACTCACCATAAGGCCGACAACAATATTACAATAATGATTGGCCAAATTATTATTATGCTTGAAATGCGAGTTTTTGACCAACTTTCGGCTCGAACCCGATACCTTGAACAATATATCGATAAATATATTGACAAAAAGATTTATCCCAGAAGTATTATTTTTCTAAAGATAATAGTTCAACTCTTTAAAAACAATTTTGATGCTGAACTTACCGAAAGTCAAACAAAAAAGACATTTGAAAAACTACTACCAGTAAATGGCAACAAACTTTTTTCACCCGAAGGGATTGAAGTAATACCATACGACCATTTATGGCCGATGATTTTGGACAAGCTAAAAAAGAAAAATGCGGAATAATACTTCCGCATTTTTCTTTTTTAGCTTTCTTATTTAACTGGGTAACTTCCGCTTGTAATAACAACTCCATCCCTGCTTTCATAGTGCCCGGATGCCATCATATCCTGAGCCTGGTTTATTTCTTGCTGGTTTGCTGCGCAAAAATCAGCATCATTCATCATATCGGGTGTGGCTATCACTCCCAGGTACATTAACATTGCAATTAGTAATTCCATAGTGGTTTATTTTTTTATTTGTTTGATTGGGTAATTGCAAACCCATTGCCGCAAATACATTTTATAAGCCCACTTTGCAAAAAACCATTACATGTGTAAGATTCTTTAACAATTGTTGCAAAAAATGCGTGTATTATGAAAAAACAAACCCAGCTATCCCTAAAAATTTAAAACTACTGCAGGAAAAGTGACTGTAAGTTTTTTTAAAGCCTGCAGCAAATTAAAACTGCATTTATAAAAATTTAGGGTTTAGCTTTGGAACAGAAAGTAATCTTACATTTTTTTAAAAAATAAAAACGTTTTACCAGATTGTAAAGCAGTTTTAAACCAAAACAAAAAAAGAGGCTGTCTCAAAAGTCGAGAAAACCACTTAGAATACTATAGCCTTTAAATTATAATTTCTTTATCTGTTTTTCGGTTACCCACTTATCACCAAAAACGCTTTTATCATACTTTATATGATACTTGTTTTCTCCTACTTCTATTACGGTGGCAGGCTCAGGCACCATACCATATTCGACCTCAACCTTATCGCCAACTTTAAATTTTGTAAGAGGTGCTTTAGGCGCATCAGTAGAAAAATCTTTTAAACGGTCTTTGGTAACCCACTCGTTCCAGCTATCATCCCATCCATCATATTTAATATAATAAGTACCATCATCGGTATTTATTTTTAATATAGTGGCTGGATACCATGTTCCATTATGCTCTACCTGTACCTTTTCATTTGCCTTTTGGGCATTGGCAATAATTGCGGTAAATACAAAAATCGCAAGTATTAGAATTGTCTTTTTCATTTTGTTGGTTTTTAAATCTTTGGCAAAATAAACCAATCAAGTTTTTAACAGCAAGTATTTTACATAAAGTAATTATTTATTTTTGAAAAAAAATTATAACAATGGAAATTACAGGTACATTAAAAGTAAAAGGGAACGAGACCACAGTAAGCGATAAATTCCGTAAACGTGAATTTGTAATTACGGATGCATCATCACAGTACCCTCAACACATTTCATTTCAGCTAACTCAGGATAGATGCGTTTTGCTTGATAACTATAATTTGAATGATGAAATTACAGTTCATTTTAATTTGCGCGGACGCGAATGGAAAAGCCCTCAGGGAGAAATAAAGTATTTTAATACGCTGGAAGCATGGCGCTTAGAGCGTAAAAAAACCGAAGCACCTTCGGCACCAGAATCGGCAATGCATACCGTTAACGATATGCCACCTGATATGAAAGATGACTTGCCATTTTAAAATTTAGCGCAAGCACCAATTGTAACATACGAAACACCAAAGCCAACTTCGGTATAAACGGCCCACGATTTATCCAAGTAATATCTAATTCCGGCATAAACGCTAACACCTGTACCTGATTTTTTTTCAGGTATTTTTTCTCCTTTGGCATATTCGCTTTTATCGGGCACCGAAAGCAAGTTATAGCTTACCATTAAGCCAGCGTATGAGTCATAATCATACGAGCGAAACCATTCATTATAATGAAATGCAGCGCGCAGTCCGGCAATAACAAATGTGTAATGCCTGTCATAATACAAAAAGCCTCCTCCATCCTTAGACACAAGGCTTCTTACACCTGCATAACATCCAACACCTATTACTGCCCGCTCCCATTCCAATGGCAATGCTCGTTCATAATTTAAACTAATGGTAGGCGACTCTTTATTTTTTTTGTCAGAAGCATTATAAAAACTACCTATACCAAGTCCAAGACTCAATACATTATCATTATCTTCTATTGACTGAGCCAATGTGAATTTTGAAAACAGGAATAGTAGCAAAATCAAAATCCACTTTTTGTAACTAAATAAAAAGAAACTGTTCTCTAGTATGATGGCTTGCCTTGACACTAAAAATGCGGTTAGATAAATTCTGCCACTAAACTACAAAATAGAATTGTTTGGAAATTGCATGATGATTTAGTTCCTGATAATTGTTTTTAATTTGAACTGTGAATGAAAACAGCGTTTGTTGTTTACTTAACTCAAAAAAATATTGCTGCGTAACCAGTTCAGTGATGGCTTGTTTTCTCAAAAAATATCTTTGTTTAAAATAAGGTCAATCGCTAAAATGCCCGCCTTATAAGCATTTGGCACGATAATATTTTTTAAACATTATTTTGTTTTGCTATATATTTATATAGATTTGCTTTAAACTCCTCTTAATTCACAATTATAAATTTAAACTAATGGGAACATTATTAACAAAAATTAACAAAGCGTTGATGAGCACAATCATTGCGTTGCTCATTTCTACAACCGGATTTACACAAACCAATCCTACACCTCAATCGCTTCCGTATTCGCAAGATTTTAGCTTACTGGCGCATACTTCAAATACCTACCCTGCCGGTTGGCGTGGCTGGCGGCTTGATGGACCATCAAGCAGCACGTTTAATATTAATGCGGCTATTGCAAATGCTGCACTTACCGTAAGCAGCAATGCTTCACTTACCAACAGAAGAGGACATAATTACGATGGAAAGATTGGAATGCTTAACGGTGCTAACAGGGATATTGCGTTGGTACTTGCCATTAACACTACCGGTGCAACGGGTGTAAATGTGGGGTATGATATTATGACTATTCGCAACCCGTATAACGGTGCAGGTGCCACACGCATTCGTGAAGTTACATTGCAATATCGAGTAGGAACAACAGGTACATTTACAACACTTACCGGAATTGAATATCAAAACAACTCAATCAACCAAATAACCGCTGTTACAACTCCACAAAACGTACAGGCACGTACAATTACTTTGCCTGCAGCCTGCGACAATCAGTCGGAAGTGCAATTGCGGTGGGTAACAAGAGATTTTAGCGGATCGGGCGGAAGACCCAGTTTTGCAGTTGACAATGTTATTGTATGTGCCGGCAGCAGCGCTGCCGCAGGTGCCGACCAAAGTATTTGCGCAGGCAATGATGTTTTGCTCAATGGGATTGTTACTGGAGCTACAGGTGGCACATGGACAACATCCGGTGATGGTTCTTTTTCTCCCAGCAATACTTCGCTTACTGCAGCTTACACACCGGGCCCTAATGATTTAGCAAACGGTTCAGTTGCGCTTACTCTTACTGCTGATGGAACTTCGCTTTGCCCAGGAGGTACCGACAATTTAACAATTTCTATTTCAGCAGGCGCACCAGCCCAACCCAATCCCATTACAGGTGCTCCAATAAGTATTTGTACTCCATTTACAGGTCTAGTGCTGTCAACTAATAATGACCCCTCTGCTACAAGTTATAATTGGACAGCTGTTGGACTTAATAATGGTATCACCTTTAATCCTCCTTCAACCACAAACACAATAACTGCTGACTTCGACTCAACACCAAATTCAACCTACACAATACATGTAGAGGCAGTAAATGCATGTGGAGTTTCTCCATACAGGTCAGTAAACATACGGTGTAAGGTAGGTGTACCTGCAAGTGTTAGTGGTGATGCTTTTGCCTGCGCAGGTGATGTTAAAAATTATACTGGCACTGCTGTAACAGGTGCTGATAATTATACATGGACCGGACCTGCCGGAACTTTGTTTGACGGAAACCCTACTCCATATACAACCAATAACTTAACTGTTGCAGTAACCTTTCCTGCCGGTTGGAGCGGAGGAAGCATTTGTATTGCCGCCAATGTTGCGTGTTATACCAGTCCAACAAAATGCATATCTGTTGTTTCAACACCCAATCAACCGGGTGGTGTTATAGGCAATCTTAATGTTTGCCCTCCACAGGCGGGGCTTACTTATTTTGTTCCTTACATATCCGGACTTACATACAACTGGACAGTACCACCCAATACAACTTTGATTTCGGGTCAGGGAACAAACACAATTGTAATTGATGTTGGTGCAACCTTTGTACCCGGTGACATAACAGTTACCCAATCTAGTTCATGTGCAACAAGTGTGGCACGTGTAAAAACCATTTTCCTTGGCTCGGGTGGTAATCCGGTAGGTAAACCATCCGGAATTTATTTTGGACAAATAAACAATGTGTGCGGAAACACTTTTAGTTATACAGCACTTCCTTTGGTTGCCAATGCATACTACAACTGGACATTTCCAACAGGCACATTGTATATGACAAAATCTGCAAACACAGTTACAGTTAAGTTTCCAAATGGAGGATTTAACAACAGTTTTATAGGAGTAAATATTCAGTCAGGGTGTTTTATTAGTCCCGAAAGAACCAAATCAATTTTAGGTGCTCCACTTCCGCCTGTTGTAACCGGACCATCATCGGTTTGTGCCAATACAGGTGGGTATGTGTATTCTATTCCGCAAAGCACACCTGCCACTACTGTAATCTGGCTGGTACCTCCCGGTGCAACCATTACAAGTGGACAGGGAACTACATCTATAACAGTATCGTTTGGTAACACGCCTGGCAATGTATATTGTACCGAGTTAAATGCATGTGGCAACAGTTCGGGTAAGGTTGCCGTTTCTATTACATGCCGTGAATCCGAATCAAGTATAGAAACAGCTCGCAACATTAATTTTAATACCTATCCCAATCCTGCTTCAAACAATTTAACGGTTGAATTTAATTCCAATGCCGGTTTGCCTTATCAAATTAAAATATCAGATGTTACAGGCAGAACTGTTTTGGTTACAAAAGGGATAACATTAGAAAATGTAAACACCCAACAATTTAATGTAAGCTCATTCTCTAAAGGATTATATCTGGTTTCGCTCGATTCAAATGGTAAAACAATTCAGAGTAGAATTGCTATTGAATAAAATCATTTTATTTTAACATTAATAAAAATGGCGCTGGTAACTACTGGCGCCATTTTTTATTGATACAGTCTGTGGCTTTAAAATTTATTTCGTTTACATTTGGAACAACAATAAAAACAGATGAAGCACTTTAAAATTATTTACGATAAAAGAATTTTTATAGCTTGTGTTGCATTTTGTGCAGCGCTGGCGGCAGCGATTGCTACCTCAAAATTTTTTTTGCCTCCTGTTTTTTCGTCTGAAACAATATTTTACCCACCAACTGCTGCAATAAGCCGCAATTTTGACATCGTAAAATCGTTCATGGTTCAGGACAAAGAAATTGAAGAACACCTTCAAACTATTTTATCTGGAACTACTGAAGAAACGATTATAAAGAAATACAATCTTGTTGAACACTATAAAATTGATACGAGTGAAGTCGATTGGCGAGATGAACTAAAAGAAGAGTGGCAGGAAAATTTTAAAGTATCACGAACAAAATATAATTCCATTTCAATTAAAATAACCGACATAGATAATTTACTTGCGTCAGAAATTGCAAACGATGCTGTGCGTGTGTCTGACAGCATTAAAAGCACACTGCTAAAAAACAACTTAAAACAAAACTATGCGTCATTGGCGCTTCAATTGGCAATAAAATTTTCTGAAGTTGACAGTACATGCAGGCAACTTGGCTTAAGCCCATCCCAAGTTGCTTTTGCTCCGTCATTAACCGGCAATAGCTCTATTGATTTGGCACAAAAGCAAAATACACTTGCCGGCTTGATAAACAAAGGAAACTTTGCCTTGCAGCAACCAAAAGTTTATGAGCTTGCAAGCTTGTTAAGACAGTTGTATGACTTAGAAAGCACTGTTTCGCAACTAAATATGGCTATAGCATCACCTCCTCTTTCAAGTTTTATTTTAACACCCGCACAGCCATCGTATAAAAAATCATCCCCGCAGCGAACTTTAATAACCATTGGAGCATTTTTGGGCGGGCTATTTTTTGCAATTGCATCTGTAATCTTTAATCATCAGTGGAATCAAATAAAAACACAATTGAAGTAAACACTGTAAGCAGACAAAAACTGTTTTTATTTTTTGCTGCTATTATTTTTATAGCCACTGTTTTTACTTCGATTGCTACTGCAAAACCTGTAATTATTTTTATTGCCTTCGTTTTGGCAATGTTATCGTTATCGTATGTTCTTTCATTTACTCCATCTGTTTTTCTGCTTTCAACAGTTGCTTTAAGCTTACCGCTTTCGGTAATTGTGGAGGATGAAGTTTCGGGAATCAGTTTAATATTTCCATCTGAGCTGTTGGCCGGTGTAGTTGCATGTGTTATGATTATTAAACTTTTTTCAGAGAAAAAAACTGACACCTCGTTCCTCTTTCATCCCATTTCACTTTTAATCGGGTTATTTATTTTAGGCAACATTGTTTCTGTTTTTTTTTCAAACCTTATATTGGTTTCTGTAAAGGCGGTTTTTGTAAAATGTGTTTATATATGTGCTTTTTTTATAGCATCCTATAAAACCACAAAGTCAAATTATAAAAATGCTTTTTTGTTTTTTTTGTGCTACATGCTATCACTTGCATTTGTTGTAACAGTAACTTTATATAAACATTCGTTGCTTGATTTTGACAAAAGCAGAGTGCTATCGGCTGTACTCCCTTTTTATAAAGACCATACTATTTACAGTGCATGTTTAGCTTTTGCTATTCCGCTTGCAATAAGTGCAATAGGTTTTAAAACAAGCGCATCAAAATTTTTTTCATGTTTTGCATTTCTCTTAACGATGCTTTTCAGCACAGGACTTTTTTTTTCGTATAGCCGTGCTTCCATTGCAAGCATCTTCTTTTTGTTTATTTGTTATATTTTTTTAAAATTAAAATTTAAGCTGCGGTGGGCTTTGTTGGTTCTTGTTGGAGTTTCGTTAACAGCCTGGTTAAATAAAGATAGTCTTGCATTTTATTTTACGCAAAATAAAAACAACAGCAACGAACGTTATGCCGATTTAGAAAAGCAAGCCAAGTCGATAACTAGTATTTCGGCTGACGAGAGCAATGCGGAGAGAATTAACAGATGGAATTGTGCCATTCGTATGTTTATCGAAAAACCATTTAAGGGTTTTGGGCCCGGCACATATCAATTTGAGTACCTAACCTTTCAGCGATACTATGATATAACTCGCATAAGTGTTTTTTCGCAATACCAAAATATTCAGCAAGGCCGTGGAGGAACGGCTCATTCAGAATACTTACTTGTATTATCAGAGTGCGGGATTTTTACTTTTTCTGTTTTTGTTTTGCTATGTTTTACAGCACTTTTAAAAGGCCGTAAAATTTATTTTGAAAGCAAAAACAAATTCATTAAACAAGTTTCGCTTGCAGTAACATTGGGGCTAATTACCTACTTGTTTCACGGTATGTTTAATAATTTTTTGGATACAGACAAAGCAGCATTTTTATTTTACACAGCATTGGGCATGTTGGTAGGATTAGATAACAATAGTCAAAAAGCAATTATTAACGGTGATAAAAATTAATTTAGTTAAGCCATGAAAAAATAAGTTCAACAGTGGCTTTTTCTCCGGTAAATGTTAATGATGTTTGGTATGGCAATGTGTTTTTCATAAGAGACACAACACCATTTTCGATGGTAATACTTTCTATTTCTTCATTGGATAAAGCCTGATCATCAAAATCCATCAATTCAATTCTTATAAATTTGTCAATAGAATTAACCATCATGGCATTTACCGGGAAATCAGAGGCAATATTCACATTACCTGTAATTACATCTGAAACAATTGATGTAGTTTGGCTGTAATTAGGAACAGAAACTTTACAATAAATATCGGGTCCTGTTCCATCAGTATCCCAGTTATCTCCATTGCTTTTTTTTGAAGGAATTCTTGTAACCCTTACCCCCGAAACACTAATTCTAATATATGGAGAAGCATTAACACCATGCTGAACGCTGGATGTTTGGCCATTGGCAGTGCCATTTAATGTAACAGTGTAATATCCAATATCAAAAATGTGCGATACGCTATTGCCTGTTTCCTTTGCTGTGCCATCATCAAAGCCCCATTCAAAGGTTGTTCCCTCAGTACCACTGCTTGCAAAAAAGGCAACCGTATCAGGATTTGTTTTAAATGTATTATTGATTGTAAAATCAATAAAGGGTGCCGAATGGGTTTCTTCCTCTTTTTTTTTGCAACCCGATAGAACCCAAACAAAAATTATGATTGCAGTGATTTGTTTCATCTGTATAAATTTTTTAAAACCTTAATGGTCAGATGGAATGCATATGATGATTTATTTAATTCGGTTGGTGATTTTTGAATTATGGCCATTTCATTTAGCTAAAATAAACTATTTATTAATTATTCGATTTTTAGTATAGACTACAAAATAAGGATATTTGTTGCCTGACATTTTTATGTATTAGTATGCCGACAATAGAGAATACTTTTTTAAAAATTAATTGCCATCAACATGGGGCAGAGCTTACCAGCATTTGTAACAAGCAAACGCAGCTTGAATACCTATGGCAAGCCGGAAACGAATGGCCCAAACATGCTCCTGTTTTATTTCCAATAGTTGGCCAGTTGCACAATAATACATTTTGTTATCAAGACAAAAATTATAAAATGGAGCGCCATGGGTTTGCCCACACCATGAAATTTGAAATAGCTAAGGCAACTGATTTGCAAATATTATTTTGCCTATCATCAAATAACGAAACCCTTAACCTATTTCCATTTGAGTTTGACTTTTATGTTTTATATAAACTTATTGATGACACACTATTGGTGACTTACACCGTTTATTGTAAAAGCGATGAAATGTATTTTTCAGTAGGCGCACATCCGGCATTTAAAATTCCGTTACTCCAAAACCAGTTGTACAGCGATTATTATTTAGAATTTGAAAAGGCGTTAAATGCAAAAAGGTGGAAATTACAAGATGGAATGATTAGCGAGCCTGAAGTTTTTTTTGATAACGAAAAAATTCTTCGGCTCAGTTATAATTTATTTTATGATGATGCATTGGTATTTAAAAATCTTGAGTCAGAAAAAATTTCGATAAAGAACTATACATCGAAAAACGGCATTCATTTCAATGCAAAGGGATTTCCTTATTACGGTATATGGGCTGCAAAAAATGCAAACTTTGTTTGTCTTGAGCCATGGCATGGTATAGCAGATAGCATAACCAATACCGGAAACATTGAAGAGAAGGAAGGAATTATTAAACTTAAGAAAAACGAAGTTTTTGATTGTACATATTCGATAACATCTTTTTAGAATAAAGTATAAAAAAAGGCCGCATTGTGCGGCCTTACTATTTGGGGTTAAATGCTTTTAATAAAATTTGCCACGGTTATCAATAACATTTGCCTTTTCTTTTAGTGCATTAAACGATTCGTATTGCGAGCGGCTTTGCAATTGAGTTGCTAATTGTTTTTTGTTTTCGTCAAACGAAGTGGCTGGAGCAGGTTCTTTGATATCAGTTACCTGAGCAACATATACACCTGCTTCGCCTTTAATGGGTTTTGATATTTCGCCTTTTTTAAGTGCGAATACAGTACCTACTAATGTTGATTCCATACCAAGGTTTGGAAGGTATGGTGATGAGAATGTTACCGTTTCAACTGTTTGAACCTGTTGTGAAAGCTTTGATGCCAAACCATCAAGGCTTGACAAGGCTGCTGTTGCATTTATTTTTTCAATCAGCATTTGTGCTTTCTTCTCTTTACGGGCATCTACTTCAACCAAATCTTTTACATCTTCAAGTGGTAAGGTTCCTTTTTCTTTGATATTGGCTACACGGGCTACTACAAACTTATCGCCCAATTCAAATGGTTTGCTAACCTCATTTTTTTTGGCTTTAAAAGCCCAGCGTACAAGCTCACGGGCATTTTCTAAGCCGGGAACATTTTTTTCGGCTTCGGTAAGTTTTTCGATGTTGCGCATGTTTAAGCCTTCTTCCTTTACTGCTTTGTCAAACAAGTCGCCTGTGTTATTTTTTCCGGCAAACTCATTTGCTTTGGTAAATACACCGTTAAATGTTTTAGAGCTTGCTTCTACTTTACGTGTGAGTACGGCTACCTGCACTTGTTTAGATTTACTTCCCTGGTCGGTAATGTAAATGATGTGGTATCCAAATTGTGTTTTAACAATTCCTAAGTCGCCTTTTTTGCCGTCAAAACAAAAGTTGTTAAACTCAGGCACCATGGCACCTGGTTGAAACCATCCTAAATCACCACCCTTGGAACCTGAGCCCGGGTCTTCAGAAAGGCTGGCAAAGGTTTCGAGCTTGGCACCTGCTTGTATTAATTTAAATATACTGTCGGTTTTTGCTTTGGGGCCTGTGGAATCAGCGCCTTGATCAACTTTAAATAAAATGTGGCTTGCTTTTACCGAGTCGGGCATAAGCTTAACAGAGCTAAGCTTGGCTAAGTTATATGCGTTGTTTTCCATGTAAGGGCCAACCATGTATCCAATGTTTTGTGAAAACATCAGGCTGTCAATCATTGGTGATAAGGTTCCTTTTTTGTGATAGGTGGCATCAAACGGATTGTCGCCATACTGAGCTACAAATAATGAATCGTTGGTGCTTTGTGCAAATGCCTCCATGTTTTTATTTATGTCGGCCTGGGCAGCATTGCGGTCGTCATTGCTTGGTAGTACATCAAATACTACGTAGTCAACTTTGCGGGTTTCTTCTTTTTGTTTGTATTTTTCTATGTTTAGGTTGTATGCTGTGCGCAAATCGTCATCGGTAAGGGTTAATGTACTGTCAACGATTGATGAATAGGGAAGAGTAACATACCTGATTTGAAGAGTTTTGCCTTTGTTTTCGTAATCGCGCTTAGCTTCTTCTTTGGTTACATATAATCCTTGCTTAATAAGGTCATAGTATTTTTGTGACAGGCGTTCTTCTTTAATGGCGTTTTCAAAGTTTATCCATTGAGCGCGTGTTTTTCCGGTGGCATCGTTATCCATATTTTTTAAAAACTGAATTACGTTAGCCGGATTGTATTCTTTGGTTTTGGGGTCGGTAAAGGCTTGTTTAATTTGGGGATGTGGATTTTTTCCCTGAACCATATCAAACACTTCATCGCTGCTTACGGTAAGACCTGTTTTAGCAATTTGTTTGTTTACTATCTGTTCGTTAAGCAACTGGCCCCATGCCTGGTCGCGAAGCTGGTCGGTGGTGGCTTGGTCAACGCTTTCTTTGTTTTGGCTTAGCTTGTAGTTTTCGATGTTGCGGTTTACCATTGCTTCAAAGTCGCGTACATCTATTTTATTGCCATCAATAACGGCTACGTTTGTAGTATCGCCTCTTAAGAAAGAGCTGTTGCTGGTAAGCAAGTCGCCCAAAATAAATGCTATTAAGCTAAAAGCCACAATTCCAACAAGTAATCCTGCTTTGCTTCTGATTTTTCCAATAACTGCCATAAATAATTGTAATTATAAATTTAAAAATGAGGGGGCGAATATACGATTGAAAATTGAATTAGGAAATACAGTATTTAAGGCCTGTATGCAAGGTAACGGGTTTAAACGCCACCTTAACTTTGCTTATCTTTGGGGCATAAGTTGCGCTTATTGAATTTAGCCCGTATGCAACAGCTTTTGTTGCACTAATTTGCTTATCAAAAGCACCTGTACCATGTCTGAAACCATCACTGTTGAACCCCATTTATCAAAGGCAGAAAAGTATAAGGTACTGCTGCCACAGGTGGAAGCCCTTATAAAAGGTGAGGATAACCTGGTGGCTTGCACTGCCAATGTGTGTGCGGCATTAAAGGACGCTATGGGTTTTTTGTGGGTGGGATTTTATTTTGTTGTTACCAAAAATAGCAGCAATGAGCTGGTACTTGGACCTTTTCAGGGGCCGGTGGCATGTATGCGCATTGGTTACGGAATGGGGGTGTGCGGAACTGCCTGGAAAGAAAAGCAAACCATTGTGGTAAAAGATGTAAATGATTTTGCCGGGCATATTGCCTGCAGTGCGTTATCAAAATCTGAAATTGTGGTGCCTGTTTTAAAAAATAATAATGTGGTGGCTGTGCTTGATGTTGACAGTGATAGGCTTGCCAGCTTTGATGAAACAGATAAAGAGCATCTTGAAAAACTTGTAACACTAATTGCCCCGCTTTTTTAACATGATAAATAAAACGGGTACAGCTTTATTTTTTATTGGATTGATGCTGCTTACTGCATGTGCATTAAAAGTGCCTCCCACAGGTGGTGATAAGGACATAACACCTCCTGCCATAAAAAAAATGTTTCCTGAAAATTTTTCGACAAGCTTTGCCGGAAAACAAATTGTTATTGCATTTAATGAGTTTATACAGCTAAAGGATTTGGATAAGCAGTTAATAATATCGCCCATCATAAAACCGGCACCGCTTATAACGGTACGCGGAAAAAGTGTGGTGATTGAATTAAAAAAAGAGCTTTTGCCAAACACCACGTACACGTTTAATTTTGGTAATGCCATTGTTGATTTGCACGAAGGCAATGCCGCAGAAGATTTTAAGTATGTATTAAGTACGGGCAGTTATGTTGATACCCTGCATATTGACGGCAAAGTTGTTAATGCCAGTGATTTAAAAACCGAAAAGGGCATATTGGTTATGCTTTATGCTGATGATGCAGCAAACGATTCATTACCCTATTTGCGAGCGCCTGATTTTTTTTCGCGAACGGATGAGGCAGGAAATTTTTCGGTGCAAAACATTAACCAGGGCCCGTTTAAATTATTTGCATTAAAGGATGCCGATGCCGACTATAAATTTAATTCGGTGGATGAGGCCATAGGGTTTATGCCCGCGCCTGTATATGCTAGCGACAGCGCTAAACACACGCTTATGTTGTTTAAAGAAACTGCCGAAAAGTTATTTGTAAAAAAAAGTTATTACGAAAACAATGCGCGGGTAAACATTGTGTTTAACAAGTCCTGTGATGCATCCTTTGAAAGCCTGGATGGCAAAAAAAAATGGAGGTATGCTGAAGTAAATGCCTTGCGCGACAGTGTAATACTGTGGCTTGCAGATACGGTAACCGACTCATTGCATCTTGTAGTTAGAGAAAAAGATAATGTGATAGACACCCTGCTTATTCGCAATACCCCCGTAAACCTAAAGGCAGCCAAACCGGTGCGCAGCCATGCATTTGCTATTGCATCAAACAGCCTTTCGGGTATTCATCCGGCTATGCCGCTAATGCTAAGCGCATCACTGCCGGTACTGGCTTTTGACACGGCAAAAATTACGCTGTCGCCTGACAGCACCACTCGGCTGGAATATAAAATGGGGTTCGCCGATACCTTAATGCGCAGGGTAATCGTTAGCGCGGCATGGAAAGAAAAAAAAATATACACCCTTACCCTTTTGCCCGGTGCGGTGCAAAGCATATATGGCCATGTTAATGATACAATAACCCTGAGTTTTTTGGTAAATGCAATTACCGATTATGGCAGTGTTAAGGTAACCCTTACCCTGCCCGATAGCGTGCCATACCTGCTGCAGCTTGTAAATGATAATGATGCACCGGTGTACGAGCGTATGGCAGGCCAAAGCGGAGTGTATGTGTTTGAAAACTGCATGCCTTCAAAATATAAATTAAGGGCCATACGCGATGCCGATGGAAACGGTAAATTTACCACCGGCAAATACATGGCAAAGCAGCAACCCGAATACGTGTATTATTATAAAGAGGCCATAAACATACGTGCCAACTGGGATATTGAAACCGACTGGGTATTAAAAAAGGAATAGCCGCGGCACAACCCCGTAAAACACAAACCATATTTACCCCATACACATTTTAAACACATAGGTACGATGGAGAACAAAAACATCAATTCGTCAAAAGCGCCTGAGCCTGTAGGATTATACCCGCATGCGCGCAGGGTTGGCAATCTGTTATTTTTAAGCGGGGTGGGGCCGCGTGAGCGCGGCACCAAAACTATACCCGGTGTAACGCTTGATGATGCAGGTAAAATAACGGCCTATGATATTGCAGCACAGTGCCACAGTGTGTTTAAAAATGTGCGGTATATACTGGAAGATGCCGGCAGCAGTTGGGATAACATTATAGATGTTACCGTATACCTTACCAACATGAAAGATGACTTTGCTACATATAATAAACTGTGGGCCGAGTATTTTAAAAACAATGCCCCCTGCCGCACAACGGTAGAAATTAACTGCCTGCCCACGCCCATAGCCATTGAGCTAAAGGTAATTGCTACTGTGTAGCAGGTATGCGTTTGTTAATAAGGCATTTTGTAAATGCCTTTGGCAATGGCATATTTTACCAGCGAAAGAATGGAGTTGGTATTTGTTTTTTCGAGCAGGCGCATGCGGTGTGTGTTTACGGTATGGATGGACAAAAATAATTTGGCGGCAATTTCTTCGGCCTGCAGGCCATCGCAAATAAGCAGCAGCACCTCCAACTCGCGCTCGGTAATGTTGTTGGGGTCGTTTGGGTCAAGCGGGGATTGGCGGTGTCGGGTTATATGTTGCAGCAGCACTTCCGATATTTCGTTTGAGAAGTACATTTTTCCGTCAAGCACATTTGCTATGGCTATTTCCAGTTCTTTTTTATTGATGTTTTTTGAGAGGTATCCGATGGCTCCGGCATCCAGTATGTTGGTGGCGCTTTTGTAGTCTTCGTTCATGGTAATGGCTAATACCAATACCTTTGGGTACAGTGTTCTTATTTTATGAGTTGCTTCAATGCCATTCATTTTTGGCATGCTTATGTCCATAAAAATAATATCGCAGTCGCCATTATTTTCTTTCAGTAAGTTTAATACTTCGATGCCGTTTTCGGCACCTTTAACCTCGGCCACATACGGCAGCTTGCGCAATACCATTTTCATTCCCTGGAGGTAAAACGGGTGGTCGTCAGCCACAATAATGCGTATGTTTTCTTTTCTTCGGGGAACCATAATGTATCAGCTCATGTCAATGATATTAAATTGTAACCGGAAATGCACACCGTTGTAAGATGTATGGTTAGATATGCGGCCGTTAAGCAGTTCGATACGCGACTGGATGTTTTTAAATCCGTTGCTGGATTTTTGCTGGGTAAAGTCAAAGCCGGTTCCGTCATCAATGTATTTTATCAGAAGTTGATTGTTTTCTTCTGTAACATCCACTACAATGCGTGTGGCATGCGATAGTGTAATTGAGTTAACAAACAGTTCCTGCAAAATGCGTAGCAGGTGCAACTGTGCATGCAGTGAAAAATGTTTGAGGGATATGTTGGCATTGAATACAATATCGGTCTTAAACTTTTTTTTGAGTGTACGGATGTGTTCAGACACTTCGTACACCCATCCGTTGTCAATCAAGCTTTGGGGGGTAAGGTTGCTTACAATGTTGCGCATATCGTCAAGTGCTATGTGGGTATGTTGCAAAAGCTGCTCGTATATTTCCAGTTTTGCGGCATCGGTTTCGCCATCGGCAAGCTCGTGCACCTGTAATTTGATGGCTGAAAGTGTGGCACCCATGCTGTCTTGAATTTCTTTGCCCAGGTGTGCGCGCTCGGCCTCTTGCAACTCAAGTATGGCATCGTACACTTTGCGGTTGTTTTTTATACGGTTATAGTAATTTTTTATTACTATAAAAATAAGAAACAATGCAAAACATACAAAGGCAATGGAAACGGTAATTACGGCAACTATTATACTTTTATCCATACAGCTTTTGTGTTACAGCGGGCGCCTGGTTTTAAAAATATATCCTGCAAAGTAAAGAATATTGCATACAATGCTGAGGGCCGGGTGAATAAGGTACACCGTTTTGCCGGGGTTATAGCCTATGGTGTTAAGATAATCGAGCAGGCCAAAGTACATGGTGTTGCCGGTAAAGTAAATAAGGATGCCTGCGGCCATGTAAAATTTGGGATGCACCAGTATATTGTGCCGGGTGGTGTTGCTTAGTGAGTATAAAAACCATCCGCTTAAAAAAATAAGTATAAAGCCTTCGGCTATGGGGGCCGGGCGGTTGTAATTAAACAAACCATTGGAGATGGCGGTACTCGCAATCCAGATAACCACAAATGCCGTTACGGCATACGCCCGTAGCATATTGGAGTGGTTGTTAACTTTTATCCACGTGGCAATGGTATATATTAACAGGCTGCCTTCGCACAGGGTGTACAGGTTATATACCCACAGGTAGCTTTGCTTTTGTGTGATGAGGTAGTAACTGTATTGGTCGGACAGCACGCTGGCTATAAATACCAGCAGCAATATTCTGAAACCGGCTGTGTGATTTTTATACGAGTAAAAACCGGCTGCAATAGGAAGTGCAACCGAAAAGGAACCTGCATGCTGTAATACCTGCAATAATGCCATACATGTAATGTAGCTGCCTTACACGCCAAAGGGCGGGCAGGTGTATGAGCGGTCAAGCGCAAGGCCGTTGGCGGTAATGTCCATTTCATCGGCACCAACTCCGTATATTACCAGGGTGGGTTTGTTGTTGTCATCGGTATTGGCTGCGTAATACATGCGCAGGCCAACACATCCCTGCTGGTTTAACAAAGCCAGCAAATCGCGCTTGCCAAAGTAGTGGCCTTTAATATCTCGTGTATCAGGATTTTCTTCAAATGCGGTGCGGTACTCAGTGGCCTGATCTAATGTAATAACATGATTTTCGTCTCCGGTAAATGCCATAAGGATGTTGTTTTTAATTGTTAAATATATGTACTTGTTTGTTGGGTGCAAACATAATATGCTTTTTTGTTGGTTTTTCGGATTCCAATTTTGGATCCAATTTTGGATCTTTTTTATTTTTGACTTACGGGGCTGGTTTTTAGCTATTTAAGCCCTAAAATGGGGTTTTGGGGGCCTCAAAAAATACTGCGTAAACAGGACAAAAAATACTGCGCAGACAGGACAAAAAAATTTTTAAAAAATACTGCGTACAAGCGATTGACAAAGGGGGGTGCGGTACTATTACTTTGTCCCCGCCAATTCATCAACACATCCATTGGCAAAAAAATTAACACAATAACCCCGCCCAACATAGCCTTGCCATTACTTACATAACAGCCCACGCCCTAACAAATACTGCAAAACCAAAACACCATTATCTGTGAACCTGTTTTTTAATCCTATGCAAAACAAGCTCGGCACACAAAACCTGCTGGACAATCCAAGAAGGCGGCCAGGCCTGGTAAGCCTACGGTTAGATGCCGCCTTCTTTTTTACCTGCAAACCCAAATGGAGTATGCCCAAAATCCTTTAACAGAGTAGGCAAATACAATCTAAAACAAACAACGTATGAATCTTAACAAAATTATTACCCCGGCCATTGTGGCTTTATTAACATGGCTGCTTATGTGGTGGTGGTGCCATCGCCACCGGCCCTGCCCGCCCTGCCCGGTTGCAACCAATTGCGACACCTGCTATTGCCCCAATCCCGGCCAGGTAGAAAAAGACAGCACATGGTGCTGCACCGACCGCCTTACCAAACCCTGCACCAATAAATATGATGAGCTATGCATCAATGCCAGGGAAAATGACTTTATTAATGCAGATATACGCATTGACCTGCTGGGCGTAACCACCACATCTACCCAGGTAATTACCGATATTAAAATAAGCAACAACGGGGATGATGATGCCGCCTGCGCCAAGCTGGAAGTGCTTATGCCCGCAGCTACTACGTTTATCAATCTTGTTAAGATAGATGGATTTACGGCAAACTGGGAATATTACCGCGGATACCTGCGCATAAACCTGGGGCAGCTTTCAACCCTAAGCTCAGGAAACCCAAACGCATACAGGCATGTGCGGGTGATTACCAAAAAGCCGTGCCTCAAAACGCATCGCATAGGCATTGGAGCATTTGTGTATAGCGCCCTGCCCGATTTATGCCTTAACAATAACTATGCGTATAAATATTATTTGAATGAGGATGACAAAGCATGTAGTGTGCCTGAAGTACCTCCGGTTATGGAAAAGCAATAAGTAAGTTACGCTTATTATATGTATAACATACCTTGACTAATCATTAAATCACCTGTAAACATGTGTGTGATACCCCATCCTGTAAACAAAATAGCCGCTACCATGTGTGGGATACCCCATCCTGTAAACAAATCGGCCTCTACCATGTGTGTGATACCATACCTTACAACCAAAATGGCCGCTACCATGTGTGGGACACCATACTTTATAACCAAAATAGCCGCTACCATGTGTGGGATACCATACTTTATAACCAAAATGGCCGCTACCATGTGTGGGATACCATACTTTATAACCAAAATAGCCGCTACCATGTGTGGGACACCCCATCCTGCAATCAAAACATGGCATCACATACCTGTGATATGCCGTATTATAACCAAAATACCCCCCTTTAAATACCAAACAATAGCTATAACAAGCTGAATATGAGCAATAACAAAATATATAATCAATTTAAAAACAAATAACCTCTAATTAAAAATTACTATGTCAATTTCAAGACGATTACCCCAAAGTGACGATGGTCGCTACAAGGCACTTACCAATGCACTAAACCGTAAAAACTCGGTGGCCCCTGCCGATATGGCCATAACCGCAGCCACCATAGTGCGGCTGGATGTAATACAGCCCGAGTTTAAAAGTGGCATGCAGGAACGCGGCAATGCGCTGGTTGCGCAAAGCAGCAGCACATCGCAGGTAGATACTGCCCGTGACGAAGCCAAGCTGTACATAAGCCATTTTATACAGGTATTTAACCTGGGCGTAAAGCGCAATGTATATCCCGCATCGGCCCGGGCCTATTACCAGCTTGATGTAAACAGCGATGCCGTGCCGTCATTAAGCACCGAGGCCGACATACTGATATGGGGCCAGCGCCTTCAGGATGGCGATGTATCCCGCACAGGTGCCGGTGGCGCAGCCATGAGCAACCCCACCATAGCCGAGGTTAACGCCAAAGTTGCCGACTTTAACACCAAAAATCAGGCACAAGGCCTTAAAAAAACTGCCTTTGATAATGCCCAGGAAGCAGTGGCAGGCATGCGCCCCGAAGCAGATAAGGTTATAAAAAAGGTGTGGGATGAAGTAGAAACATTTTACAACGAAGAACCGGCCCCCAGCATGAGGCGCAGGGCACGCGAATGGGGTGTGGTTTATGTTAGCACCATACCCAATTATATAACGGTAACTGTAACACAGGCTGTGGGAGGTGAAGCCATTGAAGGCGCCACCGTTACCGAAACCGATAGCGGAGATACGTTTATAACCAATGCGCTGGGCATTGCCATAGTTAAAACAAACCTTGCCGAAGACGTTACCCTGCTGGTTTCGGCACCTGACTTTGTAACACAGGAAATTACCCAGAATTTTGAAAACGGTGTGCATGAGTATGCTGTGGGTGTGCAAATGGTGGCGGAGTAATACACACCCTTGCATACAGGCAAATAGTATAAAACACTAAAAATAAAAACCAACGGAGGCTGCCGAAAATCCGGTAACAGAGTAGGCAAAAAAAATAAACACATACACAAAATGACAAAAAAAGAAAAAAAACATCTTGACACTCTTTACAGAGAATTAAAGTTTATGGAAAAACTAATGGCCATGCTTGCCAAAAAAAATGCATCTAAAAAAGTAACCGACATCATCCGCATCAGGCCAGGATGGACAACCCCTGCCGAGTTAAAGTTTGCCGAAGGACTTGCACAGAGCATAAACCAGCAGCTAACCAACGTTGGCAATGATATGGATGCATTGGTAAAAGCATCCGGCCTGGTAGAATAAAACACCACCATTAACAAATAAACCAACGGAGGCTGCCGAAAATCCGGTAACAGAGTAGGCAAAAAAAAACAAAACTATATGCAAATGAAAAAAGTAAAAATCGGAAAATTAAATGTTGCAGAATTTGTTACGGCAAAACCTGTAGGAATAAGGGGCAATGGTCAATTTGTTTACGCCAGTGAGTTGCTTGGCAAAGGAGCCATTCCATCATTTGGGATGGCATTGGCATCAAAGGATAACAAAATAAAACTTGCCCTGGCACGCATCAAAGAAGAGCCTGACTTTGAATTGGGAATTCTTAACAAAGTGGGGCGTTACACAAAAAAGGAAATCATAAGTCATATCGAAAAACAATCTTCGCTTGGCAAAGAGATTACAGATATTGAAGTAAAATATGCCGAGCATTTTTCGCGCCAGCTATTAGGAAACATCCCCTTATTACCACCGGTAAAGCCCGGCAAAATAATTCCACCTGCGATAATTCCCAAGGAATGGAAATGGGTACCTAAAAAATACTGGCGCCTGTTTAAATCGCGGGTTGTATTTTGCGAAAACACCACCGACAGTGTTACCACACCGGCCGCCAATTACCGTATAGCGCATGTACACAAGGCGTTTAAAAACAGAGGATTTGAAGTAATTGCGCTTACAGGCGTTAATGACATACGCTCCAAGTTTGTAACCGAGGCTACCAAATCGCGCGTAGTATATTTAGGTGGTATTGGCCACGGAAGTTACACTACATATACCGGTGACGATTTTAACCACATCCTTGAAGTGGGGCATTATGATGCTTCGGAAGTGAATGGTAAGGTAGCACACTTCCTCAGTTGCGAAACAGGCCGCGACCTGGGGCCTGATACCATTACCAAAGGAGCCAAAGCGTATGCCGGATATACCGAAAACTTTGTTTTTGATTGGGCAAATGCTGATTTGTACTGGCCCTGCGACTCGCAGTTTGACATTAGCATGGCCAACGGCCGAACCGTTGAACAAGCCATTGCCGACACGTATGCAAAATTTGATGCAGCCATTGCCTCAGTACCAGGTACCAGCACGGCCGCCACATTACTCAATGATAAAAACCTGCTCAGGAGCCCCGTGTCAGGCGCAGCATGGGGAAGCAAAACAGCCCGTGTATATCCGCATGTGTTTTATCACATGCCGGTTTCAGTGTTCTTTTCGTAACCGGCAATTTGCTTGCTTGCATAAAACTGTTTTTTATCTTAGTGGTTTATTACGTAAAAGCAGTTCAATAATGTCAGGGCAAAAATACATTCAGCTATGCACTAAGCATACACAAAAACATACCTCTGCTGCGGGCACATGCATTAACCATACAATGTAAATGCAGGCAGTGGGGGTTTGTTTTAAATGCAGGTATATTTTATCAGGGCATTATTTGAATTCCTGATTTGTTTTTATATCCCTATAATTAATTTTACCATCAATGAAAAGATATAAACTGCCTGCCATTGTTGAATCTGTTAAACAGCGGCCCCTTGGTTATAATCCATTAACCAATGAATTTATTTATTACGATAACGTTGCTGCCGGAAAGCAAAAGTTATATCCCATAAACAAACTGTCTTTACCTCAACTTCAGAAATTGGCTATTGAACGAACATTAACCAACATCCCGTCACAAACAGTTACCCTAAATGGTGAAGTGTTTTCTAATGAGCAACTTGCTGATGAAATAAAAAAACAATCCAAAATTGGTAAACAGATATTTGATACCGACATTAATTACCTCAATTATTTTCTCTCCACCTTTCCTGATGAAGCATTTGAAAAGTAACCGGTTATTTAGCCGCAAACACCCGCTCCATCATGTGCACATCTAAGTATTTTCCAAACTTAAAACCCACCTGGTGCATTACCCCCACATGCGTAAACCCAAACTGGGTGTGTATGTGTATGCTGGCTTCATTACCCTGCGATATGCGCGCAAGCAAATAATGCAACCCTGCTTTTTCACCCTCGTGCACCAATATTTCCAGCAGGCGCTTGCCTACTCCTTTGCCACGGTGGTCCTTATGCACATATACCGATACCTCGGCAGTGCCATCGTAGGCACAGCGGTCGCTCCAGCGCGTTAAGGATGCCCAGCCTATCACTTCATTATTTATCTCACCAGCCAGCACAGGGTGCTTTGCGTCATGACTGTTAAACCACGCAAGCCTGTCATCATACGTTTTGGTTTCGGTATCAAAGGTTGCCGATGTGGTAAGTATGGCATCGTTATAAATGTGCATAATGGCCTCTACATCATTGGCCGTGGCGGGACGAATGTTGAGCATGTTGTTTTTTTTACAAAAATAACCGCTATCAACATCTGCAGCACCGGTAATTAAAAATTAATATGCGTTAATAAAATGTGCATAATCCAAAATCATCAGGCGTTGGGCTATTCAATTTACATATACATTTGTATAAGCAACTTTTAATCACTGCTTGCAATGCGGTTAATAAAAAAATATTTTTTTCTGATGCTGATGCTATGCAGCGTTAATGGGTTTGCACAATCGGTTTTACAATCTCTGACAGGCACCGTTTACAATGCCAACAGCGGCACTGCAATTGCAGGCGCACAGGTTACAATGCCTGTAGCAAACTTGGTTTTGCAAACAACAACTGCCGACAATGGCACCTTTACTTTTGCCGAAGTTCCGGTGGGTCGCTATAGTTTAACTGTTGCCCATCCCGGCTTCGAAAGCTATGCCAACCGCGAGCTAAAAATAAATTCGGGAAACCAGGCATCGCTCGAAATTTATTTAACTCCCATTGCCACAAAATTGCCACAGGTAGAAATTGCCTCCAGCAGGTATATGTATGACCAGGCCGGCACACACACCATTACGGTAGAGCAAACGCAGCGCTTTGCAAGCGTTAATGAAGATGTGGCGCGCATGGCGCAATCTTTTGCAGGTGTTACATTTACCAATGATGGCGCAAATCATATTTCGGTAAACGGCCATTCGCCCAACGCCCTGCAGTGGAAACTTGAAGGCATTGAAATACTTAACCCCAATCACCTTAACAACGGGGGCACCATTACCGACCGGCCGTCACAGGCCGGTGGCGGCATTTTGATGATGAGCGCACAGGTGCTGGATAACACCCGGTTTAATACAGCACCGTTTACAGCCGAAGCCGGCAATTCACTGTCGGGCATCTTTGATTTGCAGTTTCGTAAAGGCAATACCCAAAAACACAGCGCCAACCTGCAGGCCGGTCTAATCGGGCTTGATGCTTCGGCTGAAGGCCCTCTAAAATTTTCAAAAGGCAGCAGCTACCTTTTTAATTACCGCTACTCTACCATTGGTATTTTAAGCGGCATGGGCGTTGATTTTGGAGGAGAAAAAATTGCCTTCCAGGATTTTTCGTTTAACCTTAACTTTCCGATGGGCAGGGCCGGGCAGTTAAACATATTTGGTGTTGCCGGTAACAGCAAAGACGATTACAAAGGCAATACCGACTCAACCCAGTGGGAAACCGAAAAAGAAAAACTTGAAATTAAATACAAATCGTCAGCAGCTACCGTTGGCGCAGCGCACAAAGTTACCTTGCATAAAAACGTATGGTGGAAAAATACCCTTGCATTTTCGGCACAGCAAACGCAGCGGCAGGCCATGCCGCTTGATAACTTTACCGCTACCCTTCCCTATGCCGACCTGTACTCAACCAACGAAAACTATTCGTTTCGCACACACTTAACCTGGATGCCCGGCATAAAAACTACCGTTGCCTTGGGCGGAACAATTAAATATGCACATGATAATTACTTTAACCCCGATTTTATTTTGGTAAGCGACATACAAAAGTCGCTTAGCGAAGGCACCTCATACCTCATTCAGCCATTTGCAATGCTTACCTATTATCCTGCTCAAAAGCTTAAACTATCGGTTGGCGTGCACGACATGTATTATTCATTAAACAATCAAAACTCGCTCGAACCCCGCGCACAGCTTCAGTACCACATACACTCAAAGCACACACTTGCAGCCGCCTATGCCCTGTGCAGCCAAACACAACCTACCGAGCTATACTATGCTACCGATGTTTCACTCTCTGTGCCCAACTATTACTTTAACCCCAACCGCAACACCGGGTTTACCAAAGCGCACCAGTATTCGCTTACCTATACGTACCTGTCGGATGTAAACACTGCATGTGCCGAAGTTTACTATCACAGTTTGTTTGATGTGCCTGTTGACAAGTTTAACCCAAGCGCATACTCCATGCTTAACGAACAGGAAAACTTTAGCACTCTTCAACTGGAAAATAAAGGCACCGGCCGCAACTGCGGCATCAATGCAAGTTTTCAAAAGTTTTTTACCGCCAAATATTACGGTCTTATAAGCGGCTCGGTTTATGATGCCGTGTACACAGGCAGCGATGGCATCGAACACAACACCCGCTTTAACGGCAAGTACGCCTTTTGTGCTTCAGGAGGTTATGAAGTAAAAAAAGAAAAGCAACATAAAGTACGCATCATAAGTTATAACCTACGGGCTTTATATAATGGTGGTTACCGCCAGTCGCCTGTTGATGAAGCTGCCTCCGTGCAAACTGGTTACACAGTATATGATGAACAAAACGCCTTTTCACAGAAAATAAAAGACTACTACCGTTTGGATTTTAGAATTGTGATAAGAAAAAACAAAAGCAAATGCTCGCAACAGTGGGCGCTTGACATACAAAACATAACCGGTATTGAAAACACACAGTACTATTATTACGACAGTGTAAAGCATGCTGTAACAGCAAAAAAACAACTGGGTTTAATACCCGTGCTTAGCTGGCGAATTGAACTATGACTAACATAAAATAATTTATCATGCGCATAATAAACTGGATTTTAGCTTTGCTATGGCTGTCATTTGTAATCGTTCAGTACAACGACCCCGACCCACTTGGCTGGATGCTGTTGTATGGTTTGGTAGTAATTGTGTGTGCCATGGCCGCGCTAAAAAAATATTACAAACCATTAATTATAGGTGGCATTGCAGTATCCGTTATTTGGGCTGCCACATTGCTGCCTGCCGTTATTGATTATTTTTCAAATCACGCAAGCAATGAAATACTTGAACACATGCAGCCGGGAAAAATATTTATTGAAGAAGCCCGCGAATGTTTTGGATTAATCCTGTCGGCACTTGTTCTTACATGGAAATATCTTGAAGCCCGAAAGTCATAAAAATATTTTTAAGCCATGCGCATTCTTTTCATGACGGCAACAGGCTTACCTGAGGGCAAGTAAAATTACAAATAGCGCTCTTTAATTACGTTAAAATGATGGCGCTGATGCCCCACAATCATATACAAAAGCGCACGCACCGATATGGATGTTTCGTTGGCGGTACCATATTTATCAAAATCTTCTTCTTCAAGCGATGTAAACAAGGCAATGGTTGCCTCGCGCACCAGCAAAAGTTCAACTCCAATAGAATTTAAGTTACGCTTATAAAAATTCGAACTCTTTACATAATCATTTTCTTCAAATCCGGCCAAAGGTGTTTTGTCATTGCGCGCAATACGCAGTGCACGATAAGATAATATCCTTTCGGTGTCACACAAATGTCCAATCACTTCCTTCAACATCCACTTGCCGTCATCATATCTGAACTCTTCCTTATCCTTGGGTATAAGCTTTAAAAAACCTTCAATTTCGGCAGTTGCGTTTGACAATGCATCAAGCAAATCCTCTTCAGGTATATATTTTGAATACGAACGATAATAGCTGGTAAGCGTTTCGGCAGCCGGTGGTGCAATAAGCATTTGATAGTTCATAGCGTATTGTTTTATTTTGGGAGTAAATATATAAACGAAATTAAAATTGCAAGTGGCTGTAAAAAAATGTAATCAACAGGTTAACCATCCACAAAACCGGGCACAGTTACAACATAGTTATACCGTAAAATGAATATACACATACTGCATTACATAAAATCCATTTATATAAAAACTAAGTTTGCATCCAATGGTTTATTCAAAAAAATAATTTACCCAAAATGAACCGGTTTGACTATGTCATCAGTGGTGCAGGCTGCGCAGGCCTAAGCCTTATATGCCGTATGATATTATCGGGCAGATTTGATGATTGCACTATTTTACTTATTGACAAAGACGAAAAAAACAACAACGACCGAACCTGGTGTTTTTGGGAAAAAGACAACGGATTTTTTCAGCACCTTGTGCATAATCAATGGAACAATATTAGTATTATCAATAACCAAACGCATCTAACTATACCCATAGCCCCTTATTGTTATAAAATGATTCGCAGTAAAAATTTGTATAGCTATGCACATTCCATTATTGCATCCGCTAAAAACGTTACCGTAGTAAATGCAACGGTCGAAAAAATTGGTTCAGATAAAAACGGGGCTTTTGTTTTATCCGGCAGCCATAAGTATTATGGCAATAAGGTTTTTAACTCCATCCCTTTTTCTTTACAACCCCAGCACGGCAAGCACCATTTGCTACAGCACTTCAAAGGATATTTTATTACCGCATCAAAACCTGTTTTTAATCCCAACACAGCCACGCTGATGGATTTTAGAGTTAAGCAATTTAATGACACACGCTTTGTTTATACAATGCCATTCGATAATCAATCTGCACTTATTGAATACACCGTTTTTTCTCAGCAAGTATTAAATAACAAAGTGTATGATGAAGAGTTAAAAAGTTATATATCTGATAAGCTACATGTAAATGACTACACCATCACCGAAACCGAATACGGTATTATTCCAATGACCAATTCGCGCTTTACTTTTAACCCCGCACAAAATGCTTACAATATAGGCACGGCCGGAGGGCAAACCAAAGCATCTACAGGATATACCTTTCAGTTTATACAAAAGCAAACACAACAAATAGTACATGATTTAATTTCCGGTAAGGCTCCCTCCTCGTTGCAAAGCAGCAGGTTTAACTTTTATGACAGCGTTCTATTAAATATTTTATCAAAAAATAAACTAGAAGGCAATAAAATATTTACAACCATGTTTCAAAACAATAACCCGTACAGGGTGCTTAGGTTTTTAGATAACGAAAGTTCATTTATTGATGATCTGCATATTTTTAAATCATTACCTATTAAGATTTTTGCCAAAGCTGCACTTCAGGAATTAGCAACCACCTCCTTATTAAAAATTAACAGCTGAATGAAATAGTTATTGGTACGAAATTTTGAGACCTTTCAACTGCACTAAGACTTGTGCACCTTGGTTACACTGTTGAAATAAATGAGCAATTCCATAGCCCGATTGTTATTAAAATCAACATGCCGATTTAGGCTAAACATTCTTTAGCAGGCTACGAGCTCTTTTTTCGCTATCCCATTATTCAACAAATTGTTTTTGAAAACTGTTTGCTTATGCGGCTTTTTGCGTTGAAATAAAATCTTATTTTGTAATTCAACAAAATCATACCGATGGTATCTACCCTTCAACTCTTCGAAAATTATTTGCCCAATGCGCAAAACTGGGCTTTCCGTTCATTGGTAAACTTACCTGATACGGAAGTAAACGTGGCTGCTTACAAATATTACAACCATAACCAATTTGTAACCGAAAAAATTAACCTGGTAAAAATGCCAGATTATGTTTCAGAAAATTTGCTTGAGGGAAAATGGAAAAACGCGAATATATTCAGACGCATATTCAAAAGGATAAATAATGTGCGCCACAACAAAAATTATTTTAATTACCTGGCCCAGCAATGCACCGAAAAAAAAATTGATTTAATTCACTGCCACTTTGCCAACATGGGCTGGCATTATCTCGAACTTAAAAAACTTACCGGCCTTCCGTTTGTAGTTTCGTTTTATGGTTTTGATTATGAAAGTTTGCCCCACATGTTTCCGGTTTGGAAAAAAAGATATCAGGAATTATTTACAACAGCCGACCAATTTATTTGTGAGGGAGAGTTTGGTGGTACTATTTTAGAAAAGCAAGGCTGCCCCAAAGAAAAAATTGAAATCGTGCCATTGGGTGTTCAAACAGATAAAATACCATTTAAGCAACGCAATAAAAAACAAAACGAATTGCACTTATTGCAACTTGCAAACTATGCTGAAAAAAAAGGACACATTTATGCTCTTAAAGCATTTATTGAAGCTGAAAAAAACTGTCCGGATATGACTTTAACCTTTGTTGGCCGTGATTTAAATATTGACCACAACCAGCTTGTACAACTTGTAAAATCAAATGGCCTAGAGAGCAAAGTAAAATTTCTTGGCTTTATTGATTATTCTACTCTTTATGATTTCATGAGCAACTACCATGTATTTATTCATCCAAGTTGTTATGCCTCCAACCGCGATTGTGAAGGCGGTGCTCCCATTGTAATTTTAGATGCCGAATGCACAGGAATGCCCGTAATTTCAACTACACACTGTGATATACCGGGCGAGGTAATTCATAATGTAACCGGGCTGTTAAGCCCCGAAAAAGATGTTGTATCCATTTCAAAATCCATCGAAACTTTTTATGCAATGAACAACAATACATATCAGCAGTTTGCAATAGCCGCCAGAAAACATGTAATTGATAAGTTCAACATACATGTTTGCGCAAACCAATTGCAAAAAGTTTATGATAAAATTAAATCTGCAGCCAATGTTTTGGTTAATGTGATGGCTCCTGCTTTGGTTTTGGCCTGAAATTTTTGGGTAAAAACCGGGCATGGATAAAATTGTTGCAAAATATTTTTCACAAGAAGTTGCTCAAAAAGCGGCTGCACTTTACGAAACCGATTTTTCGAAACTAAAATTGCTACGCGATAACGTAAGTATTATTTATGGCTTTAAGCAAAATGGAAAAGAATATATTTTACGCATCATCCACTCATCCACCGACAGCAAAGAAAAAATTTTGTCGGAGGTTGACTGGCTGAATTTTTTAGAAAAGGGTGGTGCTAATATTGCAATGCCTGTTCTTTCGGCCAATGGAAATTTGTTGGAGATAATTCCATCAGCCGATACGTACTTTACGGCTGTAAAATTTAATAAAGCCCCTGGTGAAAAGGTTGATCAAAAAAACTGGAAGCCCGAAGTATTTAAAGAAACAGGAAGAGTAACCGGCAAAATCCATCATTTAACTAAAGAGTATGCACCGGGTAAAAATGTTTTGCGTAAGCAAGATTGCATTGATGTGGATGCCGCACGTGCCGAAAAATTTTTTGCAGGCAAACATCCTGAAGTGCTTGATAAGCTGCATAAAATTTTAGAGAAGCTAAACAAACTTCCACGTGATAAAGACTCGTATGGGTTGGTGCATAACGATATTAACCGTGGCAACATGTTTATTGATAAAGGAAGAATTTGTTTATTTGATAGCGCAGACTGTGCTTACACTTGGTTTGTTACCGATATTGCGCTTACACTTTTTTATGCCGTGCAATATAAAATGCAGGAACCACAAAATTTAATTCCGCATATTGGTGAGTTTATGAGTAACTATTGGAGCGGTTACTTAACCGAAAATAAAATACCTGAAGGGCAACTTGAGTATATTCCTGCGTTGATGACTTTAAAAGCCATTTTTGTTTACAACCACCTGCTTGAAATTTGGGATGTAAATAATCTTGACCATGTACAAAAAAACTACTACGAAAAAATTTACACCTTTAGCCACGAAGGGTTTGATTTTATAAATGTAAATTTAATTAAGCCTTAAAATTACTTCCTGAAAATGCTTTTAACAAAATTTTTCAAAGGAACCATTACGTTCATATAAAAGCGGTCTTCTAAGTATTCGTAGTTGGTTCTGATGGTTTGCAATAGCGCGCCAACGCCAACTCCTCGATAATATTTATCCTCAAAATATTTTAAAATATCGTTACGTGGAATGAGTTTCATGGATGGTAAAAACACTTTTGGCTTTTTATCGTGCCAGTGAATTATAAAAGGGTAGCCTTCTTTTTTTTCTAAACGCTCAATGGTTACTTCTGCTGTATCTGCATGTTGTCCTTCGCGCATAAAAAATAATCTGCGTAAGCTTATTTCTTTTTTATCCATTTTTTTCATCAGTAAATAATTGAGCAGCGGCTGTTCACCACCAAACGTAAAAGCTTCGCGGTATAATTGTATGCGCGGTTCTTTCCATTCAATAAAGCGGCTAAATTCTTCGCGTTTAAGCACACCTGTCCAGCCAATTAGCTGGCCGGTATTAAATGTAAAGTTGGGAAAATTAAAATCAGGGTCAAGTTTTTTTATTTTTTCAGGATCAAAATAGTATCTAAGTAAATCTTCCTGTGTAAATTTTTCATCGTGTACTATCCAATCCTCATCATATTTTTCAAGTTCGTCTAAAATGGGGCCTGCCAAAACAATATCTGAGTCAAGCATCAAAAATCTTTTCTTCTCCTCTTCAAAAAAAACCTCAAACTTGCTAAAACCCCAACCATATAAACGCGCCTTTTGAGGATACACCTGTACATTAAAATGCTTTTCTATTTCTGAAGTATCAAAATCACGCATCATCAAGTCTTTTACCAACACAATGGGAATGTGAGGATACCAATGACGGATGCTTGCTACGCAAATGCGAGTCAAACGGAAGTCGCGCCTATAGCAGGGAATGTATATTATATCAATTTTCATGAGAGTATTTTATACTAAAAAATGAGTAAAATGTTTACCTTTTATAGCACTAAATAAACAAATTTGATGTTTGGTAAATTTTTCTATTTTTGCCGCCTCATTCTAAAAAGGTCTGGTAGTTCAGCTGGTTAGAATACGTGCCTGTCACGCACGGGGTCGCGGGTTCGAGTCCCGTCCAGACCGCAAAAAGCTTCTCAATCTATGGGAGGCTTTTTTTAGTTTAATTCAGTTTATTGGTTGGCAATAAACTTCCCTTTTCCGGCACCTCCGTTTGAAAACCGTAACTCATAAAAATAAATTCCCTCCTTTAGGTCAGTGAGCACACTAACCATTTTATTCCCAACACTCCAATAAGCATTTATTTTTCTACCTGTATTGTCAAATAAACTCAATTGGGTGACATTTAAATTTTCATCACATGATGAGAAATCTAATATTGTTTTTTGATTTTTTGCAGAAGGATTAGGATAAACTTTGATACAATCTTCTTCAATTACTTTTTCAGGATTTTGAACCGAAACTAATGCCGGATTATTTGAAAAAATGCTTGTTTGCCCAAAATATTCAGCGAGGTAAATAAAGTTGTTGTTGCAAAAAATTTCCTGCTGGCCCCATAAATTGTCTGGGGTAAATTCAAGCCCGGTTTTGTAATATCCTGTTTGCGAAAAATTATTTTTATCCAATGCAAACATTCCCTGCGTTTGATAAACCAAATACAGCCCATACGAATCGGCAGCCATTAGTTTGGGTGTGCCCATTGGCAAAATCTGAAACGAAATTTCAGTAAGCGAATCGTTGGCGGGGTTGTATTTGTACTTTGTCAATCCTTTATTAACCACATAACAATAAAGCGTGTCATTGTAGTAAGCCATCTTATCAAACTGTTGAAAAATTCCGTGGTTCTTTGCAAACTTGCGTTGCAAATTATTTGCAATGTCATACACGTAAATACTATCGTTGGTAGAAACAAACAATCGTCCGTTGGCATCGCGCAAGGCAATATCTTTTACAATTAAATTTTTTGTGATTTGTACCGTAGGTGCTGCTGGGGTTGCAACATCTATCATTACCAACTGTGTTTGTCCAAGCACAGGCTGCTTGTAAGTTATAAATTTATTTTGCCACACCTTTGATAATGCCATGCCTGTAAATCCGCTAATGCTTCCCACTTGCGCAAGTGTGTTGGCATCATACACTCTAAATCCATTTCCTGTAAAGTAACATCCGTAAATATAATTTCCGTTTGATGAGTAGCGTATGTTAAAACAAAAACCGCCCGCAAGGTTGGTGTCGAGCAAAACAGGATTGTATTTATCGGTAATGTCAAAAACTTTAAATCCATAACCTTCATTACCAACTACCATTTTGTTTCCGTACACATCACTTGAAGTATTCCATCCTCCTGTTAACGTTTTTCCTAAATCAATTGGATTAAAAATATTGGTGATGTCAACCGTTAACAGCCCATACCACTCGGATGCAATGTATGCCGTGTTGTTATGAATGTCGCAATCAAAATGGTATAGCCCTGCATAAATGCCCGTAAGCAATTGCATGTTGGAGGCACTTGTCGCTGTAAAAACAACCACATCGGTATAAAAAGGATTTGGAAAAACATAATTTACTCCCGCAGCACCAAGGCACGAAACATATACTGTATCATTAATAACTTTTGCACTCATGGGCTGCGCAAAGCTGGCATCAAGTATTAAACTTCCTGAAAGGGTATCGCGAAAAATCTCATAAGGTAAATTTGGATTTGAAATATTAAGCGCATAAAACAGTCCGTTTAAATCAAAAAGCTGCTGCGTGGCATTGGTGCCTCCGCATACATACAGCAACGGAAAATTTGTACCAAACGAAACATCCTCTCCATCACAATACGTTTGTTGGGTAAAAGATTTAAAGTTTAAATTATCAGCATCATAAATATAAACGCCATCCGTTGTAGTTCCATAGGCAGTAATAAAGGCAAGTAAATTTCCTTTTGCATCAATACCTTTTACATGACTGTTAGCCGGCTGATAAGCAAATGATGTTATGAGCGAAAAATTATTTCCGTTATCTCTAAACACAGCAACTTTTGTTTTGTATGCAACAAAAACAGTATCGCCTTTAAATGCCATATCTAATGCTGCCTCACTTAACGAATCGGTATTTTTTTGTGCAACCAAAACAGGGTTAAGGGGATTGGTTACATCCCACTTTGAAATGCCATCATGATTGGCTGCAACATAAATATATCCGTTGTGCGTTTGGATGTTTGCAATGTTGGATTGAAAGCGATGAATAAATAATTCCTGAAAAGGTGGCGTTTGCCCTTGCGAAACATCGTACGATGCAAACGTGTTACCATTGCCGGTGTAAACTCTGTTATTATGGTAAAACACTTCGTAACAGGCAGCACCTGTGGTGGACGATAAATAGCTTAATGAGTTTGGTTGGGAGAAAAGAGAGGCATTAAAAGTGATAAACACAAATGCAAAGTTTAAAAATATTTTGCGCGTCATGGTTTTTTTCTTATTCCGCAAAACGGTTAATGTTTAAATTATAAATTATATTAACTCATTCGCAGGTAAATTAATCCAAGTATGGTTGCAATAACGATAACCAGCAACATAGCATTAAAAAACTTTTGCGTACCCAGATTTTTTTTTGTTACCGCATGTCCGCTTATGTTGTTAAGCACCAGCGACAACCGCTGAAAAGCGCTTTCGTTTTTTACAATGTAATCGTAAGCGCCAAACTTCATGGTGTTGGCAGCTACTTCGGCTTTGTCTTCGGCAGTCATTATCACTACAGGAATGTGCTCGTGTTTTTCTTTTATTCTTTTAAGCACCTGCAAACCGTTCATGGCCGAGGCGTCAACACTGTCAAGATGATAGTCAAGAACAACTACATCGGGTTCTTCGCTCATATCGGCAAGGGCAGCTTCACCGGTAGGATATATTTTTATTTCTGAATTAGGAAAAAAATGGCTGATGTGGTCTTTTACCATTTCGCGCATTTGCTTGTTGTCTTCAATTACAGTTACTCGCAGGTTATGGGTGTACATAGTTAGTGTTTTAGAGTATTCAAATATAAATTAAAATACAAATGTGTTTTGTGAAGGCGATTACAAAGTTATAAACGGCTTTTACATTCCGTTAAACCTTACAAGTATATTTGGATTGACCGAGAATAGTAAATAAAATTATCTTTGAACGCAATAGAACCCGGAATTTATTTTTACAGCATAAACATTAACGGAAAGCAAACCGAAAATGGCAAATTGGTTGTTGTACACTAAATAATAACTACAAGAGCAATGAGTTCTCATTGCTCTTGTTTAATTGTAATAGCAAAATGAAAAAAAAACTAATTGTAGTTTTGTTCTTTTTGATTTGCAATACAGCAAATGCACAAAACCTTGTCTTAAATCCAAGTATGGAAGACACTATTCCTTGTGCAAGTTTTACAAACTTAGGCCCTCAGATGCGGCCTTATTACTGGTTTAAACCCACATACGGAAGTTCCGATTTTTTTAATACAATACTAAATGCATTCTGCTGGGTCTCATTCATGCCCCT
>CAYSPG010000003.1:0-162461 GCA_964432885.1 uncultured Flavobacteriaceae bacterium
TAGTTTTATACGCGCAGTTTCATTTCCGGTAATTCTTAGTATCGGAATTGTTTCTGGTTATTTATTGTTGCTGGTGCTTAGTGATGAACTTGGAAAATATTCATTGGATAATATTTTAGAAGAAGCCACCATTTCTAATAAAGATTTAAAATCAAGCATGTATAAGGGTAATACATTTGATATTGGTGAGGTAAAACCCACTTTTGAAAGTATGTTGCAAAAAAGTCCAATCGCAATTAATGCAGCTTTATTCAGGCCCTATCTGTGGGAGTCAAACAATATTTTGATGTTTGTATCGGGTTTCGAAAATTTGTTGATACTTATTTTTACTATTTATATTTTAATTAAAGTACGAGTTTTTGGATTTTTTAAATATTTTGGAAAGCATCACTTGTTGGTATTTTCATTTATCTTTAGTATGTTTTTTGCATTTGCCGTAGGGATTTCTACCAGCAATTTCGGAAGTTTGGTGCGTTACCGCATTCCGCTTTTGCCTTTTTATGTTTCAACACTTTTAATTATAAAAAGCCTTAAAGAAAAAGAAGTGGAGGAAAAGCGAGCGCAGGCGTACGAGTACTTTGATGCGTATGCATAAGGGGTAAACCTTAAGCTATTTTTTTAATAACCATTTTTGCAATATGATTAAATTCCAAATACGATTATATAAGTAATTATCACCGGCATTAAATTTTTTTACCAATTCGTTTACGTAGTTAATATTTAAAACCCCGCCTTCGGCAATTTTTTGTTCAGATAAAAAATCGGTTATTAAAAATGCAAGCTCATTACGCAACCATTTACCCAACGGAATTGAAAAACCTTGTTTAGGTCTGTTAAACAACTCTTGTGGCACGTGTTTGTACAATATTTTTTTCAGAGGATATTTGGCAATACCATTTTTGGTTTTTATTTTCGATGGAATTGAAAGGGCATAATTAACAACGTTATTATCAAGATACGGTACGCGAGCTTCCAAAGAATAACGCATACTTGCCCTGTCAACTTTTGTTAGCAAATCATCCTGAAGGGTTACATTAAACTCAAAATGTGCCTGATCAGCAGCGGCAGTATCGGCATTACTCCACTCCGAAATATTTTTAAAGAATTTTTTTTGCTTGCCGGTTAAATAATCCGAAATCTGATAAAATTGATTGCCGGCAAGTACCGCTTTGATTTCAGCAGTTGAAAAAAAGTACTGCTCCTGTGAATAAATATGTGCAGGAAGAAAACCGGAATTAGAATAATGCAATAGAGAAGCAATGCGCTTATAGCGCGAGGGCAATTGATTTAAAATGGCGCTAAACGTATTGTGAAATTGCTTAAAAGGAAAATTGTTTAAGCGTGAAGCCCACTTCATGGTTCCATATCCATGAAAAAGTTCATCGCCACCTTCGCCAGATAAAACCACCTTAACATGTTGCCTTGCCAGTTGTGAAACAAGCATAGTGGGCACTGCAGATGGATCGGCATACGGTTCATCATACACATCAGGTATTGAAGGGATGAGTTCAAGTGCATCGGTGTATGAAACAATAAATTCGTGATGCTTGGTATTTAAGTAAGATGCAACGGCTTTGGCATACATTGCCTCGTTGTGGCTTTGTTCCTTAAATCCGATTGAAAAAGTATTTAATTTCTCAGTTACTGTTTTTGATGCAAGTGCAGTAAGCAAGCTGCTATCAATACCACCGCTTAAAAAAACTCCATAAGGCACATCGCTGCGCAGTTGAATTTTTACCGATTCAAAAAGTTTTTCCTCAAGAGTTGCAATGATTTTTTCTTCGCTTCCATGGATGTATTCAATGTGTTGGGTTGGGGTATCAAAATTTTTTTCGGAAATTGAATCTTTATTTATTTCGAGAAAGCATCCGCTTTTTAATTTTTTTATGTTTGAATAAATTGTTTTGGGAGCAGGTATAAAACCCAAATGTAAAAAATCAGCCACGGCTTGGCTATTTATTTCAAAATTAATTTTATCAATGGCAGTAATTGCTTTTAGTTCTGATGCGAAAAAAAAATTACCCTCCGTGTCAGAATAATAAAACAACGGCTTAATGCCCATTCGGTCGCGGAACAAAAACATTTTTTTTAGGTGTGTGTCATAAATGGCCATTGCAAACATGCCATTAAGTTCGGTAATGCATTTGGTGCCTTTAAGCTCAAAAAGATTTAGAATTACTTCGGTGTCGCTTGTGGTTTTAAATTGACCTGCCGGTGTGCCCGAATAATTTTTTATTAACTGTTCGCGTAATTCTATGTAATTGTAAATTTCGCCATTGAAAATAATTTTATACCTGCCACTAGCCGAAGTCATGGGTTGGGTGGAGCGGCTATCAAGGTCAATAATGGAAAGCCTGCGATGGCCAAGAATGGTCATTTTGTCGCTCCAAAATCCATCGGCATCAGGTCCGCGATGCGAAAGTTTGCCGGTAGCAATCTTTACATCACTATCGCTGAAAAAACCACTTACTGAAAATGCTCCGGCAATTCCGCACATATATTATAGCAGTAATTTTAAAAATCCTTTGTACAACAAATGGCTTGTAAATGTATCTTTATATCTAAATGAATTGAACAGCATAAGCAACCCTTCTTTTTTCATTTTAGACGAGAGCAATACATTGCCAATCATCAATAGCATTGACGATAATATTTTGTTTCGAATGGCATTTGAAACGTTGCAGTATTTTAAAAAATACTCAGTTGCAAATCTGTTCCATGTTGCAAATTCATTTGGGGCTACCTGGTTTACCGACCGGTCTTCATGTTCATTTACGTAATTAGTAATAGTATTTACTTTTAAAATTTTGTGCTTAACGCAAAACATGCGCATAAAAAGTAAATCTTCAGCACATAAAATATTAATATCAGGAAAAAGCAAATCAGGTACTGCAGCTTTGTTATAACAAAACTGATTTAGCGAAACCGGATTGGTTTGTATAAAATCATTTATATCAAGCAACGAATTGTTTTTGTACAATTTTTTAAAATCATATTTTTTTACAAACCGATCAACCACCTGCTCGGTAGCAAAACCATTTAAATTTTTGTTTGCATTAATCAAATCATACATCACCTGCAAATGATTATCAAGATAGCCATCGTCAGAGTCAAGAAAGCAAATCCATTTACCCAAAGCAATTTTAATTCCTTGGTTACGTGCAATGCAACGACCTGAGTTTTTTTGTGTTACAATTTTTATTCTTTCATCAGCATCAGCAAAATTTTTTAAAACAATAGGTGTATTATCGGTGCTTCCATCATCAATACAAATAAGTTCAAAATTTAAAAACGTTTGAGCAAGCACTGTTTTAATTGACTCTTCAATAAAAAATTCCCTGTTGTAAACAGGCATTATCACACTAAAAAAAGGAGGTTCTGCTTGCATCATCACATTGTATTAAGATATAGCCTCTGAATTGTTTTTATGTATAACACCAAATACTTAAAGCTAAGTTTTACCTGTCCAATTAAAAGGAGTTTAAATACAGCATAAAAATAGCTTCTAAAATAAAGTTGTTTTATTGTTTGTTTTGAAACAGAAATATTGCGGGCAATAAATACAGTAGTTAAAATTTTTCTGTCAATGCTTTCAATGTCGTCATCGGTAATGGTTGGTAGCGGACAGTGGCAGGTAATATTGTTTATTTTTAAAAATTGTGTAAGTGAATGGAGTGCCGAAACAATAAATTTTTCTGTGTAAGAATAAAATTTTAAGGCGGGCAGTCCCGACTTAATAAAAAAAACTTTGTTTATACAAAATTGCGAAAGCGAAAAACTACTCCAATCAGTAAGTTGGTTTTTGTTTAACAAAAGCAGTTTGTTGTCAACATCAATATTCAGGTTTTTTATTACACTGTCAATTTTTCCTTCAGTAAAAAGTACAGTAGCCAAAGGTTTTTCTTTTAGTGCTGAATAAAAAACAAGCAAGTGGTGAGCATACCACTCATCGTGCGGCATTAAAAAACAAACATAACTGCCCGCAGCACTTTTTACGCCATAGTTTAAGGCAATATTAAGTTCACCGTAGGGTGCGCTAACAGTTTTTGTGTTTGCAAACGTAAAATCGGTTTTACAGTGTTGCGAATTGCCTGAAGTAACTAGAATAATTTCAAAATTTTTAAATTCCTGGTTTATCACCGATTGGATTGCCTGGCTGGAAACCGAAGCCCCTTCAATGCAGGGAACAATTACCGAAAAAAAAACAGAATCGTTTTGATTGGTCATTTTGCTAAGCGGTGTATAGCGCTTTAAGCCGGTTATAAAATTTTTCAAGAGGAAATAAATCATATACTGATTTTTCTCCTTCTGTTATCAATTGATTTTTTAAATCATTATTGGTTAAAATCAATTTGATGTTTTGGTAAATACTTTCAGCCTCTGAATAGTTTGCTACAAGTGCATTTTTTTTATGCTCAATAAACTCATTAGCTACTCCTGAAAGTGTAAATACCGAGGGTACACCCGCAGCCAGCGGTTCAACATAAACTTGGCCAAATGCTTCAAACTCCTTATAGACTGGTGTATGCACAAATACATCAAATAATTTATACAGTGCGAATATATCATTTTCAAAAGGCACTTCAATATAGTTAGTAGAAGGCAGTTGCTTAAGCAGCGTTTTAATTTGCGAAGTGTAAATTCCATTTGTGTTAAACAACATAAGCAACGCATCTGGGTATTCGCTAAGTAATTTTTTAAAAGCAGGTATTATAAACTGAATTCCTTTACCTTCGATATAACGCGAAATAACTCCAATAACAGGACGTTTTTTTTGTGGATTGTATTTTAGCTCTAACAAATCAATCCTGCTCTTATCAATATTTTTAAAACAGTCCAGTTTAAACCCATGATGGATAAGTTGAATTTTTTTTTCAGGAACATTTTCTTTTTCCAACAACAGATTTTTAACCACCTTACTTATGGCAACAATATCTGTTGCCATTAAATTGCAGTACCTGTCATATTTTACACTGGAAGGAAAGTACTTGTGATGATAGTCAGAGTGATGCCTTGTATAAATTCTTTTTTTTATGCCGGTAAGCCTTGCCGCTGTTAAACCTACCATATTGGCATCAAATAAATGTGTGTGTACAACATTTATTTTGTTTTTTTTGAAATATTTTGCTGCTTTAACAATTGCTTTTGGAACATCTTTTTTGCTGTTATAAATGATGCGATGACAATCAATATTTTTTTGCCTCATGTGTGTTTCAATAAGGCTGGGCCCGGGATTCAAAAACAAAAAAGATAGCGGCAACTTATCGCGCAAAGCAAGTTCAGCCAGCCATTCGTACTGAACAGCTTTTTCGTGAAATGAAAGCACCAGGCATATTTTTTTTTGCATTATTCAATAGCTTTTAAAATATGTTTTGCAAAGATTTCGGCTTGCCGTTCGCGCGAATATTTTTTTATTTCGGTTTCTATTCCCGCATAGCTAACGTTTCCGGTTTTTGACCATTCTAAGTAATATTCCGAAATATGGTTGTAAAACTCCTGTGCAGAGTTTGCAATTTTTCCTGCATTGCAACTTGTTACAAGTTCATCCAACACATCATCATCGCCAGGCGCAATGATAATATTACGGTGTATGCCCAGATATTCAAATATTTTGGCTGAGTAAATTCCTTTAAAGCCTTTCCAGCCCATGTACAGCAGCACGTGCGATTTTGCCATTATATCAAGCGCTTCATTACGCTCTATTTTATTTGTAATAGTTACCGGAAGTCCTGATAACTGATGCCTGATATTCTCCGCTACTTCTTTAATGCTCTCAATACCGATAAAATTAAATTGTAAGAGTGTAGCATTGTTTTTTTTACAAAACATTTTTATTCCATCAAGACAAACCGAAATATCCTGCATAGGGTAAACGGTTCCAATTACACTGCATTCAAATTTATCTTTTGAGGTTGGCTTGTTTCTTAATACTGAAAAAAATTTTTCTTCGTACCCATTGGTAACTACTTCGGCAGGGGTTTTGGTTATTTTTTTTATTTCATCAACCAATGGCTGGCTTACGCTGGTAACCAGTTTGGCTTTGCTCATCCACCGTGCAACATATCGCTCAAGAATAAATAAATAAATTTTTTCCTGCCATGACGGTTTAAGCAATTGTTGGTTTGTTATGTAATTGTTCCAAATATCGCGGCAGTCAACAATTAGCGGTAATGAAAATTTATTTGCAAGCTCGTATCCAAGCCTTGTAATATTTATTGGTGGTGAAGAAACAAGGATGGCATCAAATTTTTCTTTTTGTAAAAGCGCCTCTGCAAATAGTTTAAATCGGTTTCTGGCATTTGCTTCAGTAGTATAATTTCCTAAAAGAGAATTGATGATATAGAAAAGTTTGCCGGTAAGTTTATTTGAAGTAAGTAATTTTTCAAAAAAACTTTTTGAAACTTTATTAGGTAAGTAGTAAACCTGGTGGGTAGGTTTTGAAATATGCTTAACCGGGCTGTTGTTCTCGGTAAGAAAATCAGCCCAAACCTTTTCATTACCTGTAAAATGACGTGTAATTACTACCGGAAAAAGACCGTGTTTTAAAAACTCGTCAGCCCATGATTGTATGCGAGGTGATACTACGCTATTGGCGGGAAAAAAATAATAACTTAATACAAGGATTTTTTTCAAAGCCGGTTGGTTTAAAAACGGGTTGTAACCTTTTTATTTCAGGTATTGAATATTAAAACTTATTAACTAAACGTTTCAATAAACTTGGCTACACTAAAATTGCGCCAATCTGTTGTACTAACTCTTAACCCATGATCGTAAAGTGAATTAACCTGGGTTTTTTTTAGTAGGGGTAGCCATTGTTCTTGCGGTGTGGTATAACTTAGTTTATCAGTACGGTTAATAATTGGGTCGGGCACAATGCCTTTTATACTATTGCGAAGCATCCATTTGGTGGTTGCGTTGCGATATATCTGGTCGGTGGGGCACTTAAGGCAGTATTCAACCAACTCGTGATATAAAAATGGCAAACGTGTTTCAATGCCATGTGCCATTGAGTTTCTGTCGGCATACGATAGCAGTTCAGCAAGTTGATCGGTAAGGTAATAATGCAATGAGCCTTTTAAAGATTTGTAAAGTGAATTGTTTTGGTTTCCAGGTTTTATTATTCTTGATAAAAGAATTTTTAATAAAAACATGTAACCAAGATTAATGGGTTTTTGATTCCGTCTTCTATAAGCAATTCGTTCTTTAAAAAACTTACTTATTCTCATGTGGTATGCATATTCCCAAAAGGCGTGATACGCAAACAGGCTATAACCAGCCTGTATTTCATCGGCACCCTGCCCGTCAAGAATTACTTTAACTCCATTTTCGCGTGCCAGTTTCATTACATGATATTGGGCACATATCGAGGTGGAACCAATAGGATATTCGTGATGATAAAATACACTGTCAATAACATTTAAAATATCATCATGGTGCAAAAAAACTTCAAAGTGGTCGGTCATGGTTTTTTTTACCACAAGGTCAATCCACTTCCCTTCGTCAATGCGTGGCTCATCGAAACGGGCAGAAAAAGTTTTTTGATTTTTATTCTCACAAAGCATGTTACTGATGTTGCATACAATAGCCGATGAGTCAAGGCCGCCTGACAAAGAAGTGCCTACTGCAACATCACTGCGCAAACGCCTTTTAATCGAAAGTTGCAAGAGGTGTTTAAACTGTTCGGCATAGCTTTGGTCGTTTGTGAATTCAATTGAATTATCAAAATGCAGATGGTAGTATTGCTGTTTTTTTATTGTTGCATTTGAAACGGTTAAATAATGTCCCTGTCGTATTTTAAAAATATCTGTAAAAAAAGTTTCTTCCTTTAATTCAACTTCCGATGTGTTTAAATAATGCTGAAGATTTTGATAATTTATTTTTCGGCTTATGCCGGCAGCGAATAAGCCTTTTATTTCTGACGCAAAATAAAATGTGTTTCCATCAAAAAAGTAATGAAAAGGTTTTTCTCCAAACCGGTCGCGAGCACAAAAAAGTTTTTGCTCTTTATTATCCCAAATTGCAAATGCGAACATACCGTCAAGCATGTTAAGGCAACTTTCCTTTTTATAATCGTACAATGCAAGTATAACTTCTGTGTCAGATTGCGTGTTAAAAGCATAACCCGCTTTTTTAAGTTCTTCTCTTAACTCAACATAATTATATATTTCTCCATTGTAGGTTATTGTGTATCGTTGCTGGGCGTATTGCATTGGCTGCTTGCCGGTTTCGGTAAGATCAATAATGGCAAGTCTGCGATGTGCAAAGCCAACCGTATTGTTTTCGCTTAACCAAAATCCTTCTCCGTCTGGGCCGCGATGCGAAATAGCATCGGCCATGTTTTTTAGCGTTTCTTTTAATACAGGTTTGCCTGAAAAATTAATGCAACCGGCTATTCCACACATGAAAAAATTAAGGTTAGATGTTTGTGTAATAAAACGCGACAAATCTATAACAATATTTGCTGAAACGCTTTTGTATTTTGGTTAATGATGGTATGGCATTTTGTTTATGATTGTAAAAGCCCTGTAAATTTGCTCGGCTAAAAATATGCGCACCATTTGATGAGTAAAAGTGAGGGATGACATAGCGAGAATAAAATTGGCTCTTTCAAAAACCGAAGAGTCAACACCGTAGGCTCCTCCAACAATAAAAACAATTCGTTTTTTTCCTGATTGCAACCAAATTTCCAAATGCTGTGCCAATAGTTGCGATGAAGGTTGTTTGCCGGTTTCATCTAGTAATATTACATAATCATCTTTGGTAAGATGGCTTAAAATGATGGCAGATTCCAGTTTTTTTTGCTCTTTTAAATTAGAGGCATTTTTTGCTTCTTTTAAAATAATTTCCTCTGTTTTACAAAATGTATGTATGCGTTTTTTATATTCGTTTACCCCGGTTTCAATTAGGGCTTCTTTGTGTTTTCCAACAAAAAGTAAGGTAATTTGCATTTTAAATTAGTTTTAAAACAAGGCGAAATAAAGAATTAAAACTTTCGTTTTGAGGATTAAAATTTGAGTTGACAATGAGGAGCTTAAAAAAACTTACCAAAATCTTATTTTTTGAAAAACAATTTTGTGTAATATCGTCAGCAAATATAGAGCTACAACCAGCACACATTGGCTTGATTATTGTTTATACTTTAACCAATAAAAAAAGTAAGGCAGATGAAAAGAAAATCCATCTTTATAGGAGCAATGTTGGCACTTACACTTGCCGCCTATGCAGCTGATGTATTCGACCAGGTAGGCGCGGCTATCCGATCGGGCGATGCCCGCATGATTGCCCGCTTTTTTAATACCAACGTTGATTTAACTATTGTAAATCAGGAAGACGTTTTTAGCAAAGCCCAAGCCGAAATGGTATTAAGAGATTTTTTCGCCAAAAACACACCTCGTAGTTATACCATCATTCATCAAGGGGTATCAAAAGAAGGGGCTAAATATGCAATAGGCACTTTAGTAACGGTACAAGGTTCAACATACCGAACTTATTTCTTTGTAAAAGAAAGTGCTGGAATGTCATACATACAAGAACTACGTTTCGAGAAAGAATAATAAGATAATAGCAATAGCTTTAAATACCGCCTTACATTTCTATGTATAATGTAGGGCGGTTTTTTTATTGCCTGTTTGTTTATTGAAATTGTAAGTTTGCCCATTCGTAAAACTTAAATTATTTAAAATTGAATTTAACTGACTTTATAAATCTGGCAGTAGCCGAGGATATTGGCGCGGGAGATTTTTCATCGCTTAGCTGCATTGAAGAAGGTACAATGGGTAAGGCTAAACTTCTTGTTAAACAGGAGGGAGTGATTGCAGGAGTTGAGTTTGCTCAAAATCTTGTTAAGCATATTGATTCCTTGTTAACGATAGAAACGCTAAAGTGCGATGGCGATTTTGTGGTTGTTGGTGATGTTGCATTTACCCTTCATGGCAAAGTGCACAGTATTTTAAAAACCGAACGCATATTGCTTAATTGTATGCAGCGCATGAGTGGTATTGCCACCACCACCAAAAAATATGTTGACGCTGTTGCAGGCACCACGGCAAAAATTCTTGATACACGAAAAACCACACCATTAAACAGGCATTTGGAAAAATGGGCTGTTAAAATTGGCGGTGGTTGTAATCATAGGTTTGGATTGTTTGATATGATTATGATTAAAGATAACCACATAGACTATGCCGGTGGTATAAGGCAAGCAATTGATGCCGCTTATATTTATACAAAACAAAATAATCTTGATCTTAAAATTGAAATTGAAACACGCTCGCTTGATGAGGTAAAGCAGGTACTAAAGACCGGAAAAGTGCATCGCATAATGTTTGATAATTTTAAACCCCAACTTTTAAAACAGGCAGTTGATTTGGTAAATCGCAGGTTTGAAACCGAAGCTTCGGGTGGAATTACATTGGAGTCAATTAAAGAGTATGCACTAACGGGTGTTGACTTTATTTCGGTAGGAGCACTTACGCATTCAGTAAAAAGTCTCGACTTAAGTTTAAAAGCATATTGATGTTTTTGCCTAAGTTTAAAATTATTAGCGACCTTGTTCGTTTTACCAAGCGAATAACCTTGCCCGGTTTTGATGGTGTGCCTATTTTTGATGTGGCTCAGTTTTTTTATAAAGAGGTTTTCCAGGGAGATATTCAAACGCGGGCGCGTTCGATAGCGTTTAGTTTTTTTCTGGCACTTTTTCCGGCAGTGATTTTTTTGTTTACACTTATTCCTTATGTACCAATTGCAGGATTTCAGGAAAAACTTCTTTCAACCATACAGTCATTTTTGCCTTACAATACAAACCAATCGGTTGTTGAAACCATTGAAGAAATAATTACCAGGCAAAACAGCGGATTGCTTTCATTTGGTTTTTTGTTTGCGCTTTTTGTTTCAACCAATGGGGTTAATTCCTTAATCATAAGTTTTGACCGCAGAAAAACAGATGCTGAAAAAAGAAAAGGTTATAGGCAAAGATTGGTAGCCATTTATCTTACACTGCTTATGGCTGTTTTGGTTTGCATTGCCATTGTTCTTATAATAGTTACTGAGGTAGCTTTGCATTTTATAAGCCAGCACATAATTAATTTAAGCCAGGGTGGCGTGTACTTATTACTTGCCGGAAAATATATTGTGCTCCTTTTGCTTTCATTTACTGCCATCTCATCGTTTTATTATTTTGGTCCTTCGGGCGGAACTAAGCGATGGAGGTTTTTTTCTCCCGGGTCAATACTTGCTACTTTTTTGATAACCATTACATCATTGGTATTTAATTTTTTTATAATGCACTTTGGTAATTACAATAAAATTTATGGGTCTATTGGAACTTTAATCGTCATCTTAATTTTTTTCAACTTTAACTGCCTGCAACTTTTGATAGGCTTTGAGTTAAATGTAGCCATCGAAAAAGCTAAACTTAAACCCGGCAAAGTAAAATTGAAATCAGGGTAAAGCAATTTAAATACTATACAAAGGCTTTTTACGTTTAAGCAAGGTTATTTTTAATATTTTTGAAACAATATATACAGCAATGAGAAAAATACTTTTATCAATTCTTTTTTTGTTTGCAGCGGTAATAGTGAAGGCACAAACCGATAACAAAAAATTAGTGCAGTTAAGTGGGGTAGTGGTAACAGGCGATAGCCTTAGCCCGGTTCCTTTTACAGCCATTATGATACATAATAGCAGCCGTGGCACAATTGCCGATTATTATGGCTTTTTTTCAGTAGTGGCTAAAACGGGTGATGAAATTGAGTTTTCGGCTGTAGGTTTTAAAAAAACACTTTTTAAAATTCCTGACTCGCTTGACGAAGCGCGTTATTCACTTATTCAGATTTTAAATCACGATACCATTTTGCTTAATCAGGCAGTAATTTATCCGTGGCCTACCAAGGAACAATTTAAGCAGGCTTTTCTTGATTTAAAAGTTCCTGATGATGATTTGGCTTATGCACGAAGAAATCTTGCACTTGAAACCATGCGCGATGAAATGCAGCGCGTGGATATGGATGGTAGCTTAAATTATAAAATGGTTGCCGAAAGGCAGCAGTCAAAACTGTATTATGCGGGTCAGTTACCCAAAAATAATTTGCTAAATCCTATTGCATGGGCGCAGTTTATCCAGGCATGGAAAGAGGGAAAATTTAAAAACAAGGATAAAGACAAAGAGTGAACATGCGCTTAAAAAAAATATTTTTTGCCCTTGCATTTTGTTTTGGTTTTTTTTATTTCACTTCAGCACAAAATTTAACAGCACGCATTTATGGCGTAATAAAAGGGAGCGATAAAAAGCCACTTCAGGGAGTTAGTGTTGGCGTGCTTGGTAGTGCAACAGGTACAATAACTGATGAAGAAGGCAAGTTTGTTTTACTGATTCCCTCAAACCAGCAAATTACACTGGTATTTACCTCAATAGGATTTGAAAGCCTTGCTGAGAAATTTATTTTGGCAGAGGGGGAGCGAAAAGAGATTAACCGCACCTTAGTTAAATCTGTTACAGCTTTGCCCGATGTAATTATTGTTGACCCAAGAGAGCGAAATACAAACATCATACGCATTGATCCAAAAGATGTGGAAGAGATTCCAAATCCTACTGGTAATTTCGAAACCATTTTGAAATCACTTGGTGGAGGTGTAGTTTCAAATAACGAATTGAGTTCAGAATACTCAGTACGAGGCGGAAACTATGACGAAAACCTTGTTTATGTTAACGATGTTGAAATTTTCAGACCGCAGTTGGTAAGGTCAGGCCTGCAGGAAGGGCTTAGTTTTATAAACTCTGATTTGGTATCTGGAATAAAATTTTCGGCAGGTGGTTTTGATGCTGTGTATGGCGATAAAATGTCGTCAGTACTTGACATTCGCTATCGCAAGCCAACAGAATTTGGCGGACGCTTTAATTACAGTTTGCTTGGTGGAGGCCTTAGCCTTGAGGGCATTACAAAAAATAAAAAGCTTACCTATTTAATAGGCGCCCGCCAAAAAACAACCAAGTATCTTTTAAGCACATTGGATACGAAAGGAAGTTACAAACCTTTGTTTTATGATGTACAGGCTTTACTTTGTTATGATATTAGTGATAAAACAACTATTTCGCTTTTGGGTAATTTTAACAAAAGCAAATACAATATTGTACCCGAAGACAGGCAAACTGATTTTGGAACGGTTAACGAAGCCTTGCGATTAACAGTTTATTTTGACGGACAGGAGGTGGACGATTTTCAAACCTCTACCGGTGCTGTAATTTTTTCGCATTCGCCAAATAAAAAATTAAATCTTAAGTTAATTGCATCAGCATTTAATACACGCGAAGATGAAACGTTTGATATACTTGGGCAGTATTACCTTGATGAACTGGAAAAAGATCCCGCATCATCAAATTTTGGTGATGTAAAAAACAATTTAGGCGTGGGCTCTTTTTTAAACCATGCTCGTAATGAGTTGCAGGGGCAGGTTTATACAGGCGAGCATAAAGGCACTTATATGTATCGTAATAACGAGTTGCAATGGGGTTTGCGCTGGCAAAACGAAAGGTTTAAAGATGATGTTAGCGAATGGACATATATTGACTCTTCAGGCTATTCACTTCCTCATCCGCAAGACAGTGTTGGTGATTCATTAATTATAAAGCCACAACTTTATTTGCAGGATGTATTGTATGCTAAAAATCAGATTGAATCCAACAGGTACAGCGCCTACCTGCAACACAACTGGTTGTTTAGTGAACAATCACGTTTTACGCTTACAGGTGGAGTGCGTATAACTTGGTGGGATTTGAACAAAGAATTTAATGCAAGTCCTCGTGCGGCACTATCGTATAAGCCTCGCTGGAAGCGCAATTTTAACTTTCGCATTGCATCAGGATTTTATTATCAGCCCCCGTTTTATAAAGAACTTCGTACAAGCACAGGCACCCTGGTGCGTAATTTAAAATCGCAGGAGTCTATTCACTTTGTAGGTGGTACCGATTATTATTTTAAAAAATGGGGACGCGATTTTAAATTGGTACTTGAAGCATATTATAAACACCTTACCAATTTAATTCCGTACAAGGTTGATAACATTCGCATCCGTTATTTAGGCGATAATAATTCACATGGCTATGCGCAGGGTATTGACTTGCGTATCAACGGCCAGTTTGTTCCCGAAACCGAATCATGGGCAAGCCTCTCATTTTTAAAAACTGAAGAAGATATTGAAGGCGACTTTTATTACACTTATTACAACTCAGACGGAAAAATTATTCGCCCATATTCAATTAATAAAATACCGGTTGATAGTGTAAAAACTTCACCGGGTTACTTACCCCGCCTTACCGACCAACGTGCAACGTTCACCATTTTTTTTGCCGACTATATTCCTAAGTTTCCTACGTACCGGGTACATTTAACGCTTGCATTCGGCACCGGATTTCCTGTTGGCCCTCCGGGCAATAATCGTTATACAGATGTAAATCGTTATCCTTTTTACAGACGGGTTGACATTGGTTTTAGCAAACACTTTATTGAGGAGGATAAACCTAAAGAGCATCGCATAAAATTTTTTAACAGGTTAAAATCGCTGGCACTTTCAGTCGAAATTTTTAATTTGTTGCAAGTTAATAATGTGGTAAGTTATACATGGGTTAGTGATGTGTATGGAACAAAATACGGTGTGCCAAACTATCTTACCGGTAGGCAGATTAATGTGAGACTAAGCAGTAAGTTTTGAGATAGCAGTTTCTTTTTCTAAAGTAAATAAAAAGAACAGTGCATGAAAAAAACTACCATTCTATTACTTTTCATTCTTTTAGTATTCCTACATTTTTCGTTTCGTGCAAATGAAGGAATAAAATACAACCAACAGCAGCTCGAAAATTATTTAACTGAACAAACCCAACTCTTGGTTATTGAACTTGATGCGTTTGAAAAAAATCCACTGCAAAAAAATCATAAACAATTATTGAAGTGCCGCAGCCGCTATAAAAAAATTGAGCCTTTTGTTGGATACTTTTTTTCGCGCACCGAAAAAGAACTTAATGGCCCACCGGTAAATGAAATTGAAGAAGAACCGGGTTCGGTTTCAATACGCCCTCCACACGGCTTCCAGGTTATTGAAGAGTTGCTGTTTGAAGATTCAAAAGATGTAAAAAAAATAAATGCCGAATCAGAACGGATGAAAACCGTATTGAATTCGGTGGCCAAATCGTTTACATCCATTCATCCCTACGACTACCAGGTTTTTGATGCACTGCAATTACAACTCGTGCGTATGTACACGTTAGGCACCGTTCATTACGATTGCCCCAGACTTAAATCCGGTTTGGATGAAGCATCGGTTACGCTTGACGGTATAAAAGAAGTACTGCAAAACAGTTATGGAGAAAGCATCAACAATGAAACTGTTTTTGCTTCGATAAACTCTGCGCAGAATTTTATTCGTAAAACCACAAAAAAATCTCAGTTTGATTATTTTGTTTTTTACCGCAATTATGTTCGCATTATTCAAAACGATTTGCGCTTGCTTAGAACCAAGTTGGTAAAAGGAAATATATTCAGGTTTCAGGCTATTAATTTAACTGCACAAAGTTTATTTGAAGAAGATGCATTTCACACTCATTATTTTACACGGCTTCAAAAGAAAAATAAAAATCAGGATTTAATTCTTTTAGGTAAAACACTTTTTTTTGACCCCATACTTTCGCGCAACAACAAAATTTCGTGTGCCACATGCCATAAGCCGTCAAAATCATTTACTGATGGATTGGAAAAAGCATCGGGCATGCTTACAGGCGAAACACTTTTGCGCAATACACCTACTTTGCTTAATGCAGCCCTGCAACGCGACCTGTTTTACGATGCACGTGTTAAATTGCTTGAGGAGCAAGCCGAATCGGTTGTTCAAAACAAAAAAGAAATGCATGGCGATTTTGGCGCTGTGGCACAAAAACTTCGTAATTCATCCGAATACAAAAAATTATTTTTAAAAGCGTATGCTGGAACACAGGATACACTCATAAGCCGCCAAGGAATATTAACCGCCATTGCCGAATTTGAACGCACATTGCTTGCCATGAACTCACGGTTTGATAAAAGTATAAGAAACGAAAAAATGATGCTTACTGAACCTGAAGTACGCGGTTACAATTTATTTATGGGAAAAGCCCGTTGCGGACAATGTCATTTTGCAGGGTTGTTTAATGGTGCTTTTCCACCCGCTTTTGAAGAAACAGAGATTGAAGTGCTGGGAGTACCTTCTTCCGCACATCCGCCTTACATGCTTGATGCCGACAGAGGGCGTTATGATGTTTTTAATACTGAAGAATATAAAAACGCTTTTAAAACAACAACTGTTCGCAACACAGAACTTACTGCGCCCTATATGCATAACGGAGTTTTTACAACCCTAAAAGAGGTGGTTGAATTTTACAATAAGGGTGGGGGCGAAGGGTTAAAAATTTTAGTACCTAATCAAACGCTGCCTCCCGATACACTTGGCCTAACTCCATTGGAAATTGAAGATGTGGTTTCTTTTTTAAAATCACTTACAGATACTTCAAACCTTGTTTACTTTACCGGTGCCTTACCGGTTATTGAAACAATGCCTGAATTGGATGAAAGAAAGTCAGAAGAAAAATATTAAGAAATTTTTCTCAACAAATCTTCAACTACTTTTTCGGCAAGTGGGCAAAATGCTTTTACCGATTTTTCAAGTTCTTCACCGGCATTGTTTTCGCGTGCATGTTTTTCTATTGCGTCAATGTTTGTGTCAATACCAATAACTTTAAAAAGTTTTACCGATGATTTTAACTTGTGCGCTGCTTGGTAAAGAGCAGTCATATTGTTTTCAGCAAGTTGTTTTTTAATTTCTGTTGTTAATTCAGGAATTTGTTCAGATAACATGCCAATTAAATTTTTTGTTTCTGGTTTGCTACCACCCATTAAGGCCAAAAGTTCGGTGTAAATTTTATCAATATCGGCCACCTCATTTCGTTCGGATATGTTATCTTTTTTATGCCTGGTGTTTTTTGCAATTACCTCAAACAATTGGTCAGGGTTATAAGGTTTAGTAAGGTAATCGCTCATACCAGCCTCCAGCGCTTTTTCTTTTTCAGTTGGCGAGTCAAATGCTGTTAATGCAATAATTGGTAATGCATTTTTTCCTTTTTTTAATTTTTTTCGGATGTGCTCGGCAAGTTCATAACCGTTCATCTCAGGCATTTGCACATCGGTAATAATCAAATTAAAGTCGGTTTGTTTTATAGCCTCTATCGCCTCATTGCCATCGGATGCCAGATGAACCTGGTATCCTTTTTTTTCGAGCATTGTACGTGCCAAAAACTGGTTTACTTTGTTATCGTCAACCAACAATATTTTAATTTTAGCAATTGCTTCATCTGTTGTTGTACCGATTGGTGGAGCAACAATGCCAGCAGCCTTAAAGGGCAAAACAATTTCGAAACAGCAATTTTTGGTATCGGTTGTAAAATTTATTTTTCCGCTAAGCGATTTTGTAAAACCTTTAGCATTAACAAGTGATAAACCCAAGCCATATCCGTGTAATCCCGCATCCGTAAATCCGGGATAGTTTAAATCAAAAATACTGTCGCTTCCAGGCAATGGTTTGTTGGTATTTGTTTCAAATTCTATTTTAAAATTAAGTTCACTGCCCTGGTTAACATGGCATACCACATCTATATCTTCGGTATCGGCATAAGCACATGAGAAATTAAGCACATGGTAAATTATTTTTTCAACTAAAAAAGCATCTCCACAAATCCATTGTGGTTTTGTTCCGGTTAGTTCAAGTTTTATTTTACGGGCTGCTGCTTTTTCGGTAAGTTTTTTTATTGTAGTATTTAAAGACTCTGTAAGCAAAAAGTTTTTTTCGATGGGCTTTACCTGTCCGGTATTAAGGCGTGCATAGTCAAGTATATCATCAATAATTTCAATAATCCTAAATGCGGAGTTTTTAATTGTTGTTACAAACATTTTTTGTTCGTCACTTAGGCTTGCCTCTGATAACAGATTGGCCATGCCTATTATTCCATTAATGGGCGTACGAAACTCATGACTTACATTGGCAAGAAAGGCATCTTTAAGTAACAGATTTTGCTCGGCAATATTTTTTTCTTTTTTAATTTCTTCAAGGTCGTACCGCAATTGCAATCCACGTGTTTTAATATTTATTTCCTCGTTTTGTATTTCGTTGCTTAATGAATGATAGGAAGAAAAATGCTGGAATGCTTTTTTAAAATCTCCTTTCATTTCATACGAGCGCGAAAGAAAATTATGAATCAGGTTGGTTGGAAATTTTAAATTAAGTTCGTTTGCAATTTCCAAACCTTCGTATAAAACATGTATGGCCTCATCGTATTTACAGGTTTCGTTATACAGGTTGCCAAGGCTTTTAAGCAAGTCGCATTTAACACGTTTGTCGTTGCACAAATTGGCATTGTCAATGGCTTCAAAAAAATAATCTAATGACTGGTCGTGTTTATTGTACTTGGTAAATAAAATGGCCAGGCTGCCCAGTGTACGTATTTTTAGTTTTGGGCTGCGCAGTTTTTCGGCAATTTTTAAACTCTTGTCAAGGTAATTAAATGCAACGTCCAGTTCGTTGGTCCAGTTATAACAATTGCCAATGTAATAATTGGTGATGCATATTTGTTCTTTATCATTTAGTTCTTCAAAAATGGCAAGTGCTTTTTCATGTTGCTTAATGGCATTGCTATACTCAGCCAGCATTTTGTGCGAGTCGCCAATGCGGTTAAAAAATTTTGCAAGCAACGCCTTGTCTTTTTTTGCATTTAGTAAAGATGCTATTTGTAAAAAATGTTCCAGGGCGTGGTCGTGTTGACTAAGATGTAAATAAACATCGGCAGCCAGTTCATGAAACTCAATAAACTGTTCGGTGTTGGTTTTTACAACAGATAGGGCAAGGCATTCGTCAATCAGGTTTAGTGCTGCTTTTTCATCGCCCATTTGTTTATAAATTTGGGCAAGATGAAATCCGCATGTTGCAGAAAACTGCTCGTCAGCAACAGTTTTTGAAACTTCGTAAGCTTTGCGGTAAATTTCAAAAGCTGCTTTAATGTTTGTTGCTTCTACTTCGCGTGCTTGTTTAAGCAGGTTGCTTAGGTCGTGAGTTGATTCTAAGTATTTCATAGGTTTTTGGCTTTTATCGTAACAATGCCACCCATCCTTTTGTTTTTTCAGTTATTAAAGTGCCGGTTTCATTATAAAAATTATACTCGACAAGGTACGTATAAACTCCACGCGGTGCAAGTGTGCCATGGTGGTTTCCGTCCCATGAGGCACCCAATCCTTCGGCTGTGTAAAAAAGCTGCCCCCAGCGAGTGTAAATAAAAAATTTCATGCCAACTATTTCATCGGCCACAGGAGCAAACACATCATTTTTTAAATCACCATTGGGTGTAAAACTGTTTGGGATAAAAATTTTTGGAGGACAGTTTTTGTATGCCGTAATGGTATCGGTGCTGGTGCATCCATTTGCTTGTGTAACTTCAACAGCATAAATTCCTGCTGCAGTAACATCAAAGTATCTGCCCGTATCACCTAAAGGATACCATTTGTAAGATGCCGCTTCTCCACCATCAAGCACAAGCGTATCATAATTGCTTAGGCAAAAGGTAGTGTCTAACCCTAAATCCGCCTGAGGGTTTGGCTTTGATAAAATATTTATAGAATCTGTGCGCGCGCATCCACCGTTATCAACCTGCGCCCAATATAAGCCGGGTTGGTTTACCGATATAATTTGTGTTGTTTCGCCCGTGTTCCATAAATAGGTTGAGCCGTTGTTGGCAGCGTTTAGCGTTGTGGTATATCCTTCGCATAATTCAAAATCGACACCTAAATAAACCGATGGCGGATTTACAATTTGAACAGTAATGGTATGTGAAGTATAAACACCATGTAAAATATACTGAGTGCTTGCAGCCGGAGAAATGGTAATGCTTGCATTTAAACTTAGTGTATCGGTGGGTGCTCCAGCGGTGCTCCACCAAAAAGGAGTATTGGTTTGTGCAGTAAGCGTTGTGCTTTGCCCTACACATAAAACTGTGTCGCCCACAATGTCGAGTTGTTCAATTATTTCGGTTACGCTTACATCGTCAATATAATAATAGGCTATATCGTTTTGAACACAACCAACACTTGCAATCGGGCCTGTGTAAACTTTTTGTGTAGCAGCATCATCATCAAAATTTCCAATGGCGATATGGTCAACAGGTACTGATGCTACAAACACATCCCACACCAATGTCCAGTTTAAGGTATCAGTAATAATGGTTGGATGTTTTACCTGTGGCGGAATCCCAATGTTATACAAACCGGCCTGCACCAACAATCCACTGGAGAGGCAAATGCCAATGTTACCAGTAGCCCATCGGCCATTGTAAGCTCGCTTAACCCAACATTCTACTTTATACGCTTTGCCAGGAATTAGTGGTGAAGCTAAAGGCTGAGTAAAGTATTCGCGTATTTGTGCCGATGCGTTATAAGTTACTATGCCGGCATATCCACTGCCTGAGTGGGCACTTGATGAGCCCCCCAAATTATCGGGAACGCTTACATACCAGCATGGAGAAGACAAGGTGTTGTTAAAACAACTATTAAACAGATTAGGCGAATTGTTTAATGGAATCCATGGAGCTGCAAGCGGAATTTGGTTGGTGCCGTTAGGAGATGACGGACAAGATGAAATGTTTTCGAAATCGCCATTGGTACAAAGATTTTGTGCCTCAGAAAAAGAAACCAATACTGAAACAAAAACTATCGTAGCATAAATTTTTTTTTTATTTCGTTTCAACACCATTTACCCTTACTTTAATTACTTCGATATATCGCAATGCGGATGCTTCGGGCGAATAAACAGAATTGCGTTTGTCTTTTAGATTATCGCTAATGGTTTTTGCAGCCAAATCTTCGCCAACTGCTTCTTCAATAATTTTTAGTTTACCTGATTTAAAATACTCTACCAGTTCACTTTCATTCCTGGTTTTCCAATAATTAATTAAACTGTTTATTCTGCGCTTAGATAAGTTTTTGTTGTAACTATTGCCCGCAAGCGGACTTGCCGAACCGCGAATTATCAATTCAATTTTATTGCTGTCCTTTAATTGTTCGGCTACTATGGAAGTAAAACGTTCTAAATCAGAAAAGGCTTTGGCTACAGTGCCCACAAAAAAATCTCTTACTTTATTTTCAGCTTCTTTTTTTTCGCTTTCGCTGATGGTGTTGGTATAATGTATGATGTATGATGTTTGATTGCTTAAATATTCGTTGTAAAGCGAAACATAATTTTTATCCGTTGTGGTTTTTATTGTTTTGGGATCGGGTTGATCGTTTTCAAAATAAAGTTTTAGCGGTAAAAATGCCTTATATACCTGTGCAATTTCCAAATTGGTTTTTATAGGTTCAATAACTGTTGGTTTTGCAGGAATGGTTTCAACCGAATCGGTTTTCTTAGTCAATGGCTGCTTTAAAACACATTCGTAAATATCATAACAGCATGTGCGCGCTTTTATATACAATGAGCCAGGCCGGTTTGATGAGAACAAATATTTTGTGTCTGATGCTTTGGTAAAATAAATATCGTTGGTGCTCGAGTTTATGGGGTTGCCAATATTTTCGGGTTCCAAAAATTTTTCATTTTCAATAATCGAGCTGTAGATGTCAAAACCACCAAGTCCTTTTCGGCCATCACTCGAAAAATAAAGCGTTTGCATTTTATTATCAAAGTAGGGGGTAATATCATCATCAACAGTATTTATAACCTCCCCTAAATTAGTTGGGTTAGAAAAATTTCCATTTGCATCCAATGATGATTTCCAGATGTCAAGTTTTCCATATCCACCATGCCTGTCACTTACAAAGTACAAGGTGTAACCGGCATAACCATCAACAGCAATACACGGTTGTGTGGCAGTAAATCCTTTTGCATTCAGACTATCGTTAAGTTTTTGTGGTGTGCTCCAGCCATCGTTTTCTTTTTTGCTCATGTACAATTCGCACATCAGCTTATCGCCCACTTGTGTGCAGCGTGTAAACACCAGTATTTTTTTATCCAAACTTATTGATGAGTTGCAACTGTGCAAATCATTAACGTTAACACTATCGCGCACCGGTAACGGAACACTCCATACACGATTTTCATTTTCAGCATTAAGTATTTTTGAGATGTACTTATTCCTTTTTGTTTTTTTATTGGGGTTTTCAAATTTTAATGAAGAGTAATATAGTTGTGTACTATCAATAAGTTGAGCGGCAAAATCAGAATACACCGAATTTATTTCAGAACCCAAATTGTTGATGTTGCATTTTACAGTGTCGTTTAATAATTCTTTAGCGTAGGTGCAATTTTCGCTTTGTTGTTTTGCTCTGCGTGTAAAATAGCTGCTGTCGGTAATATGATGGCTGTAATAGCTGTCGTATAATTTTTTTGCATCATCATACTCGCCCTGAAACTGTTTCATTTCTGCCAGATAAAAACGCGCAGCCGAAATTTTTTCTTCTTTATCTAAAGTAATGGTGCGTACATAATACCGTTCGGCATTTTCATAATCGTTAAACAAGCGGCAGGCTTCTGCCAATTTAAATGCAACTGATGCATCCTCGCTCATTTCTAAAAAAGCTTTGTAATAAAATGTGCTTGCCGAATAATAATCGCCCCGCTGCATGGCTCCATCACCTGTTCGCTCGTAAGCAGCAGGAGATTGGGCCAAGGTTAAATTGTAAAAAAGTGAAAGAAAAATTATAAATAGTGGGCGCATGGGTATCGTGAATCGTGAGTTTGCTCTAATGATGCAACTTATTAAATGAGAAGTATTTTTTTAAACTTTAAACCTTGAACCATAAACGATAAACCATTTTAGTAAACCGGACAAGGCGGATGTTTTTTAAGCGGTTTTACTTTTTTAATTATATAAATCAATCCTAACTCATAAGCACCTTTGCTTTTACTTGCACGTTTTAAGTCAGAGGTATTAAAATCATAAGCAAATCCAACATCCAGGTTGTTATACCCAACACCAATTCTTGCGATGGCTGCATCCTTAGCACGAACATATCCGCCAACAGAAAGAGAGTACTTTTTAAATTCACTTTTAGAAGAAACAAACTGAATTTTGCCACCCCCGTTTATTTGCTGAAATTTATTTTGATTATAAAAAAGCAACTGCGGCATAAAATAAATTACTTCGGTAATTTTTATTTTAGAAAGCAATTCGGCTGTTAAGCGCGAATGAAGCGGAGTTTTTTCTGAATAAAAACTTTGGTTGGGTTTATTTAAATGATTTAACCCAATACCAACTGAAACATCCAGCCCATCGCTAATCTTGTTAAAATAATTTATACCGGTGTTTAAATCAAAGTACGAGTACTTGGTACGTTCAAGGTTTTCGCCTGAAGGAATATTTGGGTCGTACGTATCGCCATTGTACTGCGAATCAAAATACAAATCGCCAAAATTTAAACTGTGCTGTGCTATGCCGGGTTGCAGTGCAACAGTTATTAATTGTTTTTTATCATCATCAATAAAATAATTGTACGCAACCGATAAGCCAAGTTCAAGTGTTTTAAAATCGCCATCACCTGCTTTGTCGGTATCAAACAAAATTCCAGCGCTCCAATATTTTTTCGAATCATCGGTAAGCCCAATGTTTTGGTCAAACGAGAAAGAAAATGTTTTGTAGGGAACGGTTACCGATTTGTATTGATTGCGATGAATGGCTGTAAACCTGTAATCGCCATCAAAGCCACCTGTGTGAGCTGCATTTTGCTGCAGTGGCGAAAAATCAAATTGAGAAAAGTGAATGTCCTGTGCTGAAGAATCCAAGATTGAAAATTGAAGATTAAAAATTGTAAAAAGAATAACACGGAGAAGAAAACTCCGGCTCAACAGTAAAGTTAGCCTCCCCTTTTGGGAGGTTGGTGGGGCCTTTTTCATTTCAATACCGTTATGTTACCTTTCTTAAAAAACTTTTCATTATTAAAACATGTTGCGTCCAGATAATACACAAACACACCGGGCATCACTTTTTTTCCTTTGTAAGTTCCGTTCCAGCCAGTGCCGGGCGTGGTTGTTTCAAAAACTTTTTCGCCCCAGCGGTCATATACGCGTAACAGAAGCTCTTTTATTTGCCCACCTCGTACATAAAGTACATCATTGGTTAAATCGCTATTGGGCGAAAATGCATTGGGAATAAAAATGCCGGGCTCTTCACAAACATAATTTATCACAAAAATTTTTACCGAATCGCGGTTGGGGCAGCCAAGGCTATCGGTAATTGTAAGCTGGTATACGATAGTTGATTCAGGTGTGGTAACAGGATTTGAAACAGTGGAACTTGACAGCCACGTTGGCGGATTCCAATTATAAACATAAGCACTGTTAATGGTTGAAGTTATGTTTGCGCTTTCGCCCTGGTAAATGGTGTCACGGTCAATAACAGCATCTAATGGAGGAATGCTGTCGGAATAAACTATTATTACCGAGTCGGGATTAGTAGTGCATCCATTGGCATCAGTTACATTAATATAGTAAGTTCCCTGGCATAGATTGTTTATAAAGGATGTGGTTGAACTATCATTCCACAAATAATTATAAGGAGGTGTACCACCTGTGGGCACCGCTGATGCTGTACCAATACAACGCCCGTCACAGTATGCCGAAGTACCCGAAACCGTAAAACCAAGCGGAGCGGGTTGGTTAATGGAAACTGTTGCAGAGTCAATACATCCGTTGGTGTCGGTAACCACAACCATGTATGTGCCCGGACATAAATTAAAAATGCTATCGTTGGTTGAATTGGTTGGGTCGTTCCATTGAATTGATGCAACAGAAAAACCGGTTCCAACAATAAAGGTGGCCGCACCATTACATAATCCATTACATGATATATTACTAATCGTTGAGCTAACAACATTTAATAGTGGCAATGCTGTTATTTGTTTTATTACAGTGTCCTTGCAGCCTAATGTTGATGTTGCGATGTATGTAACTGTGTAATTTCCTGATAATGTATATGCATGAGAAGGATTGTTAACAATTGAAGTAGCTCCATCTCCAAATTGCCAGAACACATTTGAAATAGTTCCTGTACCAATTATAGTATCATTAAAATAAAATTGATTGGTGCATGAGTCTTTAAAAACGCTAAAATCGGTTTCTAAAGGAGGATAAATATGTACAACACCATTTATTGTATCGGCACAGCCAGGATTAAATGCAGAGTATGCAATTAAAGTAATGTTATATGTACCTGTATCGGCATACGTGTGTGATGGATTGGTAGCTGTTGATGTGGCGCCATCACCAAAATTCCAAAAGTAAGATGATGCACCAAAGCTACCGTTGGTAAACTGGGCAGTTAAACTGCCGCAAACCGTTAAAGGATTTAAAAACGCTGCCACCACAAGCGAAGGGCATGGCAACACGTTTAACTGATAATCTCTTCGGGTTTGTCCAAGATAAACTCCATTGCGATATTCTTTTACAGCAATGCCAATTACAAACTGCCCAATAGTATTAGGTATTGCGGTAAGCAAACCTGTTTGCGGATCAATGGATAGCGCAGCACCACCGGCACTGCCATTTAGCATATTGGTAACACTGTATGGAGGGTTAATATAGCTTACATTTCCATAAGGCGGTGGATTTAGCGGACATGGCTGCGGACTTAAAGTATCGGCACCTGTTAATGGATTTATTAGCGAATACACCAAACTGTCGCCATCAACATCCGTTGCAGAATTGTCAAACGTAAACTGATAATTGGTACAGATAAAAGGAGGGGGCAGGTTTTTAAAAACCGGATTGCTGTTTACATACAAATTACTCAATCTGATTTCGGCAACATAAGTGGCTCCCGTTGCACCCGGATTAAAAATATTTGAGATGGTTTGATTTCGACAGCAGCGCTGGTAAACCAAATAATAAATACCACTGGATGGAGGCAAATTAATTATAAAATTATAAGTGGCTTTAACATAACAAACATTGGTTGGTGGAATAAAACAAGGGTTGTTTATCGTGTTGGGAATATAAACCGAATCAGCGCCAACAAGAGGATTGTAAATAGCTACTGAGGCATTATTCTGGTCAAAAATTTCAACACATGCCGGATTATCAAAAGGGGGCACACCGTTGTAACAATCACGGTAAATCACCAATCTAACAGCATAATTGTTTCCCGAAAGGCGTTCATAGTACATTTCGCCACCAACTATATGCGTGGCTTTTACTTTGGTAACTCCCAAAACAAAAAATAAAGCGGCAATAAAAAAAAGTAATTTGTTAAACCTCATACAATGCTGTTTCAGCTGTTTTTAAAAATCGCGTTTCATGGATATAATGTGGTAACAAATATAAGCAATACAGTTTTTATAATAAACATGCAATGTAAAAAGATATTTACCTGAAAGTTTTTGTGAATAAACAGGCTGTAATAGGCAACGGGCAGGCAGAGTTAAAAACAGATAATACTTGCAAAGTGTTGAAAAAATAAGAAATTTGCTAAATATTCGTTTGTAGTTTAAAGTAACTTTGAAAAAATAAAATTCCAATCATGAACAAAAAAATAAAAGTAAGCATAGCTTCATTGGCTGTTTGTTTAACAAGTTTAACCGTATCGGCACAAACCGATTCAACTGCCGCTCCTGCTGGCGAAACCCCTGCTCCTGTTACCGAAACTCCTGTTGCCGACCCCAATGCAGTTACCGACCCCAATGCAGTACCTGCCGATGCATCAGCCACACCGGTAACAACCGATTCAACCGGAACAGCCGTTAGCAGTGGCGAGGCCCCACCTGCAACCAACCCTGCTGCCGAAAAACCGGCCACCCGTAACAAACTTTACTCCGGAAGGCACCGTGGCAATAACGTAATTTATGACCCTAAAAAATAAGTATTGCTTATTTGATTCGGTTTATATACTTTTAAATTCTAAAATTTAATTCAATGAATCACATTAAAAAAATTATTGTTGTTGCAATAGCAACAATTATTTCGGCTGGCGCTATGGCTCAAGCCCCAAAGCAAACACCATCAGATGGGATTTTTCTTAGAGTAAACCAGGTTTATTACATCAAAAAAGGTATGGTAAATAAATTACCTGCCGGTGATCAGGACTTAGCTGGCGTTGCCAAAGTAAACGCAATGGGTTTTATGACCTATGCTGATGGAAGAACACACCAACTGGTTGCTGGCGAACTGGCCGACTTTAATGCCACCATACATGCCGGTGCCATAACTGAATTTGTTACCGTACAAAACGGAAGTGCCGTAATAAACACCAACGGCATAATTTCACCCATTGATGTTGACTTTAAATTTGCTAATGATATGCAAGTAGATGCCAATGGTACTTTATCAAATGGTCAAACACTAAAGGCTGGTGAAAAAATAGGAATGAACGGAGAAATTTTAAAATAGACTGCTTGTAAACATTTATATATGTTGGGGCTGCCTTTGAAAAAGGGCAGCCTCTTTTTATAGCTACCTTTGCAGCTTTAATTTTGTTCAATGCATTTAAAAATCAACCTGAAATTTTTCTTTCTGCTTTTTTCTTTCTTGTTTTTAGGTGGTAAATTTTGTTTGGCGTCAGACATTAAAACAATTACTCAAACCGACACAGCAGCTAAACCACCATCCAATTTTTCAAGCAGCTATGATGGATTTATAAATTTAGGGAATAATTATGGTGCAATCAACCGTTTATCATTTACAGGAAATGCAAACTCACAATCTCAATGGGACTTTGATTACGGAAATGAAAATGATTTTTTAGGATTAAATCAGTTTTCAGGATACAAGATGTTTATGGATTACAGTTTGCTGTTTAGCAAATCAAATTCTGAAATAGTTTTTAAATCGGCATCAAAAAAAAATCTTGAGTTTGAAATTAATCACGTACAGCGGTTGGGCGAAATGCTGCTGTTTGATATTAACTTTTTAACAGCGCGTTCGTTGGGTTTTTACAGCAACCAGCAAACCAATTTCAAAAAAGTAAATGTTGGCATAAATGCTAAAAGTAAAAACCAGCGTTACGAGTTTGGAATAAGATATTTCAATTATAAATTTTTAAATGATGAAAATGGCGGACTTAACAGTGACAGCATTTTTGCCAATGAGGTAAAATCAAACACCCAGCTATATACTACTAATCTTACCTCATCCAATTCGGTTTACATTGATAAAAACTGGCAGATAGATAATGAATACTTTTTTCTAAAAAGAAATTTTTATCACGATAGCATTGCGTCCCAACCACTAACAGAGCTTTCATTAAAATCAAAATTCAAATACAACCGCCAGTCATTTTTATTTAATTCAGATGCCAAAGAAAATTTTTTCGAAAACAATTTTATTGACACATCAAAAACAAAAGACACACTTTGGAGCAAAACATATTCGCACAATCTTAGCGTAAACTTTCGTTTAAAGAAAAAAGCTGATTTGTTTTTTGATAATCTGTCTGCTTCAGTTTATTTTGAAAATACAGCCGTTAAATCCGGTCAGTATGAATTTGATTCTACTTTTAATGTTTACAATTATGGTTTGCTTGCAACATATTCTATTTTGCCGCGATTGAATACAGGATTTAAAATAGACAATGGATTTATAGCTGATAATTCAAGGTTAAAAACCGGAGGCGGTTATTTGTTTGCAGAATATTTGTTGAATAAAGATTTTGATTTTTATTTTGAATGCTCAACCGAAAAACAAATTCCTTCGTTAACAGAAAATAATTTTTATTCCAATCATTTTATCTGGCAAAATAGCTTTGTTTCATCAACGGTTAATGCGTATGCTTTAAAAATAAGTTCTTCCAAATACAAAACCAGTGTTGAAGCTAAGCTGCAAAATTATAGTGACTATATTTTTTATGATACCGATGCTCAACCCAAACAATATGGTGACGGAATTAACATTTTAAAAATTTCGGCATCAAATAAACTGCGTGCGGGTAATTTTTATTTTGAAAATGCAATTGTTTATCGTAGTTCGTCAGATGAAAGTGTTATGCGGGTTCCTCAGTTTACCACACTATCAAACTGGTATTATTCAAGCAAAGTTTTTAAAAATAATCTTGAAATTCAACCGGGAATTTCGTTACGATATTTTAGTTCTTTTTATGGTAATGCATATCAACCAGCAACAGGTCAGTTTTATTTACAAAATGAAGTAAAGATTGGCAACTACCCATACTTTGATGTTTTTATAAATATGAATTTAAAAGGCGCCACCATTTTATTTATGGTTGAACATGTAAATGCGGGATTAAGCGGGCGAAATTATTTTACTGCTCCTCACTATCCTGCTGCAGGGCGCACAATAAAATTTATGATAAAGTGGAATTTGGTTAACTGATTTTTCGAGTTAGCTCATTTATTGAAAAAGGAAATTTATTTTTTTCGTCAGGCTCAAACGATTCTTTTTTTAATAACAACCATTCAGAAAAATTTATCTCAGGAAAAAACACATTGCCTGTAAATTTGTGGTGAATCATGGTTAAATAAATTTTATTTACCATCGGCAAAAACATTTTAAAAATTTCTCCACCGCCAATTATAAAAACTTCGTCATCATTTTTTTCTTTCGCTTTTTGCAAAGCTTCTTCAGGTATTGAAACAACCATAGCGCCTTGGGCTTTGTAATTTAGCTGACGCGAAATAATAATATTGGTACGGTTTGGCAGCGGGCGAAATTTTTCAGGGATTGACTCGTAGTTTTTTCGTCCTGTAATAACACAATGCCCTGTTGTTTTTTCTTTAAAAAATTTCATATCGGCAGGTAAGTGCCAAGGCAGTGTATTGTTGTTGCCAATTAAAAAATTTTCGTCAGTCGCAACAATGATGGAAAGATTCATGACCTAAAAAGTTAAACCGCCACCACGCCTTTGATGTGCGGATGTGGATTGTAATTGAGAATTGAAAAATCTTCAAACTTAAAATCAAAAATATTTTTTACCGAAGGATTAATTTGTAAAGTTGGCAACGGACGTGGGTCACGTGTTAGTTGTAACTGCACCTGCTCAAAATGATTGGAGTAAATGTGGGCATCACCAAGTGTGTGAATAAAATCACCGGCTTGCAAATTACAAACCTGTGCAACCATGTGTGTGAGCAGCGCATACGATGCAATGTTAAACGGTACTCCTAAAAAAATATCGGCACTGCGCTGATACAATTGACATGAAAGACTTCCGTTAACTCCTCTCTCTATTTGGAGAGGGGTAGGGGGTGAGGTGTAAAATTGAAACATGATATGGCATGGAGGCAATGCCATTTTATTTATCTCGCCAACATTCCATGCGCTCACTAACAATCTGCGTGAGTCAGGATTTTTTTTAATCTGATTTATAACCTCTGTAATCTGGTCAACACTTTTTCCGTCAGGAGTTCCCCATGAGCGCCACTGATGACCGTACACAGGGCCAAGGTTTCCATTGGCATCAGCCCACTCATCCCAAATGGAAACACCGTTTTCTTTTAAATATTTTGTGTTTGTTTCACCTTTTAAAAACCAAAGCAACTCGTGAAAAATAGATTTGGTATGCAGTTTTTTTGTCGTGAGCAAAGGAAATCCATCCTGTAAATTAAATCGCATCTGGTAACCAAAAACACTTTTAGTGCCTGTGCCCGTGCGGTCGGCTTTAACAACACCGTTTGTCATAACGTGTTGTAATAAATCAAGATATTGCTGCATGATAAAATTGTCTCGTGCAAAGATATTTTTGTTTTTTAATAAGCCACAGGTTACTTAAAAAAAAGTAAGCCACAGACCCGAAGCATCGGGTCACAGATTTGATTTTTTAAGATTAAATCACTCAGATTAAGAAAAAAGGTAGCCACAGATTATTCACAGTATTTTTTTTAAAGAAATGTGTTCATGAACTTCGTTTCACAGATTAAAATTCTGTAGGAAACTAAAGCACTCAGATTTTTTATTTTGGTGATATTTAGTTGTTAGTTAATTTTTTTTTTAGAATGTACTTTTCCAAACAGTTCTACGTCAATAACAGTTTTTCTGGTTTATTTGAATGACGACACAACGCAAATTCTTTACCTTTGAAGCAATGATAGCTTATCACAAATCATTTCGGGAGTCACTTTAGAAAATAAACACAGCGTGAATAAATATTATTCGTAACAAAAATGAGTAATGAAAAAAAATTTGATGCCGTTAAAATGATGCGTGACATCAGAGAAAAATTAAGCGAGAAGTATTGGAAGCATCCTGATATTTTGAAAAAAGAAATGGAGCAAATTCGAAAAAAATATCATCTCAATGTTGTTCAACCTAAGAGCTAACCTAGGGGTTAACTGCAAACTTAATCCAACCTTCTTGACCTAAGTGCTTTGCATCGTTAAACCGCCCCGCCTTTCACCTATATAAGTATTTTACAATTTAACTGCTTTTTTGCAATTGAGTTTTTATCAGTTTCCTGAGGAAAGAGCAATGTTGGTTTTTATAAATTATACATTACTCAATAATAAATTTCCTAAGCAGCTTTTCTCTATCTGTTTGAAATACCGCTATATATACACCCTTTGCATATGACGAGCAGTTTAAATCTTTTGTAAAGTATTCTGAGTTCAATAAACCCTTTTGCTGATATATGTTTTTGCCCAGCATGTCAACTATTTTTAATGTGTAGTTGTTTCCCTTTAGTCCTTTTGCATTTATAAAGGCTTTTTGCCAACCATGATGATAGAAGACAAAAAGCTCCGGATTGCTTTTACTAAGTATTTCATAAACACCAACTCCAAGCGTGTCGCATGGGGAGCCAAGTAATGGCTCCAACTCATAATCAGGATTATTGGGCAAGCCTACGTAAGTACGTTTACCACCGAGATAAAAACTATAGGGCTGAAAATCACAAGCAGCACCTAAACTGTCTGGCTGGTTAATTACGCTAAGGTTCATATTATAGGTGTTGTACATGCTATCAGGATATGGGTATGATGTTGTAATGCCATTAAAGTACCAATTAGCAAGATAAATTTTATCATCAGGCGCAAGTTTTAATTGTCCACCAGCCTCTAACGGAAAACTTAAAGACCAGATAGTATCCTTGCTAGCAGGAATGTTAGCTGCATTTAAATCATACTGAAAAAGATAAGTGGGCGTCTCATTGGTTGACACATAAAGTTTGCTGGCATCAGGTGAAAATGCACAACTCCAAAAATACTTTGCGGGAGGCACAGTTGGTTCTGGTTCAATAATGATATTATTACTTAATAAACCTGTGCACCTATCAAAATCATAAATTTCAAGCAATCCCATATAGCTTGAAAATGCCAATTTATCCCCTTGAGGTGAAAAACATACCTGAGCATTATTAGTGCTGTTTTGCGAGCCTATGGTTTGAACATTTAAGCTTTGAATACTATCTGCGGTAATTAAATAAGTGTACCAATCATTATTAGATCCTCCAGTAGAAAATTGTGATCTTCTGAAAATGAGCCACCAGTCTTTCCCATTACCATGTTTTATTGCATTAAGGCAATCTACCTGTTCGAAGCTTTGCAATTGGATGTTTTTTTGAACTACAGAACCCAAACCATTATTTAATCGCATGTCGATAACACTATAAAATAACCCCAAAACCGAAGTAACCCCAATTGAAAAAATATAATAGGTGCTATCATTCGAAGGGTTAGGAAATGTAACTAATTCATGATACCAGGCATGTCCGAATAATGTATCACCATTTTGCATAATTGAATGTGTTGAATCAAAGACATAAGTTGTATAAAAGGCATTTGGTCCGAGATAGGGCAATGTCGAGGTGTAATACAATAATTTTCCGGACTGATCAGCTACACTTACACAGCTACCTCTGCCATCCATGCCACTTGAAAATACCACAGGAGTTCCTGAAGAAAAATCAATACCAGCGCTATCACCAAAGCACCAAACAGAATTACGGTTTTGGGCACAAACTATTTCAGTTAGAAAAATAAGTATTATAATGGCTTTATGTTTCATAAAAAGAAGAGGTTGTCTCAAAAGTCAAAAATATTTCTATAAATGAAATAATCGATTTTTAACTAATATAATTCGACATAGGCTAAGAAACGGGTTTGATAACTTAAATATGGTTCATACTTTAATTCTTTTACATTAAACAAATGTATAAAACATTTGAAGGAAAGCATTCCATAAACACCACCTGATTTATACTGCTGTGATAACAATAACCATTTTTGAGCAACCACTTTACTTTCGTATTTCTCACTTTGAAACTTCGTTTAGCGTGTGGGAGTTTTAATCTGAGGATTTTATTTTTTTCTTACTAATTAAATCTGTGACCCGATGCTTCGGGTCTGTGGCTAAAGTTCTTAAATAATTTATCTTTGAATCCTCGCAGAAAAAAATGAGCAACTATTTAGAACAACTTAACGAACCGCAGCGACAGGCAGTAATGAATATTACCGGCCCGTCAATGATTATTGCAGGAGCAGGCTCGGGCAAAACACGTGTGCTTACTTACCGCATTGCTTACATGATGCAACAAAATATTGATGCGTTTAACATACTTGCACTTACGTTTACCAACAAGGCTGCGCGTGAAATGAAAATACGCATAAACGAAATAGCGGGTGATGAAGCGCGCAATTTGTGGATGGGAACTTTTCATTCGGTGTTTGCACGTATTTTGAGAATTGAAGCCGAGAAGGTTGGTTTTCCCAGCGACTTTACTATTTATGATACCGATGACTCGAAGAGTGCCATAAAAAAAATTATTTCGGAACAGCAACTTGATGATAAACTTTACAAACCTTCTTTGGTACTTAACAGAATTTCGTCAGCAAAAAATAATTTGTTTTCGTGGCAGGATTATCAAAACAATACCGAACTGGTGAGCGAAGACCGCAACTCAGGCAAACCCAAACTTGGTTTGTTGTTTGAATTGTATCAGCGAAGATTAAAGCAATCAGATGCCATGGACTTTGATGATTTGCTTTTTAACACATACCTGCTTTTGAAAAATCATGCTGATGCTTTAAGCAAGTATCAACATAAATTTAAATATGTAATGGTGGATGAGTTTCAGGACACCAACTATGCTCAATACATTATTTTAAAAAAACTTGCTGCGCAGCACGAAAACATTTGCGTGGTTGGCGATGATGCACAAAGTATTTACGCTTTTCGCGGAGCTAATATTCAGAACATTTTAAATTTTGAAAAAGATTATCCCGATTTAAAAACATTTAAGCTGGAACAAAATTACCGCTCGACAAAAACTATTGTCGCGGCAGCTAACAGTGTAATTGCAAATAATCGTCACCAGTTAAAAAAAGAAGTGTGGACAGATAATGCCGGAGGAGATAAAATAAGATTGATGCGTGCGCTTAGTGATAACGAGGAAGGAAACATGGTGGCGCAAACAATATTCGAGGATAAAATGAACATGCAGTTGCGAAATAAAGATTTTGCAATACTGTATCGCACCAATGCACAGTCGCGCTCGATGGAAGAAGCCTTACGCAGATTAAATATTCCGTATCGTATTTATGGCGGTCTTTCGTTTTACAAGCGAAAAGAAATAAAAGATTTGCTTGCTTACTTCCGCCTTACGTTAAACAATGCCGATGAAGAGGCATTGGAAAGAGTTTACAATTATCCATCGCGCGGAATAGGAAAAACCACCTACGAAAAACTGATGGTGCTTGCCGACCAGCGCACATGCACAATATGGAATGTGATGGAAGATGTATATGATAAAGAAGTGGATGTAGCTGCCAACACCAAGCAAAAAATTGCTGAGTTTGTTACTATGATAAAAAGTTTTGGTGTGATGGCAAAAACACAAAATGCGTATGATGTAGCAAGTCATATAGCCCAATCGAGTGGATTGCTTAAAGAATTATTTAACGATAAAACTGCCGAAGGCCTGAGCCACTACGAAAACATACAGGAACTTCTCGCGGGTATAAAAGAATTTAGTGACGGAGGAAATGCTCCGCTTGAAGCGCCTTCAGTAGAGTTGGAAGAAAATAAAATTCATTTGCTGAATGCTTTTATGCAGGACATAGCCCTGCTTACCGATGCTGAAAATAATGATGATGGCAATGATGATAAAGTTTCGTTAATGACCATTCACAGTGCCAAGGGGCTTGAGTTTAAAGAAGTGTTTGTTGCAGGTATGGAAGAAAATTTGTTTCCATCGCAACTATCAATGAACTCGCGCGAAGATTTGGAAGAGGAGCGAAGACTGTTTTATGTTGCCATAACGCGAGCCGAAAAAAAACTCACCATGAGCTATGCCATGAGCCGCTACAGGTGGGGAACACTTACCGGCTGCGACCCCAGCCGGTTTTTGGACGAAATAAATCCTGAATATTTAGATTTTAAAGCAGGCAAACAGGAGGCACCTTCACCCAAACAAAATTTTAAAAACGGATTTGGAAATTCAGAACCGGTGTTTAGCAGCAACTCGTTTACAAAAAATAATGTGAGGCCGGTTGCCAAAAAAACTTTTCAGCGAACTACTTCAGCTAAGGCAATCGAAAATTTTATGCCTGACGACCCACAATTAATTATTGTGGGTATGGAAGTTTTACATCAGCGGTTTGGAAAAGGAAAAGTTACCACGCTTGAAGGAAATTATCCTGAGATAAAAGCAACAGTTGCTTTTGATGATGCAGGCGATAAACAACTTTTGTTAAAGTACGCACGGTTGCAGATTGTGAAGGGCCAATAGCGTTTGCCAGTGGTAAGTATAATAATTAATCAACAGAAAATCTGCTTCCTTCGGTAGCTAGTTCAGTTTTTGGAAAAACCGTTTTTGCTTCCTGTAAGAGGGGATAAAGTGCTTTGTACCTTGCTGAAAAGTGCCCAATCAAAAGTTTTTTTACTCCCGCTTTTTTTGCAATGGTTGCTGCCTGCAAGCTAGTGGTATGATATGTGGCTTGAGCACGTTCAATCATGTCGTGTAAAAATGTGGCTTCGTGATAAAGCAAGTCAATTCCTTTTATGTCATCAATAATAGATTCATCATAGATGGTGTCGCTGCAAAATGCATAAGATCGTGGGGGTTGTGATGGAGCTGTAAGCTCTTCGTTTTTTACAATCACTCCGTTTTCGTCAGCATAATCCTGTCCAAATTTAAGCCGGTTGTAAAATGCAAAGGGAACATTATATTGTTGTAGTTTGGTAACTATCAGTTTGCGAGGTTTTGGTTTTTCAGAAAATAAAAAGCCTGTACAGGGTATTCTGTGGTTCATCAAAATGGTTTTTACAATCACATCATCATCTTCTAAAATTACAGTTGGTGCAAACTGCCTGATGGGATGGAATATAAGCTGATAACGCAACACTGTTTGTGATAGCCTAAGTTGTATTTCAATAATGTCCATTAAATCAGGCTGTCCATACAAATGCAATTCGGATGTACGACCCTGCAAGTGCATGGTAGAAAGCAGCCCCATTAAACCAAGGTAGTGGTCGCCATGCAAATGGCTGATAAAAATGTGCGAAATTTTATTAAACCTAATTTTATAACGAACCAGTTGCGATTGTGTGCCTTCGCCACAATCGATTAAAAAAAGCCGCTCGCGAATATTAAGTACCTGGGCTGTAGGGTGTCGTTGATAAATGGGTGTTGCCGAACTGCTGCCAAGAATGGTTACTTCAAAAATCATTTACCTGCCACCACAAAGCGTCTTGTTAAACTATAGGGTCCGTTTTTTAATGTATAAACATAAATACCTGCCGCCAAATTTTTGGTATAGAGGTTAACCGTGTTTTCTCCCGGTTTTATCTCTTGATTTTTTTCAATCACCTTTTTACCAAGTATGTTAAATACCTGCAGGCTTGCATTGGTGGCAAGAGGTGAGTTAAATGTAAACTGATAAAAATCTTTGGCTGGGTTTGGGCCGCTTTCGGTTAATTGAAAATTGCTTCCGTTTTGAGAAATTACACCGGATGTATTGGGCGAAATATTTATATGATACGCAAAGATGGTGTCGGTTTGCGATACCGGTACAGTACCTAAAAATATGGTTCCGTTAGTAGTAATAATTGCCTGAAGGGCATAGTTGCCCGCAGTAGTAGGAGTTCCTGAAATAAGTACACATCCACTTGTTCCTCCGGCAAAAACACAATTTGAAGGGTTGCATGAATAGGTTAGGCCGGGAGGCAAATTACCAAGGTTATCTAGTGTAATGTTTGTTACATCAACGGTAACCGGATTACCCAGCACAACAGCCGTAGTGTCATCAGGAGGATGAACATAAATTACCTGTGTGTAAGGAGTGCCTACTGTTCCAGAAGCGAGGTTGGTAACTGTGTCGGGCGAAATAAGTGTTGTGTTATTTGGATCGGGAGTACATTGCCCTAAAGCAAAAACTGTGGTAAAACAAAATGACAATGCTGCTAGTAATTTTTTAATCATAGGACAACTATTAATTTAATTTGTATACAATAAAAATAAAATAACCCGTAAAGTATATTACTTTACTTCAATGGTTTTTAAAATCAAGGCAACTGCATTATCTGTGTTATCAGCCATTGTTAACACCTGTTCGAGTTGCGAAATAGAAATGAGCTTTTTTATCGGTTCGCTTATAGAGGTTATAACAAATGTACCGTTTGCATTTCGGCAAATACGGTTTCCAACAAGAATAGCGCTTAAGCCAGAGGAGTCGCAATATCCGCAATCACCAAGGTCTAATATTATATTGGTATATCCCTGGCTGTTTAAAATCAATAGTTCTGATTTTAGTTCAGCCGAAATAAGTGTATTAAGTTTTTGCTCGTGCAATTTTAAAACTGCGTATTTTTCTTTTTTGTCGAGGGTGTAATGCATATGTGCAAGGTATTTTTAGGATGGAAACAAATATAGAAAAACTTATTAATTAAAAGTTTTGAGTAAAATTAACTTATTAACTGCTTTGCCTGCCGGCAAGTAAATAAAGCACCGCCATTCGAATGGCAACACCGTTTTGAACCTGATTTAATATGATGGACTGCTGGCTGTCGGCTACATCACTTGTAATTTCAACACCCCTATTGATTGGGCCAGGGTGCATTATCACTATTTTTTTATTGAGTTTTGAAATTACTTCACTATTGATTCCATATTGCAGTATGTATTCGCGCTGGGACGGAAAATATTTTATGTCTTGACGCTCTAACTGAATGCGCAGTACGTTTGCCACATCGCACCAGTTTAAGGCATTGGATAAATTGTTTTCAATTTTTACCCCCAATTCGGCAATGTGTTTGGGTATAAGTGTAGCAGGGCCGCAAACCATGACTTCGGCACCTGATTTTTTGAGGCAAAAAATATTTGACAAGGCCACACGTGAGTGCATGATATCGCCCACAATAACTACACGTACTCCTTTAAGTGTACCTAGCTCTTCTTCGATAGAGTAGGCATCAAGCAATGCCTGTGTTGGGTGTTCGTGGGTGCCATCGCCTGCATTAACAATTACCGAGTTTACTTTTTGTGAAAGGAACAAAGCTGCACCTGGTTTTGGATGACGCATCACCACAATGTCAACCTTCATGGCAAGTATATTATTAACGGTATCTATCAGCGTTTCGCCCTTGCTTACGGATGACGATGAAGCAGAAAAGTTAACAATGTCGGCCGACAATCTTTTTTCGGCAAGTTCAAAAGATATACGCGTGCGGGTAGAGTTTTCAAAAAATAGATTTGCCACGGTAACATCGCGCAAAGAAGGAACTTTTTTTATTGGCCTGTTAAGTACTTCTTTAAATGTGGATGCAGTTGAAAAAATGAGTTTAATATCGTCAGCCGATATGTCTTTTATGCCAATTAGGTTTTTAACGCTTAGTTGAGCCTGCATTTTTTTTTGATTGTGAGTTAAGCCATACACCCTGTTCATTTTGGTCAAGCACAACTTTAACCATATCGCTGTCAATGGTATCAATTGCTTTGCCTGTATAATCGGGTTCAATAGGCAGGTGCCTGCTGTATTTTCGGTCTATCAATACCAGTAATTCTACTTTGCTTGGGCGGCCAAATGCCAGCAGGGCGTCCATAGCTGCGCGAATGGTGCGGCCTGTATAGAGTACATCGTCAACCAAAATTATTTTTCGGTTTTCTAACGAAAAATCAATTTGGGTGGTGCCGGGCACGGCCAATGTATTGCGCCTGCGGTAGTCATCGCGGTAAAATGTTATGTCTAACGTTCCGTGGTGAAGTGCCACTTTGGGCAATAGTTTGTTAAGCCTGTTGCAAATTTGGTTTGATACAAAAACTCCTTTGTTTTGGAGTCCTATGATGCAGGATTGTGAAAAATCATCGTGGTTTTCGATGAGTTGATGACAAAGGCGGTTAATTGTAAGTTCAATTTGCCTGCTATTTAATATTAACCGCGACATGGTTGGCAAATGTAGCAAAATGTTTTTGTTAGATGTTTAACAAAAACATTTTGCTGCATTATAGTTTAAGTCGATTTTTATTCTACGCTTATTTTACGTGTAACGCTTTTGTTGTTTACCGTAAGTGTTACAACGTAAATACCCTTGGCTGCATCGGTTAAGTTTATACTGGTAGTATTGCCAATAACGGTGGTTTGAAAATCAACTTTTTGGCCAAGGGAATTATAAATGTCAATACCAGAGTTGGTAAGGTTGTTTTCAATACCGCTTATTATAATTCTTCCGTTTGATGGGTTGGGATAAACCTCAATGTTACTTCTTTGGGTTAACTGATTAACTCCCGTGGTGCCCGATAGCGGTTGATAGCGCAAAACAGGTGTTTGCAGGGTGCCGTCAACGGTAGTAATGCCATATATCATTATGGGTTGCAACACAGTGTCATGAAACCAATAATAATAGTCGTCCGAAACCACATAGTCAATAACAGGTACACCTAACAGGTAAATTTTAATATGGAAATTTTCCAAAGCGTGTATTCGCAGAACATTGGTAAATGTACCGGTTGGTAGTATCATGGTTCCCTGCTGGTCGGCATTTATTGTAAGGGTTCCGCTTTCAATTTTTACCGAGTCTTCGCCAACACCAAAAGGTGCATAGCGGCCATTGTAGGTTGAATTAAATGTTTGTCCGGCTGTTATTGGAAAATGAAATTCGGTGGCAAAGGTTCCGTTTTCATAAATGCCATAATTGGTATTGCTTCCAAACCATCCGATACGATTAATGTCGCTGGCTGTGTTTTGGTAATAAAAATATCCAGCGGCACCGCTTTCGCCACGTGCAATAGTTGCGTTTGGGAAAGAGTCGACACCATTACCTGTAATGCTGGATGGATTTACATAATAAAATTGATAGGTGGTGCCGGCATTTAGCAAAAACGTGTTATCCCAAAGTACATTTGTTACCGGGCCTGTGCCTGCGGGGTTAAAACCGAAGGTGTTTGCATCCACATAATGTATGGTGTCACCATTGGTGGGAAATTGGTTGGTGGCCGAAATAGTAATTAGCTGTGCTGGTAAGCTTAACCATGCTGCCATTAAGATTGTTAATGCTGATAAGGTAATTTTTTTATTCATGTTTTGATTTTTTTTAACTAAGGCAATAATAAAAAAATATTGGCAATGCTAAGGTTAGGCTCTAAAATTACACTTCAAAATGTGGCTGTGCTGCTTCTGACTTGTAATTAGCTAAACCGCAAGCATTAAATAATTATGGTGGTAGGTTTTTTAAAAGGTAATTACATACTTAATCCGGATAGCAATCGGGATTGCTTAATCATATTCGGTGAAAACGAATTATTCAAAACAAGTTCGCTTCGGATATAAGTATCTTTGCTAAATGTTTAAAGGAATAATTGCAAAAACCTTTTAGTAAACTATTGGGTGGAATTTAGGCTGACAAACCCGCAAGTAAAAGTATCACCATTGCAGAACAGTAAGATTATATTTTTCTTTTCAATACTTTTAGTATTTGTTATTTGTTTTACTTCCATTGCTCAAACAACATTATCAGGTGTTGTAGTTGATTCGGATAGTCAAACTGCTTTGCCTTTTGTGAACATCGGTATTAAGCAAAAAAATATCGGAACAAATTCATTGACAGATGGCACATTCTCAATAAATATCCCAACGCTAAACGAAAATGATACTTTGACTTTTTCAATGGTTGGATATTTGGAATTGAATCTTCCAATTAAAAATATTGTTGCGACTTCTCAAAAAACATTTCAACTGAAAATAAAAACAACTGCATTAAAATCTGTAGTAGTAACTGCAAACAAATTAGTTGAACAAAAATTTGGAATAAAAAAAAATGGTGGAGTTATTCATATAACGGATGGCAGCACTAATCAAAACGACATTTTTGAAATTGCTCAGTTGATTAAATTGGATACAACGCTTTCAAAAATTACTTCAGTAAATCTGCTCATCAGCCAACCAAGAAATGACAGTGGAACTTTCAGAATAAATTTTTATGATTATGATAGATGCAGACCATCGGAAAGAATTATTGAAAAAAGTATTGTCAGACAAAAAAAATACAAGAAGGCTGGCTAAAGTTTGATTTAACAAAATACAACGTGTATCTGAAAGGAAGTTTTGTTGTTGCTATTGAATTTATTCCCACAAAAAAAAAGAACAATCCTATTTATTATGAAGTGAAGTTAGGGGGTTCATCAAAAAGTTTCGTGAGGACCAACAGCCAGGGTGAGTGGAGCGTTCCGCCACATCATTACCGTCTTTTTGTAACGGCACTTGTAGCCGACAAAAAAAACAAATCTCATCAAGACAATTCAGAAGAAAGGGAATCCATTCCTGTCACTACTTTGTTTTCAGAATCAGTAAAAGATTCTTTTTCTGTTTTCATCAGTTTGCCTCAAGGTTATACAAAGAAAAAGAATCAAAATTTTCCTGTAATTTATCTATTAGATGCAAATGTTTATTTCGATATTGTTGCTAATGCAATAAGAGAAAATAATACGAATGCAATTTTAGTTGGCATAGGTTACAAAGATTTTGTAATGATGGATTCGTTAAGGAATAGAGATTATACATTTCCTAAAGCATTACCACAAGACAGTTTTTTGATAAGTGGTGGAGCTGATAGTTTTTTATTTTTTTTAAGAAGTGATTTGGTTCCATACATCGAAAAAATTTATCGGACAGATTCAAACAACCGTACTTTAATGGGACATTCGTTAGGCGGTTATTTTACTTTATATGCTTTGGAACAAGCGATGCTTAACAAAAACTATTTGTTTAAAAATTATGTTGCTGCAAGTCCTTCTCTTGAATACTGCAACAGTTATTTGATAAAACAATTTCAAAACATTTCAGGAGATGACAAGACAAACCAACAAACTTTATTTTTGACTTTTGGAGCAAGAGAGGACAGCGAAGATGGAGGAACAGGAACTGCAGGCTTTGACAATTACAATTCATTAATAACTTTATTATCTGATAGCAGATTTAAAAATATAAAAGTAAAGAGTGAAGTTTATCCGGCATTCGGACATATGGAAACAGCAGTTCCGTCATTTGCCAAATTATTGCAAGAAATAAAATGATTGCGCAACTAAAACAACAACTTATAAGGTTAAAAAACGAAGGAGCCAATTGTATAAATTGAGTTTAAAACCCATGCTTTTTTTGTTACCTATTATCGTATTGAAATTTTAGTTTGTTTTAAAGCAGTTTAATCAATTAAGATGTAACCGGTTTTAAAAGTTACAAATTCAGAAGGCTATTGGAGAAACCATAACCAAAATGGACAGATACAAAGAAACATTTGAAACCTGGAATAAAGTGGCTTTACTTTATCAAGACAAGTTTATGAACCTGAACTTGTATAATGAAACGTATGATTTTATGTGCAAATCAATTGCCAAAAAAAATGCAAAGTTGTTAGAAATAGGTTGCGGGCCTGGCAATATTACAAAGTACCTTTTATCACATAGACCAGACTTTGACATTTTGGGAATAGACATTGCACCAAATATGATAGAACTTGCAAAGAGTAATAACCCAACAGCAAATTTTGCCCAAATGGACAGTAGGGAGATAGCCGAAATAAAAGCAAAATATGAAGGGGTTGTTTGTGGTTTTTGTTTGCCTTATTTATCTGAGACCGATAGCGAGAAATTAATTACCGACTGTTACAATTTGCTAAACGATAACGGACTGTTGTATTTAAGTTTTGTACAAGGCGACTCAAACAAATCTGACTTTCAAATTGCCACCACCGGAAACCGGGTTTATTTTTACTTTCATCATCAAGACAACCTGAAAGCACAACTTGTAAAAAATAAATTTGAAGTACTAAAATTATTTAGTGTTGAGTATAAAAAATCAGAAACTGAGAATGAAACTCATATAATATTGATAGCGAAAAAAAACGACTGCATAATGGAAGGTAAACGTTAGATAAATCAATCACTAATTTTACATTATTAATTTATTTTGTTTTTTTTGAAGTTATAAAACGTTAAGCTTTTTCTTTAATAAGGTTTTGGAATTATAGAAACAGAATAGGTTACTGAAACCCAACTTTAACTTTTTTTACATGGTACTTTAGCAAAGCCATTTTAATGGCAGTAAATGCAGCATCCTCGCCCTTGTTACCATGTTTACCTCCGGCACGTTCAAGCGCTTGCTCAACGGAGTTGGTTGTAAGTACTCCAAAAATTACGGGCTTGCCAAATTTTAATTCAAGTGCTGTAAGTCCGTTTGCTACAGCATTGCAAATAAAATCAAAGTGTCTGGTTTCGCCTTGTATTACGCATCCAAGACAAATTACAACATCCAAACCATAATTTTGAAAAAGAAACTGTGCCCCAGCTGTTAATTCAAAACTACCGGGAACATCAATTTTAAAAATATGTTCTTCTTTAACATTGCTTTTACTTAATGCTTTTAATGCTCCCTCAAATAATTGTTTTGTAACTTGATTGTTCCATTCAGAAACAACAACTCCCACTTTTAAATCGGCTCCAACATAAGCGGAAGGTTCGTATTCAATTTTGTTTTGCTGGTAATTTGCCATGAAGCGAAAATAAACAAAAGCATTTTAATTAAAAATTGCTATATGATGAGGTTTTTTTATAGCAACAAATGATATTAACCTAAGATTGTACAAATAATTGGGCACATTTAAATTTTAAATTATTCAATTTCTTTTCTTAGCAAAAAAAAATAGAGTAAATTATTTTTAGCTTAAATAATTACCAGCAAATATGAATATTTACCAAACTATACTTGATAAAAAACAACAAGGTATTAAGCAACTTGCTGTATTGGTTGATCCTGATAAGACTGAACCCAAAGGCCTTGAGCAACTTTGCAACAGTGCAGTAAAAAACAATATTGATTATTTTTTTGTTGGCGGAAGCCTTATTACCAATGGTAGTATTGCCGAGTGTGTGACGGTAATTAAAAAATGCTGCAACATACCTGTGGTATTGTTTCCGGGCAATGTGGAGCAGATAGATGCACAGGCAGATGCTATTTTGTTTTTGTCGCTTATATCAGGCCGCAATGCCGAGTTGCTTATTGGCAAACACGTAACGGCTGCACCTATTTTAAAGGAAATAAATTTAGAAACCATTGCCACAGGCTACATGCTAATTGAAAGCGGCAATGTAACCACTGTACAATACATAAGCAACACCAAACCCATACCACATGACCAGGACGATATTGCAGTATCAACCGCCATGGCCGGTGAAATGCTCGGATTAAAATTAATTTACTTAGAAGCAGGCAGCGGAGCCTTGCGCCCCGTTACAGAAAGTATGATTGCAAAAGTGAAGCAAAATATTTCTGTTCCGCTGGTTGTTGGTGGTGGAATTCGCACGGCTGAAAAGCTGATAGATAGTTTTGCTGCAGGTGCTGATGTTATTGTAGTTGGCAATGCATTGGAAAAAGAACCTACTCTTTTAAATGAATTGGCTGATGCTAAAGCAAAAATGTCAAATTCAAAAAAACTAAATACCAAATAGTATCTAAAGTTGAAAATCCGAAATTCGAAAAAGCGCAATTCGAAACAATATCTAAATACAAAAAGATAAAATTTGAAGACTGAAATAATATCTCAATAATTAAACACAAAGCCTATATTCTTATAAGAGAAGTTTAACTATTAATTATTTACTTTTTATAATTTGTTTCGGATTTAGCTTTTTCTGATTTTAAAATTACCCCACTATGACAGATGTATTAACCTCACTTCAAAGAATTTCCTTCCCGGAATGGATAGGTTTTGTATTTGGCGTATGGGGAATTATACTTGGCATTAAAGAAAAACTGCTTTACTATCCGGTGAGTTTGGTAAATGTAGTTGTGTCGCTGTATCTTTTTTTTAACCAGAAGCTATATTCGGATGCCATACAGCAGATAGTGTACATATCGTTATTAAGCTACGGCTGGGTAAAGTGGAGTAGGGGCGAGCGGCCCGAAACGAAACTGAATGTAACACATGCATCGCAAAAAGTAATTTTCAGGCTATTGTTTTTAATAGCTGCATACACGTTTATAACAGGCACTTTGTTTAAGAACTATACCGATGCCTCATTGCCATATTGGGATGCACTTGCAACAGCATTAAGTTTTGCCGCACAATACCTATTAGCCGAAAAGAAAATAGAAAACTGGCTGGTGTGGATAGATGTAAACATTATTTACATAGGCATTTATTTTTATAAAGGGCTGCCATTGTACACTATTTTGTTTTCTGTATATCTTTTTCTTGCAGTGGCCGGGTATTTTAAGTGGTTGAGGCATGTTGAAGAAAGCCCTGCTGAGTAAAAAATAACTAAAACCCAACCCGTTTACCTGATTTAAACGAGAAAAATAAAAACAACGGCAGGCCAAGGTTAAGGTTTATAAGGTACAGCACCTCCCAAACCCCGGTAAGTTTCCAAAAGCGGGCAATGTATTGTGTGGGATACCATTCGCTGATATGATAAACCGGAACATATCCTTCGAGCACCGTTGAGTCAACACCTGCCACGTAGCCGTTCATAATAAAATCGTAAGAAAACATCAGCGCGCCTTTTGATTTTTTAAATGGTGAACTTCCTACAATACGTGCCACATCCGTGCGCACCTCGCCATATCTTGCCAAAATACTGTCGGGGATAATTATTTTTCCTTTTTTTATAACAATATCGGCACATTGCGGCTGGCAAAACTGTTGCGTGGCTACAATAGTGTTTACCTGACTATCGGGACGGTAATCTTTTGGTTTTTTTAATGGCATAAGCCAATAGCCGGTAATCAAAAACCAAAAAACAAGTAACAACTTTAAAAAAATATTCTGCATTAACTTTAAAACTGCAATCGCATCTGTAATTTTATTTCGCTTCGCTTATTATCATTTATTTCATCAAGGCCGCTTCCAAAAGTAGTTTTATTTGAATAAACGGTTTGTGAATATCGCACCCACACATCAATGGTTTTATTCACCTTGTATTTTAATACCACATAATACCTGAACCCGCGGTTGTAAAAGGAGGGTATGGAATAAGAGTTGAGAACATCGTTTTCATAAGCATAAATGCGGCTGTCGTAACTATCGGTATCAAAAATACCGTAGCGGAGGCTGCCGCTTAGCGGAAAACTTAGCGGCTTTACTACAATATCCTGATAGATTAAGAAACCTGTTTCATCTTTTTTCTCTTCATGGTTTAGCCTAACAGCCTCAACTCTGCTACGGATGGTTACTGAGTTAGAAATTTTATATGATAAATTAAAACGGTAATTATCCTGCACACGATTTACAAGGTAATCAAGCGGAACTTCGGCATTGGTGTTTTCTTGTTTAAGAGAACTGCGCCCTCTGAAATAAAGTTCAACATTGCGAGATGGTTTATATTTTACCTGATACAAATATTCGTAGCCATGAGACGGTGCATTGGTATTAAACCGCAGCCAGGGAAATTCAAACACATCATAATAACCGGATAGTGTCCAGTATCGGTTAGGTGTTAGCACCAGCCCGGCATAGGTGCCTTTTTCATTTCGTGTTGTGCTGCTTTCGGCAAAACCGCGTGAGTACAAAAAATTAAAGTTGCGGTCATAGTTTCGGTTTACAATTGAAAGCGCAGCAAACGAGCCCAAACTTAGTACTGCACCATTTACATAAGCCATAGCACCGTTATTGTCTCTTGAAATTTCGCCAAAAAAATTAATGTTGCGGTAAAGCCAGTTGTAATCAAAACCTGTTTTGTAAAAATGGTTACCCGTAAAATCAAACTGATTATACAATTGCTGTGTTTTAATAAACTCGGCATCATAACGAATATCAACACCTGTAAATCCCGCTGAAAAATTGCGGCTGCGGTACGAAACATTTGCACCGGCCATTTTTTCGCGAAGCAGATTTTTTCCAGCTATCTCATTAACGGTGCGGTGCAAACCGCTTTCGTAAAACGATGTAAAATATTCTTCCTGTAACAACGAATCCACATCGCCAAAATTTACATCTAGCTTACGGTTTGAATAAAACATATCAAACGTAAAATTTTTAATACCCAGCGAAACAGCCCCACCGCGCTTAAACGAAATTTCGTTTACAGAAGCGTAAGGCTTTATTCCGCGTGCAATTTTTTTTACACCAGCTACATCTGGGTTTTTGCCAAAAGCAAGTCCAGAATATAGAGTTAATCCTTGTCCATACTGCACATCATAATCGCCAATAACAGCAGTGCGTATAATTCCAAAATTACTGATTGCAAGATGAGCACTGTAAAAATCAAAGCCGTTTTTATTTGATCCGGTAAAAAAATCTTCGCCCGCATCTTTTTCGGCAGTTATATTAAAACTAAATTTTTGTTTGTACCGGTATTGATATTGTGCATAATACTTCCACGCATTGCCGGCATACGCTGCATCGGTATCGTTGGTGGCGGTACCCTGCCTAAATCCTTCCTGAGTTTGCAAGTACCTTTGTGCGCGCAGCAAAATGTGGCTGTGGCCGCTTGTAAAAATATTTTTAACTGTTTCGGTAATGTTTTGTGAAGGTGCTACAGTTATATAGGGTTCTATTTCTTGAAAGTTAGCGGCAGAAAAAAAATCAACGCTCTGCAATTCGTAAACCGAAATAAAGTGGCCTGTCGCCTGGCGGTGATTTATAATTGCTTTTACCTGAGCCTGAGTAAAGAGGCCGGTTTGTGCAAGTTCAATGTCAGATGCTTTGTTTAAGTCAACAGGATTTTCGAGCAACTGTTGCAGTAGCTCGCCCAGTTCGGTAAGGTCAATGGATTCGTCAGTTGTGTTGGCTGCATTTTCAATTTTGTCTTCAATGGCATCATCATTTGTTTTAGCCGGAGGCACCACCTGCGCAAGGTTTACACCATTAGCAAGTAAAAAAGCAAATACCAAAAATGCAACAGATTTGTTTTTGCATGATATGGATACAGGTGTGTGCATAATCAGTTTAGTGTTCATCCAGTTTAAACTCTGACGCTCTTTCGACCAATGGCTGTGGCAATTCTTTGTTTGTTTTAGCGCCAAGTTCTTTCATTTTTTGCGCACGCAATACAAGGTTGCCGGTACCCTCTGAAAGTTTTTTCATGGCTTCAACGTAATCAGTTTTTGCACCATCCATTTTTTTTCCAATGTTAATTAAGTCGGTTACAAATCCAAGAAACTTATCATACAGTTTTCCTCCTTCTTCGGCAATCATTTGTGCATTGCGGGTTTGCTTTTCATGTTTCCAGATGGACGAAACGGTGCGAAGGGTAGCAAGCAGGGTGGTGGGGCTTACAATCACAATTTTACGGTCCCACGCAAAGTTGTAAAGTTCGCCATCTGTTTGTAATGCAAGGCTAAATGCCGATTCGATGGGCATAAAAAGCAAAACAAAATCGGGGGAATCTAATTTGGAGGCAGTTTGGTATTTTTTTTCGCTTAACCCTTTAATGTGTGCGCGCACCGATTCGATATGTTGTTTTGCGAACCGCACTTTATCGTCATCATTATCCGAAGAAACAAAACCATTATAAGCAAGCAGCGAAACTTTAGAGTCTATAATTAAGTGTTTTGCATCAGGTAAAAAAACAATTACATCGGGTTTTATTTTTTCGCCATCGTCATTTTCATCAACTACTTGTTTTTGATATTCGCGTCCATCTTCCAGTCCTGATGTTTCAAGAATTCTGTCGAGCACCATTTCGCCCCAGTCGCCTTGTTTTTTTGTATCGCCTTTTAATGCAATGGCTAAGTTGTTGGCATCCTGGCTTAGTTGTTTGTTTAAGTCGAGAAGATTTTTTATTTGCTCTTTAAGCGAAATGCGTTCAGTAGATTCGGCTTTATAGGTTTTTTCAACCTTTTCTTCAAAGTCTTTTATTTTTTCTTTAAGGGGATTTAATATCACATCAAGGTTTGTTTTGTTTTGCTCAACAAATTTTTGGCTTTTTTCGTCCAGTATTTTGTTTGCAAGGTTTTCAAACTCTTTGGTAAACCGTTGCTGCAGTTGTTCAAGTTCAGCTTTTTGTTCTTTTAATTTTTCCTCAAGGTTTTGGTTGTTTGCCAGCAGTGTAGAAATTTGGGAGATGTGCTGGGTTACTTTATTTCTTTCATCAGCAAGTGCACTTTCGGTTTTGCTTTGCAATTGTTTTGCTTCAGTCAAATTTGTTTGCAAAATTGTTTTTTCGCTTTCGGATTTTAGTGCTTTTTCGTCAATAGATTTTAACTGAGAAGTAAATTTTTGATTGCATAATAAATAAACTATTACGGCTGTAATTAAAACGGAAATAATTATTGTGGTGATGGGCATTTCTTTTGAATGATAGAATGATAGAATGATAGAATGATTGATTGAATTATTGTTGTTTCCACAATATTAGTAAATCTAATGTTACTTTAGTGGCGAAATTTTAGTCAATATGATAGCGGAACTTTTTCTGTTTGCCTTTTATTGTTTGGTTTGTGCTGCTTTTATTTTTAAGTCATCATTTTTTTTAATTCCTTCTTTTTCAAAAAGGTCGCTGGCCGTGTTGTTGTTGGTTAAGGTAATAGCAGGTTTAAAGATGGGTTACCTTTCATCTTATTTTTTTAGCGGAGATGATTCTTGGTTCTTTTTTGAAATGGGGAAGCGCATGTATGATTTTGCACTTGAAAATCCGAAACAATATTTAAAACTTATGGTTGGGATGATTGATGCCGGAAATATTGGCCACTATCACCATTTGCTTAATTGGAAAAATCAACCTCGTTTTTTTGATGGGGAAACCATGATAAAGCTAAACTCTGTTTTGCATTTTATTTCGTTTAACAAATACAGTGTGCACTCACTGTTGTTTAGTTTTATTGGTTTTAGCGGTGTGGTAGGGTTTTATAAATTTTTTACGTCTTACTTTAATAAAGCCAGCGAGCCGTTGTTTTTTATGATGTTGTTTATTCCATCGTTATTGTTTTTTACGTCAGGTATTATAAAAGAAAGTTTGCTTACCGGTTTGGCCGGTATTTTTGTGTTTACGTTTTACAATGGCTTTTTTGTTAAGAAAAATTTAAAATGGTATACCCTAAGTGTGTTATCTTTTTTACTGCTATTATTAATTAAGCCCTATTTTATTTTTTTGCTTTTGCCGGTGTTGCTTGCTTTTTATAGCACTGCAGAAAGCACAACAGGGAAAAGAAATATTTTATTAAAGTTTCTATCCATCGTAACATTTTACTTTCTTGTTATCATAGCAGTTGATTCAGGATCAAAGCATACAAACCTTCCTTTTTCAATAGCGCTAAAGCAACAAAGCGCCATGAAAAATGCTGTATTTGTAAAATCAAAAACATTTTCAAAACCCCCAGTAATTGCTCCTACTTGGCGTAGTATAATTATCAATTCAAATCAAGGATTTTTGCATGCGTTGCTCAAGCCTTCGTTTACCACCAGCCCATCTGTGTTTAAAAATTTTGCCGCGCTTGAAACGTTGCTGGTGGTGCTATTGCTTATTTATGCGTTGGTAAAAATTCCCGGTACAACCAATAGACAATTTGTTTTTATGCTAATGTGCGGAACGTTTGTGTTTTTGTTTTACGTATTTGTTGGCATTACAGGCTCTACTGAGGGAACCATTGTTAGGTTTAAAGCGCCAGCTATTCCGTTTTTGCTAATGATGTTTTATACCATCAGGGTTGCTAAACGTAAAGAATGGGTTTTAGGATAATTTATTTTACCAGCTCGGCTTTTTCTACAAAATACTCTGTGTCACCCTGCCAGAAAAATTTTTTTAAAGGTTGTATGTAGTATAGTTTCACCACATGGCCTTCGTATTTCTTTAAGCTATCAATTACGCCTTGTTGGTTTTTGGGTACCGAAAAGTCCCACAAGTTATTAAGCACCGAATTGTTGGCAGCGTTCATTCCTCCTAAGTTAAGTTCACCCTCGTAGGTTTTAAAAATGTATCCTCGTTTGGAAAATTTTACAAGATACCCTGTGCGGCTGCCTTCGCTATAGGTATATGAACTGATAAGAAAAAATAAAATTGAGCCAACTGCAAGGATCACAACCAGCCAGATTAATATTTTTTTTAGCATGTATTAAATATTTACACTGTCAAACAAATGCTCATTTAAAATTATCTGCAACAATCAGTTCTTTACTTCCTTCGACATATTTATAAAATCCTGTGCCTGATTTTTTGCCAAGGTTACCGGCAGTAACCATATTTACCAGCAAGGGGCAAGGCGCATATTTTGGATTTCCAAAACCATCTTGCAGCACACGTAATATTGCAAGGCACACATCAAGGCCAATAAAATCGGCAAGTTGCAAAGGTCCCATTGGATGCGCCATACCCAGTTTCATTACCGTATCAATTTCGGCAACTCCAGCCACACCTTCATACAAAGTGTAAATTGCTTCGTTAATCATGGGCATTAATATGCGGTTGGCAACAAAACCCGGGTAATCATTTACTTCAACCGGAATTTTTTCAAGCTTTTTACTCAAATCAAAAACAAGCCGTGTTACTTCATCACTTGTTTTATAACCAAGAATTACCTCTACCAGTTTCATTACCGGAACCGGATTCATAAAATGCATGCCAATAACTTTATCGGCACGATTGGTAACAGCGGCTATTTTGGTTATTGATATGGATGATGTGTTTGATGCAAGTATTGTTTCAGGTTTGCATATTGCATCCAGTTCCCGAAAGATGGAAAATTTGATATTCTCGTTTTCAGATGCAGCTTCAATAACAAGGTCGGCATCTTTTACACCATCGGCAACTTTGGTAAAGGTGGTTATGTTTTTTAATGTGGCCTCTTTTAGTTCGGCAGTAAGTGTTCCTTTTGTCACCATCCTGTCTAAGTTTGAAGCAATTGTTTTTACCGCTTTTTGCAATGCCGTTTCGGAGATGTCAATTAAGGAAACCATGTGACCGTATTGAGCACACACATGCGCAATGCCATTGCCCATAGTGCCCGATCCAATTACTGAAATGTTATGTATCATTATATTACCTGTTTATTGTTTGAAGTTTGTTGTTTGAAGTTGGTAAGTAGTAAAATCATATATCACTTACCCCTTCCCTGCACAATAATTTTAATGGTGTAAAATAATATTTTAAAATCAAGTGCAAGGCTCATATTTTCAATATAAATAATATCATACTTAAGGCGTTGCACCATTTGTTCAACATTTTCGGCATAGCCAAATTTTACTTGCCCCCATGAAGTAATGCCCGGCCTTACTTTGTGCAAGTGCCGGTAGTGTGGCGATTGTTTCATAATCTGGTCAATAAAATACTGTCGCTCGGGCCTTGGGCCTACCAATGACATATCGCCCACAAGCACATTCCAAAACTGAGGTGTTTCATCAAGCCGTACTTTGCGCATAAATTTTCCAATGGGAGTAATTCGCTCATCATCCTTACTCGAAAGTTTAGGCACTCCGTTTTCGGCATCAATGTACATCGAGCGAAATTTTAAAATATTAAACGGGTTACCGTGCAGGCCTATGCGCTCCTGTTTAAAAATGATGGGGCCGTGCGATGTAAGTTTTACAATTATAGCAGTAATAATATATACAGGAGATAAAAGTAATAACAGCATCAGCGATGCCACAATATCAATCATCCGTTTGGCATATTGCTGCCACACGGGCATAAGGTGTGGGTAAATTTCGATAAGCGCTGCACCAAAAATTGAATTCATTTTTACCGAGCCCGAAAGAATGTCATACATATCAGGAATAATTTTTACTATTACGCCTGTATCTTCCAGCTCGTTTATGATGCGGCCAATGTTTTCGTGCTCCGATGATTCAATGGCAATAATCACTTCCTCTATTTTTTTTTCGGTAAGTATGCTTTTGATGTTTTGCACCGTACCAAGGTGTGGAATTTTATCTTTTAAATATTTTCCATTGTTGTCGTCAACATGTATATAGCCCACAAATAAGTTACCCTGGCTGGTTTTTTGCGATTGCAACTCATCTAAAATTTTAAGCGCATTTTGACTACTGCCCACCAGCAAGGTATTAAAACCAATTTGGCGCGATTTAATTTTATTACCTGTTATCGTGGTAAGCACAAGCCTTAAAAAAACAGTAATGCCAAAATGCAAACCAAGCAGTGTAAAAAATGTATGATAATAACTTTTATAGGTGATAATAATATCGTCAAGCAATAAAGCAAAAAATAAAATGAGCACACCAATAATAGAGCTCATTGCAGTTTGGCCCAAATCTTTTAATCTCGACTTGCGGTAAATATTATTGTATGTGCCCAAAAAAGCATAAAAAATAACCCACCCAATTGGTATGATAATAATTCCCAAATAGAATTTTTTATCAGCCAGTAATGCCTCCGAAAAATTGATAGTTCCCGGTTCAATATAAATTTTGCGGTAAACATAAAACAATGCCCATGCCAATGCAGCTGAAAAATAATCGGCAATAACATATCGAACTACATGCTTTTTTTTATCCATTGCCAATTAATTGTTCACAATTTTAATGTTGTCGAAATAAATTTCGCCTTTTACACTCACATCCGTGCGCGAGGTTCCAAATAGCAACCTGTAGTATTTTGCACTGGGTGTGGCAGCTGCTGTTGGAGCCACTTCAATATATATTTTATTCCAATCATTGCTTGGGTTAAGTGTAATTATCGAAAACTTGATTGTTGTTCCGGCAGCGTCTTCTGCCTGTAACATTACCTTAAAGGGTATTGTGTTTCGGTAGTTCATCTCAAGATAAATGTTACTGCTCGATGCTTTAGGAAGTGACAACTGTTGCGATTTAACCTCAAACTGGTACTGCCCGGAATCTAAAAACACCGCTCCGCATTTTGTTCCTTCAAATACTTTTTGCAAATCGGTTTCAAAAACCATCACGGTATCGCTGTTATCGCCACGTACAAAATGCATCAATCCTTCAAAGTCATCTAAAAACGGAAACTCGTTTTCGGGATAATACGTGGTGGTATCTACTGGCACCACTGTGGTTTCGCCCGATTTTAATTCAACCTCGGTGGTAACAAATTGAAAAAACGGGTAGGCAATATGTGTGGCGTTAATTCCGTTTTGCAAAACTCCGGGCTTTATCGAAAGTTTGTGCGTGCCATCATACAGCACCGGAAAAGCAGTGCCTATTTCATATACACCCACAGGATTATTATCAATATATACCCATGCATCTTTTATTTTTGATGACGAACTTCCTTCTTTTGTGTAGTTTGTTGCCAGAAATATGCTGTCAATTTTTAAATACGATGGAACAGGCTCTGCAGGATTTATAACATTGCACCCTGCCATTGCAAGCAACGCGCCACAACACAAAAAAATTATCAATCGCATCATTGATTAATACTTACAGGGTTCATTACTAATTTATCCATTATTTGTTGAGCCACTTTAAGGGCAGCATATCCATCCTCTATCGTAACTATTGGTTGCGCATTATTATTTATTGCATCAGCAAATGTGCGCAACTCCTCTTTTATCGCATTGCTATCGGCTATGTTTGGGTTCGAAAATTCTATTACTTTTTTCTGTTTTCCGTTTCCGGGATCAATTACCAATGCAAATGGGTCTTCAACAGGCATAGCATCGCGCATCTTTATTACTTCCGATTTCTTTTTCAAAAAGTCTATTGATACATACGAATCCTTCTGAAAAAACCTTGACTTACGCATATTTTTCATGCTTATGCGGCTGGCCGTTAAATTGGCAACACAACCATTCTCAAACTCAATGCGGGCATTGGCAATATCAGGTGTATCGCTAATTATCGAAACCCCGCTGGTATTTATTTTCTTTATTTCCGACCGCACCACACTAAGTATAATATCAATATCATGTATCATCAGGTCAAGCACAACAGGCACATCGGTTCCCCTTGGGTTAAACTGGGCCAGCCTGTGTGTTTCTATAAACATAGGACGTGTAAGTTTATCTTTTGCTGCCACAAATGCGGGATTAAATCGCTCTACATGCCCAATCTGAACTTTTACATTAGCCTCTTGCGACAGATTCATTATCTCCTTTGCTTCGGCAAGGGTACTGCTAACGGGCTTTTCAATAAAAATGTGGCACCCACTCTTTATAGCCATTACAGCATATTCATGATGCCATAATGTGGGAGTTACTATGTCAATTACATCGCAAGCCTTTATCAAATCCTCTGCCGATTTAAAACCAGCAACCCCAAGTTCTGCTTCCGTCTTAGCCAAAACTTCAGCATCATTATCGTAAAAACCTATAGGCTGGTAAGAGCTTAATTCCTTAATTAGCTTTAAGTGTATTTTGCCCAAATGCCCGGCTCCAATAACTCCTATTTTAAGCATCAAAAAAAATTTGCGCGAAGGTAAAAATTTGTTTCTTTGGCAAGGATGTACACTCGTATTTTGTTCACTGTAATTTACATTGGAGACTCAACAAAATTTAATTCCGAATGCCCTGAAGATTGTTTTGGCATTGTTGAAGGAGTAAGGATTAATAAGAAGCTATTTCTTTTCTAATCAAGGCCGTTAAGGCTCAAAGTTTCCTTTATAAGCTTACTTCATCGAAACAATGCATATTTTTCTGCTTTTGCCTCTTGCGTATACTCCACTCTTTGTGAATTAAATATTGCAGGGAATTAAAACGAATACCGAAATAAAATTTGCAGGAAAAAACGACTTGAAATAAAAAATTAAGTTTTATTTTGGTATGAAATGAAAATACAAACGGGATAATAACGGAAAAATAATACCAGCAAAAAAATAAACGTAATTAATCCAAAAGCGAATTGGTTTTTCTGAAATACTTAAACGGAACCCACAGCATTCCGAAACACTCTCCTTGTTCTTTTCCTAAATGTTTGTGATGTATTTTGTGTGCTCTGCGTATGGCTTTGAAATAGAAGTTATCTGTGTTTCTTAATAACTTAAACCGCTGATGTATAAAAATATCGTGTACAAAAAAATATGCAAACCCATAAAGTGTAATTCCTAACCCAATCCAGAAAAGAAAGTTGTAATTCATTTGCATTCCAGCTAACAATCCTGCAACTCCCGGCAAAGCAAATATCAAAAAGAAGAAATCATTGTGCTCAAAAAAACCTTTGCTTTCTTTTTTGTGATGGTCTTTGTGCAACATCCACAGCAACCCATGCATGATGTATTTGTGAGTGAACCATGCAACACCTTCCATGGCTATGAACGAAAGGAAAACAATTAACATATTCATTTGATGAGTTTTATTTTTTTTTAAAGATATTTTTTATAGCCTGTGTTCTATAATCAAAAATGTGTTTCAACTTTTTCTGAATTGTTTTTTTCAGGAGCAACGACCCAATTGGTTCAAATGGGATAGCATATTCAACTTCATCTTTCATTATTGTTCCATTGTCCGTTTTATGAAAGCTATGCTTATGAATCCATTTACGGTATGGGCCTTTCAGTTGTTCATCAACAAAGAAAAATGGTTTATCCACATTATGAATTACTGTTGTCCAATTAACTTTTATACTCAATAGCGGAACTACTGAATATTCAATTAAAAGTTTGTCGCTTATGCATTCGGGTAAATTATTTGAAAGAATTTTAAATTTCATTTCCGGAGGCGTAATCCGCTGCAGGTTTTTTGGACTTGAAAAAAAATCCCATACCTCATCAATGTTTGAAGGAATATATATCTCTCTTTCTAACGAGTATGTTTTCATGACATCACAAGGCTTGAACTTTTCAGAATTTCTCTTTCATTTTTCATGTTAAAAAATTCTGATGCTTTTTCAAAAACAAGTTTAAACCAAACGGTGAACATTTCAGGATTTTTATAAACCTCCCTTTTCAAATCCTTCAGTGAAATATATTTCCAGTCATCAACCTCTGAATTATCAGGTGTAGGCAACTTGTCACTCATACCAATAAACACATGGTCTAATTCATTTTCAATCAATCCATTTTCAAAATTTGTTTTGTATTGAAAAGTAAAGGCAAACTGAGTTGTACAATCCAAACCCATTTCTTCTTTCAATCTTCTTGCAACAGCATCTTCAGTATCCTCACCAAACCTTGGATGACTGCAACAGGTATTTGTCCAAAGCCCACCGGAGTGATATTTGTCCCTGGCTCGCTGTTGCAAAAGCAATTCACCTTTGCTATTGAAAATAAAAACAGAAAAAGCACGATGCAAAGTGCCCAATTGATGCACCAGTTTTTTTTCCAGTTTGCCCCATGGCTTGTCGCTTTCGTCAACAAGTATCAGCATGTCTTCTTCATTTATTTTGTTTAGCATAATTTTTTAAATAACTGTTTATGATTTCTTTTAATTCCATATCATACATGCTTGATAAACTACTTATAAGAAATTGCTTGTCGGAATTTATTTCACTCTTATAGCCAAGATATGAAGGAGAGTTGGTTTGAATAGTAAATCGTAAATATCTCAGTTCAGTACTGGATGGATTGGAAGCAATGGCTGATTCTATTATTGATTTACCTTCGGAAAAAGTTTTCAATTTGCTATATGGATTGAAATAATATTTTGCCATAAGCATTTTTGTGGCGCCATAATATCCTTTTGCTATATAATTATCCGACATGTATGTTTCACATTCACTCATCAATAACTTCGCTTTGTATTTATCATTAGCCGCTTCAGAATACAGGTTTCTAAGATTGGAATAATTAACACTGTCCACAGAGTAGGCAATTGAGATTAAAAGCAAAAGAGCTTTCATTTCAAAACAAATTGAGTTGCAGTTTTAGATTTGATTTGAGCAACAAAAGATATTTTTCGTAGTTGGGAATACGAACTCTTTCTTTAAGAATTCTACAAGGAGGTAACTGCTTTATTTTTTTAAAGAGCATCAGATAATAATAATAAGCCAGGAAAACACCTCGCCTTGAAGTTGAGGGTAATTTCAAAATGCCTTTTAAAGATTCGTGAAAATCTCTGTCAATATCATTCTCAATTTTAGTTTTCTCAGCATTCGAAAAGTTTTGCAAATCAACTTCAGGAAAATAAGTTCTTCCTAATTCTAAATTGTCAGCTTTTACATCCCGAAGAAAATTTACTTTTTGAAATGCTGCTCCTAATTTCATGGCAGAATGCTTTAACTGGTTGTATAATTTTTTATTTCCCTCTGTAAATACGCACAAGCACATTAACCCAACGGCTTGAGCAGAACCGAAAATATATACTTTATATTCTGCATCATCGTATACTTTTTTTTTCAAATCCATTTCCATGCTATTCATAAATGACTCAATCAAATCAAGAGGAATTTCAAATTGATTAACAACTTGCTGAAAAGAGTTGAGTATTGGGTTTAACGAAATTTTATTTTCAATTGCTTCAAAAGTCTGCTTCTTGAAATCAGCTAATAAATATTCCTTATTGTATCCGTGAAAGCTGTCAACAATTTCGTCTGCTAATCGCACAAATCCATAAATGGAATATATGGGTGCATGCATTTTTTTATTGAGAAATAAAATTCCCATAGAGAAACTGGTGCTGTATTTTTTAGTTGTCAAACGACTACAGTCAACTGAGAGGTCGTCAAATAATTGCTTCATGATTAATTTTATTTAGTTCTTTATTTATTAATGTGGCTGCAATCTTTCCTGAAATAATTGCAGGAGGAACTCCCGGACCCGGCACAGTAAGTTGTCCGGCATAAATCAGGTTGCTGATTTTTTTGTTTTTGATTTTAGGTTTCATGATGGCGGTTTGCATCAGTGTGTTTGCCAAGCCATAAGCATTGCCTTTGTAAGAATTATAGTCAGTGATATAATCATTAATGCAATAACTTTTTTTGTAAATGATATGTTTACGAATTTGCTCATTGAAATTTTGTTCGAAACGTTTTATCATCACATCAAAATATTTTTCACGAAATTGTTTTGTGTCTTCTAACCCGGGTGCAATAGGCATGAGGAGAAAAATATTTTCGTATCCTTCAGGAGCAATCGTTTTATCTGTTTTAGAAGGACAACACATATAAAAAAGTGGCTTGGTGGGAGGTTGTGGAGTTTTATAAATTTCTTTTGAGTGTTGTTTTAAACTCTCATCAAAAAATAAGGTGTGATGATTTATGGAATTAATTTTTCTATTAAGTCCCAAATAATAAACAAGGCATGATGGGGCGAATATTTTTTTGCTCCAATATTTTTCAGTGTAATTTCTCTCTTCAGCATTTAATAAATTATTTTCAATATGATGATAATCTGCTCCAGCAATTACACCATCACATTTAAATAAATTTCCATTTGCAGTAATTGAAACTGCTTTATTGTTAACAACATTAATTTTCTCAACCGCAATGTTGAAATGAAAGTTTACACCAAGAGATTTTGCAAGCTGAACAAATCCATCGACTACTTTCCCAAACCCACCTTGAGGATACCATGTTCCTAATTTTAAACCAGCGTAATTCATTAAACTGTATAGAGCCGGAGTTTCTTCAGGCATGGCGCCTAAAAATAAAACCGGAAACTCCATCAAGGCCAGCAATTTTTCATTTGTGAAATATTTTCTAAGGTGCTTGCTGAAGGAAGAAAATACCTGTAAACGAAACATGCCAGAGATAACTTTTGAATCAATAAATTCAGTTGCAGATAATCCTGGTTTGTAAACAAGATTTTCAATTCCTGTTTTATACTTGTATTCTGCTTCATGCATGAACTTTTGCAGTTGAATTGAGCTGCCCGGTTCAATTTTCTCAAAAAATTGTTTTAGCTCTTCAAAATCCTGAGGAATATGTTCAATATGATTTTTTCCAAATACAACATCAAATGCAGGGTGCAATAGTTCCAGTTTATAGAAATCGGAAACTTTAAAGTTAAAGTCACTGAAAAATTTCTCATATACATCAGGCATCCAATACCAGCTTGGCCCCATATCAAACACAAAACCATCTTCAGTTTTTAGCTGCCTGGCTCTTCCACCTGCAGTATTATTTTTTTCAAATACATGCACCTTATGCCCCTCTGCAGCCAAATAACATGCAGCACTCAAACCCGAAAATCCGGAGCCGATTACTACTACTTTAGGCATTGATGTATAGATATATATTAATATAATTAGACATTATTTATTGCATTTTTCAATTCGTAAACAGAACAAAGGGTAATAAGGTTTTCTCTTTTCTTAAATTTCTTTAAACGATTGGATTCTCCTGCAACAAACAATTTTATATTCCTAAACCTTTTTAAAAGTGTTTGAATTAATAACTTATCATTCTTTTCATCATTATTTGAAACCAAAAAGAATAGAAGATAATTTGGTTTTAAATAACCCACTGCCTCTTCCAATGATTCAATTGGAACATTCGCTCCCAGGTAAGTGCTTCGATGTCTGGAATGCCGAATTATATAATTTGACATCAGCAATCCTGTTTCGTGAAATTCATACTCAGGTAAAAACAACAACCAATTGTGTTTTGAATCATAGTTTAGCGGAAGCATGTCAATGGATGAGTTCAGCTTTTGTTTGATAAGGTTAGTTATAAAATGTTCCTGAGCCGGGCCTATCCTGTCTGCGGACCACATTATTCCTAGTCGTTGCAAGGCAGGGTATAATACTTTTACATAGGCATCTTCCAATTGATAATTTATTACTGCACGTGAAAAAACTTTATCAAAAAGCGATTCATCATAAACTAGTGCCGCAGCCACAAATTGAGAAATTAATAACTCATTGTCATTTTGATTTTTGCTTTTTTCCAGCCTGTCAAACATCAAATCATTCAAACTGGAATCAGACATTGAACACAATTCTGAAATCTTATATTCCAAGTTCATAAGACTCGCAATATTCAGTATTCGTCTCAACTGATTTCCATTGTAATAGCGAGTATTTCCTTCGCTTCTATCTGGCTTTAAAGCATCATATCTTTTTTCCCATGCTCTGATGCTATGTACATTAATGCCTGAAAAACGTTGTAATTGAGAAATGGTGAAAGAATTCATTTGTCTAAATATAGGCAAAGATATATAGACAATATGGAATTTGCAATTATTATCTCTCTAAACTTTTAGTAAAAAAAATATAATTTTAAAAAGAGACCCCAAAACAAAAATTACAAACTATAATTTTATACCTTAAATTTCAAACTTATATTTTCTCTGACAACCTGGAGGCTTCTTTTATCTAATAAGTGCATCGTATAACGCCTGTTGTACTTTGGTGCGAACGCTAAGTTCATTTATTTTGCTATTGGTGCTTACAGGATATACCCTGTTGCTTAAAAAAACAAACACAAGGCCGGTTTGCGGGTCGGCCCAGGTGCAAGTGCCTGTAAAGCCCTGGTGGCCAAAGGTGGATGCCGAGGCGCTACGTGCACAAGGGCTTGGTTTTGTGATGTCGGCTTCGGCTTTGTCAAAAATAAAACCGCGCCTGTTGCCCTCAAAATGTGCTGACGTAAAATAATCAATAGTGGCTTTATTAAGAAATTGCTGCCCAGCATAATTACCTCCGTTTATCAGCATTTGCATAATTACACCCGTATTTTGCGCATTGGCAAACAGGCCTGCATTGCCCGCCACACCGCCAAGCATGGCCGCAGCGGGGTCATGAACATAGCCCTGCAATAACTGCCTGCGAAAGGTGGTGTCGTTTTCAGTGGGTACAATATCATTTTTAGTAAACCGGCCAAGCGGGTTAAAAGCAAGGCGCGATAACCCTAGCCTTGAATAAAAATTATCGGTAACGGTTTTGTCAATGGTTTCACCGGTAATTTTTTCAATAATGCGCTGTAGTATCAACAGCCCAAGGTCAGAGTAAACGTATTTTCCTTTTTCGCCAAGGGAAGATGCAAGTAGCTGCCTCCACATTTTGGCCGTGCAGCCAGTGTTCATGTAAAGGCTGTCGGCAACGGATATGGTGTAGTGGCCCTTTGGCTTTTTAGAAAATGCTTTTTTCGACAGCTTTCCGTTTTTATCCATGTGCGATTCGTAAAACGGTATCCACGCTTGCAGGCCTGCGCGGTGGGTAAGCATTTCGTCAATGGTTATGTTTTTTTTATTCGACTTTTTAAACTCGGGCAGGTAGTAGGATATGGGCTTGCTAACATCAAGCATGCCTTTTTCATACAACCACATGGCCGCAAGGGCAGTAGATGTTATTTTTGTAACCGAGGCAATATCGTAAAGCATATTGTTGGCAACTTTAAGGGTGCTGTCGTAAGTAGTGGTGCCATACGATTTTTGCATAAAAACTTTTCCGTTAAGGGATGCAAATACCTGGCAGCCGGGAAAAGCTTTCTTTTGAATGGCATCGTTAACAATAGAGTCAACAGCCACCAGGTTTTCTGCTTTAATACCGGTTTCTTCGGGAAGTGTGTACTTAAGCACATCAGCAACGGTGTTGGTTAATATACCATCACCTCTGTTGAAATCAGCGGTGGGTTTTACCGGCAGGGTGCCCTTGGCAGGGGCAGCGCCAAACAAAAGTTGGGCGGTAAGGTATTGGGGAAGGTACGTGTCTTCGTAGCTTATGGTAAATGCTTTTACGCTTTGGGGTATGGCAAGTTTTGAAATGCAATACGAATTGCCAAACAAACATACGATGGCAGCCGTTTTGTCTGAAATTTTGCGGATGGCTGTATTCATGGCATCTGTAATGCCAAAGTTGATACCTGGCTTGGTGCTGGTGTTGTGTATGCTTATAACGGTTAAATCAAAGCCGCTGAGTTTTTCCACAAGGTTATTGATGTCGGCCTCACTGGCATCTTTTGCCAACGAAAACTTTTTGATGGCAGCAAACATTTCGGCCATTTGCTGCAGGGTGTTGTTAAGCGAATCGTTAATTGCAACAAAGGCAATTTTTTTTGATTGATAATGTGTAAGGGGAAGGGTTTGATTTTTGTTGGTTAGTACGGTAAGTGCTTTTTCATACAGTGAATAGTTTAGGTAACGCGCCCCGGGCGAATTTAAATCGGTGTAAATGTTAGTGGTGTCAATAGGTTTAAAGTTATTTAACCCAACCCAGTGTTTAAGCATCAGTATTTTTTTTACATGGGCATTCAGTTCTTTCTCGGTTATTTTTTTGTCGGCCACCGCATTTTTAATGCGCTCAAAGGCAAGCGGAATATTTTCCGACATCAGTAAAATATCATTTCCGGCCATTAGCGCTTTTACATCGGCTTTGCCCGAATCATTGGTGTTAGCCACGCCTTTCATCATCAGCGCATCGGTAAGCACAAGTCCTTTAAAACCCAGTGCCTGTTTTAACCACCCGGTAGTAAATTTTCGCGACAGCGATGAAACATCATTAAGTGTTGAGTCAACTTTAGGTAAATTAAGGTGTGCCATCATTACGCTGCCCACTCCGTTATCAATTAATGTTTTAAACGGAAACAACTCTACGCTGTCAATAGATGCCGAATCTTTGTCAATCACCGGCAGGGCATAGTGCGAGTCGGTATCGGTATCGCCATGTCCCGGAAAATGTTTTGCGCATGCAAGTACGTTTTCATCCTGCATACCTTTCATATAAAGCAATCCGCGATTAGCCACGATGTATTTATCATCACTAAATGAGCGTGTGCCAATAACAGGGTTTAGCGGGTTGTTGTTAATGTCAACATCAGGTGCAAAGTTCAGGTGTATGCCCATGCGCCTGCATTGCCGGCCAATTTCGCGACCCATTTCATAGATAAGCGAATCGTTTTTGATGGCCGACAGCGTCATTTGGCGCGGAAACCGGATGGTGCTGTCCATGCGCATGCTTAATCCCCACTCGCCATCAATAGAAACAAGCAACGGAATTTTTGCCTGGGTTTGCAGGTAATTTATTGCATTGGCCTGCCGGTATGGCCCTCCTTTAAATACAATAATGCTACCCACATGATAATCGCGGATGATGGCTGCCAGCGAATCCAGGTCTTTTTGTGGCCACACGCTTTGTACTTCGGGCATAAAAAGCTGACCTATTTTTTGGTCAAGAGAAAGGGTTTGAAGCACCGAATCGGCCCAGGCCGATGAATTATTATTGATAAAAGGAGGTGAAATTTTTTGTGCAAACGAAAACGAAACGCAAAGCAAGAATAAAAGAAGGATATGTTTTTTCATTGAAATTAGTGTAGCGCAAAAGTATTTTTATCATACAACGGGTTTGGCAATGCTTGCTGCATTAAGTAACAATATAATGTTAATATGCATAAACTTAAATTGTTGACCAAACCCGGTTGCTATAACCGCTAACTGTTATATTTGTAACAACAAACCCATGCTTTATTCGTTTTAAAAAAGTAGCAATGCGCCCGTTAATCCTACTTGTTGTTTTTGTTTTGTTTGCACATGATGCAGTGGCACAGCGCGTTCAGCCCAAAGTTAAAACGGTATATATCCCTATTCAAAAATTAAACATGGGATTAGAAAACGCAAACCTTATTGATAGCCTTACTAAACTTTCCGATTCGCTGTTTTCGGCCAATGCACAATTGTTAACAAGTATAACCGAAAAAGAAAAGTTGTTAAACGAGTTGTTAAGTTTAGCCGACTCAGAGGCAGTAGTTATAAAGCAGACACAGGCTCAAATAACTAAACTTGAAGCCAGCAACCAGGAGGCACGCGCAACCACCAACCTGCTTTTGACCACTTCTATATTTGCATCGGTATGCGCTGCGATGTTTTTAATACTGTTATTTATCAGACACAGAAGTTCTTTAAAAACTGTTGTTAAAGGCCAACCGGTTTCCTCCATAAAAACAGCGTTAAGTGCAGAAGCTCCCAAGCCTGATGAAGTGAAAGCAGTAAACACTTCCGCTGACGACATTATCTCACAGTCACGTAAGCGTGATCCTTCACATACGGTTGTTCAGCTTGAACGTTTGGCAAAAATGCTGGAGATGGGCGTATTAACACAAGAAGAGTTTGCTTCACAAAAGCGGGATGTGTTAAACGGGCAATAATTGCTTTTTTCATTCATGAATAATTTTTCTTTTACCCTATATTAAACAAAATGAGTGGTTACTGGTTATTGCTTTTTGAAATTAAAAAATTTATGGCCATAAAAATTAGGTGTAACACATTTATAGTTGCATTGATACTGCTTTTTATAAGTATAACATTGAGTGGTTGCCGTGGTATGTTTTTTACTGCCGACAGGTATTACCGCAATTCAGTTGCACATGCACCTTATGATGCGGTTATTGTTCCGGGTGTACCGTTCGAAAACGGGCAATGGAGCTATATTATGAAAGGGAGGGTATTATGGAGTATTTATTTATACCGAGCAGGTATTGCTAAAAATATTATTTACTCCGGATCATCAGTGTATTCTCCTTTTGTTGAAGGAAAAATAATGGCATTGTATGCCGAGCAGTTTGGGGTTCCTAAAGAAAATATATTTGTTGAAGACCGTGCCGAACACAGCACCGAAAATGTTTACTATGGAACCGTTCTTGCCCGAAAGAATGGGTTTAAGAAAGTGGCCGTTGCTACCGATAGGTTTCAGTCGCGTACGCTGGTAACTTTTGTCAACAGGCTTAAGGCCGGTGTGCGCATGTTGCCTATGCAGGATAGTTTAACCCGAACTATTGCGCATACCAATCTGCCCATTGATTCAATGCAGGCTTATAACCCAACTTTTGTTTCTATTGTTGAAAGAGAATCTTTTTTTAAGCGTTTTAAAGGAACAATGGGTAAAAACATGGAGATTAAACGAGACTCTTTAAAAGTTCATTAAATATTTTTTAAAATCTATAACCTTTATGAAACCACATGCGTTAAACCACATGGTCGGATGGCCGAGAGGATAGGCAAAGGTCCGCAAGATCTTTCACACAGTTCGAATCTGTTTCCGACCTCATCATTAAAACGCTCCTGCATTTTCAGGAGCGTTTTTCGTTCACAAGCCGCTGTTAAAACCTTAGCCAAATAATTGCTTTTTCATTGGCGAAACCTTATACATTCGCTTGCGTTCAATATGTAAATAGTACAAATACCTTTTCTGCCACCAGCTTTAGCAATGAAAAAGCACAGTTATAATTTTCCCAAATCCACTTTTCCTGAGCAGTTGCTCCTACTCGAGTTATTTGAAAAGCAGGTTGCAAAAACTCCCAATAATGTTGCCGTTTATAGCCCCACCCTAACCCTCCCAGAAGGGGAGGGAATAACTTCACTAACATATTCTCAACTAAACGAAAAGTCAAATACACTTGCTCAGCATTTAATTTCGAAAGGAGTAAAGCCAGGGAGTTTGGTTGGATTGTGCATTGAACGCAGTTGCAATTTGATTGTATGTGTGATGGGAATTTTAAAAGCTGGTGCAGGTTATGTTCCGCTTGACCCTGAGTATCCGCAAGAGCGATTGAAGTATATGATTGAAACGGTACAGATGCCTGTGCTTGTAACAAACAGTTCGCTATCAAACAAACTACCTGCAAATTCAACCGAAAAAATTCTTATTGAAGAAATATCAAGTAGCAAGGCACAAGAATCAAGACAAAAAAATATTGATGTTGGCAGCCCGCGCCCCCTCTCCTTCGGAGAGGGCTGGGGTGAGGCCGCTTATGTTCTTTTTACCAGCGGTTCTACCGGACTCCCCAAAGGCGTTGCCATGCCGCACCGTCCGTTAGTAAATTTAATTACATGGCAACTAAAAAATACAACAGTTCTTGAAGGAGGAAAAACATTGCAGTTTGCTCCGGTAAGTTTTGATGTTTCTTTTCAGGAAATATTTTCAACGCTTAGTTGTGGTGGTACATTGGTAATGATAGAAGATGATTTGCGTTTGAATGCTGTTAATCTTTTAAATTTTGTTGCCAAAGAAAAAATCAACCGTTTGTTTTTGCCATTTATTGCTTTGCAACATTTATGTGAAGTAGCGGAAAATTTCAATGGTGATTTAAGTTCATTAAAAGAAGTGATTACTGCAGGCGAGCAATTGCAGAGCACAGTATTCATCAAAAACTTTTTTAAGAAAAATAAACAATGTGTTTTGTGGAATCATTACGGACCAACAGAGGGGCACGTAGTAACTGCGTATAAACTTCCTGCAAATCCTGATGAGTGGGCTGCATTGCCATCAATTGGAAAACCCATTGACAATGCAGAGATTTATATTTTAGATGAGAAAGGAAATCCGCTTGGCGCGAATGAAGAAGGAGAATTGTTTATTGGCGGAGTGAGTGTTGCCAAAGGTTATTTGAACAGAGATGATTTAACGAAAGAAAAATTTTTAGAAAATCCTTTTGAAAAATCACAAGGAAAATATTTCTACAAAACTGGCGACCTCGCAAAATATTTACCCGATGGAAATATTGAATACCTCGGTCGCATGGATGGGCAGGTAAAAGTTCGCGGGTACAGAATTGAGTTAGGTGAAATTGAACTTACGCTTGATAAACATACATCGGTTAAGCAAGCTGTTGTAACGGCACGTGAAGATGAGCCCGGTGATAAACGGTTGGTTGCATATTGTCTTCCGCATGAAGCCAAAAATATAAATGCAGGTGAACTGAGAAAATTTTTGTCAGATAAACTTCCTGAGTACATGATGCCATCAGCTTTTGTGCAGATGGAAAATTTTCCCAGAACACCGAGTGGAAAAATTGACAGAAGAAATCTTCCTGCTCCATCAAACAAACGTCCTGAACTTGGGAATGTATTTGTTGCTCCTGAAACGGATTTGCAAAAAACATTTGCAAAGGCATGGAGCAAGTTGTTAAAGGTAGAAGGTATTGGCATTAACGATAACTTTTTTGATTTAGGTGGCAACTCATTACTTGCACTTAAATTTATTGCTGAGCTAAGACAGGAACACAATTTGGATTTACCTGTTGTAAAAATGTATCAGCATCCTGATATTTTTTCGCTCACAAAATTTTTGAGTAATGATGGCTCAGGAGAAAATAATTTTAAAAAGATAGAAGAAAGATATTCAGATAGCGTAAAAGGAAAAATAGAAAGTGTTGAGGATGGAATTGCCATCATAGGAATGAGTGGACGTTTTCCCGGAGCAAAAAATGTAGAGGAGCTTTGGCAAAATTTATTGGATGGAAAGGAAACAGTTTCTTTTTTCAAGAAAGAAGAATTGGATTCCAGTATTTCTGCGGAAGAAAAAAATGATGCAAGTTATGTTGCTGTGCGGGGTGTGATTGAAGATGCCGATAAGTTTGATGCTCCGTTTTTTAATATGAATCCGCGCCTTGCTGAAGTCACCGACCCTCAGCAAAGAATATTTTTAGAAGTTGCATGGGAATCAATTGAAAATGCAGGTTACTCACCTGATAAATACGATGGACTGATTGGTGTGTTTGCCGGAATGGGTAACAACACCTATTATCCCAATAATGTTTTTCACAACAAGGTAGCTATCAATCGTGTTGGAACTTTTCAAACAATGACAGGCAATGAAAAGGATTACATAGCAACACGAGTTGCGTATGAGTTCAACACAAAAGGACCTGGCTTAAGCATTCACACTGCATGTTCCACTTCATTAACTGCAGTTACGCTTGCTTACGAAAGTTTGTTGAACAAAGAATGTGACATGGCGCTTGCAGGTGGAATTGCAATTACAGTTCCCATCAACAGTGGACATATTTACAATGAAGGTGGAATGTTTAGCAAAGATGGACACACTCGCACGTTTGATGCTGATGCAACGGGAACAGTTTTTAGTGATGGAGTAGGAGTGGTGATGTTGAAGCGTTATAAAGATGCTGTTAAGGATGGTGATGAAATTTATGCAGTCATACGCGGTGCTGCGCTTAATAATGATGGAAATGATAAAGCAAGTTTTACCGCGCCAAGTGTAGAAGGGCAAGCTGCTGTTATTGCAATGGCACAGGCAAAAGCAGGAGTAGAGCCAGAAACAATTTCGTACATAGAAACGCACGGCACTGCAACTCCGCTTGGCGACCCTATAGAAATTGAAGCCCTAACACAAGCGTTCAGAAACAAGACAGATAAAAAACAATTTTGTGCTGTTGGAAGTATCAAATCAAACATCGGGCATTTAACTCCTGCTGCAGGTGTTGTTGGTTTAATAAAAACATGTTTGGCATTAAAACATAAAGTACTACCTGCATCATTAAATTATAAAAAGGCAAATCCTGCAATTGATTTTGCAAACTCACCATTTTTTGTAAACGCAGAAAAACGTGAATGGAAAAATGAGAACGAAAATCCTTTGCGTGCGGGAGTAAGTTCGTTTGGTGTAGGTGGAACCAATGCTCATGTGGTGTTGGAAGAAGCACCAAAGAAAGTTGATTCCGGGATTGCACGTAAGCGACATTTGTTTTTGCTTTCAGCAAAAACCAAAACCGCTCTTGATGCTGCCACACAAAACATCAAATCATTTTTAGAAAAAAATCCACAAACAAATCTTGCTGATGCTGCTTACACTTTACAAACAGGCAGAAAATATTTTAATCATCGTAGAATTATTATTGGTAGTGAGATTGCAGATATTAATTCAACCATTCAGCAAGCCAATCCTAAAAAAACTTCTTCTCGCGAATTAACACAAGGAAGTCCTGAAGTAATTTTTATGTTTCCCGGACAAGGTTCACAGTATGTGAACATGGGAAAGAATTTGTATGACGATGAAATTGTTTTTAAAGATGCTGTTGATATGTGCTGCAAAATTTTGCAACCACATTTAGGTGTTGATTTAAAAACAATTCTTTATCCAAACCATTCTGAAAAGGAAAAGTCTGAAAAGTTGTTAAAGGAAACCATGTACACTCAGCCTTCGCTGTTTACCATTGGTTACGCACTTTCCAAATTATGGATGAGTTGGGGAATACAACCCAAAGGATTTATTGGTCACAGCATAGGAGAATTTGTTGGAGCACATTTAGCGGGTGTGTTTTCTTTAGAAGATGCATTGATGCTTGTTGCTAATCGTGGTAAGATGATGCAGGAACTGCCTCATGGAAGTATGTTAAGTGTGCGTATGCCAGCAAGTGAAATAGAAAAGGAAATTGATAAATCGTGTTCTATTGCTGCCATCAACGGACCATCACTTTGCGTTGTTGCAGGACCAACTGATAAAATTGAAAAGCTGCAAAAGGATTTAGAGACAAAAGAAATCGTTGCAAAACTTTTGGTTACATCGCATGCATTCCATTCGCCCATGATGGAACCAATGATGAAACCGTTTTTAGAAAAAGTAAAATCAGTTAAGCTCAATAAACCAACCATTCCATTTGTATCAACTGCAACTTCAAAGTGGATTACCGATCAGGAAGCAACCAATCCTGAATACTGGAGCAATCATGTTCGTGCAACCGTTCGTTTTGCCGAAGGCATACAAACATTGTGGAATGAAAAACCACAACGAGTTTTATTAGAGTGCGGACCTCGTAACACTGCATCAACACTTGCAAAGCAACAAGCAAAAGAGCCCGCAAAACAAATTGCAATCTCATCATTAAATGATACTTCAGAAAATTTTGCAGAGTGGGAACAAATTCTTTTTGCACTCGGACAATTGTGGATGTGTGGCGCAACCATTGACTGGAAAAACTTTTACGCTTTGGAGAAAAGAAAAAAAGTTGCTCTGCCTACTTATCCGTTTGAAAAGACGAGATATTGGTTAAGCCCGGCCTCCCTAAATCCCTCCGAAGGAGGGACTTTCCATCGCACAGGCAACAAGGCGTTTCCAAATCAACAATTGAATTTAGAACAACAAAACATTTCAAATATGCAACAACAGTTGAATCAGCAGCCAGTGTCCCTCCCCTTCGGGGAGGATAGGAGGGGCCGTATTGTCTCCGAATTAAAATCAGTCCTTGAAGAATCTTCAGGAATGGAATTAGGTAACGATACCAATGCAACATTTATTGAATTAGGATTAGATTCTCTTTTCCTCACGCAAGCTGCGTTAACCATCTCTAAAAAATATGGTGTAAAAATTACTTTCCGCCAGTTGAACGAAGAGTTTTCCTCATTAGAATCTTTGTCAACGCACCTTGATAAAAATTTACCTGCAGATGCAATGCCTTCACCAGTTGCATCTCCTACTTCATCGCAACCAGCAATTCAATCAATGGAACAACCTATGATGCAAATGCAACAAGGAATGAATCCTATGCAAATGCTGATGATGCAGCAAATGCAAATGATGCAGATGATGATGCAGAATATGAATCAACCACAGCAGCAAGTTGCCCCATCAGTTCAGGCACACATGGAGAAAGCGGTTGAAATTAAAGCTCACACTAAGAAGGAAGACATCAGCGAAAATGAAAAAGCAGAATTAGCAAAACCATTTGGCGCTATTGCACGAATTGAAAAAACTTCCGCCATAGATTTTACTGATGCACAAAATAAATGGTTGAAGAAATTTATTTCTGATTATAACAGCAAAACAAAAAGTTCAAAAAAATATTGCCAGGATTATCGTAGTGTGCTTGCCGACCCGCGTGTGGTTACAGGATTTAAACCAACTCTCAAAGAAATTATTTATCAGATTGTCATCAACAAATCAAACGGAGTAAAAATGTGGGATTTGGATGGCAATGAATATGTGGATGTGCTCAATGGTTTTGGCTCCAACTTTTTTGGATGGGGAAGCGATGTGCTGATGAATGTTTGGAAAAAACAATTGGAAGAAGGAGTAGAACTTGGTCCGCAAACTCCGCTTGCTGGTGAATGTGCCAAGTTAATTTGTGAGTTAACCGGATATGACCGTGCCGGATTTTGTAACACCGGAAGCGAAGCTGTGTTGGGTGCCATGCGTATTGCACGTACCGTTACAGGAAAAAATCTGATTGTATGTTTCAACGGTTCATACCATGGCATCAACGATGAAGTGATTGTACGCGGAACAAAAAAACTAAAATCGTTTCCTGCTGCTGCGGGTATTATGCCCGAAGCAGTTGAGAATATGTTAGTGCTTGATTATGGTACGGAAGAAAGTTTGCAAATAATCCGTGAACGCATTGATGAACTGGCTGCAGTAATGATTGAGCCTATTCAAAGTCGCAGAGCAGATTTTCATCCGAAAGAATTTATACATGAGGTAAGAAAAATTACAGAGCAAAATAATGTGCTCATGATTTTGGATGAAGTGATAACCGGTTTCCGGTTGCGATTAGGCGGTGCACAGGAATATTATGATGTGAAAGCTGATTTGAGTACGTATGGTAAAGTAATAGGAGGTAATATGCCCGTTGGTGCCATAGCTGGCAAACGACAATTTATGGATGCATTGGATGGTGGTTACTGGCAATTTGGTGATGCATCAGTTCCTGAAGTAGGCGTAACTTATTTTGCAGGAACATTTGTTCGTCATCCATTGGCAATGGCAGCCATGAAAGAAGTTTTATTGCATTTGAAAAAAGAAGGCAAACCGCTATACGAAAAACTAAACGGCAAAACACAACGCTTGGTTGACGAAGTAAATGCACACAGCAAAAAATTAGGTTCACCATTTAAGTTGGTAACTTTTGGTTCACTTTTTAAAGGTAAATGGGAAACAGAGCCACACTACACAGAATTGCTATTTGCATTGATGCGCAACAAAGGCGTTCACATCATGGACGGCTTCCCATGTTTTTTAACGCTTGCGTTTACAGATGCTGATGTTGATTTTGTAATTAGCAAATACAAAGAAAGTTTGAGTGAGTTGTGTGAACTTGGTTTTATACCCGTAGATAAGGATTTAGGATTAAGGGGAGAGGATAAAGTGAAACAAAACGGACATTCTCAAAACGGAAACGGACAACACCCTCCTGTGCCAGGTGCACGTTTAGGTAAAGATGCCAATGGAAATGCTGCATGGTTTGTTGCTGACCCTGAGAGGCCAGGGAAGTATTTGTTGGTGAAATAGGCTATCAACGAATAACGAATCTTTACGAATGGTGCATTTTTCTTTGCGTCTTTGCGGAAAAAAAAATTTATCTTTGAAAAAGAAAAATAAAATTACAAGTGCCAACAATATTATTAATTGCCGGATGGAGATTCTTCTTTTATGCCAATGAAAATAACGAGCCTGTTCACGTACATTGTAAAAAGGCAGAAAAGGAAGCAAAATTTTGGTTGTTGATTAATGAGTATGAAATAATGGAAGAGTTTTCAATTAAACTATCACCGCGTGATAAAAGAGAGGTTAAAAAAATAATTTACCAGAACTTTGATTATATAGTTGAACAGTGGAATTTATTTAATAAGAAAAGTAAATGGACTTTAAGGAATTAAAAAATACCGAAATAAAAATTGAAAATGAAACGCTGACTATTAAAAACAAAAAAGTCAGCAGGCAATATCAGTTAAGAAAACTTTCTAAGCGTTTGAGCAAGGCAAGCATTGAAGAGTTGCACGACTTTACAATTTCTCCTTCTCATTATGGTATTCACTGGAATAAAATTGATGAAGATATTTCTGTGGCTGCATTGCTGAAAGAACCGGAGGCGGTGTATCAAAAAAGAAAGTAATGTAAAATTCTTTCTCTATGTTCTCTTAAAAAACTTTGCGCTCCCTGTTGCTAAATTTATTTTCTTTATTCTATATTTAAGTATTCAAATTCTCTAACTGTGAACAAAAGAATTTTCGTAGTTCTTGTGCCCTTGGTTTTGCTTTTAAATTTTGCTTTTGCGCAAACAGCACCGGGGATTCAGTGGCAGAATACGATTGGAGGGAGCGATAACGATTTGCTTAATGAAATTGCGCGAACTGCAGATGGGGGTTATATACTCGGTGGGGTTTCTTATTCAAACATTTCAGGAGATAAAACCGAAAATTCCAATGGACATAATGATTTTTGGATAGTAAAAACCGATTCTATTGGAAATATACAATGGCAGAATACCGTAGGTGGCAGTGGTGGGGATGCACTTTATTGTATTCAACAAACCTCTGACATGGGATATATACTTGGCGGGTATTCCGCCTCTGATGTTTCTGGAGATAAAACAGAGCACAATTGGGATACTGTATGTAATCCATATTGTTCTTCTGATTATTGGCTTATAAAGACCGACTCTCTTGGAGATATACAATGGCAGAATACAATAGGCGGTAGTGGCATGGATAGGATTTATTGTGTTCAACAAACCTCTGACAAAGGATATATACTTGGTGGACAATCCAATTCTAACGTTTCAGGAGATAAAACTGAAAATAGCAATGGTGATAATGATTTCTGGATTGTAAAAACAGATTCATTCGGAAACATACAATGGCAAAATACCATTGGTGGGGACAACGAAGATCAATTTACCTGCCTAGAACAAACTATTGACAAAGGATATATTCTTGCCGGATTTTCTTTGTCTAACCTTTCAGGCGATAAAACAGAAAGCAATATTGGAGGATATGATTACTGGATTGTAAAAATCGATTCGACCGGAAGCATTCAATGGCAAAATACTATCGGTGGAATTAGTTATGATTATCTTTATTCCGTTGTGCAAACTACTGATGGAGGATATCTTTTGGGAGGATATTCTCATTCAAACATTTCAGGAGATAAAACTGAAAACAGCATTGGTGCCTTTGCGAATCCGGACTATTGGATTGTTAAGACGGATTCACTTGGTAGTATAGTATGGCAAAATACCATAGGTGGAGATAACGGGGAAGAACTACATTCTATTCAACAAACAACAGATGGTGGATTTATTCTTGGAGGTTCTTCTTCTTCAAGCATTTCAGGAGATAAAACAGAGAATAATATTGGTAATGGTGATTATTGGATTATTAAAACAAATTCTGTTGGTGTTATTCAATGGCAAAATACAATTGGGGGAAGTAATGCTGACAGACTTTATTCTATCCAGGAAACCACAGATGGAGGATACATTGCTGGTGGATGGTCTAACTCAAACATTTCAGGTGATAAATCAGAAAATAATATTGATACCAGTGGATTTTGTGTCCCTTACTGCACCTACGATTATTGGATAATAAAACTCTACCCCGACACCATCACTTCAACATCTGCTATTCCAAATTCATCACTCAACATTTCCATTTCCCCTAACCCCACCACCAACCTCATCCACTTCAACAAAGAAAACCTCACTGCTGAATTGTATGATATAAGCGGCAGAAAATTATTGCAGCAAAAAATATCCAACAAGCAACTAAGCCTTAAAAATTTTGTGAGCGGAATTTACTTTTTAAAAGTTGCTTATGGAGTGGGAGAGAAGACTTTTAAAATTATTAAACAATAAGTTGAGCTATCAAAAATCCAATATCAAAAATGCTTAGTAAGATTATAATTAAAATTGCTGCATAAACTGCTTTTTTAAACTTATCGTTTTTAATACTGGTTAGTCCTTCGGTAAAAATTTTAATAAAAGATGGAATAGCCGGAAACAAAAACAACGATTTCATAATGCTGAAGTCAGGAAAATCACGAGAGTACTTTACAATAAATAAGGTATAGCCAATAACAAAAACCAGGTGTATCCAATTATTTTCGGCTTGCAGGTATTGTTTTGTGTTGGTAAAAATATTTTTTAAAAAAGTAAGCGATACATTTATAAATCCTAAAATAAAAACGAAGGCTGGAATAATTCCAAGTGCCAATAAAACTCTACCAACGTTTAACAACAAATTATTTTTCGATTGCCATGTTGGAGGGTGCTGATCAAAGTGCATAAAAAATGTTCGCCCATAAAGTTGAGACCAAAGCGAAGTTCGGTGCAGTGGATATACATCAGGGTCGTTTGTAATGTACGGATGCTCTATCATATCAAAATAACGAAACGTTAAGTAGCCACCTGCAACAGAAGTTATGCCCGGCCGGTATCTGAATGTTTCGTGGTCGGTAGCAGTGCGTGCATTAGCGCCTATTCCTGTGGCAAACGGAGTTCCGGTATGCATGTATTCTTTATAATATCCTCCTGCAAAAGGTACTATGGCTGTATATAAAATGGTTAAACAAATAAGTGTTTTTATAAATAATTTTTTTTCATCACCATCAGCAAATAAAATTTTTAAAAGCAGAATTAAAAACACAGCAATAAAAATTACCAACCCTGAACCTTTGACTATGGACGAAAGAACAATGAAAAGAATAAGGGCAACAGCCTGAATTACTTTTTTTTCTTCCAGAAATTTGGCAACAAAATAAATACTGCACGACCCCAATAAAATTATTGCTGTATCGTTAGTAGCCTGCGCATTGATGCCTGTAAAGCACGGATTAAAAGCAAGTAATGCAAAACTTGCAGTATGAACAGTGGAAGTGGTTTTTACAGATAGAATAATTTTTAGCGATATAAGCAAAACAAAAAAGCTGAAAATAAAATTTACTAGTTGCACGTAAACGATTCGCGTTGTTAAACTTGTTATGTGAAAAAGTTCAATTGCCTTTGCATGAAACAAATAAAAAAACTTAGGTTGAAAACATTCTGCACAATCGTCCTTGGTGGGTACAAATCCTTTATCCACTATCAAATTAATTACCTGCATGTGGTCGTCATTCGCCTCACGATTATAAAGACATAAAAAAAGTCGTAGTAAAAGTGCAGTGACAAAAATCATTTTAATGTGTGTTGCCTGATTGAGCATAAGGTTATCGTAAAATATAATTGTACAGGTCAGTAATTTTATCAATCATGGCTTTCCAGCCAAAACGCTCTTTTTCTTTTTCAACACCATTGGTAAATTCTGCCTGACGATTATTCAAATAAAAATCGTTAATGGCAGCAGCAATTTCGAAAGGACGTGGTTCAACAACATAACCCGATTTTTGGTGCGTTACAATTTCAGGCAATCCACCCACATTGGTTACCAGCATGGGTTTATTAAAACTATACGCTATTTGTGTTACACCGCTTTGTGTGGCATCACGGTATGGCTGCACTACAAGGTCGCTTGCACTAAAGTAAAATTTCACATCTTCTTTGGGAATATATTCGTCAGCCATAATTATTTTATTGTGCAATCCGTGTTTTTTAATTATTGCAATATACTCTTCTTTGTCCTCATAAAACTCACCTGCAACAATCAGTTTTATGTTGTCATCGTGCACAAGTGCCATTGCTTCAAGCAACAGGTCTAAGCCTTTGTATTTTCTGATAAAGCCAAAAAATAAAATATAGCGATAGCTTTTATCAAGTTTTAATTTTTCAAGAGCATGGTTTTTTTCAACGGCATCGCCAAAAATATTATAGATGGGATGGGGGGTGCATACAACCGGTTTTGTTTTAGTAAATTTTAGAATGTCGCTTTCCACTTTTTTCGACATTACAATAAAACCATCGCATCCGTTTATAAAGTAGCGTGTAAGTGTTTTATCGCCCATGCGGTTTTCATGGGGTATGATGTTATCGGCAATAGCAATAACTTTTATTTTTTTTGTCCGAACCAATCGCGCTATTGTGCCTAAACACGGAGCCATAAATGGCAGCCAGTACCGTATAATTACACAGTTGGGATTTTGGCTTATTATATAATGTGCAGCACTTATCCATGTAAAAGGGTTTATGGAATTGATAATTGGTTTTATTTCAAAGTCATATTGCAACTGTGATGTTTCAAACTGTGTTTTGCCGGGGAATAAAAAATCAGGATACTGCTTGGAAAAAGAAACAATGCTGCTTGTAATATTCTGCCCGATAAAATTTTGGCACAGTGCTTCGTTTAAATTTGCAATGCCACCGCGAAGGGGGTAAGCAGGGCCTATGATGATGTTTTTTTGCACTTTGCTATTGTTAGTGGCAATAATAGTAAAAACCAAATTGCTTTTATGATGTTTTTAGTGTCTTGTTTCAGCTATCAACTTTAATACCTTTACCTCATGATTTTGTACAGAAAAATTTTGGTTTTACTTTTTGTTTGCGTTTCCTCGTTTACAAAGGCACAATCAATACCCATGATAAAATTTACCGACCTCCAAAACATATTCAATAAGAAAACCGACACCCTTTACGTTGTAAACTTTTGGGCTACATGGTGCAAGCCCTGTGTGGATGAAATGCCTTATTTTTTGCAGATGGAGAAAAAGTTGAAAAATGAGAAAGTGAAATTTGTTTTTATAAGCCTTAATTTTAAGCGTGAACTCGAAACCAAAGTGGTGCCATTTTTAAAGCAGCGAAAAATTACTTCAACTGTGCTGTTGTTGGATGAACCGGATTACAATTCGTGGATTGACAGGGTGGACAAAAGCTGGCAAGGCTCTATACCCGCAACGGTTATTTTTAACAATTCAATAAAAAAGTTCTTTGAAAAAGAATTTACCTTTGACGAATTAGAAAAAGAAATAAAAAAATTACTTAATTAAATATTCTCATGATGAAAAAATTTAAACTACTATCAGTTTTAGCATCTGCAATGCTGCTTTTTTCACTAAAGCCCGATGCCAACACCGGATATAAAATTGGCGACAAGGTAAAAGACTTCTCATTAAAAAATGTGGATGGCAAAATGGTGTCGCTGGCCGATTATAAAAATGCAAAGGGTGTAATTGTGATTTTTACCTGCAATCATTGCCCCTTTTCGATGGCGTATGAAGACAGGATAATATTAATGCATAATGAAAATGCGGCAAACGGTTATCCGGTTATAGCCATAAATCCTAACGACCCTGTTGCATACCCAAGTGATTCGTACGATGAAATGGTAAAGCGAGCCAATGAAAAAAATTATCCCTTTGCTTATGTGGTTGACGAAACACAGCAGGTGGCAAAACAATTTGGCGCCACACGTACACCGCATGTTTTTTTGTTGAAGAAGGAAAAAAAGGATTTTACTGTTGAGTACATAGGTGCCATTGATGATAACTCAGACGATGCCTCTGCTGTAAAAACCAAGTATGTTGAAAATGCCATTGCCGATTTAAACGCAGCTAAAAAACCTGCCACCAATTTTACCAAAGCAATTGGCTGCACTATTAAGTGGAAAAAATAAAACTGCCTTATTCGAGCAATTTAGCAGCTAAATCATTGCAGTTTTTTAGTTATGATTAATCACCGGTTTATTTTTCAAAATAATGTTGCACAAACAAGCCCTGCGCCACCGGCACTTCATATTACTTCGGCAAGCGGTAGTTTTTTATTTGATGCTGATGGAAAAAAATATATTGATTTAATAGCGGGTATTTCGGTGTGTAATTTGGGTCACAATCATCCTGAAGTAATAGATGCAATAAAAAAACAAACCGAAACGTATATGCATGTAATGGTTTATGGTGAATTGATTCAATCGCCACAAACCAAACTTGCCCATGCGCTTTCAACATTGCTTCCGCAAAATTTAAACTGCACCTATTTTACAAACTCGGGCAGCGAGGCTATTGAAGGCGCAATGAAACTTGCCAAACGACACACAGGCCGCACACAAATTATAGCGTTTAAAAATTCGTATCATGGCAGCACGCACGGAGCCATGAGTTTGATGAGTGATGAAAACTATAAGGATGCATTTAGGCCGTTATTGCCCGATGTACGTTTTTTAAATTTTAATTCAGTTGGTGAGTTAAAATATATTACTACAAACACTGCTTGTGTTATTACCGAAATAGTAAAAGCTGAAGAAGGCTGTGTTGTTCCGGAAAATAATTTTTTACAATTGTTGAGCCAGCGCTGTAAAGAAACCGACACATTGCTAATTGCCGATGAATGTCAAACGGGCATGGGTCGCACAGGGAAAATGTTTGCTTTTGAACATTACAATATAATACCCGATGTATTGGTTTTGGGAAAGGCCTTTGGTGGAGGTATGCCGCTTGGCGCTTTTATATCATCAAAAGAAATAATGCAGTCGCTTACGTATAACCCTGTATTGGGACACATGACAACCTTTGGCGGGCATCCTGTTTGTTGTGCTGCGGGGCTGGCATCGGCTAAAATTATTTTGGAACAAAAAATTTATTCATCAGTTGCTGAAAAAGAAATGCTGTTTAAAAAACTTTTGACGCATCCCAAAATAAAGTCGGTAGCCGGAAAAGGATTATTGCTTGCCGTTGAATTTGAAAACGAAGAGATGACCCGAAGTGTTATTGATGAATGTTGTAAAAACGGATTGTTTACCGACTGGTTTTTATATGCCCCTCATAAAATGCGTATTGCACCACCATTAAATATTTCAAATCAGTTAATTGAAGAAGCTTGTTCAATTATACGTAACAGTATTTCAAAAGTTGGATGAAATTTTTGCTGTGCCATTATAAAGCAGCCCACATTATTTTACAGGTAACTACTGTTTGGTAATTACCGACACATTTATTTTGTGTTCAAAATCATCCGTTACCAAAAGCCTGGTGGTGGTTGATATTTTAAATCCGTTTATCAAAAGCATGTTGTAAAAAGGTTCGGTTATTTGCCTGTTGGGTTCACTAAAAATTATTTTGCCACCCGGTTTAATTATTGCACTAAACATTTTTACCAGCACACCAAACATTCGTTTTTCATAGGCTACATCAGCAGCAAGCAACACATCGCACTTGGTTGCAAAAGGTTTTCGCCAGTCCATTAGTTGTGTTTGGGCAGGTATTGTAAAATTCAGTAACCAGTTTTTTGCGGCCACTTCAAGTGCTTCGGGCAAATAATCGGTAAGCAAAACATTGGCGCCAAGTTTACCGCAAACAATGCCGGGCAATGCTAGCCCGCAGCCGGTTTCATGTACAAAAGTTTTGTTTGAGACAATTTTGTTTTCAACAATAAACTCGCTCATCGCTATGGCCGATGGCCATAACTCGGCCCAGTAAGGTATGCGCTCATCTTTAATTTCAATGCTGCCTGAATCTTTTTTTAAAAGCGCAGAATAAAGCTCATCAATGTTGGTAATGCGGTTTAACTTTATTTCTAATCCCGAAACATCTAAGGTGTCGGTGCGTGTTTTGTATTCTGGTTCACTCATATTCAACATTGCAAGGTTAACAAAACTATTTGTGGATAACAATGAATAGTTTTATTTGCGTTACGTTTGTAAACCAATGTATATACTTAAAATAAAAGGCACGGCAAAAATTCCTGATTATGTACAATTGCGTGATGATGCCTTTACGCTAATTGCTTATTTCCGTGCCGACAGGCCTGAAAAAGCCATTGTAAAAGCGGGATTGGCTGATAAAGAGCAGAAACTTTTAAAAATTATTACTGAAATTCCTTTTGGTAAAGTTCAAAAGGTGGAACTATAAAATTGCAGATTGTTAAAAAAAAATAATAGCATGGAACAAGTAATAGCGTTAGATAACGTAAATATTTACCAGAAAAAAAACTTAATACTAAGCAATGTTAATTTGCATGTGGGTAAAAATGAGTTTGTTTATCTGATTGGAAAAACCGGAAGCGGCAAAAGTTCATTGTTAAGAGTGCTTTATGGCGATATAAAAATTATACAAGGCAATGGAAACGTGGCGGGTTTTGATTTGGTAAAAATGAAAAACAAAGAAGTACCTTATTTAAGACGCAAACTCGGAATTGTTTTTCAGGATTTTCAGTTGCTTGGCGACCGCACAGCTAAAGATAATCTGCTTTTTGTACTTAAGGCTACCGGTTGGGATGATGCCGCTAAAATAAACGAGCGTATCAATGACGTATTAAATAAAGTGGGATTAAGCACCAAAGGATTTAAAATGCCACATGAACTATCAGGAGGTGAGCAACAGCGTTTGGCCATAGCCCGTGCATTGTTAAACCAACCCGATTTAATATTGGCCGATGAGCCTTCAGGAAACCTTGACCCCGAAACATCAACAGAAATTATGAACTTGTTTTTTGACTTAAGTAAGTCAGGATGTTCGGTAATTATGGCCACACATAACTATTCGCTCATCGAAAAATTTCCATCGCGAATTGTAAAACTTGAGCATGGCAGGGTGATGGAAAATTGAAAAATGAAACAACTTGAGGGTTACAAATATTACAACCTAAAAAGTATAGTTGCAATTATTCTGTTTTCACTTTTTACCAAATCAGGTTTCCAGTTAGGGTCAAGCACTGAAGTTGCGTAACCGGTTTGCGAGGTTACGCCTCCTTTTCCTGCAAAATAGGGAACACTTGATTGGCGGTGTACAAATTCAATTCGCAGTGTAAGGCTTTGGTTGGGCATCCAATCAATGTTTGTTGAAACATCCCATCCTTTAAACTTATCACCAGGGTTGGCACTAAAAGGAAATGCACCTTCGGTTTGCGCTGGGTTGTTTGGGTCGGGTAACGGACTTGCCTCACCGGTTGGATACAAAACCAAATAGCGACCGGGATTGGTCATAAGCCCACCACCTGCTGTCCATGCAAATTTATTTTTTGCAAACCACACGCGGTTATAAAACATAATGCTGGCAAAGTACTGTGCAGGTCCCTGCAGACTGTCGCCATCTTTAAATCCATTTACACCTTTCCCTTTTTCAAATCCAATATCAGCGGTAAGCGAAAATGCAGCACGGCAAACACCGGTTTTTTGCGGCTTGTTAAAATATCTCAGCAACGCACTATTGTCTGAGTGAAATCTTTTTCTGCCGGGTAATCCTCCGGCATCGGTTCCGTAATAATTGTTAGTAAGAATTTTAAAATTGCTGTTAGGCATCCATGTAATATTTCCTCCTACACCAGGCATAGCATTAAACTTGCCATAACTCTGCCAGCCGTTTATTATCCAGGGTTCAATTTTTAAATGTTTTGACGGATGAATCTGGATGCGCATTCCATTAAAAAACCACGGTGTATTATCAGATGTAAACGATGCCTGGTATTCCCAATTTTCGGGTTGATAGTATGAATTTAATCCAATGTATGACATAAACATACCTGCATCAATATTTATTCCATACCATTTGTTGATGTGATATCCGGCATACGCTTCACTAAGGTATCTATACACATTTGCTAACTGGTACTGCCCGCGATAAGGGCTTACATCGTTGCGGGGAACCACAATGGAGCGTGTTCCAAACTGTGTCATAAATCGTGCGCGTGCATTTTGATAATAAAAATCGCCCCCAAAATGCAGTGCCGAGAGTTGTACCTCATTATTGCGTGCAAGGGCTGTTGAGCCAACCACAGTATTGTCATTTGGCCGGTTAAATGAGTAGGTGTAATTTACATCTATCAAAACCGATGGAGTAAAATATTTGATATTCTTAAACACCGATGAATCGCGCCTGTCGCTTCCATTGTGCCAGGTTTGTTCAATTCCTTCAAACGGCTCTCCTTTTTGTTGGGCAGTTAGTGTGTTGCACAATAATGTGGACAAAATGCAAACGAGTAATTTTTTCATTTATTATTTTTTAAATGTGTTTGTAAATTCGGGCTAATGTTTTTTTAATACCGTATTGTCGCTGTAAAAAGTAATCTCAACTATATCCTCACTATGTATAAATTCTCCGGTAGGAAAACCAAACATATCGGTACCTGAAATACTTTTTTCGGTTTCGCTAACCAAATGCCAGTAAGCAATGGTTGGTTTCTCGCTTTCAAAATCATCTTTGCAATAGCCCGCAATGCGACCTTTTACAATTCTTCCTGTTTTTAAAGTAAGCAATACCAGGCAATTTGATGCGTTTAAATACCTGTTAAGTAAATGCTCTGACAAGTCATTTTTCATTTCACGTAGCAGGTTGATTTTGTTTATGCCTCTTTAGTTCGATAAGTGTTACAGGTTGATACACCAGCGGAACCTGCTCCAACTCTACATCGCTTTTATCCAATCCAAACGCTCTTTCATCGCTTTGTCCAAGTCCTTTTAAAAAGAAGTACGTGTTAAGCAGTAAACCTTCTTTTAATGTAAACTCATTTTCTACCGAAAGGTATTTTTCAATTACAACAAATTTAAAATCGGGTTCGGGGTTGTATTTTGTGGAGCCATCGGCACGTATGTGCAAATTCAATTCTTTGTTTTCAACCAGTTCCTGAACTATTCTTTTAAAGTAGAGTTCAGTGCGCGGCTGAATACGGAACCCTACGTTAATGGTAACCTTAATAACTTTATCATCCACCAGTTCAGAAACATCATAAGATAAAGAGTACGGTTCTTCAGTACGGTGTATGTGCAAAAACCAATACACATCGGCCCGTTTAGGTTTTTTAGAAAAAATTGATTTTATAATTTTTTCTTCTATCTGGTGGCGTGAGTTTGCTTTGGTAAGATAAATAAGGTGAGTAGAAAATTTTGGAATGGAATCGTCTTCGCTTAACTCTTTAATTCTATGCACGTATCTGCCAAAGTCAACAAACCGTGTTAGCCTGTTATTGATTTTACGAGCATAAAACCAAACATACATAGTCATGAAAATGATAACTGCAAAAAGCAGAAATGTCCAGCTCTCTTTTATCTTAACAACATTGGCAATAAAAAAAGATGTTTCGATGGTGCCAAATAAAACCACAATAAAAATGATGAGCGGAAGTTTCCACTTTAGCCTGTAAGTAAGAAAGAATGAGAGTAGTATGGTTGTCATCATCATGGTAATGGTTATAAAAAAACCATAAGCCGCTTCCATGTGCGATGATGTTTGAAAGTAAAGGATGGTTAAAACACAACCTACCCATAAAATAATATTTACCGATGGAATATAAATCTGCCCTTTAAGGTCGCTGGGCTGACGCACGGTTACCCTGGGCCAAAAGTTTAAGTTCATGGCCTCGTTTATCAGTGTGTAACTTCCACTAATAAGTGCCTGCGATGCAATAATTGCGGCAGATGTTGCAATGATGATTCCCGGTATTAAAAACCAGTGTGGCATCATCTCAAAAAAAGGATTGCGCCCGCTAAGCCCAACATTACCCTGGTGCAAAAGCCATGCAGCCTGGCCAATGTAGTTTGTCATTAAACAGGTTTTTACAAATGCCCATGATATGCGAATATTTTTTAACCCGCAGTGGCCAAGGTCGCTATACAATGCTTCTGCTCCGGTAGTACACAAGAAAACAGCACCCAGCAACCAAAATCCATGTGGATAATTTGACAGAAGTTGCCAGGCATAATAGGGATTTAATCCTTTAATAACAGACGGGTAATGTATAAACTGCGATAATCCTACGGTAAACAACATCACAAACCATATCACCATTACAGGGCCAAAAACACTTCCAACTTTATTGGTTCCAAATCGCTGGAAGAAAAAAATTAATGAAAGAATTACAATTACAATAGGAACAGTTGGTAAGTTTTCTAATCCTTTTACCAACGTTAATCCTTCGATGGCCGAGGCAACGGAAATAGGAGGGGTGATAATTCCATCGGCCAATAACGTGGTTGCGCCAAGTATGGTTGGTATTGTTAGCCACTTTCCATACCTACGCACCAATGCATACAGCGAAAAAATTCCACCCTCGCCCTGGTTGTCTGCTTTTAAAGTAAGCCAGATGTATTTAATGGTAGTTTGAAAAACAAGTGTCCAGAAAATGCACGATACTCCCCCGAAAACAAGTGTTTCGTCAATGGGTCTATCGCCAACAACAGCTTTTAAAACATACAGCGGGCTGGTGCCTATATCGCCATAAATAATTCCAAGTGCAACTAAAAGTGATGCGGCTGTAACTTTTTTGTTGATTCCATTTTGTTTATGCTCCATAAATTGCTGTATTAACACAGCAAAAGTGAGCCGAATTGCATTGGTAAAACGTAAAACTCAAATGGGTTTGTATAAAGATTTTATAAAGAATGCCGCTGCACAATGGTAAAATCAGCTAAACCGGTATCCAACTCCGCTCTCGGTAACTATATGTGTAGGATTGTTAGGATTATTTTCTATTTTTTTTCGCAAAGCACTTACAAAAACTCTTAGATATTGCGTTTCGGTTTGGTAGCCAACACCCCATATCTCTTTAAGTATAAATTGGTGCGTAAGCACCCTGCCTTCGTTTTTTGCAAAAAGTGAAATAAGGCTGTATTCAGTTGAGGTTAGTTTTAAAAGTTCACCATTTCGTTTTACGGTACGCGAAACAAAATCAATTTGTAAGTCGCCAAAGGTAAGCACACTCTCGTTGTCGCTAGTGCTGTTTCTGCGTATACATGAACGTATGCGGGCTAAAAGTTCGCCTGTACGAAAAGGTTTTGAAAGATAGTCGGTAGCACCATTGTCCAGTGCAGTAATAATATCCTGTTCGCTGTTTTGTACCGAAAGAATGATGATGGATTTATTATACCATGTGCGTAATTCTTTTAAAATTTCATGCCCGCTTTTATCCGGTAATCCAATGTCAAGCAATATTAATTCGGGCGGATGATTGGCAGCCATTATAATTCCATCTTTACCGTTTTCAGCCTGTAATACCTTATAGTCGTTACTTTCTAAAGCAATTTCAAGCAGCTTGCGTATTTGCGGCTCATCATCAATAATAAGTATTTCGGCTTTATTCATTCTTTAAATTATTAATAAAAGAAGTTTCAGCAGGAATTGTTATGGTAAATATTGCTCCACCATGATTGTTATTTTCCAAAACAATGTTGCCATTGTGTGCTTCAACAAATCCTTTTGCAATAGAAAGGCCTAAGCCACTTCCGCCAGTTTTGGTATGCGGCAAGCGATAAAATTTATCAAAAGCAAATTCAATTTCACTTTCAGGAAAACCGTTGCCGTTGTCAGAAATAGTAACCACGCAATTGTCGTTAATAAAAACTGCATCAATGGTTACAATCGAATTATCAGGAGTGTATTGAACAGCATTATAAACGATATTATAAAAAACCTGCTCTATCAAACCACTGTCTATTTTAAACAACGGAAGCTTGTCATTGGCATTAAAATTAATTTTATGATTCGTTGTGCTTTCAGAAATTTTTTGAATAACAAAATAAATTACTTCATTTAAATCAGCCCAATCCAAGTTTAATTTTAACGTACCACTTTCAAGACGGCTCATGTTTAGTAAATTTTCAACCTGCCGGTTTAATCGTGTACTTGCCGAATCAATTTCTGAAAGCAATTCATTTTGGTTTACGGAACTAAGTTTTCCGTTATTTTCTTTTAGTGTATCCACTGCGCCAATTATTGTGGCAACAGGAGTACGCAATTCATGCGAAAGAGAATTGAGTAATGTATTATAAAGTTTAATGGTGTTTTCTTTTTCTTCTTTATCGCGTGCTTTTTTTTCGGCATCACGAATTTTAAAAGTAAGCATGGTATTTACCAACGCGATTATAAAATACATCAGGAATAAGAGAATATCTTCAGCATTACTTATATGAAATGTAAATACAGGAGGAATAAAAAAGAAATTCCAAATAACAGCACTTAGCGAAGCTGCTATTAATACAGGAATCACATCAAACAAAATTGCCAATAACGAAACTGTTACCAGTAATATCAATGCAACTACACGGTACCCAATAAGTCCGGAAAAAAAGTAACATACAAGTGAAACAAGCAAAACCAATGCGACACAAAAAATATGTTGCATAGCTTTGCTGTAACTGCGTGTTTCAAAAATATTCAAAATGATTTTTATTTTATCTATACAAAAGTAGATTTAATGGTATAAAGATTTTGTAAAAATAAACCAGCAGATTTTATGCCTTTAGATAATATTTTTTTTAAATAATTAATGGCATAAAACCGATAATATAGTTAGTTTTTGAGGTTGAAAAAAATTACCTAAAGAAACTGCAAGGAGAATAGGATGTAAATTACTTTGTTAATTACCAAATTTTAAACACCAACGCTGTTGTTTTTTGATTCCTGATGTTGGAGTTTATATAACACTCCGTTTTTTAAAATAGGAATTACTGGTGCTTGATTTGGTGTAAGGCAATACACAATATCATTTTCGATGTGTAGCTTGGACAGGCGCATCCGATGTGATGAGTTTGATAAGAAACCAAACACATCATTTTTTGCAAGTTGGTAAAGGTGCATTGCTGCAAGTGTGGAGTCGCGGTGAAGCGACAGATCCATATTTTGTGAAAGTTTGTGAGCCAGTGCACCGGCAAACAATGTATCCTCAAGGTTAAAGGTGTCTTTCCAACCGGAGCACAAGCAAATTACATTTTGATTTTTTTCTATCAACCACTTCGCAAGCACATCTAAATTTAAAAATGAACCTGCTACCAAAATTTTAGCATGACGCGCAATGTTTATTGCTTTGGTTCCGTTGGTGGTGGTTAAAGCAATGTCACGCCCGTTTATTTTTTCGTCCATGTAACTAAATGGTGAGTTGCCTAAATCAAAACCATCAATCATGCTGCCTTGGCGTTCGGCACCAATTAAAAATCCCTTTGCTTTATAAGCAAGGCTTTCTTCAACAGTACTTACGGGCACTATGCTTTTTGCACCATGTTTAAAAGCCACACAAATAGATGAAGTGGCTCGCAAAATATCTATGACTACAACAACGCTTTCAGAAATATCGTATTGATGAAAAAGTGCCGGAGTAAGGCAGACTTCAATAGTGGGTTTGGTATTTTGTACTTTGTGTACGTTGTTGTTTATCACAAAAAAAAATTATGGTTAGAAGTTGAAAGGTATTATGCAAGTACTGTCTTATTTACCGTCCATTGCTATTACTGTCGGTTTATAAAAGGAGTTTTTACAATTGAGGCTTTAATTAATTTATCACGTATTTTAATATAAATTTCGTTACCCTCTTTAGCTGTTGCTGTTGCAACATATCCAAGGCCTATGGCTTTGTTTAAAGTTGGCGACTGTGTTCCAGAAGTAACTACACCAATGTTATTTCCATCCTTATCACAAATTTCGTAACCGTGCCTGGGAATGCCTCGGTCAATCATTTCAAAGCCGCAAAGTTTTTTTGAAAGGCCTTTTTCTTTTTGTTCCTTAAGTGATTGGCTGTTGGTAAACTCCTTTGTAAACTTGGTTATCCAGCCAAGTCCGGCTTCAAGGGGTGAAGTGTTGTCATCAATATCATTTCCATATAAACAAAAAGCCATTTCTAAACGCAGTGTATCACGCGCACCTAATCCTATGGGTTTAATACCAAACTCGGCACCGGCACTCATTATATCATTCCAAATTTTTTCGGCATGTTTGTTTTCAAAATAAACTTCGAAGCCACCAGCACCAGTATAGCCTGTGTTCGAAATCAAAACATTTTCGCACCCGGCAAAATTTCCTTTTCTAAAATTGTAGTAAGGTATTTCGGATAGGTTTATATCGGTAAGTTTTTGCAGAGCCTGTATTGCTTTAGGGCCCTGCACTGCAAGCAAGGATGTTTGGTCAGAAATGTTGTGCATCTCAACACCTTTTGAATTTCTATCAGCAATCCAGTTCCAGTCTTTTTCAATGTTTGATGCATTTACCACAAGCATGTATGTTTTTTCATCAATACAATAAACAATCAAATCGTCAATAATGCCACCGGTTAAATTTAGAATACATGAGTACTGTGCTTTGTTTGCCGAAAGTTTTGATGCATCATTGCTAGTTACGCGCTGGATAAGTTCAAGAGCATTTTCACCTTTTAAAATAAACTCGCCCATGTGTGATACATCAAACATGCCAATGCCATTGCGTACGGTGTTGTGCTCAGCATTTATTCCTTCATATTGCACAGGCATCATATAGCCGGCAAATGGAACCATCTTAGCACCCAGCTTTGTGTGAACGTGTGTGAGTGCAGTGTTTTTTAATTCGGTAGTTTCAATCATGCCGCTAAGATAAATATTACGGCTGAGTAATAAAGCCCTTATGATAGAATACAGGATTGGTTGTGCAAAAGTGCATTGTGATGCTACTCTTTACAATTGCAACTTGGCGAAAAAAATATTTTGGTGTAAGGCAAAAGATCCATTATTCGTCTTTGCTCCTCATCAGTAAAAAGTATGCCTCGGAGTTCAAGTATTTTTAAACTACCCAAATTTTTTATTTCATCTGGAATAGCACTTAACTCATTGTCCCATAAACTCAATTCTTCAAGGTTGTTAAGTTTTCCAATTTCAGGAGGAAGTTTTTCAATTACGTTTCTGTTAAGCTCCAGTTTTTTTAACAACGGAAGGCTTCCGATAGAAGCAGGCAAAGTAGAAAGTTTGTTATTATTAATGCTTAATATCTGCAAATTAGTGAGTAGCGAAATTGTTTCGGGCAGCAGTGTTATTTTATTGTGGCTAAGGTTTAACTCACGCAATTGTTTTAGTTTTAAAATGTCAAGCGGAAACTCTTTTAATTTATCGCGTGACAAATCGAGCCTGAAAACCGAATCGGGATTTAGCAATGCCTGCTCAATGCTTTTAAAAACAGGTTTTGTTTTTAAGGAGTCATCGTCCCATAATTCCTGTCCTGCAAGGGTGTGTGTACAAAAAACAATAAACAAAACAAGAATTTTTTTCATTTACCAAAAGTAGTAGTTGCCATTCATGTTAAAATTTCAAAGGCTCTTTTTTTATCTTCATTCATTGCAATAATTAATTCTTCTTTTGAATTAAATTTTTTTTCTTCTCGTATAAATGCTTTAAACGTTACTGTAAGTTTTTGATTGTATATATCCTGGTTAAAATCAAAAATATTTACCTCAATGCTTCGCTCGCCATTATCAAATGTAGGGCGGTTGCCTATGCTTATTACCCCTTTTAACCTTTTTCCGTTGTATAAAACGGTTACGGCATAAATGCCATTGGCAGGTATAAGTTTGTAGTTTTCTTCAATATTAATGTTGGCTGTTGGAAATCCAAGTGTTCGGCCTATTTTGTTTCCTTCGATTACAAAACCTGAAAGAGAGAACTCGTATCCCAAAAACTCATGAGCAGTTTTAACATCGCCTTTAAGCAGTGCCGTGCGTATTTTGGTTGAACTTACAGCCATGTTATTTACATCTTGTTCAGGAATTTTTTCAACTTCAAAATCATAAACGGGAGCAAGTTCCTGCAAGTCATCAAATGAGCCTTCGCGGTTGCGGCCAAAATGATGGTCGTATCCGATAACTAACTTTTTTACTCCAATTTTATTTACCAGTACATCCCTGACAAATTCTGTTGAACTCATGCGCGAAAATTCTTTTGAGAAAGGATGAAGTATTAGATGTTTTATCCCTGCTTGCCGCATCAGGTCTATTTTTTCGTCAATGGTATTTAGTAATTGTAATCCATGGTCATCTGGATATAGTACCATGCGCGGGTGCGGAAAAAAAGTAAGAACCACCACTTCGCCATTTATGCTTTCTGCAATTTCGAGCAGGCGGTTTATTATTACACGATGTCCTTTGTGCACACCATCAAAAGTGCCCAAGGTAACAACGGCATTGTATGCTTTTTTAAATTCATCAAGTGCACGGTAAATTTTCACAAAAATTATTTGGATGACGAAACGAAAATAAGGAAGATTAGAATAAAACAAACAAACAGGTTGGTTTATTCAAAACAGCAAATGAAACTTTATACGACTAAGATGCATTACTTTCTTAAAAATATTGCCTTTAATAAATTAGTTTATTACCTCCGATTTATCTTCCCTGCAGTAAATCTTTGTTTCGCTTTAGTTCCTGATTAAAATTACCTTCACTCATGCTGGTAACATTTTTAAAGTAAAATACGCCTCCCCAGCTGTACACTACTTTTGAAAAAACATCGGTAGTATTTGTTTTTTTGATAATGGTGCGGTAAATGGTTCTGTTGGTTTCAGTAATTGTTTCTTCTGTTAAGCCTTCGGGATAGTTTTTGTCAATAAACACCGGCAAAGCGGCAGTAACTTGTTTTTTATCACCAGCCTCATTGGCTTTGGCAAGTGCAGCTTTTTTGTCTTCTATTTCTTTCATCCGCCTTGCTTCGGCTTCATCCAGTTGTTTCTTTTTAGCGGCCATAGCTTCAGCACGGGCAATGCTATCGGCAACAAAACGGTTTCGGGCCTGCGCTTCAAGTTGAGCTTTTGCATCGGCTTCGGCTTTAGCACGTGCGGCAGCCTCTGCTTTTACACGCTCTTCCAATTCGCGTTTAGCTTTCGCTTCAGCATCGGCCCTTGCTTTTGCTTCGGCTTTTATTTTTGCATCTGCTATGCTATCCTGTCGTGCTTTTTCCAAAGCAGTAAGGCGTGCTTTTTCTGCAATTTCAGCTTTAGCTAATGAGTCGGCAACAAATTTAGCGCGTGCGGCTTCCTCCTGTTTAGCCTTTTCAGCAGCAAGTTGTTTTGCTTTTTCTGCTTCACGGGCGGCAGCTTCGGCCTGTGCTATTGAATCTTTACGGGCTTTTTCTAAAGCAGCTAATCTCGCTGCTTCTGCTGCTTTGGCTGCTGCTTCTGCTTTGGCTATGCTATCCTGCTTTGTTTTTTCTATTGCAGCTAATCTTAATTTTTCTGCTGCATCAGCTTTTGCTATGCTATCCTGTTTAGCTTTTTCAAGTGCGGCAAGTCTGGTTTTTTCGGCAGCTTCGGCACGGGCTTGTTCATCGGCCAGTTTTTTAGCCTGAGCCAAACTATCCTGTTTAGCTTTTTCTTCGGCAGCAAGTCGTGCTGCTTCGGCAGCTTTAATTGCAGCCTCTGCTTTTGCTATGCTGTCGAGGCGCGCTTTTTCGGTAGCCGCAAGTCGTGCTTTTTCGGCAGCCTCTGCTTTTTCTTTTTCAAGTGCAAGTGCTCGTGCCTGAGCCAGGCTGTCGGCTTTTGCTTTTTCTGCAGCAGCAAATTTTGCTTTTTCTTCGGCTTGTGCTTTGGCTACGCTGTCGAGCCTTGCTTTTTCAAGTGCTGCTAATCGTGCACGTTCAAGTTTATCGGCTTCAAGCTGCGCTTTGCGTATGGAATCTTCTTCTGCTTTTTTCATGGCAGATAACGCGGCCACACGGGCTTCTTCTTCCTTTTTTATTTTTTCTTCTTCGGCTTTCTGTTTAGCTAACTCAGCCATCTCGGTTTTCTTTAAGGCATTTGCCTGTGCCAATGAATCGGCTCGCAATTTGGCTTCTTCTTCTTTCTTTGCTTTTTCCTGAGCTACCACCTGTTCTTCCATTTGTTTCTTTACCTGCTCGTTTTCTGCTTTGCGTGTATTAGAGTATTCAAGGTCATAATCAAAGTCATCATACATTGCATTCCAACTCCATTTGGCTACCGGCTTATCAAGTTCTTTTGGCGGTTCAACTCCTTCAGGTACTTTAAACAAATCAATTCCAAACTTACGGTTCGATAGTAGTTGGTCTTTCATTTGCTCAGGCACACGGGTATCAAAAATTACCGATTTGGTAACACAACCTGATTTTGAAAACACCAATGTGTAAACAGCATCTAAATCCAAATTAATAATAAATTTTCCGCCATTGCCTGATAAAATATTGTCAACAGGTTCGTTGCCTTTCATGATTTTTACTTCGGCACCTTCAAGTCCTTTTCCCGCTTGTTTTACATTTCCTAATACTTCAAGGCTGCCTTTTTGTGCATGGCTATGTAAAGAAAATGCAAAAAGAAAAAATAAAACAGCAAATGATTTTTTAAAATTTAATGGGGTGGTCATATTGTTTTTAGCTTTCAACAGAGTTTGCAAAAACATGGTTTGAGAAATTAAGCGCATCGTTAAATTTATTGAGTTCAACAGCTAAAGCTATTTTGTTATTAAACATGTATTGTACTAAGTTTTCGGTGGCAAGGTTACCAGTAAGTTTATCATTTGCCATTGGACAACCGCCAAAACCTTTCATTGCAGAATCAAACCTTCGGCACCCAGCTTTAAAGGCTGCATCTGTTTTGTTAAACCATGTTTCAGGGGTACAATGAAGGTGAGCACCAAATTCAACCCCGGTAAATTGTGGGATAAGGCTATTAAAAATGTAAGAAATATCGTCAGGTCTTGCAATTCCTACGGTATCGGCAAGCGATATTATCTTAACCCCTAAAGCCTGAATTTTCTCAACCCATTGTCCAACAATTTCAGTATTCCAGTTATCGCCATACGGGTTGCCAAATGCCATTGAAATGTATATGACCAATTCTTTGTTATTTTTTACACACAACTGTTGAATTACTTTTACGTTTTCAAACGATTGTGCAATGGTCGAATTTGTATTGCGCATTTGAAAAGTTTCAGATACCGAAAACGGAAATCCAAGGTAGTTTATTGCCGGATGCTTTACTGCTTCTTCGGCACCTCTTACATTGGCAATTATGGCAAGTAGTTTTGTTTTAGTGGCTGTAAGGTTTAACCCGCCAAGCACTTCGGCAGTATCGCGCAATTGTGGAATTGCTTTTGGCGAAACAAAGCTTCCAAAATCAATAGTGTCAAATCCAACCTGCAACAGTTTGTTGATGTACTCGGTTTTTATGGCTGTTGGAATAAAGTCATGTAGCCCCTGCATGGCATCACGCGGGCATTCAATAATTTTTACATCAGTATTTTCAGCTACCAAACGATGTGTGGTTTAAAGTTCAAAAGTACTTAAATAAGTTTTAAATCGAATCGGTGATTTTACGTGGCAACATCGGGCCTTCATAAATAAATCCGGTGTAAAGCTGAACCAATGATGCACCTGCTTTTATTTTTTCATACGCATCAGTAGCCGAATGAATACCTCCTGATGCAATAATTGAAAATTTGCCTTGCGCTTTTTGTGCAATGTATTTAATTACTTCGGTTGAGCGTTCTGTTAAAGGTTTACCGCTAAGCCCGCCATTACCTATAGCCGAAATTATTTCGGGGGATGTTTTTAAATTACTTCTATCAATGGTAGTATTGGTTGCTATGATACCGGCAAGTTTAGTTTCGATAATAATTTCAACGATTTCGTTTAACTGTGTATTGGTTAAGTCAGGAGCGATTTTTAAAAAAACAGGTTTAGGATAGCTTTTGCTGTTGTTAATCTTTTGCAAGCCCGAAAGTAAATTGGTCAGTGGCTCGCGGTCTTGCAATTCGCGCAAGCCGGGTGTATTTGGCGAACTTACATTTACAACAAAGTAATCTACATAAGCAAACAGTTTTTCAAAACAAATTTTGTAATCATCAAAAGCATTTTCATTTGGTGTTGATTTGTTTTTTCCAATGTTACCTCCAACAATGATATTCGATTTTTTTTTCTTCAGCCTTGCTGCAATAGCGTCAACACCATCATTGTTAAACCCCATACGGTTTATTAATGCATTATCATAAGGAAGCCGGAACAATCGAGGCTTTTCGTTTCCACTTTGAGGTTTTGGTGTTACAGTTCCTACCTCAACAAACCCAAAACCAAAACAAGCAAGTTCATCAAACAATAAAGCATTTTTATCAAACCCTGCAGCCAGCCCAACAGGCGATGGAAATTTAATGCCTGCTACTTCAACTGCTTTGTGTTTGTTGCCGGTAAAAACACTTTTTACAATGCTTGAAACCAACGGAATTTTAAAAGCAAATTTTATAAATGAAAAAGTAAGGTGATGAGCTTTTTCAGCATCCAGCAGAAATAAAAGAGGTTTTATTAAAAATTTGTACATACAGCGCGCGAATATACAAACGACCGTAAAGTTATGGGTGCTTTAAATCTGGTTTATTAACAAGAGGTGATTGGTAAGTTAATTTTGAAAAATAGTTTAGGCAAGTCTAAATTTGTTTATATATTTGCCAAATAATTTTATTTTATATGATAGAAATAAATTCATTGACAGAGCAAAACTATTTAAAGGCCATTTATAAATTGTCGGGCAAAGCGGGTAAAAAGGTTTACACCATGGATATAGCTGCTTTGATGAACACCAAATCGGCCACGGTTACTGATATGCTGATAAAACTAGCAGATAAAAAACTTGTTGATTATGAAAAATACTACGGTGCAAGCCTTACCGAAAAAGGAAAACAAGTGGCACTTAATATTGTACGCAAGCACAGGTTATGGGAAGTTTTTTTGGTTGACAAACTTGATTTTGGATGGGACGAGGTACACAGCATGGCCGAAGAGCTTGAGCACAGCACTACCGATGAGTTAGCAAACCGCCTTGAAGTTTTTCTTGGTAATCCCAAAACCGATCCTCATGGAGGAGCCATACCCAACAAAAAAGGTGAAATGGAAAAGCAAAACCTTTGTGTTTTATCCGACTGGGATTTGAATAAACAAGCATTTGTAAAAGCAGTGAGTGATGATGACGCCAAACTTTTGCAATACCTCAAAAAAAATGCACTTACACCTGGAAGCAAAATTGTTATTACCGAAAAAAATGATTTTGATGGTTCACTCGAAATAAAGGTGAACAATAAAAATACTATGCAGGTAAGTTCTATAGTGGCAAGTAATTTAATGGTGGCATCAAAATAAATTGTAATGAAAAAAGAAAAAACTTTTACCCCTTCATTGCAGGAAGTAAATGCAACAGTTGATACACGAAGTGCCAACAGCCGGTTCAGAAAATTGTTTGCATTTTTTGGTCCGGCATATTTGGTAAGTGTTGGTTATATGGATCCGGGTAACTGGGCTACCGACCTTGCAGGAGGAAGCCAGTTTGGATACTCCCTGTTGTGGGTTTTGTTGATGAGTAATTTAATTGCCCTTTTACTGCAAAGTTTAAGTGCAAGGCTTGGTATAGTTCGTGGCCTTGATTTGGCACAGGCCTCGCGCGAGATGTATCCACGCCCGGTAAACATAAGCCTTTATATACTTGCCGAAATTGCAATTGCTGCCTGCGACCTTGCCGAAGTGCTGGGTATGGCAATAGGATTACAACTTCTTTTTGGATTGGATTTACTTACCGGTGTATTGATAACAGTGCTTGACACATTTGTTTTGCTTTTTCTTTTAAACCTTGGCATCCGAAAACTGGAGGCGTTTATTATCTCACTGGTTTTAATAATAGGTCTTGCATTTTTTATTGAAATTGTTTTGGCAAAACCCCAACCGCTTGAAATTGCCACCGGATTTATTCCATCAATACCTACCAACGAAGCATTACTTATTGCTATTGGAATTATTGGGGCTACAGTAATGCCGCACAATCTTTATCTTCATTCATCATTGGTTCAAACGCGCAGAATTGAACGCGATACCAAGAGCATACGTAAAGCCATACGCTTTAATATAGCTGATTCGGCCATAGCACTTAACATGGCATTTTTTGTAAATGCATCTATTTTGATTTTAGCGGCAACTGTTTTTTTTAAAAATGGGATACATGAAGTTGCCGAAATTCAGGATGCACATAAACTGCTTGCACCCATGCTTGGTACACAATGGGCATCGGTGCTTTTTGCTGTTGCATTAATTGCATCTGGCCAAAGTTCAACCATTACCGGTACGCTTGCCGGGCAAATTGTGATGGAAGGATATTTAAACTTACGTATTCATCCATGGATGCGTAGGTTGCTTACACGCGCCATTGCCATTATTCCTGCATTGCTCACAATTCAAATTTCGGGCGAAGCGGGTACAGGACGACTTTTAATATTAAGCCAGGTTATACTTAGTTTACAACTTGGCTTTGCTATTGTTCCGCTTATTCATTTTGTAAGCGATAAAGAAAAGATGCGCGACTTTGTTATTAAACCATATATAAAAGCACTCGCATGGCTTTGCGCGGCCGTAATTGTTTCGTTAAATGTAAAGTTGGTTGTTGAGCAGGTAAATCAATTTCTAACTGCTGGCAGTTCGCCTGTTATACAAATTTTTGTTTTGCTTATTTGTGCACTTGCAACCATCCTTATGCTTGTTACTGTATTTTATCCCTGGGTAAGTAAAAGGAAGGCGGAAGAGAAACATATACCACATGCAACACTTTCTGAAATTATACTTGATACTTCCAAGAAATATTCTCGTGTTGCTTTGGCTCTTGATTTTAGTTCAAGTGATTTAAAAACCATTCAACATGCAGCAGCACAGGGCGGAAAGGATGCGCGCTACATGCTTATACACGTTGTAGAAACTGCAGGTGCTCTGGCATTTGGTACCGAAATTGAGGACTATGAAACGCACAAGGACATCGAAATGCTGCATAGCTATGCTGACAGGTTAAGGCAACTGGGTTATAATACCGAAGTAAAAATTGGTTTTGGCAGCCCTAAAAAATCAATTCCACAGTTGGTAAAAAGTTTTAATTCCGACTTGTTGGTGATGGGTGCGCATGGCCACTCAACGCTTAAGGACCTTGTTTTTGGAACCACCGTGGAAGCGGTAAGGCATGCTGTTAAAATTCCTGTGCTCATTGTTTAATTAATTAGTTATTGAGTTATTAGGTTTCTTTGTCATTTCTGTTTTACTCAATCACTCAATAACCTTATTTAGTTTGAAAAAAGATTTTACTCCCACCACGCTTAATAAAAAAGCTTCGTTCGATTATTTTTTTGAGCAAAAATTTGAAGCTGGCATCATGCTTACCGGTACTGAGGTAAAATCAATACGAAGCGGAGGAGTAAGTTTATCCGACTCGTACTGCTTTTTTAAAAATGATGAGTTGTGGATTAAAAACATGCACATTGCTGAATACAAGCAAGGTGGTTACGCAAACCATGTTCCCAAAGCCGAAAGAAAATTATTGCTGCATAAAAAAGAGCTTTTAAAACTTCAATCAAAAATAAAAGACAAGGGTGTAACTATTATTCCTGTTAAGGTTTTTTTTAACGAGCGCAATTTTGCCAAAGTGGAAATAGCCCTTGCGCGCGGGAAAAAAATGTTTGACAAGCGTGAAACTAAAAAAGAACAGGAAGCCAAACGTGAAATAGACAGGGCGTTAAAAAGATTTAAGTAAAACGCATTTGAGAAACAATTGTGCGCAAAATTTATTTTATTTTCCGCTTACTCTATATAACCTAAACTGATTGTTGTTCCAAACCGGTTCGGCATAATCTGGAAAAGCGGATATAAATTTTTGTAGCCCGTTATTAGGGATGTTGGTGTACGTTATGATGTACGAAATGTTATGCTCTTTAATTTGTTGTAAAATAATTTCTGGACTTTCGTTAGGGTGGTTACTAAAAAAACTTCTTCCGGTTAACAATGCCATTGCACGGGGTTTTATAAACATAAAACGATCGGTAGTTTTGGTGGTTTCACAAATATTTTTCATTAACTCTATACAACTAAAGCGCATGGGGCCTTCAATAATTGCATTGCGGTTGCGGTAAATTTTTTGCCAGTCGTATGAATATGCAAGCAGTACCAGTGCCAGCAAACTGCCAACAGTTATTTTTTTATTAAAGTTAAAGTGAGTAACGATTAATTTTAGCGCGGAGGTAAAATAAATAAATCCAAATGGCAAAACCGGAATTAAATACCTGAAACCACTACCCGTATAATCATAACACAATAAAACAAACATATACACCAAACAAAAAATCTCATTTATAGAAAAATTGTTTTTTGCGCGGTAATAAAATCCCAGCAATGTAAAGCATAAAAAAAAGTTTTTAAGCAGGGTAGGCGCAAAGGCGAATGTGTTTTCCCAGTTACCAAAAAATAAATCCTGGTACACCTGCAAATAATAATAGGTGTTAAAAATAATGGTGTCAAAAATTTTGTGCATCGAAAAAATACTTAAAGGCACCGAAGCTGAATTTCCTTTAAGATCAAATAGTACATAGTTTAATGTGTAATGAAAACCTATGGCAATTACCGGCACTAGAATTCCGAACTGCAACAACTGCTTATTCTTGAACATATTTTTTTGTGAAACGGCAAGCCTCAATTCGTTTAGCGCTGTAGCTATGATAAACGAAATTCCCACCATACGAATACTTATTAAGTAACCGGCTATTAATCCTAAAACAATTGCAGTTGCTATATTTTTACCAGCATTAAGGTAAACTACAAAAGCCAGCAATAAAAAACATGCAAACGGAACATCCGACACAATTTCGGTTTTAAAATTCAGCATCCATGGATTTGCAATTAAAATAAATGAAAGAATAAATGCTTGCCAATGCTGCATATAGTTTTTAATAAACAAAAACATCAGTAAGAAGAAAAGCACAAAAAAGAATGTGATAAAATAGGAGAACGCAATAAAATCTAATCCAAAAAAATAATATACCGGTGCAAGCAACAGCGGAAATCCCGACATATAAGCAGGTGGGCTTAATACCGCAAACCGTTCGTTAAAAATATAGCCAGTTTCGGTTTGTGAAATTCCTTCGGCAATATTTTTTGCCTGATGTATGTATTGCGCAAAATCATCACCCCACTCATGGCTGTTTTTTACATTGATAAAAAAAAGCGGTATGCAGCACAGTAGCAAAATCCAAAATAAAAAATTCTTTTTTAAAAACATTTTAGGATAAATATATTTTCAATTTTTAGATTCCTCACTTCGTTCGGAATGACAAGTTGTGTTCGGTATTTATCGGGAGAGAGCGGGGGCGGCAAAGCCGCCCCCGCTCTCTCCCGCTGTTTTAATTAATTTCTGTCATTCCGAACGAAGTGAGGAATCTTTTATTTAACTAGTAGTTTCTGTTCCGAACATATTGAGGATTATTTTGCACAAGGAGCATGACGTTTTTAAATTCATTATTTGCCAAAACTACCCGTGCACAAATGTTGTTTATTTTTACACAAGCAACAATTTTACAAATTATTTCAACTTCTGTTTAACTACACTACAATGAATCGTGTTGAATCAAAAACCTCGTACGAACTTTATAATAGCATTGATGAACTACCTGCTGATTTTAAAAACTTAATGCTTAAAGCGCTCAAGGCTACCAAAACGGCTTACGCCCCTTACTCAAATTATTTTGTGGGCGCAGCAGTGCTACTTGAAAATGGAAGTATTATAGAGGGCAGCAATCAGGAAAATGCCGCCTATCCATCAGGCTTATGTGCCGAGCGTGTGGCAGTCTTTGCCGCAGGTGCTCACAATCCTGATGTAAAAATTAAAGCCATTGCCGTAGCAGCTTTTAAAGGAAAAAAAACCGAACCCGAAGCAGTAAGCCCTTGTGGTGATTGCCGACAGGTAATGGCAGAGTATGAGCACCGGTATAAATCAGGCATACGATTAATAATGCAGGCCGAGGGCGGAAAAATTATTGTGCTTGATAACGTAAAATCACTGTTGCCTTTTATGTTTAATGCTGATAATTTGATGTAGAATTTTCAACCTCAATTATTTTATTTTTGCACTCAAACTATTCTTATGGCTAAGTCAAAATTTGGAAAAGAAACGTATTTAAAATGGTATGAAGACATGCTGCTTATGCGCAGGTTTGAAGAGCGCGCAGGGCAACTATACGGTATGCAAAAAATAAAAGGCTTTTGTCATTTGTATATTGGGCAGGAAGCTATTGTTGCCGGTGCCATGAGTGTGCTGCAAAAAGATGATAACATGATTACCGCTTACCGCGACCACGCACATGCACTGGGCAAAGGCACCAGTGCACGTGCAGTTATGGCCGAACTTTTTGCAAAGGCCACCGGCTGCAGCAAAGGCAAAGGCGGCAGCATGCACATGTTTGATGGCGCCAATCGTTTTTTTGGCGGACACGGTATTGTGGGCGGACAAATTCCGTTGGGTGCAGGAATAGCTTTTGCTGAAAATTATTTAGGTACAAAAAATGTTACGACTTGTTATATGGGTGATGGTGCCGTTAGGCAAGGCGCATTGCACGAAGCGTTTAATATGGCCATGCTTTGGAAACTGCCTGTAATTTTTGTGATTGAAAACAATAATTACGCCATGGGTACTTCAGTTGAACGTACAAGCAACGTTCACGATTTATATAAAATAGGCTCAGCATACGACATGCCTTCCGAGCCTGTGGATGCAATGACAGTGGAGGATGTTCACCTTGCGATGGAAAAAGCATACAAACATGCACAAGACGGAAAAGGCCCATATCTTTTAGAGATGAACACCTATCGCTACAAAGGCCATTCAATGAGCGACCCTGCCAAGTATCGCACCAAAGAAGAAGTAGAAAGTTACAAAGCGCAAGACCCTATTGAAAAGGTATTAAAAACAATTCGCGAAAAAAAATATGCAAGCGATGCGGAGATAGAAAAAATAAATCAGCGTGTAAACGATGTGGTTGAAGACAGTGTAAAGTTTGCCGAAGAATCACCATACCCTGATGCTGACGAATTGTTTAAAGATGTGTATGACCAAAGTGATTATCCGTATATAATAGAGGATTAAAAAAATTACACAGTTTGCAATTTGCATTTAGCAATGGTTTAAAAAATTGTAATGCGAATTATAAATAAGCGTAACTGCAAACTGTAAATTGCAAACAAAAAAAACATGGCTGAAGTAGTAAGAATGCCCAAAATGAGCGATACCATGACAGAAGGCGTGGTAGCTAAATGGCACAAAAAAATTGGTGATACCATAAAGAGTGGCGACCTTGTTGCTGAAATTGAGACCGACAAAGCAACAATGGAATTTGAATCATATCAAAACGGAACACTCCTTTATATTGGAGTGCAGGAGGGTAAAGGAGCACCTGTTGATTCAATACTTGCCATACTTGGGAAAGCAGGCGAAGATTTTCAATCTCTTTTAAAAGAAGAGCAAACAAAAACTCCTGAGAAAAAAACCGAAACAAAAGTTGAAACAAAAAAAGAAGAAGTAAAACCTGTTGCGCAAGTTACAATAGCAACACCAACTATTACGCAGTCCGCATCCCTCTCCCATTCGGGGAGAGAAGGAGAGGGGCTTCGAATCAAAGCCTCTCCACTCGCAAAACGCATGGCCGGTGAAAAAGGAATTGACCTAACGATGCTTAAAGGCAGTGGCGATAACGGGCGTGTTGTAAAAAGAGATATTGACTGGTTTAAGCCGGGTTCATTTGTAGCAGGTGCTGCCACAAATTTTGTTGGTAAGGAAAGTTTTGAAGAGTTTCCTGTTTCGCAAATGCGCAAAACCATTGCACGCAGATTAAGTGAAAGTAAATTTACAGCTCCGCATTTTTATCTTACCATGGATATTGTTATGGACAATTGTGTAAGTGCGCGCGAAAGCATCAATCAATCCATGCAGTTGAAAATTTCGTTTAACGATTTTGTAATTAAAGCGGTTGCAGCTTCTCTCAAGCAACACCCCAAAGTAAATTCATCATGGCTTGGTGATGTTATTCGGGTTAACCATCACATACATGTTGGTGTAGCCGTTGCCGTTGATGAGGGATTGCTTGTTCCTGTAGTACGATTTGCCGATGGCAAAACGCTTTCGCAAATAAATGCCGAAGTAAAACAGTATGCTCAAAAAGCAAAAGATAAAAAACTACAACCATCAGATTGGGAAGGAAACACATTTACCGTTTCAAATCTTGGTATGTTTGATATTGAAGAATTCACAGCCATTATAAATCCACCTGATGCATGTATACTTGCCGTAGGAGCCATTAAGCAAACGCCTGTTGTAAAAAACGGAAATGTAGTTGCAGGTAATGTAATGCGTGTAACCTTAAGCTGCGACCACCGCGTGGTTGACGGTGTAACCGGAAGCAAATTTTTGCAGACGCTAAAAGGGTTTTTGGAAAACCCAGTGGTGCTTTTGGGGCAGGGAGTTATTTAAAAAAAAGTGATTTTTATTCTGACAACTTTGTAAGTTGCAGCGCTGTTAGTTACTACCTAACCAGCGTAACTCTGCCCTTAAGCGTATGAGGTTTGTCAAACATATCGCGCACACGCACGCTATATACATAAACACCTTGTGGACAGGCAAGGCCGCGATTGTTTTCATAACCGTTCCACTTTTCGTTTAACGATTTGCCTTCAAAAATTTTATTTCCCCAGCGGTTATAAATATCCATTTCTAACGAAGTAATTCCAAATCCTACTGCAGAAAACAAATCATTTTTTCCATCAGCATTGGGTGTAAATGCATTTGGAATGTAGAGGGTAAATGCACCTGTAATTACCACTTCGCCATACGTGGTGTCAACACAACCGTGATTGGTTGTGGTAATTAATGTTACATTATAAGTGCCGGTATCCTGATAAACGTTTGAAGGATTTGATTGTGATGAAAAATTACCGTCTCCAAAATTCCAAAACCAATGGGAAGCAAGTGTACTTTGGTCAATAAAGTTTATTTCGGCATCCAGAATGGTGGTTGTGGTTGGGCTTGCACTAAACGATGCAGTTGGTAAAGGATAAACATGTATTGCATCGTAAAGAGTAAGCGAATCGGTACATTGTTCAGGTGTAGTTACAACCAGAGTAACATCATAAATCCCACTTTGAGTAAATATGTGTTGTGTTTCAAATTCACTCGAAGTAGTTCCATCACCAAGGTTCCAGTTCCAAACAGAGTTAGGAGGTGTAACGGTTTGGTTAAGGTAATCTACAGTAAGCGGTATGCATCCTTCATCCGGAATTACCGAAAAGTTAACATCAGGAAGCGGATTAACGTGCACATTTGCTGATGCACTTGCAGGTAATACGGTACAATTATCCGTAATAGTTACCGTATAGGTGGTATTTACTACCGGGCTAACATTTACACCGTGTGAATTTGCGCTTACAGGACTCCAGCTAAAATAATAGGGGCCGCCATTTCCGCCTGACGGACTCGAAATCAAATAAACACTTTCTCCTTCGCAAATGGTATCGCCTGCAGAAATACTTACATTTAAAGGAGGATGCACAAATACTTGTGAAATGGCAATGTTAGATAAACATCCATTGGTGTCGGTGGCTTGCACACTGTAGTTTGTAGTTATTGATGGCGAAATCGAAATGGAGTTAAGCGTTTGCCCGTTATTCCATAAATAATTAAACACACCATTGCCACCTGTTGCGCTACAATTAAGTACAGCTTGCTGGCCTATGCAGATAGTATCGGTTGGTGTGGCAGATATAATAACTGAATCGGGCTGGGTAACAAGCAGCGCTGATTGTTTAGTACAGTTGTGTGCATCAGTAATTGTTGCCGTATAATTTCCGGCAGTTAAATTAATAAGGTTGGCCGAAGTGCTGCCGGTATTCCATAAGTAGGTGTATGGAGTTACACCTCCTGAAATCTGTAGTTGAACAGATGCATTGTTGTATCCATAACACGAGGCGTTTGAAATGGTGCCGTAAAAAGTTAATGCAGAGGGAGAGGCAATGGTATCACTCAACTCAAAAGTACATCCGTTATTATCTGTAATCAAAACATTGTATATGCCAGTTGGCAATGAATCAATAATTTGGGTGGTGTCACCCGAACCATACCAATAAAAAGTATAAGGAGGATAACCTCCTGAAGGATTAACCGTAATGGAAGCATCGCTTCCGCCAAAACAGTTTACATCAACGCTTTGGGCTTGTGCAAGTACGGGTGTTGGGTCGGTAATGTTTATATAGTATACAAGGATGCAATTTTGTGCATCAGTAATTGTTACTGTATAATTTCCTGCACTTAAATTTGATGCATAATTGGTGTTGCTTGCAACAGGGCTCCATTGGTACGAATATGCCGCAGTACCACCGCTAACAGTAACGGTTGCACTTGCATTTGCACTTCCGGCACACGATGCATTGGTTGCATTGTGTGTGGCGGCAAGTGCCTGCGGTTGAGTAAGTGTTGCTGAATCGCTATGCGTACAAAGGTTTTGGTCGGTAATTGTATAAATGTAGGTACCTGCAGCAAGGTTTAATAAACCAAAGTCATTGGTTACACCGTTGCTCCAGACAATTGAATAGATTGGGGTTCCGCCAAGAGGAGAAACTGTAATTGAACCATTATTTGAATTGAAACAGGAAAGGTTGGATGCTGTTTTTGAAGAAGTAAGCTGGTAAGGCTGTGTAATGGTGGTATGTATCGTATCAAAACATCCATTCGTATCAATAACATAAATAATGTAATTGTTTTTTACCAGTCCTGTAAATTGATTAGATGTTTGCGTGGTTACAAGCCCGTTTATTGAATAGTTTAAAATTCCGTTTCCACCTGCAGCAGTTACAGTTAGTGTACCGTTGTTACCACCATAACAACTTACATTGGTATGCGAAACATTAATCATCTGAGGCCCCGCTAAATCAATTAATGAAACAGGCAAATAGGTTTTACACCCGTTGGCATCTTTTACCAAAATATGGTAGTTTCCTTCGTTAAGGTTTTGATAATAAGTGGTCGCAGTAAACGTAGTTCCACTGTCAACAGAAAATAAAAAGGGTGTGATGCCTCCTGTGCCACTTACTGTAAAATTGCCATTGTTGTAACTGCATGTTTCGTTAGTTATCGAAACATTTAATTGCAATGAATCGGGTTGATTAATGGTAACAATAGAATCACTTAAACAATTATTTTGGTCTTTAATAAAAATATGATAAGTGCCTGATGTCAAAGAATCAAAAAGATTTGATGACTGATAAGTTATGCCATTATCAATGCTGTATGTAATAACGCCAACACCACCTGATGCGCCAATGGTAATTTTTCCAAGTGCATCGCCATAACATTTGTTGTGTACAAGTGCAACAGCGTTTACCGATGGAGCAAGCAAATTGGTAACAGTTACATTTTGTGCCACAACACATCCGTTGGCATCTTTTACCACAATTTGATAAATACCTGCAACCAACGTTGGAAAAAATGCTGATGCCTGATACGTTACACTGTCAATAGAGTAGGTGAGGGCACCTGTACCACCTGCCGCAACCACTGTAATATCGCCATTGTTTTGGCCACAGGCTGCCGCTGTTACAACAAAGTTTAAAGCAATAGGAGGAGGTTCTGTAATATCAACCGAACTGTTTGCATTGCAACCGGCACCATCTGCAATTACAACACTGTACGTTCCTGCTGACAAGTTCAAAAAACTTCCGGTCGGAAAAAATGTTGCTCCATTGTTAATGCTGTAACTAAGTGCGCCTGTACCACCATTAGCTGTAATCGTAATACTTCCGTTTGTGCCCCCATTACACAATACATTGGTGGCTGTTAAATTTTGCAGCACAGGCCCATTTATAGTATTTACCGATGCAATAAAATCTTTTTCGCAACCCGTTGAGTCCTTTACTGTAATGGTATAGTTGCCAGAGGGAATGTTATTAAATACATTTCCACTCACAAAATTTCCTGAGTGATTGATGTCATATACCAATGGCCCCGTTCCGCCTGATGCATTTACAGTTATACCTCCATTGCTAAGTGTGCAATTGGCTGAAACGGTAACAAATGCTGCATTTATTGATGGTGGTTGTGTAATTGTAATAATTGAATCAACAAGGCAGTTGTTTGTATCACTAACCACCAGTGTATAATTTACCGCATTAAGATTAATAAAATCATTTGACGGCTGAAAGTTTATTCCATTATCATTGCTAAACGTTAAGCTGCCGCTACCACCAGATGAAAAAATAACTACCGAACCATCACCGGATCCATTACAACTTAAATTTGTTACATGTATCGAATCAATTTTTGGGGCACCATCAAATGGAACAATCAAATCAATTGAATCGGCACAGCCATTTGCATCATTTAGCAATACATGATACAATCCTGAATCAAGTGCAGCATAATTGGTGTTTAAATTAAATGCTGAGTTGTTTATGCTAAAAAAATAATTGGGAGTTCCCCCGTTTACATTCAATGATATCGAGCCGTCATTACGATGGCATTTTTCTGATGTAACGGTTCCTGCCAGTGTTAGATCAGGCGGCTCGGTTATTTCAACCGTATCACGTACTTTGCAATGATTACTGTCTTCCACCACAATGTAATAGGTAAAAGGAGGCAATGAGTCAAATATACTCGAAACCTGGTAGCTGTTCCCTGCATCAATGCTATACATCAGTGTGCCGTTTCCTCCCGATGCATTTATATTTATTATTCCATTATCCGCGCCAAAGCAGTTAACAACAGCAAAGTTCGAAACATTAATTACTGGGCTGCTTAAAACAGGAATGTTTACAATCGCTGTGTCTTCGCAGCCGTTTGCATCCTGAACTATAACATAATGAATTCCTCCTGCAAGGTTTAATAGCAACGATGACAACTGATACGTGGTGCCGCTGTCAGCACTAAACAATACCGGATTGGTTCCGCTAACCGATGTTACAGTAATGGTTGCATTGTCTTCGCCCGAACAAATTTGTGGTGTTATTTCTGTCAGCAATATTCTTGGCCCGGGGGCATCAAGCAGGTTTACATTTGATGCTTCTTCACATCCGTTGTCATCGCGCACCACCACCTTGTAATTTCCACCTGCAAGACTGTTAAAAATATTTCCTGCAACAAAAGTTAAGCCGCCATCAATGCTGTAAGTATAAGGCACTGTACCGCCTGAACCTGTTAATGTAATACTTCCGTTGGCAATGCCGCACGAAGCATTTACCGATGCCACATTTAAGTTAAGCGCTGTGGGCTGTGTTATTACAAAGTTTGAATTGCTGGTGCAGTTATTAGCATCTTTTAACACGATGGTGTAATTGCCTGCAGCCAAGCCGTTAAATGTATTAAGTGCCGAAAACGTGGCTCCGCCATCAACACTGTATTGAATGGGTGGTGTACCTCCGGCTGCAGTAATAGCTACCGAACCTGTTGCCGAACCATTACATGCTGCATCCGTAATATTTAAAATAGATACAGTAGGCCCTGTGGATGCAGGTATATTCCACGCTCGTGTTTGTGTGCAACCATTTGCATCTCTTACGATTAATGTTGTTAAACCCGAAGGTAAATTATTAAATGTATTTGATGCCTGCCATGTTACTCCCCCATCACTCGAAAACTGTACCGGTGGAATGGCATTATCAGGGTATGCAACTATTATTCCGTTATTGAGGCCGCATGTTGTTGCCACCATATCACCTCTAAAAATTATCGGTAGTGGCTCCGTTAAATTTACAACCGTATTTACACGGCAGTTATTTGCATCTTTAACCACAACAATATACGAACCAGCAGCTAATCCGTTATAAACTGACACTCCACTAAACGTAACACCTGCATTAATGCTGTACTGCAATGCGCCCACACCACCGCTTGCATTTATGGTTATGCTTCCGTTTGCAGAGTGGTAGCAGGTAAGGTTTACACTCACTATGCTGTTTAAGTTTGGAGCGTTAATGTTGTTTACAATCACCGTGTCCTGCACCAAACAGCCATTGCCATCCTGTATCACAATATCATAAACGCCAGGTGCAAGGTTTGCAAATGCATTTCCCGCCTGAAAATTTAATCCGTCATTTATGCTGTACAACAAACTTCCTGTAGTGCCACTCAACACATTTAGTGTTATTGTACCATTGTTCAATCCGCAGTCGCTGGGTGTTGCCAATGCCTGCAGGTTTACCATCGGTGGCTCTGTTAATAGTATGGTAGTGTCTTTTGTGCAACCATTGGCATCCATTATTTGCAAATGATAATTGTATGCTTCTAAATTCAAAAACTGGTTTGATGCCTGAAAAGTTGCACCCGCATCATAACTATACTGGTATGGAGGCACTCCGCTTGCAGCCGTAATAATTATAAATCCATCATCACCGCCATTGCATAAAATATTTTGAGTTGCAATGTTTGAAAACGAAGGCAGTGTTGATGGCGCTATAGTTACCGTAGTATCATGCGTGCATCCATGCGAATCTAAAATCACAACGGTATAATTGCCGGGAGCTAAATTTTTAAACTGATTTGATGGTTGGTAGCTAACCCCGTTGTTATTGCTGTACACGTATGGCGAAGTTCCTCCGCTTGCTATTATGTCTATTATTCCATTGTTAAGTGTACACTTGGTGGGTGTTATATTGATGTTTGCAGTAAGCGGCAGAGGCTCGGTAATTACAAATGCAGTTGAAACTTCGCAGCCAAACACATCCGTTGTCGAAAGTTCGTAGGTGCCGGGTGCAAGATTCAAAATCTGGTTAGTTCCGGCTATGGCTCCTGTTTGCTGTAAAATAACTCCCAATGAATTTTTCCATTTGTAAATCCACGGACCGCTACCAAGGCCTGTTCCTACGGCACTTCCAAGCTGGCCGTTACACAGCGGATTGGTAACAGCAATGGTTGGAGGTATGCAACATGCAAGGGATGCATAAAAATCATTCACCGGGTCGTTGGCACAGGCTGTTGATGTCCACGAGCCTGTTTCTCCGTCACCGTATGTATCAATAAAAATATTCAAATCGGTTCCATCCACGCAGTTGGCTTGCGAAAGCGTATTTATCCGCCAGCAAAAATTCCAGTTGCAGCTTGCATTAAAGTTGTCGCCAAAATTATTTCCGGGATTAGCATCGGCCACACCACCGGCATTGCCTGCCGATGTTTCATAAAAAAATCCCGGCCCCTCGGTGGCTCCTGTCGCGCTCGAAGTTATCGGGCTGCTATACCAACTCCATGTTCCGTTTCCGGTACATGATGCAGGCGGAAAAGTTATGAGTGTACTTGCATCCCAACCCGGCCCAAAGTTTGGCACCACACCATGCAGCCAGTTGGCCGATGATGCATTAAAGCCTGTAATGGTCAAACAAAAATTTACCGCTTGCCCTGCTAAGTAAATTCCGTTTTGCGGAGGAGGATTTACGGTAAGCCCGCTTTGGGTTACACATCCTGCACAGTCAAAATTATTTTGAAGAGATAAAGTAAAGTTGCATTGGTCGGTAATTGTTCCTCCACTTACCTGCAGAAAATAGGTTCCGGGTGCAAGCCCGCTAAAAGTGGTATTTAAACTTCCGCCACCACCTATGGCACAACCACGAGGAACCAAATTATTGCATCCCGTTCCCGAATACAATCCCACTTCAGGTGTTATCATTCCATTTATCTGAACATTTAAAATAGGGGCTGTAATTGTAAACTTATACCACACATCACTTGCCGGTGCTGCCATATCGCCCACAGGCTTGCAGCCCTGCAATGCATTGTAAGGTATTTCGGCCGTAGCGCATAGGTTTGATGTATTGGTGGTTTGTACTGTGCCTGTACCAATGGGGCAGGCTATAGGTGCCGGCAAGGCCCCCAAATTCTGTGCACCCGAACATGCATCGTTTGCCGGAGGTGCACCGCCACTGCAAGATGGGCATCCGCTCACTGGGCAAGGGGCGCAGCCAATCAATGCTTCCCAACCGTTTTTGGTTACCGTATAGTCCGATACAAATTTTATTGTCAAACAGCCTGCCGTAGCAGTTACTGTGCCCGGCAACGTGCTGCCTGTGTAAGTTCCTAAGAGTGGTGATGAGGTTGAGGGGCCATTAAAAATGTACAAAAAATCAAAGTTATTCTCTAACTGAAACGTGATAAACGTAAGGCTAACGCAGTTGCCCGGCACATCACTGCAAATGGTATAAACAAAGTTCTCATTGGTGCCGTAGCCGCCTGTATTGTTTCCCGTATCGTAAAAAGTGCCTGCACAGGTGCTTACCGTACCATTGCTTATGATGTACGATTGACCAAACGTTACAATAACGTTAACAAACAAAAAAATAATGGTTGCAAAAAGATTTTTTCTAACCATTGCTTCAGTTAAAGATTTGCTTTTTCAGGGCTGGTAAAATGCGCTTGTAAAAGTAGTAATTCCAACCAAATAAAAAAGCTCTTTGTTATGCCTCAAATTAGGGACTTTATTGGCTTCAAAATAACCATTTTTATCTCTCATAAAGTGCTGCGTAACTGCATTTGGTTATAAACACCTGTGCATAAGTAGTATTATTGCTGTTCCAATTGTCATGTTTAATACAAAAAACATATCGCGCACCGTATGGGTTCTTTCGCTCGTTAGCATGTTTAACGATATTTCAAGCGATATGCTTTATCCCGTCATGCCCATCTATCTTAAAAGCATCGGTTTTTCCATCGTTATAATTGGCGTGCTCGAAGGCTTTGCCGAAGCCGTGGCCGGGATTAGCAAAGGCTACTTTGGCAAAATTTCCGACAGCCGGGGCAAGCGCCTGCCCTTTGTGCAATGGGGCTATTTCATTAGCGGATTGTCAAAGCCATTGCTTGCTTTTTTTAGCAATGTGTGGGTGGTTTTTTCTTCGCGTGCTATGGATAAAATTGGCAAAGGCGTGCGCACCGGGGCGCGCGATGCCCTCCTATCTGACGAGGCCACCGCAAAAACCAAAGGTGCCGTTTTTGGTTTCCACCGTGGGTTCGATACGCTGGGCGCTACCATTGGACCAATACTTGCATTGCTGTTTTTACACTTTTACCCTGGCCAGTACCAAACGCTTTTTCTCATCGCCTTTTTTCCGGTTATGATAAGTGTGTTGCTGCTGTTTTTGGTCAAAGAAAAAAAGCACAGCCCCTCGGCTGATAAAAAGCCCGTAAACTTTTTCCATTCATTTCATTACCTCAAAAAATCGCCCAAAAACTACAACCGCCTCCTCATAGGCCTGCTGTTTTTTACATTGTTCAATAGTTCCGATGTGTTCCTGCTGCTTATACTTAAAGAGCGCGGCTTCACCGATACCCAGCTTATCACCATCTACATTTTTTACAACTTTGTATATGCCGCCTGCTCATACCCGTTGGGTAAGCTTAGTGATAGGGTAGGCTTCAAAAAAACAATTATAGCTGGCCTGTTTCTTTTTGCGGCAGTATATGCAAGCATGCCGTTTGCCACCAGCCACGCTATGTTTTATGTGTTATTTTTGCTTTACGGAATATACATGGCCGGTACCGAAGGCGTATCACGCGCATGGCTCAGCAACCTGTGCGATAAAAAAGATGCTGCCGCAGCCATGGGCACCTACTCGGGGCTCAACAGTTTAGCATCACTCCTTGCCAGCACCACAGCCGGCATCCTCTGGTTCTCTTTTATCCCCGCTACACCCTTTGTAATTACTGCCATTGCTGCTGTTATGGTGATTTTTTATTTTGCTTTTGCTACTATACCGGAGGGTGTTGGGGAGAGGGTGGAGGGGTAGGGGAATTGATTTGTAGATTAAGAAGTTATTTGTGCGTGTTCTACTGTCCCTTCACGGCATTCGCCCTTTAGCAAGACCTGAAGCAGACGGATGGTAAATTTGAATTTGCGTTTCCGAATTTGTCAGATTTCCCAGATGAAAAATCGGAAAAACCCTGACGGTATAAAGAGAGCGTATCCTGTTTGCCAATCTCCAAACTTTCTCCATCCGAAATCACGACCTGCCGAATTGAATCTGACAACTTCATTGTTTTTCGAAATTATTAGTTTTGGCCCACGATTTAAGTAAATTGAAAAACCACAGGTCAGGCAAGCCTAGAAAAATAAAGGAATCTGATTTAATAGATATTAAGGACAGAAAAAAGTTCAATGGCTGGCTATGGCTTGGATTGATATGGGTCCTGATTTTTATTGTTTATTGTCCTATTCTAAACAATAAATTCACCAATTGGGATGACCCCACTTATCTGCTTAACAATCCACTTATACGTACGCTGAGTGTTGGTAACCTTAAAAAGATATTTTCAGAAGTTTACTTTGCCAATTTCCAGCCGCTGCATATTTTCTCTTATGCTTTAGAATATCAATTTTATAAATTAAACCCTGCCGGATATCATGCAACCAGCCTGGTCATGCATCTGATCGTAACTGCTTTAGTGTGCTGGTTCATATGGCTGCTAACTGAAAATACAGGGATGGCATTAATCACCACTTTGCTGTTTGGTATTCACCCTTTGCATGTGGAGTCGGTTGCATGGGCCGCGGAGAGAAAGGACCTGTTGTATTCTGTTTTTTTTGTTGCCGCCATGATCACCTATGTTAACTACATCAGGAGTGGAGAAAATATAAAATACCTTTCATACACTTTTTTGCTTTTTGTGTTTTCTGTTTTATCTAAAACCATGGCAGTTTCCCTCGTACCTGTAATGTTTCTTCTTGATTTTTACTTGGGCAGGAAGACAAATGCTAAAATGTTTCTGGAGAAATTCCCTTTCGTTGCACTTGCTTTAGGCCTGGGACTTTATTCCGTACATGCCGCAACAGCTTCAGGCTCCGTAGGTACACATGTATTCGGATTAGGCAAGCGCATACTAATCGCTGAATTTAACTTGCTGGCATATGTATTTAAGCTTCTGGCGCCCGTTCAACTTTCAGCATTTTACCCATACCCTTCAGATTTATTTACAGGTACCCCGTTTTATTTTTTGGCGGCCCCTTTAGTCATCGTGGCTATCCTGGTTCTGATCATCCGATCAATGAAACTTAACAAAGTTTATATGTTTGCGGCCGGATTTTTTGTAGCTACCATTTTCCTGATTTTACAGTTACTGCCTGTGGGGCCGGCAATTTTTGCCGAACGCTATTCATACATGCCATCGATTGGTTTGTTTTTTATGTTATCCTGTTTGCTACTTGATGTTTCTGCAAAAGGTAAAGGCTTTTTAACAGCAGCCGGTCTTTTCTTATCAGCATACGTTTTATTTTTAAGCATTACAACGTATAAAAGATGTGATGTCTGGAAGGATAGTATCAGTTTATGGAGTAACGTAATTGAACAATTTCCTCATTGCGGTATGGCTTTGAATAACCTTGGTAACGTTTATGGTAAGGAGCTGGGGCAATTGGACAAGGCCATGGAAAAATACAATGAGTCGATTGCATTTGATCCCAACTTTGAATTCGCTTATGTAAACCGTGGAATTATTTATTGTATGACTGAAAAGTACACCTTAGGCATTAAGGATTTCAGCTTTGCATTAAGCTTAAGAAATGATTACTTTGACGCAAGGGTCAACAGAGCAATCGCTTATGCAAAATCCGGGGAACTAAGCAACGGAATTGCTGACTTCACAGAGATTATCCGCCTAAAACAGGAAAATTTTTCGGTATATCTTGACAGGGGAAGGGCATACTCACAATCAAAGAAATACGATGAAGCATTGGCAGATTTCAACACGGCAAATGCTTTGGATTCAATGAATGCAGAAGTCTATTATCAAATGGCCATTGCACTCTACAATAAAAAGCGGTACAAAGAATCGCTCAATAAAATTGATAAGGCAGCCAGTTTGGGTTATCATACTGCCGATGTATTTCAGACTATTAGACAGGCAGCAGAAAAGTAAAGGCGGGCGTCTTTTCCGCTCGTGCCTTGTTTGTCCTTCGGCATCCTGCTGCCAACTTCTTCTGCAGTTACATTGTCTCAAGCAAAAAAAAACGCCCCCAATCTCTCGGGGGCGCATATCATCATAAAAAAACATCATCATCATGCATTATCAGCTACCGGAGCAGGAGCAATCACCTCCTCCGTAGTGGTCGTTTCCACCACCAACGGCATTAGTGTGTACAAACCCCTAAAGGGTTATAAACCCTTTAGAGGTTAATCCATTAAAGAAATTGGCGTGAGGATTAAAGAAATCACCGCGAGCATCAAGGAAATTGCCGCGAGGATTAAAGAAAACTCCGCGCAGTTCTTAACTTTTATTGGTTTTACCACCTTAAAGGGTTACAAACCCTTTATTGGGTTGTCCATAAGGTACCGAAAGGATTCCAGAAGATTGAAAAATAGCCTTGATTGGGAAGGAAAGCCCGCAGTGTAAAGGCTTATGTAATGGCAGACTTGTAGTGTATAGCGGGACAGGTGATTGAAAGAATTACCAAACGCTTTTGCTCCAAAAAGTTTTTCTTACTCCACCATAACAGAATCAGGAATTCCCTTCCCAAAATTTCCGCTCAGCTTTCGCAGAAGAATAATGGTAATAAAAACACTAAGCGCCACCATCCACCAGTCTTCGGGGTGGGTGCCAATCGTGTCGGGGTTCATTTGCAAATTATAATGTTGTTCCATCCACGCCATCATTACCGCCATGCCGTTATTTAAAAAATGTGCAAACACCGGCAGCCAAATACTGCCGCTCCACACCAGCAGGTATCCAAGCAGCACTCCCAGTAAAAAGCGCGGAAAAAATCCAAAAAACTGCATGTGTATGGCACTAAATAAAACTGCCGTGAGAATAATAGCCGTATGTTTTTTGCGCGTAAGCTGCGACAGCAAGTTTTGAATAACACCACGAAACAAAAACTCTTCGCCAATGGCGGGCAGCAGTGCAACCATCACAAGATTTAAAAATAAATCACTGGTGTTATCCATTTTTAAAAAAGCTTCGGTAAGCTTGGCGGCCTGCTCTTCGGACTCTTTCATCCACAACTCAACTGATTGTAATGCCTGTGGTAAATGCATGTTGGCATTAAAATCGATAATTAAGTTTAATGCAGGAGTAATGATTACCATTAAAAGCAAAACCAACAAATAATTTTTTGTGCCCGCATTTTTATCGGCACTTAAAAACTTTAAACTATTGCCCGAAAACAAAACCCCTGCAAGCAACGAAGGCAAAATCATAATACCAACCTGCGAAAAAATTTGAAGAAACTGCAGCACGGCAATAACATTGGGTTGAGAATAATTATTGAAATCGGCCATAGCCAAAACGACATCAGCGCCAAAAAACAAAGGGGCAAGCGCCAGCCCACCAATAGAAAAAACAGCAGTACACACCAAAAGCACCACAATAAAGATGAAAAGTTTCATCATTGCAGTGGCATCACTATACATAGCTTTCAGCATCTTTTTTATTTTTGCACGAAATTAAAAATATCAACGAATACGAATTTTTACGAATCAGCGAATGATTTCCGTCATGCCAGCAGTTTAATCAAGGCTATTCGTTAGTTCGTAAAAATTCGTATTCGTTGATGGTGAAAATACATGATAATAATCGGCAACATAGAACTTGGAAATTTTCCTTTGTTACTCGCTCCCATGGAGGATGTAAGCGACCCACCATTTCGTTATGTATGCAAGCAAAACGGTGCCGATTTGATGTACACCGAGTTTATTTCGAGCGAAGGGCTGATACGCGATGCCGCAAAGAGTTTGCAAAAGCTTGATATTTTTGAATACGAACGCCCCATAGGCATTCAGCTTTTTGGTAGTGAAATAGAACATATGCGCGAAGCGGCTTTAATTGCCGAACAAGCGCGCCCCGATTTGATAGATATAAATTATGGATGCCCTGTAAAGAAAGTAGCATGCCGGGGTGCAGGCGCTGCGCTGTTGCAGGATATTCCTAAAATGGTGAGCATGACCAAAGCCATTGTGGATGCAGTAAAACCTCCTGTTACCGTAAAAACGCGATTGGGTTGGGACGATAAAACAAAAAACGTGGTTGAAGTTGCCGAGCGTTTGCAGGACATTGGAATAAAAGCATTGACGATACATGCCCGCACACGCGCACAACTTTACAAAGGTCCGGCCGATTGGACATTGGTGGGTGAGATAAAAAATAATCCGCGCATTACTATTCCGATTTTCGGAAACGGAGATGTGGACTCACCACAAAAGGCTTTGGAAATGAAAAACCGCTATGGTGTGGATGGTGTAATGATAGGCCGCGCAAGCATTGGAAACCCCTGGATATTTAACGAGATAAAACATTTTTTGGCAACAGGAAATATACTGGGGCCGCCAACTATTGATGAGCGTGTAGAAGTTTGCAAAACACATTTACTAAAATCAGTTGAATGGAAAGGTGAAATAGTGGGCATTATGGAAATGCGCAGGCACTATGCAAATTATTTCAAAGGCTTTGACCATTTTAAAGATTTTAGAATGAAATTGGTTACATCAGATGAGGTAGAAGAAATTTTATATCTTCTTGAACAAATACGACTGCATTATAAACTTGCTGCATAATTAAAGTTGACAAAAAAATGAGTTCTTTGTTTTTAGTCTATGGTTTAAGTTTTTCTGTTGTCAGTTATAGTTTGTTAGTTTGTACCCCGATGTTATAACTGAATAACTACAACCAATAACTAAATAACTACAACTAAAAACCAATAACTAAAACAGCAATTTAACAATCTTAATTTGTGGACGAAAAACTAAAAACCGACCTTTCGAAATTTAATCCAAAAGAATTTGACCGTGGCGCATCGTCACTTAAATTTTTTGTGTGGCATTGGGTAAATGTATTTTTTTTCATAAGCCCATTTTGTCCTTCAAGTGCAATCAGATGTTTTTTATTGAGATTGTTTGGAGCTAAAGTTGGTAAGGGCGTTATCATCAGCAAGCCGGGTGTAAATATTAAAATGCCATGGCGCTTAACAATCGGCAATCATGTGTGGATAGGTGAGCAGGCTTGGATTTACAATCTTGATAATGTAGAAATTGGTAATCATGTAAACATGGCTCAGGGAGCCATGATTTTAACAGGCAATCATGATTACCGCAAGGTGCATTTTCCAACCATTTTTGGTCCTGTAAAAATTGAGGATGGAGTTTTTATTGGGGCAAAAGCAATTGTTTGTCCAAATGTAATTTGCCGTTCGCATAGCATACTTGCTGCAGGTTCAGTGGCAACATCTAATTTAAATGCGTATGGTATTTATCAGGGGAATCCTGCGGAGTTTAAAAAAGAGCGGAAGATTGAGGGGTAAACAAAAATTATTCTTCTTTCTCCACCCAATCGCCATTTTCTTTAATCAAATCAATAAGAGCATCCACCGCTTTTTCGGTTGCAATGCTGCGTTGCACAACTTCTTTGCCTTTGTATAAAGTAATTTTTCCAACACCACTGCCAACATATCCATAATCGGCATCGGCCATTTCGCCCGGGCCGTTTACTATGCAACCCATAATGCCAATTTTAATTCCTTTTAAATGGTCGGTGCGTGAGCGGATTTTTGCAGTTGTTTCCTGCAAATCAAAAAGTGTGCGTCCGCAACTGGGACAACTTATGTATTCTGTTTTTGAAATGCGCGTGCGAGCGGCCTGCAAAATTCCAAAAGCAGTTTTATTTAACTCTAAAGGATTAATTCCGTTTTTAGAATTGGCAGTATCCAACTCCCTCTCTGGAGGAGAGGGCAGGGGAGAGGTTAACCATACACCATCGCCAAAGCCATCAATCAATAAAGCACCCACATCGGTAGAAGCATACAATCGGAATTTTTCTAAATCTAAATCAGGATAGTTTCTTTTAATAATTACAGGAGCCCCACCCCAACCCTCCCCGAAGGGGAGGGAGAGAAACATTCTGCGCAGTTCAGGCATGGCGTGTTCATTATCTGTTTCGAAAATTAAAACAACGTTGTTTGAGGTTTGTAGTTTGAAGTTTGAAGTTGATACCTCATCAATTGTTACACGAACAAAATTTAAAACATCCGATTTATTTTGCGCAGACAAAAACTCATCCAATGAAAATAGGGGATACGATTGATTTTTGTTTTCTAATGATAGCCATGTGTTGTAATTGTAAATAACACCAAGAGTGCCGGGAACTTCAAAATCAATTTTATTATCGCCAGCAAAAATATAATCGCATGCCTGGTCGCTAAGGTTCCATTTATCAAGCGCAATGGAATAATTGTATCCAACAGGAAACAGGCTGGCAGCGGTTATTTTTTTATTCTGAGAAAAATCGGCAATTACTCTTGGTACATTATGACCACCGAGGTTGGCAATGGAAATGGTTTCTCTTCGTTTGTACTCAAATGCGGAATAAGAAGTTTGTAGCTTGTGATTTGAAGTTTCAAATTCTGGAATTGGTTTATGATTTGCTCTTTTGTTGTATCTGTCAACCAAATTTTTCGCAACCGGAATTTCAAACTCTGGGTCTTCTGTTAACGAAACACGAACGGTATCGCCAATTCCATCTTCTAACAAGGTTCCAATACCTGCTGCAGATTTTATTCTTCCATCTTCGCCTTCGCCTGCTTCTGTTACACCAAGATGCAATGGAAAGACGGCCCCCCAGCCCCCGAAGGGGGAGGAAGAAGAAAATTGCTCACGCATTTTTACGATGAGTAGACGATACGCCTGTACCATCACTTGTGGATTACTCGATTTCATGGAGAGCACTATGTTGTGATAATTTTCGTCAACACAAATGCGCAAAAATTCCAATGCAGATTCTACCATTCCTATTGGCGTATCGCCATAGCGACTCATAATTCTGTCGCTTAACGAGCCATGATTTGTTCCAATGCGCATGGCAGTGCCGTACTCTTTGCAGATTTTTACGAGTGGTGTAAAGCGAGTGCGGATGCGTTCAATCTCTTCATTGTATTCCGCATCGGTATATTCAATTTGTTCGAATTTTTTTTTGTCGATATAATTGCCCGGGTTCACTCTAACTTTTTCTACAATGCGTGCCGCAGCCTCTGCAGCATTGGGTGTAAAGTGAATATCGGCAACAAGCGGAGTTTTGTATCCGCGCTTGCTTAATTCTTTTTTTATGTTCTCTAAATTTTTTGCCTCGTTAATGCTGGGTGCAGTTATGCGCACGTATTCGCAACCAGCTTCAATCATTCGAATGCTTTGTTCAACGGTAGCAATGGTATTCATGGTATCCGTTGTTGTCATGCTCTGCACACGAATGGGATTTTTTCCGCCAAGCGGAACATCACCAATAAAAACTTCGCGCGTAAGCAAGCGCGAATATTTAGTTAAACTATTGCAGTATAAAGTTGGGGTTGATTGAATTTCCATTTAAATAGAACGCGGATGACGCGGATTGAACGGGTTTACACGGATTAAATTATCTTAAGAACGCCTCAGTTTTTAAAGTCCTCCCCTACGGGGAGGATTTAGGTGGGGCTTAATCTGTGGCTAAAAATATTTTAAAGTTTTATAATTTTTCGAATTGCTTTTTTATTTCTTGAATGTACTTCGATAAAATAAATTCCTTGGGAAAGGTTTGTTGTTTGTAGTTTGAGGTTTGATGTTTGAGAGACAAATGATTTAGAAAAAACTTCTTTTCCAAAGACATCAACAATCTTAATGACATCGCCAACTTTAAACTTTAATCCCGAAACTTTAAACTCTTCCTTAAACGGATTCGGATACACCGAAAATTTTATTTCATCATCTACTGTAGAAATTCCAACAGGAATCACAGAATCGCAAGCAATGGCCATGTTGGGTTGATAATGTCCAACAAGAGAATCGTCATAACAGCGCAGTCCGTTTACCTGTGGGTCGCACATGCCAAATTGCGGAAAAAAATAAGCAAGGCTTCCAATGCCTTCAACCATTGGGCCATTAAAGTCAAAATAATGGAATGGTGTAGCGTAAGATGTGTAAATTATTTTTCGTGTAACGGAATTTATCTGAACAAATGCAGTTGAATCAACATGAATTTGTACACTGTCAATTGGAGGCAAGCCCGGCTTGTTACTCACAATATTCCAAACATCACCTGCCTGTGCACCAAAATCATACAGCATTGAAAATTTTCCTTGCGAAGGAAGGTAATGATAAACTGTATCGTTGCTTTGATACAGGTATTGAAACGGAGTGCCAAGACATGGTGAGTTGCCTATAGTAACCTGTGTGCAATTTACTCCACTGATTACAGCCGGCCCAACAGGAACAATTACTGAAGGACCACAGACATAAGGAAAAAAATTATTACACAACTGGTAATGCCAATAGGCATTGGGGGCAGGAAAAGTTTGCGCAATAGAAATGCAATGAAAGAAAGTGCAAATAATTACTGCGACAATTTTTTTCATTGAATTACTGTTTGAGGATTTTTTTTGTTGCAGCAAAATGGTTTCCGGTAATCTTTAAAAAATAAATACCTTTTGTCAAATCAGAAAGTTCAACAGAAGTTTTATTAGAGAATTGTTTTTTAGTTTGATAAATTATTTTTCCGGGCAAATCATAAACAGAAATAGTGTAATCATCCTCTTTTAAATTTTCTGAATTTATATTTATTGAAGTTGAAAAGGGATTTGGCGAAATAGAAGTTAAATTGGATGATGAAAGTTCATTCACATCCGTTACAACATTGCAGGAAGTTGCAATTCCTGTTTGATATAGTCCAACAATAGAATCTTGGTAACATCGCAACCCATAAGCATAGGGGTCGCATGGGCCATATTGTGGAAATAAAAATGTTATGTTTCCTATATCTTCAATTGCTGAACCAGAGAAATCATAATTCCATGGAAAATTTATTTGTGACCAATGATAAATATTTTTGTTAAGGCCATTAATTATTGCAGTGCCAATCGAATCAATAACGAGATAAATATTTGAAGTGCCTGTCATTATATCATCAACTGTAAGAGTTATGGTATCTCCAAGTTGAGCATTAAAATTATAAAGCAATCCAAAAGAATTAGTGTTTTGCAGGTAATGATAAACCGAATCGTTACTCTCATAAATATAAAAAGGGTTTTTAAGTGTACAAGTAGCTCCTGATGTAATTTCCAACTTGTTACATAATTTTCCTCCAATAGTGGCAGTATCTGTAGTTTCAACTACTACAGGATACCATGCAAAAAAAAGTAAGTCAAAATATTGGTAATGCCATTTAGCGCCTACAGGAGCAAAATTTCCCTGCGAAAAAGATTTAAACGATGTAATTAAAATAAGAGCAGCGAGTATTAGTTTTTTCATGGGCAAATATTTTAGCTTACTAAAGTAGCAATAAAAAACGCAGCAGCAGCAGCAACTAATCCAATAAGGGTTATTCGCACTGCGCCTTTAACAGGAGGCTGCCCTGTAAATTTACTTTTAAAATATCCAAACACAAGCAGGCATACTATTGTAATTATTGACGAGTAAACCAATCCGTCATTAGGTTTTGAAGTAAAAAAGTAAGCGCTTAATGGAACAATGCCTCCCACTACGTAAGCCAGACCTATATTCATGGCACTTTTGCGGGCGCGCTTTTCATCGGGCTTGTCCAATCCCAATTCGTACTTCATCATAAAGTCAACCCACTTGGTTTCGTCCTTTGCCATTTCATCGGCAATTATGTTTTGTGTTTGTGGTGATAAGCCATAAGCAGCAAAAACCTCGCGCACTTCTTCTTTTTCTTTTTCGTAAAAATGTTTTACCTCGTATTGTTCGCGCTTTAGTTCCGAGTCGTAGTGTTCAATTTCTGTACGTCCTGCCAAGTAACCACCCAACCCCATTGCAATAGAGCCTGCACCAATTTCTGCAAGGCCTGCTGTAATAATAATAGCGTTATTGTCAACAGCGCCACTTAATCCAGCGGCTAGCGCAAACGGAACAGTAAGCCCATCGGCCATTCCAATAACAATATCACGAATAAGTTCGGATTGTAAAAAGTGTTCTTCGTTATGATGTGAGTGGGGTAGGTGGGTGTCGTGCATGTTGGCTTGATAAATAGCAGTAACAAAAGTAAGAATTAGTTTGAGGTTTGTTGTTTGTGGTTAGGATACAATAATTAATCCTTTAAAAATTTTGTTGACAGAAGAAATTACATTTGCGATTGAAAAATAAAAGTGAACGCTGATGACGCAGATGTTTATGATTAAAAAAAAATTGGGCTTTTGAAAAATCATATTATATCTTAATCATTATAATAATCTGCGTTCTAATTCTGTAACCACAATTTATTATATATGAATCCCCAATCAGACAAACGACTTTTTTTACTCGATGCATTCGCATTAATTTATCGTGCCTACTTTGCTTTTAGCAAAAATCCTTTAATTAATTCCAAAGGAAAAAATGTTTCGGCTGTAAGTGGTTTTACCACCACACTTTTTGATTTAATACGAAAAGAAAAACCCACACACATGGCCGTTGTCTTCGATTCGCCCGAGGAAACCACACGTGCCGTTGAGCACGATTTTTATAAAGCCAACCGGCAGGAAATGCCTGAAGACATTCAGGATGCCATTCCGTACATCAAAGAAATTATTAAGGCATTTAAAATTCCCATTCTTGAAAAAGCGGGTTACGAAGCCGATGATATTATTGGCACCCTTGCCAAGGAAAAAGAAAAAACCGGTCACGAAGTATATATGGTTACGCCCGATAAAGATTACGCGCAGTTGGTTAGCGACCGTATATATATATATAAGCCACCACGCGGTGCCGGTGATTTTGAAAAATTAGGTGTTGAAGAAATAAAAACAAAATGGGAGGTAGAAAACCCACTTCAGGTAATTGACATTTTGGGCATGTGGGGCGATGCAGTGGATAACATTCCGGGCATACCAAGCGTGGGCGAGAAAACAGCAAAAAAATTAATTAAAGAATATGGCAGTATGGAAAACGTAATTGCCAATGCTGCTAACATTAAAGGTAAACTGGGTGAAAACATTGCCAACAACATTGAGCAGGCTTTAATTTCAAAAAAACTTGCCACTATTATTCTTGATGTTCCTATAGAGGCAAGCGATGACGATTTGCTGATGAGCGAACCCGACAAGGAAAAACTGGAAACAATTTTTGCAGAACTTGAATTCCGTTCGCTTGGAAAAAGAATATTAGGTGCTGATTTTTCTGTAAACAAAGAAATAAAATCTCCTGTTGGAAACAGTGCACAAACGTCTCTTTTTGGTGATGCAGAAGTTGAAACAGTGGAAGAAGTTGTAAAAGGAAAAAACATAAACAACACTCCGCATGATTATAAAACTGTAACAGGCGATGATGACATAAAAAAGTTGGTTGAAGAATTATTGCAGCAGCGCGAAATTTGTTTTGATACCGAAACATCATCGCTTGATTATTTCTCGCTGGATATTGTTGGACTTTCTTTTTCTTACAAAGCTGGTGAAGGATATTATGTGCCGTGCCCAAATGATTTTATGCAGGCAAAATTTATTTGCGACTTTTTTAAACCTGTTCTCGAAAGCAAAAAAATTTTAAAGATTGGTCAAAACATAAAGTTTGATATGCTGGTGCTAAAGCGCTATGATGTTAATGTGTGCGCTCCCATGTACGATACCATGATTGCACATTACCTTGTAGAGCCCGACATGAAACACGGTATGGACTTTTTAAGCGAAACGTATTTGGGATATACACCTGTCAATATTGAAGAACTTATTGGCAAAAAGGGAAAGAACCAAGGAACAATGCGAGACGTGGCAATAGAAAAAATTTCGGAATACGCTGCTGAAGATGCTGATATTACCTTACAGTTAAAACAAAAAATTGCACCTATGGTGATTAAGCATGAAGTAAACAATGTGCTTGATGCTATTGAACATCCGCTTATTCCCGTGCTTGCAAAAATGGAATGGGAAGGCGTAAAAATTAATGAGCAGTATTTGCAGGCGTATTCAAAAGAATTGGAAGCCGACATGCTTACCACACGCGATGAAATTTTTAAACAAGCTGGTATGGAGTTTAATGTTGATTCGCCCAAGCAATTAGGAGAAGTATTGTTTGACAAATTAAAAATTCCGGAAGACAAAAAAACGGCAACAGGACAACATGCCACCAACGAAGAAGTGCTATCGCGTCTTGCACTTAATTATCCAATAGCAAATACCATTTTAAATTACCGCGAGCTCACCAAACTTAAATCAACCTATGTGGATGCGCTTCCGCAGATGATAAATAAAAAAACAGGAAGAGTACATACTACATTTAACCAGACTATTGCCGCAACAGGCCGGTTAAGTTCCATTGGGCCAAACCTGCAGAACATTCCTATTCGCACCGAGCGGGGCCAGCGAATACGAAAAGCATTTGTTGCTCGTGATAATGAACACATATTAATAAGCGCAGATTACTCGCAGATAGAATTGCGCCTGGCAGCCGAAATAAGTGGAGATGAAAACATGATGGAAGCATTTCATCAAAAGCAAGACATCCACCAGGCAACTGCGGCAAAAGTTTATGGTGTTGCATTAAATGATGTTACCAAAGAAATGCGCAGCAAAGCCAAAATGGTAAACTTTGGAATTATTTATTCCATCTCGGCATTTGGCTTGTCGCAGCGATTAGGAATTCCAAGAAAAGAAGCAGCAGAACTGATTGAAAATTATTTTAAGCAGTATCCTAAAATCCGTCAGTACATGACCGATACGTTAGACTTTGCACGTAACAATGGTTATGTGCAAACCATTATGGGGCGCAGGCGATACTTGAAAGATATTACCTCTAGAAATTTTACAGTTCGTGGTTTTGCTGAGCGCGAGGCAATAAATTCTCCCTTACAGGGAAGTGCTGCTGACTTAATAAAACTTGCCATGATTGACATTGACCGCGAATTTGAAAAACGAAAACTAAAATCGCGGATGACATTGCAAGTTCATGACGAGTTGGTTTTTGATGCCCACCGCGATGAAGTAGAAATAATAAAACCTATCATTCATGATAAAATGATACATGCAATTAGTACCACTGTGCCATTAGAAGTTGAAATTGGAATGGGTGATAATTGGCTGGAGGCGCATTGAGAAAAGGATTTAGGATAGAGGCCCCGAAGCATCGTGGGGAGGATTTAATGAAAATACAAAACCACAAATTAGTTTGCTTTTTTGAGAGAGAAAAGCGGAAAAATATTTTTTTGTTCCCTCTGTAACACAAGGTTATTAACAAATGTCAATCGTTGAAACAAAATAGTTTTCAGAGGAGAAAATTAAACAACCCTAATCCTGGATTTAATAAAACGTACTAAAAATCAATGTTTCAGGCTATTTTACCAATGAAAATAAAAAGAAAAAAAACATTTTTACCAATGAAAAGAAAGTTGTAAGCAAGCTGCAATGCATGTTGATAAGTTGGTGTGTGCCTTGGTTACAGAGGGAAAAAATTGTATTTCATTTGCTGATGTCAAATTTAAAATCAAATTAACAATGGCAAAAAAAGCTAAAAAAGCAGCTCCTAAAAAAGCAGCAAAAAAAGCAGCTCCTAAAAAAAAGGCAGCCGCTAAACCAAAAGTAAAGCGTAAGCCTAATGCGGCTTTCATGAAACCAATGAACATTGGTGAAGCTTTACATCCGGTAATTGGAAGTAAGCCAATGCCTCGCACCGAAGTGGTAAAAGGTATTTGGGCTTACATTAAGAAAAACAAATTACAGGATGCAAAAGAAAGACGTAACATTAATGCTGACGAGAACTTGAAAAAAGTTTTTGGTGGCAAAAAAACTGTTACTATGTTTGAAATGACTAAACTCGTTAACAAACACCTTTCTTAATTCTTGTAAGAATTAAAAAACTAAAAAGCCTTCGGTAATTTTACTGAAGGCTTTTTTTTATTCTTTAAAACTACCAAAAACACGTTAGGTTTTACTTTCCATTTCCATAATAAAGTAATCGTTAATCGGGTCGAGCACATAATTTACCCAGCCTTCCTTATGGCTGTCTGCCTCGTTTTGGTTCGGAAAATCATAGTGGTGAATCATTACTTCGGTTCCGGCTTTGTTCTTTTTAAACTCAAACTCCACCACCGATGCATTGGCTTTTTTATCCCATCCATTAGGTTTCCAGGTATAGGATAGTGTTTTTCCCTTTTCAAAATCAAGTACATTGCCTTTTACCCACCCGTTAAACATTTCCACCACACCATCGGGTTTTAATTCAAATTCTACTGCGCCTTCAATCCATTTTTCTATAATCATCTTTTTGGTCAATGCCTCAAAAACGGCATCAGGTTGGGCATATATAATGTGTTTAATTGTAAAAGAAAATGTTTTTTTTGCCATTTCATTAAAATAAAAAAAGTCCTCCCGCGTAAACAGGAGGACCAAGGTTAAACTATTGCTTTTATTCTACTACTAATTTTTTGGTGATGTGCTGATTGCCTGCCGAAATTCTAACAAAGTAAATTCCTTTGTTCCATCCACCATCAAACTGATATTGGTATTCACCGGCTTCAAGTTGTTTGTTTAAAACATTTTCAACCGTACGACCCAATACATCGGTTACCGTTATTGTTACCTGTTCATTGTTTAGCAATACAAACTCAATCATTGCCGCACCGGCAGTAGGGTTTGGCGCAATGGTTACATCTGCAGGCTCCATGTTATATTCTTCTATTCCTACCAAACCGCTTATATTGATATCGTCTAAATAAAAGTTGTTTCCGTTATCAAACGTGTATTGAAATTTCAATCGCACATTTTGCTGATTGCTGTAGGAAGACAGGCTTACCGAATCCTGATCCCACTGAGAAGAAGAAGTAGGAACAAAGTTTATTGAAGTATTACCCACAGTGGCAATTTGAGTTGCTGTGCGAGATAGTTTTAGCTGCCATGTTTTTCCGCAGTCAACCGACCCAAAAACTTTCAGTCCATCGCTACTTCCGGTTTGGCGGTTAGCATATGCATACCAGTAAAATGCTTTTGCTCCTGTAGTATTAGCAAGGCTGAATGATGTGGTAATTAATTCATCGGTGGTGCCGCTTGTATTGCCTGTGTAGTTTACAACGCGCACCGATTGCAAGCCTGTGTGCGCTGCAGTGGATGTATTTTGAAATCCGTTTCCACCACCGTTGCTTACATACCAGTTATTTGCAGGTATGGTTAAACTTTCAAAACCTTCGATAATAGGTGCAGGAGTAGCGGCAGCAGGGTCGCTGATAACAACAATTCCTGTAGCAGTGTATGTATCCGAACCGGCAGAGTTACTTACCGTAAGTGAAACATCATATACACCTGGGCTTGGGTATTGAACAGTAGCTGTTGCCTGAGTTGTGGTTGAAGAGTTTCCACCAGGAAACGACCATAAGTAAGTAGTGCCTACCGTATCTAAGTTAAGCGATGCATCTGTAAAAATTATATTGGTATTGGTACAGGCATACCTGATGTAGGAGTCATTGAAAAGTGCAGTAGGTATGCAGGTATATACTTGTCCATCTGTTCCGGTATTGGCAAGGTTATTTTGTGTCCACACGTTATTACGGCCACCGGCACCGCTGTTTAGCGCATTGGTCATGCGTGTTTTTTGACCCTGTGTAAACATGCGCGAGCAGTAGGAGTAATCCATATAGTTTTGCACGTTTTCAATAATAGGAGGGTTGCAGTTAGCAAGGTTTAAGTTACACACAAGGTTCGAACCTTCAGTAATTGGGGTATCATTAACCTGATCGTTACCGCAGGCTACACCGGGCTGGTTGGTGCTTCCCCATGTGTGTTGCAGGTTTAGCCAATGGCCTGTTTCATGTGTAAGGGTGCGCGAGTTGTTTACACTGCTTGGTGCAATGCTTCCCACATAGTTGTAAAGCGATATAATTCCATCTTTACCTGATGGTGCCGAGCCTGGATAATAGCAATAAGCGGCAGCGCCTGCGTGTGCTGCTCCAAATACGTTTACCGTCCATATATTTAAATATTGGTTTGATGGCCAGGGATTAAGCTTTGCATTATCACCTCCATCAAATGTTTCGGGAGATACAATGCGGTCAATGCCATTGGTGCAATTGCCGTTAGGATCAAGGCGGGCAAGGCGGAATTCAATTTCGCAATCGGCTGCAATGGCTGTAAACGAGGGTACTATTACATTGGTGTCAGCATTTTGTTTTCTAAAGTCACGGTTCATTATGCGTACTGCGTCATATACTTGAGCATCCGAAATGTTTTCGGCTCCCCACATGTGCACAATGTGAAACACAACAGGAATAATATACACAGTTACATTCCCTTTTTTGTAGGTGCTAAAATTTCCGCTTGTGTATCTTGCTGTAAAGTTTTCCAACTCATCATGAGCGGCTTTTAAGGCTGGGTCGTTTTGCATGGCTGCATTGTTAACCTCGCTGGTATGGCACCAGTTATTGGTTTGCGCACGCAATTGTGTGCTGCATAAAATAATGGCGCCCAAAATAATTTTGGTAATTGTTTTGTTCATGTTTATTAATTGTTTGTTATTAAAATTTTGATTCAAATTTAGAGAGAAATTTTGAGTTCTCAATTAATGTGAGTAACTTTTTTATGACAGAGCCTGCTGTAAATCTTCCAGCAAATCATCTATGTCTTCAATGCCCACGCTTAGTCTCAAAAGTGAGTCAGTTACTCCAACTCTTTCACGCTCTTGTTGAGGTATGCTGGCATGCGTCATTGTAGCAGGGTGGTTTATTAACGACTCCACACCACCCAACGATTCGGCCAATGAGAATACTTTTACCGATGATGCTATTTTAAATGCTTCGTCTTTTGATTTGCTTTTTATGTCAAATGATATCATTCCCCCAAAATCGCGCATTTGTTTTTTTGCAATTTCGTGGTTGGGATGGTTTGCAAATCCGGGCCAGTATACTTTTTCAATTTTAGGATGTGTGCTTAAAAACTCCGCAATCTTTTTTCCATTGTAGCAATGCCTCTCCATTCTAACATGTAGTGTTTTTATCCCACGCAGTGCCAAAAAACTATCCATTGGGCCAGGTGTAGCACCGCATGAGTTATGTATAAAAGCAACCAGTTCGTATAGTTTATCGTCATTCATACACAATGCACCCATTACTACATCGCTATGGCCGCCCAAGTATTTTGTTACACTGTGCATAACAATATCGGCACCCATGTCCATCGGATTTTGCAGATAAGGTGTAGCAAACGTATTGTCAACTGCAAGCCATGCGCCCGATTTTTTTGCAATAATAGAGCAGGCTGCAATATCCACAATTTGCATGGTTGGATTAGTTGGCGTTTCGAGCCAAATAAGTTTTGTGTTTTTGTTTACGTACTTAATTATGTTATCCGCATCTTTTAAATCAATAAAGTGAAACTTAATTCCATAGTTGGCAAACACTTTTGTAAACATCCTGTACGTGCCCCCATACAAATCATCACCGGTAATTACCTCGTCACCGGGGCGCAGTAATTTAATTACGGCATCGGTGGCGCCCATGCCGCTGCTAAAACACAATCCGTACTTTGCATTTTCAAGTGCTGCAATATTTTTTTCCAATTGCGAGCGGGTAGGATTTTTACCGCGTGCGTAAGCATAACCTTTATGATTTCCGGGCGATGCCTGCACATACGTGCTGGTTTGGTAAATTGGAGTCATTATGGCCCCAGTAGTTGGGTCGGCTTCAACACCTGCATGAAGGGCTTTGGTTGCAAATTTCATGTTCGAATTTATTTTGATGCGCGAAAGTAGGAAATGGTATGATTTGAAAACCCATACTTTTTACCTATTAACAACGTTATGTTGAAATACGTTTTTGCCCTGTTAAAATCAAACCAATAGAAATTTTAATATTGTAAAATGATAAAAAAGTTATGAAAAAAATATTAATCCCCCTCCTAATTTGCAGCACCTTTGCCTGCATAGCCCAAAGCCGCCTTACGGCCGATGATTACATTCGACTGTATAAAAACGATGCGATAAACGATATGCTGAAAACAGGTGTGCCTGCCAGCATAACCATTGCACAGGGTATGTACGAAAGCGAAAACGGCAACAGCGATTTGGCACGCATTGCAAACAATCACTTTGGTATAAAATGCCACACTACCTGGAGTGGCGATACCTATCATAAAGATGATGATGCCAAAGACGAATGTTTTAGGAAATACAAAACGGTATTGGAATCTTATGACGACCACTCGTATTTTCTGCAATCGAGAGACCGGTATGCTTTTTTATTTAAGTACCCCATAACCGATTATAAAGCATGGGCGCATGGATTAAAAAAAGCAGGCTATGCCACCAACCCGCAATATGCGCATAAGTTGATAGAACTTATTGAAAGATATAACCTTAATGAGCTGGATTATGCCAAAGGCCCCGATGTTACCTATGCCGCCAAACAGGAAGCCAAACCCATGCAGCCAACTACCACGCGCGATGTTGAACTAAGCGACACACCGGCTACTAAAAGCAGTGAAAAGCGAAAAGCTAAAATTGAGGTAAAACCATTTACCCACTATGCTGAACAAAACAATGTAAAATACATTATCGCCCAAAAAGAAGATACGTGGATAAGCATTGCCAAAGAGCAGGAAATGATGCTGTGGCAGGTGTTAAAGTATAACGATGCAGAAAAAAGCGATGACCTGAAACCCGGCACTATAGTTTACATAAAACCCAAACGCAATTCGGCCAAGCAACCTTTCCATATTGTGCAGCCGGGCGAAACGATGCGCGATATTTCACAACTGTACGCGATTAAGCTGAATGCCTTGTATAAAAAAAACCAGTTGGAACCCGGCATTTCGCCACAGGCAGGCACCAAAATTAAACTTAGCGATTAAGCAAAGCTTCCATGCGAATTTTTGTTTCAAATAAAACAGCAACATTAAATTCGTGGTTTGTTAAAATAATTACAACCTTTGTTTTTATTACGTTGCACACGCCCGGTGCTGCGCAAAATTTATCACCTCGTAAGCAGGCTCAACAAAATATACGCGAACTTAAAAACGGCATTCTGCTGGTGCGCCTTTCAACAGCCGAACATACTGTAGCGGCATATCTAAAGATAAACCGAGATGATTTAGCGGCTGATGCTGCGGAAAAAAACCTGAGTAAAAACAAGATTATTGCACAGGCTTTTAAAAACAACTTCACGTTTTGCCCGGTATATTTTTTTTTCAGCAGTTTTTCAAAGCCAATAAGTATAGGCGATTACAATAAAGTGGTTGTTCTTAATTACAATCTTGCCCCCGATACTTCCATCCACCTGTCAACAACCAACTTTTTTATAGCCGAATTTGCAAAACTTGAATCCGATACCGTTCGTCAATGGGAATATTATACCGGTACGGCCATTGACTCAACCGGCAAACGTGAGTCGCGTTATGCCGGTGGCACGGGGTCAAACTTTAGTGCTTTGGTATTAAAAAATAAAAACTTTGAGCAGTTGCGCAGGCCATTTCCGTTTTATGTAAAGTACCACCCCATGCGCGAACAGAATAAAGAAATAAATTTGCGAGTAAATATGCTTAACAAAACCCTTTTTGATTTTTACGAAAACTAAGTAGTGAAAAAAAGGGTAAATAAAATACTATATGATAAAAAAAATAATACTTTCTTTGTTATTGCTTTTTCCGTTTTCGATTTATGCCCAGGATACTCTGGTGCATTTTGCAAATCCGCTGCCGGGAACCCTTGCCGTGAGCGGAGTTTATGGCGAGATACGCGATAACCACTATCATTCAGGTATTGATTTAAAAACAAATGGGGCTATTGGAATGCCGGTGCTTGCATCTGCGGATGGGTATGTTTCAAGAATAAAAGCGAGCGAAAATGGTTTTGGCAAAGTAATTTACATTACCCACACCAATGGGTATGTAACGGTTTATGCCCACCTGCATAAATTTATCCAACAAATGGATACGGTGGTATATAACGAGCAGATGAACAAGAAGAAATATGAGGTAGAATTGTTTCCCGAAAAAAATAAATTTAAATTTATGAAAGGGGATACGATTGCATTTTCCGGTAACTCGGGTAGCAGCCAGGCTCCGCATTTGCATTTTGAAATAAGAGATGAGAAAACGGAGCGGCCATTAAACCCTTATAACTATGGCGTAATTTATACCGACACCATGTTACCCGTGCCCACACGGGTATACATATACCGCGTTAATGACGATTTTTCGTTGATGGATACACTTGCATCATTTGAGCCTTATACCTATGATAACCTGCATTACTTTGCGCGTGGGCCAATAGCAGTTAGCGGCAACATTGCCATTGGGTTTTCGGGTTTTGATAAAGCGATTGATGATTCGTCTATACTTGGTTTTACAGAGGAAGTGCTGCTGTTAAATAACGATACTGCTTTTTCAATGCACCTTAAAAGCATAAACTTTGACGAAAAGCGGTATGTTAATGCCCATATTGATTATAAATTAAAAGTTGAAACCGATAGCTTAATAGAGCGGTGTTTTGTTTTACCTAACGATTTTTTTGCCCAGTATCGTGCACCCAATGTTTCGCCTGTTTTTAATATCGACTTTATAAAAACGGCAAACATGCTTTTGTTTTTACGCGATGCTTCAGGCAAATTAATTAGTGTAAGGTTTCAGTTAACCTGCAAAGCAAGCCCGCCATTAAGTGCTGAGAGTATTTCTGCGGTTGCTCATGAAGATGTGATTATGGATGAGCCGGTAGCTGATGGTAAACAACCCGGCAAGCCTGCAAATTATAAAACTGAAAATGCTGCCATTAAATTATCCAATAACAGCTTTTACCGCAATGTAACATTTACAATGACGGAGGAACCTGCCGAAAAAAATTTATACAGCAATATTATAAACGTATTTAAACCAACTGAGCCGCTGCACAAGCCGGCAACCCTTGTTATTAAGCCCAACGATTTGCCTGTATCATTACAAAGCAAAGCGCTTATAGTAAAAATTGATGGAAATTCTTATTCGCCAGTTTTAAGTGTATTTGAAAACGGTACGGTTACAGGCAAAATAATGTTGTTGGGTAAATATGCGGTAACTGTTGATGATGCCAAACCCGTTATTGAAAATATTGCGCTTACATATGATTCGGTGTACAGGTGCCAGGCAATTGAGGTTAAGGTTACTGATAACTTATCGGGTATAACAACAACAAACTGTTATGTAAATGATGCCTGGATAGTGAGTGAATACATAGCTAAAGAAAATAAGATAGTGTGCCTTATTAAAGATGCTTCGGTAAAAAAAATAAATGTTAAAGTTGTGGTTGAAGATGCGAAAGGAAACAGTTCAGTAAAGGAGCAAAAAATAGAGCTTAATAGATAGCATACAATTAAACAGTACTTTTACCCAAAGTTAAATCATATAAATTCAATTTAATGCAGGCAAAAGGGCAGGTAAAGTTTGTTTCGAAAGAAAAAACAGAATTTTATAATGTTCTTCGCAAACGCGTTGACGATTATTTTGTTTCGGCTGGAATTTCCAAACATTGCAACGTGCAAATGATTGTTAAGACAGTTGTTTTATTGTCAGGATATATTGTGCCATTTGTGTTGCTGGTTACAATGCAACCTGTTTTTCCAGTAGCACTTTTACATTGGTTTGTTATGGGGCTTTCGCTTGCAGGTATTGGTATGAGTGTAATGCACGATGCCAATCATGGTGCCTATTCTTTAAACCCAAACATAAATTACATTTTGGGACACACTCTTAATCTGTTGGGTGGTTCGGTATTTAACTGGAAGTTGCAGCACAACATTTTGCACCACACATATACTAACATTGTTCCGCTTGATGACGATATTGCCGACCGCCTTGTGATGCGTTTTTCGCCTCATACCAAAGTTAAAGGCTACCAAAAACTTCAGTACATCTATGCATTTTTCTTTTACGGTTTGCTTACAGCATATTGGACATTGGCTAAAGATTTTATCCAATTTAATAATTACACAAAAAACGGAGTAAACCCTAACACTTTTAAGCAAAACATAGTTACACTTTCCAAAATCATTGCATCCAAAGTGGTTTATTTTTTTGTAATTATTTTTTGCCCTTTTTATTTTTTTAATATTCCCTTTGTGGAGGTGTTGACCGGTTTTTTTGTAATGCACTTTGTAGCAGGTTTAATATTAACTACGGTTTTTCAACTTGCTCATACCGTGGAGGGAACCACGCATCCGCTACCTGATGAAAACGGAACTATTGAAAACAACTGGGCTGTTCATCAAATGCATACCACCGTAAATTTTTCGCGGCACAATAAATGGATTTCGTGGTATGTGGGGGGGTTAAACTTCCAGGTGGAACACCACTTGTTTCCTCGTGTTTGCCATGTGCATTACCCGGCCATAGCACCCATTGTTAAAAAAACAGCCGAAGAGTTTGGAGTGCCTTATCTTGAAAACAAAACTCTTTTTGATGCTTTAAACTCGCATATGGAGTTGCTTTACCGCCTAGGCAGGTTGCCTGATGTAAATGAAGCAATAGGATAACCGGGTGAGTATATATAGTAGCATTTGTTGATTCTCTTTATTTTTCAAAAGTTTGATTTAAGCATAAGTCATGTTTTTATAAAATATGTTTGTGTAAAACTTAACTACAAACAAAAACATTTAATTACCTTGTTTATCATTTTTGAAAAATTAAATACATACCTATGCAAAAAGTTATTCTTTGCGTTTCGGTTTTTGCTGTTGCCTGCTCTTCATCCAAAAAGACAGCTGACAGTAAAGTTAATTCTAACAGTGTAACAACTCAAACACAAACATCTATTATGCCCACATCATTAACCACAGCCTCAGGCGTACAAATTGTAATGCATCAAAAAGGAACAGGAATAAAACCTAACAATGGAGATAAAATTACGGTGCACTATACAGGCACGCTTCTTAACGGAAATAAATTTGACAGTTCGCGCGATCGCAACCAGCCCTTTGCTTTTACGCTTGGGGTAGGCCAGGTGATAAAAGGCTGGGACGAGGCATTTGCAATGTTACAACAAGGCGATAGAGCTACGCTAACCATACCACCCGCAGCGGGCTATGGCGAGCGTGCTGTTAGCGGAATTCCTGCAAACTCAATCTTAATTTTTGATGTGGAGTTATTAAGTGTAAAGCCCAAAATTACCCCCCAACCTTTTGACGTTGCCGGAAAAGATACCCTTAAACTTAAAACCGGACTTGAATACATTATGGTAAAACAAGGAAGTGGTAAGCCAGCAGCCCCCGGAGCAAAAGTATCGGTACATTACACCGGTTATTTGCAGGATGGAAGTATTTTTGATTCATCTGTTGAGCGTGGCGAACCCATTGAGTTTAGACTGGGTGAAGGACGTGTTATACAAGGATGGGAGCAAGGCATTGCATTGCTAAACGTAGGTTCTAAGTGCAGGCTTATTATTCCATATAATCTTGGCTATGGCGAGCAGGGTTACCCTCCGGTTATCCCTGCAAAAGCCACCTTGGTTTTTGATGTTGAATTGATGGATGTTAATTGATGCGTTTTAGTTTATCTTGTTTTTTAATGTTGTTTATGTAAAGCACAAAAAGAGCTAATGATAAATGCATTTATTAATAAACTACGCGTTGTGTATTTAAACTACTTTTTGAAAAACAACATTTTATTTAACTCATAAAATTAAAATCCGCAAACCATTACATAAATTGAACCGTTCGCAGCGCATTTTACTTATTACTCTTGCCTGTATCAATTTTGTACATATAGTCGACTTTATGATTATAATGCCGCTTGGGCCACAACTCATGCGGTTACTGTCAATATCACCACAGCAGTTTAGTTTGCTGGTTGCCGCATATACTTTTAGTGCGGGCATTGCAAGCTTTACCACTGCTTTTATAGCCGATAGGTTTAATCGAAAACTCTTATTGCTAATGGCCTTTGCAGGTTTTCTAATCGGAACATTTGCATGCGCATTTGCCCCATCATTTTATTTATTGCTATTGGCACGCATTGTGGCAGGTATGTTTGGCGGAATTATAAATGCACAATTACTTGCTATTACAGGCGATGTGGTGCCCTATGAAAAGCGTGCGCAGGCTATGGGAATTTTAATGGCGGCATTCTCGGTAGCATCGGTAGCAGGTGTGCCCGTTGGTTTGTTTTTGGCAAATATGTTCTCGTGGCATGCTACGTTTTTGTTTGTTGGTTTTTGTGGCATTGTGTTACTACCTGTGGCATGGATGGTAGTACCCGATGTTACAGCCCACATCCATACCGAAAGCAAAAAACAAAAACCGGTGGTGCTGGCTACAATTTTTGCGGATAGCAATCAGCAACGTGCTTTACTGCTTATGTTTGTAATGATGCTTGGGCATTTTTCAATCATCCCTTTTATTGCACCTTATATGGTTGCAAACGCTGGATTTACCGAACACCAGCTTACCTATATGTATTTGATTGGGGGTGGGCTAACTATTTTTACTTCGCCTGTTATTGGTCGTATTGCCGACAGGTACGGAAAGCATAAAGTGTTTTCGATATTCATCACACTATCGGCCATTCCCATTATTGCAATTACAAATATGCCCGCCATACATCCGGTGTACATCCTGTTTATTACCTCTTTATTTTTTGTTGTTTCGGGAGGGCGTTCAATTCCTGCAATGGCTATGATAACTTCGGTAGTTACCCCACAACAGCGCGGTGGATTTATGAATATCAATACATCACTTCAACACCTTTCAACCGGAGTTGCGGCATTTGTTGCAGGGCTTATTATTTACAAAATGCCTTCGGGCAAATTAGCAAATTATAATATGGTGGGTTACATGAGCGTTATATTAAACTTACTTTGCATAGTAATAGCAAAAAAAATTAAACCCGTTGATATTAAAAACAATTAAAGTTGCTTTTTGGCAATTATTTTTATGCGCTATTGCATTTGCTCAGCCTGCCGAACCATTCATACGCGTTACAGGAATAGTATCAGGCAACGACCCGTTCTTACCTGTGGTAAACGTGATGGCCGTAAATAAAAATTCAGGCAATGGAGTTTTTGGTAACAGCAGCAATTTGTTTTCTGTTACCTTAAGTAAAACCGATACGTTGCTTGTTACAGCGGCCGGTTATTCTGTAAAAAAAATATGCTTTGCCGATTCGGTATTTAAAAGCAATTACACCATTAGCATTGAACTTGAAAAACCTTTTATTGCATTAAAGCCTGTAACCATTATATCGCAACGCGATATTGAGAATATACAAAAGGATATTGAAAAATTAGGATACAAAAAAGAAGATTATCAGCTTACAGGCATTGATGCTTTTCAAAGCCCAATTACTTTTTTATACCAGCAGTTTAGCAGGCGCGAAAAAGCAAAACGCGAAATAGCCCAGCGAATTAATGAGGATAAAAAAAGAGCCTTGCTTAAAGAACTGTTTAGAAAATATGTTGACGGGCAAATAATGGATTTAACCGAACCTGAGTTTGATGATTTTATTGACTTTATAAATGTAAGCGATGAATTTTTAAAATCATCAGGTCAATATGATTTTATAATTTTTGTAAAACGCAAGTTCGAAATTTACCGGGCAGTAAAAAAGTAGGGTGCCTGTTAAAAAGTGCTTTTACTTTATCCAGGCGTTTAAAAACAATTCTTGTTCCTGATTAATGCTTTCGGCTTGTTTTATTCTGTATTCAGATAGATAAGGTTTGCCGTCAGCTTTTAGCAATACTGTTTTCTTTTTTGATGAAGCAAATAAATCCAGTACAACTTCTTTTTCTGAAAAACTTTGCAGCAAGTCAAAAAACCTGCTGTCGGCCTTATGTCCGTTTATGGATATTACTTCATCACCACGGCTTAAGCCTCCAACATCAGCCGGTGAACCGGGTACTATGTTTACAACCTTTGGATAAGGAAATTGCTCATCGGTTGAAAATCCAAAAATGCGCTCAGATGATTTGAGCGATTCTTTGGTAGTAATAACAAGACCTGCAAAAGTTAATACCTCTTGTAATAAACTTTCGTACGAATTTGCTTTGTACACATACCGGTCAAAAAAATCGTGCATTGGTTTTCCGGCATATTTTTCGGCAAGCATTTGATAATCGGCAGCAGCATAGCCTTTTTTTGTTTTTGCAAAGTTGTGGTATAAATCGTGCAGCACATTATCTAACGAGTGTTTGCCTGCCGAATGTTTACGTATTAAAAAATCGAGCATTAGTGAAATTAAACAGCCTTCGTCATAGATCGAAGTCTTGCGGTTGGTTACACCGGGTGTGTATCCGTCAAGCCAGGTGTCAAACGATGATTGTGCAACTGAATAATTAAAACGTCCAAAATTATTCATGTGCCTTTGCAGGCGAACATTTAGTTCTTTAAAATATTCTTCAACAGAAAAATACCCGCTGCGCAATAAAAACAAATCGCCATAATAGGTGGTTGCACCTTCGTAAACATATCCTGTAATTGCATAATTTTCTTTGCCATAATTATAGGGCAACATTTCAATGGGCCTTATGGATTTTATGTTCCACACATGAAACAACTCATGTGATGCCACGCCAAGCAGTTCATCATACAATTCTTTTTTCATTAACGAAACTGCAGGGCCTATCGCAAGCACGGTTGATTTTAAATGCTCCACACCGTGATAAAAACTATGAGGAGTGGCCTGTATTAAAAAATGGTATTCGTCAAAAGGAAAATCTTCCATCATGGTTAACTGCACCATGGTAAATTTTTTAAAGTCGGTTAGTATTTTATTCCAGTCGGGTGTGCAATCACCTTCAATCCAAATGTTAAACCGGGTGTTGTTTACCAGGTAACTATTATGCTGCAGCGATGGGGATGAAATAAAAGGACTATCAACAAGCTCGTCAAAATTTGCTGCTACAAATTGATTATTGCCGTTTTGCTTAAGCGATGTGGCTGTTTTCCATGATGCAGGAATCAACATTTCACAGGTGCATGGCTCATTTATTTTATCGTCAATATAGAGGCAGCAATGAACAGGGTTAACGTACAGTTGGTTTGCATCAAGCCAGCAGGCACCTGCATCAAGCTGTGCTGCGTAATAGTTATAGGCAATGTGCAGTTGTTTTACATCTTTGGTTTCTATATACCATACATCCTTTGCCACTTTTTTAAATTCCAACTCGTTGCCATTTTCATCAAAAGGTTTCCATCGTTGTATATTTCTTGCAAAGTTTCCTAACTCATAGCGGCCGGGCCGCCAGGCGGGCAGTTTTACTTCAACAAATTCTTTGCCTTCAATACCTGCATAAAAATCTATGCTTAAATAATGCGAGTGTGGCGATGCGATTGAAAACTTGTAGTGCATTTAGGTACTGATAACGGGTACGAATAACGAATCAATATGAATTTACGAATGAGGGAAAGAGATTGTTAAATTGTTTCATTGCTAAATTGTTTTTGATTCCCATTTGCCATTCACTACTCACCATTCACCATTGAACTAAATATGTAAATTCGCAGCCAAAAGTAAAAATATCTGAATATGAATTATGATTTAATAATAATAGGCAGCGGGCCAGGCGGATACGTGGCGGCTATACGTGCTTCACAACTGGGATTAAAAACAGCTATTGTTGAAAAGGAAAACCTTGGTGGCATTTGTTTAAACTGGGGTTGCATACCCACCAAAGCACTTTTAAAAAGCGCCAATGTTTTTGAATATTTAAAACATGCTGGCGATTATGGAATAAATGCAAACGGTGCTACAGCCGATTTTGCTGCCATTGTAAAGCGCAGCCGTGGGGTAGCCGATGGAATGAGTAAGGGCGTTCAGTTTTTAATGAAGAAAAATAAAATTGATGTTATTGCCGGAACCGCAAAACTGATACCCGGAAAAAAAGTGGAAGTAACTGCTAATGGAAGCAAAACAACGTACGAAGCAAAAAATATAATACTGGCTACGGGTGCACGCTCACGCGAATTGCCAAACTTAAAGCAAGACGGCAAAAAAGTTTTTGGCTATCGCGAAGCAATGAATTTGCCATCGCAACCCAAATCATTGGTAGTAGTTGGTTCAGGGGCAATAGGAGTGGAGTTTGCTTATTTTTATAATACCCTTGGCACCAAGGTTACCATTGTAGAGTTTTTACCAAACATAGTTCCGGTTGAAGACGAAGAAGTTTCAAAACAGCTTGAGCGTTCGTTTAAAAAAGCTGGAATGGATATTTTGGTAAACTCATCGGTTGAAGCAGTGGATACAACTGCTGCCTTGTGTAAAGTAAAAGTTAAAACTCCCAAAGGCGAACAGGTAATTGAGGCCGAAGCCGTTTTATCGGCTGTAGGTATTACACCAAATATTGAAGGAATAGGGCTTGAAGAAGCAGGAGTTATAACGGATAAAGGAAAAGTGCTGGTAAATGATTTTTATGCTACCAATATACCGGGTGTGTATGCCATTGGCGATATTGTTAAAGGCCCTGCACTTGCGCATGTGGCATCGGCCGAAGGAATTATATGTGTGGAAAAAATAGCAGGCCACCACCCCGAGCCGCTTAACTATGCCAATATACCTGGCTGTACCTATTGCTCTCCTGAAATTGCCAGCGTGGGCATGACAGAAAAAGCAGCAAAAGATGCAGGCTACGAAATTAAAGTTGGCAAATTTCCTTTTAGTGCATCAGGCAAAGCAAAAGCAGGGGGCAATGCCGATGGATTTGTAAAGCTGATTTTTGATGCAAAGTACGGAGAGTTTTTAGGAGCACATTTAATTGGTGCTAATGTTACTGAGATGATTGCTGAGGTAGTGGTAGCACGAAAACTTGAAACCACAGGCCATGAAATTATTAAAGCCGTTCACCCGCACCCAACCATGAGCGAAGCCATTATGGAAGCAGCTGCAGCAGCTTATGGAGAGGTGATACATTTGTAAACTGATTAAATGAGAAAAGTTGCGCTTGCTGTTTTTCTGTTTAATGCAGTATCTTCCGATTCACGTATTCTGTTTAACCAACCTTAAAAATAAAATATATACAGATGAAAAAACTATTATCAATAACTGCACTTACAGCCTTTGCTATTGCGCTTGCCTCATGGACAGGTATTAACCCAACAAAAAGCAACGTAACGGCCGCCAACAAGCCTATTGACTTAAACAACTTTGATCAATCCGTAAAACCCGGTGACGATTTTTACCAATTTGTAAACGGAGGATGGATAAAAAATAATCCTATACCACCTGCTGAAACACGGTGGGGAAGTTTTAGCGTACTTGACGAACTTACACGTACACGTTTAAAAACTATTTTAGATGAAATAGAACAAAACACAACTGCTGCAGCAGGAAGCCCCGAACAAAAAATAAGAGATTTTTATAAAACCGCAATGGACTCTGCCCGTCTTGAAAAAGAGGGAGCAAAGCCATTAAAACCTTTGTTTGACAGAGTTGATAAACTTACCGACCTTAATAGTGTGTTTGCCGAAATTGCCTACCTGCATACCATTGGCATACGCCCGTTTTTTACTTTTTATGTGGGGCAGGACGATAAAAACAGCAGTCAAATGATAGTTAACCTTTTTCAGGGAGGATTGGGCATGCCCGACCGTGATTACTATCTTAAAGATGATAAAGAATCGCTGGAGTTGAAAGAAAAATACAGACAACATATTGTTAAGATGCTTTCTCTTGCAGGTATAGAGCAACAAGCAGCTAATATGCAGGCACAAAAAATTTTGGAACTTGAAACCAAAATGGCTGCAGCCTCACGAACGCGTGTAGAACTTCGCGATCCTGAAGCAAATTACAATTTCATGTCGATAGATGAACTATATGCATTAACACCAAATTTTGTTTGGGATGTATATTTTGATAAAATTAATGTTTCGGTAGCGAATTTAATTGTTGGTCAGCCAAAATTTTTTAATAGTGTAAGTATGGTACTTCAAAACACATCTATTGATGATATAAAAAGTTACCTAAAATGGAATATAATTGACGACCGAGCCGCCACACTAAGCCACGCTTTTGTACAAGCCGATTTTGATTTTTATCAGGCTACTCTTAGTGGCGCTAAGGAAATGAAACCCCGTTGGAAACGGGTGCTTGGCGCAATGAATGGCACCATGGGCGAGTTGATTGGACAGTTGTATGTAAAAAAATATTTTCCTGCCGAATCAAAGATGAAAGTAAACAAGATGGTGGTAAATTTAATAGAAGCATATAAAGAGCGCATTTCATCTCGTACGTGGATGGCCCCCGAAACAAAAACGGCTGCACTTGCCAAACTTGAAAAAGTAACACGCAAACTGGCTTACCCCGATAAGTGGAGAGATTACAGCAACCTAAATGTAGCTACCGAAAGCTATTGCGATAACGTTACCCGTTCTTCGCAATTCTTTTTTAATTACAACATAAACAAACTTGGCAAGCCGGTTGATAAATCCGAGTGGGGAATGTCGCCACAAACAATTAATGCGTATTACAATCCCGGCTTTAATGAAATTGTATTTCCGGCCGCAATTATGCAACCTCCTTTTTTCGATCCGCATGCCGATGATGCCGTTAACTATGGCGGCATGGGTGCAGTAATTGGTCATGAACTAACCCATGGTTTTGACGATCAGGGAAACCAATATGATGCTGATGGTAATTTAAAAAACTGGTGGACTGAAGAAGACAAAGCCCGCTTTAAATCAAATACCGATAAACTGGTAAAACAATACTCGTCATACAGTGCGCTTGATACACTTACTGTAAATGGCCAGCTTACACTTGGCGAAAACATTGCCGACCTTGGAGGCCTAACCATTGCCTACGCAGCATTGCAAAAATCACTTGTCAACCAGCCGCGTGTACTCATTGATGGCTTTACTCCTGAGCAGCGCTTGTTTATTTCATTTGCACAGGTGTGGCGCAATAACATTCGCGATGCAGAATTAAAACGCAGGTTAAAAACCGACCCGCACTCACCGGGAAAATTTCGCACACTGGGTCCGCTTGCCAATATGCCCGAATTTTACAAAGCCTTTGATGTAAAACCTGGTGACAAAATGTACATCGCCCCTGAAAACAGGTGCGAAATATGGTAGTGGTATTTTACTTACCGGTTTAAATAGTTTATTTTATCAATTACTTTTGCATTACAAGCCGAGCTGCCGCTTCCCGATTTATCGGGAAGAGGAAAGTCCGGGCAACATAGAGCAACCTGCCTTGTGTTAAACAAGGGTACGGATAAAGCAATTTACCCGTAACAGAAAGTGCCACAGAGAATATACTGTTCCGGCTTTGCCGGAACGAGAGTGAAAACGTGAGGTAAGAGCTCACGGGCAAAGATGGTAACACCTTTGCAAGGTAAACCTCAGGTGTTGAAAGACCACGTATATCACATTTTTAAAACGGCTCGTTTTAATTTTTCGCTCAGGCGGAAATGATGTGAAGGGTAGGTCGCATCAGATAAATGGCAGTATGTTTTACGCAAGTAAAATAACAGAACCCGGCTTACAGGCTTGTTTTTTTTAGTAGAATTTGGATAATTAATTTTAGCACTCAGGTTGCCTGTACGCGCATCACTTTTTTATGCAATGGCCTTGCGTATTTTGCACAACGAAAACAATAACTCTTCCAGCAAATCAAGGCGCAGCATATTGGCACCATCGCTAAGTGCTTTTGCAGGTTCGGGATGTGTTTCAATAAAAATACCATCGGCACCGGCAGCAATTCCTGCACGTGCAATGGTAGTAATCATTTCGGGTTTTCCTCCGGTTACACCGCCCGGCTGGTTAGGCTGTTGCAGTGAATGTGTAATGTCAAGAATTACCGGGACATTGTTTTTTTTCATCTCCGGAATTCCGCGCATATCCACCACCATGTCGCCATAACCTAACATGGTACCTCGCTCGGTTAGCATTACATTATTGTTTCCTGCATTTCGCACTTTTTCCACAGCAAACTTCATGGATTCAGGAGCCAGAAACTGTCCTTTTTTAATGTTTACATGTTTGCCGGTTTTTGCGGCTGCCACCAACAAGTCGGTTTGGCGGCAAAGAAATGCCGGAATCTGCAGCACATCAACATACTTTGCAGCAAGTGCCGCTTCATGGCTTTCGTGAATATCGGTTACCACCGGAATAGTAAATTTATTTTTTACAGCCTCCAGAATTTGCAATCCTTTTTCATCGCCAATGCCTGTAAACGAATCGTTGCGCGACCGGTTGGCTTTGCGGTAACTGGCTTTAAATACATAAGGTATTTGCAACCTGTTGGTAATCTCAACTATTTTTTCGGCAATAGAAAAACAAATTTCTTCTGACTCAACCACACACGGGCCTGCCAGCAAAAAAAAGTTTCCTGAATCAGTGTGTTTTATGTTTGAAATATTTTTTACAATCGTCATCTTTTTTTATTCTATTCAATGTACAAAACTAAACCTTTTAAATATTCTCCTTCGGGATGATAAACCGATATGGGATGATCGGCAGGCTGCGATAGCTGTTGTAATATTTTTATTTGACGGTTTGCCTGCAATGAACTTTGGAAAATTATTTTTCGGAATAAGTTTTTATCTACTGCCTGCGAACAGGAAAAGGTAAAAACCACCGACCCTGCTTTAGCTTGTTTAAACACGGCTGTGTTTAGGTTGCGGTAGCCAATCATGGCACGGGCTGTTGCGTCAAGATGTTTGGCAAAGGCAGGTGGGTCAACCACCCAAACGTCATACGCATTAATGTTTTGTTTTAAAAAATCAAAAACATCTTCGCAAAAAAACAGGTGATTAGAAAAATTATTTATCTCTACATTTTTAAGTGCCCACTGCTCTGCTTTTTTTGAACTGTCAACCGAATGTACCATTGACGCACCTGCATTTAAAGCACTTACCGAAAAGCCTCCGCTGTACGAAAAAAGATTTACTACCTTTTTGTTTTTACAATAAAACTGAAGCTGGTTTCTGTTTTCGCGCTGGTCGTTAAAAAAACCGGTTTTTTGTCCTTCAACCCAGTTTACATAATACTTCAGTCCGTTTTCGGTTACTATATCCTCAGCTCGGTTACCTGTCAAAAAGCGTGATGCATCAGGAGGGCTAAAAAAATTATCATCGCTTTTATCATAAATGCAATCAATAAATGGAAGTACGTTTTGTATTGCATTTGTTATTTCGTTTCTCAATTTGAATATGCCGGTGGCATGTGCCTGCACAATGGCGGTGGTGTTATATATATCTACAATCAGCCCCGAAATGCCATCGCCTTCGCCATGAATAAGTCTAAAGGCATTGGTAACAGGATTTTTAATAAGGTTAAGTTTAGCGCGCACATCAACGGCTGCTTTTATTTTGCTTTCCCAAAAAGAGCTATCAATGTTTTCTTCTTTAAACGACAGTATTCTAACCGCAATGCTGCTGTGGTGATAAAATCCGCATGCAATAAACTTTTTATCGGCAGTATATACGTTTACCAGGTTGCCTTCTTCAATTTGGTTTTCGGCTTTTAATAGTGCACCCGAAAAAATCCAGGGATGAAAATTAAGTACGCTTCGTTCTTTTCCTTTTTTAAGAAAAACTTTTGGATAGGTCATAAAAAATGTGGTATGCGGAAACTACAACGTTATAGCCCGAAACTTTTATTATTGTTTATTACACCAATAACTTTTCCTGTAAAGGACTTACCGATAAACGGAGAGTTTTTTGATTTGGAATAAATATCGTCCTCGGTAAATGTCCATTCGGTTTCCGTATCAAAAATGGTAAGGTTGGCAATAGCGTCAACTTCAATTAATGGAACCTCAAGTTTTAAAGCAGCGCGGGGGCCGCTAACAAATTTATCAAGTAAGGTTTCGGTTTCAATTTGATTTTTAAATGCGGTATTGGCAACTGCAAATGCAGTTTCAAGACCTATAATTCCATGGGCGGCAAATTCAAACTCTACATTTTTAGATTCTGTTTCGTGGGGCGAGTGGTCGCTGCAAATGGCGTCAATGGTGCCATCCATTATTCCTTTTTTCAGTGCCTGTATATCGGCCTTGCTTCTGAATGGGGGCTTAACCTTTAAATTGCTGTTAAAGGTTTGTAATTGGGTGTCATCAATCAAAAGGTGATGCGCGCTTACGTCTGCCGTTACATCAATGCCTTTTGCTTTTGCCTGCTTAATAAGGCTTACACTGCCGGCAGTAGATATGCAGCTTACATGCAAATGCCCGCCTGCGTATTCGCACAACCGCAGGGCTTTGCTCAATGCAATTTCTTCGGCCACAGCAGGCGAGCCTTTCATACCTGTAAAAACACTGGTGATGCCTTCGTTGATAAGCGAATGGTGGCTGATGGAAGGATCGTCAGCAAAAACAATGATGGTTGAATTAAAGTTGGAAGCATATTGCAACGAACGCACCATTAAGCCCGCATCGGTTACCGGTTTTTTATCATCGGTAAATGCAACTGCGCCTGCCGTGTGCATATCGTACATTTCTGTCATGTCGGTTCCGTTGCGGTTGGTGGTAAGGCATCCGGCCACATAAGCATCCACAAGGCTGTTTTTGCTTTTGCTTTGTATAAATTCCACATCCGATTTTGATTGTATGGGCTGCGATGTGCTGGGCATTATAAGCACAGCGGTAAAGCCGCCTGCAGCTGCTGCTTTAAGTCCCGATTGCAAATCCTCTTTGTATTCATCACCCGGTTCCCTAAAATTTACTTTTACATCCATCCAGCCGGGCGAAATAAAATATTTTTTAGCGTCAATGGTTTTTATGCCTTCTGGAATTTCGGAGGCTGGTATGGATGCGGATATAGATTTTATTTTTCCGTTTACAATTAAGAGGTCACGCGTTTTGCCATGAAGCGGGCTGTTGCTGTTAATGATGCGTGCCGATTTTAGTAATATATCCATAGGGTAATTTTATAATAAACGTAACAACACAATTTCTGCTCCTAAAAAAATTAAAACAAGTATAATGCAATATTTCCAAAGGCTTACTCCACTGTTTATTTCTTTTATGTATTTGCCTATGGACGCAACGTTATTACTTACCATATTAAATTGCTTAAACATACCGTTGCTGAACGATGTATTTATTTCTTCGGTGGTAAAGTACTCTGACGTTGATTCGTTACGATTGTAGTTTAGCGATAGGGTGCCAATTAAACTATCGGTGCCTGTAATTAAATCATAACTGCCGGCTTCGGTAAGTTCGGTGGGAATTATAACCTGGCTTTCATTGGGTGTAACTTTTATTTCCGGTATAAAATCATACTGCGCTTTTTTGTTTACCAAATGCACCACATTGCCTGCAGTAACAGGATACAATAGGGTGGAAGAATTTTTTTTGCCCAGTGTAAGGGATTGTTCATAGGCGGGTATGCTAAGCAATGCTGTTTTAAAAACCACCGGCACAAACAATGCATGATTTACAAAATTGCCTGCGGCCGGTTGTGCTGCAGCAGCAAACAGGTAAACACTCCCTTTACCAAACCTGTAGCGGCATAAAAACGGATTGGCTCCTTGCAGGCGCATAAGCACTTCGCGGTTTGATTGAATACCGGATGACAATTGATAATGCGAACTTACATCGGGCATATTCATGTTTTGCTGTACGTTATCAAACACGTTTTGAAACAATTCATTTTCAAAATCTATGCGGCTTACTTTATCGGCATTGTAATTTATTGTAACCAAATCATCTGCATGCAAATTGCTGGTTAGCGCAGTATAGCCTCCCGGTGCTATGGCTGTATCCGGAAAAATCACCAGCGTGCCCCCCCTGTTTACAAATCGGGCAAGTTCATCGCTCATGCCGGAAGGCACTTCTTTAAGATCGGTAAGCACGATGGTGTTTTTTTTACCAAACAGCGAAAAATCAATAGCGCCTGATTTTGAAAAGGTGTAATCAATAATAGAATTGCTGTTAAACAAGGTGCGCACATATTCATTTTCCGATGCTCCAATATGGTAAACATTAATTTTTTCGGCAACACGAAATGAGAAATAATATGTATCGTCAAACGTTATGGGGTTATCGTTAATGCTTACCTGTGCATGTTGCCAGCCGGGTTGCGAGATGGTAAAACTTATTTTTATTACTGCTTCGCCACCCTTAGGTACGGTTACTGACGTGGCCGATTTTTGAACTTCGTTTATCAAAAACTTAACCGGCACCTCGGCAGCTTCAGGGTTGCCGGTGTTTTTAAACATTACGTTAAGCTCTGCAGCCACATTAAGTTGTATTACGGGGGAGGATAGCCAGCACGAATCTATAAATACGTTGCCCGTTTGCGTGCTGCTAAGTTGCACCGCATTAAGCACAAGGGTGGTATCGGCAGCGGGCAACTGGCTAAAAAAAGTTTTTTGAAAATCGCTAAACCAAAATGCCGTTTTGTTTTTAAGGTTACTTCGGTTTAACGCATCCTGCTGGCGGGTAAGCACCCCTTTTGCCGTTCGCGAAACAGGAGATATTTTTATTTTATCAATCGCATCCATCAGTTCTTCTTTGCTTAACAGGCGCTGTTGCTGGCCCCAAAAATCGTTGGTGAGCAACTGAAACTGCGTGCTTGCACCAAACGCACCGGCTGTTTCACGGGCTTTGGTTTTGGCTTCGTCAAGCAGGTTGCCTTCTGCCGATAATCCCTGCATGCTAAACGAATTATCAACGTAAAGGCTTACCACCTGATTGGCATCAGCCATTGCATTTTTATTTTTTGGAATAAACGGTTGCGCAAATGCAAGCACCAAAAAACATACTGCCAATATGCGCATTAGCAGCACCAGCAAGTGTTTTAGCTTGCTTTGGCTTTGCGTTTGGTCTTTTAGCTCTTTTAAAAACCTAACATTGGTAAAATCAACTTTTTTATACCGCCTGAAATTAAATAGATGAATAATTACCGGTATGGCAACCAGCGATAGCAAATACAAAAAAGCAGGGTTTACAAACTGAACAGGCATTTATTTTAAACGTGCGCCAAAGGTAGCAAATGGTATCAAAGTGGGGTGGTGTAGGGGGGGGAGGCTTTAGTTATTTGTAACCTCTTTTCAATTCATGCGTAAAACCCACATCAATGTGGCGCATTTTATGCTGCCGGTTTTAAAAATAAAATTAATACAAATGAGAAAACTTAAATTAACTCCCCGTCAAAAGCAGCGCATTTCATTTAAACAAATTGCGGTTGCTTCATCGCTGGGCATGGCAGCACTGGCCATCGGATTTACTGTTTTTAACAGCGGTATGCTGCAATCCGAAAAAGCAGTTGCCAATAACGATAAAAAATTAAATACAAAAGCCTTTATCGAACAGGGCGATGAACTGTTTTATTCTGACTTTCCGGAATACGAACAGGCCATACCGCATTACGAACAGGCCATTAAAACCGAGCCGGCCAATGCCGAACTTAATTACAAGCTGGGCGTATGCTATCTAAACTCGCACAATAAGTTTAAGGCCAAAGATTATTTATTGCATGCCGAAGAGCTGGACCCTAAAATAGAGCCCGTAATAAATTTTTACATAGGGCGCAGTTATCATATACATGCCGAGTTTGACAAGGCCATAGCTGCATACACCAAGTTTTTGGGTACCGAAAACACCGAGCTGCATGTGCAGGCAAAAAAATTAATTGCCGAATGCGAAAATGGAAAAGAGCTTATTAAACATCCTGTAAATATTTCGGTGCAAAACCTGGGCGCTGCCGTTAACAGCATGTACCCCGACTACGCTCCCTATATTTCGTCTGATGAAAACCTGCTGCTTTTTACATCACGCAGACCCGACACCTATGGCGGCAAAAGCGATGATTTTGACGGGGTATATTTTGAAGATATTTATGAAAGCACCCAAAAGGGCGCTGTATGGCAGCAGGCAAAAAATGCGGGCGAACCGGTAAACACACCCACCCACGATGCCGTTGCCGGCATATCAGCCGATGGTAAAACCATGTTTGTGTTTAAAGGCGACCGTAACGATGGCGACATATTGGTTTCAAAACTAGATAAAGGCGTATGGAGCACACCGGCAAGTATTGGCAAAAACATTAACTCAAAGTACCACGAAAGCACAGCCACCCTATCGGCTGATGGCAATACCCTGTACTTTATAAGTGACAGGCCCGGGGCTGCCGGTGGGCGCGATATTTTTAAATCAACCTGGGATGCTGCTAAAAGCGAATGGATGAAACCCGAAAATGCAGGGGCTGAAATTAATACCCCTTATGATGAGGAAGGTGTTTTTCTGCATCCCGATGGCAATACGCTTTACTTTTCGTCAAAAGGCCACAACACCATGGGGGGATATGACATTTTTGTAAGCAAACTCGAAAACGGGGTTTGGCAAAAGCCGGTAAACATTGGATATCCTATTAACTCGCCCGATGATGATGTGTTTTTTACGGTTTCAAAAAACGGGCATGCCTATTATACCTCCATTCAAAAAGACGGGTATGGCGATAAGGATGTGTATAAAATAATGTTTGATGGTGGTAATTTAAGTTCGGAGGCAAAAAAATAATTTTTTGGTTCATTACAATTAATGGCTTGCCTTTTTATACCACAAAACAGGTAAATACCTGAAAATTAAAAAATAATCCGTTTCGCTCATAAGATTTTTTCTTTTCCTTAGGCGGGTTTATTTCCGCTTAGGGTTTTTTATTTTTTTTATTAAGGTAATGAGTTGGCCAGCGCGCTAAAAAAACCGATTCAACTGCTAAACATGCTATAAATCGTCTATTGCAGAAGAAATGTTTTTTCGTGCTTCCACATCATGTTCCAGCGTATGCTGGTTTTTTTGCATGGCATACATTTCGCCCAGCGTGGCAGGTTTGTCAAAATGATGTTTTATTCCCATGCGTTGCGCCAGCAAATTGGTATCCAGTTCGCCAAGGGCCTTAAACTCTTTGCTTGCAACTTATTGCCCGGGCACAAGCAGTGCGCTGTCAAGTTTGCTTAAATCCACATTAAAGGTGCAAATAATCTGCAGGTTAAGCATGTCATTAAGGAGTCCATCGGTCATATTAAGCAGGTTGGTGATGCCCGTTTGGTTGCGATGGGTTCCTTTAACAGCATTTGTTTTATATTTGATGCGGCTAATTAAATATTCCGTGCGCTCATTTTTTAATTTATTATTGAAAAGTTATTATGGCGTTTTTTCACAGACTGGCGTTGTGTGAAATTTTTTTCGACCGCTACCCATATAAAAAACAGAGAATAAATTATGAACGTACAAGTATCTTCTAACTTTAAAAAAATGACAGGCAAAGCAGTTTTTGCAATTATCCTGTTTATAATAACATATCTAATCCTCTTATCTTTGGCTATTGGAACGACAGTTCTTTGTGTAATTGGCGGAATTGCTTTGATTGCAGCAAAACCTATGGCAATAACAATTGGATTAGGTCTTGGACTAGCAAGTTTAGGATTTTTCATCCTCATATTTTTGTTTAAATTTCTTTTCAAACAGCATAAAGTTGATAGAAGTCATTTAGTTGAGATTTTTGAAAAGGATGAACCAAAATTGTTTTCTTTTATACAAGAAATTGTAAATGAAGTACACACAGACTTTCCTAAAAGGGTATATTTATCAAGTGATGTAAATGCTTGTGTTTTTTATGACTCTAACTTTTGGAGTATGATATTTCCAATTCGTAAAAATTTGCAAATAGGGTTAGGCCTAGTTAACACTATATCTGAACAAGAGTTTAAGGCAATTTTAGCCCACGAATTTGGTCATTTTTCCCAACGAAGCATGAAAGTGGGGAGTTACGTTTATAATGTAAATCAGGTCATTTTCAATATGCTTTACGACAATGAATCTTTTGACAGTATGATTCAGAAGTGGGCAAACATTAGTGGTTATTTTTCAATTTTTGTTTCTATTGCTGTGAAAATAATTCAAGGTATTCAGTGGATATTAAGAAAAATGTATGAATTCATAAATGTCAGTTATATGGCATTGTCAAGAGAAATGGAATTTCACGCAGACGAAATTGCGGCAAATGTTACAGGCTATTTGCCTTTAAAAGAATCTTTGTTGAGAATGGATTTAGCCGACCATTCCTATAACGCTGTATTGGGCTATTATGATGGAAAAATACCAGATAACATCAAAAGTAAAAACATTTACAAAGAGCAAGGATTTGTAATGAATTTTTTAGCAACCCAAAACAATCTTTCTTTCAAAAATAATTTACCTATAGTTTCTGAACTTGATTTAAGTAAGTATAACAAATCAAAACTAACCATTAAAAATCAGTGGGCTTCTCATCCAAGTATTGAAGAACGAATAAGGGCTTTAGAATTGACAAATATACATAAGACAGGAGTTGAAAGTCCAGCAATTCTATTGTTTGAATACGAAGAAAAAATACAAGAAGAAATTACAGAAAAGTTGTTTTCAGCAGTTACATATGCCGAAAGCACTACATCTTTAGATTTCGATAAATTTAAAACAGACTATTCGCAGACTTTCAATAAGAATAGCTTTCCTATTGAATATAACGGCTATTACGACAACAAAAATCCAATTGAATTTGATGTGAATAGTATCGTTGATTTTAATGTCTCTGAAACAATGGATATGCTTTTCAGTAAAGAGAAAGTAGATATGGTATATGATTTTATTGCTTTTGAAAATGACAAAAATGTATTGATTAACATAGCGAAAAAGGAATACGATATTAAGTCTTTTGACTACGATGGTCAAAAGTATAAATCAACCGAGGCTCAGAATTTAATCCCCAAAATAGAAACAGACCAAGACAGTATTAGAGATAGAATAAAGGAAAACGATTTAAAAATTTATAAGTTTTTTTATAACGAAGCACTAAAAAAAGGTAATGCAATTATACTGAAAGAAAAGTACATCAACTTTTTTAAACAAGATTCAGAATATGAAAATAAAGTAGCATTGTACAACAAAATTGGCGAGGCAACAAGTTTTATAAGTGTAGTAACTCCATATGAACAAATAAGAGAAAATCTAAAATTACTTCATCCTTTAGAAATAGAGCTAAAAACGGAAATAAGAAAACTGACAGAAGTTGAAAATTTAAAAAAAGAAATATCCCAACAGACAATAGAAAGTTTTCAAAAGTACCTATCTAAAGAATGGGAATACTTTAATGGCACGGAATACTATAACGACAATCTTCAAACTCTATTTAACGCTACAAATGAATACAGCTACCTTTTATCAAGGAAGTATTTTGTGACAAAATTAGACTTGTTAAATTACCAAATAGCACAACTTGAAAAATAAAACTTCACACAACAGCCGTTTTGCAAAAGCGGGGGGTTCGTGCTTCTATGAGAGTGAAAAGCTAAATTCAAGCTTTGTGCTTCTAATGAAGATTAATGCTGAAAATCCCCGCCTTCGCAAAGCGGCAAACCGTTATGCGCTATTGTTGCGCTCCGAACAGACGGCAGTGCAAACTCGAAAGTGATTGTAAGTAATTAGTTTTCTAAAATCAGAACTCGTCAATTCTTAACCATTAAATTACATCCATATGAAAAACACAAACATCATTTACCTTTTTATTCTATTTGTTTTTGCCATTGCCTCATGTGACAAAGATGATGAAGTTGGTTCGCAAGGTCCGGTAGGTCCGCAAGGTGAGACAGGAGCAACTGGTGCAACTGGTGCGCAAGGCGATACGGGTGTGCAAGGAAATGCAAATGTGCATTCAAGCATTCTCCAATTAACACCTAATGACTGGACAACTTCAGGCAGTTATGGTTACGTAGCATCTGCCATTGATTCAGATTTAACACAATCAATTGTTGATAGTGGTTTGGTTAGCGTATTTTACTTTATCACTTCAAGTGGAAGCTGGACACCATTACCATACAATCAAATTATTACTTACAACAGCTATGTTTTTTGTAATTGGACTTTTTTTTATAAACTCAATCAAATAAATTTTAGAGTAGAACAGAATATTGCAGCACCGAACAATCCTGGTTATACAAAGTTTAAAGTAATTGCAATATCGGCTTCTCAGCGAAATGCAAATCCAAACATTAATTGGAATGACTATGAAGAAGTAAAGACAATATTTAATTTGAAGGATTGATTGCTAACTTTGAACGACACGAATTCTAATGCAGAGTACAACAGCGCATAACAGCAAGTCACCGTTGCACAACCCCTAAAAAAACAAAAAAAGCATCAAAAGCGACTTCATTTCATGCGATTTAAGCCTTGGCTGTTTTTCAATTAACAATAGGTGTTGTAAAATTTGAGTGTCGTAAAATCAGTTTATTAATGTCTGATGCAACCGTTTTTAAAAAAGTGCAGAACTCCCTCTGCATTACTCCAACTTTTACATTGCTTTTTTTGCTCAGGTGTTTCATTAGTTTGCTCAGGTTGTAGGCATGGCACTCATGAGCATGCATTTGTGCGCTCCCTTAATTCCTTTGGTGTTTATTTTTCTCAACCCATTATAATTTATCAAACTCCAAAAAGAACACCACAGGGTCTATGCTGAGGTTGCCGGTATCTCCGTAAAGGTGCACTGTCTCAGGGTGGAGAAATTTTAAATCAAGCCGTTCTCTAAGCCTGCGGTAGAAATTTTCTTTTGGCACCCGCTCGCTCAACTGAAAGCTGTTGAAGAGTTTTTCGCTAGTTTTTTTTTGCCTTGCATGGTGACTTTGCCTTGGTATTTTTTACAAAGATGCTGTGAGAAAAATATTTTACAGCCACCTTTATAAAATGTTATTCACTACTTTTGGTTAGTTGTGCAACAGGCACAGAAAGCTTAGCGAAAGTTTAAAAAGCAAGGCGTTGTAGCAATTCAAACATTTGAAATTCTAACTACCTTTACTGCATGATAAAAAAAATGCAACCATTAAGTTTTCACATTCCCCATTTTGAAAACTTCGTTAAGCCCCGCAATGTTATCCGTCATGCTTGGGCAGTGTGCGAAACTCAAACTGGTTGCAAGAAATGAGCATTTAGAAATTGACATGAATAATAAGTTTTTCATATTTATTTTAATTGCAGTTAACGGATTGACAGATGTGACAGCCCAGGATTTGAAAATATTTAATTTACAGTATTATGAAAAGGACTCCACTCAAAGTTATGTCTTTATATCTCTTTCAGAAATTTATCCTTTAAGTGATAATCCTGATTCGATGGCCATTCCGGATTTAAAGGAAAAAGAAATTGAGGAGGCTCCAAGCTTTACATACTTTAAGCTGGATTCAATGTATAGGAAAAGATTTCTGAGGGAGACAAAAATTTCGGAAACAGATAAGGTGTTTATCTATGATTATTCTGCGGATGCGCTACAGTCCCTTACTGTAAAAAATCTGAATGTTGTTGCCCGCCTTAATGTCTATGGGCGTGACTGGCCCTATTCCCAGGATGATTTTATGATTGGGTTTGAATTACACAAAAATTTTTTAACCGGCCTGGATAAGTATCTCGAATATTCCTTAGCGTATGTTGGCAAAGTGAGTCCGTTTGTGCGGGGGCAGTTAAAACCGATTACATGGAAAAGTATTGAGCCTTCTGATTTTCCTTCAAAGGAGCTTCCCACCTATGACATTAGGTATGCGGGCAAATGTGTTACAGGCAATGCTTATAAATACGAGACAGAAGGCTTGCAGTATTTTGTTCAGGATTTGGTTAGGATAGCCGACAATTGGAATTCTGTAAAACGCCTCATAGTTTTAGACATTAAAACTAAAGAAACCGTTTGCGAAAAATTATTTTATGCAGGGGAGAGTGCTTCATTTGCACCGTTAAACAATCAATGGACAGGAAAGCTCTTCAAGAATAAACCTCCGGTAATTTTTGGTTTTCAGTATTTTTCATTCTCATGTCCAAGCATTTCATTTCTAAATTCTGATGAACGTGGTATTTATATTTATTGCGACAACAGGCATTGAAATATTAAGAGGTAAAGCAATCGAACAAGAAATGAAACGACATGATAACGAACTTCTACAAACTTTTGGTGCGGACTTTAAACAGTTGTGCTTTGAGCGAACAGTAGCACAGCCGCTAACAGTAAGTCACCGTTGCACAACCCCTAAAAAAACTAAAAAAGCATCAAAAGCGACTTCATTACATGTGATTTAAGCCTTGGCTGTTTTTCAATTAACAATAGTTGTTGTAAAATTTGGGTGTTGTAAAATCAGTTTATTAATGTCTAATGCAACCGTTTTTAAAAAAAGTGCAGAACTCCCTCTGCATTACTCCAACTTTTACATTGCTTTTTTTGCTCAGGTGTTTCATTAGTTTGCTCAGGTTGTAGGCATGGCACTCATGAGCATGCATTTGTGCGCTCCCTTAATTCCTTTGGTGTTTATTTTTCTCAACCCATTATAATTTATCAAACTCCAAAAAGAACACCACAGGGTCTATGCTGAGGTTGCCGGTATCTCCGTAAAGGTGCACTGTCTCAGGGTGGAGAAATTTTAAATCAAGCCGTTCTCTAAGCCTGCGGTAGAAATTTTCTTTTGGCACCCGCTCGCTCAACTGAAAGCTGTTGAAGAGTTTTTCGCTAGTTTTTTTTTGCCTTGCATGGTGACTTTGCCTTGGTATTTTTTACAAAGATGCTGTGAGAAAAATATTTTACAGCCACCTTTATAAAATGTTATTCATTACTTTTGGTTAGTTGTGCAACAGGCACAGAAAGCTTAGCGAAATTTAAAAATAGGGGGCCTTAACCGTGATACAAAGAGATGAGCATTTAACAGGCAGAGTGTTCAGTCTCTTTCATGCGTTTTTAATTTTGTTGAACTCTGCGCAGATTTCAATAATAATTATTTTATCACTATGTTTGAATCCACAAATCCATAAAATTTATTTTACATGAAAAAATCTTTTTTACTTGCTTGCGTTATTGCATTTGCATCATTACTGGCTTATGCGCAAACCCGCCAACCCAATTACACACTTATGCTAAAGTCTGGCAAGTATGCTCCCGCACAAAATGTGGATGGGGTCACCTCCATATCTCATTTTAACTTGCCGCTTTACAATGGCTATTACTATGGCATCATTCAGTTTACTTCATTGCCCGATAATGTCATGCACCAGTTAATAAAATCGTCAGGCATTGTACTTGCCGATTACATACCGCGCAACGCATACTTAGCCGTTATTCCTAAAAACTTGCCTGTGCAGGTATTAACATCATTGGGTGTAAGGTATGTGGGGGCTTTATCTTCTTTCCAAAAATTACACACTGCCCTGCTGTCAGAAGTACTGCCTGCCCATGCACTCAATGGTGCCGGCAAAATAGACCTTACTATTTTATCGTACAAAGGATTTAATTATGATAATTTTTATGAGGAACTCAAAAGCCAAACCGAGATAGTGCGAAAATATCCCGGCACCAATATGTTAACCGTGCGTGCCGATGTTGCCACATTTACACAGCTTGCCGACCTGCCGTTCGTAATGTACATCGAACCCGTTGAACCACCTCCAACGCCAGACGATACCAAAGGCCGAAGCCTGCACCGAAGCAATGTCATCAACTCAAATTATGCAACCGGTTACCATTACAATGGCAATGGCGTAAACGTAGCTATTGCCGATGATGGCGCCATTGGCCCACACATCGACTTTACCGGGCGCCTCATGCTTAACGCAACTGGTTTTGGCCCTACTCATGGAGATATGACTGCCGGTATATGCGTAGGTGCCGGTAACCTTAATCCTGTTTATCCCGGCATGGCAAGCGGTGCCAATATTTACATGTACGATATCGGCAGCTACCCGCAAATTGTTGATGCTGTTACGCATTTAACTAACGATAGCATTGTAATTACGTCCACCAGCTACTCACAAGGCTGTAATGAATATACAGCCAACACACAGTTTATTGACGATCAGATTAACCAAAACCATCCTCTTATTCATTGCTTTTCGGCCGGAAATAATAATGGAGCCAATTGCGGCTATGGTGGAGGGGGAGCAGGCACTCAGTACGGAAACATTACCGGTGGATACAAGCAGGGAAAAAACGTAATAGCTTGCGGCAATTTAGATGCCCTCGAAGTTATTGATAACTCAAGCAGTCATGGCCCTGCAGTTGATGGCCGCATTAAGCCCGACATCTGTGCCAACGGAAAAGACCAAATGAGCACCGATGAAAACAACACGTACCAGGTTGGGGGAGGTACCAGCGCGGCATCACCCGGCATTGCCGGCATCAATGCACAACTGTTCCATGCATATAAAACATTAAATGGCGGACAAAATCCTGAGTCGGGATTAATAAAAGCCTGCCTCTTAAATACAGCTAAAGATATTGGAAACCCCGGCCCTGATTATTTTTACGGATGGGGTAGGGTAAATGCCTATCGTGCCTTAAAGGTGCTTGAAGACGGGCGTTATCTTGCTGACTCTATTACCCAAGGAAACACAAACACGCACACCATCACTATTCCTTCCGGTGTACAGCAGGTTAAAGTTATGGTATATTGGCCCGATGTAGGCGGCATGCCCGGTTCTTCAGTAAATCTGGTAAACAATATAGACTTAACCGTTACCGACCCTTCGCCAACAGTAAACCTGCCCCTCATACTTAATCCCACCCCCACTGTGGCAGCACTTAGTGCCAATGCAGTACCCGGCATCGATACACTTAACAATGCCGAACAGGTAACTATTGATAATCCTTCTGCTGGAAATTACACCATAACAATTGCCGGCACCGAAATTCCTGTTGGCACACAGCGTTATTTTGTAGTGTACGAATTTTATACCGATGAAATAAAAGTTACTTACCCCAATGGCAACGAGGGTTTTGTTCCCGGTGAGCAGGAAGTATTGCGCTGGGATGCACACGGCACAGCCGGAAATTTTACCCTTGAATATTCATCTGATAACGGCAGCACATGGAATAACATGACATCACTGCCCGGCACATCACGTCAATACACATGGACAGTGCCAGCAGTATTAAGCGGAAATGCCCTGGTTCGTGTTACCCGTGCAGCCATCACCGATGTTAACGATACCACGTTTACAATCGTAGGGTTGCCCACCAATATTCACGTAAACTATGTTTGCCCCGATTCGGCCAACCTCTCTTGGAATGGTGTTACCGGTGCCACAGGCTATGAAGTATATATGCTTGGCGCAAAATACATGGATGCCGTTGGCACAAGCACCACCACCAGTTTTACAATACCTAACTATGACCCGACTACAGCACATTGGGTAAGCGTAGCAGCACTTGGCCCTAATGGTGCACGAGGCCGCAGAGCCATTGCCATTCAAATACAACCCGGAACGGTAAATTGCCCTGTAGCTATTGATGTAGCAACCAATAACCTCCTTAGCCCCCCTGCTGGTAACTATTTTGATTGCGCCATTGGAACAGCATCTACCGTAACACTTGTTGTTCGAAACAATGGTATGACACCCATTTCAAACTTTGATGTAAAATATTCTCTCAACGGTGCCGCACCTGTTGTCGAAACCATTACCAATACCATCAACCCTGCCGATTCAATTGTCTATAACTTCACCACTACATTAAACCTTGTTGCCGGCAGCTATAACTTAATTGCTTGGAACGATTTATCTGGCGATGGAAATTCATACAACGACACTTCAAAAGTTTTATTTACAATAACTTCAGCAACTGGTTCAATACCTCCTGTAACTGAGGGATTTCAATCCGGAAGTTTTCCTCCTATTGACTGGCAGGTGTTAAACCCCGATGCTCAGGATACATGGACTCAAATGACAAACGTTATTGATATAAACAGTCAGTTAACAACTACCGCATTTATTGATAACTACACTTACAACGCACCCGGTGAAGAAGATGTACTTCAAACCGAAATTTTTAACCTCACCAATGCCGCAAGTTCAGGTTTTGCATTTGATATTAGTTATGCTCCTTATTCGGCAACATATTCAGATACGCTTCGCCTCGATGTTTCAATTGACTGTGGAGCTACCTGGCAGCCTCAGGGCTACATAAAAGGCGGTTTAACATTAGGTACAAATTCAGCAGGTGGTTATCAAAACAGCATTTGGAATCCAGCCTCCGGTGCCGATTGGAGAAGAGATAGTGTAAGTTTATCAGCCTATGTAGGTAATAATGTTATAGTTAGGTTTGTTAATATGAATCAATATGGCAATTACCTTTATATTGATAATGTTAATTTAAATGGTACTCCTGTAGGTGTTTTTTCTGCTTCTTATGCAAACGCTTTGGTGGCATACCCAAACCCTTCTTCAGGATTATTCTCTGTTTCGGTTGGCAATAATCAGACAGAAACACCTTATGAAGTTTTTGATATTGACGGAAGAATTATTTTTGGAGGAGTTAGCAAAGGGTCTGCTTTAAAAATAAATTTAAAAGCGCATACAGATGGTGTGTACTACCTTAAAATTAAAAATGGTAACAATCGTGTAATTAAGCTTGTAAAAATGTAAGTTCAAATCCAGTTCAAAAAACCTCCGTTTGAATATTTCAAACGGAGGTTTTTTATTTAGAATAAATCGCAATTGAATATCAGTACCAAAACCTTTAAAAACATTTTTATCGTACAGGTATAATTCCCTATCTTTGAGGCTGAACCTTAGCCATTTTATGATTAAATCGCACCAACAGATAAGTACGCCCAAACCTTTTGTTTTTCTGTATTTCAGGCCATTGCTTTTTAAGGTTACCTGGTTGGTATTTCTGTTTACAGTATTTTTTTCTGATGTCTATGCCCAACCTTCACTAAGTTTTGTGGTTTCCAATTACAATGGATTTAATGTTTCTTGTAACGGAGGTAATGATGGCAGCATTGATATGACTGTTACCGGTGGTGTATTTCCATATAGTTTTGAGTGGTCAACTAGCGAAGTAACCGAAGACATTGCTCTTTTAACAGCCGGTACATACACCGTTACAGTTGTTGATGCAAACTCAGATACCACCATCGAAACGGTAATACTTACCGAGCCAACGGCTTTATCACTGGCTGCGTTTACTGTTACAGATGTTTCATGTTACAATGGCTCAAACGGTGCAATTGATATATCTCCCTCTGGTGGTGTACCCGGATACACGTTTACATGGTCAACAAGTGCAAATACTGAAGATGTTCTTGCATTGTTACCCGGTTTTTACACTGTAAACATTAAAGACGCCAACAGTTGTTCTTATACCCCCCCCGCTTTTACTGTTAATGAACCAAATGAAATACTTCCGAATTTATCCTCAACTGATGCTTTATGTTTGCTTAATAACGGAACTGCTACATCAAATGCAACAGGAGGTACTGGTGTATTGAATTACCTTTGGAGTAATTCGCAAACCACGTCTTCAATTTCAGGCCTACCAGGCGGAACTTATACATGCACTGTTACAGATGCAAATCTTTGCAGTGTTGAGGATTCTGTTGTTGTTAATAGCATTCTTTCCCCTGTTATCTCTTTAAACACACTTACTAATGTGAGTTGCAACGGAGGAGGTGATGGGGCCATTGATATTGATGTTACAGGTGGAATGCCAATTTACATTTTTCAATGGTCAAACTCTTCTTCATCAGAAGATTTAACTGGTATATCAGCGACCACTTACACGGTAACAGTAACGGATGGCAACCTATGCACAGCCACACAGAGCTATACCGTAACCGAGCCAACAGCCATCAGCATAAACA
>CAYSPG010000003.1:162561-242410 GCA_964432885.1 uncultured Flavobacteriaceae bacterium
CGGATGGCAACCTGTGCACAGCCACACAGAGCTATACCGTAACCGAGCCAACAGCACTTGGGTTGGCATTAAGTGCAACAGCGGCAACATGTAATTTGCCAAACGGCACAGCTTCTGTAATTGCATCGGGTGGTACCGCTGGTTACACTTACCTGTGGGATAACACCGAAACAACTCCAGTTATAAATAATCTGTCGGCACGTACCTATACAGTTACAGTTACTGATGCTAATTTTTGTACGTCCGTTGATTCGGTTGTTGTTTTGCTTGCAAGTGTTCCAGTGATTACTCTTGATTCTACGGTTAATGTTTTATGCAATGGCGGAAACGATGGAGCAATTTATATTAGTGTTTCAGGTGGAACACCTGCTTACGCTTATTTGTGGTCAAACACATCGGTGTCTGAAGATATTGTCGGATTAATTACAGGCACTTATACTGTAACTGTTACCGATGCCGACACCTGTACTGCTACTCAATCGTTTTCAATTACTCAACCTACAGCAGTTGCAGTTATCATGTCATCAGTAAGCGCTGTTTGCAACCTGTCAAATGGAATAGCTATTTCTGCAGGAAGTGGTGGCACAGGAATTTTAACTTATTTATGGAATAACTCACTAACCAATGATTCCATATTTGCACTTTCTGCCGGAGTTTATACATGTACAGTTGCCGATTCTAATTTATGTACTGCTACCGATTCAGTAGTAGTGACACAGGCTGGCAGTCCTTCTATTGCACTTAACTCAGTTTTAAATGTAAGTTGCAATGGTGGAAATAATGGAGCAATAGACGTTAGTATAAACCAGGGAACACCAATATTTTCCTACCAATGGTCTACCTCTGCTACATCACAGGACTTAAACTCTCTTGCTGCCGGTGTTTATACGCTTACTGTTACCGATGCCAATTTGTGCACGGATGTTGACAGTTTTATCGTTACACAACCTACACCTGTTTCGGTTTCGTTTGCATCTGCATCTGCATCATGTGCTTTGGCTAATGGTTCGGCTACTGCTGCCGGAGCCGGTGGAACTGGAGCAATAACTTATTTGTGGAACAATTCGCAAACTACATCAACCATAAACAATCTTACTGCTGGAGTTTATACCTGTACAATTACTGATGCTAATCTGTGTTCAACCATTGATTCAGTTGTTGTTACATCATTAGCTGGCCCAACTGTTGTTTTAGATTCGGTGAAAAATGTAACCTGTTTTGGGTTTTCAAATGGCGCTGTGTATATAACCGCTACTGGGGCTGCACCATTTACTTATCTGTGGACACCTGGTGGATCAATTACACCTGATTTATTAAATGTTGCTTCCGGAAGTTATAAAGTAGTTGTTACCGACACCAATAATTGCAAAGACTCAGTAACTGCTTCTGTAGCACAGCCCGGCAATTTGGTTTTATCAATGTCAGCAACGCCTGCTTCATGTGGGCTTACTAACGGAACTGCATCTCTTGCAGTTACCGGAGGAGCCAATCCTTATTCGTACCTATGGAACAATGGATTTACAACAAGTACTATTTCAAATCTTGCAGCGGGCTCCTACACAGTTACAGTTACCGACTCAAATTCATGTACAAAAATTGATTCTGTAACTGTAGGAATAATTTCTGGCCCTGTACTTTCGGTAAATAATCTTACACATGTTTTATGCAATGGTGATTCAACAGGTGCAATTGATCTTTCAATCAATTTTGGAACAAGCCCCTTTTCTTATGTATGGAGTAATGGAAAAATAACACAAGACATTAACACATTGGTGGCTGGAACTTATACCTGTACAGTTACCGATTTTAATGGTTGTACCGATACAATTGTAGTAACCGTTAATCAGCCACTTGCAATAGTTGCAACAATGTCATCAACACCTGCATCATGTTCGCTTGCTAATGGTAGTGTTACTGTGGCTGCAAGTGGAGGTGTGCCGGGTTATACTTACTTATGGAATAATGGATTTACAACCTCAACAATTGCTAATCTAATAGCAGGAACTTATACAGTTACCATTACCGATAATAATTTATGTACCAAAACAGGAAGTGTTGTTGTGTCGTCCACATCAGGCCCGTCAGTAGTAATTGATACGGTGATAAATGTTCCATGTTTTGGTGGAAATAACGGAGCTGTAGATGTTATCGTAACCGGTGGTGCCCAGCCCTATTCATTTCTGTGGACTCCCGGAAATTTTCTTACACAAAACATTTCGAACCTGTCTGCCACCACCTATACCTTAGTTGTAACCGACACAAATAATTGTACCGATACGTTGGTACAGGCAATAACACAACCAACTGCTTTGTCTTTAACTACTTCTTCAACACCCGAAACTTGTAATGGATTAAATGGTTCAGTAACTGCAACAGCAAGTGGGGGAGTGGGCCCGTATGTGTATAACTGGAGTTCGGGTGCTACCAGCGGACTTCCCGGAGGAAATTATATTGTTACTGTTACCGATTTTAATTTGTGTACCATAACGGATACTGTAACTGTTCTTTCATTAACGGGTCCTTCCATAGCAACCGACAGTGTTGTAAATGTTTTGTGTAATGGAGAAAGCACAGGCGCAATTTACATTACAGCTTCAGGAGGTAGTGGAGCACTTTCTTATTTATGGTCGCCCGGGAACCAAATTACTTCTAATCTGATCGGTGTTTCAGCAGGCAATTACACCGTTACCGTTTCTGATACCAATTCCTGTTCATCATCTCAAACATTTTTAATTAATCAAAGTCCTGCAATCATATCGTCAACAACATCAACCCCTTCGGCATGTAATCTAAGCAATGGTACAGCAACTGTAATTGCAAGTGGAGGTACAGGAACACTTTCATTCAGTTGGTCGCCTGTTAGTGGAAACACTGCCACCATTGATAGTTTGCCACCGGGAAGTTATTTTGTTACCATTACCGATTCTAACCTTTGTCAAAAAATAGATACTGCTTTTGTACTTCCGTTAGGAGGTCCTGTTTTAACCGATTCAATTATTGATGTTAAGTGTTTTGGTGATTCGTCAGGAGCTATTTATACATCATTAAACGGTGGTATCGGGCCTTATCATTATACATGGAGTGCTCCTGCTGGTGTTACTTCAGTAAATAACGTAAACATTCCTGCAGGAGTTTATACAGTAACTGTTACTGATGATAATGGCTGCATTGATTCAATACCTAATATAGTTGTTAATCAACCACAGGATATTTTAATTTCAATATCAACCACACCGGCATTTTGTAATAACAATAACGGTTCCGCTACTGCCGTAGCTTCAGGAGGTACACCTGCTTACAGCTATTCATGGAGTTCCGGCTCTTTAGATAGCGCAGCCTTAAATTTACCACCCGGTTTAGATACAGTTTATGTAACCGATGCAAACGGTTGTGTTAAATCAGATACGGTAACAATCGGATTTTATCCTGCACCTTCCTTTTTGCTCGATTCCTCCATTACCGTTTCCTGTTATGGCTTGGCTGACGGAGAAATTCAAATTACCCCAACCGGAGGCTATGGCCCTTTAACATTTTTGTGGAGCAATGGTTCTACTGACGAAGACCTTGACAGCGCAGCAGCAGGAACATACTCGCTTACAATTACTGATTCAACGGGCTGTTCAATTACCTTTCCTGGATTAACGGTACTTCAAAACGATTCGATAAGCACTACCACCACATCAACCCAAAGTGCATGTATTGACAGCACCGGAACAGCTACGGTTATTGTTTCAGGAGGAACAGGAACTTATACTTATCTTTGGAATAATGGCCAGGTGAATCAAACAGCCACAGGCCTGCAGGCAGGCAGTTATACTGTTACCGTGGCTGATGGAAACGGATGTACAACAACAACAGTGGCCAACGTAAGTAATTTTGGCGCCCCTCTTGTTTCGGTTTCTTCGGTTATAAATGTTAATTGCTACGGAGATTCGTCAGCAGCAATCATTACCTCAATAAGTGGAGGGGCAACTCCCTACCAGTTTATTTGGAGTAATTCGGCAAATACGCAAAGCATTACTAATATTCCTGCGGGTGCATATACACTTACGGTTACCGATAACAATCAATGTACTTCCATTATTGATACCGTAATAACTCAAAACGATTCTATAACTGCAAGTATTTCACTTGTACCTGCTTCGTGCGGAACAGCAAACGGTGTTGCAATTGTTACCCCATCAGGAGGAGTGCTTCCTTATACTCATCATTGGTCAAATGGCGGAACCACCTCTTTGCTTACAGGGCTTTTTGCAGGAATTTATACCGACACGGTTACCGATGGCGTAGGCTGTACAAAACTTTTTACTGTTACAATAATTAACCCTGCTGCGCCTGTAGTATCATTAGTAAATATTATTGATATAACATGCCCAGGTGGTATGGATGGTGCAGTTAATGTAAATATTTCAGGGGGTACCTTGCCGTATACTTTCACTTGGCAAAACACCATTCCATTGCAAACAACAGAGGATGCCGATTCATTGCCCGCAGGAAACTATGTTTTGTTTGTACAGGATGGAGCCAATTGCAATGCAAGCTTGCAGGTTTCTGTTTCTCAGCCGCTGCCATTTGCTATTGTAACAGGGGTAACAGATGCTACATGTGGAAACAGCAATGGCTCTGCTTTTGTAACCAGTGTAACAGGAGGAACCCCCGGCTATGTTTACCAATGGAGCACTGGAAGTGCAAATGATACCATTGTAAACTTGTTTGCCGGAGCATACAACCTTGTTGTTACCGATAGCAAAGGATGCAAAGATTCGGTGGTAGTTGCCGTAAGCAATATTACTGGTCCTGATATTATCATTACCGATTCGGCTAACGTAAGTTGCTACAATGCTACAGATGGATTTATTATCGGTGGAACAACAGGTGGTTCAGGTACTATTTCGCTTTATGTTAATGGTAACTCTGTAACATCCTTTAACATTACAGGATTAGCAGGAGGCACGTATATTTTAACCGCAATTGACGGCAACAACTGCCAGGCCGTGCGCACAGTAGTTCTTACCGAACCTCCTCCTATTATTTTATCTGCATTTGTTCACCAGCTTAATGGCATTTATAATTTAAGTTGTCACGAAAGTAATGATGGCATGGTAGATTTGTTTGTGAGTGGCGGTGTTCCATATTCAAATGGCACATACCAGTATCTGTGGTCAACAAGTGCTACTACGCAAAATATTCAAAACCTTGCCGCAGGGTTGGTAGGTGTTACCATAACAGATTCAATAGGCTGTTATCGGGATACTAGTTTTACGCTTACCGAACCTCCACAACTTGAAGCAAATGGTGGTGATAACATTACAGTTTGCGGGCTTGATACGTTACAGTTAAATGCTGTTGTTCCATTATTCGGAACAGGTCACTGGCTAGTGTCAACCGGTGGTGGAGTTTTAATAAACCCCGACTCGGCAAACGCACTTATTACCAATCTTGGTGTGGGAACAAATATTTTGTATTGGATAGTTGGCGATAACGGATGTGCAGATTCATCCCTGATAGTAATAACACGTAACGAATCCATACAATCAGATGCAGGTATTGACTTAAGCATTTGTAAAAAGAATTTGGTTTTATCAGCTATTCCGCCTCAGTTTGGTTATGGTGTTTGGAGTATCATTTCAGGCAATGCGACAATAGTAAGTACCAACGATGCCAATGCTACAGCCTCAAATCTATCATTAGGTCCTAATGTGTTTGTGTGGACAGTTGAAAATGGAAATTGCATTGATGCCGATACGGTGCAGATAAATTTATTGCCCGAGAGCGAATGTTTCGAAGATTTGGATATGCCTACAGGTATTACTCCTAATGGAGACGGCATTAATGATTATTTTGTAGTAAGAGGTTTGGATGTTGAAAGCAATAAGCTAACCATTTACAACAGGTGGGGCGTGTTGGTTTACGAAAAAACAAACTATAATAATGAGTGGGATGGAAAAACTACCAATGGGCAAAAACTTCCTGACGGAACGTACTATGTGATATTTAAAGCTCCAACCCGTAATGCGGTTTTAAAAGGATATGTTGATTTAAGAAGATGATACGCGTGAAAAAAATAGTTCTGTTTCTTATCTGTGTGTGCTTTGGTTATGATGCTGCATCGCAGCAAACACCTGTGCATAGCCAGTACATGTTTAATGGATTGGTGTTAAATCCTGCCTATGCTGGCAGCAAACCTTTTACCAGCGCCACTATGATGGTTCGCAAGCAATGGGCGGGTTACGAAGGTTCTCCATCGACACAAACAGCAAGCATTCACGGCCTGCTTGAGAATAAAAAAGTTGGATTGGGATTGTATGTGAGTAATGATCATGCAGGTATTACCAATCGAACAGACTTGATGGGTATGTACGCCTATCATATGGATTTTGGCGAATCGAAATTTGCATTGGGTTTGCAAGGTGGTTTTTCGTACATGAAATCAACCTTGTCTGACTTAAAAGTGTATCAGCCCAACGATCCGGTATATTCATTAAACACCGTAAGTAATGTGTTGCCAAACTTTGGATTTGGTGCATATTATTATCGCGAAAAATTTTATGCCGGATTTTCTATTCCTGAAATGATTAGTTACGATCCCAATCGCTCATTAAGTCTCGAAATAAATAATGTGCACCACATCGTGCGTCATTATTTTCTTACCTCAGGTTGTATGCTCATTGTTAACGATCAATTTAAAATAAAGCCATCTGTTTTAATAAAATATGTTTACGGAGCACCATTACAGTACGATATTAATACAAACATATTGCTCAATAATATTATCTGGATAGGGGCATCTTACCGCAGTGGCGATGCAGTGGTTGTATTGGCCGAATATCAATTGACAAAAAAACTAAGAATGGGGTATTCATTCGATCTAACACTTACAGAATTGCGAAACTACTCCGCTGGGTCGCACGAAATTATGATTGGTTACGATTTTGGCTACCAGGTTCCTAAACTTAAAACACCGCGCTATTTTTAAAATGCAGCTCAAAAAAGTTTTTAAGATTTTATTTGTTTCAATTCTATTCTCATCCTGCGTATCGGTAAAGTTGCGCACAGCCGATACGTATTACGATCAGCTTCAATATCAAAACGCTATACCTTATTACGAATTGGTGATGCGTAAAAAGTACAGCGATGATGTAATGATAAAGCTTGCCGACTGTTACCGAAACGTAAATAATTATTCACGCAGCGAACAGTTGTATTCCCGGTTGGTTAATTTGTCCATAAATCCCCAGTTTGTGTATTATTATGCTGAAGCACTGATGCAAAATGGAAAATACATTGAGGCAAAAAAGTATTTTGAAAAATATTTAAGTACCAACCGTAATGATGAACGTGCTGCCAGAAAGTTAGCTTCGTGCGATTCCATACAATCATTATACAAGGATTCAGCACTATATTCAGTTTCGCTTTTGAAATTTAACCGGCCGCTAGAAAGCAATTACAGCCCTGCAATCTATAAATCAGGAATTGTGTATGTAAGTAACCGAAATCCTGATGAGCGAGCATTAAAAAGTAATTCAACCGTTGATGATTACAATCTTTTTTATGCAAAAAAAACAGAGAGCGGAAACTGGCTTGAACCGGAAGTATTGCGCGGTAACATTAACAGTATGTTTAACGAAGGACCATGCGTGTTTACCAAAAATTTTGCAGCAGCCTATATAACCCGTAACGATAACGAAGGAAAAAAAATAGTAACCAACCAAAAAGATGTAAACGTTTTGAAAATATATAAGGCAAATTTTAATGAGGGGATTTGGAATGTTGAGGGTGAAATGCAATTTAATAGTCCAGACTATAGTGTGGGGCATCCGGCACTAAACGAAAAAGGCAATATCATGTATTTTGTGGCCGACATGCCGTGGGGATATGGCGGAACCGATATTTACCGAACTGAGAATGTAGGCGGCACCTGGACACAGCCCGTTAACCTTGGTAAAAATATTAATACAACAGGCAATGAGATGTTTCCGTTTTTGGCAAACGATTCTGTTTTATACTTTTCGTCAAATGGAAATATTGGATTAGGAGGACTTGATATTTACAGAAGCTCAAAAGCAAGCGGTGAATGGAGTGTTCCTGAAAATATTGGATACCCTGTAAATTCTCCTAAAGATGATTTTGGATTTGTGTGTGATGACAATGAATTGTCAGGATATTTTAGCAGTAGCCGAACCGGTGGTACAGATAAAATATTTTCTTTTTCAAGAAATGAACCCGTACTAAGTTTGCTGGGGGTGATTACAGAAAAAACTACAGGAAAAGAAATAAAAGACGTAAGGATTGCTGTTAACAGCGGAGGCAATGATACGATCATTTCCACTAACGAAAACGGAGTTTATTATTTGCCTGTTAAAAGCAACGTTACTTACCTTCTTTCAATAAGTGAAAAAGGTTACTTTGGTACATCCTTAAAATTTTCGACCGGAACTGTTAGAAAGTCAACCGACTTTGTAGAAAATATTTCTCTTGAAAAAGTGGTGTTAAACAAACCCATTGCCTGGAGAGGAATTTCTTTTTTAAAAGGCGAATACTCAATTAAACCCGCTGCTGCAGTAGAATTGGATAAGTTGTTTTCCATACTTCAAAACAATCCGTATTACCGAATTGAATTAAGCAGTCATACGGATTCGCGTGGCAATGATAAAGACAATTTAATTTTATCGCAGCACCGTGCCGATGCTGCTGCCGAATATTTGTATGCTAAAGGCATAGCCCGTGAGCGAGTACTTGCAGTAGGTTATGGCGAAACAAAACTTTTAAACGAATGCCACAATGGTATTTTATGTCTTGAAGAAGATCACCAGATAAACAATAGGATAGAGATAAAGTATTTTAGCTTCGGCAAATAATTCCGGTATAAACCAACCGTCTGCTCAATTATTTTTTTTGATACTTCAATAATTCCGTTAACCCCACAAACATCCACGCATTGCTCCATCGCATACACGAAACTTTTTGCGTGTAGTACTTATGCATCTGCAAATAAAAATATCCTTTTGGGTGCTGCATGTTGTCAACCATCCACTCACCAACGTTAGTTGCCAATTTAATTTCGTTAAAGCGGCAAAGCGTAAGCAATGATTGAGCAGCACCAGTGCAATCAATTGGAAAAGTTCTTTTGTCATAAAATTTAGGAATACGGTTGTCTTCAAAAAAATTGGCCACATAATAATCCATTCCTTTTTTTAAGTGAGAAGTGTATTGATTGTCTCCGGTATATTTCATGTAGTCATCCAAACAGTCAATAATATAACCAGTGTGGTAGTTGTCAACCCAACCTCCTCCCTTGTTTGTAGAATACACCCATGAGCCGTTAGGTTGCTGATAATTCATCACAAAAGCTGTTACACTTGCAGCAGCCTCGCGCAGTTTTTCATCTTTAGTAACAGAATAAACTTGTGCCAGTGTACGCACCCCCTTCATGCCTGCATTAAAAATCACCTGCTTGTCGAACGGAGAATACGCATAACAAAAATTTCCTTTGTCATCGTATGTTTTATGTATGTCGTTTAAAATAAAATTGCAGGCGCTTTCACACATGTCAAACGCTTTTTTGTTTCCGGTAATTTGATATGCTTTAAAAAGCGCATTGGTAATAAAACCGGTTGCAACAATGGTGGGCTGGTATGCGTCTATCTTAGAAAAGCGAGCTTCCCAGTCAAAATCATAACCCCAGCATGCACCACTAAATCCTTTCGAAATTAATTTCTCCTGCTCATCAATTAAAAAATTAATTTTCTTTTTCAGCGATTCATCATCTGGATTTATCTCAAGCAAATTTGAATATGCCTGGATGCACAAGCCAACTGTAACAGGATTATATCCTTTTGGAATAAACAATAAAGGACGAACATTAAACGGCAAACGTTTTACAGCCTGTTGTGCCACATACCTTACTAATTTGTTGGTTTTAAAAAAAGGCAATTTAAAAAGGGGAGAGAGCAATGCATCATATGGGTCGTACCCATGATAGTTTTCTGCTTCAATGTATGATTGAAGCTTTTGTGTTGCAGCTAAAATTTTACTTTCTGCCGTTTCCAAATTTAAATGTCAATTTGCTTCCCATTCTGCGCAATGCTTTCAAGCACTTTAAAAGTAGCCAGCATCGAAGTATAAATTTCATTAAACGCAATTGGTGTGGGCTTGCCGTTTTTAATGGCAGCACAAAAATCTTTTACTTCTTGCGTGTGGCCTTTGTCTTGTGCCGAGGTAAATTTCTTTTCGCTCTTTCCAAAAATGCTCATCTCCTTGTAATCATTTATTACAGCCACCATGCCATTACTGTAAACTTCAAGATGTTCTTTACTTACCATTTTACTTCCGTTAGCAAAATAACAAATGTTGGCAATGCTTCCGTTTTCAAAATGCAGATTTATTGTTAACGTGTCGTTCAGTTTTGTAGCATCGTTTAATGCAACTGCACTAACTCCCTTGATGGTTGAGCCTGCAATGTACATTGCCAAATCAATAAAGTGACAAGCCTCACCAATAATTCTTCCACCACCTACTGCCATGTCCTGTACCCAACTTTCACGCGGAATAGCACCTGCATTAATTCTATATAGTATTGATTTTGGCGCAGCATCGCTAAATGATTTTTTTATTTGCTGAACAAACGGAGAAAATCTGCGGTTAAAACCAACCATCAGATGCGTGTTTGCTTTTACATATTCGGCAGCTATAGTTTCTAACTCAGCTTCTGTCATGCAAAGCGGCTTTTCTACAAAAACATTTTTCTTGTTCTTTAAACTTTCAAGCACATACTCGGCATGTGTGTTATGTTGTGTAGCAATAAAAACAGTGTTGATGTCATTATTGGTAAAAATGTCCTGCGCATTTCCCGATGCAAAGTTGAAGCCGTTTTTATCGGCAATGTTGCGTGCACTGTTCGGACGTGCTGTAACTACCCCCACAAAATTTCCACTACCTTTCATGGCAGGAATTAAAAAATTTTGTCCGAAAGAGCCTGCTCCAATCATTCCAATGTTTACATCGGCAGCATTGTATTTTTTATTTCCAGTAGCAACAGTCTTTTTTAATTCTTTTTCCAAATCATATTTTAAAACCATTCCAACAAAAGGCTCAGTTTTATTCATTATAATGTCGTACGCTTTCATCGCATCTTTCAGACCAAAAACGTGCGTGATTAATTTCTCCAGATTAATTTGATTGGTTTTAATTAAATCAACAAATGCCTGCATGTTGCGGTTTTCTGTCCAACGGACATACGCGTAAGGATAATCTAATCCTTTTTCTTCATACTCCATATCGTAACGACCAGGTCCGTAACTGCATGACATGCGCAAATCCAGTTCCTTTTTAAAGTAATGAAGGCGTTTGAATCCTGTTGGAACAGCACCCACAATAATTACTTTTCCTTTTTTGCGTGAAATAACTCCTGCTAAATCAATCGGGTCAAGGGATTCTGTTCCGGCAGTTATAATTACAGCATCCGTTCCGTAGCCATCCGTAAATTCTGCAATGGCTTGTTCTAAATCTTCACGGTTGCGTGCTAAAGATAAATCAGCTCCGCTTTCTTTTGCAAGTTCCACCATGCGCGGGTCAATATCAACGCCAATTGTTTTTACACCACTTGCCTTCAGCATTTGCACAGTGAGTTGTCCAACCAAGCCCAATCCAATCACCACACAATTTTCTCCCAACCGCAAATCAGCCTGGCGAATTCCTTGTAAAGCAATTGCACCCAGAGTAGTAAAGCAGGCGTGTTTTGTGTCAACATTGTCAGCCAGCTTTACACATAAGTTTGAAGGCACGGCAATAACCTCGGCATGAACAGAAGAATTTCCTCCGCAGGCAACTTTATCACCCACTCTAAAATCAATTATATCATCAGCAACAGCAATTACTTCTCCTGCTGTGCTATACCCAAGAGATGAAGGTGCATCCAATTTATTCATCACCATTTGGTATGTTTTCATCACACCAAATGTTTTAGCGGTTTCAATTACTTTTTTTACTTCTTCTTTGCGGGCGCGTGCTTTGCCAATGTAACCAAGGCGTGCATCCTTCACAGTTTTTCCCTCAGTGCCTGCGCTTATCAATGAATAATGATTGCGGACCAATACCATACCACCTGACAATGCCGGAAACGGCACTTCAAGGATTTGCATTTTTCCGTCTTTTAAATTTTGTGCGAGCTGCTCCATGATATATTAACGAATACGAATAATTACGAATGTACGAATAAGAATGTATGATCTACGATTTTGGATTTACGATTTATGCGCCACGAATTAAAAAATAGCATTTATAATTTCAAACTTTACACTCCCAAAATTCCCCCTTTGGGGGTTAGGGGGCTAAACCATTTTTTAAATTCCTCCAATCCTTTTTCCAAATTGGTTTCTGGATTGTAGCCTAATAATTTTTGTGCTTTACTGATGTTGGCATACGTGTGCGGAACATCACCTGCCTGCATCGGTAGTTTCTCTAAAATTGCCTTTTTACCAACTGTGTTTTCAATTGCAGTAATTAACTCATGCAACTTCACAGTCCGGTTGTTGCCCAGATTGATTACTTCAAACAGTGTTTTATCATAATCAACAGCAGCGCGAATTCCTTTTATAATATCTCCAACAAATGTGTAGTCACGGCTTGTTTCTCCATCACCAAAAAATGGAATGGATTTACCTTGCGAAATAAGTTTATAAAATTTATGTATTGCCAAATCAGGTCGCTGCCGTGGACCAAACACAGTAAAAAAACGCAGCGCGATAAATCTGATGTTGTACAAATAAGAATAGGTATGTCCAATTAACTCACACGAAACTTTTGTTCCTGCATAGGGACTAATTGGATTTAAAACATAATCATCTTCACTCCATGGTGTGCGTGGGTTTACTCCATACACGCTGCTACTCGATGCAAAAACAAATTGTTTGATATTTTTTTCTTTGGCAATTTCCAAAAGGTTCATAGTACCTTTGATGTTTACTTCTTCGTAAAGCAAAGGCTGTTCAATGCTTGGGCGCACGCCTGCACGTGCAGCCAGGTGAACAATTACATCAAACTTTTTTTCAAATACGTTGTCAAGAAAACTTTTGTCGCGTATATCACCTTTGCATAACGTAAAATTTTTATTTGCTGATGCAGAAGCAATGTTTTCGCGTTTAACTTTCTCATCATAAAAATTATCAAAGCTGTCAATTACAGTAACAGCAAAATTATTTTCGCTCAAAAGCAAGTCAACAAAACTGCTGCCTATAAATCCTGCTCCGCCTGTTACGAGTATATTTTTCATTTTTAAATTTAAAGTTTTAAGAGTTCAAGTGTTCAATAGTTTAAGGGTTATTAAAACAAATGTTAGTGATGCATAAACTTTTGAACACTTGAACTATTAAACTATTAAACATTGTTCTCAATAACACTTCTCCAAACCTTTCCCATTCTTTCCACCATTTTTTCTTCTGTTAAATTTTCCAGATATAACCTTCGACTTTCCGAACCCATTTTATCACGAAGGTTTTTATCAGCAGCAAGTTTCATAATTCTGTCTGCAACTTGTTCCACACTTTTCTTTTCTACCAAATACCCGTTTACACCTTCAATAACCGATTCGCTGATGGCTGCATGGTCGGTAGAAATTACAGGCAGACCAGCAGCCATTGCTTCTACAATTACCCACGGATGGCCTTCATTACGGTAATAACTTGGGAACACAAATATATCTGCATCATTAAGAATATTGAATTTTTGTTCGCCTTTAACAGTACCATGATTTATGATTGGTAGTTCAGGGTGCTTAGAAACAAAATCATTAAATGCAGTTTTTGTTTCTTCATCGCGCCACTCGCCTGCAAAAGCAAATTGCACATTTGGAAATTTTTTACAAACTTCTTCTGAAGCATAAAGCACTTCAAGCACTCCTTTTGTTTTTATATAGTTACCCAAAAACAGCACTGTTACTTTTTCATGATTACGAACATCATGCTTTACTTTAAAAGTTCCACCGTTTGGTATTACATAAATTTTTGAATCTGGAATTAGCCAGTTAAACAGTGGTCTTAAATTATTTCCTAACACAATTTGCCCGTCCACTTTCTTATGAACAAAACGCACAAATGCTTTTGTGAGCTTACCACTTTCGTTATACCAGTTTTTAAAATAACCACCACGCAAATGTGTGAGTACTTTTATACCAAAGAGTTTTGCAATTAAAATAAATCCGGCATCACGTCCGTAGCCAACGGTAGTTTGCCCTGCAGGAACGTAAACTAAATCTGGCTTATGTTTAATGCACATAAAAAATAATTGTGCATAATGTTTAAATGCCAAATAAAAGTTCATAAAATCCAACTTGCCCAGTGTTCCAATGTCACGCGGGTCGGTAAGGTCGTGATGAATTAATTCAAACTCATCTTTTAGCTTTGAGTTGACAATAATTTCAGTGGCAACGTTTGGTCCAATGTAAGGTGGAGGCAGGTTGCCGTGAAAAATTACTTTGTATTTTTTTTTAGTATCCAAGGGTACGAATAACGAATTTTTACGAGTTTACGAATCTGGGTTTTGTTTTTAATTTCATTCTGCCTACTGACAACTGCTAACTTTTTTTGCCAACTGACAATTGCATTCTGCTAACTATTTTATCCAATGCAATTCCGGCAAGTATCATAAGTAATGGGTCAAGTGGCAATCTTGCTCTTGTAAATCCCATTGCTATCATGTGTGCTCCTGTGTAACAAATTGCAGTGCCAATAAATAATAATGCAAGTGGAATATTTTTTTTCCAGACAAAAAATATTCCGGCAATACTTAATAGTAACAAAGGCAAATACGAAATTATGTTAGCTGTGTCTCTGTCTTCGTTGGTTCCAAATTTGGGTTTGCTTGCTGGGTTGCGATTCCATGTCCATAACTTTTGTGCTTTAATAAATGCAAGCTCAATAAATTCTGATGGATGGTTTTTTATCCAGGTGCTTGCTTCAATTTTATACGCGTCAGCAACTGCAATAGCTTCTATCGGTGCGCGTTCTTTATTTGGATACTTCGCATAAATATCTGGAGGAGGAACACGCTTGTAAATTTCGTCAAGTGAAATATTGTTTGATAAATATTCTTTTGTAAAATCATTGTTTCCCTGCCATAAACCAAACGGCCCGTGCGTTGAAATCATTAATCTACCCGTGAGGTTTTTATTTCTAATCAGCCATGGTGCCATTGTTAGTGCTGTTGCGGTAATCACAATTCCACAGCCAATAATTGCTGTCCGCACATTTTTTTCTTTCATCACATTATAAAACACGTACCATAGCAATGCCGGAATAAAAACAATCATAGTGCCTCGTGTGAGAAAACCTAAGCCTAATGCTATTCCTCCCAGTAACAAATGTTTTGTGGTTAAATTTTTTTGCGTAAGCAAATAAAAAACAGCTACTACTAGAAACACAAACAAGGTGGTGTCGTAAATTGAAATGGTGTAAAGAAATAAATAAGGATACATTACATGAAACAGTCCTGCAAAAAAACCTGCCAGTTCATTCCACAATGTTCGCGCACTTAAAAAAAGCATTAATGAAGTGAGTGCATGCAGCACAGCCTGCAATACCGTTACACCCAACCAATTTGAACCTGATATGCGATAGCCTATGCTCATTAACCAAGGGTACAAAGGTTCATAGTCAATTGAGGGAGTACCGCTTGTTATACTAAACTCGTTACTGCCAATAAGATTAAACGCAAGCGCATTCATAGGAGTGTGGCTATTGCCTCGATTCATAAATGTATTGCGCACGTTAAATCCTGCAATGAGTTTGGCTACAAAAGCAATAACAACAATTGCAAAAAATAATTTACTAACGTTAATCTTCTTCAGCATTTAGTTTTAGCCATTGATGGATTTGCGCAGAAGTAAAATGTCATCTACGGTTTTTTTCAATCGCTTCATGGCTTTGATGCGGGTAGTTCTTATTTCGCGCAGAGGAATAGTTACAGGTATTTCGGTAACTTTTAAATTTTTATCGCGGCAGGCACGTATGCAAAACTCACTTGGCCAAACAGCATTGCGTGTAACGCAGCCATTGGTGATATGATTTAGTTTACCTTTCTTAAAAGTTTTTAATCCATGCGTTTCGCTAAGCGGCACACGAAACGTTGTGCGAAGAAGTGTATTGTAAAGCATTGTAAAGACCTTACGCTTGAACGGACGCTGGTCCATTCCCTTAGCAATTACTTTGGAGCCAATTATCAAATCATACTCGCCAAGCATCTTGTTTGAATTTTCAAGAAAGCCGTAGTCCATATAATCTAATTCAAAAATTGTAATGTCATCAAACTTAGCTGCGTTGGTACCGTTAACCAATGCCTGGCCATAATCACCAGGCCCATCATCAATTATTGCTTTTACACGTGGCATCTCTTTTTCTAATTCGCGTGCAATTTTTTTTGTGTTATCAACGCTTCCGTTTTCAGTTAAAATAATTTCGAAATCCTTAAATAAATCCTCCAAACGGGCATTTAATTCGCGCACACGCGTAACCAAAATTTCTTCTTCGTTATAAATAGGAATTACTATACTAATATTATTACGCATGTACTAACTTTAATTTGTCTGCTAAATTTTTTCCGTCAATGATTGCATCTTGCATCGCATTATATTCCCAACGTCCGTAACGTCCAATCTGGTGTATGCCGCTTTGTGCAAGTTCTTCCATCAGCTGTTTTACTATAGGTGGGCGCTTGTGCTCGTAAATGCAATATGCAACAGGTATTTTTATACTCTTTACAAAAACAATTTCTTTGATGTCGAAAATTGGCATTGCTTTAATTTCTTCCACCACACGTTTTTCAATTTCTTCAATGCTAAGGCTGTGATTACGGCTTCCAACTTCCACAGCAATTATCTGCTCGTTATTGGGTGTACTTTTCTTAAAATAATTTTTTGGAAAGCTGATGCGGTAAAAACTCAAGTCGGGATCGGGAAAATACATCCAGTGCGTATCGGGTACTGTTCCGTTTATTACAATGTTCACTGTATAAACTGAAGTATAAACTAATTCGCTGGCAAGAGATTTTAAATCATCACGATCGCTGTTTTCTATGAGTAGCTTTAGTGGTACGGTTGAAATCATTTGATTGTACTTAACCGTTTCGCCATCTGATAAATGAATAATTTTATTTTTAGTGTCAAACTTTGTTACCGTGGTGTTAAGTTTAATGTTGGAAAGCTTGTTTGCAAAAACATCACTTAAATCCTGAATGCCTTTTATGTTGGGATAATAAAACTCAGTATTGTACCCAAACTTATCGGTGTTGGGTTCTGAAGCATTTTTAATAATCTGATCTTTATCAGCTGTAATTAAATGACCCATAAATTCACAAGTCATATCAGCAGGATCGGTATCCCAAATTTTTCGGTTATAAGGAAGCAGGTAATGATTGGCAATGCCACTACCGAAAGCACGCAACACATAATCTTTGTACGAACCTTTTCTCAAATCATTTTCTTCTTCTTTGCTCCAATGCTTTACTTCATTCAAACCATCAATGCAATCTTTTTTTGTTTGCTCACTAAGGTTTAAAAGATTTAGCTCAAACGGATACGGAATAATTACGTCATCATAATAAATACTTGCCTTGCGCTGATGGGCATCAACCTTTAATCCGAGTACATCAAAAACTAACTCACGTACATAAGGATTTTTGAGATGAAGAAGATGAGGGGCTAAGTCAAAACGGCAACCGTTGAATTCGATAGTGCGCACAAGGCCGCCAACGGTATCAAGGGTTTCAAATACCGGTATATTCTTATCGTAATGATACGCGAAACTCATTCCGGCCAAGCCGGCACCTACTACTATTTTATCGTGGTTTTGCATTTTTAAAAAGAGCGCGCAAAAGTAGGCTTTAGGGCCTTAAGTTACAAAGCAGAAACCGAATTAGTTATTAAGGTCTTTTTCAAGCAAACTGTAAATAACTGAGTCGAGGTAGTTGCCCTTGAAATAAAAATTTTCTCTGAAATAAGCCTCTTTTTTAAAGCAACATTTTTCAAGAAGTTTTATTGATTGAAAATTACCTGGATTAACATTTGCTTCGATGCTATGAAATTGCAACTCAGAAAAAGCAAAACGGGTAATCGTATTTATAGCCTCATGCATTAATCCTTGTCCCCAAAAATCAGGATGAAGTACATAGCCAATTTCTGCTCTGTTGTGTTCTTTTATAAATCGCCAAAGGCCTATATAACCTGCCAATTGAGAAGATTTTTTTTCAAACAGTACCCAGTTTATTCCGGTTTTATCAGAAAAAGATTGCTGTACCCTGTTTATGTGAGATAATACCTGGTCAAGGTTGTGTTCGGGTTCGCGGTCGAGGTATTTATTCACCAGTTTGTTGCTTCTTATTTCAAATATTTTTTGTGGACTGGCATCTGCAAAGTTTTTATAAAACAGCCTTTCTGATGCCAGTTCAGGAAATACACTAAATACTTCTTCGTTCATAGTCAAACGCTTGCTTACTTTTCGTTACTGGTTTTATTCATTTAAAAAATTCTTTCATTCAATCATCCCTATATAAGCCCACCTGTGAAATTAATATGAACTATTATGTATTTGGTTCGTAGAAAACAAAATAATGGTTTGATATTTGAGCAGTTCAGTGTACATTTGAAAAAAATATTTTGAAACGCACACAATAATAATAAAACAAGTGCGTTATTAATCACTAAATACAATTTTTAAACTAAAAAAACAGGAGGACAAATAGCATAGAACTCTACTTTCTCTAAGCATCATTTAAAACGGAGTTATTATGCAACAACCTGTTCTGACTGATCAGCAACTGATCAACTCGTACCTAAAAGGTAACGAACACCATTTAGAAGTTTTAATAACAAGACACAAGGAAAAGGTATTTACCTCGATATACTTTCTTGTAAAAGATCGTGAATTGGCCGAAGACCTTTTTCAGGATACTTTTATTAAGGTTATAAATACGCTGCGAAGCGGAAAGTATAACGATGAGGGTAAGTTTTTACCATGGGTACAACGCATTGCGCATAACTTAGTGGTTGATTATTTTAGAAAAAGCCAGCGCATGCGCATGGTACGCGATAAAGAAGATTATAGCGTTATTGGTTCGCTGCGGCTTACGGATGAAAACATGCAGGACAAAATGATGCGGGAGCAAACCTATACTATCCTACATAAGTTAATTGATGAGTTGCCGTATGAACAACGTGAGGTAATTATCCTAAGGCATTTTGGTGATATGAGTTTTAAAGAAGTGGCCGATGCAACAGGAGTTTGCCTAAACACATCACTTGGCCGCATGCGGTATGCACTTATAAGTTTGCGTAAGTTGATGGAAAAAAGGAAACTTGTCATGAGGACTTAAAAAATATTTTTTGTTACACACAATAAGTGTAAAGGGTTTGCGTTTAAGGGTATAAATAATCACATTAATGCGCCTATGCACACAAACTTTACACTAAACAATTTAATACTTTACTATTTTAACGAAACCGAAATGGCAGATTCGGTTTTAACACAACACGACATTGATTGTAATGCCGAAACAGAAGAACAATACAATGAAATAGTAAACACGATGGACTACATAGATTATCACATGATAAGTCCGTCTTCAAAAACAATTTCCAATATTCTTAATTATTCAAAGCAAACCGCCTTAGGTTAGGAAAATGTAGCCACAGATTCTCAGATTGAGAAGTTGAAAAATCAATCTGCGAATCTGGGGCTTCTCTTTTTTTCTTTTTTAATTCTACTTTCGTTGCATTAAAAAAAATCGTGTGACGAAAAAGGAACGTTTCGGGAAAGTAATAGACTATTTTTTAACCCACATGCCTGTGGCCGAAACGGAATTGCAGTATGCTAATCCATACCAGCTTTTGGTTGCTGTAATTTTATCGGCTCAGTGTACTGACAAACGTGTAAATAGTGTAACCCCTGCTTTTTTTAAAGCTTTTCCAAATGAAAATGTGCTGGCAGCCGCATCTGCTGAAGAGGTATTTACTTATATCAATAGCATTAGCTATCCTAACAATAAAGCCAAACATTTAGTTGGTATGGCACAAAAACTTGTTGCTCAATTTAAAGGTAAGGTTCCATCTGATGTTGTGGCATTGCAAACACTTCCTGGTGTTGGCCGGAAAACAGCCAATGTCATAGCATCTGTTGTTTACAATAAAGCAGCCATGGCAGTTGATACGCATGTTTTTCGTGTGTCGGCACGAATTGGATTAACCACCAATGCAAAAACTCCACTTGCAGCAGAAAAGCAATTGGTAAAATATTTACCCGAAGAAATTATTTCTAAAGCACATCACTGGTTAATTTTACACGGGCGCTATGTATGTGTAGCACGAAACCCTAAGTGCAGTACATGTGGAATTAATCATGTTTGCAAATATTATTTAAAAGCAGGAAACCATAAGTCAGGTAATTTAAAACCGAAGTTTAAAACTAAAACCATTTGATATGAATATTCAGTTTCACGGTGCAGCGCAAACTGTTACCGGCAGCAAGCATCTTATAACTACCCATTCAGGAAAAAAAATTTTATTGGACTGCGGTTTTTTTCAGGGACGTGGAAAAGATACAGATGCAATGAACCGTAATTTTAATTTTATTCCTTCCGAAATTGATTTTCTTATTTTATCTCATGCCCACATTGACCATTCAGGAAACATTCCAAACTTGGTAAAGCAAGGATTTAAAGGAAAAATAGTTTGCACTTCGGCCACCAAAGAATTATGCAACATCATGTTGCTTGATAGCGCACATATACAGGATAGTGACACTAAATTTTTAAACAAACGCAGGACAAAGGCCGGGCTTTCCAAATTGCTACCCTTGTATTCAGAAAAAAATGTAGCCGATGCAATAGCGCTTATGCACGAGTTGCCTGTAGGCAAGGTATTTAAAATTGATGACGAGGTTACTGTGCATTTTACCGATTCGGGTCACATATTAGGTAGCGTGGCAGTGCATCTTGACTTAAAAAACTCTGGTGGCAAAACAGTAAGCATAACTTTTACGGGCGATATAGGCCGCTACAACGATTTAATTTTAAAAGCACCTCAAAACTTCCGTCAGGCTGATTATATAATTTGCGAATCAACCTATGGCAACCGGTTGCATGACGGAAGTACACATGCCCGGCAAAAATTATTGGATGTAGTTTTAAAAACATGCGTTGAAAAAAAGGGCAAGCTTATTATTCCGGCATTTAGCCTTGGCCGTACACAAGAAATAGTTTACACCCTCGATAGGTTTAAAACTGAGGGCAAACTACCACCGATAAATGTTTATGTTGACAGCCCACTGGCCGTAAATGCAACCAACATTATGCGCAACCATGCTGAGTTTTATAACCCGGAAATATTAACATACATGAAAGCGGATCCAGACCCGTTCGGTTTTAAAAACCTGCATTACATAACTGATGTGGCCGACTCAAAAAAAATAAATGATAGCACCGAGCCATGTATAATAATTTCAGCATCGGGTATGATTGAGGCCGGAAGAATAAAACACCACGTAAAAAATAATATAGGAGATAACAGGAACACTATTTTAATAGTTGGATATTGTTCGCCTACTTCAATAGGAGGTAAGTTAATGGCAAGGCAGCCTGTTGTTAAAATTTTTGGCGAGGAGCATGAAGTAAAAGCCGATGTGGAAGTTATTTCATCGTTTAGCGCTCATGCCGACTATGAGGAGATAATAAAATACCTGACCTGCCAAGATAAATCAAAAGTTAAAAAACTTTTTCTTGTACATGGTGAATTTGAAGTTCAGCAACAATTTAAAACCACATTGCAAAAAGCAGGATACGGTAAGATAGAAATACCTGAGGAGAAACAGGTTTTTGAGTTGGGATAAGATATTCTATATTTCTTTTTCTTTTTTCTGATGTCTTAGCACTTTAGCTTCCACATAAAAAATAATTTCTTCGGCAATGTTTTTACACTGGTCGCCAACGCGCTCTAACTTACGAATGGCCGAAAGCAAATAAAGGCTTTGATTAATGCGCTCGGTATTTGATTTAATAAATTCGGCTACTGCCGGATTGGCTTTTATATTTATATCGTCTAAAATTTCGTCCATTTTAAACACGCTGCGTGCAAGGGCGGTGTCTTCGGTTTCAAACGCCTTTGTTACCACTGTAAGCATCTCATTGGCCGTATCAAACATTTCGACCATGCGTGTTGATTCTACTAATTTTTTTTCAGGCTCAAGTCGTATGCCTAATACAAATTGCGAAATGCCTTCGGCAATATCGCCTGTGCGTTCAAGGTTGTTGTTTATTTTTAAACAAGCCAGCACAAAACGCAAATCAACAGCTACAGGATTAAACAAGGCAATAATGTTTTCGCAATCGCGATCTAACTTTAATTCAAATGAGTTAACGCGCTTTTCATTTACCATAACTTCTCTAGCCAAATCTTTATCAAGGCGCAGCAATGCATCTTTTGACTTGCTTAGTTGCGATTGTACCATCACAAACATTTCGAGCATGTCTTTTTTTAACTTTTGAATTTCTATGTCTAAATGTGTCATGTTAAATTGTTAAACTATTTAATTGTTGGTTCACTAAATCCTACATCCTCAATCCTGAATCCTGAATCCTGAATCCTGAATCCTGAATCCTCTTTTTATCCAAATCTTCCTGTTATATAATTCTGTGTACGTACATCAGCCGGGTTGGTAAATATTTTTTTTGTGTCATCATACTCAACCAATTCGCCCAAGTAAAAAAATGCGGTGTTATCGCTTACGCGGCCTGCCTGCTGCATGTTGTGTGTAACAATAACAATGGTATAGTTTGCTTTTAGTTCATAAATAAGTTCTTCAATTTTTGCAGTTGAAAGTGGGTCGAGCGCAGATGCAGGTTCATCCATAAGCACCACGGATGGTTCAATGGCAAGTGCGCGTGCAATACATAACCGCTGCTGTTGACCTCCTGATAATTCAAATGCAGATTTTTTTAATTTATCTTTTACTTCTTCCCACAATGCAGCTTGTTTTAGAGAACGTTCCACTCTTTCTTCAATAAACTTAGCATGACTTACGCCATTAACCCGCAACCCATAAGCCACATTTTCAAAAATTGATTTTGGAAATGGATTGGGTTTTTGAAAAACCATGCCCACTTTTTTTCGTAGCTCATCAATGCGAACTTCTTTGCTGTAAATATCTTTTCCTTCAATTAGTGCTTGTCCGGTAATGCGAACTCCGTCAATCAAATCGTTCATACGATTTAGGCAGCGCAGATAGGTTGACTTGCCGCAGCCCGATGGGCCAATTAAAGCTGTAACTGTATTAGGCCGCATAGCTATGCTAACACCTTTTAGCGCATGAAAATCTCCGTAATGAAGTTCTAAATTCTTTGATTCAACTTTATACATAGGCGCGTTGCTGTTAATTACTGATGATTGATTTTGCAATGGATTTATTTTTTGCGCATTGGCAGTGTCTCTTAATACATATTGGTTGCCCGACAAAGATAATTGAGAGTTTATTTGATTTGTGATAGTCATTGTTTGTTGGTGTTAAGTTGTCATTTGGCAATAGCCTGTTAATTCATCTTAACTTTTTTACTCAAATATTTTCGCAAAGCGTTTGCTGTTAAATTAAAAATAAGTACAATTAAAATTAAAACCAGCGCGGTGCCATAGGCCATTGGCCGCGACTCCTGAATATTAGTTCCGCTGGTAGCAATTACATACAGGTGATATGGCAAAGCCATCACCTGGTCATACATACTTGTGGGAAGTTTTGGAAGAAAATATGCTGCAACAGTAAACAGGATAGGAGCGGTTTCGCCTGAAACACGGCTAAGTGATAAAATTAATCCGGTAACAATATTAGGCATTGCAATGGGCAACACTACCTTGTATGTAGTTTGCAACTTGCTTGCACCAAGCGCCATGCTTGCTTCGCGAAAACGGTTTGATACTGCTTTTAAAGCCTCTTCAGTAACACGAATAACAACAGGCAGTGCCAACAAACCCAGTGTAAAAGAGCCTGCAAGTATTGAGTCGCCCCATTCGAGTTCGTTTACAAAAAATTCCATCCCAAACAATCCAAACACAATAGAGGGAATGCCAGCCAGATTATTTGTCATTACATTCATAAATCGTTTAAACCATCCATCTTTTACATATTCATTCATGTAAATGCCGCTCATCACACCAATAGGAAAAGCAATTATCATGCTTCCTGCCAATAGAATTAATGTGCCAATGATGGCTGGGTAAATGCCTCCTTTTGTCATTCCGTCTTCAGGCATTTTTGTAATAAAATCCCAGCTTAAAACACCAATACCATTTTTTACAATAAAGCCAAGTATTACAAACAAAATAAGCAATACCGAAAACGTAAGCACACGCAACATCCAAAATGCTGCCTGTTGCTTTATTCGTTTTTTTGTTTCGTAGTTCATTTTAAAAAATATTGAATATTGAAAATGCAGTAGGTAATTTAAGTCTTGTGTCTTTCATCTTGTTTCATGCTTCTTTTTCCTTTCTCATCTTTCTACTCTTTTCTTCGGTGCAATTAATTCAACAATAAAATTTATTAGCATGGTTAAAATAAATAATATACATCCAAGCAGAAACAATGTTTTAAAGTGCAATCCGCCAAAAGGTGCTTCGCCCAGTTCGGCAGCAATGGTGGCGGGTATAGTGCGTACCGGTTGCAAAAACGAGTGTGGCATTACAGCGGCATTGCCGGTAACCATCAATACAGCCATAGTTTCGCCAATGGCACGGCCAATACCAAGTATTGCGGCTGCGGTTATACCTGAAATAGAGTAGGGGATAATTACGCGCAAAATAGTTTGCCATTTATTAGCTCCCAATGCAAGGCTGGCTTCTTTCATCGAACGGGGAGTGTTTCTTATCGCATCTTCGGAAATGGTAATAATAGTTGGTAAAGCCATTATGCCAAGTATAATGCTTCCGGCAATTGCCGATTCTCCAACTGGCAGATTAAAAATTTTTTGAATTAATGGAACAATAACTACCAAACCAAAAAAACCATATACAACAGACGGGATACCGGCAAGCAATTCAATAATCGGTTTGGCAAAATTCCTGAAACGTGCATCGGCAATTTCGGCAATATAAATTGCTGCAGCAATGCCAAATGGCAATGCAAGTGCAATGGCACCAATGCTAACCAATATTGTACCCAGCAATAAAGGTAGTATTCCAAGTTGAGCAGCCGGTTGAGCAGTTGGAAACCATTCTTTATCACTCATTATTTTAAGCAACTCTATTTTATCAATATGTATGTGCGATGAGTTACCGTTTTTTAAAATGTATTTATCAGCAATAAATACAATTGTGTTTGGGTGTTTGGAAACGTAATCGTCAATTACATTGGGAAGATGTTCAAATTCGGCTCCTATTTCTTCTTCTGAATAATAGTTGTAAACATCATCTATGCGAAACAATTCAATGTCGGCATCATCTCCGCCAAGTTGTTTCCAGTTGGTTATTTCCTGGTCAAATACGTGTTTGATTTGCTGCGAGGTGAGAGCAGTAACTTTGTTTGATTTATTTACAAGCAACGAAAAATCCTTTTCTACCGGTGTCATTTGAAAAACACCAAACGCCTCTTTAAATAAATAAAATACAATAAGCAACACCGTTAACGTGGTAACGGTGCTGCTTAACATTAAAACTCCTTCAATTAATTTAGATAGAAGGTTTTTTATAAATCTTTTCAAAATGAAAACAATTTGCGGTTTGCGGTTTACTAATGGAAGTAGATTTTTTAACAACAAACTACAAACCACAAACCGCAAACAGAAACATAAATTACTTCAACGGAACATATCCAACTTCCTCAACCACTTTTTGTCCTGCAGGCGAAAGTATGTAATCTACAAATGGTTTTGTGGTTTTTTCTTTTGCTGTGGGTATATAGTAATACAACGGACGTACTACAGGATACGTTTTGTTTTTGGCAGTAGCCATACTGGGAGCCACATAGGTTTTTCCTTTGTCGTACGAAACCTCAATGGGTTTTACATTGTTTTCCACATAGGCAATGCCTACATAACCTATGGCACCTTTTGTTTGGCTTATGCTTTGTACAATGGCTCCTGTTGCAGGCATGTTTAAGCATGCTGATGCATAGTTCTTTTTATTTAGAACGTGGTCTTTAAAAAATTCGTACGTGCCTGAACTTGTTTCTCGTGCATACATAACAATTTGCATATCGTCACCGCCAACTTCTTTCCAGTTTTTTATTTTGCCTGTATAAATTCCTTCTATTTGCTCGCGGGTAAGTTTGCTTACCTTATTTGCCGGGTTAACAATTACCGCAAGCGCATCATACGCTACTGTAACTTCTTTAAAGGCTCTGCCGGCATCTTGCAACTTTAGGCGTTCATCCATTTTTATTTTGCGCGATGACATGGCAATGTCCGTGGTGCCATCAATAAGTGCAGAAATACCTACACCCGAACCACCACCAACTACTGTTATGCTTGTACCCTTGTTGGCTTTCATATAGGTTTCGGCTTCTTTTTGCGAAAGTGGTAGCACCGTGTCGCTTCCTTTTACCACCATTTTGGTTTGTGCGTTTGCTGCAAATGTTGCTGCAATTAAACTGAGTGTAATAATGCTTTTAATTTTTTTCATTTTATTTATTTTTTTAATCATTGATAATTACTAATTAAAATTTTACCTGCAATCGTAATGTAAATACATTGTCTTTTAAATCTTTGTTATAACCTGCAAGGTTTGCACTGGTTTCGTTTTTAACCATATCATAGTAGGCTGTAATTTTTACGTTGGCATCCCAGCGATAAGCCAAACCAAAACCCCATGTATCATAACGCAAGTCGGCAGCGTTGGTGGTCTTAACAGATGTTTGCTTAGGCTTGGTACCAATGTCATCACCCTTAACATCGGTGTTTGGGTCATACCAATCGTATTTTACAATTGCCTGAAACGGGGTTTGACAAATGTTTTGAGTAAAATAAAAATAAGCACCGCTAAAGTTGCGTGAGTAAATGCTTCCGGCTCCTGTTGTTGTGCTGCTGGTAGTTGTGGTAATGGTCTGCGGTACTCCGGCAGTATCAAGAACCACAATGTTTTTGGTAGTGGTTGTTGTTGAAGTAGATGTTGGGGCAGCAACCAAACTTGCAGTGCTGCTTGATGTGCCAGGTTGAATGCCCGAAATATACTCGGCACGAATGGTTGTAATTCCAGCCAGCCAATCAATGCTTAATTGTGCATCAACACCTGCATAATTTCTTGCTAAGGATTTACGGGCTGCAATACCGGTAGCCACATCTGCTTTTTTTACATCTACAATAAATCCTTTAACTCCTGTTGAATCGGTTCCGTATTTATAACTATCAGCATCATCTTGCCTAACTCCTCCTGCATAATAGGATAGGCCCAAACCCCATTTTACTTTTTCCTGCATTGCCGTGCGGCTAATACTTAAGTGCCCAATAAAATCTTTTTTCTTATCCCAGTCGCTTGCATCAAGGCCTGCACCGCGAGCACCTGTGCCGTTAAACATTCCTGCTTCAAGTTTTAGCCAGTTCCATTTACCTGTTTTTGGTCCTTGCAATGTTATCATTGCGCCCAAATCACGCTCGCCCGGAAAAATAATTTGCGACATGCGTCCACGTTCAGGCGATTCGCGTAATGATGATGAGTAACCAATTTCATAACCAAACGGACGGTTTTGCATACCGGCAGTAAGCGAAATCCAACCAATAAAAGGGTCGGTAAGTTTTGCATACATATCCTTAACGGCAACTCCTTTTTCGGTTACATCCATATTAAAAACATACTGCGATGTACTCCAGCCTTTAGCACCAAGTTGCGAGTCGTACTGAAATTTTACACGGCCTCTGCGGATAGCAAATCGTTTGTCAACGCCCGAAGGAAAATTTCCTCCGTTAAAAGATTGCTGGCCGCTGCTGTCGGCAATTTGAAATTGCGCTTGTATGTAGCCGCTTACTTTAATACGCTTTAAAAGTTCAAGGTCGCTGCCATAGCGGGCAAGCGTTGCCTGGGTTGTGTCTTCGGCACTTTCTTGTGCATAAGCATTTAGCGACAAGCCTGCTGTGAGTGCTGCCGCAATAAGTGTGAGTTTAAGTTTTTGCATACCGTTGTGTTTAGTTGTTTGTTAACGGCTGCAAAAAGACTTTATCGGGGTTAACTGGTTTTTAACCCAATGTTAAATTAATGTTATTTGATGATTTTAGATTAATACTAACCTAACATTTACTAACTGAAAAATGCCATATGAATTTTGGCAAACCTTGTTTATGCAAGGGCACCACCTGCAACATGTTACCTTATTACAACGTCTTTTATAAAATCACCACCCAACTCTTGATTCAATAGAGTTTTAATATTCTCTTTTCCGTAGGTAAGTTCTTCTTTTAGCGGTGCAGATATTATGTGTATAAAAATTGTATGGTCCTTAAAGGTGATTTTTGAAGTACGTTTTGAAATAGCTTCACCCATTATTTTTTCCCAGCAGTGTAACAATTTTACCTCGTTAAGTTTATCGCCAAGCTGATATGTTTTTATCAACTGTTCAATTACTTCTTTGATACTTTCTTCGTTGCTGTTTCTCATGGCTTGTTAAATAGTGGTTGGCTGTAAAATTTCTCCGTCCACAACATCAAAGCTGCGTATTGTAACTTGGATGCTTTCAAATATTTGTTTAAGCCTTTCGGGATGGGTATCGGTAATAAAAAGTTGTCCAAATTTTTCTTCGCTTACAAGTTTCATCAGCCGTTCCACACGGCCATCATCCAATTTGTCAAAAATATCATCAAGTAGCAAAACGGGTTTAATTTTTTTTATGGTTTGTATAAATTCAAACTGCGCTATTTTTAATGCAATTAAAAAAGTTTTTTGTTGCCCTTGTGAGCCAATCCGCTTTAGCGGCTTTTGACTTATTGTAAAAACCAAGTCGTCTTTGTGAATGCCTGTTGAGGTGTATTGCAATGCCAAATCTTTTTGAAGCGATTTTTCCAGCAACTCTTCAAAGTTATTTTCGGTTAACTGAGTATGATATTCAACAGATGTGAGTTCGTTATTATTACTCAAAAATTTATAGTGCTTTTCAAAAACAGGGATAAATGTTTGGATAAACGCTTTTCGTTTTTTATAAATGCTGTTTCCGGTGTCAGCAAGTTTTAAGTTCCATATTTGCAGAAGTGAAGTATCAATTCCGGTTTGATAGGCTGTTTTTAAATACGCATTGCGTTGGGCAAGCGTGCGGTTATAACTAATTAAATCTTCTAAATATTGCTTATCAACCTGTGCAATAATACTGTCTATAAATTTTCTGCGCTCTTCGCTTCCTTCTGTAATTAAAATATGATCAACCGGTGCAATCATTACTACAGGAAACAAGCCAATATGGTCGGCAAGTTTAGCGTATTCTTTTGCATTTTTTTTTACCTGCTTTTTATTTCCTGCTTTAACGCCTATAAAAATTTCATCCACCGTATTGCGGTGTTCAAAAGTTCCTTGCAAAACAAACATTTGCTCGCTGTGCTTAATGTTTTGTGCATCAGAAGAGTTAAAATAACTTTTGGTCAAACTCAGGTAATGTACCGCATCAAGTATGTTGGTTTTACCACTACCGTTGTTGCCTGTAAAACAATTGACTCCGCTGCTAAAATGCAGTGATGCCTCGGCATAATTTTTAAAATTTAAAAGCGTGAGTGATTTTAAATACATGAAGTAAGTTAAATGTAATCAGTAAGTAATTTCTAAACTGTCAAGCTCAGCCACCGAAACAGAAGGAGGCATAATATTGTTTTTAACCTTTAAAGCCACAAATTCGCCCACACGTTTTGCTTCCGCATCTGACACAAATCCTTTATTGCCTGGCACTGCGGGTATGTTAGGTTGCCTAACGGTTAAGTTGCTGTCAACATAAATATTGTAGCCAAAACCATTTACCTGATCGCGCATTGAATCGTTTAAAAAGGTTTGTACGGTTACCTCTTTACCTTCCATAGGATTGGGTATTGTATATTTATCGGTATCTGTTGTTTGCGAATTGTTTTTTTCAGGTCCCGAACAGGCAACTATCATCGTTAATGCAAGGATAAATGTTGGCTTTATAATTTGCTTAGTCATATAGCTAAAAATTTGCAGTAAAAGTAATTTAATCAATGCAATGGTTTAGTTAATTATCGAATTTAATTTGTAATGGTCATTTGCATTAAAACTAAAAATACATTTGAGTAGTTGAGAAGTAAATATTATTCTAAAAAATTTATTTTACTCTTCTTTATCTAAACAAACCTTCGATTCAATATTTATTGTCTTGAGCCTTGGCGTACTGGTAACTGCCGTATTTCTTGTCAAAACCGCAAAAAGGTTGGGTGCGATGAGAATGTAATTATGTAATGCAGTTGCACATATTCAATGAACTTCTGTGCAAAACAATTAGCCACAGTGTCGATGGAAAACTATGCCATTTAAAAAAAGTTAAAAAATATTTTGCGCAACCAATTAGTTGCTTATATTTGCAGCCGATTGGTTGCGCAATAAATAAATCACAACAATGAAATGCTCAAGATTCTAAAATTACCAACCGGAATAATTCATCAAGGACATTCCAACTAACCATCATAGTTTAAAAAAAATTATACAGATGAAAAGAGATGTTTTTCAGGCAATAGCAGACCCAACAAGAAGGGCCATACTTGTATTGCTTGCTTCGCAGGCTATGACTCCAAATGCCTTAGCAGAAAACTTTCATACCAGCCGGCAATCGGTTTCAAAACACATTAAAATTTTAACTGAATGTCAACTTGTAAAACAGGAACAACAAGGCAGGGAGATTTATTACTCGGTTGAAATAAGAAAAATAAAGGAGATTGATAAATGGCTTAATCAATTCAGAAAAATTTGGGAAACCCAATTCAATCAACTTGACAATGTATTATTAACACTAGAAAAAAAGAAAAAATGAAAAACAGTTTACTATTTGATTTTACCGTTGACAAAACAACTAAAACGGTTTTTGTAACCCGAGAATTTGATGCTCCACTTTCGCTTGTATGGGATGCCTTTTCAAAGAAGGAAATTCTTGACCAATGGTGGGCTCCCAAACCATATATCTCAAAAACAAAGGTCATGGACTTCAAAGTGGGTGGCAGAAGATTTTACGCAATGGTAAGCCCTGAAGGACATGAGATGTGGGCAATTCAGAAATATACATCCATTACTCCCAAAACAAATTTCAAATATTTAAATGCCTTTGCCGATAAAGATGAAAACCCACAATTGCCAGGCTCTGACTGGGATTATAATTTCATCGAACAAAACGGAATAACAAAAGTTAGTATTACTATTTACAATGACTCCCTTGAACGTATGGAAAAAATGATTGAAATGGGTTTCAAAGAAGGATTTACAATGACATTAAATGAATTAGGATTGTTGTTACAGCAACTAAATAAGTAGAAAAATGAAAAACAAAACCAGTATTTTATGGACTGTAACACTAATTGCTTTACTCACACTAACAATGTCTTGTTCAAACAATAATAATTCCAAAACTATGTCTAATGCAATCCAAAAAATTACACCTTGCTTATGGGTGGAGAAAGATGCCAAGGCAGTAGCAGATTACTACTTATCCATTTTTAAAAACGGCAAGCTGAAAGATTATCGCAAGTTTATGAATCCGCCAAATGAATTCAGTAGTGAACCCAGTAGCTTTGAAACTGCCGTAATTGAAATAGTAGGAATGGAGTTTAGCATACTTGCAGCAGGCCCATTGTTTAAATTTAATGAAGCGGTATCATTTGTAGTAAATTGTAAAGATCAGGCAGAGGTTGATTACTATTGGGAAGCGCTTATTGCCAACGGTGGCCAGGAAGGGTCCTGTGGCTGGTGCAAAGACAAGTATGGTTTGTCCTGGCAGATTGTTCCTACAGAATACTTTGAGTTAATTCATAGTACAGATACTACAGTTAGAGATAAAGCAATGATAAATACCTTTAAGCAAAAGAAGTTAATTATAGAGGACTTAAAAAAATAGAAAATTAAGGCCAAGACAATTGACCGCTCAAATTACAGTTGGTTTGTAATGGTTAAAAATTCCTCCATGGTGTTAATACTATGTGTTGCTTTAGGGTTGGTTGTAATAATTTGGTTGGCATTAACTTGGATTAAAAATTGATTTAATGAATGTTGTCCAGCACTAAACATTTTAAAAAGCATATTGGAGCAGCTGCTTTTGTATAGGGCCAGCAAAGGTTCGTAATGTTTTGGTTGTTGATGGTTGCTTAGGCATGATGCAATTGATTGCTTTTTTCCAACAGAAATTAAATTTTTTAAATCATTTAGGTTAATGAATGGATAATCGCAGCCAACAACTAAAAAATCGTTGTTTGGAAATTTTTCAAATGCAGAAAGTAATCCTGTTAAGGGGCCTGCGCCCAAATATTTTTGGCTGTCAACTATAAAGTTATAACCGGGTTGCATATTACCGACTTGTGTTTGGTTGCATGAAATAAAAGCGGTATCGCAAATTTGTTGCAGCATATCATAAATATGATAACGTTGTGGTTTTTGAAAATAGGTGAGTAAACTTTTGTCGGTACCCATGCGCATTGAATTTCCTCCACACATTACCAATCCAATGGTATTTTGGGGCTTAGTTAATTTGATTAAGTAAGCAGTATCAATAATATTAGCTTGTTTGAGGTTATATTTTTTTATGCACTGGTTCAGCAGGTAATCGCGAATCACAAGCATTAGTTTTTGGTTTGTTTTTTTTTGTACATGCTTTATTAAGTTCGATAATGCAGGTTCAAATCCCATGTTGTTTAATTCAAGCTTTCCTACCTCATCAACTACAATCCAGTGATTGTTTTGTGATGATTTGGCTAAAATTCGATGTGCTTGTGAAAATGTTTTTTTTAGAAAAAAATATTTTCCTACAGAAATTAATTCATCAGCAGGAGTAGATGTGTTGACTTCAAATGGAAAGTAGATGTTGTTGGATATGTCATATAACATTCTTTTTTGATCTACATCAGGCGTTAATATTCCGCCTGTATCCGAAATGCCGTTTAACCAGTTGGCAAGTGCCGATGTTTTTCCGCTACGTATAGGGCCGGTAAGTATGTATATGTTATTTTGCAATGTAAATTAAAATAGCTTGAGGCTTGGTGTTGATTACAATTGGTTTATAAGCGGGGTTAAGTTTCCTCGTTATGCAATACCGCCACTAAAAGTATAAAGACAAACTCTTTGTAATTGCCTTTTGCTAATTGCCATGATGGCTTCACCATCTTTTGCACATGCGGTAATTGCTCTACCAGTGCATCCATTGCTTCTTTATTTTTTTGCGATGACTTTTCAAGCAGCCATTGCAACAGTGGAGTTATTACATAAAAAACCATAAACAATACTGCAAGTGTTCGTAACAAAACATATATAACTTGCTGTGATGAGTTTTTATTAATAAACACAAATGTAATGACGGATAAAAAAACAACAACCCAGAAAAATTTATGGGTGCGTGCTGTTTTTTTTTCTGGTAACATAGATGGAGTATTTTTATTTTCAATTTCCCTTAACCCGCTTATAATTTCAATCGAACGGGTGGCGATGGTTGTGGGAAGCTTTGCAATCCACCAACCGATTAAAATTCCCCAAAGGGCGTAAATTAGAATGTAAACACCAACTAAGTAGAAGCTAAAGGAAAAATCAGCGTCAAGCGAAAAAATTTTTAGCACATCAATTACCAGAGCGTCAAGAGCCTGCCAAACCGATTTTCCAAACAGGATGGTTAGCAAAATAAATTTTTGAATTGCTGATTCGGTAAGTGCAATAAAACCAAACAGTACCGAAGCCAATGCATAATTCTTTATGCTGCAATAAATAATAGCGCCAAATAAACCTTGAAATGCAACTGCAAAATACGCAGCCACTGGTGAGTGGGGGCTTACAGCTGACTTTACCAATATAACCAGTAATGTTGCCTGCATAATTTGCCTGAAACTAAATTGGCTATAGTGTGCAATTATTCCAATACATATAGCGGCAAATCCACCAACAAAAAAACCGGTGAAAGGAATTTTAAGCGCATGCATTATACCTCCTAAAGCGCTTTCGCACAGTGCCCATAATACGGTAAGTCTAAAAACGGCAGGTGATGTTTGCACCATGCTAAAGTATGGTTTTATAAACCATCAGCAACAATCTGTTTTATCTATCTTCAACTTAATACTTTTGCGCACTTTATGCAAGTTAAAGCAACATATCAAAACATCTGGGCAATATCGTACCCTATAATGCTGGGCGCCCTGGCACAAACCGTGTTGGGTTTAACCGATACTGCATTTCTTGCGCGCGTTGGCGAGGTTGAACTGGGTGCTTCGGCAATTGCAGGTGTATTTTATTTTGTTTTGGTAATGCTGGGCATGTCAATATCCATTGGTGCTCAAATAATGATGTCGCGCAGGGCAGGAGAAAATAACAGGCAAGGCATAGGTTTTATTTTTGATCATGCAATAATTATTTTGTTTTCGATGTCGGTAATTTTGTTTTTAATGATGCAGTTTGTGGCTCCTGCTTTTTTTAAACACATACTTAAGTCAGAGGCTATTTACCAGGCCAGCGTTACATTTATTTATTACCGCAGCTTTGGTATTTTTTTTATTCTTCTTACCAATTGTTTTCGTTCGTTTTACACCAGCATTTCGCTTACCAAGGTAATTACCTACAATGCCATATTACTAACATCGCTAAATATTTTTTTAGCGTATGCAATGATATTTGGTCACTTTGGCTTTAAAGCCGAAGGTATTGCGGGAGCAGGCAAGGCTTCGGCCATTGCCGAGTTATGCTCACTGGTTTACATGGTAATTTACACTGCTTTAAAAAAAGACATTAAAAGTTTTGGTTTGTTTCGTTTTAAGGGAATGCTAAAAAAAATGTATGCCGATTTGCTTAACATTTCTTCTCCCATCTTTTTTCAAAACCTTGTTTCGATGGGTGCCTGGTTTTTGTTTTTTGTGTTTATTGAAAGCATAGGCCAGCACGAATTGGCAATATCCAATGTGGTACGTAGTGCATACATGGTTTTAATGACGCCTATATGGGGTTATTCATCAGCAACCAACAGCATGGTAAGCAACCTGATGGGTCAAAAAAAAGAACATGAGGTGCTGGGCCTTATCCGAAAAATAGTAATAATGAGCCTGGCAACCACGGCATGTATGTTTTTAATTAACCTTATTAACTACCGTTTTATCCTTGAACTTACATCATCTGATGTGCAGTTGGTAAACCATTGCATGGCCTCGTACAACATGGTGTGGGCAGGCATGTTTATATTTAGTGCCAGCATAGTTATGCTAATGGGAGTAAGCGGCACCGGAAAAACCAAAGTAACCATGATGATAGAGGTGTTTAATATTTTTATTTACATGGTGTATGTTTATGTTACGGCTGTTGTTATACACACACAATTGCAAATAGTTTGGGCAGCCGAAATAATTTACTGGTTTATTATGGCCGTATGCGCTTATCTATATTTGCGCAGTGGAAAATGGAAAACGTAGTTTAAATATTTTACGCTGATTCTGATTTTAATTAAAATATCAAATTGAAGATAAAAGTAATTTTATGCGTATGTGTTTTTGTGCAGGTTTTTGCAGTTATAGGCTGCAAACTGCAAAAACAAAATATACACACCTCTGTTCCCAACTTAAAACTTACACAAGTTTCGGTTTTTGATTATTCAGAACTTGCAGGATGTGGTTTTGTTTTTAAAATGGTTGATGAAAGTTTTTTAATTCCGCTTAACATGCCTGACTCGTTAAAACATCATGGCCTAAAATTGCAAATTGCATTTGAGCATAAGAATGTGGCTGGCACTTGTATGGCCGGTCCCATTATTCAACTTAACTATGCCCGGTATCACAAGTAATTTATTATTAACATTTTTACAGGGTGACTAATTTAAATTAATTTTTTTCAAAGTTGAAATCACTTCACCAAGCATTTCATCATCAAAATCCAAATGGGTAACAAACCTGATAAGTTGATTACCGGTTGAAAATGCTTTGATGTTTTTATCAGCTAATTGTTTTAAAAAATTTTCGGTAGTAAGTTTTTTGTTGAGTTTAAAAACAATAATGTTTGTTTCAACCGAAAGCACATCTTCGATATAAGAAAGTGATTTTAACGTGTGTTCAATTTCTTTAGCGCGCCTGTGATCATTGCCCAATCGGGCTATGTTGTTATCAAGAGCAAAAATGCCCGCGGCAGCAATAAAACCTGCCTGCCGCATACCGCCACCAAAAACTTTGCGGAAGCGTTTTGCTTTTTTAATATTTTGTTTTGAGGAAACCAAAACCGAACCCATAGGTGCTCCCATACCCTTGGACAAACACACCGAAATGGAATCAAACTGTTTTCCAAATTCCTGTGCTGTATTATTTTTTGCAATCAATGCATTAAATATTCTCGCACCGTCTAAGTGAAGTTTTAAAGTATTTTCATCACAAACTTTTTTTATTTTTTCAATTTCAGAAAGTTGATAACAGCTGCCACCGCCTCGGTTGCAGGTGTTTTCTAACACCACAAGTGTGGTGGTTGGAAAATGCACATTATCTGCGTTTATATTTTCTAGTACCTGTTGTGCGTTTATTCGTCCGCGGTTGCCATCCACTGTTCGCACCGACAGACCTGAGTTAAATGCCATGCCACCCCCTTCGTAAAAGTATACGTGCGAGCCCCGTTCGCATATAATTTCTTCGGCCGGCTGTGTAAGCATTTTGATGGCTATTTGATTTGTCATAGTTCCTGACGGGCAAAACAAAGCAGCCTCCATGCTAAACAGGGATGCTGTTTTTTGTTCAAGCAGTTGTACGGTGGGGTCTTCTTCAAAAACATCATCGCCCACCTGTGCAGTCATCATGGCATGAAGCATGTCTTTAGTAGGTTTTGTAACGGTGTCGCTGCGTAAATCAATTGTTTTCATTAGGATGATTTTAAAGAGTGTTAAAAGTAAATATTTCGAATTTCAAATTTACTTTCATTTTAAATTTGTTTCGTAATTAGCATTTTCAAGTTTCGAATTTTACTTTTTATTTAAACTTCTCATTCACTCCCAATCCAAACAAGGCATAGTCATATTTTACCGGATCGGTTTTGTCGAATTGCCTTAAAGTGCGGGTAAGTTCGTCTGTTGCAAGCCAGTCGTTTTGTATTCGGTTGAGCAAGCCGAACGAGCGTGCTACTCGGCCACTGTGTATATCAAGCGGGCAATAAAGTTTTGATGGCGAAAGTTTCCATATTCCAAAGTCAACACCAGCCTTGTCTTTTCGTACCATCCATCTCAAAAACATGTTTAACCGTTTGCATGCCGATTTTGAAAACGGATTGCTAACATGTTTTTCGGTTCGCTTTTGGTGAGGCATTTCAAAAAACACAGTTCGGAATTCCAAAATAGAATCAATGATGTCGGAATTGTTTTTTACAAACAGATTTTCCATCCCATCATGGTTTGTATAAATATTTTTTAATGCTTGCAAAAAGTAAATACAGTCATCGCCATTAAATGTGCGGTGAGTAAATTTATTAAATGGAGATAAATCATTTTTTGTAAACGATAAAATAAAATCATGCGGAGCAAAATCCATGTATTGCATTAGAAGCCTGGCGTTTTTTAAAATTGTTTTGCGCTGGCCCCAAGCTATGGTGGCCGCAAAAAAGCCCGCTATTTCAATATCTTCTTTTTTAGTAAACAGGTGCGGAATGCTTATTGGATCGGATTCTATAAATGAATGTGTATTATACTGAAGGTATTTTTCTTCTAAAAAATCTTTAAGAAAATTTTTTTTCGGTTTCAATCAGTAAAACAGGTTTCAGAAAAAGCTACGTATTAATCTTAGCAGTTTCTTTTTTCTCAGCATAAATATCCATCACTACCAATGCGGCAATAAATCCCCAAAACGGAACCGATGCTTTATCGGTATCTAAAAAGTTATTTAAAAAACCATGAATCCAATACGTGATAAGTCCAAGCAATAAACTGCCGGCAAGCAGGCGGGTGTAACGCGATTTGCTGTTTACAACTACACGCGAGCCACGGTAAATGGCGCATGCGCTAAGCGCAATAAAAATTAACATGCCGGGTAAACCCGATTCGCAAAGCGGGCCCAAATATTCGCTATGTGCATTGCCCTTATCACCTGCATTGGTGCTTATGTACGATTTTTCGCGCTCAAGCTGGTAAGCACCGTACTGAAACTGGTAGGTGCCAGGCCCCCATCCAAAAATAGGTTTGTCTTTAAACATACGCCATGCACAACTCCACCTGTTTAACCGCTCCACATTTGATGCATCCGTTTTTATGTTGGTAATGGATTTTAAATGGTCGCGGTAATCGGTACTTGAATATTCTTTGGTTTTTTCAAACTTATATAGCACTGTTGATTCAAAAACAAAATAGGCAATAATAACACCTGCAATGCTACACAGTACAACCCATGTGCGAACCCTCAATACAAAAACAAATACGCATACCACTGCAGTGGCAATACCAAGCCATGCTGCACGTGTGTACGAAAACACAATGGCAACAATGGTAAGTATGCTTATTAAAATTGCAAACAGCCTGTTCATTGTGCTGGCGCTTTTATTAAACCCCAGAGTAATAACTACAGGTAAAAACAAAGCAAGTACTGCTGCATAGGCTGTATGATCGTTATAAAATGGAACCATTACCCAATGGGCTGCCTGCTCTGTCCAATCATTAATGGCGTGATTGATGAGGGTATAAATAATAGTAACCACCATCCCGACAAGGTACAGCCAAATAAAGTGGTAAATGTTTCGTTCTTTTTTAAAAATATTAAATGCCAGAAAATAAAACAGCGCAACAAACCACAGTTGTGAAACAAACCTTTTTATAGAAACCAAAAACATGCTGCTGGTAAAAGATGTAATAAGCAACCATGCAAGGTGAACTACAATTAAAACGGTAACAGGATGCTTAAATAACTTTGCATCATAACTGCCCTCGTAAAAACTGTTTAGCAAATACAACACCATCATAATAAAAAACAAAGGCTCGGTGGGCAGGCTTAGTCCAATGCCTAAATCGGTTTTGCTTAAATTGATGGCCAGCGGTGTGCAAAACGCAGTAAATAAAAACAGTTTGTCTAATCGGTAAATGGCGGCATAAGCCAGCAACAAAACAGCAGGAAGCAACAGTATCCAATAAAATTCTGTTATCAGGCCTGTAATTGCAACGCATACATACATTGCAATGGTGGCATACAGCCACCTTATGTTTAGGGTGCGCTGCATTAAAACCTGCTAAACTTTTGGAGTATTTGTTTTATGGTAATTTTCGTAAACTACAATGGAGATAAATGACAGAAAAACAACCGAAGCGGTAAACATTAAAACGATAAGCCAGCGCACAGGGTATGCTTTCTTATCGGGTACTTCGGGCATGGTAACCACATTGCTGTACGAAACCTCTTTTATCAAATCTTTTTTGGCATTCTCAACATATTGCTTGTAATCGTTATATACCTGGCGGGTACGGTTTATGTGTTCATTTAGTGTTACGAATTCACCACCGTGCTCTGCAAAATTTTTCCATGCCTCATCTAATTTTGAATTTCCATTGCCTGTTTTACCTGTAGTTATTCCTTTGTAATACTCGCGCGAAAGCGAGCGGGTTTGTTGAGCAAAGTCAAAAATTCCAGTTTTGATACGAAGCTCTTTTAATGCATTATCAAGCGAGTCGAGTTCTTTTGACTTGGCATCAAACTGTCCCTGAGCTACTACCAAAAGCTCACCCATTATTTTGCGATATAGCTTTCGCTGAAGTCTGTCGGCTTTGGCAATTATTGAGTCGGCAATTTGTTTTGCCACCAATGTGTCTGAATCTATCACCTCTAACTTTATCGATTCGTAATCGGTTTTGTTTACTGTTATGTTCGAAGTCATTTGTTTAAACAGCTCGGTGCGTGATGCTTTACCTGTAGAATCTATTTTATAATGCTTGTACAGATGAAAATCTTCAGCAATTTCTTTTTTAATTTCATCTGACTCGTAAAGTTGTAATAGCTGCTCGGTTTCGCTTTCGGTAGAATACACCCTTAAATTAATAGGATACACAATGGCTGTTGATTTATACATAGGTGTAATAAAAAACGGCATTGAAAATACTACGGATAAAACAATAGAAATAAGTCCAATATAAAGCAATTGTTTCTTCCATTTTTTTATTACTGCAATTAAGCCAAGTGATGCAAACTGACCGGTATTTTGTGTTGAAGTCATCTTATTAAAAATTGAGGCGCAAATGTAAGAGAAATGATGTTTGGAGAAGTGAGAGAGAAAGGTTGTTTATGGTGTGCATTTTGAGTTTACAGTTTAAAAGGTGGTTGCCAAAACCAATTCATCACTTGCCACTCACAATTCATACTTTTTTTCGTTAATAATTTCTAAAAAGTTTAAACCCATCGGTTTGCCCCAACATTTTATATTTGCCCCCCAACCCAATCACAACTTTAAACGTCAAATCTTAAACTTTAAATTTAAATATGAAACTAATTGTTTCCAGCACCCTGTTACAAAAGCACTTACAGTCAATAAGCGGAGTTTTGGCTTCCAACTCTCCTCTTCCTATACTGGATAACTTTTTGTTTGACCTAAACCTTACCGAGCTAACGATTTCGGCATCCGATCTTGAAACTACTATTACCACCAGGCTAAAAGTAGAATCGAAAGATAAAGGCCGCGTGGCCATACCCGGCAGGCTACTGCTTGAAACCTTAAAAACATTTAATGAGCAGCCATTATCGTTTAATATCAATGATAAAAATCATTTGGTTGAGATAAGTTCGGATTATGGAAAGTATAAAGTAAACGGGCAAAATGGTGAAGATTTTCCCCGCATACCCAAGGTGGATAAAAGTAGTCATGCCGAAATAAATTCGGATGTGCTTATGCAGGCCATAAGCAAAACATTGTTTGCTACCGGTAATGATGACTTGCGCCCGGTAATGTCGGGTGTTTTTTGCCAGTTAAGTTCTGATAATACCACCTTTGTAGCCACTGATGCGCACAGGCTTGTTCGCTACCGCAGAACGGACGTTAAGTCAAAAAATGCCTCATCGTTTATACTTCCTAAAAAGCCGCTTACTCTTCTGAAAAACATTTTGCCCCAGGAGGAAACCAAAGTGAAAATTGATTACAACGAAGCCAATGCTTTTTTTACATTTGATAGTTACGAACTTATTTGCCGTCTTATTGATGGCCGCTATCCAAATTACGAAGCGGTAATTCCTGTTGATAACCCCAATGTACTTACAATAGACCGTGTGGCATTTTTAAATTCAATAAAACGTGTTTCAATATTCTCTAACAAAACTACTTATCAGGTTAAGCTAAGCATTAAAGGTAGCGAACTTTCGGTATCTGCCGAGGATGTTGACTTTGCCAACGAAGCCAATGAACGCCTAACTTGTGCGTATGACGGCAGTGATTTGGAAATTGCATTTAACGCGCGTTTTTTGGCAGATATGCTTAGCAATTTAGATACAGAAGAAGTAATGGTACACATGTCGTTGCCTAACAGAGCCGGCATTTTAACACCCGGTAAAGGTCACGAAACCGCTAACGAAAACATACTTATGCTGGTAATGCCTGTAATGATGGGGTAAATAATTAGGCGCAAGGATTCTGCCTGATGCTAAATAAAAAAGAATTTATTTAACCAAAGCCACATTTACAGTTTTTGTGTAACTGGTCTTTGTATTTTCTACTGTAATTACTGCCGGATATATGCCTTGCTCAATTGCCTCACGGCTTGTGTTAAGTCCATCCCACAAAATTTTATTTCCGTACTGTTTAAAAACAAGTTGACCCCAGCGGTTAAAAATTTTTATCAAAATAGTTTCGCCATTAGGTGAATTTATTACATAGGTATCATTTTTTCCGTCACCGTTTGGCGAAAAGGAAGTTGGGAAATAAAGTGGCTGCATATTTCCGCAATCGTTTGCACTTAATACGGTTACTTGTTTTATGGCAGTATCTGTACAGCCAAAATTACTTTCAATAACTAACTGCACATTGTAATTGCCACTAGTTGCAAAAAGAGTTTGAGCATTTGGTGAGTCCGAGAAATCGCTACCAAATGCACTCCACCTGTAATTGTTTATGTTATCAGTTGTTGACAGGGAGGCATCATAAAAGTGTACAGGCTGGGAAGGACATATTGTTTTATCAAAATTAAAATTGGCAAACAACGATTTGTACGCATTAATATTTACAGTTGCAGTGCCAACACAGTTATTAGCGGCATAGGCCATGTATGTTAGTGTATAATTTCCTGCATTCCCAAAGTCGTATTCAAAACTATTTAGTGCACTTATTTGGTTATCGAAAATAAAAATTGCCGAGTCTATTACCGAGCCTGAAACAGCACTTGCACCTTCGATATAAAATTTTGAATTGCATAATTGAGTGGTGGTAATTGCACAGGCAGGAACAAAATCCGGAACAACATACTGCAACTGGTATTCGCATCCGGTAGTGCTAAGCAAATTTATGCTTATCACATCACCTGCTTTTACATTTGATAAAATAATTTGCCGTAAAGTATCGCCTGTGCTCCACTGGTAAGAATTAAATCCTGGAGGCGCTGACAAGGAGATGTTTCCATTGGCATCGCACACAGAATCGGTAATTTGCATTTTAGCAGCATACGCATCAATGTATGCATACCCAAAGTGCCCTCCCATACCGCAATCGCCTGTTGAAAATTGCAGTGTTACAGTTTGTCCAACATAATCGGATAAATCTATGGCAGCATCGGTCCAGTTTTTATACCGTATCTCGTTTATCGGATTAAAACCTTCAATAGTGTTGGCAGCCACTTCGCTAAACAATGTGCATGCAAGCGTATCATTAGCCGCATTGGTAACCATGGCTTCAAAACGTGGTTGTTTTGTTGGTGGGTGATTTATAGGAAACTGAAACACCACCGCATAGCGGTAAACAATAAGCGGGGCCTGTGCCGAAACCGTAAATGTGTAGGAAAGGCGCTCGGCTTCAGAGTTTGCGCTATCGTTACCCAACTTTGCCGAGTAAGTGCTGCCCGGTGCTACCACTGCCACAGCACCTAAAGTATAAGCATCGGAACCGCTGCCGTTTGTTAATTGATGGCTTTGTAAGTTAATGCCACTTCCGGTAAGATAAACAGGGCAGCACTGACCGGTAAACCCATTCCATCCTGAAAAATTCCCGTTTTCAAAACCCAGGTTAGGATATTGAGCATTGGTAAAATGGCTGCACAAAACCCAACCCAATACGAATAGTAAGCACGTATAAAACTTAGTGTGTAAATTTCTGCTTGAATAAGGTATGTGTGCCCGAATCATAAATAAATATCTGAAGCAATAATTTTTGTGCAAATCAAATGTATAAAGTTTTTATCTACATCATAGAACTTAATTTGTGGGTTTTACACACGCTATACCTTAAACCGGTAACAATGCAGTAAGAAATGGTTGGTTATTAAAGCCATATTTTTTCTATTTTTAGCCGTAAATTTAACAAGCCCCTAATGCCCTTACTTGGCAAAATAATAAAAGCCGGTGTTGAGTTTCGCGACCGTATAGATATTAAACCTTATTCGGCAGCGCAGTATCAAAAACGAGTGCTAAAGCAATTATTGCGCAAAGCGCAATTTACAATGTTTGGCCAGGCCTATAATTTTACATCAATACTTGGCAGCAGCAATATCATTAATAAGTATAAAGCCGTAGTTCCAATTTACGATTACGATAGTATTTTTTCGTCATGGTGGAACAAATGCCTTCATGACGAAGAAAACGTATGTTGGCCCGGTAAGGTAAAGTACTTTGCTTTAAGCAGTGGCACATCAGGCAGCAGCAGCAAGCACATACCCGTAACACGCGATATGACCAAGGCCATACGCAAGGCCAGCGTTAAGCAGTTTATAACGCTTGCAAAATACAATCTCCCCGAATCACAGTTCGAAAAAGGGGTGCTTATGCTTGGTGGCAGCACGCACTTGCACCAGCAGGGAAGTTATTTTGAAGGCGACCTTAGCGGCATTGGAGCTAACCATTTGCCATTTTGGTTTCAGCATTTTTATAAGCCTGGGCGCAAAATTTCGCGCGAAAAAGACTGGAATACCAAACTGGAGGAAATTACACTAAATGCAAAAAACTGGGATATAGGTGTGCTGGTGGGTGTGCCCGCCTGGGTACAAATGCTTATTGAAAAAATAATTGCTCACTACAATGTAAAAACCATTCATGATATATGGCCTAACCTTAGCATTTATGTGCATGGCGGTGTGTATTTTGAGCCTTACCGAAAAGGCTTTGAAAAACTTTTGGGCAAGCCCTTGTATTATATCGAAACGTACTTGGCAAGCGAAGGATTTATTGCTTTTCAGGACGAGCCCAATAATCGCAGCATGAAATTACTTTTGAATAACGGTATGTTTTTTGAATTTATTCCGTTTAACGAAAATAATTTTGATGCCGATGGTCAGCTTAAACGTAAGCCAGCTACACTTACTGTTGACCAGGTAAAAGAAGGTGAGCAGTATGCCATCTTACTTTCCACCTGTGCCGGTGCATGGCGCTATTTGATTGGCGATGTAATTACATTTACTAACGCTGCCAAATGCGAAATACAAATAACCGGCCGTACCAAACATTTTTTAAGCCTGTGTGGAGAACATTTGAGTGTTGACAATATGAATAAAGCAATAGAAATGGTAAGTGATGAAATGAATATTGAAGTAAGTGAGTTTACCGTTGCTGGCATTCCATATGAAACACTGTTTGCTCATAAATGGTACATTGGTACAGATGATACCGTTGACGCATCGCAGCTTAGAAACAGAATTGATGAGGTTTTGAAAATTTTAAATGACGATTACCGCGTTGAGCGAAAAAGCGCTTTGAAAGAAATTTTTGTCGAGGTGGTGCCTTCATCCTGGTTTTATAAGTGGATGGAGCAACATGGACAGATAGGCGCTCAAAACAAATTTCCACGTGTAATGAAAAAACAGCGCTTTCAGGAATGGGAAGATTTTATTGCGTCAAACAGGGTAGTAACCCAATAACAGTTTTAAAACCACACCACATTGCTTGAACCTGTAATAAGTGGCATTTTGCTTGGGTGGCTTGTGGCAGTACTTGCCGGGCCTGTATTTTTTTTAATTATGAATGTAAGCCTGCACAAAGGATTTGTTTACGCAGTTTACATTGCTGTGGGTGTGTTGCTTAGTGATGCATTTTATATTTTTATTGCTTACTTCGGTAGTAATTTTATTTTGCTTTTATCGGAGCACCGATTTTGGGCTGGCATTGGCTCAGCATTATTGCTTGCAGGATTTGGCATAGCATTGCTTGCAAAAAAAAATAACATACCTGTTGAAGCCATTACACTTCAGGAAAAACTTACTGCACCTTACGTATTTGTATTAAAGGGTTTTATGATTAATGCAATGAATCCTTCGGTATTGTTTTTTTGGATAGGTGTGGCAGGCACCGTATCGGTAAAAGAAACGTATACAGTAAATCATCTTGTGATTTTTTATTCAAGCATACTTGCTACCATCTTTAGCACTGATCTGCTAAAGGCATACATTGCGCACCGGATAAAAAAATACTTAACGCAATATGTTTTGCAAATGCTAAACCGCATTTGCGGATTTGCTTTACTGGGTTTTGCTATTTACACATTTGTTAAAGCAGTTATGCAAGGTATTGGATAACTTTTTATGCGTCACTGCATAAACTCTGCTTGTTTGGATGCAGCAAACAAAATAATTTCATCCAGACTAAAGCAGGCTCGCTGGGCTGCGTCATTAATATCATCACGCGAAACATTGGCTGCAAAGGTTTTATCCTTTAATCTCTTTTTTACTCCTTTTAATTCCATGCCCTCATACCCATTTGGCCGCATTAGTGAATAGGCGTGCAAAAATCCTGATAGCTCATCAAAAGCATATAGCATTTTATCCATGTTGGTAACAGGGTCAACACCAAAGTAGGAGGGGCCATGAGATGCAATTGCGCGAATAATTTCTGCATCTACATTTCTGTTTTCAAGCTCTTCAATAATTTTTTTGCAATGCAGCGTTGGCCATTGATCCCAGTCGGCATCATGTAGCAGGCCTGCAAGTTCCCACTTCCATGCAGTTTGTTCATCGGCATTTTCTTTTTCAATGGCCCATTGTTTCATCAGGTGTGCCACCTGTTTCATGTGCAGTTGAAGCCGCTCGTTTTTTACCCAGTCTGTTAAAAGTGCATTGGCTTCATCACGTGTAAGTACATTGTTTTTATTGGAAGGGTTTCCAAATTCGGTGCGGCCTAAATGTAAAGAGTGCATAAAGCAATTTTTAATGTGTGTTAGTCAACCATCATTTTTCCTGAAAAAACTTTTCCCCCATTTTTATTAAACAAGGAATAGAAATAAAGTCCGCTTAAAATATTTTTTCTTTCAATAACATTTACCGAATTGCTTATTTCATTTTGCTGAATAATGCGTCCTGAAATATCGGTAATTGCCAACATAAAATTTTCGTTTAAAGGATTGTTAAAGGAAAGTGTGCATGTATTTGAAAATGGATTTGGGAAAACTGATACAGCAGTATTTAAATAACTTTGATTTGTGCTTAAAGTGGTTACACAAAAATCGGTTGATGATGCAAAGCATCCACCCATAGTTTGCACGGTTAGTGTGTAGCACCCGTTTTGCGTAATGTGCAACGATGTAAAGTTGGCGCCAACAATGGGCAGCCCGTTTAATGTCCATGAGTAAGTATAACCAAGTGCGGTTATGTTTGAATAAAGTGTGTCGTTGCTTTGCGAAATTACAGGTGTGCTTAGTGGGAGTGGGTCAACAACTACACTAACAGGTAAAGACATGACTGGAAAATTTGGATTGCTTCCAGTTATCATTACCATATAGTTACCGGCAGTTGAAACTGAAATAGCTTGTGTTGTTGAACCTGTACTCCACTGATATTGAAACCCGGCAGGTGCAGCAAGTGTTACCGAACTACCCTGGCAAATGTGTATGGTGTTGCTTGAAATTTTAGTTCCTCCGGCAAAAAGCCATGCAGGGTTTGGAGAGAAAAAACTTCCTGCTTCAATCATTACGCCCGTATCGTAAATATGATCGCTAACATCGGCAACAGCTAATTTAAGATGATAGGTTTGGCCGGGCTGCAGGTTGGCAGCTATGGCAGTAAGGGTAGTAGTGATGCCATCATAACTTGTAACGTAAGTTCCTGAAACATTATCAAGATAGTAAGCACAGTTGTTACATGGCCCGGTTGCTATGCCAGATGAGTTGCCATTGTTTACATTGTTAATAGCTACGGGTGTTGTAGTGCCGGGCACCAAAGCAATGTTTTGAAAGCCTGTAATGCCAGGGCCGCTAATATAAAATGCAAACACATCATTAAAATTAGTATTAACCCATTCATTGTACTCTTCACTTCCAAATCTAAAGTTGAACATGGCCGAATCAGAAATTGCGCAAAAGTCAAACTCAAGTACTGAGGCATCAAATGTTTGATTTGGCATGATGAGTAAGTCAAGGTCAAAATCACCCGGTGTAGACATGTCGTTAGAAGCAAAAATGCTACTTGGCGTTAAGGCCATATTGGTAGCAGTACCTGATGATAGTATTATTCCACCGGCAATTCCAAGGTTACAACTTCCGGTACAGGTAAACTCACCTGTGGAAGCTGAGGCACCTGTAAACGAAATGTTAGAAACCGAAATTCCACCGGCAGTAATGGCCGATACCATTTGTTGAGGTGTAGCAGGGTTAACTATAAATTGTGCTTGTGTATTATTAGCAAAAGCAAAGGCTAATGCGGTAAGTAGTAGTTTTTGCATGGACAGTATGTTTTTGTACTGCAATACTACTAAAAAAATTACGGTCTTAAAGAAACATTGCTTTATTAAGAGACTGTTTAAATTTCTTGTGTACAAAGTTTACTTTGGGTAAACACATAGGATGAAACAAATTTAAACAGATTATCGGTTAAAGCGTCCACACTCCGGAATTCGGGTGAGGAAGCTATTTTTTTAACTTGATAAAATGATAAAAAAATCACCACTGTTTTTCAATACTTACACGAGCTCCTTCTTTTTTGGCTAACTTTTTTTGCAGGTTTTTTTCATCATTTTTCAATGCTTCTAACATGCGCTCGGCATCTTCTTTCGAAATTTTTTGTTGTTGCTGCTGCTGTTGCTTTTGATCCTGTTCTTTTTTTTGCTCTTCTTTTTTATCCTGCTGTTGTTCTTTTTTTTCTTCCTGTTTTTTCTTTTCGTCTTTCTTATCCTGCTTTTGTTGCTGCTGTTGTTGTTTTAACTTTTGTAACGCATAGGATAGATTATATCGTGCATCTTCGTCTTTTGAATTTAACCGAAGCGCCTGCTTGTATGCATTAATGCTTTCTTCGTACTTATCGTTTTGCAAATAGGAGTTGCCAAGGTTGTAATAGGTATTAGCCTTTATATCATCGGGTGCTTTTGTGTTTGAAAGATTATGAAATGCACCGGCAGCCTCATCGTATTTTTTTTGTTTGTACAAGGCATCGCCCAAGTTAAAACTTCCTTCGGCTGAGTTTTTATTTTTTTCGAGCGATTTACGGTAATTTATTTCGGCATCGCTGTATTTTTCTTTTTTGTAATCGCTGTTGCCTTTGCGAACAAGTGGCTTTTCGTTTTGTGCAAATACACAAACCGAAAATAAAATGCATACATAAATAATCAAAAATTTATTTCTCATTTTTCTCTCCAAATAAATTTAGTTCTTCAATCCATTTGCTTTTACGTTCCGAAATTAAAAACTCAATAAGCAAACACAGCAATGCAAGCGCAATAAAATATTGAAACTGGTCGGCATAATCGGTAAACATCTTTGAGCCAAATTCGTTTTTCTGCATGGCGCTGATGTCTTTCATCACAATGGCAAGGCCATCATCGCTGTTGGTGGCTCGTATAAATTTTCCGCCTCCGGCAATCGCAATTTCTGAAAGTACGTTCTCATCTAATTTTGTCATCACAGTTTGTCCGCTGTTATCTTGCAAAAAGCCAACGCGCTGCCCGTTATGCGTAAGCGGAATAGGCGCACCGTTAATTGAACCCATTCCAATGGTGTGTACTACAATTCCTTTTTCACGAGCTTCTTTAGATGCTTCAAGCGCATCGTCCTCATGATTCTCTCCATCGGTAATTACAATAATTGCACGGTTATGTTTTGCCGAATCGTTGCTGTTAAATGATTCAACAGCCAAATCAATGGCTTTGCCAATGGCAGTACCCTGCGTGGGTACAATATCACAGTCAATGGATGACAAAAAAAGTTTTGCTGCACCGTAGTCGGTAGTTATGGGAAGTTGCACATACGCTTCACCAGCAAAAACAATTAAGCCAATTCTGTCACCCTGCAGCTGATCAACCAGTCGTGATATGGCTTGCTTGGCACGTTCAAGCCGGTTAGGTTTAATGTCTTCGGCTTTCATGCTGTTGCTTACATCAAGCGCTATCATTACATCAACACCTTTGCGTTTAACGGTTTCCATCTTGGTGCCTATTTGCGGACCAGCAATAGCAAATGCTAAGAATATAAATGCCAGCAAAAGCAATACAAATTTTAAAACAGGTTTTGTATTTGCCTTACCGGGCATTAGCTGGTTAACCAAAAAGTAATCGCCAAATTTTTTAAGCGCATTTTTTTTCCATCGCAATGTGATAATAAACAGTACTACAAGCACAGGCACCAAGGCCAGTAGCGGCAAAAATTCAGAATGTGCTAAGCGAAACATGTAAAATGGATTTACGATTTACGAATTGGGATTTACGATTTGTTGGGTGCTGATAGCGGAATTATTTCAGATTAGTAGAACACGAATGAATACAGATTTACTTTTTACAAATAATACAATAACTTAATAACCAAAACTAAAAACCAATTAACTAAAACCATCAACTATTAACAAATAACTAATCACTCAATCACTCATTCATTCATTCATTCATTCATTTTAAGGAACACTTCTTAGTAATGAATTTCGCAAAACAATTTCGAGCAGAAGCAAAATGCAAGCTGCAATTGAGTAAGGAAGATACTCTTCAGTATGTCTGCGAAATTCGGTTACTTCAATTTTTGTTTTTTCTAATTTATCAATCTCTTTATAAACATCTTTTAATTTATTGTTCCCTGTTGCACGAAAGTATTTTGCATCCGTTGCATCCGAAATTTGTTTCAGTACTTCATCATCAATTTTTACTTCCATGTTTTGATACTGTATGCCATATGGTGTGCGAAAAGGGTAGGGGGCCATTCCTTTTGTGCCAACACCAATGGTGTAAACACGAATGCCAAATGTTTTTGCTATTTCGCCCGATGTAAGCGGTGCAATAGCACCGGCATTGTTTACACCATCGGTAAGTAATATGATTACTTTGCTTTTTGTTTTAGCATCTTTTAATCGAGCCACAGCAGTTGCAAGTCCTTCGCCAATGGCAGTGCCGGCTTCAAGCATGCCGCTTTTTACATTTTGCATTACGTTTTTTACCACTGCATGGTCTGATGTTAAAGGACACTGCGTAAAACTTTCACCGGCAAAAATCACAAGGCCAATTAAATCGTTTGGCCGGCCATCAATAAATTCAAGCGCTACATTTTTTGCTGCTTCAATGCGGTTGGGTTTAAAATCTTCGGCCAGCATACTTTCAGAAATATCCATTGCCAATACAATTGAAATCCCTTCGGTGGTTACTTCCTGCCCCCGTGAAGCCGACTGTGGCCGCGCTAATGCAACCACCATCAAAGCAATAGCAAGCAACCGGCTTGTTAATGGCAGCCATGCCAACTGTTGCCTGAACGTTTTTTTGTAATGAAAAAAAGTTTCGGTAGTTGAAATCTGTAAATTGATTTTTCTTTTTTGCGAAACACGAAAATGCCAAACCAGCAAAGCAGGTATTAACAAAAGCAGCCAAAAAAACTGCGGGTATGCAAATTGTATGTCGTTAAAAAAAGGCATCTGCTGAGTGGTGAATTGTGAAATGGAACGGTTAATAGTTATTGGTTAATAGTTTTAGTTTTTTAATGGACTGTTTTGGTTAATCAGTAAATTCTTTATTCATATTTTGTAGAAACCCATACGTAAATTCGTAATCATTCGTTATTCGTACCTATACTTGTTTCGTTTACCAATAAAAACGCATCGGCAAGCGATTGTTCGTTTTCAACATTTAGCGGAGTGTGTTTTGCAAATTTCACAAGGTCGGCAAGCGTTAGCATATTTTTTAACCGTGTAAAGCTTGATGAGGTCAGATGGTGTGCAAACGATGCATGCATAATTTCATCGGTGGTTTTTTCCATTGCATCAAAATGCCAGCGTGCTGAAATATAGTTGCGCAATGTATCCGTAATGCGTGTGTGATAGAGTTTATAATTTCCCTGTTGCCATATTTTTTCCTCTTTTATTTTTTCTAATTCTTCGATGGCAATTTCGTGCGCAGGCCGTTGGGGTGGGGGAGGTGCTGCCACAACTTCAATATTTTTTTTGCGTCTTGTTAAGTACACAATCAGCACAGTAATTCCAATTATTAAAAGTCCAATGGCTGCATACATTAAAATTTCCTGCCAGGTGATACCCACTTCAATGGGGCCTTTGATGTCGCGTATGGCTTTGGTAGTGTCAACAGGAAGTATGTTTACCGTTAGTAGTTGAGGTTGGGTTTCGGCAATGTAGGTGGCGGTATCGCCCGGCATTTTGTAATTGAATGCAAACGGTGGGATAACAAAGTAGCCACTGTCAAAAGCTGTTACGGTAAATTTTTGTTCGCGTGTTAGCTTTGTATTATCACCTGTAGCAAGGGTATCAATTTTTCCTTTGGTAATTATTTCAATTTTGGATAATGTATCGGGTAAGGTTGTCCATGGTACCGAAAGGTTTGCAGGTTGCGTAAGCCTGAGTTTAACTATTGTTTGCTGACCAATTAAGATACTGTTGGTATCAAGTTGAAGTACTGCACTTACATCCTGCGATTGTCCATTGCCTGATGTGCAGAAAAAAATGGCTGCAAAAATTTGTAATATAAAAAGTCTCACTTTATAGATTCGTAAATTCGTAATCATTCGTTATCAGTACCCTTATCTTTTTTCTCGTTTTTTAAACAATGCCATTAAAGGCTGTATGTAATTTTCGCCTGTGCGTAATTCAACCTTGTCAACACCACACCGCTGAAACAATGCATTTAAATACTGCTCGCGCAACATGCGCTGGCTGTAATATAAATTGCGCACCGATTTTTCGGATGAGTCAACCCAAATTGTTTTACCTGTTTCGGCATCCTTAAAGTGAATCAATCCAATATCAGGAAGTTCTACTTCGCGCTTGTCAACAATTTTTAATGCCACCAGATCATGCTTTTTACTCGCCACCTTTAATGCATCTTCAAGCGGGCTGCGCTTGCTGTTGCTAATGGCAGCGTCATAAAAATCAGAAACCAAAAATGCAATGCTTCGTTTTTTTATGGCGTTGCTTAAGTACTGAAGCGATACACCAATGTTTGTTCCTTTGCTTTCGGGCTGAAAGTTTATAAGCTCACGAATAATTCTGAGTATATGCGATTTTCCTTTTTTAGGTGGAATAAATTTTTCGATTTTATCGCTGAAAAGAATCAAGCCAATTTTATCATTGTTTTGAATTGCCGAAAAAGAAAGTACAGCACACAGTTCAGTTATCAGTTCGCGTTTAAATTGTTTATTGGTTCCAAAATTTCCGGAGCCGCTAACATCTACCAATAACATCACGTTAAGTTCGCGCTCTTCTTCAAAAATTTTTACATAAGGATGATTAAAGCGTGCAGTTACATTCCAGTCAATCGAGCGTATGTCGTCTCCATGCTGATATTCTCTTACCTCACTAAATGCCATACCACGGCCTTTGAATGCAGAATGATACTCGCCCGAAAAAATCTGGTTTGACAGACCACGGGTTTTTATTTCAATCTTACGTACTTTTTTTAGTAGTTCTGTAGTTTCCATTTCATGCATTATATCTAGTGGTACGAATAACGAATGGTTACGAATTTGCAAATTGCGGTAAATAGAAATCTGAATTTCTTATTCGTAAATTCGTAACCATTCGTTGTTCGTACTAAGGTACTTCAACCACATTAAGCACTTCATTTATCACCATATCCGTAGTATAATTCTCTGCTTCGGCTTCGTAGGTTAAGCCAATGCGGTGGCGCATTACGTCATGAGCAACAGCACGCACATCTTCAGGTATTACATATCCTCTGCGCTTGATAAATGCATACGCTTTACTTGCCAATGCCAGATTTATGCTTGCACGGGGCGACCCGCCATAATTAATAAGTTGCGAAAGGTTTGCCAGTTTATTTTCGTTTGGAAAACGAGTGGTAAAAACAATATCTACAATATACTTTTCAATTTTCTCGTCCATATACACTTCTTTAACAAGCTTTCGTGCTTTTAAAATATCATCGGTTTTAAGTATGGTATTTGTTTTTACACTTTCAGCAGCCAGGTTTTGGCGGATGATTAATTTTTCTTCTTCTTTATTAGGATAACCTATTACAACCTTTAGCATAAAGCGGTCAAGCTGTGCTTCGGGCAGTGGATATGTTCCTTCCTGCTCAATGGGGTTTTGTGTAGCAAGTACAAGAAAAGGTTCTTCCAGTCTAAAAGTTTCTTCGCCAATGGTTATTTGTTTTTCCTGCATGGCTTCAAGCAATGCACTTTGCACCTTGGCGGGAGCACGGTTTATTTCATCGGCCAAAATAAAGTTGGCAAAGATGGGGCCCTTGCGCACCTTAAACTCTTCGCTTTTTTGATTATATATAAGTGTTCCCAACAAATCGGCAGGCAGCAAGTCGGGGGTAAACTGCACGCGGCTAAACTTTGCATGTATGGCCGATGCAAGAGATTTTATGGCAAGTGTTTTTGCAAGGCCGGGTACGCCTTCAAGCAAAATGTGTCCGTTGCTAAGCAGGCCAATAAGCAGCCGCTCGGTCATATACTTTTGCCCAATGATAACTTTGCCAAGTTCCATCTGCAATAAATCAATAAACTCGCTTTCGCGCTGAATTTTTTCGTTAATCTCACGTATGTCAAACATAATTTTTTTGTTTTTAAAACGGGTGCAAGTATAAATTTTGGCGGTTAAAAAAAGAATGAACCCGCCTGTTAAAAATTGTTAATGGTTAAGGGCGGCAAATATAGTTGGAATGCGCACTTTTAAAATAGTAATTCCAACGTAGTTTTTAAATACTTTTGAATGGATTTAAACTAACGGCATGAACAAAATCGTATTACCGCTACTTGGTTTTTTATTAGTTTCCTTTTTTACCCATGCACAAAGTTTTGTGTGGGCAAAACAATTTGGCGGTGCCAGCGGAACACAAAATGTGGATGTGTATGCAATGACAACCGATCCATGGGGAAATATAATTACCGTTGGCGATTTTTCGGGTACTGCCGATTTTGATGCAGGCACAGGAATTTATAATATGACAAGTGCAGGCACGGTGGATATATTTATTTTAAAATCCGATGCAAATGGTAATTTTATCTGGGCCAAACAAATTGGAGCAACCATGCATAGTTATGCAAGAAGTGTAGCTACCGATGCTTTTGGAAATATTTATTTCACTGGCCAAATACCAAATACTGTTGATGTTGACCCCGGCACGGGAATTTATTTGCTTGGCGGTAGCAACTCAGGCTATGATATATTAGTTGAAAAGTTGGATTTAAACGGAAACTTTGTTTGGGCTGGCTCAATGGGAGGGCTTTATCATTGCAGGGGTTTCTCGGTAGCACTTGATAATTTTGGAGGAGTGTATTTTACTGGTGATTTTACCGATTCAATTGATTGCGATTTTGGAACGGGAACATTTTGGCTGGTACCTTATATGGGTACTATAGGAGCACACGATGCTTTTATTTTAAAAACGGATGTAAATGGAAATTTTATTTGGGCTAAAAATATTGGAGGCTACGACCATGATTATGCTTACACTATTAAAACAGATGCTTTGGGTAATGTAATCATAGGTGGAATGTTCAGGCAAACGGTTGACTTTAATCCCAATGCAGGAATAAATAATTTAACTTCAATTGGATTTACAGATGCCTATATTTTAAAACTCGACCCAGGTGGAAATTATATTTGGGCAAAACAGTTTGGTTGCCCGGGCAGTACTTCAACTATAGTGGGTCAATTATGTGTTGATAGCGTTAATAATGTTTATTCAACAGGAAGTTTTGTGTCTAATACTGATTTTGATCCCGGGCCGGGAACTTTTTATTTAAACTCAGCAGGTATGAATGATGTATTTATATCAAAGTTAGATAGTGCCGGAAATTTTGGTTGGGCAAAATCAGTAGGCTCACCAAAATGGGATGGAGTAACCAGCATCGCGCTTGATGCGAATGAAGATGTAATTGTTGTCGGTGCTTTTTCCGATACCGCTGACTTTGACCCAAGTGCTTCAGTGTTTAATCTTTATTGCAATGCCAACAATACAAACACATTTGTTTTAAGATTAGACAACGCAGGTGGTTTTATAAATGCGTTTCAGCTAAAATCAAATTCTGCAACATCTGCAACTTCCCTTGCCATTACTACTTCCAATGAACTGCTGCTTGCAGGATCTTTTAGAGACACTGCCGACTTTGACCCCGGAACAGGAATTTATCAAATGATTTCTACTGGAAACCGTGACGGGTTTATTTTAAAACTTGGAATACCAACAGGAATTCAAAATGATTTTGAAAATGATTTTATGATTTACCCAAATCCGTTTAACAATGAAATTACAATTGAATTTTTGCCGGCAATAAAATCATCAGATGCAAATCTTATTCTTACCGATTTGGCAGGGCGAAGAATTTTTGAATCAGCTATTTTTTTATCTGATAATCAGAGAAAGCTTACCTTAAAAACAACTACACTGCATAAAGGCATTTATTTTTTAGAACTAAAAAATGCGCAATCATATTTCGTGCAAAAAATAATAAAGCACTAAAAAAATCAGGCAATGTTTTCGAGCACTTTTTTCCTGTCTGAATTGATAGTTTCTTTTGCTACTGAAAACATAAACGTGCAACCCTCACCCATTTTTGATTGTACAGTTATGTTACCGCCCAGGCTTGTTACAATACGTTTGGCAATTGAAAGGCCAATGCCGCGTGTGTCAACGGTGTCGCGCGGATTAAGTGTTTGAAAAATAACAAATATTTTTTCGAAGTATTTTTCTTCGATGCCGGGGCCATTATCGGCAACAGAAAAATTCCAATGAATTTGGTCTTCGGTAGCCGAAACAGTAATTTCGGTTTGGGTGCTATTGGCATGCGTAATACTGTTTTGAATAAGCTCAGAAAAAACCTGTTGTAATTTTAGCTTGTCGGATTTTACCAATGGCATGGGGCCGCTTATTTTTAACGTACAGCTATCGGGTATGTTAAGTTTATGTGCTATTTCATGTATCAGCAGTCCGGTGTCAACCGGTTCAATCACATCCTGGCTGCGGCCTGATTTGGTGTATTGCAACAAGCCGTTAATTAAATTTTCCATGCGCTGAACCCTTCCTTTTATCAAAGAAAAATTGCTTTTTTGTTCTTCGTTTAAAGTTTTATTTAAATCCCTTTCTGTTAAATCGGTTAGCGAGCCAATGGCGCGCAAGGGTGCTTTAAGGTCGTGCGACATCACGTTGGCAAATTTTTCCAGTTCGCTATTGGTTTCCTTAAGTGTTTTGTTGTATTCGGTAAGCAGGCTGTTTTTGCGCTGCAGTTCATCACGGTTTTTGGTAATGTTTTTTATGATAATTAATTTTCCTTTTTCAAGATAGGAGTGAACAAATGCAAGCATTAAAAACACAAGCACAAAATTTATCAGGAAGTCGCGGTTAATTAGCGAAACCTCGTTGTTCATCATATCAAAATTTGCCCAGTTGGTGGTGCTGCTAATTATAAAAACATACGTGATGTGCGCTATGGCTGCCGCGGTAAAGTAGCGGCCAATTTTTTTTCCAAGCAAGGCGTATGAGTAAATAACAATGATGGTAAAGTAAACCGAGCCCGATGTGCGAATGCCACCTGATTTATACATAACCAGGTGCAGCAGTGCAAAGGCAGTGATTAATGAAATGAGGTACGCTTTTTTAAGTTGCGCTGTGGATTTAAGAAAAAGGAAATTGGCAAGCAGGATACAGGATGTAAAAAAAATAAGCCAGTGAAACAAGCCGGGCTTGCCCACACCCATTGACAGTTGAAAAAAAGCAACAAGCGCAACGGCCGAAGCTGTAAGCGAAAAAATACGAAACAACACAAACTGCTGCCGGTGCAAAATATCCTGCCTGTCTATCTGCAACAGCACATCTCCTTTTAAAAGATATTTTTTTATCCGGCCTTTCATTTACCCCGTTTACGAAAAACAGGGGTAAAAGTTTGGTTTTAAAAATTAAAATCACGGGGTTCGTTGTTTAACTCACGACCTCTTAAAACCATGTCGGAATACCAGTTTTTATCACTATCATCATAATCGGATACAGCTTTTTTTGAAAAAATATTTAATGAATGATTAAGTAAGTATTGCTGGTAAGCAACAGGCAGCGCTTCATTAATTTTTGTGACCATAAATTTTTGAGCGGCCTTATGAATGGCTTCTTTCCAGTCAAACCAACTCTCGATAGGGACATCGCAATACGCACTTTCTAAAATTTCAAAATCCTCTTCCAGCAAATCATCATATTCAGAAAATGACCGTTCGCCACCAAACCGTTTAAAAACCTCTTGTGTTTGCTTATCTTCAAATGTGTTTACAAACCAGGTAAGCCATCCCTTCTTATGCGAATTCAAATAGGGCCGCTTGTCGGTGGTGTCGGATGAAATTATTCCGGTATCATTTGTAACAGCTTTAATAATGTCTTGTTGTTCCTGCTCCTGTTTTGCTTTTGAAAAATGCTCTTTGCGCCAAAGTTTCAGGTAAAACTCTTCTTTATCGCCCCTTATATCAGGAAGCAATAAATAGGATGATGCACCGGTGCGCCCGTTGTAAAAATCGTACCATTCAGGAAAATTGCGGTTTTCGCCATCGGTGTTGTATGCTTCTTTTATCTCGCGGTAGTTTTGCCAACTTTCCCAACTGTATTCCTCAAACTCAAAATTGGACGATTGCATGTACTGCATATAAATATTTAGTTCATTTTCTGAAATGGGTTCAAGAAAAGGGCAATTTAAAATATTTTTTTCCCAGTAAATAAAATCATACGTTACTCTTATTTCAGGCAATTGAATTTTTTCGGCACGCCACAGGCATTGCAAGTCAAATAATTTTTTTTGCAAAATTTCCTCAAGGCATTTGCCTGCATTGTTTATCCATTTAAGGTCTTCCCGTTCTATCCATTCTTTCATTTTAGGCCCCCATTCAATCCATCGTACTTTAGCGCGCGCATAATCTTTTGTAAACCCATCGCGGCTGGTAGGATAAATGGTTTGGAGCAAATCACAAAAAATTTTATTGGTCTTGAGTTCTTCAATTATTTCCTGTTCTTTGTGCTGCCGCCAAATAGCTTTATTTTTTTCTTCTTCGTGATTCATATCAGTGTAAGCTTTTAAGATGGTAAATTTTCTTTTTTCAAAAAATCAAAATTTTCAGGTTCGCCCAAGAGTTTACGTGCCTGCAGTATGTGGCTATTAAACTCTGTTGAATAGTTGCGGGTAGATTCGTATTCACTGGTTTTCCAGTCAAATGGTTTTTTGTTAGTTACACAACTTAAATACTCTTCGTAAATTAAAGGAAGCGTTTCCAGTGTCATTTTTTTTTCATAAGATTTAAAGGCGCTTTTAATTGCCTTCCTGTAATCGGTATTGGCCTCTATCGGAACCCATTGTTTAGCTTCTTTTAAAATTATTTTATCCATTTCAATTTGCTCGGTAAACTCTCTTCTTTTATCCCACTCTTTTACAGATTTATAATACTGTTGTATTTCTTTTGTTTCTATCTGTGCAACCAGTTTTGCCATTTTATCTCTTTCATAAACCGATATAGACTCATACTTTACCTGGTTTTTTTCTCTTTCCTGGTTAATGGCTTTTAAATGTTCAAAATGGGCTTTTAGTTTTTCAGCATCACTTCGCAATTCATTGCGCTGTTTTCGGTCTAACAATACAATGTATTTTTTTTGGTTTTCATTAAATGTGTGCCATTGTATTTCTTTGGTATAAATGTGAACATAGTCGCTTTCAAGTTCCATGCGTAATAGTGGTAATTCAAGCAAATGGCCGGTATCAAAAGTGCTATCGTATATTTTGTAAAAGGTGGGGTAATCATCGGTCAAACCGGTTTCGGGCCTAAGATCCGTAACCTTGTACTTGTGGTAATGATCTAATAGTATATTTCCTTCATAGGAATTAAATTTCGCATCTTCGTTTTGGTAATAGTCAATAAAGCACAACAACTCTTTTTGGTTTATTGGTTCCAGTACTTCTGCGGCCTTGTTCAAATCATAAAGCAGCGATTGAAAATCATACGAGCTTTCGATATGCGGCAAATCCATTTCGCCTGCAACCCAACGGCATTTAAGGTTAAACAGCTTTTTTTTTAAGATAAAAATCAGGCATTCAACCGCTGTATTTCGCCATCGGTTTTTTTTACTTTTTAAATTTTTTTGTATGCTATCGGCATACTTATACCAATTGGCTTTTTGGCTGGCATAATAGGTGCTGAAATTTTGTACCGATTGGGCATTATAGGTTTTAAAAAAATTTACAAACCTTTCTTCGGTTTTTAAATCATTTAATGTTTGGTTATAGATATTGCTGATTTTTGTTTTTTCATCAATCTCTTTTTTATGAAAATCATCATTTGCTCCCATAAGGTAAATCTTAACTTCCAAATGTAATACAAAGCAATAAGAAAAAAACGGGCTAAGGCAAATAATTTTTTTTCCACATTTCAAACATCATCAGGTTCCACAGCAGTTTGCGGTGGTTATTTTTTTGCTGGTAATGTTCGGTTTTAAGGCGGTGAATAAAGGAGTAATTAAAAATTTTTCCGGCATCTATATTTTCTTTTGAAAGCAAATCCTCGCAAAGCGGTTTTAAATCATGCCGCAGCCAGTGGCTTAGCGGTATGCCAAATCCTTTTTTAGGCCGGTAAATAATGTTGTGCGGAAGTTTGCCTTCCATCAATTTTTTTAAAATGTACTTGCCCTGCATCCCTTTTTGACGTGCGTTAAACGGAAGCGTATTTACAAACTCAACCACATTTTTATCTAAAAAAGGTGCACGCACCTCCAGCGAGTTGTACATGCTGGCGCGGTCAACTTTTACCAGAATATCGTCAAGCAAATACGTTTGGTAATAAAAGTGTGTTATTTTTTGCAGTGCTGCGGCATTGGTTTCGTTTAAAAGTTTGTCAATCAAAGCAAGGCCGGTTTTGTCGGCCAGCGAGTTGTAAAAGTCAGGGGTAAAAAGTTTTTTCTTTTCATCGGGAATAAAACTGCCCAGCCATAGCTGATGAATATGTTTTTGGCTTGATACAAAACCTCTTAAAAATTGCTTTATCTTAAAATCGAGGCTAATGTTTTTGTCGCTTGCGGGCAATGCATTGGCGCAAGCCATTAAAAAATTAATTACCTGTTTTGGAAAATGCTTTAGTGGAAACGTAAATTTTTGCGAAATAAAAGTAGGATAACCTGCCAGCAACTCATCACTACCATCGCCTCCAAGCGAAACAGTTACCTGCTGCCGTGTAAATTTAGACAGGTAATAAGTTGGGATAAGCGAGGCATCAGCAAAAGGTTCATCGCAGTGGGGATAAATTTCCTCAATCAACTCAAGCGAATGTCTGGGTGTAAGCACCGATGAGTAATGCTCGCTGCCAATATGATTTGCAACCTGCAGGGCATAGTCTTTTTCATCGTACGATTTATCTTCAAATCCTATCGAAAAAGTTTTTACCTTTTTAGCCGAATTTTTTTGTGCGTAGTAAGCTATGGTTGAACTGTCAATGCCTCCGCTTAAAAAAACACCCAGCGGCACATCGCTAATCATGCGGCACAGCACAGCATCATTCAGCAACTTGTCAAACTGCATTATTGCATCAATAAAAGGCAGTGAGTGATTTATGGTAAAATCACTTTTCCAGTAAGCTTGGTTTTTTACAATTCTGTTATTTTTTACAACCATAAAATGTCCTGGCTGCAACTTGTTAATGTTTTTAATAATAGAGCGGGGGGTAGGCACATAATCAAATGTAAGATACTGGTTAAGTACATCATGGTTTAGTTCGCGCCTTATGGCCGGGTGGGCCAGCACTGATTTAATTTCAGAACCAAAAACAAAACAGCCGGGCGATTGCGAAAAATAAAATGGCTTTTTGCCCATCCTGTCACGGGCGGCAAAAAGTGTTTGCGATGTAAAATCATAAATTGCAAAAGCAAACATGCCGTTAAGTTTGTCAAACATTTTTTCGCCATATTCTTTATATAAATACAAAAGCACTTCGGTGTCTGAATGTGTTTTAAAAGAATACTTATTCAGCTGTTCTAACTCAGCCTTAATTTCTTTAAAATTATAAATTTCACCGTTAAATACAATGGCAAGTGATTTATCATTGCTAAACATAGGCTGGTTTGCCGATGTAGATAAATCAATAATACTTAGCCGCGCATGAGCAAGGCAAATATTTTCGGTAAACCACACATCTGTAAAATCAGGGCCGCGGTAGCGGATGCTTTCAATCATCCTGCGCCCGTCATGCTCATTTCCTGTTCCTGTAAAGCCTGCTATTCCGCACATTTTATTTTACATGTAATTATACATTTAATAAGACATTGCTTTTAACGTATCTAAACTCCAAACCACAAACTGTAAACTCTCTATCTTTGCTTGCGCGCAAAAATACTATTTACAAAATGCCCAAAGCGAAATATTATTTTAACACCCATTCATTAAAGTACGAACGTTATGTTGTAAGTTTTAAAAGACGTTTTTGGCAAGTGGTTGGCTGGCTTGCTACAGCGCTTGTTTTTAGTGTTCTTATTATTGGTTTGGCATACGAGTTTTTAGATTCACCCAAGGAAAAACAGCTTAAGCGCGAAATAAGTGAGATGGCATTACAGTACGACATTTTACAACAGCGCATGGAGCAGGCATCAAAAGTACTTACCGAATTGCAGCATAATGATGATAACATTTACCGTGTAATTTTTGAAGCAGAGCCAATTCCATCTACAGTGCGGCAGGCAGGTTATGGCGGTGTTGATAAATACAAGGCACTGGAAGGTTTTGACAACAGCGAGTTGATGGTGGAAACTACTAAAAAATTGGATAAGATTGTAAAGCAGATTTATGTGCAGTCAAAATCGTTTGACGAGGTTTTTGAGCTGGCAAAAAATAAAAAAGAACTGCTTGCTTCCATACCCGGTATTCAGCCTTTATCTAATAAAGACTTAACACGTATTGCTTCTGGTTATGGATACCGTATACATCCAATTTATAAAACAAGCATACTACATACCGGCATTGATTTTACTGCACCGGTAGGCACCGAAATTTATTCGACCGGAAACGGTACAGTTTCGAAGGTTGAAAACAACGGACGCGGTTATGGAAATAATGTAGTTATCAATCATGGGTTTGGATACCAAACCTTGTATGCGCATATGAGTAAAATAAATGTACGGCAAGGGCAAAAGGTTGTAAGGGGTGAAGTAATTGGACTGGTTGGCAGTTCGGGTTCAAGCACAGGGCCGCATTGCCATTACGAGGTAATTAAAGGAGGAAATAAAATTAACCCGGTAAATTACTTCTTTAACGATCTGTCGCCCGAGCAATACGAAAAAATGCTTGAACTTTCGAGCAAATACAATCAATCGTTCGACTGATTCTTATCTAACCATCATTGTAATCTAAAATTAAACCTTCATATTTTATGGATTCATTACGTTACCCGGTTGGAAAATATACACCACCTGCCAGCATTACATCGCTGCAGGTAAGCAATTGGATTGATGAAATTGAAAAACTTCCTTCTCAAATAAAAGAGACAATAAAAAATTTTAAGGAAAGCGACCTTGAAAAAACATACCGCCCCAATGGGTGGACAGCAAGGCAGGTAATACATCACCTGGCCGACAGCCACGTAAACAGCTATACCCGCTTTAAACTTGCCGTAACAGAAGAGCATCCAGCCATACGCCCTTACCACGAAAATTTGTGGGCCGAACTTGCTGACGGCAAATCGGCTCCCGTTTATTTTTCCATCAATATTCTTGAGGCGATACATGCGCGCTGGGTGCTTTTTTTGCGAAGCCTAAAGCCGGAAGATTTTAAACGAACATTGTTTCATCCCGAATCAAAAAAGGTTTATGTGCTTGATGAATTTGTTGGCATGTATGCCTGGCATGGCAGGCATCATTTGGGGCACTTAAAAATTGTTAGCAATAAATTGGTGCAGAAAGTATAAGTGCCTATGAAATTAAAAACGGTTGTTTTATTTTTTTTAGTTATTGCCATACTTTCAATTAATATTTTCTGTACACAAACCGTTTCAAATAATTATCCAGTTCTTACATCGTATGCAAGCCTTAGCGATACGGTTAACTATGTTGGCATAAACAGTTGCAAGCAATGCCATGCTTCGATTTATGAAAGTTTTATGCATACAGGTATGGGGTCTTCATTTGACATTGCTTCCAAAAAAAAATCATCAGCCACATTTGATGCACATGCGGTGATATACGACAGCATAAAAAATTATTATTACAAGCCTTATTGGCAAAATGACAGTTTGAAGTTAATGGAATTCAGACTTGCTGGAAAAGACACCGTACATAAACTTACCGAAACAGTAAATTTTATAATAGGCAGTGGGCAGCATACTAATTCGCACATGATAAATACCAATGGTTATTTGCATCAGGCACCAGCAACCTTTTATACACAAAAGCAAAAATGGGATTTGCCCCCCGGGTTCGAAAACGGGAATAGTTCGCGCTTTTCGCGCATCATAGGGCTTGAATGTATGACCTGCCATAACGCTTATCCTGATTTTGTGATGGGTTCGGAAAACAAATACACTGCCGTTAAAAATGGAATTGACTGCGAGCGATGCCATGGACCCGGTAGTTATCATGTAAATCAAAAACAGCTTGGCATTTTAGTAGATACTGCAAAAACGATTGATTACTCTATTGTAAATCCTGCAAAGCTGCCTGTTGATTTGCAATTTGATATTTGCCAGCGCTGCCATATACAGGGAAATGCAGTGCTTAATGATGGCAAATCGTTTTTTGATTTTAAACCCGGAATGCGCCTTAGCGAAGTGATGAATGTATTTATGCCCGTGTACAAGGGCGACAACAGTAGTCATATTATGGCGTCACATGCCGAGCGCTTAAAACAAAGTAAGTGTTACCTGGGAACTACGCAAAAGGTGAAAGAATTAAATGTAAGCGAAGTACAATTAAGACCTTATAAAAATGCACTTACATGTGTTACCTGCCATAACCCTCATGTAAGTGTAAGGCAAACATCGTCAGGCCAATTTACATCTGTGTGTAAAAGTTGCCATGCTGGAGCAGGGCAAAGCGTTTGTTCAGAAAAGACGAAGACAAGGCAAAAAGAAAACGACAACTGCATTAAATGCCACATGCCTTTTTCAGGTGCAACCGATATACCACACGTAAGTGTGCACGACCATCTGATACAAAAGCCGATGGATAAAACCGAAATAAAAAAAATAAAAGAGTTTGCCGGTATAACGTGCATTAACAATCCCACCCCTCCGGCAAAAGCCATTGGTGATGCCTACATAGCATATTTCGAAAAATTTGGGCATGATATAAGTGTGCTTGATTCAGCAGTAAGGTATTTTGCAATAAATGATAAAATCTCCGCAACTAATTTTTCATCGTTGGTGCAGCTTTACTTTTTAAAGCACGATTATGAAAAGGTAATTTCTCTTGCTGTTCAAAACAGCGATATTGTACAACGGCTTGAAAAAAAATCATATTCAAATACCGATGCATGGACTTTGTATCGCATTGGCGAGTCGTACAAAAATACGGGGGATATTCAAAAATCAATTGCCTATTACCGCAGGGCTTCTATGCTTGCACCATTTCATCTCGACATTTTAAATAAGTATGCTACCGTCCTTAGCTTAACCGGTGATATAAAAAACGCTAAGGTTGTTTACCAAAATATCATTCGCGAGTATCCTAATCACGTTTCGGCACTAACCAATTTGGGTTTTCTTTTACTTAGTAATGAAAACAATGTTACTGCAGCAGAGCAGTTGTATGAAAAGGCGCACAAGCTAAATCCTGATTACGAACCATTGCTGCTTAACATGGCAGGACTTAATCTTTTTCTTAATAAAAACACCGAAGCTGAAGAAATCCTAATGACTATTCTAAAAATAAATCCAGCAAATAAACAAGCAAAAGAAATATTAAAGAATGTAAAGGAAAATAGACATTGATAGAATAAAGCAAGGCTATTATCAAATTAACTGTGGCTATTTTAGGCAGATAAATTAAAAAAGATCTTTATAGCAATGACTTGCAGAAGTCAACCTATTCAAATGATTTTATCAATGAGATTACAGATTCCTTAATTTTATTTCGCACAGCAATTGTTTGTTGCAGTTTATCATCATCGGTACCGTTAAAAGCCGATGGGTCGGCAAAACTCCAGTTTATCTTTTTGTGCTTACCCGGAAATACAGGACACATAGCTGCGCTTGCTTCATCGCAAACTGTAATTACATAATCGTACCTGCGCCCTTCATTAAAATAATCAAGCACATTGGTGGTTTTGTTTTTCGAAATGTCAATTTCATCAAGTTTCATCGCCTTAATTGCATAAGGATTTAACTGGCCTGCCTCAAGTCCAGCGCTTTCAACAATAAACCTGCTGCCTCCCATTTTTTGCAGGTATGCCTGCGCCATCTGGCTTCGTGCCGAGTTGTGTATGCACAAAAACAGAACTCTTATTTGTGTCATACCAATAGCCATAGTAAATTTATAATAGTAAACCGCACATCAAAGCCATATAAGATGTTTAACACAATAATGCCACTTGTAATAACTATTGGCTTTCGGTATTTGATAAAGGTGTTTTTATCAACAGCATGCTTCCTCCTTTGAGGCCGTAGCAACAGATGCATTGCATCCGCAGGCCGATTTGGTATCGTGGCTGGAAACAGTACAGCAAGCATCTGCTTCCTGCATTTCGTAATGTGGATCGTTAAATTCAGCATCTGCATGAAAGTAATATACCTCCCATTGCACTCCATCAGGATCGTTTACCCAAAATTTGTCTTGCTTTGCGTAGCAACAGTTAGTGCCAATTTCTTCTTTGGTTACCAACTTATTTTGCTTTGCCTCGGCCAATTTACCGGCAAGTTGTTCAGGGGTTTCTACCTGAAATCCCAGGTGCCCAAATTTGCTTTGAACCCTTTCTTTGTTTTCAACAAAAGAGATGATAAGGGAAGGTTCGCTTAACACAAACTTAGCATAACGTGGTTTTACCTTAACGGGTTGTTGCCCAAAAAAGGTGGTGTAAAAGTCAATTGATTTAGCGATGTCGCTTACATATAAGCTAACATGCATGCGTGGAAACGGATTTTGCATATTGATTTTATTTAGTGATTAACAACAGTTTTTCTTTTGAAGTTTTTCTGAGATGGTAGTAAAATAATCCCTTAACTTGCCAAGGGCCTTTTCATCTAAGCAGTAACAAATGGCATTGCCCTCTACATTGCCTTTGATAAGGCCGGCCGTCTTAAGTTCTTTTAAATGCTGCGATACGGTGGGCTGTGATAACGGAAGCTCGTTTACAATATCTCCGCAAATGCAGTCGTCAACCTTTAAAAGGTATTCAATTATAGCCACTCTTGCCGGGTGTCCAAGTGCTTTAATAAGAAGAGCAATGGCATTGTGTTTGCCGGTAAAATGTTCTGTTTTGGTAGCGCCCATTTATTTATAAATATATTGCAATATTACGATAAAGAAATATACCTGCCAAATATTTTTAAAAGTTAACGACCATGAATCTGATTATCAGCTAAAAAAAACACATCGTTTTTTGTTATTAATTTAAGGTGAGGTTCTAAGTCACAGTTTAGTCTGTCAGACTAAGGCATAAAATACGTACTCAGTGTAAAATGACAGCGATTTGAATCAGGCATTATTTTTTATAAAATTGCATCCTGTAAAATCAATGTTTCAAACAGGGCATGAAGCTTACAAAAAACATTAAACAGAAGGCGGCAAATTATTTTTTTTACCGCGAGCTGCAAAAATATAAACACATAACGCAAACGGTTTCGTTTGACAATGCGCGCACCATAGGTATATTATACGATGCTACAGTTGAACGTAATTACGAGCTGGTTAAAGCCTATGTAAAAACTTTGCGCGATGAATTTAAAAAAGACGTGTTGGCATTGGGCTATTATGACGGCAAAGAACTTCCTCCTATGCGATTTTCAAAACTAGGGCTTGACTTTTTTACAAAGAAAAATGTAAACTGGCATTACAAGCCATCGCATCCTATGATAAGCAAGTTTACAGGGGCAGGTTTTGACATTTTAATTAGTCTTAACACCGAAAAATGTTTCCCGCTTAAATACATTTGTGCCAGCACCAAAGCCAAATTTAAGATTGGCAAGTACGAAAAAAACAATTCCTCTGTTTACGATTTTATGATTAGCGTACAAGAACCTGTTACTCTTCCTCAGTTTATCCAACTGGTAAATCAGTATTTAAAACATATAGGTAATGAGCCCAAAAAAATTTAAGGGAACAGGCGTAGCACTTATAACTCCTTTTCATAAAGATGGAAGTATAGATTTTCGCAGTCTTGAAAAAACAGTTAACCACGTTATTAAAGGTCAAGTGGAATATCTTGTTGTGCTTGGCACCACAGGTGAATCGGTAACAATAAGTAAAGAAGAAAAGGCGGCCATACTTGATTTGGTTTGTGATGTAAACGAAAAACGAGTACCTGTGGTATTGGGCATAGGAGGTAACAACACCCAGGAAATTTTAAATCAGTTTTCATTTTTTGATTTTACAAATGTGGATGCGGTACTTTCGGTATCACCGTATTATAACAAACCAAGCCAGCGTGGAATAGTCCAGCATTTTAAAACAGTTTGCAATGCAGCACCGGTGCCTGTAATTCTTTACAATGTTCCATCGCGTACAGGCAGTAATATGACTGCAGAAACTACGCTTGCCATTGCAGCCGAAACAAAAAATGTAATTGGAATAAAAGAAGCATCGGGTAATATAGAACAGTGTATGCATATAATAAAGCACAAGCCCAAAGATTTTTTGGTAATATCTGGTGATGATGGCATTACGCTTCCTCTGATGGCATGTGGTGCCGAGGGTGTAATTTCTGTGGTGGCCAATGCTTATCCAAAATCGTTTAGTGAGATGGTGCGCCTGTGTTTGGCAAATCAATTTGAAAAAGCCCGCACGCTGCATTACCAGTTTACCGATTTAATTCCGCTGCTGTTTGCTGAAGGAAGCCCTTCGGGGATAAAATTTGTGTTATCGCAAAAAGATATTTGCCAGGACTATTTCAGGATGCCCGTGGTGCCTGTAAGCAAAGCCATGCAGCACAAATTGCTGGAGGCTATGAAGGGTGTTAAATAACACAAGATAAAAAGTTTATACCTGTTATCAGATTTTATGCTCCTTTTGGTATGGTAATGGCTTCAAAAAATACAAAGCAGAAAAGCTGTTTTTTTACCTGGTAACCACCACCTTTACCATCTCAGCCCTGCCATTAACCGTGCAGCGCGCCATGTACAGGCCGCTGGGCTGGCGGCTAAGGTCTATTGCATCGGTGGCGCTGTTGTAATTTTCTTTTTCATACACGGTGCGGCCGTAGGTGTCGGTAATTTTTAAGCCGTTTGCTTTTATTGGCAAGTTATTTTGCATAAGGCTTACATGGCCGCTGTTGGGGTTGGGGGTGGCTGTTATGGATGTGAGTACTTGCTGGTTTGCTATTGTGTTTTTACCGGCAAGGCGGGTGCTACCATTTGATGTTGCCCATGATGGACACGAGCCACTGGAGCTTGAGGGGACAGGTGCAATATGTGCATGAAAAGCACAACCCTGCTTGGCCGAAAATCCATCGCTCAACCTTATGTAATCCTGTGCAACAAATTCAATATTGCCTCCTGCCTCAATGGTATATGGCAAATCAACAGCATTTGGATCAGGATCAACATTGGTGCCTGCATGTATTTGTTGCGTGGCACTGTATGTAATTAATTGAGGCTGCGTAATAATTGTATTTTGCAAATACTGATGTGTACTTAAATTTTTTGCTATAGCACCTCCTGAGCTTTTAATAAAAAACCGTGCAGGGTTTAGTGTGCTAGGGTAGTCATTAAAAATTAATGTAGCACTTTGATTTACTTCAAATTTTGCATCTAATATTCTTACGCAAGGGTCAATTGCTAATTCAGATAAGTTTTGAAGATAGTAATAACCATACCTTTCATCGAGTATCGATGTTGTAGGATCATCCCAAGATACATCTACGTTATCTAAGGGGTTGCCAGATGAAGCGACAAAATCTCCTGCATTTACCGGAACAGGCACTTCTCTAAGATCTGAAAAGGGTCCACCATTGGCGGCTGTGTTGGCATCATTAACTTGTGCAAGGCTTGGGTGTAAACCAAGTACCGTTTTAAATGTGTAATACGATGGAAAATGAAAGTTTTCCGCATGGCCCGCTGTAAAATAAACTTCACTTGGGTTATAAATAATTTTATCAGCATTATTTATTAATGTTAAATCAATGTTTCTGTCAATATGAAAATTAATTGGTATGCCATCCCTATCAGCCATTTCAGGGCTACCCCACGAAGCGTTTGGGTCTGGTTTGTAACCCGCTAGTTCTCCTCCTTTAGGATTATTGTACATTATAGTATTTAATAATCCCATGGGGGGAGGGTAAATAGTATTTTCCCAATCAAGCAAACCACCAATATTAAACGAAATGTCAGAAGCAGAAGGAATAGAACAATTGGGAGATGATGAAAAATCACTAAGCCTGAAATTATATGCTGTTCCTGAGGCTCCATTTGTCCAAATTCCATTTGAAGCTGTTTCATCAAATGTTAAAGGAGATAATATACCTTGATAGTATGCAGTGTCAATAACTAGCGATGGACGAAGTACTAAATCATGCTCTGAAGAATTAGTTTGACAATTATCATTTCTAAAAGGGAATTTTCTAATAGGCCCTCTTGTGTTATCATAAACAAAAGAGAATGTTTGAATAATTGGATCGCTTGCATTTACCCCACAATGATGGTTAATCGTGAATTTAAGAATGGAATGAGGTAAAAAATATCTTTGACTTCCTGATGCACCGTTTGTTGATGTAAAAAAATTAGATGCTAAAGTACAATGCCAATCAATGGAAGACGAAATATGAAACACGCCAACGGAAGGCCCATACGGTATTTCGCCAGTACCTGTTTCGCGATATAAAAAATTACCCCATTTATCATTTATAAATGGATCAGCCGGCATATACATATCACGGGTTGTGCTGTCACAATTTGCACATCCATTATTAACACAATAATCATTGGTAAAAGGAAACGAAACTAGTTCAATTTTAAAATCATTGTAATAATCATTGTACATATCACCGTTGCTATTATTAATATTTACTAAAGTCCATGGAAAAGTATTAGTATTATAAACATCTGCACTTGCATGCCAAAAAAAATCGTTTAGTGTAATTTCGTATTCCCCAGTAAAATATAATAAATCGTCCGTTTTTATATCGTAGGTGCTGTAAATAATGTTTTGTAATGGTGACAAGTTTTCCCAATAAGGATAAACTGGGTGATTGTTTATTTTTGGGTTATTCTGAAGTCGGTCAGTAAAATAATTCCGATATGGGTCTAATGCACTTTGTGCATAAACTGCTTTAAGATTCATGCTTATAATGTAAATAAAAATAAGGGTAACCTTGAGTTCTTTCATTTTCAATTAAGTTTAATTATTTTTTTTGAAACAAATAAATTATCAGAAGATGCCGTTAAGAAATAAATATCGGGCTTAACAAAACCGACTTCTATTTTTAAATTATCGTTTGCATTAATAACAAATTCTTTCACCACTTTTCCTGTTACATCCATAATTTTGCAGTAAAAAGAATTAACCGAATAATTAACGCAGTTTAAAAAGCCGTTAAACGGGTTTGGAGAAATGCTAAGCAGGTCTGCTGCTTCATCCTCATCAATATCAGTAGCCGTGTTACAGATTAAATATTTATTTACAATAGGATTACCCGTCACAAAACCGTATAATTCAGTAAAAGAAGTGGCTGTATCTGTAAAGTTTTTCGTTGTTGTAATATAAGGTAACGATGTGCTTGCAAACGGCCGGTAATAAAAATAGCAATTGCCCGTAAGTAATGTATCTGTTTTGGCAATATAGTTACTTCCTCCTGCCGAAACCTCAACGCCAATAAAAAAATAAGTTGAATCCGGGCGCTTGAGGTAATTAAACAGTAATGTTGGCGAAAGCCCAAAATACTCTTTCTCATCTACAATATTATCCATTGAATCAATGAGTAAAATTCCACTACCGTGGATTTGTGCAAACAAATTAGAGTTTACAATAAACGCTTTGCCATCGTATTCTCCATAAGACGGATTGATTGGATAAAAATTAGTTAGGCTTGTGGCATATCCGTTTGAGTCAGTTTTTAAATATACCAGCCCATGGTCATCCCCATTTATGGTGTCACGGTAAAATCCAGACCAAACAATGGTGCCATCGGGCAACTCAAACTGCGGCCTGAATGTAGTCATGTAACCGGGTGTTTGTGCTTCAACTTCGCGTTGCCATATATAATTGCCGTTTAAATCCATTTTAAACAATACGGTGCTGAACTGATTGGCAGAGTCTCTATGGTAGGTTGAAGAAACAACGCATGAATCGTGCAATTGCATCATTTTAAACAAGGTTGGCTGGTTCTGGGGTAATTTTTTTGCCCATACCATTTGCAAAGCACTGTCAAGCTTCACTATATTATAATCCCACATAAAAGTTGAACCTGCATACCATTCGCGCCTGAATGTCATAAAGTAACTGCCATCAAAGCATCTTATCATGCTGCCGTTATCATTGTATGTGCTGTCAATTCTTTTCAGCCATTGCGGGTTTCCAGCAGTATCAGTCTTAGCAATTACATAATCAAGGTTATTGACAGCAGACGCTATGTCAGTTGCCCCCCCTGTTATCAGATACCCATCAGACAATAGAAAAATATTTTGAGCTTCACCGACAACACCAAAAGAAGGGCGAAAAAATTTTTCCCAAATAGTATTACCAGCATCATCAATTTTTAAAAGATAAAAATAAGTGCTTATGGTTCCAAGCAACGTATAAGTGCTGTCGGGGTTTTGTACTATATCAGTAAACCCACCGGAGTTATTTTCATACAACCGCTGGTAAATTTGTTGGGCGTTTACGGTAGATAACTCAAAGCAAAAGACTAGTATTAGAAATAATCTTTTCATAACTCGAAGTTTAAAAAAATTAGTTCCTCAACTCCTCAATCCGCTTCTCCAACTTCACAATTCTATTTTTCTGCTCAATAATATACAGGTAAATCTCCTCAATGCTTTTTTGTTGCAGCATAATTTTTTTTTTAGTAGTTGTTTATTTACTCACCACCACTTTCACCATCTCAGCCTTGCCATTAACCGTACAGCGCGCCATGTACAGGCCGCTGGGCTGGTGGCTAAGGTCTATTGCATCGGTGGCGCTGTTGTAATCTTCTTTTTCATACACGGTGCGGCCGTAGGCATCGGTAATGTGTAACCGGCTTGCTATTATTGGCAAGCTATTTTGCATAAGGCTTACATGGCCGCTGTTGGGGTTGGGGGTGGCTGTTATGGATGTGAGAACTTGCTGGTTTGCCTTTGTGTTTTTACCGGCAAGGCGGGTGCCACCGCCCGAGCCCCACACCGGGCATCCGCCCTGCTGTGCAATGCTGCCGGTGTAGGCATGAAAAGTGGCGCCAGCCTTTACACTAAATCCATCGGTAAGCCGTATGGTATTACCTGCCTGTAGGGTAACGTTTGCACCTGCCTCCACGCTGTAATCGCCTTGAGGGTCATCCGTATCAAATGGGGTTGGCTGGGCATGCGTAACTGCCTTGCCTGCATTTATTACATCGGTTGCTTTGTAATGCAGCGGTATGGTTTGCACAATTTTTCCGTTCTGTAAATATTGCACAGGTGCATAGTTGCGCAGCACGGCACCACCAAGTGTGCGTATTTTATACCGGGTGTTGGTATGGTTGCTGCTGTGGTCTTCTTTACCAAGTATGCCGGGGTACGATTCAAAAATTAAACTGCCCCCTTCGTTTACATCAAATGTGCAGTCAAACAACCGCACGCATGGTTCTATGGTAAGCGTTGCATTTGCAACCGGGTTTACAGCATCGTTTACATAATAACGCGATGCAAATAAATAAGGATAATTTACTGCTGTTGGAATGCTGGCATCAGCAGCGCGCTCACTTGTTAAATCGGTTTTTACAGGTACCTCGCGTTTATCAGCATATATGCCACCATTTTCAGCAATATCATCTGCAAGCACTGCAGCCTCGGTTGGATACACCCCGCGTATAGTTTTAAAGGTGTAGCCACTTGGAAAAACTAAATTATTAGCAGTAATGGTTACTTCGCTGGGATTGTAGATGGTGTGGTCGGTGGGGTTGATGATGGTGAGGTTGATGTTTTGGTCGAGGAAATAGTTTTGCTTCATGCCTGACATAGCAGATACGACACCAGTGATATCAGAGTAACCTGCAAAATAATAGCCATACTCATGCCTTAAAGGTGAACTTAAGACGGTATAGGGCGTTGCAAAAGGGAAATTAAAAAAAGTGCCATTCGCATTTCTTAACAAATCAGTTGAACTAGGGAGAAGTATAGATGAACATACATTATTGAATTGAGACTGAAAATCCATATATTTAAAATAATTTATTGTCCCAAGTGGCATAATAATATCAGTAGGAGTAATTGTTTCATCATATGAGTGCTCAAAAAGGCCTCCTTGCGTATCAACACCTTGGTTAAATATAATTTCAGGAATAAAAATTTCATCAAAAATTGCTTGTGTGCCATTAGGAATATTTGCTGAAGCAAAAGGGTACCAGCGCATCTGCCCCCTTGTATTATCATAATACCACGAAAATGCATCAAGGATGTTGGACGAAGTTGGAGTTCCGCCACAGTGAAGATTAACAGTATGCTTAATTACTGTATGTGGCCAAACACGCCTTGATTGTGAAAAAGTTGCACTCTGAACAAACATCCCAGACACCAAACTATTAGCCATATGTGTTGATGCTCCTGCTAATGGCCCTCCTGAGTATCCGTTTTCAAATACATCAGTAGTCATAATATTAAATAGGTTGTTGTTGCTTCCTGTATAATTCCAAAACGATTCAGTATTATTGTTTATTGATGAATATGTATATGATGGATTGGGCATTCGTAATTCGCGCGTAGTGGTTACAGGTGCTGCGCAACCGTTTATAAAAGCGCAGTCAACAGTAAAAGGATATGATACAATTTCATATTTATAACTTAAGGAATATTGTGTGGTAACTCCAAGATTAAATAAGTCCCACCAAAAGTGTTTTCTGATGCAAATTTCGTATTCGCCTTTATAATAATCGGCAGTTGTACTTCGAATATTCGTAACATCTGGGAAAATTAAGTCATACGTAAAATTCCAAGGTGATTGGCTCATTGAGTATGGATTAGGGTTGGGAGTAGCAAAAATCCCTGCATTTATTTGGTAAGGATTTACAACATCTTGAGAAAAAATAAGACACGATGAAAAACAAAATATTAAGCTTGGTATTATTTTTACAGATACGTTTTTCATATTTTAATTATTTTAAATGTTCTAAATTTTAATTGACTTTCAATAGAAAGAAAATAAATACCTGACTTAAGATTTTCAATATTTAGTTCTTTTTTTTCTTTAACAATACTGTCATAAAGAATCAATTTCCTGCTTGTTAAATCAAATAATCTTAGCGTAGCAATACTATCTGTCTTATTAATTACAGTTAAATAAGTAGTTGTAAGAGTTGGAAACACCACAAAATCATCATCAGAATCTTTATTATAAATTTCGATACTGGTAGCAGTTTCACATAAATCAGAATCGTTTAACACAAGTGAATTTTGGCTTAATAAAATTAAAGAATCAACTACTACAATCGCTGAGTCGAAAATAAAATTAGTAATGTCAACACTTGGTAAACTGTCATATTGGTTTATTAGTAATTGACTTGAGCCACCACATCCTATTTCTGCGGTCGAATCCGCTTTAGTAAAAAGTATTTTCGAAAGTCCAGTAGTAGTTGTAGCACCACCTACCAAATCAATACCCCCCATATTATTATTAAATAAATTCAGTTGATTATAGCTTAACCAATTCGGCCAAGGGGTAATTACTCTTTTAGTAAAAATCGAATTTAAATTATAATCTGTCTTTAAAATTGTGCTTAAGTTCAATAAAAAAAACTCATTGTTATAGCAATAAAAATTCAATAATAAATCAGCACCTTGAGGATTAAAGTTTGCAATCCTATGGCTTATAATTTCATTGCCCAAAGAATCTAATTTTTGCAAAGCAATATCGGTAGATGTGTTATACCAATAAGTACTAAAAGCATTAATTATTGTGCCGTCATTTAGCTCTTTCAATTTTTGCCCGGAAAAAGGATAAACCCCGCTTGGTTGCTTATTTCCGCATTGTTTTGCCCAAATTAAATCGCCCGCAGTATCTATTTTTAAAACAACGTAATCGCTTCTTCCTGTAAACAAGGTGGTGTCTTCTGCAAACCCCTGCAAAATATAATTGCCGTCATTTGCCAACACAATGTCAGTAAAAAAATTCTGAAATCTAAAAGCATATTCTTTAGCCCAAATTACATTTAGGTTTGCATCCAATTTCATCAGCATAAAATTTTTCGGAGGCAATCCACTTTGAGGAGCATAATTTCTTTCGCCTGCACAAATAATGCTGCTATCTGCATTTTCAATTATGTGTGGGCAAAACGTTGAAATTGAACTGCTGTATTTTTTTGCTTGTAAAAAATTACCCCAGTTGTCGGTTTTCGTTATCCAGTACATACTTTTTCCCGTTGTTTGATTATACGAACTGCCTGAAGTTAAATATCCCCCATCATGCAGCCGAATGGTTTCTTCAACATTAAGGTTATATGCCGAATCGCTAAAAATTTTTGCCCATTCCTGATTTCCTATGCTGTCAATTTTGAATAAGACAGCAGCCACCTTTCCGTTAACTAATTTAGTTCCTGAAATTAAATACCCTGCATCGCCTGCAGGTATCATGCAACTTGGATTTACATCGTCAAAAGTTTTTTGCAAAATTTGTTGCGCAAGTGCACCACTTTTAAATAAAACAAACACCATTAAAACAACAACTTTTTTCATCCTAATATATCGTTATCAAATTTATTTCTGCAAATCCATTTTTATTTTTTTGCATTTTTATCATGTTATTTATAGTTATGTCATCCGGCAAGATGTCGCAGAACAACAAGGCACGAGCGGAAAGGACGCTCGCGCCTACGGGAGGCCAGTTTTGAAATGTCCATTCATTATTTGTAGAACTGTAACTCCAATGCTGGGCATCTATTTGCGGCATTTTAAGGTGCCGATAGTATGGAGTGGTGCTTTGTACACAACCGCCATTCATAAAAGCACAATCATTGGTAAAAGGAAAAGATGCTAACTCAAGCTGATAGCTTACGGTGTAATTAACTGCTCCTGGGTTATTTGCACAATCGGCATGGTCTATAAAATCCCGGTACCAAAAAAAATCATGTAAATCTATTTCATATTCTCCGTTGTAATAGTTTTGGGGTGGGTTTAAAATTATTTGCCAAGGATTGTTGATAGGATAACTCGGTCCACCAACATGAAAAGGATTAGGGTAAGTAGCATTAGTATAAGTCAAATAAGGATTTATTATGTCCTGTGAAAGCGAAATATTGGTGGTGCTAATAAAAAATAAACAGCAAGATAATTTTTTGATTTTTTTCATTGTTTAATTATTTTAAATGATCGTGTTGTCTCTCTTGTTTCAATATTTAAAAGATAAAATCCATTAGATAGTGTTTCAATATTAATTTTTTTTAACATGTCGAATGAATTTTTTTCTGATATGAATTCTTTAGCCAACGGATCAATTATTTTGAAAGAATACTCGTTTAGGTTCAGGTTTTCTATCGTAATATAATTACTGGTAATTGTAGGATAAACATGCAATAAATTAAACTGAGGAACGCCTTCCTGAATTGATACAGCGGAAACACAAATGGGATCAGGGGTAAGCACAATGGGAAAGCTATACCCAAGTACAGAATCGGTAAATAAAAAATAATTCTCCTGGGGAATGTTGGACGTGATACTTACTGTGTCATCAATAACAGGTTGCCCGTTATACCAATACGTTATACAAGGGCTCAGTCCTGTGGTATCAACTTTTCCTAAATGCAATGTGCTTAAATTTAACTGCTCACCAATTACAATTATGTTGTCATTGACCTGCCTTGCCATATTTATACTTCGAATGTCAAGACCAGATATGGCATATGTTGCTTCCCACACTAAATTTCCTGAAGTGTCAATTTTTGTTATACCATAAGCATTGCTCCATAAATAATTACCATCATTTAAGTTTGATAAATCAGTATTAACGAGACCCTGAAAAGACATTTTCTTAAACCAAATTAGGTTAAATAAAGAGTCAGTCTTAAAAAAAACAGCACTCCTGCTATTGTTTAAAGTATCATAAATTACCATTGCCGTAAAAACAAAATTATTATCAGGTGTTTTAATTACATCACCACTCAGATCATTAAACGGAGTTGCGATTTTTTTTGAAAGTAAAATCCCCCCAAGGCTATCGTATAGATTAACAACCAAATCAAGTTTATTGGTTATCGTATCCAGTAATGAGTTATACAATAAAAACTTATTTGATTCAACTTCCAACAAACCTTTACTTAAAAAATTTGTACCCGTGGTTGAATTAAAAGGAAAAATGTTTCGCTTCGCCCATTTAATGTTTCCCATGCTATCTAACCTCATTAAAAAATTATAAGCTGAATGCCCTGATATGGTGTCATTTAAATATCCTGAAACAAGTAAATCGCCATTGCTGCATGCAACTATTTTATTTAAAACATTAATCAATAATGATTTATATGAATGCTTCCAAATTACACTACCTGAAGTATCAATTTTTATTAAATAAACTGATAAAGGAAAACTCCAAACAGAGTCAAATGAAGCAGAACCTCCAAAAACAACATGCCCATCGTGTGTTTTTGTTAAACTCGTTAAATTACAAATGTAATTTGCTCCATACACACCTCCATATCCTTTTGCCCATTTATAATCACCAATAGAATCTGTTTTTATAATCATCATTTTATATCCTATTCCAGTATCACCAACTGTAGTACCCATAATAATATCGCCATTATCATATGCTTGAAAAACTTTGCCTTTGATTTCGCTTGTATTTATGTTTAGCGTTTTCCAAAATCGCTGAAAAAACGACTGACTGATTGCCGCATAATTTGATAAAAAAACAATCAAAAAAACAAGTATCTTTTTCATACCCTATCCCTCTCCCTAATTATTTCCCCAACTCCTCAACCCGCTTCTCCAACTCCTCAATTCGTTTTTCCTGATTAATGATGTAGAGAAAAATCTCCTCAATGCTTTTTTGTTGCAGCACTTGTATAGTACCTATTTGCTGGCCTGTGGCTTGCACCTCTTTAGCTGTGGGATAACCTTCAAGGTGCTTGTGTTTTCTTAAAAAGCGCTCAACCTTGCTAAGTGGGGTAAGTAGGTAGTCCTCACCCAAAACATAATCGGGCCAGTTGCCGGTGTTGGTTACATATATATCATCCTTTACACCTAACTTACCATTAACAATAAGCTTGTAAGGAGTAGTTTGTAAGTTTATGTTGTTTGGGTCAATACCAATGGCAACTGTGCCGTCATTCATTATACTCATAATGCGTGTGTTTGTATTGTTATTGTTCCAAAAAAATGAAAGCGGTTTTCCTGCCTCAGCAGAAAGGGGGCCGTTTATTTTCCAATACCCATCTGCGTTTTTTAAATTTATACTGTTTGCATTGCTTGATGCATCGGTGATATAAAACGATGGGCTTGTTCCTTTCATTTCAAACAGGCCGGCAGGTGTTGCAGTGCCAATGCCCATCCATCCTGTAAAACTTGAGTTGCCGCTAACCTTTAACATAACATTGGCAGGTGGCGTATTGCCATCTCCAATAGAGACGTTAAACTGTGGGCACGTCCACAAGAAACCCGGATTGTTACCAGTTGGTTTAACGCTATTCCAAAGCGGAACCAACGGTGTTGGAGAACAATTGGTGGGCGCAAGGCTGCTTTTTAATATCCCGTCATCATCCACATACACCATTCCGGTTACTCCGGCCAATGAGTTTATTTTAACATCGCCATTAGCTTTAACCCTCAGCCTTTCCTGATTATACGTCTTAATACTAAAGTCAACATTATCGGTTGTGCCTAAAAACTGTGTTGCCGGGTTGGTGCCTGCATTGCCGTTCATTTGCCAGTCGTCACGGTCGGGTTCT
>CAYSPG010000004.1:0-231338 GCA_964432885.1 uncultured Flavobacteriaceae bacterium
GCGAAGCCGAGGCATCTCTTTTCATATTATTCAAATTTAATCGGACAATACTGTTATTGAATAATGCAGTTTATGATTTAGTTAGCCAGCCCCTCGAGCCTAAACCGAGGGGCTTTTTAATTTGCGATTATGTGCGTAACTAAAAATTCCTATTTTCGCCCCCCTGTTTTCACACTCATACAATAGTCTTAGTTGCCCGGGTGGCGGAATTGGTAGACGCGCTGGTCTCAAACACCAGTGAGCTAAACCTCGTGCCGGTTCGATCCCGGCCTCGGGTACTTAAATTACAGCATTGAATATTGATGATTGAATAGTTGACATAATGCACTTTTCCAACTATTCAATCCTCAATTTTCAGTATTCAATTTTTTCTGTTGATGGAAAATAAAATCCCCAGCTTTGATGACATTTATATGGAGCTTGCGCAAAACCTTGCCCGTAAATCACATTGCGTAAAAATGAAAGTGGGTGCAGTGCTTACACGCGATACCCGTATAATTTCATTGGGATATAACGGCCCCCCGGCCGGAACCCATAATTGCGATATTGAATGGCCTCAGCAGGGATGCCCGCGTGATAGCAAAGGCGGTTGCTCGCTTGCATTACACAGCGAGCAAAACGCCATACTTTATGCAGCAAAAAACAATGTGGTTATTGAAGGAGCAACTTTGTATGTTACCCTATCGCCCTGCTTAGCTTGTGCAAAAGTTATTTACACCACGGGGATAAAAAAAGTTATTTACCTAAACTCGTATGCGTCATACAAAGGCATTGAATTGGATGAAGGAGTCGAGTTTTTAAAAAAGTTTAATGTGGAAGTACAACAATATGTACCAAAAAATGTTGTTCATTCTTAGCGCTGATTATGCAACCTGCTTTTAAAAAAATTATTAGCCCGCTTATTTATGGTGTGCTTATTGCCATTGGAATTCTTATTGGCACCTCTCTTAACTCCTCATTTTCAGGGAGCAAAAATTATTTTCTTAACACAAAAAGTAATAGCGGCTTTAACAAGATTAATGATGTGGTAAGCTACATTAGCCAGGAGTATGTGGATACAGTAAACCAACAAAAACTAATTGATAACAGCATTGAAAAAATTCTTGAAAACTTAGACCCTCATTCATCCTACATACCTGCCAATGATATGCAGGCAGTAAACGAACCGCTTGAAGGAAACTTTGAAGGAATAGGCATTGAATTTCATATACAGGCCGATACAATTATGGTAGTATCAACCATTGCCGGTGGCCCATCAGAATTGGTGGGACTTAAACCAGGTGATAGAATTGTAAATGTGGACGATAAAAATGTAGCAGGGATAGGAATTACCAATGAAGATGTTTTTAAAAAACTTAGAGGCAAAGGCGGAACAAAAGTGAAGTTAAAAGTACGCAGAAGTACTTCTGAAAAACTAATTGCTTTTACAATTGTGCGCGGAAAAATTCCTATAAGAAGTGTTGACGTTGCTTTTATGGTGGATAATAAAACAGGGTACATAAAAATTTCGCGTTTTGCAGCAACTACTTTTGATGAATACATAGAAGCTTTTAGTAAGTTAAAAAATGCAGGAGCAGCCAAATTAATTATTGACCTTCGAGGTAATCCGGGCGGATATTTGGATGCAGCCACAATGCTTGCAGATGAGTTTTTGCCTGACAAAAAATTAATTGTTTACACCCAAGGCAAATCGCGTACGCGAAGCAACCATTATGCAACTTCAGAAGGCGCATTTGAAAACGGGGAAGTTTTTGTACTTATTGATGAAGGATCGGCATCGGCAGCCGAAATTTTAGCCGGAGCATTGCAGGATTGGGACAGGGCACAAATAATAGGACGCAGATCTTTTGGTAAAGGATTGGTACAGGAGCAAACACTTTTTCCTGATGGCAGTGGAATGAGACTTACTGTTGCACGTTACTATACTCCTACCGGACGATGTATTCAAAAGCCATATTCGGATGGAATAGATGCATACAATGATGATATAAACAACCGGTTTAAGCATGGCGAACTTGGTACTGCCGACAGCATTCATTTTTCTGATTCTATTAAGTTTAAAACTCCTTCGGGAAAAATTGTTTATGGCGGAGGTGGTATAATGCCTGACATATTTATTCCCATTGACACAACCGATGATAACGAATTTACTCGCGCTGTATTTGGGCTTGGACTTGTAAGCCAGTTTTGCTATGATTATGTTGACAGGCACAGGCCTGAGCTTTTGGCTTATAAAACCGTAAACCAATTTGAGGAGCAATATAAGCCTGACTTAAAAGTTATAAGCGATTTTATTGCCTATGCAATTAAAGGAGGAGCTAAGCCTGAGGAAAAAATGATTAATGAAAGCAAAGAATTAATCCACCGGCAAATTAAAGCCAACATTGCACGGTTGTTATTTGGCAGCGAAGGATTTTATCCTATTGTATTAAAATCCGACAAAGCATTTTTAAAGGCAGTAGAGCTATCTTCTAAAATAGATTAATTCACAATAACATCAGCAGCAGTTTTTCATTGTTTGTTATGTTGCCATTATATTTGTGCTAAGTATATAATATCCATCAATGAAAAGTACAGTAAATAACACCCATTACAATTTTGAATTTGATGCAGAACAAAATTTAATGATGGTTAATGGCAAAAAATTTTCAGCAGATAAAATTCAAGTGTCTGAAAACGAATTTCACGTTTTGCATAACGCACAATCATTCAATATCGAAGTAATAGATTCAGACACTACGGCTAAGGAGTTTACCATACGTGTAAATGGAAACAAATTTAAAGTTGTGGTACGCGATAAATATGATGAGTTGCTTCACGCATTGGGTATGGATAAAGCGATAGGCTCCAAAATTAACGACCTTAAAGCACCAATGCCAGGTTTGGTTTTGGATGTATTGGTAAGCGCAGGCAATAAAATAAAAAAAGGAGATAGTTTAATAGTGCTTGAGGCCATGAAGATGGAAAATATTTTAAAGGCTACGGCTGATGCGGTTGTAAAAAATATATGTGTATCAAAAGGAGCTCGTGTTGAGAAAAACGAAATATTAATTGAGCTGCAATGAAATGCCCATAATTCAAAAATTACCAATAGGAATGAAAAAATCATCATGTGCATTCCCTGTCTGCCACCAGGTAGGCATCATACCATCAGAGTTTTAAAAAAATTATACAGATGAAAAACAGAAGAGAATTTTTAAAACAAAGTTCATTACTTACGGCTGGTGCTGTAGGCGCACTTGCATTGAAATCAAAAGGGTTAGGTGCTATTGCTGGTGAAACCAGCATTTTTAGTTTGCCCAAACTGCCGTATGATTATAATGCACTTGAGCCACACATTGATAAACTAACCATGCAAATTCATCATAGCAAGCACCATCAGACTTATGTTGATAAACTTAACGAAGCTGTAAAAACAAATAATTTGCAAGGCATACCCTTAGAAAAACTGATGTTAAATGTTTCTAAGTATTCTGTTGCTGTGCGCAACAATGGGGGTGGGCATTACAATCACAGTTTGTTTTGGAAATTATTAACCCCCATTTCCGTTCAGCCATCGGGTGAAATAGCTTCAGCCATAGCTTCTTCATTTGGCAACTTCGACAATTTTAAATCTAATTTTTCCGATTCAGCAAAATCGCGTTTTGGTTCAGGCTGGGCCTGGCTTGTAAGGCAAGATGATAAATTAGTTATCGGATCAACCCCAAATCAGGATAATCCATTGATGGATGTATGCGAACTGAAAGGGAAACCTGTGTTATGCCTTGACGTATGGGAGCACGCTTACTATCTTAATTATCAAAACCGCAGAGCCGATTATATTGCTGCCTGGTGGAACATAGTAAACTGGAAAGAGGTTGAGAATCTTTTTTCTGAAAAATAAAAGCTATTCAAAAGCAACGCCATTTTCTTTAAAGCTGCGCAATAGCGAAGTCATTAACACACGCTCAAGAACCATCCCACCTTCATCGGCAAGTTTATTGTTAAATGTATTTAATTGCTGCTGTCGGTCATACGGCAGTAGCTCCCGCATTTGGATAAGTATTTTTGTTCGTTGCTCTTTTAACTGCATAAGCCTGTTGCGTAGCTGTTCGGCATTAAATTTTTTTAATGAGTCCGAAAGAAATTCAGAATCAATGTCACTTAAATTTCCGCGTCCGGCTTTTATATAATCTACCAAATCCCAATCGCTTTGTTTGCCTTGGTAAGCATCTGATATTTTATAATAAAGCATAGCCTCAAATGTTGACTGACCTGATTCAAGCGCATACCTGTCAATGTTTGACATCATTTTAAAGCGATTAAAACCTGCTTTTCCGTAGTATATGTAAGTACTGCTAAGTTGTTTTGCAAGCGATTTTAATTTTTCCTGATCATCAACCGTAGTAAATTCGGGCAAGCGTTTATGTACTTTAATATTGGTAACCTCACCACCTGTTGATCTCGCAATTTCATGCCATCCTGCAAAATCGCGCACGCGGTTAAGGCTATAACAATACAGTGTATTTATAACAATATTTTTTTTTGTTGCCATTTCATAAGCTTCTCTAAAGTCAAACGGGCCCATATTCACAGTTCCGTTTCCTACAAGGTAAATTGTTTTTACGGCATTGTCGGTAGTTGACCAGTTCATTAGTTCGATAGATGCCCGCAAGGCTGCGCCCACAAGCTGGTCGCCTTTTTCAATATTGGGTTTTATTTTAAAAAGTTCATCGGCAATAAGGTCAACATCCTTTGTAAGTGGAACAATAACTTTTACAAACTGATTATAATATCCAAAACTTGGCCTGCCATAACCGACAACACCAAACCTTACCTGTGGTCTGGGTCTAATGGTGTTTAGTTGATTTTGCATGTCCCATATTTTGTCACGCACATCTTCTATCACTCCGTTTGTGCTTCCGCTTAAGTCAACAGTTATCACCACATCAAAAACAGGCGGTAATTGGTTTGCTTTAACAGGTAAATTTGCAACCATAAAAAGAAAAACAGCTGTTGCCGTTTTTTTCAAAACTCGTGTAATGCTTATAAATAGTGGATTTCTGAACATGTTTAGCAAAATTAGAACTTTAATAATGCTTCGCTTACTTTGTAGTTTGTAATTTCAATTAATTTTAAACAATCATTTGTTTATGAACGAAACCCAAGTTGAACAATTAAGAAAGCGATGGCAGGATTTATTACGGCAACTAAGCAACAATCTTGGTGAAGAGCCCGATTTACAGGGTATAATTTTTTTAATTGGTGTTCAGGAATTAGGCAAAGGCTATCGTAAATTCAGCAAAGAAGAAAAGCAGGATTTAATGCACATAGCCACGTGCAAACTATTAAGTTTTGCGGGCTACTATCAAGCCGAAAAAACGGATGATGAAGGCTGGCCTCATTTTAAAAAGATAAAAGAACTTCCACGAATGAGTTTAAAAGAGCAGGATATTTTATTAAAGCAAATGGCGATACAATATTTTGAAGAAAGAGGGATTAGTTAATGGCAATGAAAAAAATCACTTCTTAATTTTTACAGTACGCGTAACAGTACCCGATTGCTCAAGTCTGATATAATCGCGGCCATACATATCGCCTTTACTGGCCTCAATATTTAATACAGCTTCCTTTTCAAATTCAAAAGAGGCATTGCCTGATGAATTTGTGGTAGCCTCCTGATGAATATAAGCCTGTGCTCCTGTATTAGGATTAACTACGCTATCCTGCCTCAATATTACTTTAGCACCTGCCACACTTCGCTCAAGCGAGTCAATAACTGTAACTGTTGCTTTGCAAGGGCCTTCCTTTTTACATGAATACATGGAAACAACAAAAAAGGCAACACATAATGAAGGAATAAATACAGGTAATTTAAGTTTGTTCATCACACGGTAATTTTAGTAAACTTGCATCGTTTTTTACGAAACAAAATTTAGAAGGTTTATACCAACAAAAGTAATAATTAATAAATCGCACAATGAAAAAAATAATCTGTCTTATTGCATTGCTATTGCCGGCAATTGCATTTACTCAAACTAACAAAGGGCTGGCAAGCCCCGAACCCCAACAAAAAGAATATATGGTTGACATTATTACCGAATTTGGAACAATGCGTGTGAAGCTGTACAACGAAACACCTAAGCACCGTGATAATTTTTTAAAACTTGCTAAAGAAGGTTTTTATGATGGTACGTTGTTTCATCGTGTTATAAATAGTTTTATGATTCAAGGGGGCGACCCTAACTCCAAAACCGCTGCTGCCGATGCTATGCTTGGTAATGGCGATGTGGGGTATACAATTCCTGCTGAATTTAATCCTGCTTTTTTTCATAAAAAAGGAGCTTTGTGTGCAGCCCGCACATCCAATCCTCAAAAGGCTTCAAGCGGATGCCAGTTTTATATTGTACACGGCACACCTGTAAACGACCAGACGTTAAGCGGCATGGAATTGCAAAGAGGAATTAAGTATTCAGAACAACAGCGTAAAGAGTATGTGGCCCATGGTGGCACACCTTTTTTGGATCAGGAGTACACTGTTTATGGCGAAGTAATTTCAGGCATTGAAGTAATTGATAAAATTGCTGCGGTGCCAACAAATCCCAGCCGAGGCGACAGGCCAGTTGCCGATGTAAAAATGACCATGAAAGTGGTTGAGTAATTTATTGTTTAGTTTTTTTAAATGTCGGTACAAGAAATTTTAAAACACATTTCTGATGTTGATGGTTTTGCCATTGACAATGCCCAACAACTTGAAGATTTCAGACTGAAGTTTTTAAGTAAAAAAGGATTACTTACCGACTTGTATGCGCAAATAAAAAACATTGACCCATCACAACGTAAAGAATTTGGTAAGCAGGTAAACGACTTTAAAATAAGGGCCGAGGAAAAATTTAATTCACACAAGGAAAAATTTGAATTGCAGGAAACCGAAACCTCTGCAATTGATATTACTTTACCAGGCACACCGGCCCAAACAGGCGCGCTTCACCCAATATCTATTGTGCGTAACAGGATTATAGAAATATTTTCGTCTATCGGTTTTACCGTTTCAGATGGCCCTGAAATAGAAGATGACTGGCATAATTTTTCAGCATTAAATTTTCCACCCGAACATCCTGCACGCGATATGCAGGACACTTTTTTTATCTCACCGGCCATAGCTTCAGCCAACGCAGGTAACTCTGACGGGTCACAAAATTTTGCAGGCACTGGTAGTAATGCTGCATTTGCTTTGCGTACACACACCTCATCGGTACAGGTGCGTGTAATGGAAAACAACAAGCCACCCATACGCACAATTTCACCTGGACGTGTTTACCGCAATGAAGCAATATCCGCACGTGCTCATTGCTTTTTTCATCAGGTTGAAGGAATGTATATTGATAAAAATGTATCGTTTGCAGATTTAAAACAAACGCTTTTATATTTTGCCAAGGAAATGTTTAGTTCAGATACCAAAATACGTTTGCGCCCATCCTACTTTCCGTTTACCGAGCCCTCGGCCGAAATGGATATATCCTGCACTATTTGCAAAGGGCAGGGATGTAATGTGTGTAAATACACCGGGTGGGTGGAAATTTTAGGCTGCGGAATGATGGATCCTGCCGTGCTTGATAATTGCAAAATAGACAGCAATGTTTATACAGGCTTTGCTTTTGGAATGGGAATTGAACGCATTACCATGCTGCTATACGATATAAAAGATCTGCGAATTTTTTCTGAAAATGATGTGCGCTTTTTAAGGCAGTTTAATGGCGTTTCATAAAGTTGGTTTTACTTAGTAATAGACCCTGATAAACTTCCTTGGGTATTTAACCTTATGATATCACCAATTTGTTGTTCATCGCCACCAAGGTCTTTTATTTTAACTCTATAAAAAACAGGCGCATCTTTTTGCACACGGTCAAGCAATGAATATTCGCGCAAGGCAGATGAAGGCTCTGCTTTAACAAGCCCTGATAAAATAAAATCCTGCCCGTTGTTTGAACGTTCAACAATAAAATAGTTTGCTTTTTCTCCGGCTTTAGCCGACCATCTGACTTTTGATGTTTTGCCATCAAACTCGGCTGCCACGTAAGGCTCTTCGCCTGTTGAAGTTTTAATAATTTTTACATCACCGCTTGTAAGTTGCCATGCACGTTCAGCATCCGAACCATTAAACACAAGCCGTACATTAATAACAGACTTCCCCATCACCGAAAAACTCTCTTCGTGTGTGTAAGTTTCTTCTTCTATTTTTTCGCCCGTAATTGTAAATGTGGCAGTAATTACATCGTTTACAAAAATGTATCCGTAGGCAACATCCGATTGGGTAAGATTTCCGTCATGCCTTAATGTAATAATGGCTTTAAAATCCTGCCTGGCATTTTTGTTTATCACAATGTTCCCGCTCGAAAAACTACAGGTATCATTTCGCACCTCCCATGTATTGTGATAAATAATTCCACACGAAATTTTAAACAACTCTTTTTTATCCCAGTTAAGTGAATAAATTTCTTGAGCATGCAGTGTGCAGGTGCACACAATAAGACATATTAAGCACAATAACTTTTTGATAGATTTCATGAGAAATGTTTTAACAAGGTTTACGCAGGGCAAAGCAAAAGGTTATGCTTAAGCTGTTATTTTTACCCTCTTAAAAGTTATAAAGTGGCGGGTGTTTATATCCATATTCCGTTTTGTCGTAAAGCGTGCATTTATTGCGATTTTTATTTCTCGGTATCTATGAACGACAAAAAATCCTTTTTAAAGGCACTTTTACAGGAAGTTGAATTACAAAAAAAATATTTGTCAGAACCTGTAGAGACTCTTTACTTTGGTGGTGGCACACCATCGCTGTTATCAGCCGATGAAATAAGCGGGATAATAAATGCAGTAAAACAAAATTTTGATGTAATTGCAGAACCTGAATGTACTTTAGAAGCAAATCCTGAGGATTTAACGGAGGATTATTTGTTTTCATTAGCCCATACAGCAATAAACAGGTTGAGCATAGGAATACAATCGTTTGACTCCAAAAGATTAGCCTGGATGAATCGAAGCCACACGGGAGCGCAGGCAAAGCAATGTGTTGTAAATGCTAATAATGCAGGAATTAAAAATATTAGTGTTGATTTAATTTTTGGATTACCCGAAATGAATTTAAATGAGTGGGAGTTTCAGCTAAAGCAGGCTGTTGCTTTGTCGGTAAACCATATTTCCTGTTATTGTCTTACTGTGGAAGAAAAAACAGTACTTGCAAATCGGGTAAAAAAAAATCTTGAAAAAATTTTGATAGACGAAGAAGCACAAAAACAGTTTTTGCTTGCCGATGAATTTCTTGAAGCCAATGGCTTTGAACATTATGAAATTTCCAATTTTGCAAAGCATTGTTTTAAGTCAAAACACAACAGCAGTTATTGGGAAAAAAAAATTTATTTAGGACTGGGGCCGTCAGCACATAGTTATAATTTAAAATCTCGCCAGTGGAATCAAAGCAATACAAAAAGCTATATAGCAAACATTAATGAAGGCAATATACCCGCTACCAGCGAGCAGCTTAACACAGCTCAACAGTTTAATGAATACCTGATGACAGGACTTCGCACCGCAAAAGGCGTTAATGCATTGGTTATCGAAAATGATTTTGGGAAATCATATATGGATTATTTTTATCAATCAGCAAAAAAATTAATTGACTTACACCATCTCATACACAAACAAAATACTTTTACAATCGATAAAAAACATTGGTTTATGGCCGACTACTTAATTGCTGAACTATTTCATGAATAATGAAATCGTTTTTAGAACTAAGCTACGTTTTTAAAAATAAAATAATATGTCCGGTTATTTAATATTACCACATCGTCTTTTATGGCATGAGTTAACGGTAAAAATTTAATGTATGAATACTGAAATAAATATCAACAACAAAAAATATAAAACCGATTTAAGCAAACCACTTGATATTTCAATTCCTTTGCGTGAAGGAGATAAAAATGTTATTGCGTGGTATGCTCCTCCTGTTAAAATTGAACCAGTTAGAATGGGAGACTGGGTGGGGGAGGTAGTTCAGGGCGGTTCAGTAAATTTTAAAAATGTTTTTTTTAATCCACATGCACATGGCACCCATACCGAATGTGTTGGACACATCAGCAACGAGTTTGTGTCTCTTAATCAGCATCTAAAGACTTTTTTCTTTTTATCTGAAGTGATAACCATTGAACCGAAAAAAATAAAAGATGATTGCATAATTATGCTTGAACAGTTGTTGCTTTCATCAAAGGGAAATAAGCCCGAAGCACTTATCATCCGAACGTTACCCAATTCTGTTACAAAACAAACAAGACACTATTCAAATACCAATCCGCCTTATTTACATCATGATGCTGCCAAGTGGATGTGTGAGAGTGGAATTAAACACCTGCTTCTTGATTTGCCTTCGGTTGATAAAGAAAAAGATGATGGCAAACTTTTAGCCCACCGCGCTTTTTGGAACTATCCGGCAGCACCCCGCTTTGATGCTACAATTACAGAACTAATTTTTGTGCCTGATGAAATTAAGGATGGCACTTATTTATTAAATCTTCAAATTACTTCACTTGAAAATGATGCAAGCCCAAGCAAGCCGGTATTGTATGCGGTAGAATAATTAGAATTTATTTCAATCGGTAATGTTTTGGTTTTTTCTTATCTAATGCATCTTTCGGCTCAGGCACCCAATGATGCAATCCCCCTGCTAATTCATCATTAAAAGTTTTTGGAATATTTCCCTCAAATGTTCTTTCTTTCCACGTGAGTTCTTGTTTGCCATCATCTCTGCGCTGCATTTCAATACAACCTTCAACAGGACAAACAAGTGAACATAAATTACAGCCCACACAATTTTCTTCAATGATATGCGGCTTGCGATTTAATGCATCATCACTTAATCCAATTGCCTGGTGCGCGCCATCTTCACATGCTGTGTAACAAAGCTGACAACCGATACATTTATCTTCATTAATATTTGCAACAATTTTATATTTCAAATTCAAATCTTCCCAATGCAACACATTTTGCAATGCTTTGCCTCTGAAATCATCCAATGTTTTAAATCCTTTTTCATCCATGTATTGTTCCAGCCCAACAATCATTTCGCGAATAATTCCAAAACCGTAATGCATTACGGCAGTACAAACCTGAACACTAGTTGCACCCAACAAAATAAATTCAACAGCATCGCGCCAGTTTTCTATTCCACCAATTCCGCTAATCGGAATTTTTACTTGAGGATGTTGCGCGCAGTTTTTTAGCATGTTCATGGCAATAGGTTTTACCGCTGGTCCGCAGTAGCCGCCATTAGTACTTTTACCATCAACAACAGGGTAGGGGACAAAATTATCTATATCAACACCCACAATACTTTGAATAGTATTAATTAAAGAAATTGCATCGCCACCACCTTCAACTGCCGCAACAGCGGGTCGCGTGATATCAGAAATATTAGGAGTTAATTTTACTATTACAGGAATTTTTGCAACTTCTTTTACCCAACCCACAATTGTTTTTAAAACTTTTGGTTCCTGCCCAACTGCACTTCCCATTCCACGCTCGCACATTCCATGAGGACAACCAAAATTTAATTCCACTCCATCAGCACCAGCATTTGTTACGTCTTTCAGTATCTGATGCCACTCTTCTTTTGTTTCCACCATCAGTGATGCAATCACAGCATGATTTGGAAATCGTTTTTTTACTTCTTCAATCTCACGTAAATTATCTTTTAAAGGACGGTCGGTAATTAATTCAATGTTATTGAAACCAATCATTCTGCTGTCGCGATAATTTACAGAACCATATCGAGATGAAACATTCACAACCGGAACACCTAATGTTTTCCAAACTGCACCACCCCAACCAGCATCAAAAGCTTTCATGATTTGATAACCGCTGTTTGTTGGTGGAGCACTTGCTAACCAAAATGGGTTGGGTGATTTTATTCCAGCGAGATTTGTTTGAAGATTTGCCATAATTTATTTGTTTAGTCACGAATTACACTAATTAATACGAATTCAATTGGTGAAAATTTGTGCAATTCGTGGCAAAGATTTTTACTTTATCAATTCTATAATTCCCATTGCGGCTTTTTTCCCGTTTGCTACAGCATTCACCACTTCCTGCCCGCCACTCACTGCATCACCTGCTGCAAAATATTTTTTGTTTGACGTTTGAAATTTCTCGTTCACTTTTATTCTACCTTTTTCATCAAGCGTTAAACCATCAACGACATTTAATAACTGTGTTTGTTTGGATTGCCCGGTTGCTTTAATCATCCAATCACATGATTCCGTAAAAACGGAATCGTTTAAGGTTTCAAGTTTGGAGTTTAAAGTTTGCGTACGTTCAAATTTAATACCCGTAACTTTTCCATTCGCTCCAATTATTTCTATTGGAGAAATATTAAACATTCCTTTTACACCAACACCTTTTGCCAAATCGTATTCAAAATGATAAGCACCCATTTCTTCTTTGCTTCTGCGATACGCGAGGATTACTTCTGCTCCCATGCGTGCACATTCGCTGGCAGCATCCATGGCTGTGTTACCTCCGCCAAGTACAACAACTTTTTTAGGAACAGAAATTTTATGATGATTCATCCGCAACTGCTCAACGAACTCCACTGCACCAAAAACATTTTGTAATTCTTCGCCTTTAATTTTTAAGTGAGATGTTTTGCCTAATCCAACACCAATAAAAATTGCATCATAATTTTTCTCCAGTGATGCTAAATCTTCTTTTGTCGAAATAATTTTATTGTAATGAACTTTATATCCAAATTGTTTTTCGAGATACTCCATTTCATTCAACGCTTCCTCATTGGTAATTTTATAAGGAGCAACTCCATGAACAGTTAAGCCAGATGGTTTTTCTTTTGCTTCAAAAACGTCCACTTCAAATCCGTGCAAACGTAATTCACATGCACAACCAATTCCTGCCGGGCCAGCACCAATTACTGCAACTTTTTTTCCGTTCGGTTTTCCTGTAGAATAAAATTTTTTATTCTGAGAAATTGCTTTTGATGTTGCAAATGTTTGCAGACGCCCAATCTCAATGGGCTTTACATCACTGTTGTTATACACACATGCCCCTTCGCATAACACTTCGGTGGGGCAAACTTTACCACAGGCATATCCAAAATAATTGGAGTCGTAAATTGTTTTTGCCGCGCCCAAATCATTTTTAGAATTTATCTGACGGATAAAAAGAGGAATGTCAATTCCTGTTGGGCAAGCATTCACACATGGTGCATCGTAACAAAACAAACAACGCGAACTTTCATAATGCGCTTCGGTGTCGCTCATTAATGGTTTTATCTGCGCAAAGTTTTTTTCAAACTCCTGCTCCGTTTTTGGTTGCTTGAATTCGGACATACTTAAATTATTTAATATTTAATTTATAACCAACAGGCTGTCGTGGTGGTAATTTGGGGTTTAGCAATTCTTTAAGTGCTTCAAAAATTAATTGAATATCTCCGTCATGTTTTGAGAGTTTCTTTTCGAGTTGTTCTACTTTTAGTAAAACATCCTTATTCGCAGAAATCATTTCACGCATTTTTACAAATACTTCAATAATGCGAATGCTCATTTGAGTTGCCTGTTTACTTTTAAGAACATTGGCAGCCTGTAATACTCCATGTTCTGTGTAAGCAAATGGCATTTTTCTAATTCCCCCCCATCTTGATGTTGCATTTTGCAACATCAAGTTTTCAAACTCTTTTTTTGTGAGCTGAAACATAAAGTGTGAAGGAAATCGGGCGCTATTCCTATTTACCTGCTGATTCAATCTACTTGTTTGAACATTATAAAGTTCAGCAATATCACGGTCAAGCATAACTTTTACACCACGAATCCAAAATATTTTTTCTACAATATGTTCGTCTTTTATTTTATTCATTCTTCTGCATAGTTTAAACAAACTAATCAAAACTTGAAGTCGCAATTTGCGACTTCAAGTTTTTAGAGGTATCGTAAATAGCGATACCTTATTAAATTACAATTCCGTCAACCTGCCATAAGTTTCAGGTCTTCTGTCTCTAAAAAACTGCCATGTTGCACGCACTTCTTCAATCATATCCAAATCAAATTCTGCAACAAGCAATTCATCTTTATCTTCTGATGCTTGTGCAAAAATTTCTCCGCGAGGGTTTACAAAATAACTTGTGCCATAAAACTTTCCGAGGTTCCAAGGTTTTTCTTCTCCAACACGATTGATGCATCCCATAAAGTAACCATTGGCAACTGCATGTGCCGGTTGTTCAATTTTCCAAAGGTATTGCGACAAACCTGCTACAGTAGCTGAGGGATTGTAAACGATTTCTGCACCATTCAAACCAAGAATGCGAGCACCATCGGGAAAATGACGGTCGTAACAAATGTAAACGCCAACCTTCGCATACTTGGTTTGAAAAACCGGATAACCAAGATTACCGGGTTTAAAGAAAAACTTTTCCCAGAAACCTGATGTGTGCGGAATATGATTCTTGCGGTACTTGCCTAAATATTTTCCATCGGCATCAATTACTGCTGCGGTGTTGTACAACACACCTGCTTGTTCGCGTTCATACACAGGAACAATAATTACCATGTTGTATTTTTTTGCAAGCTCCTGCATAATTTCTGTTGTTGGCCCGGGAACAGCTTCGGCACTTTCATACCACATTTTATCCTGTCCTTTGCAGAAGTAAGGAGTATTAAAAATTTCCTGCAGACAAAGAATTTGCACTCCTTGTTTTCCTGCATTCTCAATATAAGGAATATGTTTTTGCAGCATTGCATCTACAATTTCCTTGACTGTTCCTTCGCCTTCAGTTTTTGGAAGACTCATTTGAATTAATCCTGATTTAATTTTTCTCATATTAATGATTTTGGTTGCCACTAATTACACGAATTTGCACTAATTAATTCGTGTCAATTGTTGTAATTCGTGGCTATATTATTCCATTTACTTTATTTCTTTTTACAAACTGCCCGTATCCTTTTTTAATTTTCACTTCTCCGTTATCAACAGCTACTTGCCCTCTTAAAATGGTGGTTTTTACTTTTCCTTTTAATTTCCAACCTTCATAAGCTGAGTAATCCACATTCATGTGGTGTGTTTTTGCAGAGATAGTGTGTTGCTCGTTTGCATCAAAAATAATAATGTCAGCATCACTACCAACAGCAATGCAACCCTTCTTTGGAAACATTCCAAAAATTTTTGCTGCGTTTGTTGAGCTCACTTCCACAAATTTGTTTAACGAAATTTTTCCTGTGTTCACACCTTCTGAAAACAAAAGCTCCATTCTGTTTTCAATTGCAGGATGTCCGTTTGGAATTTTTGAAAAATCTTTTTCTCCCATTAATTTTTTCTCCCATGTAAATGGACAATGGTCAGTTGCAACAATCTGAACTGTTCCTTGGTTGATTCCAGCCCACAATGTATCCTGGTCTTTTTTCTGACGGAGCGGAGGACTCATCACCCACTTAGCTCCTTCAAAATTTTTTTCATACAACGATGCATCCAAAATCAAATATTGAATGCAAGTTTCTGCATACACTTTTTGATTACGTTTTTCAATATCACGAATGTGATTCAACGCGCCTTCACAGGTCATGTGTACAACGTAAGCAGGACAACCTGTATAATTTGCCATGTCAGCAAAACGGCCGGTTGCTTCTGCTTCTGTAATTTCTGGTTGTGATAAGTAATGATACAATGGAGACAGTTTTCCTTCACCGCGGTGCTTTGCAATTAAAAAATCAATCATATCGCCATTAGTTGCATGCACAGTTACCATTCCGCCTTGCGCTTTTACTTCGTTCATCAGGCCCACCATCTGTCTGTCATCAATCATCAGTGCGCCTTTATACGCCATAAACGTTTTGAAAGAAGTGATGCCTTCCTTCTCTACCATTTCTTTAATTTCTTTTTTGGTATCTTCATTAAAATCGGTAACCGCCATGTGAAAAGAATAATCACCAAAACAATTTCCATTGCTACGCCCTTGCCATTGTTCCAATGCATTGCGTAAAGATTTTCCTTGTGTCTGCAAAATAAAATCAATCACCATGGTTGTTCCGCCATGCAAAGCAGCACGTGTTCCTGTTTCGTAATTGTCACTACTGAATGTTCCCATAAATGGCATGTCAAGATGTACGTGCGGGTCAATGCCTCCGGGAAAAATTAATTTTCCTGATGCATCAATTGTTGTATCCGCTTTGGCGGAAAGATTTCTTCCGATGGAAGAAATGGTTTCGCCTTCAATAAAAATATCTGCAATGTAATCTTCTGCTGCTGTAATGATGCGCCCGTTTTTTATGAGTAATGACATGATGGTTTTGTTTTAATAGACGTGATAAAGTTATTAAGATATTTCGTACAAAAATACTGTTGCAATTCTGTGCAGTAGTTAATTGTAACCCTGCTATACATTAAATAAAAACTATTCTGTACCATAAATAATGTTATTTTAGAACCTGAAATATTACCTTTTATGCTTCAACAAATTAAACTTGAAAATATTTTGTTTTTGGATATTGAAACCGTGCCCCAGCAAAACGCTTATGATGCCTTAACGGGGGATGAAAAAAAACTGTGGCAGCATAAGGCACAATATTTAAAAAAAGACGAAACCGATGATGCCAATACTATTTACAACCGTGCAGGTATTTATGCCGAATTCGGAAAAATAATTTGCATTTCGGCAGGATGTTTTACACACGCAAACGGCAAAAGAGGTTTCAGGTTAAAATCTTTTTTTGGTGATGATGAAAGAAAATTGTTGCAGGAGTTTGCCAACATGCTTACACAACATTTCAGTGGCAACCAGCATTTGCTTTGTGCGCATAATGGAAAAGAATTTGATTTTCCGTACATGGCAAGGCGTATGCTAATTAGTGGAATTAAACTGCCGCGGGCATTAAATATTTCGGGCAAAAAGCCATGGGAAATTCAGCATTTAGATACTATGGAGATGTGGCGCTTTGGCGATTATAAAAATTTTACTCCGCTAAATTTACTTGCACATGTTTTTAATATACCATCACCAAAAGATGATATTGACGGCAGCATGGTATGGAAGGTGTATTGGCAGGAAAAAAATTTAAACCGCATTGTTACCTATTGCCAAAAGGATGTGGTAACTATTGCGCGGTTGTTTTTAAAATTCAGGGGAGAAGAAAATTTAATGGATGATGAAGTAACTATAGTGTAACCGATATATTGCAGATTACTTAAGTGCTTTTTTATAAACCTCCAAGCACCGTTCACGTGCAAACTTGTGTTCAACTATTGGTTGTGGATAATTTAATTCCTGAAACTCAGGAACCCATTTGCTGATGTATTTAAACTCAGGGTCAAATTTTTTTGTTTGTTCGGCCGGATTAAAAATTCGGAAATACGGTGCGGCATCGCAGCCGCTGCTTGCAGCCCACTGCCACCCTCCGTTGTTTGACGACAGTTCAAAGTCCAACAATTTTTTTGCGAAGTAGGCTTCACCCCAGCGCCAGTCAATTAATAAATGTTTGGTTAAAAAACTTGCTGTAATCATTCGCACACGGTTATGCATAAAACCTGTAGCATTTAATTCGCGCATGCCTGCATCTACTATAGGATATCCTGTTTGACCACTACACCACTTATAAAATTCATCTTCGTTATTTCTCCAAGGTATGTTGTCATATTTTTTTTTGAATGCCTGGTGCACATTTGGAAAATACCACAATATCATCATATAAAATTCGCGCCAAATCAATTCATTTAACCATGAATCACTCAATAAAGCAGCTTTAACTACAAGTTGCCGTATGCTTACTGTACCAAACCGTAGATGCACACTTACATGCGATGTAGCATTGCGCGCAGGAAAATCACGGTTGGCTGCGTATGTTTTAAGTGTTTCATCGTCAACAGAAAAATCATAAAAGATTTCGGTGCTTTTTGTAAAACCAATTTCACTTAACGAAATAAATTTTTTGTTTTCGATTTTGTAAAAATTCGAAACATATTTTTTGGTTGGATACGGTTTAGTATAAAATGCATTGAGCTTTGCGCACCACTTTTTTCCATAAGATGTAAAAACTGTATAAGGTGTTCCGTCATCCTTTATCACCTCGTCCTTTTCAAAAATAACCTGGTCTTTATACGTTGAGAAATTTATTTTACACGAAGCAAAATAATCAGCCATTATTTTATCACGCTCACCCGCATACGGCTCGTAATCGTGATTGGCAAAAACATCTTTTACATCATACTCACTTATAATTTCTTCCCACGCATTTAAAGGAGTGCTGTATTTTACAAGTAACGTGCTCCCGTATTTTTTTAGTTCATCGTTTAGCTTTAAAAGCTGATGATGTATAAATACAACACGCCTGTCGTTTTTATCTTCAAGTTTGCCAAGTATGTTTTTGTCAAAAATAAAAACAGGCAGCACCGGAAATTTATTTTTTAATGCATGATATAGGCCTGCATTATCGTCAAGTCGCAAGTCGCGTCTAAACCAAAAACAGGTAATTTGTTTTTTGAGCATATAATTTTTGGCAAACAACAATTATCGGTTAATTGTTTTGGGTTATGCAATCAAAAATTGCATCTGATGAATTTTGAAACTGAAATTTAAAACCTTCGTCAGTAATTTTTTTACAGGATACTTTGTGACTTGCCAGTAGCATTTGAGTACGCTTACCCAGTACCATTTTTAATGCAAATGCAGGAACCGGAATTTTAAACGTTATATTTTTTACAGCAGATTGTATTGCACGCACTAAATTAATGTTTGAAACCGGTTGTGGGGCTACGGCATTGTAAATGCCGCATATGTTTTTGTTTTCAAGTGCAAATACAATCATGCTGCACAAATCATTGATGTGAATCCAACTTTGCCATTGGCTGCCATTGCCCAAAACAGGTGCAATAAAAAATTTACCGGGAAGCAACATTTCTTTTAACATGCCTCCCTTTTTCGACATTACCAAACCAATTCTGAAAATTACAGTACGAATATTTATGCTTTGCATTTTTAATGCTTCCGTTTCCCATTGGTTGCAAATGCTTGCCAGAAAATCATTTCCGTGTGTGCTGCTTTCAAATAAAAGTTCGTTTCCGGGTTTGTAAATGCCAATGGCCGATGCGTTTATAAAAGTGTGTACGTTGTGCGATGTTTTTTTTAAAGTTTGATAAAGCAATGCTGTTGATTTTATCCTGCTATTAAGCAATTGTTGTTTGCGCTTTGCAGTCCATCGCTTATCTGCAATTCCTTCGCCTGCCAGATTTATAATTGCATCGGCATCCTTAATTGCACAAGTATCAATACTTCCGCTATCCGTATCCCAGTTAAAAGTTTTGACACCGGCCATATTTTTCTTGGTTCGGCTTAATACAGCAACATTATATCCTTTAAGCAATAACAGCTCAGCAAGGTGCAAACCTATTAATCCGCTGCCTGCAATTAAAATATGTTTAGGTGTATACATGCCCTTTCAACATATAACTGCATTTGTTGTTTTACAATTTTGTAGGATCATCCAAATCGTAGTAATCTAATCGCTCATCGTTAAGCAAAAAGTTATCGCCATTTCTTCTCCACTTTAAATTACCTAATAGAATTCGTGCAGAAAACTTAGCATAAAAACCCGATTCAACGTTGGCATTATAAAAATAATCTTTAGAGCCAGCCGTGGTTGAAGCATCAGAAAACGAAATTTTGCGTCTAAACATATATCCCACTTCGGGTGTAAAAAAGAAACGTCCGCTTACGCCTATTTTATAATTAAGTCCTGTTTTAAAACTGCGCATCTTAAAGCGGGATACTACCCGATTGCCCAATGAAGAATCATCAGAGGCAAAATTAAACTGGTCGCCATTGGGTTGAATCATCACGGTAAACATATCAAACGGATTTGTTTTGTACGACCACGAAATACTTAACGGCAATGTCATTTTTAGTTTTGATTTGTTACCGGTGCGAAACACGCAGCCAATAATTGGCAATGGTAAGCCACGTCCGTATGAGTATGAATACACAACACCAAGGTGATAAGAAAAATTTCCGTTTGATTTGTGTTTAAACAACACGTGACCCGTAAAACGAGGAGTAAGTGAACCAAGAATTTCTATATCCTGTGCAATGCCTGCAGCAATGGAAGCAAGGTACGTGTTTTTATCGCCTGAGTTAAAAATTACCGATGGCCCAGCAGTGGCACTTAGCAGTTGGTGTGGTGAATCTAAAAAAGACAAATCAATGGTTGAATAGGATGCATTAATATTAAGCAATGCAACTACTGTTTTATACTCAAGGTCATTGGTAAGCGCATTGCGCTCGCTCAATAAAGGATACATTAATCCAACAGCTCCTTTTGAAAAACCAAAGCGCGAGTTAAGTGAGTCATCCATGGTTGACTCAAAAAAGTATTCGCCCGAAAGTTTTATTTGAGGATTTAAAAATTTATTGTCCTGCGAATAGCCAGGTTTAAAAAGAACAACAAGTAGAAAAAGCAATGCTTTTGTTTTTAATGTCATAAGAAAGGATTAATGAGTGTAAACGATAAACGCTTTTAACGTTGCGAAAATTATGTGTTTTTGACAGACGTAATAAAACACTGTTTAATAATTACCAAAAATTTATTGCTATCTTTGGAATAATAATTTTCAGATTATGTCTTCTAAATCAAAAAAAGCGGCCATTAACTTTAATTCTTCATGGCGCTATTCACCTGCACCCGAAACAGCAGAAGCTTCGATAAAAAAACAATATGGACTTTTTATTAATGGCAAATTTATTAGTCCGCAAGGCGGAAAATATTTTGATAGCATTAACCCTTCAAATGAAACAACCATTGCGCAAATAGCCGAAGCATCTGCTGCTGATGTTGATAGTGCGGTAAAAGCAGCACGCAATGCATATAATAATGTGTGGGGCAAAATGCCTGCAAAGGAACGTGGCAAATATATTTATCGCATTGCCCGTATGATGCAGGAGCGCGCACGCGAGTTGGCAATTATTGAGAGTATGGATGGCGGCAAGCCCATTCGCGAAAGCCGTGATGTGGATGTTCCATTGGCAGCAGCGCACTTTTTTTATTATGCCGGATGGGCAGATAAAATAAACTATGCCTTCCCTGGTGTAAATCCAAATTCACTTGGTGTGGCCGGACAAATTATTCCATGGAATTTTCCACTGCTAATGGCTGCATGGAAAATTGCACCCGCACTTGCCTGTGGAAACACGGTGGTGCTTAAGCCGGCTGAAACAACACCGCTTACTGCGCTAAAGCTGGCCGAAATAATACAAGACTGCGACTTACCACAGGGCGTGGTTAATATTGTTACAGGAGCTGGTGCTACGGGTGCTGCTATAGTTAACCATGCAGGCATTAATAAGATTGCATTTACAGGAAGCACTGAAGTGGGTAAAATAATTCAGCGTTCACTGGCAGGTACCGATAAGAAATATACACTTGAACTTGGTGGCAAAGCGGCCAATATTATTTTTGAAGATGCAGCAATAGACCAGGCTGTTGAAGGAATTATAAACGGAATATTTTTTAATCAGGGACATGTATGCTGTGCAGGCTCACGTTTGTTTGTGCAGGAAGGAGTTGCCGATATTGTTTTGCGTAAGCTAAAAGACCGAATGGAAACATTAATAGTGGGCGACCCGCTTGATAAAAATACCGACATAGGGGCCATCAACTCAAAAGAGCAATTAGGAAAAATAAAATCGCTTGTAAAAATTGGAATTAATGAAGGCGGCAATTGCTATCAGTCATCATGCGAAATTCCTTCAAAAGGATATTTTTTCAAGCCAACTATTTTTACCGATGTTGCACAGTCAAGCACCATTGTACAACAGGAAATTTTTGGCCCCGTGCTGGCCATACAAACTTTTCGTACGGCTGAGGAAGCTATTGAAAAAGCAAACAACACGCCTTATGGATTAAGTGGCGGTGTATGGACAGATAAAGGTTCAAAAGCATTTAAAATAACTTCGAAAATAAAAGCTGGTGTTTTGTGGGCAAACACATATAATAAGTTTGATCCAACATCACCCTTTGGCGGATTTAAAGAAAGCGGCATGGGGCGCGAAGGGGGATTGCATGGTTTGGGGGCATATTTAAAATTGAATTAAAAAACAAAACGATGGAAGCCAAAATAAAAGCCAGAGGCACAAAAAAAATTTCGTTCGAAAACGGAAGTTCATTAAACGGACATGCAAAAACCGATACACGACTTTCGGTTCAAAAAACATATAAACTTTATATAGACGGAAAATTTCCTAGAACCGAATCAGGCAGGTATTATAAGTTAAACGATGCCAATGGAAATGTGATTGCCAATGTATGCCGTAGCTCTCGAAAAGATTTTCGTGACGCTGTTGTTGTTGCACGAAAGGCACAGGAGGGATGGCAAAAGAAAACGGCTTACAACAAAGGACAAATATTGTATCGAATTGCCGAAACGCTTGAAGGCCGTAAGGCACAATTTATTGAAACACTTATTTTGCAGGGCTGTAAAAAAGCAGAAGCCGAAAAAGAGTTTACCACTTCGGTAGACCTTCTCGTTTATTATGCCGGATGGAGCGATAAATACCAGCAAATTTTCAGCAGTGTAAATCCTGTTGAATCGGCTCACTTTAATTTTTCGTTTCCTGAGCCAACAGGAGTTGTTTCAGTAATTACCCCTCAGCATTCGGGTCTGTTGGGATTGTTGTCCTGCACTATACCAGCTATTGTGGGTGGCAATGCTGTTATTGTTTTGGCATCCGAAAAATTTCCACTCACAGCCATCGAGCTTGCTGAAGTTGTTCATGCAAGCGATTTGCCTGGTGGAGTTATTAATATTCTTACAGGAAACAATAAAGAATTGGTTTCGCATTTTTCAAATCACATGGATGTTAACGCATGTGTGTATGCAGGTGATGATACCCAACATTTAAAAACCATTCAGCTAAATGCAGCCGGTAATGTAAAGCGCGTTGTTTTTTTAAAAAACATAGTGGAACAAAATCCGTATCGAATTTTAGAATTGCAAGAAATTAAAACCACCTGGCATCCTATTGGGATTTAGGGTTGCATATTTCAGGTGATTAAATTAGTTCTGCGGTTTTTGTTTTAAGCCATTGTATATCGGCAATATCTTTTGCTGTTGAAAGTTCGGTATTTAATTTTTTTAATAGTGCTTTACTGTTAAATGCCTGCTGAAGTTTGCCAACGGTTTTAATAAAGTTGCTGTAAATGGTTTTTTGAAAAGCGGACATATGCCTGTTGCGGTAAATAAATTTTTTAAACGATGACATCTGGTAATACAATCCATCCCTATCATCCAGCTCAAAATAAATTTTAAGCATCATCAGTCGTGCATCTAATCGGTAAAATATATCGTCCATATTTACAAACTGCAGCAATCTTCGTGCTTCCTTAAATTCCTTTTTTGCAAAGTGTAAAGCAGCCATATTGTAACGGAATGCATTTTTGCGCTCGGCAGCAATTAAATGGCCATTGTATTTTTCGATAAATGATTTTGCCCATGCTTGTTCTCCTTCGTGTAAAGAAATGGTAACAGCATTTTTATAATCCCACTGACTGAGCCATTGTTTACGAAACAAACTTTTTGCAATCAACATTTGCTTGTAAATATCAAGCAACGTTTTACGGTAAACAAGTTCACCTGAATTTATTTTTCGTGTACAATAATTTTTAAGGTAATGATAAAAATCCATTAGCTCAATGGAGTCAAATTCACTTTCACTATTAAACACAATTTTTTTAAGATTGCTAAAGTGTTTTTCATCATCGGGCTTTGTAAGTGTCATTAGCACATAGTAATAAACCATTACTGGCTGCACATGGTTGTAAATTCCTGATTCAACAACAGCAATTACCTCGCTGTAAAATGCCGGAACAAATTGTGCCGACATAATATTACTATAGTTGGCCATTTCGCAAAACAACTTTAGCTTGTGCAATACAAAGTGTGTGTCAAAATAATTTGAAATGCTTTTAAAATCAGGAATCGTATTTTGCTCAGAATTTTTAAGTTGCAATTCGTAAAAAAATTTTTCCAGTTCGTACAAGTACTGATAACCGTTGGTGTGTGCAGTGGTTACATTTTTTTTTCGGTGAACTTCCTTATAAAGCGTGTTAAAGGGTTTTGATAAATTACGTTTAAACATTTCGGCTGATAGTAAATGACGGTAAACTGCATCATTATTATATGCATGTTTAAAAACCAAAAACGTTTGCAGGTAAAGTGATAAATCGCCAACCAGATAGCTGCGCTTTTTTGCGGAGAGTTTATTTAACTGCTTATTGGATTTAGCCGATGAAGTAATGTATGATTCGAAAATTGCCTGCATCAGCGGCAAGTCGTTTTTATGTCGGGCGTTTATTTGGGTTTGCCAGCATAAGAAATGAGTGAAGGATTTTAGTTCACGCACTTCAAGTGATGATAGAAGGGTGTTTAGGCGTGAGTCTTGTTCTGTCATATAATTTGTTTATTGGTTATATAAAAGTTTGTGTGGTTGAGATGCCTCGGCTTCGCTCGGCATGACAAGGTAGAGTCACAAAGTAGGGAGAAGGAGGCTTGAAGTTTTGGGCAAAGCCCAAAACTTCAAGCCCCCTTCTCCCTCTAACCGCCAACCTATCTGTCATGCCGAGCGAAGCCGAGGCATCTTTTTCTATTTATTGCTTACTTATTAATTTTATATTTTATTTGGTAAATATAATCATTGTATAATATTTTAATGGCTAAATATTAAATACTTACAAAAAGATAGTTTGGTAAATATAAAATAATGTACTTTTCTTAAACGCTTTGCCAATGTACTATTGTACCATGAAAAGAAGTCTCCTGGCAAATGTGTTTGAGGTGTGTAGTTTGGTGTTTGAAGTTCTGCATAATAAGAAAAGCATAATCATTCAATCAGCCTCCAGCAACAAACCTCAGGCATCAAACAAAAAAGCGTAATTTTAAAAACTCAACAATATGAAAAATCAAACAAAAAAATCAGCCATGAAAAATGCAACCGAATTTTTTGTTTTCATTTTGCTGTTATTCGCAGCTAACAATTTAAAAGCGGCAAACTTTTACTGGGTAGGCGGCACCGGTAACTGGAGCGATGTTTCGCATTGGGCAACTACAAGTGGTGGTACTGCTTTTCACACACAACCCCCAACGGCAAATGATGATGTGTATTTTGATTCAAATTCTTTTTCTTCAGCACTTCAAGCTATTACTTTTAATACAGCCATTGCTCAATGCAAAAATTTTGACTGGAATACATTGAACAATGTAATTTGGAGTTTACCATCAGGCACCCAACTTCATGTTAATGGTTCTTTTTCTGTAACCGGCACCACACAATTAAACGTTACCGACTCGCTTAATATTTACTTTGAGGGCAACGGCAACAATACTATCAATATTCCTGATTTCCCACGGCACACAGCAGGGCTCAATGTTAATTTTTTCTTTACTAATTCAGGAACCTACAATGCACTATCGGATATGATTACGTATGGCAGCTTCCGTTTTCAGTCAGGTACTTTTAATACAAACAATTATCTTTTATTTACTGAGGGGCACGTGGCTGTAATTTTTATTGATGTGCCTCCATCGGCCAATAATTATCCTTCATTGGATTTTTACTGCAAACTAATTTTAGATAGCGGATGTGTTGTAAATCCGGGAAGCAGCATATTGTACACTACTGTTTTAATTGTTGACAGCAACGCAGTTTTTAATTCAACCAATGAGGATATAAGAGCCGGAGTGGTTTTAGCCTTTAACATTACGTTTAATTCAAACATAAAAATTGGAAGAATATTTTTAGGCGACAATAATTTTATTAATACTATTGAGTACGGTAACATTCCTGGAACATCCAGCAGCGAATTTGATGGCAGAAATAATCAGGTAGCTCATCTTAATTACTTTGCCGATCAGGGCGGAATTGGAGGATGGGTTTATATTGGAAACTCTTCTTCTGTTGCTTCGCCCAATACTTTTTCTCTTATCAAACATACGCAGGTCGGATTCCCAACAACTTCACCTGTCGTTGGAAACATGTTATTTTCCGGCTACTCAATTATAGATACTCTAATTGGAGATTACAATACACAAATAGTTATCCAGGCCCTTGATACAAGTGTGTTTATTGGAAATGTGTTGTATGCTCAACCCGATCCGGCATTAGTTGCTCCTTTAGTTTCATACCCGTTTAGCATTTACTCTTCCACTGCATCGCCTGCATTTTTAAAACTTAATAGTGATACAGTTTGTACCGACAATATTTTGTTTAACAATATTGCCGTAACAGGAGCTAATGTACTTTATGCCGGTTATAATGGTATTGATGGCGGAGGAAATTTTGGAGTTAATTTTTTACCTTGTGGCATTCAAAGCAATGTATGGCCCGGTGATGCCAATTACGATTTAACAGTAAACAACTATGATGTTTTAAACATTGGTTTGGCATATAATGAAACAGGCCCCGTGCGTAGTGGCGCATCGCTTGCTTATGTGGCACAACCAGCCACAGACTGGAACAGTTACTTTCAAACATCGGTAAATAAAAAACATGCCGACACAAATGGTGATGGTGTGGTGGATGATAACGATACGCTGGCTATTGTTTTAAACTATGGGCAAAATCATCCTGCACGATTAAGCAATAATGTAACTCAAAATGCAAGTGGGCCATCATTGTATTTGGTTGCATCACCCGATTCGGCTGCGCTTACCGATACCGTTTATGTTGAAGCATGGCTTGGCACATCATCATTTCCTGTTGATAGTATTTATGGTATTGCATTTTCTATTTCGTATGATACGGCTTTGGTTGACACCAATTGGTTTTCATTTGAGTTTCCTCCATCATGGTTTGGCACTCCGGGTGTGGATGAGTTAACGTTTGTAAAAAATACTCCACTTGAGGGGCGAATGGATTTTGCGCTTACACGAACCGACCATAACAATGCATCAGGTTTTGGCGGACCACTTACACGAACAGGAATTGTAATAGTTGACAATGTTGCCGGGCGCATGCCGTTGCCGTTTACATTAAGTAATGTGTATGCACTTACTGCAAATGAGTTCGAAATTTTTGTTTCAACACTTAACGATACCGTGTCGGTTGACACTACCGCACTTACTGGAATTAATTATTTGTTTCAATCACTTATTAATGGTTATCCTAATCCGTTTGGTAGTTTTATTATTCCACAAAATATTACCGAAAAAAGCAACCTACAACTGATAAATGACATGGGGCAAGTTGTTTTGCGGCAAACACTTTGTCCAAACCAACAAACAAAAGTTGAAACACAACACCTCAAAAAAGGCGTTTACATTTTAAATGTTTTTAATTCAAAAATAAATTCAAAGGTAAAAGTGGTTAAGTTTTAACATCTTAATTTATCCGGCAACATGGCCAGGGTTTCAAAAAACTTTGGCCATGTTTTTTTTCATAGATGGAGAGTTTGCCGTATTCAGACCAAAATCGCTGAACCCCTTTTTTTTTACCTTCGCCCGCTGTTATTTCACACACCGTATATGAACAATTATAAACGTATAAACAACATTACAGGCTGGCTTATTTTTGCTATTGCCTCCTGGGTTTTTTTAAGCACTATTGAACAAACAGGAAGCTTTTGGGATTGTGGAGAGTTTATTGCCGCTGCCAACAAATTGCAGGTGGGCCATCCACCCGGAGCACCACTTTTTTTAATGCTATCACGCGTGCTTATTTCATTTGCAGGTGCTGATGTAAAAATGATTCCAATCATGGTAAATGCACTTAGCGCACTTGCAAGTGCGCTTGCCGTGCTTTTTACTTTTTGGACTATTACCGCCATTGCTAAAAAGGTGGTTGTTAAAGACGAAAAAAATATTTCATTGGCCGAAATTATTACTGTGATGGGTAGTGGTTTGGTTGGCGGGCTTGCATTTACTTTTTGCGATTCGTTTTGGTTTTCGGCAGTTGAAGGCGAGGTTTACGCAACATCGCAGTTTTTTACCTGCATTGTAGTATGGGCTATTTTTAAATGGGAAAGTGTGGCCACTGAAAAACACGCAATACGCTGGATAATATTGGTTGCATACCTGATGGGGCTTTCAATAGGAGTTCACTTACTGAACCTGCTTTGCATACCAGCACTTGCATTTGTGTATTACTTTAAAATGTACAAGTTTTCGTGGATGGGAGCATTAAAAACTTTTGGTGTATCGGTTGTAATTCTTGCCGTGGTTCAGTATGGTGTTATTGCGTGGTTTGTAAACTTTGGTGCTTATGTTGATTTATGGTTTAACGAAGCTGGCATGAGCCTGTGGACAGGATTTACTTTGTTTGCTTTAATAGTTATTGGCTTACTCGTTTACGGAATTATTTATTCTGTTAAAAAACAAAAATCATTAATGAATACGGTGTTGCTAAGTCTTGCTTTTTTATTAATTGGCTATACAAGCTATGCACAAATTGTAGTTCGTTCACTTGCCAATCCACCAATGGATGAAAACAATCCAGAACATGCTTTTGGTTTGCTTGGCTATCTTAATCGCGAGCAGTATGGCGACAGGCCTTTAGCATATGGCCAGTATTACAATGCTAAAGTGGTTGACCAAAAAGAAGGGGCCATGAGTTATACCACACTTAATGGAAAATACATTGCTACCGGGCCTAAAATAACTCCTGTTTTTGATCCTAATTATTGCACTGTGTTTCCCCGCATGCACAGCCGCGAAGCCAATCACGTATCAGCATATAAAGAGTGGGCCGATATTAAAGGTGATGCCAAGCCTACGTTTGGCCAAAACTTAAAATTCTTTTTCTCCTACCAAATGAATCACATGTTTTGGCGCTACTTTATGTGGAATTTTGCAGGACGGCAAAACGATATTCAAGGGCATGGAGGAATATTAAAAGGCAATTGGCTTTCGGGTATTGATTTTATTGACAACATATTTCTTGGCCCGCAGGATAAACTGCCTAAAAGCATAACCTGGAACAAAGCGCGAAACAAATTTTATTTTATGCCACTTATTTTAGGTTTAATAGGGTTGGTGTTTCACTTTAACCGTAATAGAGGCGATGCCACTGTGGTTGGGTTATTGTTTTTTATGACTGGTATTGCCATTGTAATTTATCTTAATCAAACCCCTTACCAGCCCCGCGAACGGGATTATGCATATGCAGGTTCGTTTTATGCATTTTGTATTTGGATTGGCATTGGTGTGGCAGCATTGGTTGATGCACTTAAAAATAAATTACCTCATACCATTAGCGCTGCGGCAGTAACAGTGTTGTGTTTAGTTGCCGTGCCGGGCGTAATGGGTAAAAACGGGTGGGACGATCACGATCGTTCTTATCGTTTTACTTCGCGTGATTTTGCTTACAACTATTTAAACTCATGCGCACCCAATGCGGTTATTTTTACCAATGGCGATAACGATACATTTCCGCTTTGGTATATACAAGATGTTGAGGGTGTGCGTACGGATGTGCGTGTTATCAATCTTAGTTTATCAAACACCGACTGGTATATTGATCAGCTTAAGCGCAAAGCATACGAGTCAGACCCAGTGCCATTTAGTTTACGGCAGGAACAATACATACAAGGTACACGCGATTACATTCCGTTTTATGACCGAAAAATAGAAGGTTACAGCGAGTTGAAAGATATTATTGAGTTTATTGCGAGCGATAATCCCGATGCAAAAGTTCGTAGCGAAGGCGGTGAAGAGTTTAATTATTTGCCAACAAAAAAATTCAAAATAAAAGTTGACAAAGCCGCTGTGTTAAAAAATGGAGTGGTTGCAACAAAAGACAGCGCTAAAATTGTTGATTATATTGAATTTGAAATCGACAAGAATTACATCATGAAAGCTGATTTGCTTATCCTGGATTTAATTGCTCATAATGACTGGACACGTCCTATTTATTTTGCCGTTACAGTAGGTAATGATTCCTATATGAATTTGGAAGAATATTTTCAGTTAGAAGGATTGGCTTATCGCTTTGTGCCTATCAAAGGCGAAAAAGATGCATCGGGTCAAATGGGTACCGTTGGCCTTGACGAAATGTACAATAACATGATGAACAAATTTCAATGGGGAAATATGGCCGACAAGCGTGTTTATCTCGACATGAATAATTTGAACATGACCATGAATTTTAGAAACAACTTTGGACGCTTGTCAGAAAATTTGCTTGAAGCAGGAAAAAAAGATTCTGCAATTGCGGTTCTTGATAAATGTGTTGAGGTAATGCCTGACGAAACAGTTCCTTACAATGTAATGATGCTGCGTATTGCCGAATGTTATTATCGTACCGCTATGCCGCAAACTCAATTAAATGAAATGGGTGCGCCAATTGAATCAAGTGATGTGGAGCTAAAAAATCAAAAAGATAAGGTAACTATTGAAAAAGCTAACTCAATTATAAAACGCCTTGCCGATATTTACCAAGACGATTTAGGATATTATTTTTCATTACGCAAAACCAAATATTCAAAATCAATTGAGCGCGAAATGAATCAGGCAATGGCAATTTTTCAGGAGTTAATTCGGTTGTCAAAACTCACCAATCAAACTGCCATTACCGCTGATTTACAAAAACGCTTTAAGGAACTTGAAGGGCAATACACCAATTAGAATTTTAATGAGTTAGAAGCTGTTTAAATTTTCTCTCCACATTATATAAAACAAATTTAAACAGCTTCTAATCAATTTACACCTACGGTTTAAACGGCATAGTTAGCATTGCCTTTATACTTTGGTCTTTTTCTTCGCGATAATCTTCAATGCCAAATTGAAGCTCGTTTACATTTTGTTTGTTGTACGTGCCAAATAGTTTATCCCAAAAAGTAAATACATCTCCGTAATGTGAGTCGGTAAGTTTTTTATCGCTGCTGTGATGCACTTTGTGAAACTCAGGAGTAGAAAAAATAAAACTCAATACATAATCAAGTTTATGCGGAAACTTAACATTTACATGCTGCACAATTATTAATCCTATTTGCAACGTAAAGTAAAAGATGTACGCTTCCATTGGTATGCCCAGCACAATTGCCTGCACATAAAAATTGCAGAACTGAAATACTATTTCAAACGGGTGAAACCGTAATGAACTTGTTGAATCAAGATGTGTATCGCTGTGATGTATGCGATGCCACTTCCACATCCATTTCCATTTATGCGTAAGCATGTGATACCAGTAATCCCAAAAATCTATCAGCAACATGCCAACTATTATTGTTGCTGCCGTAGGTAGGCTGAATAAATTCATTAGCCCTATTTTATTTTCTGTGTTAAATGAAACAAGCTCCATTAAAAAAACCGAAGCAATGCCGTTTAGTATAAGCGACATTAAAATCATTCCGTAATTGTTTAACGAGTGTTTTTTTCGGCTGGGTGCATTTGCAAACCAGGGAATAAAAGATTCAATAATCCAGAATCCGGCTAACAGTGTAATAAGAATTACCGGTTGGGCGTTGGTTAATAATTCAAGTGTTTTTTCCATTTTATTTTGATATTAAAATTTGAGTGCAAATAAATAGTGCAATTAAGGCGTCATCGCCTTAGCTTATAAAGCAGGACGTATTGATTTATCGGGAAATTGAAAATCAGGGACTTTGAAAAAAATAAGCCACAGATTCACAGATTGAAGGTGAAAAAATAATACCCCCCGATTTTTTATAACCTCTATTCTCAATTGATTTTATAGAAAGAAATACGTTGTCAGAAAACCTAAAGGCGGACCAGGCAATCAAATAAAATGGTTTGGAAATTTACTTGCCGAAAAAGGAGAATAAGAAAAATGAAAATTGTAAATTTGCTTGACTCAAAAATTTAAAATAAAGAACTAATGACAGGTAGAATTGCAAAACCGTTTTTAAAGTGGGCAGGTGGTAAAACACAACTCATAAGTGACATTGAAAAGGCTTTGCCCAAAGACATTTTTAAGTACAAATTCACATATATAGAACCCTTTGTTGGAAGTGGTGCAATTTTGTTTTGGATGTTGAACAACTTTCCACATCTTCAAAAGGCAGTTATAAACGACATTAACGAAGACTTAATAAATACCTACAAAACGATAGCTTCAAAACCAAAAGAACTGATTTCAATACTTCAAACTTTACAAAGCGAATTTCACGGACTTGAAGGACAAGATGAAGCCAAAAAAGAATATTACTACTCAAAAAGAGAACTTTACAACAAAAGAAAAGAAGAATCAAGCGGACAAGCCGCTTTGTTTATTTTTCTCAATCGGACTTGTTTCAACGGACTTTACCGAGTAAATCGTAAAAACGAATACAACGTTCCAATGGGCAGTTACAAACGACCAACCATTTGCGATAAAGAAAATATTTTGGCAGTTAGCCAAGCATTACAAAAAGTGGAAATTCTTTGTGGCGACTTTGAAGAAACACTGAATTTCGCTGACAACAATACTTTGTTTTATTTCGATCCTCCTTACAAGCCTTTGAGTGAAACTTCTAGTTTTAACTCGTATGCAAAAGACGAATTCAATGATCAAGAGCAAATCAGATTAAGAGATTTTTGCAACAAACTTGATGCACTAAACCATACTTGGATTTTGAGCAATTCAGACGTTAAGGGAAAGGATGAAAACGACAATTTCTTTGACGACTTATATTCTGACTTCCACATACAAAGAGTAGATGCAAAACGCAGCATAAATGCCAATCCAGAAAAAAGGGGTGCATTGAAAGAGTTACTAATCACGAATCAAGCAACAAGTCAAGAATATGTCAGAGCAATTTAAAATCTTCTTATCGCAATTATCAGAAACAAACGCTACTCTTGACTATTTCACAGACTTCAAGAAAATTAAAGGCAACGTAAACAAAATTGCAATCAAGCTAAACCAACTCAATTACTTAATTGGTAAAGCAGACATTAAAGCAGCAGTAAAAGAACTTTACGAAGAAAATCCGAAAGCTTTTGAAGTTTTAGACATTCTTATTGCAATCCGAAAAAACAAGAACGCTAAGACATTCAACAACAAAGGCGAAATAGTGATGCTTGATTCTTATTTCACCTCATCTGAAAACATTTGTGAATACATTGAAGAAACAGGCTTAGGCGAAATTTTTAGGAACAAAGACGTTAAAAATTTAGTGGATTATGTTTTTGGAATTGAAGTTGGTTTAGACACTAACGCAAGAAAAAACAGGGGTGGCGAAAATATGTCAAAAGCTGTTTCTCTATTTTTTGACAAAGCCAAAGTCTTTTACAAAAAGGAAGTAAGCAATACAGTATTTCCAGAAATATTGAGTTTGGGTGCAGACGTGAAACGCTTTGATTTCGTGATTAAAACAATAAAGAAAACGTATCTGATTGAAACCAATTTTTACAATGGTGGTGGTTCAAAACTAAACGAAACCGCAAGGTCATATTCTGATGTTGCACCTAAAATCAATCAATACGAAAACTACGAGTTTGTTTGGATTACAGACGGTCAAGGTTGGCTTTCAGCCAAGAACAAATTGGAAGAAGCATACAACATTATTCCAAGTATGTATAACCTCACAACGCTTCAAAATTTTATCGACAAGGTGAATAAAGAAGGTGTAACTGAATTTTAAAATGAAGAATTACTATAATCATTCCATAGACTTAAAAAAGTTAGAGATCAGAAATGATACACGAGAAAATTTTGTTCAGAAACTTGAACAAATAGAGTATAGAGGGTATGAAGTAGAACAATTAGCAGACGGAAGAAAAATTGTTATTACCAAACCAGGAGGCAAATCAATTTATGGTCGCCCAAAGAAGGAAGATTTTCTTGTCTTTATTTTCCAACCTAACGAAAATGGGTTATGGCAAATAACACACAAGCAAATCTTAGATGACTTGTATTCAAAATCAGAGGAATCGGCAGAAGAAACTTTGAAGTTAATTAAACTTTTGGAGAGAATTTTAAACGGAGAAGAACCAAACGATTTTATTGATGAAATTACCGCATTAAATTTTCAAAATGGAGAAAGTCCAGAATCATTAATAAAGGCATACAAATGGATTTGGGGACAAGAAGATGTAAACTATCCAAATGGTGAAGGAAGAAAAATGTCTTGGGCAGGAATCGAAGAATTAAGAATTGAAATTTCCTAAATGATAAGACCTTATTTCAAATCTGAAGACAAAAACTTCTATCTTCTAAAAGGAGATACAATGGAGCTATTGCCTCAATTTGATCATAAGTTTGATATGGTTTTTGCAGACCCACCTTATTTTTTATCAAACAACGGACTTTCCATTCAAAACGGACAAATCGTAAGTGTTAACAAAGGCAAGTGGGACAAATCAGAAGGCTTTGAATTTATAAATGACTTCAATCGCAAATGGCTTTCATTGGTTCGAGCCAAAATGAAAGATGATGCAACAATTTGGATAAGTGGAACAATGCACAACATTTTTTCAGTTGGACAAATTCTAAACGAATTAGGTTTTAAAATCCTAAATGTTGTGACTTGGGAAAAGACTAATCCACCGCCAAACTTTTCTTGTAGATATTTTACATATTCGACAGAGCAAATAATTTGGGCAAGAAAAAGCGAAAAAGTTCCTCATTATTTTAATTATGAATTAATGAAGCAACTCAATGGCGACAAACAGATGAAAGATGTTTGGAAACTTCCGGCAATTGCTCCTTGGGAAAAGTCTTGTGGAAAACATCCAACTCAAAAACCACTATCAGTTTTGACAAGACTTATTTTGGCTTCAACAAAACCAAACGCTTGGATTTTAGACCCATTTACAGGTAGTTCAACGACAGGAATTGCAGCTAATTTGGCAAATAGACGCTTTTTAGGAATTGACCAAGAAGAAGAATTTTTGACAATCAGCAAAAACAGAAAAATTGAAATTGAAAACCCAAAGACAGCAGCTACTTACAGACAAAAAATTGGTGGTTTCAACGACAAAAAAGAACTTGAATTATTTTTATTTGAAGAACCCAAAGAAGAATATAAAGCAGAACTAAACTTGACGACAAAGAAGAAGGGCAGCACACAACAGCAGTTTGGCGTAATGGCGGGTTAAGTACTTCCAAGACAGTTGAGTGCATATATATAGTTGTAGGAGCCCGGTTTAAGTTTTGTGCTAAAAATCCTCTATAACAAAAAGTTGCAAAGCAATTTGCGAAATTAACTTTACCAATTTTAATTTGTTAATTTGCGGCTACAGTTTTTTTCGAAACTCAGAAGGTGTAATGCCTGTGTGTTTTTTAAAAGCAGTATTAAAAGCAGCTTTGCTGTTAAAACCACAATCTAATGCAAGCCCTAAAATGGAATAGGATTTTTTAGAAGGATTAAAACATTCCTTTTTAAACTCCTCTACGCGCAACTGGTTTATGTAGTCGAAAAAGTTTTGCTGTTTTATTTGATTTAGCACTTGTGATAAGTGATGCAATGAAACCGGAAGTTTGTCAGCAAGCTGCTGCAAACTCAATTCGGCATTTAGAAAAAGTTTTTCGCTTTGCATTAGCGCATCAAGTTTATTGGCAATGGCATTTGCTTTTTCTGAACTAAGTCCTGACTTTTCGTATTTGTTTTCTGTTACAAGCTCTTCAATAAGTGGAATAGTTTCATCGGTGCTAATCTCTTCGTGTATGTCGGTAAACATGGGTGGATACTTCATGCCATAATATCCCATGCCATAAATAATTACTGAAAAAACAATGTTTGAATAATAGTTGGCCCATTTGTACCCAATAATAGAAATAAGCGAACAGCTTACATACGTAAAACATATAAACGCAATAACAAGGCGCAGCCAGCGCAAATCAATTTTTTCTATCGAAGAATAATATTTTTTAATTCTTCGTTCGTGTTGTAACAAAAGCAAAACAGTTACAATAATGTAGCACACTGATTGCAAAGAAGCTACAATGCTAAAGTTCATCCACAGTGGAGGAAATTGCTGGTAGCTTTTTAGATTAAATTCAGTTTTGTATGCTGCGCCCTCAAGATAAAATGGGAAAAAATAGCCTATTGAAATTAAAAGCAACAATAAGTGCAGCCAATAGTATTTTTTAAAACGAAAATCTTTTTGTGTTAAGGCAAGTGTATAGAAATAAAACAGAGGACCAAATAAAAAATCGAGTGGAGCAATTACAAGTGATAAATGCGGTACATGCAGAATTAATTTACTATCCCACAATACAAAGTAAGCCATCTGTAAAGCAAAGCCAAACAAAAAGGCAGATAGAAACTTGTTGGCCGTTACATTGCCTTTTCGCCAATTATACACAACCAGCGAAAGAAAAATGCCCTGCACTGCGCCAAGAAGAATAATAAGATTGCTTATCGAGAGCTGCATTAATTACTTTTATACTTATTCACTTATACAAAAATATAATTCGGGAACACTATTGTCCGGTTAAAATTTTACTTTTTAAGTTTAGATTCCTCGACTTCGCTCGGAATGACAAGCATTTAGAATTTTGGATGGTAGAGGGGGGCTTATTTTTGGGCTTCGCCCAAAAATAAGCCCCCCTCTACCATAGCACCTCTGCGTAACCTGTCATTCCGAGCGAAGTCGAGGAATCTTTTCTATTTAATCGGACAACAGTGATTCGGGAATTATATAATTAATAGAGTAGAATGTACATAAGTAAAAATTAAAGTTTAAAACTCAATCTCCAATTGTTTTTTCTTTCTTTCAATAGGTGTAGCATTTGGGTGCATCATTTCAATTTCGGCAGCCTCAATTTTGTTTTTGTTTAACCAATCAGCAAATTCCTGCTGGTAGCCGTGCGTAACAAAAACTTTTTCGGCACCGGTTTCTTTTACTGCGGTGTTTAACTCATTCCAGTCGGCATGGTCGCTTAATACAAAACCTTTGTTAAAGCTGCGCCAAAAACTTTTATTTTTCATAGCCAGCCATCCGCTGCAATAGCCTGTTGACGGGGCAATAAATTTTTTAAGCAGTCCGCTTTTATCGCTCACCGGTGGGGCCAGCACCACCGCGCCACGCAGTTCTTCACGCTCAAAATTATTTTTTAGTTGAATGGTTTTGGGCAAATTAAATCCTGCCTCACGCAAACGTTCGTGCAGTTTTTGAATATCTGCATGAGCATATATGGGTTGGTTAAACGGTTGCAGGTTTACAAGTAATCGTTGCATTTTTCCAAGCGAATATCCCATCAGCACCGAAGTTTTTCCTGCGCGTTTGTTTTCAGCAATCCAGTTACGCATGTCATCAAAAATTAATTTTTGCGGCTCCCATTTAAAAAAGGGCACCCCAAAGGTTGACTCTGTTATAAACACATTGCACTTTACTGCTTCAAACGGTGCCGAAAAATTATCGTTTTGTAATTTGTAATCACCACTTACCACCCACACCTGGCCTTTGTACTCAACACGTATTTGTGCCGAGCCAATAATATGGCCTGCCGGATGCAGTGAAAATTTTACCCCATTTACAAAAAATGTTTCGCCATATTCAACCGTTCGCAACGAAATGCTTTCGCTTAGCCGCATGCGCAAAATACATTCGGAATGTTTGTGTGCAATGTAATGTGTGCAGCCACTGCGCGCATGGTCGCCATGGGCATGTGTTATAATGGCGTTGTCCACTCTTCGCTTTGGGTCAATATACACATTGGCCTGCGGGCAATAAATTCCTTTGTCCGTGTATTCAAGTAAAAAATTCATTGATACAAATATCTTTTATTTTTTATTTGGCTTCAACTTTCTTTTCATTTACTTTCACCTCACTAAAACCAAATTAATATGACAAAATTTATTTCTGCACTGTTATTGTTTGTTGCCGTAACGTGCACAGCCCAGCAACCCGATTTAAACAAAACATTACCGCTTGATGCAAAAGTGCGCACAGGTATTTTGCCTAACGGAATAAAATATTATGTACGCTACAATTCCAAACCCGAAAAACGTGCCGAACTGCGCCTGGCTGTTAATGCAGGCAGCACGGCCGAAAATGACGACCAGCAGGGGCTTGCCCACTTTACCGAGCACATGGCTTTTAACGGAACCAAAAATTTTAAAAAAAACGAACTGATAGATTACTTGGAATCGGTTGGAACAAAATTTGGCGCACACCTAAACGCATACACAAGTTTTGACGAAACGGTTTATATGATACAGGTGCCTACCGACTCACAACAAATTCTTGATAAAGGATTGATGATATTGGAGGAGTGGGCGCACAATCTTTCGTTTGATGCTGCTGAAATTGATAAAGAGCGTGGAGTGGTTGTGGAAGAGTGGCGGCTGGGGCAGGGCGCGCAGGAACGGATGCGCAGAAAATACTGGCCTGTGTTGTTTAAAGATTCGCGGTACGAAAAACGATTGCCCATAGGCAAAAAAGAAATTCTTGAAACATGCCCGCATGATGCGCTAAAAAATTTTTATAAAGACTGGTATCGGCCCGATTTAATGGCCGTAATTGTGGTTGGCGATTTTGATGTGGATAGGATGGTGAAAAGAGTTACCGAGCAATTTTCAAAAATACCGGCAAAAAAGGATGCACGCAAATTGCAGGTGTGGAATGTGCCCGACCCTAAAAGTTTTAGTGTAGCCACTGCACAGGATAAGGAAGCAACCAATACCATCATAAGGCTTAACTATATGTACGAGCCTTTGCCACTTGTTACAGGCACCGATTACCGTAATATGCTGATAAGGCAATTGTACAATGCTATGATAAACCAGCGATTGTCTGAATTATTAAAGCAAGCTAACCCTCCATTTCTATTTGCTGCCAGCAGTTTTAGCAATTTTGTGCGGAATAAAGACAGCTACTCATCATTTGCAGTAGTAAAACAAGATGGCATTGAAAACGGATTGGCAACATTAATAACAGAAAACGAAAGAGTAAAGCGGCATGGATTTACACAAGGTGAATTCGATCGTCAGAAAACCGAAATGCTGCGCGGCATCGAAAAACAATTTAATGAACGCGACAAAAGCGAATCGAGAAGCTTTGCAGGAGAGTATGTAAGTCATTATTTAGAAAATCAGGCATCACCCGGCATCGAAATGGAATTTGATTTATACAGGCAGCTGTTGCCTGGCATTAAGCTGGAAGAAATAAATGCCCTTGCCGGTAAATTTATTACCGATGGAAACAATGCAGTGCTAATAGTAACAGGCCCCGAAAAAGAAGGCGTTGTATTTCCGACTGACGAAAAACTGAAAAGCGTTTTTTATGAAACCCAAAAAGCAAACGTTACACCTTATGTGGACAAAGTGGTAAACAAACCCTTGCTTGAACAAAAACCTGCAGCAGGTAAAATAACCGAAGAGAAAAAAATAACGGAGTTTGATATTACCGAGTTAAAACTATCAAACGGTGTGCGCGTGCTGCTTAAACCCACCGATTTTAAAAATGATGAAATACAATTTTTTGGATATAAAATGGGAGGCACATCGCTAAGTACCGATGCTGATTATATGAGTGCCGATTTTAGCAATGCCATTGTAAGCGAATCGGGCATTGGCCAGTTTGACGAAACATCGTTGGAAAAAGTATTAACAGGAAAAATAGTGGACGTTGGCCCCGGCATTGACGATTATATGCAAACCATGAGCGGCTCATGCTCACCACAAGATGTTGAAACCATGATGCAGTTAATTTATTTATACCACACGGCACCCCGCAAAGATGAAACCGCATTTCAATCCATGATGGAACAGCAAAAAGGTTTTTTGCAAAACCGTTCATCATCGCCCGAAGCAGCGTACCGTGACACAGTAAATTATTTTATGGCCGGTTATAATTACCGTGCTTGCCCGATAAAGACAGAAACACTAAATGAAGTAAACCTTGACAAAGCATTGGAAATTTACAAGCAGCGCTTTGGCGATGCCAACGGATGGGTTTACACATTTGTTGGAAACATTAAATCAGAGCAACTAAAGCCGCTGGCCGAGCAATACCTTGGAGGCATTACCTCAACCGACAAAGAGGAAACGTTTCGCGATTTGGGAATTGAAACACCCAAAGGCAAAGCCGACAAAACCGTGCGCAAAGGAGTGGAGCCTAAGGCAGCCGTAAGTTTAAAGTGGAATGGCCCGTTTGAATTTAACCGTCATAACCGTAATGAAATGAATGCGCTTGCAAAACTTTTGAGTATTAAACTGCGCGAAAACTTACGCGAAGACAAAGGAGGAGTTTACGGAGTTGGTGCCACACCTGCCATGAGCAAGTTTCCCAAAGGCAATTATTTGTTTACAATAGGTTTTGGCTGTTCGCCCGAAAATGTTGAGAAATTAATTTCGGCTTCGCTTGACGAAATAAACGATATAAAAGCCAATGGCTGCAACGAAAAAAATCTTGTAAAAATTAAAGAAACCTTTATCCGCGAACGCGAAACGTATTTAAAAGAAAACTTCTTTTGGCTGGGCGCCATATCCCAAAGCGCCATGAATAACGAAAGCATTGCCGAGCTAAATAACTACACCACTTGGGTAAACAGTTTAAATAGCGATGATTTTAAACGCCTTGCCAATAAGTATTTTAATATGGATGAGTACAAACGGTTTGTGCTGTTGCCCGAAAAATAGAACAAGCTGCCCGCAATTTTAAATTAATATGAGTGTACAAGAGCAAATTAAAAAGTATATCGCCAGCCAACCTGAACCAAAACGCAGCGATATGCAAGCGCTGCACCAATTAATTATGCGTGTAATGCCGGCATGCAAATTGTGGTTTTTGGATGGTAAAAACGATAAAGGCAAAGTTGTTTCTAATCCTAATATTGGATATGGATTAAGCACCATAAAATATACAGACGGAAAAACCAGAGCGTTTTATCAAATAGGGTTAAGTGCAAATACAGCCGGCATATCATTATATATTATGGGTATTGAGGATAAAAAACACTTGGCACGGGCATTTGGCAAAAAACTTGACAAGGCTAGAGTAACGGGATATTGCATTAAGTTTAAAACGCTTAAAGATATAAACGTTGAGGTGCTTGAATCCGCAATACGATTTGGAGTTGAGTGTAAGTAACGAGCTATTTGCCACGAGCTTTAGCTCGTGGAATAAAAAAACCCGGTCCCCTTTTTTAGCTTTAGCCAAACTAAGCATTGCGTATTATTTCGGCTAAAGCCGGTTTTGTGTTGGATTCTTTATCCACGAGCTAAAACTCGTGGCAATTAAGGAGCGTGCGGCAACTGCGGGTAGCAATTAGCCGTGGCAATTTGTTGCAGCAAATAAAAATGTAAATACCGAAAAGAAATAATATATTTGAAAGCAGTTTGGAAGAGTTTGCGGTTGAGAAAAGTTTAGAGTTCTGCTCGCTTAACAACTTCAAACTCTTCCAAACTGCTTTCCAAACGCAAAATATTTTTTAGTATGAAAAAAATAAAACTGTTTTTGCTTTGTGCGTTTGTGCGCCACAGCTTTTTTTTAAGCGTAAGTGTGGTGATGGCAACAAGTTTTTGTTGGGGGCAGGAAATTGAGTGGCAGAATACGATTGGGGGGAGTGGAGCAGAAGATTTACGTGCAATACAGCAAACTTCCGATGGTGGTTATGTCCTTGCCGGATATTCCTCGTCAAACATTTCAGGCGATAAAACGGAAAATAACATGGGTTTTCCTGGTTCATGTGATTATTGGATAGTAAAAACCGATTTGTGGGGAAATATTGTATGGCAAAACACAATAGGTGGTAGTGAATCAGATTTTTTAAATTCAATACAACAAACTTCTGACGGAGGATACATTGTCGGAGGCTATTCTTATTCAAATATTTCTGGTGACAAAACGAATAACAATTGGGATACCACTTTGGCAACGACAGATTATTGGATTGTAAAGTTAGATTTCATGGGGAATATTCTTTGGCAGAGGACTTTTGGAGGAGATGGAAATGACATGCTATCCTCCGTATTTCAGACATCTGATGGGGGTTATATAATTGGCGGATACTCCACATCCAATATTTCAGGTGATAAAACTGAAAATAGCATGGGTGGTATATATCAAGACTATTGGATAATTAAAACAGATTCTTCTGGAAATATTCAGTGGCAAAATACGATTGGGGGAAACAAATCTGATATACTTAGAAGTCTTAAACAAACTAACGATGGAGGGTATATAATAGCAGGGCATTCCGATTCAGATATTTCAGGTGATAAAACAGAAAACAACTTAGATGCCATTTGTAATCCATATTGCACCTATGATTATTGGATTGTAAAACTTGATTCAATTGGAAATATTCAGTGGCAAAATACCATTGGAGGCACTAATGACGATAACCTTTTTTCTGTTGAACAAACCAGTGATGGTGGTTATATCTTGGGGGGGTATTCCAACTCAAATATTTCTGCCGATAAAACCGAGAACACAAATGGCGATTATGACTACTGGATTGTAAAAACAGATTCAGGGGGTAATGTTCAATGGCAAAATACCATTGGAGGTTCCAATTATGATTATCTTTATTTTACCCAACAAACAAGCGATAACGGATATGTACTAGGAGGATGTTCCCTTTCAAATACATCAGGCGATAAAACAGAAAGTTCACAAGGCATGCTTGATATCTGGATTATTAAAACAGATGAATTAGGAAATATACTATGGCAAAATACCAATGGGGGAGGTTATCAAGAATCGGCTTATGCTACTCCACAAACTACAGATGGAGGATATATTATAGGTGGATATTCTAATTCTAATATTTCAGGAGATAAAACCGAAAACAATATAGGGGGTGGGGATTATTGGCTTGTAAAGCATACGGGAAATTACAATCTTATTGCTGGAAAAATGTTTGGAGATTTAAATTCAAACAATATCCAAGACTTAGGAGAACCCTTATTAACCCAAAACAAAATCACCGAAGCCAACACAAACCGCTTTGCATTTTCTCAACCAAACGGTTTTTATAGCATAAGTGTTTTGGATACAGGAAATTTTACAGTTGCCCCAACACAAATAAATTTTTACAACACCGTTCCTGTTACTCACTCAGCAACTTTTACTGGGGCTCAACAAACCGATTCCTTAAACGACTTCGCCTTTCAGCCGGCAGGTGTGTTTGATGATGTGTGTGTAAAAATTACTCCTTTTGGCCAGTTCCGCAGCGGCTTTAATGCAAGCTACATGATAAACTATGGCAACTACGGCACAACTACCATTGCACCTACTTTAATATTTTTTCCTTACAGTAATATAACATACTTATCAGCAAGTGTAACACCAACATCTGTTGCGCCTGATAGTGTGGTGTGGGCATTGCCAGCGCTTACTCCATTTCAAACAGGCAGCATTGTAGTTACAGTAAATGTAAGCACTGGTTTACCCATTGGTACATTAATAAACAGCAGCGTGCGCATTGAGCCAATTGCTAATGATGCTAACCCCGCTTGCAATTACTCACACTGGGAAGTTCTTACTATAGGCAGTTACGATCCCAACGATATTCTTGTTAGCGAAGACACTCTGCTAACTAACCAACTTCCAACTGCGCCCTGGCTCGATTACATCATCCGTTTTCAAAACACAGGTAACGACACTGCATTTACTGTAAAAGTTCTTAACCCAATTGACACCAACAAATTAAACCTACAAACTTTTGAATTCTTGAACTCTTCTCATCCTGTAAATTTAAATTGGATAAACTACCAGCGCAACATGGAGTTTAAGTTTGATAATATTTTACTTCCTGATAGTAATGTAAACGAACCACTCTCACACGGCTTTGTGCATTACCGCATAAAACCAAAAACAACTTTACTTGCAGGTGACAGTGTTACCAACAATGCTTATATTTATTTTGATTTTAATAGTCCGGTGGCTACTAATACTGCCGTTACAAAAGTAGTCTTGCCCGCAGGCATTGCGCAGGTGGCAATAGGCAGTATGCAGTTGGTAGTTTATCCTAATCCAACAAAAGATGAGATAAGTGTTGGCAATTACCGGTTAGCAGAAAAAAATAAAAAAGCAGAAATAAAAGTTTTTGATGTTTTTGGTAAAGTAATTTTCTCAACTATAACCACAACATTAAACTACAAACTTCGAACCTCAAACTATCCGCAAGGAATTTACTTTGTTCAAGTCAGCACGCTGCGTGCAAAGTTTGTAAAACAGTAAAAACAGGCACTTAATCCTCCGCAGGTAATTACTTACCCGTAGTTTTTGCCCCCACCAATGCCGCAAAAATTAAACCCGTGCAAATAATCGGAGGTAAAAAAGTAAACACAAGCATTAGTGCAAATACAACAGCAAACACAACAAGATTTATATTAAGAATGCCTTTGATTATATGAGCCTCACTGCTGTTGCGCAAAACATACAGGTTTATTACTCCCGCAAAAAATAACAACATACTAAAACAGGCACTCATGCTGGTAAACAGGTCGGCAAACGTAGGGGTAAAGCCAGCGCCTGCTTCCATTTTATAATTGTTCATTAAATTATTCAGTTGCTGTTCGGTATCGTTTGCCGGCTGAGGGTTTGCAAATAAACTTACCGAGTGAATTACAGAAGTAAGCAATTGCAGCACCGATGCTGTTTTAAAAAATAATTTAAATAACTTATTCATATCTGATTAGTTTTGTGTAAAAATAAAAATTATTGAGGTGCTTGATACTCGAAAAGATTCCTCACTTCGTTCGGAATGACAATCAGGTAATATTCCAAAAGCATGTCATTCCGAACGAAGTGAGGAATTTATACTCCACCAACTATATTTTAAATTTTGCAATAAAACAACTATGCTCTTAAAACAAAAGAAGATACATTATGCGATTTGACAAACACATTTTTATTTGTATTAACCAACGTAATAACAGCGAGCGCAAAAGCTGTGGCGAAGTACATGGCATGGAACTGGTGCATGCATTTAAAAAATTGGTAAAAGAAAATAACTTGAAAACCACCGTGCGCGCACAGCGTGCCGGCTGTCTTGATGCCTGCGATTTTGGGCCAAGCGTGGTGGTATATCCCGAAGCTGTTTTTTATGGCAACGTTCAGTTATCAGATGTAAACGAAATTTTTGAGCAGCATGTTTTAAATAACCAACCTGTGCAACGGCTAATTATAAATTTTAAAAAAGGTGAATAACAAAACGCTAAATTATTTATGAGTACTAAAAATATATTTTTCATCCTTCTTCTGGTTGTAATTAGCAACTGTGTTTTTTCCCAGTCGCGCATGTATCATCCCTTGCGAATAACAGAGGAGGTTAAACTTGATGGAAAATTTGATGAGCCTTTTTGGCAACAAGCCGAAGTGATGAATGATTTTATAATGGCCGACCCCAAGCCGGGTTCGGTTCCAACAGAGAAAACAGAATTTAAAATTGCGTACGATGATGTTAACATGTACATAGCCTACTTGTGTTTTGACACTGAGGCGGATAAAATTGTACACAACAACATGGAGCGCGATGCCGACCCCGATAACGATGATGCCATAGCTGTTTTGATTGACACCTATCATGATAAATCAAGCGCCATCGGATTTGCCGTGTCGGCAAGTGGTGCCAGGTTTGATGTGGAGTTTTCGCAAAACGGAGGAAATCAAAATGCTTCGTTCAACACATTTTGGGATGTGGAGTCGGATATAAATGATAAAGGATACTTTCTTGAATTCAGAATTCCGTTTTCGAGTTTGCGATTTAAAACTGCCGAAACAGTTTTGATGGGCATTAAATCAACGCGCATCATAAAAAGAAAAAATGAGTTTTCTGTTTTTCCGGCATTTGATATTACCGTGGTTGACCCATACAATAAAATGTCGCTGGCAGCCGATATGGAATTTAAAAACCTTAAAAGCAAAAAACCATTTTATGTAATTCCGTATGTAATTGCAAACTTTAATGAATACAAAACTTTGAACCAAGATGGAACAGGTTACGTAAGCAACAGCGAATTTATAAGCCGCAAACATTTTATAAAAAACGAAACGTTTGACAAAATAATTTCTAACATTGGCATAGATGCAAAATATGGAATAACAAAAAACTTTACACTTGACTTAACAGCCAATACCGATTTTGCGCAGGCCGAAGTTGACAACCGTATAATTAACCTCAGTAAGTATGAGGTGAACCTGCCAGAGAAAAGAAATTTCTTTTTGGAGTCGCGCAGCTTTTTAAACTATTCAATGGGGCAAGGCACGCAACTTTTTATTTCGCGCAAAATTGGCCGCGAGGGCGATTTGGTGGTTCCCATTATTGCAGGCGCACGACTTACGGGCAAACAAAATGGAATGGCCATTGGTGCTCTTAATATGCAAACTGCTGCTGTGGATGCAGCGGGCATTGACCCACAAAACTTTAGTGTAATGCGCTTTAGACAGGATATAGATAAGCGCGGAAGTTTTTTTGGCGGTATAGTTACCAATCGTGTAAACACAAAAAAACAAGACGAAACTTTTCAAACTTATGCACTTGATTATGTAAAAAAAGTTACTGAACAATGGATATGGGGCTGGGGGCTTGCATCAACTAACGAGCGTGGCATCAGAAAATTTTACGATAAAAATGTTTACTATAATTTGTTTGCTTTTCATCAAACACCCCAGGGGCACAACGGAAACTTAGACTTTGGCATTGTAGAAAAAAACTTTAATCCTGCTTTGGGTTTTAATGATGATAACAATTATGGACGGGTTACTGTGGGTAACTCTTATCGGAAAAAAATTAAAAAAGAAAGTAGTTTAAATTACTGGAATATAGGAAATGCCATGCAATACAAATGGCGGTTAAACAATGGTGAAACAGAAACATTTACTACACGCTTAAATCCATTTTTTGAATTTAGAAATGGAGCATTGATTGATGCGTATGCGGTACGATTTACACGCGACAAAATTTTTACCGAATGGCAATTGAGCAATGATGTAACCATTCCGGCAAAATCGTATGATATGTTTGATTACAGTATATATTACCAAAGTGATCAGTCAAAACAATTTTTATATGAAGTGTTTTTGCGCTATGGCGATTTTTATGGAGGAAAAATTTCTACTGCAGAGCTTTATATAAATTACGTAGTAAATAAATATTTGCGCATAGGCCCGTCTTATGAATTTAATCATATAAATTTTGAAGATGCTTTTTCTGCAACAGGAAAACCTGTTTACCAAAGTAATCTTGTAAACGTTAATGCTACGGTTACGCTTTCAAAAGTGTTTTCGATAAAACTTTTAACGCAGTATGATGATCTTAGCAAACAGCTTGGAGGCAATTTACGCTTGCGTTACAATCCAAAGGAGGGAACCGATTTATACATTGTGTATAATCAGTTGCAAAACACAAACCGTTTGCGCAAAAATCCTGAATTGCCTGTGGTGGATAACCAGGCTGTGGTGGTAAAGTTTGTTAAAACGTTTGAGTTGTAGTATAACCTAAGTGGAGTTTTTTTAAGCAAATGCCTGAAGCTCGAAAAGTTTTTTATACAACCCATTATCATTGATTAGTTGAGCATGGGCACCCCGCTGAATAATTTCTCCTTTTTGCAAAACAATTATTTCATCGGCATGCTGTATGGTTGAAAGACGGTGAGCAATAACAAGTGTAGTCCGGTTTTGCATCAGCTTGGTCAACGCATCTTGTACCAACCGTTCGCTTTCTGTGTCGAGTGCTGATGTGGCTTCGTCTAAAATTAATATGGGAGGATTTTTAAAAACCGCACGTGCTATGCTTAGCCGCTGCCGCTGGCCGCCAGATAATTTATTTCCCCTGTCGCCAATGTTTGTTTGATAGCCTTGTGGCAATTGCATTATAAAATCATGTGCATTGGCTACACGTGCTGCCTCCATTACCTGCTGCTCATTTGCACTTTCAGTACCAAAAGCAATGTTATTAAAAACAGTATCGTTAAACAAAATGGCTTCTTGTGATACAATACCCATTTGCGAACGTAAATCGTTTAACTTAATATTTCTAACATCCACACCATCTACTAAAATTTCTCCGGCATCGGCATCATAGTAGCGCGGAAGCATATCGGCAAGTGTTGTTTTTCCTGACCCGCTTTGCCCTACCAATGCAATGGTTTTCCCTTTGTCAATGGTAAGATTAATATTTCGCAACACATATCCTGCATCACCTTTGCGGTAAGCAAATGAAACATTTCGGTATTCAATTTTATGATTGAATGAGGAAACCGAAACCGCCTCTTTGCTTTCGGTAATACTTTCTTCGGCATCAATAATTAAAAAAATACGCTCGGCAGATGCAAGCCCTTTTTGAATATTGTAAAATGCTTGTGTAAATGATTTAGCAGGTGGAATAATTTGTGAGAACAATGCAATGTAGGTAATAAATGCCGATGCACTTAGCATATTGTTATTGCTTAGCACCAACATGCCGCCAAAGTACATTACCACCATCATGGCCACGGTTCCTAAAAATTCGCTTAGCGGTGCGCTTAAATCTGTTTTGCGATACATGCGGTTGCTAATGCGTGTAAAATCATTGTTGGTATTCTTAAATTTTTCGCTCACACTTTTTTCGGCATTAAACGCTTTAATAATGCGCAGGCCCGAAATGGTTTCTTCTAGTATAGAAAGCAGCATGCCCAGTTTTTCTTTTCCTTTGGCAGAAGTCCTGCGCAGGCTTTTGCCAATGCCTGCAATTAAAAACCCGGTAATAGGCAGCAGGATAAAAACAAACAAGGTAAGCTTTGCGCTGATGACAACCATCATGCTTATAAAAAGCAAAATGTTAAACGGGTCGCGAAAAACAACTTCAAGCGAACTCATTACACTCCACTCCACCTCCTGCACATCTGTTGTAACACGCGATATGATATCTCCTTTTCGTTCGTTACTGTACCATGACAAGGGCAAGCGCATAATTTTTTTATGCAACATGTTACGCATATCTTTTACCACACCATTACGTACAGGTGCCAAAAAATACATAGCAAAGTATCTGCACAAATTTTTTAAAAGAAACATACACGCCACTGCAATGCAAATAAACATAAGCGCATAGGCTTTGCCCCGCTCAGGGTCAACAATCATTTGTGTTAGGTAATAATAAAATGTATCAGCTATGGATTGGGCATTAAAGTGAAACACGGGAACTCCGCTGGCAATTTTTTCACGGTAAAACGATTCGTCTTTTAAAAATAGCAAATCCAAAAACGGTGCAACAAGCGTTAAAGAAAACAACGAAAAACATACCGACAGAATATTGAGCAGTGCATTTAAAAGAGCGTACCCACTGTATGGTTTTATTAAACGAAGAATGCGAAAATAATTTTTCAACGCGTAAATTTATTTGCGGCAAAGTAAGAACTTAAAGGGGTTAGTTCAAAAACAAGTTTTGTCCGTTTTTCTTTATTTATTTGCCGTTCTATAAACGCAAGTTGTGCAATTAAATTATTACGATATACTCCAAGTTTCAAGAGGAGCTACTGCTGATGAAGTAAAAAAGGCTTACCGAAGGCTTGCACGAAAGTATCATCCTGATGTAAATCATAACGATTTTGCCGAACAGCATTTTATAGAAATTCAACTGGCATACGAAACGCTGTGTGATGCAGAAAGGAGAAAACAATACGATACCACGTTGGCGTCAGGCTACATAAATTTATCTCAACCGCCAATAAATTATTTTTTTACTGTATCAAGTAATAAAGATGTTGTAAAGACGTGTGAAGAGTTTGAACTGATATTTACTTACATAGGGGAAGGGCGTTATTTGCGAAAGCCCGACTTACTTTTTTTTCAGGTTACCGGAAGGCCGCGTGTGCACTTCAGAAACATTATGCATCAGGGGTATGCCGTAAAAGAAACAACCATTATTTATTCAGTTGCCGGCATGCGCGCAGGAAATTTTTCTATTGGCCCTGCCCAAATAAAAATTGATAATAAAACCTATCATACCGGAACTATTGGTGTAAAGGTGGAGGAAACGCTGTGTTACTTTAGCAACGAAATAGCCACTGGTACACCGCTTAGAATAAAACTTTATTACAATACCGAAACCGGAGGGCAGCATCACAGGTTTAAAGAAAACCTGTCGCACTACGTTTTAATCCCTCGCAGCCACAAGGCAAAAGTGTATCATGACATTGGTTACTGGCTTAAAATAATTTTTTTATGCTGGGGTTTTTTTATGTCGGTTTACCTGCATAAAAATATTTTAATAGGCATGGCAATGGGATCGGGTTACGGGGCTGCGGCAGCTTACCTGCTGTATGCCATAGTAAGAGTTAAACCCAAATTTTATTTTGCAATGCAAAATTTGGAGGTGAAAAAACTTTTGAAAAACGAATACACCCAGTTTGATGAGTCAGCACCGTATAAGTGGCTCAACATTTTTTTAGGTTATCTGGGCAAGCTACTTTCGTAAATGCCAACTAATAGTTCTTTTTCACAGCCTGCATCCAGCGCGATGCAAATACAAAGTCATTAAGCTCTTTGTTGTCGGATTTTAAAATATCGGTATTGGAACCCTCCCAATATTTTTTCCCATTATAAATAAAAATAATTTTTTCGCCCATACTCATTACCGTATTCATGTCGTGAGTGTTAATGATGGTAGTGATATCGTACTCTTCGGTAATTTCTTTAATCAATTCATCAATAAGAATAGAAGTTTTTGGGTCGAGGCCAGAGTTTGGCTCATCGCAAAAAAGGTATTTTGGGTTCATGGCAATGGCACGCGCAATGGCCACGCGTTTTTTCATTCCTCCACTTATTTCGCTGGGAAAAAGCTTGTTTACGTTTTCGAGGTTTACACGCTTAAGGCAAAAGTTTACACGCTCAAGTTTTTCATCACGCGTCATGCTGGTAAACATGGTAAGCGGAAACCGCACGTTTTGTTCCACCGTCATTGAGTCAAAAAGCGCCCCGCCCTGAAACAGCATGCCAATTTCCTGCCTTATAGGTTTACGTTCTTTAAAAGTCATTTCAGAAAAATTGCGCCCATCATATAACACTTTACCATTATCAACTTCAAACAATCCAACAGCACATTTCATAAGCACAGTTTTCCCCTGTCCGCTGCCACCAATAATTAAATTAATTTTTCCTTTTTCAAAAAGGCATGTTACATCTTCAAGCACATTTTTGGTGCCAAACTGTTTGGATATATTCAGCACCTCTATCATGCAAGTATCAGTTGTGTTAAAATGTAATCGAAAATTAAAATTAAAATGCTGCTATACACAACCCCCTTGGTGCTTGACTGTCCCACCTCCAAAGCGCCTCCTTTGGTATGATACCCGTGATATGCTGATACAGAAGTAATGATGTATGCAAACACAATAGTTTTAATAAGTGCAAACACAATGTTAAACGGAATAAACTGGTCTTGTAGTCCGCGCAGGTAATCAGCTGATGGCACTACGCCCGACATAAATCCGGCAACCCAGCCACCTGCAATGCCTATCATCATACTTATTAGTACTACAAACGGGCAAATAAAAATAGCGGCAACTATTTTAGGAAGCACAAGATAACCTGATGAGTTTATTCCCATAATTTCAAGGGCATCAATTTGTTCGGTTACACGCATAGTTCCTACTTCGGAAGCAATGCTGCTGCCAACCTTACCTGCCAGCACAAGCATAATAATGGTGGGAGAAAATTCGAGTATAATACCATCGCGCACCACCACACCCACAGCCCACAGGGGCACCAGGGGGTTTACCAGATTGTATGCACTTTGCAAAGTAATTACTGCACCCATAAATGCCGATGTAAGCGATACAATGCCAAGCGAGCCAATGCCAATGTTGGTCATTTCTAAAAAAATCTGGCGAATGTAAACTCCAAATTTTTCAGGCTTTAAAAAAAGACTTTTTATAAAAATCCAGTAACGGCCTATTTCAAAAAAGGTACGGCTAATCATTGTGTTGTGTGCGGGGATAAAAATATCAAATAATAACCAGCTAATTTTTAATATCCTGATGCAGTTGTTCAAGAGTTATTATTTTTTATCGCACTAGTTTGTCCTTTTTCTGAATGTTAATATTTTTCAACCGCAACCCAACCCTTTTACTTAAATAAGCATCTAAACAATAACTATCCGGGTACAATAGCGTGAAAGAAGGCGAGGATATACCTATACAAAAGTGTATTGAATGGGAAAGGCATGCCCAAAATACACTTTACAAAACCTATGCATCAACCATGATGGCTGTATGCTATCGCTATAGCAAAAACCGCGAAGAAGCCGAAGACACTTTGCAGGAAGGTTTTATGAAAGTGTTTGAAGGGTTAAAGCACCGTGCCCAATTTGCGGTGTTATTTAGCTCCATTCAATAATATACCCTGTGAAAACATTCCCCTATTGTTTTGGGCTAAAAGCTTGGTGGTTGTTTAATTTTTAAGTTTATTAAACCTTTTATTATGTTTATTATCTCAATAAAATAACTTTATTTGTAACATTAACTAATCTTTAAAAAAATGACAAGAAAACATTGCCTTAATCTTTTTGCAGCCATAGCCATGTTAGCCTGCACATCAGCAAATGCACAACAATGGAACGGATACACCCTGTACAGTACCATGGGCGGCACAGCCACTTACCTGATAGATACAGCAAGTGTGGTAAAAAAAGCATGGACACATACAACAACCAACAAAACCGGCTACTCATCTTATCTTACTCCGGGTGGCACTTTGGTTCGCTCAGTTCAAAAATCAGGAAACTCTTTTTCAGGAGGCCCCATTTGCGGACAAGTACAAAAGGTTGACTATAACGGAAATATTATTTGGGACTATGTTTACTCAACTACACAATATTGCACCCACCATGATATTTGCCCAATGCCCAATGGAAATGTTTTGTTAATTGCTTACGAACGCAGAACAGCAGCCGAAGTTATTGCAGCCGGATGCAATACGTTTTCAAGCGAAATGTGGCCCGATAAGATTGTAGAAGTGCAACCCACCGGCCCCACCACTGGCACAGTGGTGTGGGAGTGGAAGGCGTGGGATCATTTAGTGCAGAATGTTGATGCTTCAAAAGCAAACTATCAAACTTCTATAGTTAACCATCCCGAACTTTTAAATATTAATTACAAAGCTACCAAGGACTGGATGCACATGAATGGTGTTGCATACAATCCTATTCTTGATCAAATTGCTTTTAGCTCACATAACTTAAACGAAATTTATGTTATTGACCATAGCACCACAACTGCCGAAGCAGCCGGTCATACCGGTGGAAATTCAGGAATGGGCGGTGATATTTTATACCGGTGGGGAAATCCACCCGCTTACCAGGCATCAGGTTCGGCAATAATTAATGTTGTGCATGATGCGCATTGGAATCCCGAAGGAGTTCCTAATGCAGGTTACTTATGCGGGTACAATAATAAAGGCATATCAAGCAATGCTTCGTGTTTCGATCAGGTGGCACCACCTTATAACGGATACAACTATTCAATTACCTTGGGCAGCGCTTTCACTCCTGCATCCTATACACTTCGTCAGGCAAGTGGAGGTTATAACAGTAATATGGGAGGTGCGCAGGTTTTGCCAAATGGAAATATGCATCTTACCATTGCAACATCAGGTGTTATGAAAGAATTTGACCCTGCCGGAAATTTATTATGGTCAAAAACTGCAACAGGTTCAGTGCCTAAATCATTTAGGTATGATAGCTGCTACATTTACAATGCCGCTCCCACAATTCCTACCATTGCACAAAGTACCGATACACTTTATGCATCACCTGCCTCGACTTACCAATGGTATTTTAACGGGCAATTAATTACCGGAGCCAACTCACAATTTTATGTTGCAACACAGGTTGGCAATTATCTGGTGCGCATTACCGATGCCAATGGTTGTGTGTTTATGTACTCTGTTAATTATGCATACACAGGCCCTACAGGTGTAGCTTCGGTTAGCAAAGATTATACAATTACTGTTTTCCCAAATCCTACCAACGGTATTGTAAAAATTAATTATGCCATTACCGGAACCGATTACCAGATTTTTGTTGCCGATGCAGTTGGAAATATCTTGGTTCAGGAAAAAAATATTTCAAGCGTTGATTTGTCAAAATACGCTAACGGAATTTATTATGTAACTGTAAAAAATGCCGATTTTGGAACAGTAACTAAAAAGATTTCTTTAATTAAATAAAAACCCAACCCTCCATTCTAGGAGGGCTTAAAATAAACTGAAATGAAAAAAATCCTATCCTCCTTATTTATTGTTTTACTTGCTGCAACATCGTTTGCCAAACAAATAAAATTTGCAGTTGACATGTCAGGGCAAGTATTAAGCCCCAACGGCATTCATGTAATGGGCGATTTTCAAACCACTGCCGGTTTTACCGGTGGCGATTGGAACCCCGGCACAACAACGCTTACGCAAGAAGGCACAACAGACATTTACAGCATTGTGCTTGACTTACCTGCTTTTACCAAGTACGAATACAAGTATGTAAATGGCGACCAGAGTTACGAGGCTGAATTTATTCCTGAGCAATCGCGTGTGGGATATAACTTTAACGATAACCGCTGGCTTTATTTAGACTCACTTGCAAACGACACCACATTTATTGGCGCCTTGCTTTTTGGCGGCAATGCACCGGCAGGATTAACGCTTGTTCGTTTTTATGTTGATATGCAAAATGAAGTGCTTTCAGCAAGCGGTGTGCACGTTGGCGGAACATTTCAGGGCACCAACCCTTGGAGCGCATCATCAGATATTATGTACAGCTTTGGCGGCACTGTTTATGAGGTAATAAAATATGTAAACACCGGTGCAACCAATTATTTATTTTATAACGGAAACAATGTAAGCAATGGAGAAAATCTTCCTGGCGCATGTTCGGTATTTGGCAACCGCGAAGTGGATGTGCAGTATGATACGCTTCTTACCAATTTTTGCTTTTCATCGTGCAATGCATGTGTGGTGGGTGTAAACGAAAACGCTGTTGTACAAAACATAAAATTAAATCCAAATCCTGCACTTAATTATACAACGCTGCAAATTGAAAACAATAAAAACACGGTTTCAATTTTAGTTACTGATATAACCGGCCGCACGGTGCGTGAGTACAAAAATTTTGCAAACGAAAATTTAATTATTGAAAAAGGAAATCTTGAAACCGGAGTTTATTTTGTTAATGTAACCAGCCTTACTGCTTCTAAAATAATAAAATTGGTTTTTGAATAAACCATTGCAACAGCAAAAAACTGCTTTAAAAATAGGTTTGCCACAAAGGCTCTAAGCCACGAAGCCAAAAATTAAATTACTTTGTGACTTAGAGCCTTTGTGGCAAATAAATTAATTTACAAATATTATTCAGGCATGAAAAGATTATTTTGTTACATCATTTTTTTTCTGACTTTAATTTCTTCTCAAAAGGCAAAAGCGCAAACAACATTTTATGATGTAACCGCCATCCAAAAAATAGAAATTTATTTTTCTCAACCCAATTGGGATTATCAACTTGATACTTCGCGTTATGGGTTAGATGATTATGTTACTGCCGACTGGGTAAAAATAAATGGAGTACAGTTTTATTCGCCAGGTGTAAAATATAAAGGCAATAGTTCATACGATTCAACCTATATTAAAAACCCAATTCACATTGAACTGGATAATTCCATTAATCAAAGCTACCAGGGCATTACGGATATAAAACTTGGCAACGGGTATGCCGACCCATCTGTAATACGTGAAGTGTTATCCTATAACATTTTAAAAAATTACATGCATAGCCCACGCAGTAATTTTGCACAGTTATATATAAACGGAAATTACATTGGACTTTATTCTAATGACGAAAGCATTAACAAAGATTTTTGTTCAAACCATTTTTACTCATCGTCAAAAACGTTTTTTAAATGCAATCCGCAGGTAACTCCGGCACCAAACACCAAAAGCAATTTAAAATATATTTCTGCCGATAGCAGCGATTACTTTAATTTTTACGAATTAAAGTCAGACGAAGGTTGGAATGAACTGGTACAACTGTGCGACAGCATTACAAATTTTCCTTCGAGCATTGCTAACAATGTGGATGTAGACAGGGTAATGTGGATGCTTGCATTTAATATGATGTTTGTAAACCTAGACAGTTACACCGGTGCTTTTTGTCAGAATTACTACATCTACAAAGACAAAACCAACCGCTTTAATCCCATTATGTGGGATTTAAATATGTGCTTTGGCGGATTTCCTTATGTGGGCAGCGGCAACACAAGCCTTGCCGGACTAACTGTTGCCAACATGCAACAGTTGCCTCCCAATTTTCACTCTTCCGACCAGTACTGGCCTTTGATAAACGATGTGTTTTTAGATTTGTCGTTAAGAAAACAATATTTTGCTCATGCATGGACAATCTTAAATGAAAACATTGCTAACAGCAGTTATATTTCTTTAGCAACGCAACTTCAGTCGCTTATTGACACTGCAGTACAATCAGATGTTAATTCTTTTTTTACCTATTCTCAATTCCAAAACGCGCTCGACACCAATTATCAAGTGGGAACATATTGGGTCCCCGGCATACGAACGCTTATGAGTGCCCGATTAAATTATTTACAAAACCTAGTGGGTTTCAACTGGCCTCACCCAGTTATTTCTTCGGTAGCAGCCAGCGATACAACACCTGATTTAACTACAACAGTAAATATTTCAGCAAACGTTACAAACACAAACACTAGTGGCGTTTATTTAGGATACAGACGCGATAAAAAAGATAAATTTACACGAATACAAATGTATGATGACGGCACGCATAATGATGGTGTAGCAGGTGACGATGTATATGGGGCATCTATAATTATTTCAAGTTTATTAACTGACTATTATGTGTATGCAGAGAATGCCAATATGGGCATGTTTTCGCCCGAACGTGCCGAGCATGAGTTTTATTCTGTAAAAACAAATGTGGTTGTCCCTACAGAAGGCCAACTGGTGATAAACGAATTTTTAGCAAGCAACACCATTGATGCAACCAACGAAAACGGAAATCATTCCGACTGGATAGAGTTGTACAATAGCGCATCTTCACCCATTTCGCTTTTTGGTTTGTACTTAACGGATGATGTAACCAACCCATCAAAGTTTTCGTTTCCGCAAGGAACCACTATTTTGCCTGATAGTTTTTTAATCGTTTGGGCTGATGAAGAAAATTCGACATCAGGTTATGTGCATGCAAATTTTAAATTAGCTGTGGCTGGCGAAGCGTTGATGTTAAGCAACGGAGAAAACAGTATAATTGACAGCATATCATTTGGAGTTCAAACCGATGATGTTTCTATGGGTCGCTGTCCGAATGGTACAGGCGATTTTGATTTTTTATCCCTTACAAGTTTTAATTCCGAAAATTGTATTGACCCTGTAATTCCGGTTGACCCGCCATTACAAACGTATGTTTATTTAAGTGAGTCGTTAAACGAGCTAAACTATGTATGGGCTGGTGATACGGCAATAAGTAAAATACAAATTAGAAATTACCTCGGTCAAAATGTAAAAACAATTTCATTAATTGAAAAAAGCAGCATCAATATTTTTGCGCTTAGGGCTGGTGTTTACTTTATAACTTTTTATGATGCCATCGGTAATCGAAAAACAATTCCGTTTGTAAAGCCCGATAATAGAAAATAGTTTTTGAATTTACCTAAGCAAGGTAACATATCCTTTTAACGACCGGCTCTTGTTAAAAATATCCTTGGCCGTTACAGTATAAATATAAACATCCTGTTGTGCCGACTTATTGTTATATGTTCCGTCCCATCCTTTTTCCATACTGTCAGAAATAAACAGCAGTTGCCCCCAGCGGTTAAATACCTGCATTTTAAAATCGGTTATTCCAATTCCATAGGCATTAAACTCATCGTTTTTGCCATCGTTATTGGGAGTAAATGTATTGGGCACATAAAACGAAGCATCGTTTTGAATATCCACGTACTCAAGCGAAGTGTCGCGGCAGCCATCGCTGCTCGTAACATATTGCATAATTAAATACTGTGCCGGTGCAGGAAAATAATGTTGAGGATTTTGTAATTCAGAAGTTGTGCTGTCGCCAAAATTATACATCCACTGCACGGCACCAATGCTTTGGTCAACAATGTCAATTAAAGGATATAGTATTGAAGTTGACGTAGGTTCGGTTACAAACGCTGCACGAGGTTTTGGAAAAACAGTAATGTATTGAGGCATTAATAAAGTGTCGCGACAGCCAAGATTTGTTTCAACCATTAAAGTGATGTCATAATATCCGTGTTGCCAGTATGTATAAACATCCGGATTGCTTACAGTGTCCGTAACTCCTTCGCCAAAATCCCAATCCCATTTTACAATGCTGCCATCAATACTTGATGATGAGTCGGCAAAATCAACTAAAAAAGGCTGACAGCCAACTGTTGTATCGGCACCAAATAGTGCAATGGGCAAATGATATACCGTGTAAGGTTTAATAATGGTATCGGCACACAAATGATTGGTGGTTACAACAAGTTGAATGTTGAAATTACCGGCTGATGAATACAGGTGCGATGGGTTGGTAAGCCATGATGATGTGGTATCACCAAAATTCCAATTCCATTGTTGTATTGCTCCTACGGGAACTGTGCTTGAATTATTAAAATACATTACATCGTTTAAGCAAACGTTGGCTGATGAAAAATTTGCCGTTGGTTTTGCATACACATCTATTAAGGTAGAAACCGTGTCGATGCAACCATAGCCTGAGGTTATAATCAGTTGCACATTATATTGCTGATAATTTACATAGGTGTGAGCAGGATTTTGGAGATTTGAAACACCACCATCACCAAAGGTCCAATTCCAGGCAGAAAGCGTATCAGATATTACACTTGACAAGTCAATAAAAGCAACAGGTCCGAATTGGCAAGGATTGGTGTTGCTGAAAGCTGCAACCGGTTTATCGTAAACAGTAATGCTTACTGTGCTATCGTAAACACATCCATTGCTTGCAGTAATGGTGAGGTGAATAGGAAAAGTTCCATCACTTAAGTATGTATGAACAGGGTTTGAAACTGTGTCCGTAGTTCCGTCACCCATCGTCCATTGCCAGTTAGAAATACTTCCTCCGGTTAAATAAGATTGGTCGGTAATTGAAAGCGGAACCTGTTCGCAAATATTGTTTGCAATAAATGATGCGACAGGCAGCCGGTTTACAATCAAAGATTGATTTAGCGTATCAATGCAGCCATTGCTCCCGGTTGCAATAAGTTGAATATTATACGTGCCAAAATTTAAATAGGTATGCGAGGGGTGCTGTTGAGCAGATGTGGCACCATCATCCAAATCCCAGTTCCATAAGGCAATTGTTCCTCCTTGCAAAGTGCTTGCATCAGTAAACTGAACAACATTGTTTGCACATGCATTGTTGGTGGTGTAGGCAATTTGAGGCAATGGTTTTACTTCAACAGGAAGTACAACAGTGTCGCGGCACATGCCGTTGTTTACAACTATTAAAGTTGCATTATACATTCCGCTTGCTGCATAGTTATGCATAACGTTTTGAACCACTCCGTGCGAAGTGCCATCTCCATAATCCCAATTCCAATACAATAAACTATCGGCTTGTGATAGCGACAAGTCATTAAAAACAACAGTTTGGTTTTGGCAGGTAGGTACAGTGGAAAAATTTGCCTGCGGAACATTGTAAATTTCTATAGTGGCCGAAGTCGTATCCAAGCATCCCAGTGATGTTGTTGTAATTAAAGTTACAGGAAAAAATCCGGGCGAAGAATAGATGTGCGTGCCATGAATGGTAAAAATATTGGAACTTCCGTCACCAAAGTTCCACTCATTGCTGCTTATGGTTCCTGCATTGGGCACCGATGTATTAAACAATGTTATGGGAGAATTTACACAACCGGTAACGCTGGTAAATAAAGCTGTGGGTTGAGGGTTCACAGTAATATTGTTTGTAATATCTGATGTACATCCGTTAGAGGCAGTAACTGTTAAATTAACTGTAGCCGTACCACTTGTGCTGTATGAGGTAACAGGATTTTGTTGTGATGAAAAATTTCCATTCCCAAAATCCCAACTCCACCCGGTAACACTTCCGCCAACATGCGTGGATAAATCATTAAACTGAACAGGAGCATTAATACATGTATTTCCTGTAGTAAAATTTGCCGAAGGCACCGATTTAATGGTATAGTTAGCTATCACTGTATCAAGACAGCCCAAACTGTTGCGTACTATAAGCGTTACTTCATACAAGCCTGAGTCAGCGTAAAGGTGAACAGGATTTGGCACCAATGCATGTGCCGACCCATCGCCAAAATTCCAATTCCAGTTATTTATAAAACCTGCAGCTACTGTTGACAGGTCGGTAAAGTGTGATGAGTCACTTTCGCAAACGGATGGCACCGAAAAGTACGCAACAGGTTTAGGGCTTACAGTTACTTCGTGAAAAATTGTATGCGTGCATCCTTGATTGCTCGTAGTTGTAAGATAAACATTGTAGCTTTTGTTTGACGGAAACGTGTGATAAACAATAGTGCCTGTTGCTACCGGACTGCCATCGCCAAAATTCCACGATGTTGTTGTTATGCTTCCTGATGATATGGTAGATGTACTGGCAAATAAAATGGGAGCATCTTCACAACCTGTAGGTGCAGTAAAACTTGAAACAGGTGTTGGTGATGTGTTTACCTGTTGAATCAAACTGTCGGTGCAGCCATTGTTTCCACCGGCAACAAAAATTACATTGTATGAGCCACCGGCTGTGTAAGTATGGGTGGGGTTTTGCAGTACCGAAGTTGCTGTGCCATCTCCAAAATCCCAACTCCAGGCGGTTACAGTTCCTCCTGCAAAAGTTGATTGGTCAGTAAACGTTGCTGCTTGCCCCGGACACACAGTGGTTGCACCAAATGCAGCCACAGGTGATGGTTTAATAACAATAGGTACAGCAAGTGAATCGCTGCAACCATTGTTGCCTGTTGCAACCAAAGAAACAGTATAGTTACCGCTTGTGGTATAAACATGCGTGGGGTTTTGCAGAAGCGAACTTGCACCATCACCAAAATACCAGTGCCATGCTGATATAGCGCCACCTGTAAGTGTACTTAAATCGGTAAACACAGCATGTTGGTTTGCACACGAATTTATCAGCGAAAAAAATGCATTGGGATAAACAGCCATTGCCACACTTTTCGTAACCGTATCGCGGCATCCGTTATCGCCAATAACTATCAGCGTAACAGTGTACGTTCCTCCTGCTGCGTAATTGTGCGTTGGATTTTCAAGTATTGATACAGGAGATAAATCACCAAAATCCCATTCCCACGCAATTACATTTCCTCCTGCAAGCGTTGATGCGTCCGTAAAACTAACCTGGTTATTTAGGCAGGCAACGTTAAAGTTAAAATCGGCTACCGGTTTTGGCTTGGGTGCAGCGGCTTGTGTAAGCGTATCTGTACATCCGTTATCGCCTGTTATGGTTAGCAGCACATTGTAAGGTCCAGCGCCTGTGTATGTATGAGAAGGATTTTGCACATTGCTTACTTGTGAGCCATCGCCAAAACTCCATGCCCAGTCGGTAATTGTTCCTGCTGTAAATGCTGAGTTGTCGGTAAATACAATGGGTGTGCCGGGGCAGCCGGGTGCAACAGTGTATGCCGCATCGGGTGCCGGTGTTATGTTTACATTAATGGTAGTAGTGTCTTTGCAGTTTCCGGCATTGGTTACAATCAGGGTTACCGGAAACAAACCCGCATTGGCAAATGCATGTGATGGATTTTGCAATGAGGAGGTTCCGCCATCACCAAAATTCCATTCCCATGTATTAATGGTTGACCCACTTACTACATACGATGAGTCAATAAAATTAGTGCCATTTAAACATCCAATAGTTGGAGTAAAATGCGCTTGTATATTGGTAACTGCAATTACCTGTGTAAGCGTAACCTGGCAGCCTGTAACCGATGTCATGGTAACCTGGTATTGGGTGCCTATTACCGGATTAGGAATAGTAATGGTTTGAGTAGTGGCGCCATTGCTCCACAAATAACTTGCAAAGCCCGGTGGGGCAATTAACGTAGAGGTATTTGTGTTTGGACAATAATCACTCGAAACAGTTAAAGGGCTGCAATAAGCATCCACATAAGCATAGCCAAAGTGCCCGCCCAGGGCACAGTCGCCAGTGCTAAATTCAATGGTTAGCGTTTGGCCGGTATAACCTGATAAATCTATGCCAACCGTTGTCCAGTCTTTGTAATGCACATCATCGCCAACACTCGGGTCAGTCCAGGTTACAAAGCCCGGTATGCCAGCACCCGAAACCACATTATATGTACCGCAGCCCACCGGCCCGCCTGTTTGGTCATAAACACGTATTTCAAATCGTGGTTGGTCAATGGGGTCGTGCAATGGGTCTTCCAATACCACAGCATATCGGTAAATAAACAACTGGTTGGTGGGTGTTACAGTAAACGAATAAATCAATTGCTCACCCTCGGCACCAATATTATCATTACCAAGCCTTGCTGAATAAAGTCCGCCCGGTGCTACTACCGACACCGTGTTATTCGTATGAGGGTCGGTGCCGGCACCCGACATAATGGTGTGCTGCCCCGTAACCACTCCGGTTGCAAACATCGAAATAGGGCAGCAACTGCCCGTTTTTGCAACCCAGTTTACAAAACTGTTTTGTTCAAAGTCGGCATTGGTACAACTGCTTAATTGTGCATTTAGCAGCCGTGGAAAAACCAAAAGAAATAAAATTGTAAAAATTCGCTTCATGACGTTTAATAATATTCCTTCCTAAAGGAATAGGGGCTTTGTTGTTCGCTTGTAAAAGTATAAACTTTGGCCGTAAAAACAAATACCCTTTTTTCTGGGCAGGAACAAGCTCTGCTCAATAGGAAATAGCAAGAGTTCTTAAAAAAACTCTGTTTACTTCTTTGTTAAATTCTTTCAACCACCTTTGTATCATCCCCCTTTCAAGTAAGTACCTTCATCCCCATAATAAAAATGGCATGTTAAAATATAAACTGGTATGGTTATTTATCTTTTGCTCCCTTCTAGCCGGTGCGCAAAACAAAGGCCCTATCTATAGTTGCAAAAACGGAAAAGCCAGCTTCATGTCCGATGCACCCATGGAAATTATCAAAGCAACATCTAACAAACTCACCGGCAGCGTTGATATTTCAAAGCGCACATTTGCATTTTCTGTACGCATCAGGTCTTTTGAAGGGTTTAATGTAGAGTTACAAAAAGAACACTTTAACGAAAACTACATGGAAAGCGAAAAATTTCCTTCGGCCGATTTTAAAGGAAAAATTATCGAAGACATTGACTTGTCAAAAGAAGGAACCTACAACGTACGCGCAAAAGGCAATTTCATAATTCATGGAATTGACCAGGAGCGCATCATAAAAGCTGTAATTAAAGTGCACAACAACACCATATCCATCAAATCAAAATTTAACGTGTTGCTAAAAGACCACAACATTAAAATTCCCAAAGTGGTAAACGAAAAAGTAGCCTCCGAAGTAGAAGTAGAAATAGAGGCCGATATGAAGCAATGAAAAAATCACTGGTTCTCTTTTTTATTTTTTTAGCAAAAACACTCTTTTGCCAAACCCCTTTTTTTAAACCCTTTAACATAAAATTTAATTACTCAGGCAGCACCGTCAAGGTTGTTTATAAAGACAACGATGGATTTATGTGGCTTGGTGCTTCTCAGCATGCCATAAAAACAGATGGAGTAAACTTTTGGCCATACACCCCTAACAACAAACAAACAGGCGATGTTTCAGCAATTTTTTCCGACAGTAAAAAAAATATTTGGATTGGATATTCAAGCGGTGCCATTGCGGTATTAAAATCCGACTCGCTTATAGAATGCCCGTTTAAAGAAGGATGCCCCCAAAAAAGTATAACATCCATTGCCGAAGATGCAAGTGGAATTATATGGTTTGCCACAAAGGGCGAAGGGGTATATTATATATATAACAACAGGCTGTATAATTTCGATTCAGAAAAAGATGATATTACAGATAACTATGTTTACGTAGTTACGGCTGATAAAAACAACAATGTATGGCTTGGTACCGACCAGGGCATAACCGTATGTGCGGTACAAAATGGGAATAAAAAAATTATTCAAAAAATATCATCAGCCAATGGGTTGCCCGATGATATTGTATGTGAAATTATCGCAGGTCAAAACAACAACATGATATTAGCATTTGAAGACAAAGGGGTTTGTACCTACAATACTATTACCCAAAAAGTATTGGTTTCAGAAAAGTACAGAGAATGGAATTATGGCAGAGTTAATAAAGTAATTGCCACCCAAAACAGATTATGGATTGCAACATCAGCAAAAGGACTTGTTGTTGACGATGAGCCAAACACATTAGGGCAAATAACATCCTTCAATAACTCAAAGTTTGAAAAAATAAATTCTCTTGCGGCAGATAACGAAGGCAACATTTGGATTTCATCAGAAACAGGCGTTTATATTTCAACCGGAAAAAAACTGCAGGTAATAAATGAAGTAAACAATGCCGCACTCACCAATGTGCATGTGGTCCTATCTTCTGCCAATAACAAACTGTGGTTTACACCCCACCAGGGGCTTATGATGCGCGATAGCACAAAAAAGGGCACACTGTTTAAGGTTACTGATGATGACAATGCAACTGACATTATAAGTTTGTATCAAGATAAATGTGGCTATATCTGGACAGGCACAGCAGGCAAAGGTTTATACCGCGTAAATCCTGTAACAGGCAAATCAACCAAAATATTTAACGACCATGAATTTAACGCAACCAGTATTTTATCTTTAGCAGGTGATGGTGAATATCTTTGGATTAGCACGCTGGGTGGAGTAAAAAAAATAAAAATTGAAAACTGCAATGCCGATAACGTAAAAACCAAACCCATAAACTTTGACCCCAAAAATGTTATTGGCAGTTATTATGTTTATTCGGTTTTTGTTGACAGTAAAAAGCGTGTGTGGTTTGGCACCGATGGCAAAGGACTTATAAAACTTGAAAGCAACACATTTACTTTTTATGATTCAAAAGATGGTTTGAAGAGCGATGTAATATACTCGGTTACCGAAGACTTAACAGGAAAGATTTGGATAAACACGCTTAATGAGGGTTTGTACAGTTTTGATGAAAAAACGTTTAAAAATTTTTCGGTTGAAAATGGACTTACCGATGCAAACATAGCCTCCATTGTTTGCGATAACAACAACCAGTTGCTGGTATTGCATGCAAACGGAATTGACATAATCGCAGCCGCACGCAACCATGTGACGTATTATGGAAAAGAGTTTGGACTTGCCGATATAAACCCTCAGCCAAATGCTGTTTTTAAAACTATAGAAGGAACCATTTACATTGGCTGTGAAAAAGGAATTTTGGTTTATGAAAGTAATTTGCACAAACAAAACAATTTTCCTCAGGCACATATTACATCGGTTCATGTTTTTCCGTACAGGCATAATTTTATTGGCACCAATACTTTTGAATACGATTACAATAATTTATCAGTTTCGTTTACATCACTATGGTTTAGTGATGCCGAGCGCGTACAGTTTAGATACAAACTTGAAGGATACAGCAATGAATGGAACATTACGCGCGACCGTAAACTTAATTTCCCAAATTTACCCCCAGGCCATTATGTGTTTAAACTTACAGCATCGCTTAACAATAACTTTTTGCCTGACAACGAAACCTCCTGTGCCTTCACCATTAAAAAACCGTTTTGGAAAGAGTATTGGTTTATTGCGCTTGCAAGTTTGGCCATTGCCATCCTGTTTTTCCTTTACACCAAAAGCCGCGAAAAAAGTTTAAAAAGGCTTGCTGAACTAAAAAAAGAAAAAATCAGGTTTCAGTTTGAAACCTTGCGCAACCAGGTAAACCCACATTTTTTATTTAACAGCTTTAATACGCTAATTTCTATTATTGAAGAAGACAAAGATGTAGCCGTAGAATATGTTGAAAAACTCTCAGAATTTTTTAGAAACATAGTTACCTACAAAGATAAGGATGTAATAACCCTTGCTGAAGAAATAAAAACTGCATCCACCTATTTTTATTTACAGCAAAAACGGTATGGAAAAAATCTTTCACTCGAAATGAATATTGATTTGGATGCAAATGAAAAAAAAATTCCTCCTATGGTATTGCAAATATTAATTGAAAATTCGGTAAAGCACAATGCCGTATCAAAGGAAACACCGCTTGCTATTAAAATTGTTTCGCAAAACAAAAGCCTGATTGTAAGCAACAACATTAATCCAAAAAGACAAAGTGAAACATCTACTGGCACTGGTTTGCAAAACATTTCCAATAGATACAAGTTGCTTACCAATGATGAAATAAAAATTCAAAAGGACACACAAACTTTTTCTGTTACTTTGCCACTAATAGATTAATCAGGTTTTTATCAAAATGAATATTTTACTGATAGAGGACGAAGAACCAGCTGCCAACAGGTTAATGAAACTGCTGGGCCAGATTGACGAATCATTTGCAGTGGTTGATACAATTGTAAGTGTAAACTCAGCATTGGAGTGGCTCAGAAATAAACCTGAGCCTGATTTGATTTTATCGGACATACAACTTGCCGATGGAAAAAGCCTGGAGATATTTGATACCATTAAAATTAATTGCCCTGTAATATTTATTACTGCTTATGATGAATATGTAATGCAGGCTCTTGAGTTCAAATGTGTTGATTACATACTTAAGCCCGTAAATAAAGACGCACTTGCCGAAGCAATACGCAAAGCAAGGCGAATTAAATAACCGTAAACGCGTATGAAGTTTATAATTTTTGAAGACGAGGAACCGGCTGCGGCAAGACTTAAAAAACTTGTGCTTGAAATTGAACCGTTGGCTGAGGTTGCCGATGCTATTGCCACTGTTAAATCAGCTATAAAATTTTTAGATGATAATGCAACAGATGCAATAATAATTTCGGATATACATTTGGCTGATGGCTCAAGTTTTGAAATTTTTAAAAACACAAGATCTGAAAACCCTGTAATTTTTACAACAGCTTTTGACCAATATGCTATTGAAGCATTTAAGGCAAATGGAATAGATTATATACTAAAGCCGGTAAAAAAAGAAGAGTTGCAAATTGCAATTGAAAAAGCAAAGCGATTTTCATCAACGAAAAAAACCAGTTCTGATGCAGCCGATTCGGTTTTAAAAATGGTTGCTGAAAAATTTAAAGAACATCAAAAGAGAATCATTATTCGTTTTGGCGACACGATTAAAACCGTTGAAATAAATGATATAGCCTACTTCTACACACAAAATAAAATTGATTATCTAAGAACAAAGGCAGGTGTCGAATATCCGGTTGACTATCATCTTGACGAACTTGAAAAGTTATTAGACCCACAACTTTTTTTCAGAATTAACAGGCAGTTTATTGTAAATTTTCATGCCATTGAAAAAATGTCAACGGTTTCAAAATCGCGCGTTAAACTTATCCTTAAACCGGTATGTAACGAGGATACCATTGTAAGCACCGAGCGCTCCCCTGTTTTTAAAGAGTGGCTTACGGGCAATGCTAAATAGAGTTTAATTTCCCGTTTAACCTGTCATTTTTCCTGTAGGGAAAAAGGGTGTATACAAAGCGCTGATTACGGAACTATTATTGCATAGCATTTCGTTATGGGAAATAAACTATTAACAGGTAAAATTGCCGATATACTTTTTGTGTCGGCCATTGTATTGGTGGTGTGGCTTATCTTTTTTTTGATAAGCGGCTTTTAGCAGCTACTCATCACCAACAGACTTTGATATAAGCCTCCACTTTAATTGATCTGTATGGAAAAAATCGTGCAGGTATTTTTCAAAATCATTTAATGCTTTGGGCGCTTCGGGAGCTCCATCATAAACAGTTTTTATTTTTTTGCCATTGCCAACCTTTGTAATTGTAACCGGAAAATCGGCAATTCCTGCATTGTAAAAACTATCGGGTAATAAAAAATAATTTGCCTTAATGGCTTCGCTTACAATTTCCTTTATCTGTTGTTGTGTTGCTTTCGATTCGTAGATGCCGGTTTTGTCGGTATGTTTTTTGCCACTGTACCAAACATAGCCGCTTTCAAAAATTTTAGCTTCATAGTACGGGCAAACACCAAAGCATGGAAACTTTTGTATGGATATTAAAAGGCTATCGTTAACATTAACTGCTGTGCCGGTTGATTTTTTTTGCGACTTACAACTTACTCCAAACAATGCAAGCACCATAATTAAAATCACAACTGCGTTTTTTTTCATGTTGCTTTTTTTAGCGGTACTTTATAATTTCTTTACTACCAGTTTTATCTTTTCACTCCACGTTCGCGTGCCATTTTTTCAAGTCGCTCCTGAAATGCCGATTTTTTCACGGGTTTCTTTTTGTTTTCCTGTATTTGTGCATGAATGGCTTTTTCGTCAACAAAATTTTTAAATAAAAATTGCTGCCCAAAAGTTATCATATTGGCAAGAAAATAATAATAGCTGAGGCCAGCACTGTAGTTATTAAATATTCCTAAAAACATAATGGGCATCAAATACATCATCCACTTCATGGCAGGATTTGTGGCGGCTGTCATTTGCGCATTCATCATAGTGTAAAGCAATGTAGAAATAGTCATTAAAATGGTAAACAAGCTCATGTGGTCGCCATAAAACGGAACATTAAAACCAAAATCCCAAATCGAATCATAGGTACTTAAATCTTTTGCCCACAAAAAACTTTCCTGTCGTAATTCAATTGATGCAGGAAAAAAACTAAACATGGCAATAAGTATTGGTAATTGCAACAGCATTGGTATGCAACCTCCCATTGGACTTACTCCTGCCTTGCGATAAAGATTCATCATTTCCTGCTGCATTTTCATTGGGTCGGCTTTGTGTTTTGCCTGTAATTCCGAAACTTCAGGCTGCAATACTTTCATTTTTGCCGTGCTTAAATAACTTTTATAGGTAAGTGGCAGCAATACTACTTTAATAAGAATGGTGAGAATTAAAATAATAATGCCATAGTTCATATTAAATCCGTTTAGAAAATTAAAAACCGGAATAACACAAAACCTGTTTACCCATCCAAAAATTCCCCACCCAAGCGGAATAACTTTTTCAAGACCGATATTGTATTTTTTTAAGGTTTGGTAATGGTTGGGTCCAAAATAAAAACTCATTTCACTGCTTTCTGAATTTCCATGTGAATAAGGGATGGTAAATGTGGCACGCATATACTTTACGTGCCCGCTGTCATGCAAGGTTTCGCATGTAACGGATGTTGGGTTATCAAACGCTTTGTTTGAAATGAAAACACTAGAAAAATACTGTTGCTTAAATGCAACCCAGTTTACCTTTGTTTTTAGTTCTTCCGCATCCGTTTCCGTTTGACTCAGGTGATCCACCTCTTCATCGGTATAACGATAGTAAACAGTAGAAACATCACGTTCGCCCTTTAAGTTCTTTTCAAGTTGCAATAATTTTTGTTTCCATTGCAACTCCATGTAGCCGGTGTTTGATGCCACCACCTGGTTTAAATTCACAAAATTCATTTTAAACCCAACGCGGTAGTCATTACCTTTTAATGTATAAACGTATTCAATGTATTTTCCTTCGCCAGCATTAAGTTTTAAAGAAAACGATTTTGAGTTTTCACCGGTAACGGTTAAATTGTTTTGGTCAGAAGTAAAATAAAAATCGGCAGTTTGAATGGTTCTGTTTTGCGAAAAAAAGTTCAGGCTAAACTCAGATGAGTCGCCATCGTTTAATACAAGCGGCTTGCCATTCCAGGTTTTATAATTTTTAAGTTCGACACGTTTAATTTTGCCGCCTTTGTTGGAAACCAAAAGTTTAAGCAAATCGTTTTCAAGAATAAAGGTTTTTTCATCGCCCGATGAAGCAGCTGCAAACGAGCCATATTTTTGCACCAGCATTTCTTGTTTTGCCGAGTCGCTAAGTGTGGTGTCAATTGTAGCATTTACTATGGGTTGCGTAATAACAACCTGTTTTTTTATTGCATCCTCTTTTTGTTTTTCAATAAGTGCAATTGAATCCTGTGCTTTTTTTGCTGCTTCAAGTTCTTGCTGCGTGGGTTGATTTATAAAAGTAAAAACCAGCAGCACAAGGCATATAAGAACTATGCCGATAATCGAATTTCTATCCATTACGTTTTAAAAAATAAGAGCGCAAATATAGGGAAGGGTTTGAGATTGGGAGGTGAAACAATTTTGCTTTACAAATCAGAAGCCTGTAATTTATTTTGTATCCGAAAAACGCTGAATAATTTTTTTAAAAATTGCATTTACATCAGGCAAACCGGTGAGCGGTTTTATTTAACTCCTCCTGCGAAAGCGATTTAAAATACTCGTATGTTTTTTTTAAACCTTCCTCTCGAGATACTTTGGGTTCCCAGTTTAAAATTTGTTTTGCACGTGTGATATCAGGTTGGCGTTGCTTTGGGTCGTCTTGTGGAAGTGGTTTGTAAATTACTTTTTGCTTAGTACCTGTAAGCTTTATTATTTCCTCGGCAAATTGCTTAATGGTAATTTCTACAGGATTACCAATGTTTACTGGTAGGTGATAATCACTCATGAGCAAACGATAAATACCTTCAACCAAATCATCCACATAACAAAAAGAACGTGTTTGGCTTCCATCACCAAAAACAGTTAAGTCTTCACCACGCAATGCCTGCCCAACAAATGCAGGTAAAGCACGCCCATCATTCAGTCGCATGCGCGGGCCGTAGGTATTAAAAATTCTTACAATGCGAGTTTCAACACCATGTGTACTGTGATACGCCATTGTAATTGCCTCCTGAAAACGTTTTGCTTCATCATACACACCACGTGGTCCAATTGGATTTACATTGCCCCAATAGTCTTCGTTTTGTGGATGCACCAACGGGTCGCCATACACTTCGCTTGTAGAAGCAACAAGTATGCGTGCTTTTTTTGCCAAAGCAAATCCTAAAAGATTATGCGTGCCGAGCGAACTTACCTTTAATGTTTGAATAGGAATTTTTAAATAATCAATGGGGCTGGCTGGTGATGCAAAATGCAAAATGTAATCAATGCGTCCGGCCACGTGCACAAACTTTGAAACATCGTGATGATAAAATTCAAACTCTTTTAGCTTGAGGAGGTGGTCAATATTTTTTAAATCGCCTGTGATAAGGTTATCCATACCCACAACGGCAAAACCTTCTTTTATAAAGCGGTCACACAAGTGTGAACCAAGAAAACCTGCTGCGCCTGTGATGAGAACTCGAGGCCTCTCCGAAGGAGAGGGAGACTTTGTGCTAAGATTATTTTGATTTTGCATTTAGTGAGAATTAAAATTTTACCCCAGTATGAGCAATAACTTAATTTGCTTTTTTTAAAACTTGAAGCAACAAATATCCGAAACTGTTATTTATTGATTTTATATTGCCAGTGCTAAAACCTAAAATGGTTTGATATGGGTTGCCCGAACTGTAATTTACCCATTTCCATTGGGTTTCCGCTGCCCACTCACTTAGGGTTAAAAAAGTATTCAATTTGTTTTTTTCCCACCTTAACCAAATTGCATCGCCAAAATGGCCCCCTGAGGTAATGCTTACATCATTATGCTTTTCAAGTTCAATTCGGTAATAATATCCGGGAGCAATTTCTTTTTCAATTTGATTATGTTTAAAAACTTTTGAATTCATTGACTCTTCTTTTTCACCACAAAGTATATAAGCAACATTTTTTTCATGATTTTCAAAATTTAAAACTCGGGCGCTACTGTCGGCATAAAACGTATTGAATATTAAAACTGTCTTATTTTCTTCATCAGACCTTAGAAACGAAACTAGTTTAAAACTGTTGGCGCCACATTTTTGTGCTTTTCTTCGAATGGCTTTGTAAAGATTATATAATGAATTAGTGTTATTAGGAGCAGTGGCTTTAAATGTTGCAATAAATTGAAATTTTGAAGTATCAGAAGCAGGTTCAATAAAAATAAAATTCTTGACCTTTGGTAACCCAGCTATATCAACTTGCCTTAATACTTCCACCTCTTGTGAAAAAGTAAATGTGGAAACACCAATAGACAGTAGAAAAAATTTTAAAAATAATTCTACTTTCATGTTGAGTAGATTTTGTTAATAACTACTTTTTTACATTGAATGACTCAAGGTGCTGTTACTTCTCTTCCAATACTGTTATAGTAATATCCGAGCTCTTTCATTTTTTGAGGTTCGTACAAATTACGGCCATCAAAAATTATTTTGTTTTTAAGAAGAGTAGAAATTTTTTCGAACTCCGGTGTGCGGAATACACTCCATTCGGTTGCAATTAATAAAGCATCGGCACCATTTAAAGCATCGTACTCATCAGATGCATATTCAATTTTATCGCCAATTGCTTTTTTAATATTTGGCATTGCCTCAGGGTCAAATGCTTTAATTTTTGCTCCGGCTGCAACCAACTCATCAATAATATATAATGCAGGCGCTTCGCGAATATCATCGGTATCGGGTTTAAAGGCCAAACCCCACAACGCAAATTGTTTTCCTTTCAGGTCATTATTAAAATGTTGTTTCACCTTATCGGCCAAAACAGTTTTCTGCTTTTCGTTAACCGCCATTACCGATTGCAGAATTTTAAAATCGTATTTATAATCGCTCGAAGTTTTTTCTAATGCCTGTACATCTTTTGGAAAACAGCTACCACCATAACCAATACCTGCAAACAAAAACCGCTTACCTATCCTGTTGTCACTTCCTATTCCAATACGAATGGCATCAACATTGGCACCAACCTTTTCGCAAAGGTTTGCAATCTCATTCATAAAAGTAATTTTAGTTGCAAGAAAAGCGTTAGCGGCATACTTTGTCATTTCGGCACTGCGCTCGTCCATAAAATAAATTGGGTTACCCTGGCGAACAAATGGCGCATACAAATCGCTCATTACTTTTTTTGCACGTTCTGATTTTGTTCCAATAACAACACGGTCAGGTTTCATAAAATCATCCACAGCAAAACCTTCACGTAAAAATTCAGGGTTAGAAATTACATCAAAGGCCCCACCCCAACCCTCCCCGAGGGGGAGGGAGCGCTTCTTCAAAGAAGCAGAAATACGCTCAGTTACTTTTTCGGCAGTGCCAACCGGCACCGTGCTTTTGTTAATGATGATTTTATAATCATCCATTAACTCGCCTAATTTATCGGCAACACCAAGTACATAAGACAAATCAGCTGAACCATCTTCGCCCGGAGGAGTTGGCAATGCAAGAAAAATTATGGAAGATTTTTTTACTGCGTCAGCTAAGTCTGTTGTAAACGACAGGCGGTTTTGTTTTATGTTTCTTTCGAAAAGAGAATCTAAATGCGGTTCGTAAATCGGTATTTCGCCATTGCGCATTTTTTCCACTTTGGCTTTGTCAATGTCAACACAAATTACATGGTTTCCCATTTCTGAAAAACAGGTTCCTGTAACTAATCCAACGTATCCTGTTCCTACTACTGCTATGTTCATATTATAAAAAGTAAAAGCCCCCTAACCCCCAAAGGGGGAATAGGAAGTTGTATTATTATTTATTGTTTATTTTCAATTTTGATTCTTTTTAAATATTTTATTTTCCACACTCACTTGATACACGCACACCCTAGCTCTTTTCCCCCTTCGGGGGTTAGGGGGCCGTAAATTCTAAAACACTATCTGTAATATATTTTAATTGCTCCTCATCCATTTCGGTATGCATAGGCAGGGCAATTACGCTTGCGCAAAGTTTTTCGGTGTTTGCAAACATTGCCGATGTATAACTTGCATCGGTGTAAGCTTTTTGCTTGTGCACCGGAATGGGGTAGTAAATCATTGCCGGAATTTCTTTGGAGGCAAGATGTTCGCGCAAAGCATCTCGGTTAACTCCATTTAAAACCAACACATACTGATGAAACACATGTGTTGAATTTTTAAACCGTGCCGGTGTTTTTATTTTTGAATTATTTTTAAAAGCATTGTCATAATAAGCAGCAGCTTTATTTCTGGCCGCGGCATACTCATCTAAGTGCCTAAGTTTTATTCTGAGGATTGCAGCCTGTATGCTGTCCAGTCTTGAATTTACTCCCACCTCATCGTGCGTGTATAATTTGCTTTGTCCGTGGTTGGCAACCATTCTTAGTTTCTGCGCAAGTGCATCATCATTTGTAAATATAGCGCCACCATCACCCATGCATCCTAAATTTTTTGATGGGAAAAAAGAAGTGCATCCAACAGTGCCAATGGTTCCTGCTTTTTGTTTTTTGCCATCGCTAAAAATATAATCGGCACCAATTGCCTGTGCTGTATCTTCAATTACAAAAAGATTGTACTTTTTAGCTATCTGCATTATTTTTTCCATTTCGGCACACTGACCAAACAGATGCACAGGAACTATAGCTTTTGTTTTTGGTGTGATGGCTTTTTCTAATGCCGCTGGGTCAATGGTAAATGTATCAGGATTTACCTCAACCAAAACAGGTTTTAGTTTTAATAGCGCAATAACTTCGGCAGTGGCTACGTAAGTAAAACTTGCTGTGATAACTTCATCGCCCGGCTGCAATCCCAACGCCATCATGGCAATTTGTAACGCATCGGTTCCGTTTGCACATGGGATTACATGCTTTGCTCCTAAATATTTTTCAAGCTCAGCCTGAAATGATTTTACTTCGGGACCATTAATGTATGCTGATGACATTACGGTATCGAGCAATGCTTTATCAACTTCGGGTTTTATTTTTTGGTACTGGCTGATTAAATCAACCATGTGTATTTTGCGCATTCAATAAAAAAATTGAGGGGCGAAGATAGTGGAAATGGGGTTATTGTAGTAATATGGTTATAGAGTAAAATAGTTGTTGGTCTTTAGAGTCCGGTACGGTTTTAAGTAAATAGTTGTTGGCAAGGTTTCTTCTGGTTGTTTTAAGCAACCTATCGGCTACAGCAACATTTTTTTATCGTTATTCGTTACGTAATTGTCATGAATAAAAAACGGTACCGGTTAATTTTCAAAATATTTTTGGCTGTAGTATTGCTTTGCGCATCCTATTATTACCATAAGCAACTGATACGCTATGGTTACAAAGCATGGCGGTTACAAAAACGCCTTTTCAACAAACCCGAACAGGCGGGAAGCCAAATAGAATTTCCGCTTGGCTACACTGTGCATGGCATTGACGTATCGCGATGGCAGGACGAAGTAAACTGGAAACAACTTAAAGCAATAACTCTTGATGAGGATACAATTACATTTGAATTTGCATTCATAAAAGCCACCGAAGGGGTTTTTTTAGAAGACCCAACTTTTCGTGATAACTGGGAAGAAGCAAAAAAGAATAAAATTATCCGCGGAGCTTACCATTACTTTTTGCCCAACTATGACCCCAAGTTGCAGGCAAAAAATTTTATTTCAAGCGTTAAACTTCAAAAGGGCGATTTGCCACCTGTAATTGATGTTGAAGAAACAGCAGGAAAATCAAAGAAGGAAATTGTCGGGCGCCTAAAATTGTTTATTCAGGAAATAGAAAAATATTACAAAACAAAACCCATACTTTATAGCAACATTAGTTTTATTGAAGACTACCTTGCCGATGATTTTAATAATTATAAATTTTGGATAGCTCATTATTACGAGGAACAACTGGTGGTTGAAGAATCAATAAAATGGTTGTTTTGGCAACATAGCGATAAGGCAAAAATGCTTGGATGTAATAACCCCGTTGATGTGAATGTTTTTAATGGTAATAAAACCAGATTGCAAAATATTTTGCTTAAATAATTATTATCAAGTTACGAATTGTAATTTTTTTATTTTTGCCGCCACTTTAAAGGTGACATAGCTCAGTAGGTAGAGCATCCCGATGAAAAATCGGGAGTGTCGTTGGTTCGATTCCAGCTGTCATTACAATAGTTTAGGTGACATAGCTCAGTCGGTAGAGCAAAGGACTGAAAATCCTTGTGTCGCTGGTTCGATTCCAGCTGTCACCACAAAAAAATAGTTTCACATTAATGAAACCCAACGGAACAAATAAATTTAAGCGAGTACTTTTAATTGATGATAATGAAATTGATAATCTTATCAATGAGCGTATTATCAGTTCATCAAATTTTAGCGAAAGTTGTGTGGTAAAAACGTCAACCGATGCGGCTATTGAGTACTTAAACTCTCTTTCAGGCCAAATAGATTTGTTGCCGCAAATTATTTTTCTTGACTTAAATATGCCTGTTAAAGACGGATTTGTTTTTCTTGACCTGTTTACCACCATTGACGAAAAAACAAAAAACCACTGTAAAATTGTGGTTCTTTCATCATCCATAAGCCCTGACGATATCAATAAAGCCTCGGCCAATCCGCATGTAATACGCTACCTTAATAAGCCGCTTAGCGAAAAATATTTAGAGGCTATAGAGTCTTAGTTTGCTTCCAATCAATAATTTATTTAATTATCACAAGTGCCACAAACGAAGGTTGTGATTAATTATTTATTCAAAAAAGCCGACACCTTTTCGAAGTAGGCATTTTTATCAGTTGAAAAATTTTCGGTATTAGATGGAGAGGTTTTTACCACGTAATTCTCTGTTACTCCTTTTATTTGTTTGGTATCAGCAGGTGTAACCAATGCATCCTGTGGCGAGGTAATTACCATCAGCCCTTTCATGCCTTTGGTTTTTTCCATTGCATACATGGGTTCGTAGTTTTTGTCAAACCCAAAAGGCATGTTTACTTCTTTGTTTAATTTCTCTTTTAGTTTTTTCTTCATTACTTCAAGCCCAATCCATGGGCCATCGGCAATAACTTTTTGCGTTTCGGTGCGGTTGGCTCCAACGCCAATGGAAAGGCCGGCACCAATATTTATTCCGTATAAACTAAATTTTGTAATAGCACGCGACTTGCGCAGGTAATCAAGCACGGCATTAAGGTCAACTATAAACTGTGGGTATATATACAGGTCGGCATCAATTTTAAAATCGCTGCTTGCGCCATAGCCGCGGTAATCATACGCTGCCACATTAAAGCCGGCACTCATAAATGAGTTTATAATTTCAAGGTTATCGGCCATGTTGCCATCGCCACTGCCGCTTATTACCACCCAATTGGTGGTTTTGCGTGGCAGTTCAAACATCCATGCATTTAAAATTGCTCCATCCGGGGTTTTAATTTTTTCTTCTTTGTATGTCATCCCAAATTTGTCGGGGGTTACCTTATAGGTTTTTGACGGATTTAAGGAGAATACTGTTGTGGTAATAAAGCATGCAACAAGTGTTGCCAGTGTGCCAACTGATTTTTTCATTCTAAACGTTATTTGTGGTTTTTATACAACGCAAAAGTAAAAAGCCATAGCACAAAAAGTGAGAAATAATTATGAACAATTACAAAACACCGAATTAACCCACTTTCACCCTTTACTTTTTTGCATTGGCCAAATGGTTTATCACAAGGCATAACTGCAAGCACATATTGCACGCATAAATGATAAACTTAACCATTGCATCCGCCATTCTTATTGCCCGCTTTATTATTTACAAGTGGGGTGAGTTAAAAACAATTGAATAACTAAAACAAACTGCCTATGTCTTACATTTCCTGCAAAGATTTTAACGCCCTCTCGCACGATGAACAGGCATTTTATATTTGGAATGGTGCTGTACACCTGCATGTGCGCGAAGTGTATGGCTACCGTGTAAATTTATTTTCGTTTAATGGATACTACATCGAACTTTGGTACAGCATTTACGAAAACACCATAAAAAAAATAAAGGCGTTTGATAATGCGGCCTTGCTTGCTCCTTATCTAGAAAACATTTCGCTTGGCGAACTTTTGGAAACCTGAACATTTTATTGGCTATTTTTTTGAAATCTGTATAGGTCAGAATCAGGCAAATTATTTTTATACTTGTTTGCTAAATTAACCCGGTAAGCCAAATGGCGAAAACATTTTTTAAGCTCATAGGAGTTTTAACGCTGATTTTTTTACTGTTTATTTTATTGGCGCCATCCTATTTGGTTCCGCTTAGCGAAACCATTTGGGTAAAAATTATCAGGCTTATTTTAATTGGGTGGGTTGCAGGTTTAATTACCGATGTGTTTTATTCTTCAGTATTTAAAAATAAAAACGTTAATGAATTGGCAAAAAACATTTCGCTGTCTTTTTTCATACTCATTATTTTAATTCTGGTTGTAGAAACCGCATTTATGTTTATTCCTGTATCGCATAGCACCAGCAACACGCTTGCCGGGCAAAACTGGTTTTATTATTACTGGAAAAAAAACAGCATGGGTTTTCGTGATACGGAATTGTCAGAAAAAGATTTAACAAGAAAAAAAATACTTTTTCTTGGCGATTCGTTTACTGCCGGACATGGAATAAAAAAACGAAGTGAGCGCTTTAGCGATATTGCAGGAGAAAAACTAAAACCAGATTTTGAATTTTTTAACATTGGTCGCAATGGTGCCGACCCCGATGATGAATACAACATACTTGTAAATTTTCCGGCCAAACCCGATGTGCTTGTGTTGCAGTATTTTTTTAACGACATTGAAAATGCAACAAGGCGTGCCGGAAAGTTTAAAGAGTTTCCATTGTTGTATAACGATATTCCATTGTGGCAACGCCCTTTGGTGCGGGGAAGTTTTTTGTTAAACTTTATCTATTGGAAATTTCCGCACAATGCCGAGTATAATTATTTGGTTGAACTAAAAAAGGCCTATGCCGATTCATCCGTTATGGCCGATCATCTTTTGTCGCTAAAAAAATTTACCGATTACTGCAAAGCCAACAATACAAAACTTATTGTAGTGCTTATGCCTTTTTTACAGGATTTAAAAACCAGCAATGAACTTGCCATTCCGGTAAAAAAATTTTTTAATGATGCTGGCGCCAATGTTATTGATGTGAGTAATCTGGTGGCCAATTCTGATGTTAAAGACAGGCTTGTAAATATCAACGATTTTCATGCATCAAAAATGGTTAACAAAATAGTAGCCGATGCTATAATAAAAACGATTTCGCAATAACTTTGTGTGTTAATTTTGTTTTGATGTTTTTGTGTTTGCACAAAAACACAACTATCTTTCATCCGTATTAAATGCAATACACAATGTCAACTACCACATTAAAATATCCCGAAGTAAAAAATTACGTTGCCGGAAAATTTACCAATGGGGCAACAAAAACTTTAGAAGTAATCTCTCCTTTAACAGGAAAAGTTATTTCTACCGTTCCGCTTTCATCAGCACAACAATTGGACGATGCAGTAAAAGCTGCGCAGGCGGCATTTCCTTTATGGAGTGCAACTCCCATTAAAGAACGTGTACAGATTTTTTATCGCTACAAAACTTTGTTAGAGAAAAACATGCTGGAACTTTCAACTATTGTGCATGAGGAGAATGGGAAAACAATGGACGAGGCACGTGCAGAAGTTGAAAAAAGTATTGAGCTGACAGAATTTGCATGTTCATTACCACAATTAATCTCTGGAGAACTTTTAGAAGTAAGCAAAGGTGTTGAGTGCAGAGTGGAACACAAGCCGCTCGGTGTGGTTGCATCTATTGCTCCGTTTAATTTTCCAAACATGGTTCCGCATTGGACTATTCCCAATGCTATTGCACTTGGAAATTGTATGATATTAAAACCATCAGAACAAGTTCCAATTTCTTCCAATCGAATTGCAGAACTTTTAAAAGAAGCGGGTTTACCCGATGGCGTTTTTAATATTGTAAATGGCGATAAAGAAATTGTAGAAGCTATTTGCGACCATCCAAATATTGAAGCAGTTTCGTTTGTGGGCTCAACCAAAGTTGCAAAAATTGTTTACCAGCGTGCAACACATAATTTAAAAAGATGCACTGCATTAGGCGGAGCAAAAAACCACTTGATTGTAATGCCCGATGCGCATCCTGACATGACAGCATCCAACGTAACAGCAAGTATGAGTGGTTGTGCCGGTCAGCGATGCATGGCTGCAAGTGCTATGGTAGCTGTAGGGCAAATTGATTTTATCATCAGCAAAATTTGTGAGGAAGCAAAAAAAGTTATTCCCGGAAAAAATTTAGGAAGTGTTATCAGCCAACAAGCGAAAGAAAGAATTGAACGTTATATCACCGAAGCTGAAAAAGCCGGAGCGAAAGTTTTAGTTGATGGAAGAAATTATAAAGTGGAAGGAAATGAAAACGGTTTTTATGTTGGGCCAACCGTTATTGATTATGTTACACCTGATATGGCAATTGCTAAAGAAGAAGTATTTGGGCCTGTGCTTGCGATTATGCGAGCTAAAGATTTAGACGAAGCAATAACAATAGAGAATTCTTCCAACTACGGTAATGCTGCATCGGTGTTTACACAAAGTGGTGGTATTGCAAGGCAGGTAATGGAACGCGCAAGTGCAGGTATGATTGGCATAAACGTGGGTGTGCCCGTTCCTCGCGAACCATTTTCTTTTGGCGGATGGAATGAAAGTAAATTTGGTGTGAATGATATTACCGGTAAAAGTTCCATTGAACTTTGGACAAAGTTGAAAAAGACTACAGTAAAATGGAATCCGGAGGGAAAAGTGAATTGGATGAGCTAAAAAACATCAACGAATAACGAATCGGTTACGAATATACGAATGTGCTAACTCTGTGACTTTGTGTCTCCGTGGTTAGAAATTTTTTTTACCACAGATACACAAAGGCACAGAGAGAAAAAAAATAAAAAATGAACGAAGCAGAAGAAATTTTTAAAAACAATCTCGACTACACCATTTTTTCCTGGAGTAAACAATCAGGATTAAATCCATTGAATATTAAAACTGCAAAAGGAGTTTATCTATTTGACAGAAGTGGAAAACGAATTCTTGATTTCTCATCACAACTGATGAATATGAACATTGGTCATGGACATCCTCGAGTGAAAGAAGCGGTGATGCGACAAATGGACGAAGTAAGTTTTGTTCATCCGGGAATGATTACTAAAGCAAGAGGAGAACTTGGAAAAAAACTTTCTGAGATTACTCCAGGTTCGTTAAAGAAAACTTTTTTTACCAATGCAGGAGCAGAAGCAATTGAAAACGCAATAAAGTTTGCACGACTTTATACAGGGCGACATAAAATAGTTTCGCTCTATCAAAGTTATCACGGTGCATCGTATGGTGCAATGAGTGTGGGCGGTGACCCGAGAAAACTTCCACATGATACACAGCAATCACCCAATTTTATTCATGTAGAAAATCCTTTTTTCTATCGTTGTCCATGGAACAGCAAAACACCCGAAGAATGTACAGAGAATGCAGCAGCACACATGGAACGTATTATTAAATACGAAGGACCAAATAATGTTGCAGCCATTTTAATGGAAGGCGAAAGTGGTTCGAGCGGCTGCATAAAATATCCTCCTGGTTATTGGAAACGTGTACGTGAAATTGCTGACAGGTATGGAATACTTTTAATTGCCGATGAAGTGATGAGTGGTTTTGGAAGAACCGGAAAATGGTTTGGTGTGGACAATCACAATGTAGTTCCTGACATTATGTGCTTTGCAAAAGGATTGACATGCGGTTACATTCCACTTGGAGGAATAATTGTGAAAGAAGAATTGATCAATCATTTTAACGATAGACCGTTGCCAATTGGGTTGACTTATTCTGCACACGCAGTTGCATGTGCTGCTGCGGTTGAAGTTTTAAAAATTTATGAAGACGAAAAATTAATTGACAACGCTGCCTACATGGGAGCATATATTTCAACGCAAGTTGAAAAGCTAAAAAGCAAACATCCTAGCATAGGAGATTTCCGAACAACAGGTTTGTTGGGCTGTATTGAATTAGTAAAGAACAGAAAAACAAAAGAGCCGATGGCGCCATGGAATGCATCCCCGTCTGAAATGGAAATAATGAATAAGGTAAATGCGAAATTGGTTGAATTGGGAATGTTCACTTTTGTGAGATGGAATTATATTTTTACGTGCCCACCCTTGTGCATTACAAAAGGGGAGATGGATGAGGGATTGGAAATAATTTCTAAAGCGATTGCAGTGGCTGATGAATATGTGGCCCCCTAACCCCCGAAGGGGGAATATAAATTCCCAACAGTTTCAGATGACATATAAAAAAAATAAACGAGGATTTAAACGATGCAAGTTCCTCCCCTTCGGGGAGGTTAGGAGGGGCCTATGAGTAAACATCTTCTCTTACCTGACGAAATCATTCTCAACAAAATTTACTTATTGAGAGGACAAAAAGTAATGCTCGACCGCGACCTTGCGGAGCTATATGGAGTAGAAACTAAACACCTTAAGCGGCAAGTGAACAGGAACATTGAACGTTTTCCTGATGATTTTATGTTTGAATTATCACCGGAAGAGTTTGAAATCTTGAGGAGCCAATTTGGCACCTCAAGTTGGGGTGGCTCCAGAGTTTCTCCATTTTGTTTCACCGAACAAGGTGTTGCCATGCTCTCCAGTGTGCTCAACAGCAAACAAGCCATTGAGGTAAATATCCGAATCATTCGCATCTTTACAAAAATGCGCGAGGTGCTTTCATCGCACAAAGATATTTTGTTGAAGTTGGAACAACTCGAAAAAAAAGGAACAACCACGATGACGATATTCAATTAATATTTTCTGCACTCAAACAATTATTGAATCCGCCATCATCGCCAAGAAAGAAAATCGGATACAAACATTATGACAAAAAATGACTAGCTCAAACGAAACTAATCCCTCCCCCTCGGGGAGGTTAGGTGGGGCCTCACTCTACAGCGAAGACTTAGCTCCTATTCCTGAAAATAAAAGAACATGGAACACCTGGAACTATGCCGCGCTCTGGATTAGTATGAGCTTGTGCATTCCCACATACATGCTTGCAAGTTCATTAATTTCAGGTGGTATGAATTGGTGGCAAGCCATACTCACCATTTTTATTGGCAACACGGTTGTTTTAATTCCAATGATTTTAAACGGGCATGCAGGCGCGAAATATGGAATTCCATTTCCTGTTTTGGCGCGTGCAAGCTTTGGTGTGCGTGGCGCAAACATTCCAGCCATACTGCGTGCCATTGTTGCCTGTGGCTGGTTTGGTATTCAAACCTGGATTGGTGGTTATGCTTTATATCTAATGTTCAAAATCTGGTTTCCGTCTTTTGAAAACCTTCCGCAAATTTTTCCTTCATCATTCGGTTTGCAAACAGGGCCTGCAATTACATTTATTCTTTTTTGGTTGCTAAACATGTATGTTGTTTACCTTGGAGTTGACAGCATTAAAAAACTTTTAGTATTCAAAGCAATCTTTCTTCCTGTTGCTGCGCTTGCGCTTTTGTTTTGGGCAATTAATGCAGGGCATGGGTTAGGGCCAATACTTTCTCAACCATCTAAGTTTACAACAAGTGCAGAGTTTTGGAATTTTTTCTTTCCGGGATTAACAGGCATGGTAGGTTTCTGGGCAACACTTTCTCTCAACATTCCTGACTTTACCCGCTATGCAAAAAGTCAACGCGCGCAAATAACAGGGCAGGCAATTGGTTTGCCACCATCTATGACTTTATTTTCTTTTATTGGTGTGGTTGTAACATCAGCCACATTTATTATTTACGGAGAAACTATTTGGGACCCATTAGTACTTGCGGGAAAATTTGAAAGCAAACTGTTAGTGAGTATTGCAATGATTGCCGTAACCATTTCAACACTTGCAACAAACATTGCAGCAAACATTGTTAGTCCTGCAAACGATTTTGCCAACCTCTCGCCTTCAAAAATTAATTTTAGAACAGGCGGTTACATCACAGGAGTCATTGGCATTTTAATTTTTCCATGGAAGTTAATTGCTGACCCCAACGGATATGTTTTTACATGGTTAATTGCTTATTCCAGTTTACTTGGTCCTGTTGGAGGAATTATGATTGCTGATTATTTTTTTATCCGCAAGAAAAATTTAATTACAGATGATTTGTATTCGCACAATGGAATTTACAGTTACTCGAATGGATTTAATCGCGCAGCAATAATTGCTTTGTTGCTTGGAATCATTCCAAATATTCCCGGATTTTTAGTTACGATAAATGTTATTGCAAAAGATGCAGTTCCAGAAATTATTGCGCATCTCTATAATTACGCATGGTTTGTTGGATTTGCAGTTTCGTTTTTTGTGTATTTGGTGCTAATGAAACAAGACAAGCAATAGAAATTTTATTTTCCCCCTTCGGGGGCAAGGGGGCCATTCTTCACCTTTATTATTTCAGCAGCAATGCTCACTGCAATTTCTTCAGGAGTTTGGCTGTTAATTGAAATTCCAACAGGCGAATAAAGTTGCTTTAATTTATTTTCAGGCAGATTATCTTTTCTCCACTCTGTAAAAAGCTGTTCCATTTTTGTTTTGCTGCCAAGCACACCAAAATAGTTGTAATCATTTTTTATCAATGCACGTACTGCAATATCATCTGTGCGATAACCAAATGTCATTACAACCACATAATTATTTTCTCCTGATGGAATATCAAGTTGAGAATAATTAGCAAATAGATTTTGTTCATGAGCATAAGTATTCTCTTTCATCGTATTCAAATTTCTTCTGTCATCAAAAACATGAATGTAAAAATCCATGGTGCTCATGAGTTTTGACAATGCAAGAGAACAATGTCCACCGCCAATAATATATAAGTGATTTTTAAATCCTGTTTTTTCAAAGTATAAGAATGAATCACCATCACCTGCTTGGAAAAAATAATCGTATGCCGGAATGTTTTTTGAAAATGCAATACCCTTTGTTGAAATTTTTAACTCCCCACTTTTAAATTCTTCAAGTGATTTAATAATTTGGAGTATGGCGTTTTTATCAGAATGGCTTATCCTATTCATATAAATAGTTTGCTCGCCTGAACAAATCATTCCACTCCTGTTCATTTCCGACTGCTTATTGTGTATTTGTTTTTTCATCAATGGCAAAGTTTCTTCTTCCTTTAACTTTTCTTTTGCCAGTTCAACAAATTTGTATTCCATCGTTCCACCTCCAACAGAGCCACATAATTCATCGTTTGTCACAGCCATTTTAAATCCTTGCCTGCCCGGGCTGCTCCCCGAACTTTCAAGCACGCACATAAAAATTACAGGCTGATTGGTATTCAGCTTCTCTAAAATAAATTTCCAGAATTTTAATTCTTTCCGCATACGCCACTAATTACACAAATTTTCACGAATTGAGAAAGTAATTGGAAATTTAATTAGTGTAAATTCGTGCAATTAGTGGCAAACAGAGTGAGAAACAAATTTTATATCCAAAGCAAAAATATTTTAACTCCCAATGGAATTATTGACGGCTTTGTAATTATTGAAGGAAATAAAATTGCTGATGTTATTCACGCATCTTCAATCGAAGCCGCTTCCCTCCCCATCGGGGAGGGTCAGGGTGGGGCTTTTGTCATGCCTGGCATAATTGACCCTCATGTCCACATAAACGAACCTGGAAGAACAGAATGGGAAGGTTTTGACACAGCAACCAAAGCCGCTGCTGCCGGTGGAATTACTTCTATGATTGAGATGCCATTGAATTCAAATCCGGTAACGACAACCAAAAATAATTTTCAAACAAAGTTAAGTGCAACTAAAAATAAATTGCATGTCAATTGTGGCTTTTGGGGTGGGGTGGTTCCTGGTAACTTAAATGATTTGGAAAAACTTTTAGAAAGTGGAGTGTTTGGTTTGAAGGCATTTTTAACTCACTCAGGCATTGATGATTTTCCAAATACGAATGCAGAACATCTGCGCAAAGCATTAAAGATTTTAAAAAAATACAATAAGCCTTTGCTGGTGCATTGTGAGTTGGATGCTGCGCATCCTGATTCAAAATTGCTGGAACAAAATCCGCGCAGTTATTCAGCGTATTTAAAATCACGACCCAAAAGTTGGGAAGACAATGCCATTAAAATGATGATTGATTTATGCAGAGTGACTGGCGCGCATGTTCATATTGTTCATCTTTCTTCAGCAAATTCAATTGAGCAAATTCGTAATGCTAAACAAGAAGGATTACCTCTCACTGTTGAAACAGCTCAGCACTATTTATTTTTTAATGCAGAAGAAATTCTTGATGGTGCAACGCAATATAAATGCGCTCCTCCCATTCGTGAAAAACAAAACAATGAACAATTGTGGAATGCATTACTTGATGGAACAATAGATTTTATAGCTACCGACCATTCACCTGCCCCGCCTGAAATGAAAGAAATTGAATCAGGAAATTTTAAGAAAGCCTGGGGCGGAATTGCAGGATTGCAATTTGCATTACCTGCGGTGTTGACGAAAATGAAAGAGAAAAATATTTCTATGGAAAAAATATTGAAGTGGATGTGTGAATATCCTTCAAAACTTTGTGGGCTTCAAAATTCAAAAGGAAAAATTGAAAAGGGCTATGATGCTGACTTGGTTATTTGGAATCCTGACAAAAATTTTATTGTTGAAGAAAAGAATATTCAGCATCGCCATAAAATAACTCCTTATCTTAACAGAGAAATGTTTGGTGTTGTAGAACAAACTTTTGTCGGAGGAGTGAATGTTTTTAATCAGGGAAAGTTTTTACATTTGAACAAAGGAAAAATATTAAAAAGGTAGAACGCAGATTTTTATGATTGTTAAGATTTTCGCAGATATCAAATCATAATTTATCATCACCAACATAAAAATCAGCGTTCAAAAAGAATTTATGTCAGAACCTACATTTACAAAACTTACCGATTTAGTTGCGGAGAGATTAGGAGGCAAAACGCTACTTTGCAGTGATGATTTTTTTGCCGAGAAGGAGAATTTGTTAAAGCCTGGCCGCGGAATTTTTATTCCGGATAAATATACCGACCGTGGAAAGTGGATGGACGGATGGGAAAGCCGCAGGAAAAGAACACCGGGATATGACTGGTGCATTATTCAATTAGCAACATCAGGAAAAATTTTTGGTGTTGACATTGACACAAATCATTTTCTTGGGAATCATCCACCGTATGCAAGCATTGAAGCGTGCAATATTTCTCAAACAGAAAAAATAAATTTTGATAAAATTGACCCGATAGCTATCGGGTGGAAAGAAATTCTTCCAAAATCTCCTTTACAACCCGGCTCGCAGAATTTTTATGAAATAGCTGACAGAAATATATACACCCATTTGCGATTAAATATTTATCCTGATGGCGGTGTTGCCCGCTTGAAAGTGTATGGAGAAGTTTTTAAAGATTGGACTACGGTTGGAAAAAATGAAGTGATTGATTTGGCGGCAGCCGTTAATGGAGCCAAATCTGTTTTGTGTAACGACATGTTTTTTTCGCACATGGATAATTTAATTATGCCCGGTCGCGGAGTAAACATGGGTGATGGATGGGAAACCAAACGTAACCGTACACCAAACAATCGTGATTGGGTAATTGTACGACTTGCACATAAAGGCACAATTGAAAAAATTTTAGTTGACACCTGCCATTTCAAAGGAAATTACCCTGACAGTTGTTTGATTGAAGGCTGTAACATTTCACTTGAAGAAGAAAAAAATCTTGGTAGCGATAAAATAAAATGGACAACCATTCTTCCTCAAACAAAACTTACTGCTGACCATGAGCATTACTTCCAAAAAGAAATTACATCAAAGGAAAATTTCACCCATGTGCGGTTAACTATTTTTCCTGATGGTGGAATAAGCCGAATGCGATTGTGGGGAAAAATCAGCAATTAACCGTTGAGGAAATAAAAAGTTATATATTTACATCACAAAAAAATAACACATAAACATGAAAAAAATTATTCAACTAACATTTGCTGTTTTAGTACTTGCAATAAGCAGCACGTTTGCACAAGAAAATAGTGTGAACGAATCTACACCAGAGCAGCGTGCCGAAATGCGTATGCAACGCTACAATGCCGACCTTAAGTTGTCAAACGAACAAAAAACCCAACTGATAGACTTATTTGTTAAGCAAGAAAAAATCCGCAACGCTACTGCTGATGAGCAAAAAGCGTTTAGGCAAAATTTTGAGGTTGAAATAAACAAAATACTTACCCCCGAACAGCAGACTACATTAAAGCAGCTGCGCGAGCAACGCAGAAACCAAACTCAGTTTAAAAACGAAGAGGGAAAGAAAAACGGAACCAACGAAGAAGTAAAATAAAATTAAGAGTAGTTACTACAATTTAAAGCAGGAATCATTTCCTGCTTTTTTGTTTTATTTCAATTACCTATTTTCGACACCCCTAACATCAAACTTAAATCTTCAAACAATCTCATTATGGCCTACGAATTTCTTGATGCAACCATTGTAAACATCATTGACGAAAATGATGTGGTAAAACGTTTTTTTATAAAAGTTCCTGACGAGCGTCCGTTTTCATTTAAAGCAGGTCAGTTTGTTATGCTCGATTTGCCTATTGATTCAAAATACACCAACCGTAGTTATTCAATTGCTTCAGCGCCATCAAATGATAATATTTTTGAACTGTGTATAGTAATTAACCCAAAAGGATTGGGCACTCCTTACATGTGGGAAAATTATAAAGTGGGAACTGTTGTAAAACTTTCGCGTGTGCTTGGTAAGTTTCAAGTGCCCGAACCTATTGATACCGACTTGTGCTTTATTTGTACAGGTACAGGCATAGCGCCTTTACGTGCACAGGTTATTGATATTATAAACCGTGGTGTGCCACATAAAAATATGTACATGGTTTTTGGCAACCGTTGGGAAAAAGACATTATCTATCGTAAAGAACTTGAAGATTTATCTTCAAAACATCCTGAATTTAAATTTATTCCTGTTTTATCACGTGAAAATCCGGGATGGGAAGGCCGTAAAGGTTATGTTCATGCTGTGTACGAAGAAATTTTTGCCGACAAGCGCCCCGCTAAATTTTTTATTTGCGGTTGGGCCGATATGTTGCGCGATGCACGTGCACGTCTTGAGGCTATGGGCTATGATAAGAAGTCAATTAAGTTTGAATCGTACGATTAACAGTTAAGTGCAAAGCCGGAAATTTTTTCAGGTCTCAACACTTCTTAACACAAAAAACTTTGTCATCGCGGTTTAAAATAAAAAAATCTGACGAGCGGGAACTTGGTTTTGGTACAGCAGCCAATGCTGCCAAACAACGCTCTCTTAATAAAGATGGCACACCAAATATTAAGCGCAATGGCGTAGCGCATTTTAATCCTATAAATATTTATCACGACTTAATTCGAATGTCGTGGACTAAATTTATTTTGGTGGTATTGCTTGGTTATTTTATAATGAACAACATTTTTGCCGCCACTTATTATTTTATTGGCATCGAACATTTAACTGGTATGAAACATGCCACCGCTTTGCGTGATTACTGGGAATGTTTTTTCTTTAGCACACAGGCCTTAACCACAGTAGGCTTTGGTCGCATTGCTCCCATTGGTTTTGCAACCAATGTGGTTACATCGGTTGAATCAATGGTGGGGCTGCTTTCATTTGCCATGGCCACCGGCCTTTTGTACGGAAAGTTTTCGCGACCAACTGCAAAATTATTTATCAGCCAACATGCACTTATTGCACCGTATAAGGACATTACAGGTTTTATGTTTCGTGTTGCCAATGCGCGCAATAATCAGCTTATTGAAGCCGAAGCTACTTTAATTGTAGCATTTGATGTGGACGAAAACGGAAAAACAATTCGCAAATTTCAAAACCTTGAACTTGAATTAAAAAAAATAAGTTTGCTTGCATTAAGCTGGACTATTGTTCATCCCATTGATGATGCAAGCCCGTTAAAAAACTTAACCAATGATGATTTTGAAAAGTCGGACATTGAATTTCTTTTTATACTTAAAGCTGTTGATGACACGTATGCACAAACTGTTTACTCACGTTCGTCATATAAAGCCAATGAAATTGTTTGGAATGCAAAATTCAAACCCATAATAGGTACTGCACGTGATGGCAGGCCATCTCTTGACTTGCATCGCATTGATGATTTTGAAAAAGTGTAGTTATTGACTTCCAAACACATTAATCCATGTGCTTTGCCTATTGACAGTTCGATTTCACTTACTATATTTGCGCCTTCACAAAATAGTAGCTTTTAAGTAATATTACTTAAATACTTTTGGTGATATCTTAACACTAATATGATTAACATAGCCTTTAGCTGCATCACTGCTTTTATTATCACTTTTCTGGCAATCCCCTCTATTATTAAAGTTGCTGTTATTAAAAATTTATTTGATGAACCGGGAGGGCGTAAGGCGCATAAATCAAGCATACCTACCCTTGGTGGTATTGCCATTTTTGCAGGGGTGGTTTTCTCGTTTACGTTTTGGTCGGCAGGATTTAATTTTCAAAGCACACAATATATAATAGCCGCGCTTATTGTGATGTTTTTTATAGGAATTAAAGACGATATTATTGAATTGCCCGCAAGCAAGAAATTTTATGGGCAACTGGTGGCGAGCATAATTATTGTTTTGTTTGCCAACATACGTATTACAAGTTTGTATGGAATTTTTGGTATTGATCAGATTCCTTATTGGTTTAGTCTTTCATTTTCGTTGTTTACCATTTTGTTAATTATAAATGCGTTTAATCTTGTTGATGGTGTTGATGGTCTTGCTGCTGGCATAGGTTCAATAGCATCATTTACCTATGGCATTTATTTTTATAATTATAACGAAATTGCGCTTTGTATTTTATCGTTCTCATTGTTTAGTGCTTTGTTGGCTTTTTTGGTTTATAATTTTGCCCCTGCCAATATTTTTATGGGCGATACCGGTTCACTTATTATTGGTTTAATTCTGGCAATTCTTACTATAAATTTTATTGAGCTAAGTTTTGATACACCTCCGGCTGGGTTTCCATTTAAGTCAAGCCCTGCTATGGCAATAGCCATCCTTATTTTACCCTTGTTTGATACCATGCGTGTTTTTACAATTCGCATTTTAAATAAGCGCTCTCCCTTTAAGGCCGACCGCAACCACATGCATCACGTTTTACTTGATATGGGACTTAACCATCGTGAAACATCTCTTGTTCTTTATTTAATAAACGTTGGTTTTATTTTGGTGGCCCTTGCATTGCGCGATTTAGGAAGTTTAGTTCTTTTGTTTATTCTCTCGGCTTTAGCAATTGCCTTAAGCGTGCTTCCTTATTTCTTTAGGTACGAAGGGAAAAGAGGCTTTCAAATCAAGACCACCAAGTAATTTTTATCCTTCTATTTCCTCAATTATCCTTTTATTATGAGTGGATGTGTAAGGTTTATGCGGTTTTCATAATGATTTTTTTATTTTCGCCCGAACATTACCGGTAAACTCTGAGTACAAGAGGTTATCAATCTAAATTTTAATGAAAAAATTTAAAGCAATATTTAGTTGCCTTTTGGCTGTTTTGTGCATTGTTAGCTCAAAGGCACAGGAAACCGATGGAGGTTTAAAGCCGAATGACCCCATTGTGGCAATGCTTGATAGCTTAATTACACTTAAAAATGTTATCCGTTACAGTAACATTACCAGCGTAAATACTCCTGATGAACAAACAGGCCCTGTTTTTTCGGAAGAAATTATCCGCGAACGCATTTCAAAAATTTCAACTCCTGTGCCGCTTACATTGAATAAGCAGGTTAAGGAGTACATAAATCTGTATGCTTATAAAAGGCCACAATTAACTTCGCGCGTACTGGGTTTATCAAAACTGTATTTCCCAACTTTTGAGCAGGCATTGGATAAGTATAATATCCCACTTGAGTTTAAATACTTGTCGGTGGTTGAGTCGGCACTTAACCCAACAGCGGTTTCTCACTGTGGTGCTACAGGTATTTGGCAGTTTATGTATAATACAGGCAAACTTTATAACCTAAGCATAAACTCCTATATAGATGAGCGCAGAGATGTAAACCTTGCTACAGATGCAGCTTGCCGCTACTTTAAAGAGATGTATGATGTATATGGCGATTGGTTGCTGGTGGTGGCATCGTATAATTGCGGCCCCGGAAATGTAAACCGTGCCATTGCACGTGCCGGTGGAAGCAAAAATTTTTGGGATATAAGTCGTTTTTTGCCTGCTGAAACTCGTGGTTATGTACCAGCCTTTATTGCAGTTTGCTATGTGATGAATTATGCTGCTGAACACAACATAACTCCTGTTGCTCCATCTTTTTCGTTTTATGATATTGACTCAGTAGGCGTGAAAAGCAAAATAACACTTCGGCAAATTTCAAATCAGCTCGACATACCTTATGATGTACTTTCATTTTTAAATCCGATTTATAAAAAGGGAATTATTCCTGGTGAAGGGTTTAAGCTAAACTTACCAGCCAACAAAGTGGCCTTGTTTGTTACCAATGAGGAAAACATTCATAACCTGAGCAGCCAGGAACTGCAACCTTATTCAGCAGCCAGTAATGCAGAATATAAGGAGGTAAAAAAATGGTACACCGTTCGCAAGGGTGAAACGTTAACGCAGTTTGCCAGACGAACAGATTGTTCATCAAAAGAAATAAAGCGATGGAATAAATTACGCTCAAATACTATAAAAAAAGGGCAAAAGCTGATGGTGTATGTTTTGGTGAAGGAAAAGGAAGAGATGGTTGCAGAAGCCAAGCCATCATCGGATAAACAAGATTCAACCAAGGTAGTATCTGCTAAGGCAGATTCTCTTGTAACGGATAGTGCGGTGGCCTTATCGAATGCAGATGAAGCCCAGCAGAATGACCAATCCAAAGAAAGCGATAAAGCAATTGCAAAATATATTTATCATACTGTACAGCCTGGTGATACGCTTTGGAATATAGCCAGGCGTTATGATGGTGTTTCAGTTGAGACGTTAAAGGAGATAAATAACTTGTCTTCAAAAAGCAAAATAAAAGTTGGGCTTAAGTTAAAGGTGCCTAACTCAAACAGCTAATTACTGCATTACCATTTTTATTCCAGGTAATTCTTTTCCTTCAAAGTATTCGAGCAGTGCGCCACCACCGGTGCTTACATAGCTAACTTTATCGGCCATGTTAAATTGGTTAATTGCAGCTGCCGAGTCGCCACCGCCAATTAATGAAAACGCTCCGCTGGCGGTTGCATCTGCAATTGCATGAGCAACTTTTTTGGTTCCTTCGGCAAAGGCTGGCATTTCAAATACGCCCATGGGGCCGTTCCATAATATGGTTTTTGAATTTTTTATAACATCGGCATACTCGTTTGATGCGGTAGCGCCAATGTCTAATCCCATCCATCCATCAGGTATGGCATTGCTTTTTACGTGCTGGGTTTTTGCTTCTGCTTTAAACTCATCCCCGGCAATGGAATCAACGGGCAGATAAAATTTTACTCCGCTTTTTTTAGCGCGTTCGAGTATGTCTTTTGCAAGGTCAAGTTTATCGTCTTCGCAAAGTGATGTGCCAATGGTGCCGCCAAGTGCTTTAAAAAATGTGTATGCCATGCCTCCGCCAATAATAATATTGTCGCAGCGTTTCATGAGTTGTTCTATGATTAAAATTTTGTCAGAAACTTTGGCTCCGCCCATGATGGCAGTAAATGGACGTTGGGCGTGCTGCATAACTTTCTCGGCATTTTTAATTTCGTTGGCCATTATGTATCCAAACATTTTTGCCGAAGGAAAAAATTTTGCAATTACTGCTGTGCTTGCATGTGCGCGGTGTGCTGTGCCAAAGGCATCGTTAACATATACATTGCCATACGAAGCAAGTTTTTGGGCAAAGCCTTCGTCTCCTTTTTCTTCTTCTTTATAAAAACGCAAATTTTCGAGCAGCATAACTTCGCCTGCTTTTAAAAGGGCTGCTGCTTCTTTTGCAGATTCGCTCATACAATCATCAACAAATTTTACGGGTATCCCAAGTAAATCACTTGCGCATTTGACAGTATGAGCAAGTGTAAATTTTTTTACATCAATGGTTCCGTCTTCTTTCAATTTTTTTAATGGGCGACCAAGGTGGCTCATTAAAATAACGCTACCGCCATCGGCTACTATTTTTTTTATGGTGGGTACTGCCGCGCGTATGCGTGTATCATCGGTAACTGCAAAAGTTGCTTTGTCTAATGGTACATTAAAGTCAACTCGAACCAATGCTTTTTTTCCTGAGAAGTTAAAATTGTCAACTGTGTTCATTGTAGTTTTTTATAAGAAGCCGCAAATATAAAAATAGGGTAGGTGCCCTAAGATTATGGTCGGCCGGCTAAATTTTTGCTTTTAAATGGTATTTTGTAATGCCTTTTTGCATGTCTATAAATGAATAAATAAGTATTTGGGCATACGTAAATATGATTATTTATGTATAGTCAAATACTTGGTTATACGCTATGATATTTCACTTACGTATGCCCAAATACTTATTTCATCGTTGTTATATATACAAGCGTAGTTACATATACTTAGTTATACGTAATATGATACAATTACGTATAATTAAATACATAGTCATACGTAATATTATGGTTTTGGGCTATAATAGCCTGAAAAGGCCTTAAAAACCATCAAATTTTACCGTTTTCGCTTTAAAGGCGGGTTGTTTTTAAGGAAGGCAACTACGGTTTCGTCATCAGGATTTACCAAAACAAGATTGGCAATAACCACTGCATTTATTTTATTGCAGATGATGTGCTGATAAATGGTATCGGGCGCATACCTGCGCTTTTTTGCAAACGTGGGCACCCATTCCAGCTTGCCTATTTGCACATGATGTGCGGGCACATCCCCAGGCATGGCAACTGAGGGGTCGTTAATTATTTTAAATCCGCAAATTGTTAAGTAGCTTATTTTATTGCGCTTAATGCGGTCGTGTGTTGTACGCACAGTTAAGCGGTGCCTGGCAGCGTACTCTTTAACGGTTATAAATTGCGAAAGGTGAACTATCACGCTGTGTGATTTTTTAAATTGTGATGCAGCGTTAACTCACAGCCACCGGTTCGTAGCTCGATACATCAGGGCAAGTGCAAATTAAATTCCTGTCGCCATAGGCATTGTCAACACGCTTTACGCTGGGCCAAAATTTATTTTCGGCAACAAAGTGTAACGGAAATACTGCTTGCTGGCGAGAATAAGAATATTTCCACTCGTCACTTGTAGCTTCGGAAGCAGTATGTGGAGCATTGGTTAAAACGTTGTTTTGCTTTTCCCAATTTCCATTTTCAATTTCTCTGATTTCATTTCTGATAGCAATCATTGCATCACAAAACCTGTCAAGCTCTTCCATGGGTTCGCTTTCGGTTGGTTCTACCATCAAAGTGCCGGCAACAGGAAATGCAACGGTGGGTGCATGAAAACCGTAATCCATCAATCGCTTTGCAATGTCGAGTGCTTCAATACCTGCCGTGCTTTTAAATGCGCGACAATCCAAAATCATTTCGTGGGCGCAAAAACCGTTAATGCCTTTGTATAATATAGGGTAATGATTTTCCAATCGCGCCTTCATGTAATTGGCATTGAGGATTGCCGCTTCAGTTGATTTTTTTACCCCATCGCGGCCAAGCATTTTAATATAGCCATACGAAATTAAAAGTATCAAAGCACTACCCCACGGGGCTGCGCTTACAGCATGTACGCCTTTATCACCACCTGTGTTAATAACTGAATGCGATGGTAAAAATGGTTTTAAATGTTGGGCCACACCAATAGGTCCCATACCCGGCCCCCCACCACCATGTGGAATGGCAAATGTTTTGTGCAAATTTAAATGGCACACATCAGCACCAATCATTGCAGGGCAAGTTAAACCAACCTGTGCATTCATGTTAGCACCATCCATATAAACCTGTCCGCCATTGTCATGAATAATTTTTGTGATTTCCTTAATGGGTTCTTCAAACACACCGTGGGTGCTGGGGTATGTAACCATCAGGCATGATAAGTTGTCTTTGTGCTTTTCGGCTTTATCGCGCAAATCAGCAACATCAATATTGCCTTTGTCATCGCACTTTACCACCACCACTTTTAATCCCGCCATTACAGCACTTGCTGGGTTGGTGCCGTGTGCACTTTGTGGTATCAAACAAATATCGCGATGCGATTGTCCTTTGTCTTCATGGTATTTGTGTATCACCATTAGCCCTGCATACTCGCCTTGTGCACCGCTGTTAGGTTGCAATGATACACCTGCAAAACCCGTTATGGTGCATAAATAATTTTCGAGTTCGGTAATTATCTGCGCATAGCCCTGTACCTGCTGTACAGGAGCAAAAGGGTGAATGTTTGCAAACTCAGGCCAGCTCAGGGGTTCCATTTCGCTGGTGGCATTTAGTTTCATGGTGCATGAGCCAAGCGAAATCATGGAGTGGTTTAAAGCAAGGTCTTTATTTTCTAATCGCTTTATGTAACGCAGCATTTCGGTTTCGCTATGATGTGTGTTAAACACAGCGTTGGTTAAAAAAGAACTTGTCCGTGCAAGCGCATCAGGAATTCCGTTGCTGCCGTTGATGGATGCCAAATCAAAATCGCGCACGCGCTTGCCGGCAGCGGCTGCAAACACAAACAAAATATCTTTAAGGTCTTTATCCGTAGTGGTTTCGTCAATGCTTATGCAAATGCTTTCGTTATCGTTATAACGAAAATTAATTTGATTGGCTTCGGCAAGGTCCACAATACTTTCTTTATCATCTACTTCAACACAAATGGTGTCAAAAAAACTATCGGATGAAATTTTATATCCAAGTTTTTTTAAACTTTCGGCCAGTGCATAAGCGTTCCTGTGAACAGAGGAAGCAATAGCTTTTAGCCCCTTTGCGCCATGATATACGGCATACATACTTGCCATAACGGCCAGTAAAACCTGCGCAGTGCAAATATTTGAAGTTGCTTTTTCTCTGCGTATGTGTTGCTCACGCGTTTGCAATGCCATGCGCAGTGCGGGTGTGCCAGCTGCATCAACGCTCATACCTATAATGCGGCCAGGTATATCACGTTTGTATTCTTCGTGCGTTGCAAAAAAAGCTGCATGAGGGCCACCGTATCCCATGGGCACGCCAAAGCGTTGAGTGGTTCCCACCACACAATCTGCCCCCCACTCGCCCGGTGTGGCCAATAAAACCAAACTCAATATATCAGCAGCAACAACAGTGCGTACTTCCACAGCTTTAGCTGCAACCACTAAATTTTTATAGTCACAAATTTCTCCAAACATATTTGGATATTGTAACAATATTCCGAAGAACGAATTATCGGGTGTAAAAGATTTTGCATCGCCAAACACCAATTCAATGCCTAAAGGTTTTGCGCGAGTAATTAAAATATCAATGGTTTGAGGATAACAATCTGCTGCAACAAAAAATTTGTTAACATTTCGTTTTTCAGCATCTTTTGAGCGTGTATGAAAAAACATACTCATTGCCTCGGCAGCGGCAGTGCCTTCGTCAAGCAAACTGGCATTGGCAATTTGCATACCGGTTAAATCGCACACCATGGTTTGAAAATTTAACAGCGCTTCCATACGGCCCTGCGCAATTTCGGCCTGGTAAGGTGTGTAGGCTGTGTACCAACCCGGATTTTCAAAAATGTTGCGTTTAATTACACCCGGCACAATGGTTCCATAATATCCCATGCCAATATAATTTTTAAAAACCTGATTTTCTGAAGCCAGCGTACGTAGGTTATTTAAATATTCAAATTCGCTTTGAGCTTCGGGTAAATTCAATTGATTTTGCAACCGAATACTTGCGGGAATTATTTTTGAAATTAACTCATCAACAGATGCAACGCCAATTGCGTTTAGCATGTGCTTAACCTGTTTCTCATCAGGGCCAATGTGCCTGTCGGCAAACGAATAGTGCATTTTTTTGAAATTTTCGCGCAAAAGTAACAAAATAGCAGAGCGAAAGAAGAATTGAAAAGGAGGTTTAGGGTTTAGCATTTAGGGGTAAAAAAAGTACCTAATAAACACTTTATATAGACCGTAGAACCCTGAACGATTTTAAACCTAATTTAACTTTGTGGTGTGTAATACTAAACCACTTTGGCTCTTTTTTTGTTATGTTTTTTTATAGTTTTGAAACTAAATAAAATTGTATGCGCCTTAAAGTTTTTTTTCTTTTACTATTCACAGGTTTTTATTCTTCCACTGTTTTTTCACAAGATAAATTATTGCTTATAAACGGAAAAGAAAAACCTGTTTTGTATTTTGATACCAAAAATCCTGAATGGATACAATACAAAGCAGCCGGTGGCGAAAAAAATAAAGTAAAAAAAATTGACCGTTTTGATGTTTTTTCAATTCAAAAATCTGACGGCACCGAAGAAATTATTTATACCCCAGATACCGTAAATGGCGACCCCGGAATTGAATGGGTGCGTGCATATATTAAAGGCCAGCAATATGGCCATTTGCATCGCAAGCAGCGCTGGTGCAACCGTGATGGAAAGTGGCACCGCAAGTTTAATTTTATGGAAGCCGGTGGACTGGTTGTGGGTGGTGCCGGTAGTATTTTAAGTTTTTATGCAATACCGGTTCCCGCTGTGTATGCATTGGTGGGCGGACGTATAAATTCTAAGTTACCTGCCGCCACCGATATTGAAGAACCCATGCGTAACAACGATGCCTTTAAAGCAGGTTACCAAAAACAACGCAGAAACCAACGCATCAAACAAGGTTTTGTTTCCGGGATGATAGGGCTGGTTGCAGGCTTTGTAACTTTTACTGTTATCGAAAATAACTAACCGTTTTGCATTCGGAAAATAAGTCTGTTGTTTCCGTTTTTTTTAAAACAGTTGTTCAATCAAAAATTTTTTTAGCATTTGCTGCATGCCTTTTAACATGGCAAACGTTTTTAATTGAAGGTTTTGATTTCTCTCTCACAAATCAATTGCTGCTTTTTATTTTTTGTGCTGCATTGTTTGCATATAATGCACGCCAGATACAAATAACTTCTGCTGAAAAAAATAAGCATTGGAATGTTAAACTCGAAAACGAATCGAGCCTTAAAACAATTTCTGCCATAGCCGGAGGAATTTTTGCCGTGATATTATTTTTCAAGCTAAATGAACCTGTGCAGCTAATGTCGGCACTTCTTGCATTTTGCACACTGGGTTACATGATGCCGCTCGCTTATAACAACTCCATTGTAAAGGGCATACGCAACATTTTTATTATTAAAAATATTTGGCTGGCTTTTGTATGGGCTTGTGTTACGGTGGTGTTGCCGCTTGCTTATATGCAAGTTAACGTATTTGCAAAAGCAAACGTGCTGCTTTTTTTTAGCCGGTTTCTTTTTATTTATGCAATCACCATTCCGTTTGACATACGCGACATAAAATCTGATGCAGAAAATAATGTAAAAACACTGCCCGTGAAATTTGGAATAAATAAGGCAAAAGTTGTAGCCATACTATCGTTGCTTATGTTTAGTTTTCTTATTTATTTTCGAATACAATTACAGCCTGAGTTAAAAACATTGGCACCTGCATTTTACATTTCTGCTGCTGCAACTTCATTGCTGGTTTTAATTTCAAAACCAGGTGCTAATTTATTTTTTTATGATGTACTGGTAGATGGTATGTTGGTGTTGCAGGCTGGGTTGGTTTTTTTGTTTCGCCATTTTTTTTAATTTTATAAAAAAAAATACATGAAAAAGTTACTGCTGGTTTTTTGCGTATTAACTTTTAGCATTTGCAGGGCGCAGGTGTGGCAGGAGTTTAATGGGGGGACTAATTACGAAGTATATTCTATCAATGTTTATAACGGGGAACTATATGTCGGTGGCTACTTTGATTCTGCCGCTAATGTACCAGCGAGAGGAATTGTAAAATGGAATGGCAACAATTGGGTTAGTTTAGGTCATAGTGACTGGATAAACAATTTTCTTGAAATATATAATAGTAAACTTTATTTAGGCAGTTGTTATTTTGATACACTAAACCCAATAATAAATACACTGGCTAAATGGGATGGAAGTATTTGGGATTCTGCAGGCCAAGTTTCTACATGGGATTATCTTACTTGTGCAAAATCATTTAACAACGAACTTTACGTTGGGGGTAAAGGTATGTGCACCTTTGATAGCATTAATAGTGATATGGCTAAATGGAATGATACATGTTGGAGTTCTGTTGGGACATCTGTTGGACCTGTGTCACAGTTAAAAGTTTTTCAAAACGAACTTTATGCAATTGCTTCTTTTGGTAGCTTACCCCCAACTCCTTATTTTGGTGTAGCAAAATCAAATGGTACAACTTGGACAAGTCTTTATGATACGCTTTTTAATTCATACGATGCCTTTTTATTAGAAGAATTAAATAATGAACTGTATTTATTTTGCACATCATCATTTTTATCCGCTAATCCATTTGAGTTGAAAATTTTGAAACTGGTGGGGCAATCATGGATTCATCAAATAACTTTTCCGGATTTTCATTATAGTGAATTCTACCCATGTGCATCTGTTACGTTTAATGGGAAAATATACTTTGGAGGTGTGTTTACTTTTACACACAACAATGACACTGCGTTCGGACTTGCCTCATGGGAGCCAATATCTAATAATATAGAATTGTTTAAGTGTAACCCCTCTCCTTCAGCAGTATTTGCTCTTTATGTTGATACAACAATCCAAAGGTTTTACGCAGGAGGAGCATTTAACAGCATTGATGGCGCCCCCATCCGAAACCTTGCCTATTGGGATTTACCCAATATCGCTGCTGATTCCACAAATGAATTTGGCGATGAATACATTTTTCCAAATTTAATTTTACAATCTCAAAGTTCAGTCATCACTATTGCAAATTTTATTAAAGACAAAGAACATCGTGTAAAAATTTATGATGCTACAGGAAATAAAATTGTTGAGCAAACTACCTTTTCAAATCAATTTAATTTCGATGCCATTCAATTTAGTCGCGGTGTTTACCTGTGCAAAATAGTTTCAGATGCAAATGTTTTCACGGGTAAATTAATTATTCAGTAGTTGTTAGTTCTCATGATTCATCTTTTATTTTTCTTTGCATTTTAAATCACACTATGCAATTTCAAAACTCTCTTTCGTTTGCTCAACAACTTGATTCATCAGACGAATTAAAATCTTTCCGCTCTCGGTTTCATTTTCCTAAACATAATGGTAATGATGTAATTTATTTTTGCGGAAATTCTCTCGGGCTTCAGCCAAAGAAAACCGAAGAATTCGTTTTGCAGGAACTAAAAGACTGGCAAACGTTTGGTGTTGAGGGGCACTTTGTTGCAAAAAATCCCTGGTTTCCTTATCACGAATTTGTTCGTGATAATATGGCAAAAGTTGTTGGCGGATTACCAACAGAGGTGGTGGTGATGAACTCACTTAGCGCAAACATTCATTTTATGTTTGTTTCGTTTTATCGGCCAACAAAGCAGCGCTATAAAATTATTTGTGAGGTATCCGCTTTTCCGTCTGACCAGTATGCTTTGCAATCGCAAGTAAAATTTCATGGCTATAATCCTGATGATGCAATTATAGAATTAAAACCCAGAGCGGGCGAACACACCATTCGTAAAGAAGATGTGATTGCAGAAATTGAAAAACATAAAAACGAATTAGCATTAATTTTTATTGGCAACCCAAATTATTATACAGGACAGGTTTTTGATATTTTCCAAATTACCGAAGCCGGACATAAAGTTGGAGCCGTAGTTGGTTTTGATTTGGCGCACGGTGCCGGAAATTTAGAATTGCATTTGCATGATTGGAATGTTGACTTTGCTGTGTGGTGCAGTTATAAATATTTAAACAGCGGGCCGGGCGGAGTGGCCGGTGCATTTGTGCATGAGAAACATTGTAACAACAGCGATTTAATTCGCTTTGCAGGATGGTGGGGAAACAATCCGGCAACACGATTTACTATGCCGCATGATTTTGTTCCGGTAAAAAGTGCTGATGCATGGCAACTGAGCAACGCTCCTGTTTTACCAATGGCAGCACTGCGCGCATCACTCGAAATTTTTTCTGATGCAGGCATGGAACGTCTTGTTAAAAAAAGAAAATTGCTGAATGACTTTTTGCGATTTGTAATTAGCGAAGCGATAAAAAATTCTAAGCAAGAGCAAAATATTTTAATTGTAACTCCGGCAAACGAAGACGAACGAGGTGCACAAGTATCTATGTTCTGCAAAAAAAATGGAAAGCAGGTTCACAAATATTTAACCGATAACGGGGTAGTTGCCGACTGGCGCGAGCCGGATGTGTTGCGCATGGCTGCAGTGCCGTTGTATAATTCGTTTGAGGATGTGTTTAGATTTGGAAAAATATTTGAGGAGGGGCTAGGCCCCACCTAACCTCCCCGAAGGGGAGGAACCTCCTTTCAAAAACAAAAAATATTTTAAACAAATAAAAAATTGAATGCAGAATAAAATAGGCGTAGCAAATTCCTCCCCTTTGGGGAGGTTAGGTGGGGCAGTTTCCATCATCGGTGCAGGTCTTGTAGGCTCTTTACTTGCAATTTATCTGCGCAAGCGAGGCTATGAAGTAACATTACATGAGCGCAGGCAGGATATGCGCAAAGTAAAAATTGCAGCAGGAAAAAGTATTAACCTTGCCTTGAGCGACCGTGGCTGGAAAGGATTGCAGGGGGTAGGAATTGATAATGCTATTCGTGAAATTGGAATTCCAATGACACACCGCACTATGCACAGCGTGGACGGAAAAATTACAACACAGCCTTATGGAAAAGATGGTCAGGCTATATATGCCGTGTCACGCGGAATTTTGAACTGCACACTTCTTGATTTGGCCGAGAAAGAAGGAGCTAAAATTATTTTTAATCAAAGATGTTCAGATATAAATCTTGCCAAAAGCGAAATGCATTTTGAAAATACCGAAACGCATGAGAAGACTTCTGCCAATGCCGATTTAATTTTTGGTGCCGATGGTGCCTTTGCTGCAACACGTTTGCAGTTGCAATTGTCAACCGATAAATTTAATTACTCGCAAGTATATCTTGAGCATGGTTACAAAGAGTTAATGTTTGTTGCAAAAGCAAATGGCGAACATCAACTCGAAAAAAATGCATTGCACATTTGGCCACGTGGTGGCTACATGCTTATTGCGCTGCCAAATTTAGACGGAACTTTTACTGTTACACTTTTTTTTCCGCAAAAAGGAAGTCCTTCTTTTGAATCGCTGAACAATAAGGAAGAGGTAAAAAAATTCTTTGCTGAAATTTTTCCTGATGCCGTTCCATTATTGCACGATTTGGAAAATGATTTTTTTACAAACCCAACCGGCTCGCTTGTTACAGTTAAATGCACACCGTGGAGTTTTGAAAATAAGTTAGTGTTGATTGGCGATGCGGCTCATGCCATAGTTCCGTTTTACGGACAGGGAATGAACTGTGGTTTTGAAGACTGCACCGTGCTAAATGATTTACTGAATAAACACAATGACGACTGGGAAAAAGTAATTCCCGAATACGAGCGCATGCGCAAGCCTGCTGCCGATGCCATTGGCGAATTGGCTGTTGCCAATTTTATTGAGATGCGTGATTTGGTTGGCCACCCTGATTTTTTACTACGAAAAAAAATTGAAGGATGGTTTTACGCAAAACATCCTGACAAATGGATTCCTCTTTATACTATGGTAACGTTTAGCCACTTGCCATACAACGAAGCGCAGCAACGCGGAAAAAAACAAGATGCCATAATGGATGAGGTAATGAAAATGCCTGACATTGAAAACAAATGGGACAGTGCTTTAGTTGAAGAAAAAATTTTGAAACTGCTATAGGTACGAATTGCGAATCATTACGAGTTTACGAATCGGGAATTGAGAGAATGGAACAAAAGCCTGAACATGCACAAAACAGTTCCTCTCCCCTTCGGGGAGAGGTTAGGAGTGGGGCCTCTGTTATTTTATTTGATGGCGTTTGTAATTTATGCAACGGCTTTGTACAATTTGTAATTAAGCGCGACAAAAAAAATATCTTCAGGTTTGCATCACTGCAATCAGAGTTTGGGCAAAAATTTCTAACGGAAAACAAATTAAATGCTGTAGTGTTTAAAAGTATTATTCTGGTTAAAGGCACAAGCTATTTTTCGCAATCAACAGCAGCATTAAAAATTTTTAAAGAGCTTAACGGGGTTTGTAAATTGCTTTATGTATTTATTATCACACCAAAATTTATTCGCGATGCAGTTTATAATTTAGTTGCACGTAACCGCTATAGCTGGTTTGGCAAAAAAGAAAGTTGTATGATTCCATCAAATGAACTTGAAGAAAAATTTTTAAAATAAATATCATCTGTGGAAAGAGTAATAACAAAGCACTACACCAATGGAGAAATTACCATCGTGTGGAAAAACAAGTTGTGTATTCATTGTGGCAATTGTGCACGCGGCTTAAACGAAGTTTTTAAACCCAAAGAAAGTCCGTGGATACAACCTCACAACGCTACGACAGAAAAAATAATTGAACAGGTAAAAAAATGTCCATCGGGTGCACTTAGTTGTTTTATAAATCAAAAATAAAATCCTAATATCGAAACCCAAAACAAATTCGAAAGATTAAAATTTTAAATATTGAAACACGGTGGTTTCAATTTGAATTTTATTTTTATGATTTAAATATTGTTTCGAATTTTGCATTTTCGAGTTTCGAATTTACTGTTCTTTCACAAACGGATTATACATTTTTTCAAAACCAATGGTTGTTGCCGGTCCGTGTCCGGGAAAAACTTGTACATCGTTAGGTAACGTATAAAGTTTTGTGCGTATGCTTTCAATCAGCGTATCATAATCGCCCATTGGCAAATCGGTTCTTCCAATACTCCTTTGAAAAAGCACATCGCCCGAAATAATTTTTTTCTCTTCCGCATGATAAAAACAAATGCTTCCCGGACTGTGACCCGGAGTAAAAAGAATTTTCAAGGTTTGATTCCCAAACTTTATTTCATTGTTTTCATCCAAAAAAACTTTTGGTTTTGGTGAGGGCTCTAAAAATACTCCCCATTGTTTGCTGTATTCTGATGCGGCTTCCATCAATCGTAGTTCAGCTTGGTGGCACTGAGGAAGCAATCCATATTTATCAAATAAAAACTTATTCCCAAAAATATGGTCAACGTGGCAATGGGTATTTAGTAATAGTACGGGATTTAGTTTTTTATCTTCAATAAAGTTTACAAGTTCGTCCTTTTCATCCTGCATGTAACAGCCCGGGTCAATAATTAAACACTCAGCCGTTTCATCAAAAAGCAAATACGTATTTTCTTCAAAAGGATTAAATGTAAATGATTTAATGTGTAGCATAAAGTTTTATGTAGCGCAAAAATAGTTTTCTGTTATATGCAAATATCCCTCTGAGCGGGGAATAAATATATTTTATTTGTAAGATGAGACAGCAAATTTATTTTCTGTTCTATACAACTTTTACTCAATTTAGCCGTAAGACATTATATCTTTACACCCATTAATTTTTAGTTAGTACGTATGTTAAAACAAAGTTTACAGCAAAAGCTTTTACAGCGTTTATCGCCTCAGCAAATTCAGCTTATGAAGTTGCTGCAGCTTCCTGCTATTGCTTTGGAGCAAAGGATAAAAGAAGAAATAGAATTGAACCCCGCCCTAGAAGAAGGCGCACCCGAAGATGTGGATGAGCAGGAAGAGCAAGATGAAACGTTAGAGTTAGAAGAAGGAGTAGAAGAAAGCGGTGATGACCAGGATAAAACCAAAGATGAGTTTGATAATGCTCCAGATAATGAAATTGGTGATCGCAATACAGATGATTTTGATGTGGATGATTACATTACCGATGAAGATGTACCTTACTACAAAACCAGTGTAAACAATTCATCGGCTGATGATGAGAAAACAGAAATGCCTTACGGAAGCACCGTTACTTTTCAGGAAAGTTTGTTGTCTCAGCTGGGGGTGATAGAGTTGCAAAATAAAGAATACCTGATTGCACAACATTTAATAGGAAGCCTTGATGAAGATGGTTATTTAAGACGTGACTTGGGTTCGATAGTAAACGATTTGGCGTTTACACAAAATATCGAAACCAATTCTGATGAGCTCTTGCATGTGCTTCAAATAGTGCAATCGCTTGACCCTCCAGGTGTGGGTGCACGTAACTTACAAGAGTGTTTGTTGCTGCAGCTTCAACGAAAAAAAGGAAAAAGCAAAACCATACAGCGCGCCACTGAAATAGTAAAACATTATATGGATGAGTTCTCAAAAAAACACTATGAGAAAATTTCAGGCGCTATGAGTTTACCTGACGAAGATCTGAAAGATGCCATGCAGGAAATTCTTAAACTAAATCCTCGTCCCGGTGGCGACATTTCTTCTGATTCAAAAACAGTTCAGCACATAGTTCCTGATTTTATAATAACCAATAATGATGGCAAACTTGATCTTACGCTAAACTCACGCAATGCACCAGAGCTAAGAGTAAGCAGGGAGTATAGCGAGATGCTGCAAGGATATGCCCAAAGTAAAAAGCAGGATCGCAGCAATAAGGATGCGGTAATGTACCTCAAACAAAAGTTGGATTCGGCAAAATGGTTTATTGATGCCGTTAAGCAAAGACAGCTTACGTTGCTTACTACTATGGAAGCCATTATGAAATATCAGTATGAATATTTTTTAGAAGGAGATGAACGATTGTTAAAACCCATGATATTAAAAGATATTTCAGAAAAAATAGGGATGGATATTTCAACCGTTTCGCGTGTGGCTAACAGTAAGTATGTGCAAACCCCCTTTGGTACATTTTTAATAAAAAGTTTTTTTTCTGAATCGCTTTCAACCGAATCGGGTGAAGAGGTAAGTAGCCGTGAGGTAAAAATAATATTGGGCGATGCTGTAGCAGGAGAGGACAAGCATCAGCCGTTGTCAGACGATAAACTTACCTCGCTGTTAAATGAAAAAGGATATAATATTGCCAGGCGAACTGTTGCCAAGTACCGTGAGCAATTAAACATTCCCGTTGCCCGGTTACGCAGAGAAATATAACCCGATATGTTCCGAAAGCCTGCGCTTTTTATTTCGTACGTTTTTCATCCGTTGCTTGTGCCCACTTACTTAATGCTGCTGCTTTTTAATTCCGAATCGTACATTACGTATAGCCTTTCTCCTCAAATACAAAATATTATTTTGGTTACTGTTTTTGTAATGACAGCAGCCATGCCTGTTTTATCAGCATTGCTAATATATAAACGCGGAATGATAAAATCAATGATGATGGATGAACAAACCGAAAGAGTGTTTCCGTTTTTTTTTGCTGCAGTTTATTTTTTTGTATGTTTTTATTTTTTACGAAAACTTCCTGTACCCACTTTTATAAATTACATTGTTTTGGGTGCTGCTGTTTCTGTTTTACTTGCATGGGGTATTAATTTTTTTTGGAAAATAAGTATACACATGATTGGCGCAGGAGGATTTACCGGTACTGTTTATGCATTATCGTTTTTAATTTACGGGCAGTTTACCTCGGTTATTATTTTGGCATTTATTGTTTCAGGCTTAATTGGAAGCTCACGCATGGCTTTAAGTTCGCATAGCAATGCACAGTTGTACGCTGGTTTTTTGCTTGGTTTTTTTTGCGAGTACATTGTTTTAAACAGTTTTTTATAAAGAATAATTTTACTCAAGCAGTTTTGTTTTTAATGAATTCGTGCTGAATAAAATTTGGAGGTTTATATTTTTGACATAAGTGGCATGGCTGTTGAAACTACGAGTAGTAATAAAAACAAAGCAGTATGAAAAAGATTATTACCATCGCAGCTTTACTTGCCGCTACATGCATAAGCAAAGCCAATCACTTAAACTCTGTTTTAAGTGTAGAAAATTATGACAATGCGTTTATCAGCGTTTCGCTTGACCGCAACTACTTTACGCAGCCCGATAGAAATGTGGTGCTTGATGATGTGGAACCCGGCAATCATTACCTGCATGTAAAAAAATATTTCCGCAATCCTGCTCATGCAGGTTACCAAACCGTATTTAAAGGTTTTGTGTTTGTAAATCAGGCCGCACAGGTAAATGCTGTAATATCACGCAACCATCAGTTTATTATTACAGAAGTGTTGCCGCTGTTACCTCCGCCTGTGGTATTTGAACCTCCTTATTACCAGCCTCAGTGCATCAGCCAACAGCCAGTTTACTATCCCGTTTCTGATTACGATTTTGATTTAATGCGCAGAAATATTGAAAACCGCAGTTTTGAAAGCACACGCATGCAGCTTGCAAAACAGTTTATTGATAACAATTATTTTTCATCGCGACAAATTGCAGTGCTTATGCGTACAATGACATTTGAGTCAAGTAAAATTGAACTCGCAAAATATGCGTACCCAAAAACTGTTGATCGAAATAATTACTTTATAGTAAACGATGAATTTACTTTTGAAAGCAGTATTGCAGAGTTAAGTAATTACATTTCACATAATGGGTAACCCAAAGTCAACTAAAAAGAAAAGGAGAACGATTGGTCTTGTTCTCCTTTTTTATGTTAGAAATTTCCTCTTAAAGTAATAATAAAGTTACGCCCGGCACCACCAATACCTGATGCAAATACACGGTAATTGTAATCAAGAATGTTTTCTAATGCTGCTTGTACTGTTAAATTTTTGCAAACCGAATAACCTGCTCGCACATTTAACGTGTACCAGGCAGGGTTTCCATTTTCTGTTGCATAGGTAATGTTGTCTTCCCCAGCCAAATTATAATTGCGCAATCGTTTCCAACCATTGTACAGTACAAAAAATTCGCCAGTAAACTTTTTACTCTCATACGACAGGCTTGTTTTTCCGTAAACCGGTGGAATATGGTCAAGCGGATAATCGGCACTATCAGTTGCTATGCGTGCATACGTATAATTTAAGGATGAGCTGAGTTTAGCTTTTGACGAAAGGTTTATTTCAATGGCAGAGCTTAGTCCATACAAGTAGGCGTTTTGTTCATTTTGGCTGCTTACCACTTGGCTCATTTCACCGTTATAAATAATGGAGTCGGCACCGTTAAATGTGGCAGGCTTGGTAACAATGGCATCGCGATACAGGGTATAAAATCCAGTGGTACTTACCTTTACCGTCTTAAGTATGGTTTTTGAAATGCCAATATCAATATTATATGTGTATTCGGGTTTTAAATCTTCATTAGGAACAACCACCCGGCCCTGTGTTGATTCAAAAACTTTTGCCATGTCATCAACATTAGGTGCCCTAAAGCCCGTTGAGCCAATTACATTTAAGTACCATTCTTTACCTGGCATTAGCACAAAGCCAATGTTTCCGTTAAGTGCACTGTTTTTTTGCTCTGCCCTGGTAAAAGGTAGCGGAAAAAATGTGGTATCGTTAAATTTTGATTCAAGAGTTACATAGCTAAAACGCAGTCCTTCGGTTAGCTTAAACCACGAAACTGGTTTTACCGAATGTTTCAGATAAGCAGCATACCAACTCATGGTAGACCCTCCACCGGGGTAGCGTGTGTCAAGTGGCTCTTTTTCACCGGTTTCAATATCTTCTACCTCAGCTTCAGATTTTACCTTGTTATAAACAGCCTCAATGCCGTAATTAAATTCTCCTATCGAAGTTTTCTTTTTCAAGTCGGCATTTATGCTGCTGGCAGTTACATTTTCGGTGCGATGATTTAATGCAACCCTGTTTAATCTTCTATCGTGACGACTTTCTTCTATAAACTGCTCGGCCAAAATAATTTTAGCATCATCAAAAAAAGTTTTTGCATTGTTGATGTCCAACTCATACGACATTAATAATCGTTCCTGTGGGCCATAATACCATTCTGCAAAGCGCAATGTTCCACCGCTTTCCTGGGTTAGCCTGTCATAACGGGGTATATCACTTGAAGTGGAGTATTGCACGTTTAACTTATGTAAAATGCGGTCGTTTTGTTTAAACAAAACTTTTTCCATTAAATCTAGCTGACTATAGCCTGAATATTTTTGAATATTTTCATTATCGTTTATAAATACCGAGTCAACTCCATCAACTCTTTTTGCATACGATTTGCATTTGCCCCAGTCGCCATAAAATGGATTTCGTAGTGCGCCTTGTCGCAAGTCATCAAAATCAGAAAAAGTAAAGGAAGTAAGGAATGCTATTTTTTTTAGTCCAACATTTATATCGGCATGCGCAGTTTTTTCCTGGTTAGCCGTTGCATAGCGTGTCATGGCATTTGCGTTTACCAAAACAGGTATGGTTTGAGCAAGCACGGGGTCTTTGGTGTAAAAATGAATTACGCCTCCCAATGCATCGCTTCCATACATAACCGAGCCGGGGCCGTAAATAACCTCGGCCTTATCAAGTATTGCATTATCAAGTGTAATTACATTTTGCAAATGGCCGGCACGGTAAATAGCATTGTTCATTCGTACTCCATCCACCACCAATTGTATTTTGCTGGCCTCAAATCCGCGAAGCACAGGGCTGCCACCGCCTTGTTGGCTTTTTTGTACTGTTACATTGCCAGTGTTTTGCAAAACTTCGGCCGTGGTAGGCTGATTCATAAACTGCATTTGTGATGAGCTTATTACTTCGGTTTGCTCTGCAACTTCTTTTTTGTTTTCGCTAAAACGTGATGCAGAAATTATTATTTCGGGCACTGCTAATACCGAAGAGCTAAGTTTAGCAACATAGCCGGGCTGTGTAAAGTCCTGCTTGGTAACAATTAGAATTTTATATCCCACGGCCGAAAGACTTATTTCGTTTTCGCTTAGCAAGGATGAGATGTCTGCATTTCCTGCATCGTCTGATAAAATTTGTTTCTGGTTGGCAGCATCCGAAATAAGGGCATTGGCAATAGCACTACCTGTTAGTGCATCTGTTATTTTTATGGTTTGTGCTGTTGCATGGGTGTACACCAATAGCAAAAGAATCAAGATTTTTTTATTCATATTATTTTGAGGTTAGTAAAGTGAAATAATGAATTGTATTGTTGATTAATGTCCAAGACAAACCCTGCACACAGATTTAGGTATGGATGCTAGGTAAACAATCTGTGGCATTAATTTTAAGCCATCATTACCGCGTTATAATAAAAAACAGCAGTTTGTACAGCCACTAAAAAATTATTATTGGATAGGTGGCCTTACAAGTTTATTATCAAGCATTACAGAAAAGAGTTGAACCACCCGGTTTGAAAAAACAAACTCATTGGAATTGTTAGATACAATTGCCTGCATGGGTTTTTCAAAATCAAAACTTAATAATTTTAAAAACGATATCGTCCGCTTGTTTTTTTCGGTATTAAAACCGTTTATTGCTCCCATGGCATTTAACAAAGCATCCTCATCGGTATCAAAAAAACCCGCTACCACAATTACATTTTCTTTTTTTTCAACGTGCACCACATCAAACATGCAGTTGTTTATTTTACATTCAAAATCATTTTCCCATTCCAGTTCGGCAAAATCAGCATACGTAAAACTCAGGTTTGAAATTCCTTGAGCATTTGTACTTAGCCGGTGTAAAAAAATTTTTTTAAGTTGATAGTCTGAAAAAAGATAAAGCGGATATATGCCTGCCACGTAAAAAGTCATGATGACTGTAAAAAATACCATGGCTGTTTTTTGCATGTGTACAAAGCTAAAACTTTTAATTACTTTTACAGGGACGTAAACCTACATCATGTTTGAGCATTATAGCAAACCGTTAATAAGCAGGCAAAGATATTATCTGCGTGTAGTTTCAAATTTTATTTGGGCATGTGCCATATTGTTTTTTTCATTGCTTATTGGTGTTTTGGGATATCACTTTATTGCATCACTATCATGGATTGATTCTTTTTTAAATGCCTCAATGATTTTAACCGGAATGGGGCCAGTTAATCAAATGTATGATACGGCATCAAAACTATTTTCGGGCCTTTATGCCATTTATAGTGGTGTAGCTTTTTTATCAACCATTGCTGTGTTTATGGCTCCCGTAATACACCGATTTATGCACAGGTTTCATTTAACTGACGAAATGGAAAAAGAGTTGTAACAAAGCACAACCTATATGCGTCTTAACATTACTCAAAATCCAAATAAAATGAAATAGCCATCCCGCCTAAGGCGGGACCAACCGAAATAAATATGGCGTATTCCATCTTACCACTTTAATAAAAATAAAATATACACAGATGAAAAAACTATTTCTTGCCTTCACAGCGCTGGCACTTTGCCTGTCGGCCACAGCCTGCATGTTAGACCATGTAAAAGGCTCGGGAAAAATTACTTCCGAAAACAAAAACACAGGAGTGTTTTCAAACATCCGTTCATCGGGTAGTATTGATATTGTAATTACACAATCAGATAATCATGCAGCCACAGTAGAAACAGATGACAATCTACAACAATATGTGGTTATCGAAAACGAAAAAGGAACCCTTAATATTTATTTTAAAAAGGGCATAGAAGTAAGCCCCACTAAGGCAATAGTGCATTTGTCATGCAGTCAACTTGGCAACATCGCTTCATCGGGTTCGGGTGATATAACTACCAAGGGAAATTTTAAAACCAATGAACTTACCATTTCACATTCCGGTTCGGGCGACTTTGATTTAGACATAACCGCCCTTAAAGTTGGAATAAAAAAATCGGGCTCAGGCGATGTAGAGCTAAAAGGTAATGTGGAAGAATTTTCAATTGCATCATCCGGCTCGGGCGATACCGATGCAAGTCAGCTTAACTGCCTTAATGCTATAGTACGCTCTTCCGGTTCAGGCGATTATGTTTTTAAGAAAGGAATAAAAGTTAGCACCTCCATAAGTGGAAGCGGTGAAGTGGAATACCGATAGCTTAGTTTGCTAAACAGCGATGCTTTCAATACATAACATTTTTTTAGTGTATTGGATTTGTGTTGCCGGTATTTTTATCATACAGAATTAAACACAAACAAGCGGTATCTAACTCAGGTTTTTATAGCTTTGCTGCATGAATAAAATAAAAATTTATGCAGCAATTTTTGGTGTTTGTATAGCGGTATTAAAATGCGGTGCACAAGAAAAGAAAAATTACAAGGTTGGGGTAATTGGATTTTATAATCTCGAAAATTTATTTGATACCATTAATCAACCCGATGTAAATGATGATGAGTTTACACCTGGCGGTACCAATCGTTATACAGCAAAAGTTTATCTTGATAAATTAGATAAACTAAGCGATGTGCTTTCGCAAATAGGAACTGATGTGAGCCCTGATGGTTTTTCGGTACTTGGCTGTGCCGAAATAGAAAACAAAAGCGTATTGGAAGATTTATGCAACCACCCAAAACTAAAAGGCAGGCATTATCAAATTGTGCATTACAATTCGCCTGACGAGCGTGGGGTAGATGTGGGTTTGTTGTTCAATCCAAAATATTTTACACCAAAGTTCAGCGAGTCATTATTTATTGATTTACGTAATGATGACAGCACACTGCGTTATACACGCGATATCTTATACTGCTCAGGTGAATATTTGGGCGAAACCATTCATATTATGGTTGGTCACTGGCCTTCTCGCAGAGGCGGAGAAGAAGCTTCGGCACCGGGGCGCGCAAAAGCAGCCGGAGTATGCAGGCATAAGGTTGATTCAATTTTAGCCGTTAATCCCAATGCAAAAATTGTTGTAATGGGCGATTTGAATGACGACCCGGTAAGCCCCAGTGTGGTAAAAGTTTTAAGGGCTAATGGCGATAAAACAAAATTGCAACAAGGTGAAATGTATAATCCATGGCTTGATTATTATAAAAAAGGAATTGGAACGCTAGCGTATAACGATGCCTGGAATTTGTTTGACCAGATAATAGTTTCACAAGCTTGGTTAAACAAAAAACAGGACGGATTCTTTTTAAACAAAGCGTTAATTTTCAGAAGAGAATTTATGGTTGCACAAGATGGTCGCTTTAAAGGCTATCCGCTTCGCACTTACGACTTTAACAGGTACATTGGCGGTTACAGCGATCATTTTCCAACATACCTTATGTTGCTTAAAAAATCCGAGTAAAAATTACTGAAATTTATTTTCCTTCGGTTACCAACGGTGGTGTATTGTTATCCTGTTCTTGGCTTTCTTTGGTAAAAATTTTCGATTGAAAAAGGATAATCAAAAATACACCGGTTGAGATGGATGAATCGGCTACGTTAAATACCGGCCTGAAAAAAACAAACTCATCACCACCCCATACAGGAAACCATGCAGGAAAATGTGTTTCAATAATGGGAAAATAAAACATATCCACAACTTTGCCATGTAGCCAACTTTCATAACCGCCTTCGGCAGGCATAAAAGTAGCTACCTGAAATTCGCTGGCCGAAAAAAGTTTGCCGTAAAAAATACTATCAATAATGTTTCCAATAGCACCTGCAAAAATTAACGACATAGCAGTAATAAATACCGGGTGTGATTTAGAATGAACGAGGTTTTTTAAATACCACCCTAAACCTATTGCAACTACAATACGAAAAACAGAAAGAAATTTTTTTCCAAACAACTCAAGCCCAAAAGCCATTCCGTTGTTTTCGGTAAAGTGAATAATAAACCAATTGCCAGCTATTTTAAACTCCTGCCCAAGGTACATATTGGTTTTAATCCAAAACTTAAGGCCTTGGTCAATTAGCAGAATAATAAAAACTATGAGAAGTGGTTTTTTCAATTTAAAATAGTTGTCGGGTATTAAAAAAAATTGGGTAATTAAGGCAACCTGAAATGTATTTTCCAATTACCTTAATTACCCGATTAACTAATTTACTAGTCTCTGTATTGTTGAACTTTTGCCTCTATACTTTGGGTAGTATGCGGCACAGCCATCAATCGCTCTTTAGGAATTAGTTTTCCAGTAACACGGCAAATACCATACGTTTTATTTTCAATTCGCATTAAGGCATTTTCAAGTTGCTCAATAAACTTGCGCTGACGTGCGGCAAGTTGTCCGGCCTCTTCTTTTGCTAATGTGTCTGATCCATCTTCAAGCATTTTAAATGAACTTGCCGTATCATCGGTGCCATGCTCATTGCTGTTGTTTAAAAACGTTTGCAAATTGGTAAGCTCTTTTTTTGCAGCCTCTATTTTTCCAATAATGAGCTTTTTAAATACCAACAACTCATCATCATTATAGCGGGTTTTATCAGGATTAGATTTTATTTTGTTATTAAGAATGGCAACAGGTTTTTTAAGCATATTATTTACAGGGGTATCTGGAAGTACAGGATCTACACGTAAAGGAGTGGTGCGGGGCGGAGGTGTTGGTTTAATGATGGGGCGAATGGCACGCGAGCGTCTGCGTGAGCGTTTCTCGTCATGTTTTTCAACGTGCTTAATTGTGTTGGTAGAAACAGCGCCAACGCCTGAAGGGAGTACACGAATTTTATCGGGCCCTTTTACAACTCCTTTTTGGGTATAGCGTAAAGCAATTTTGTCGGGAGAAAGTTTTTGTTTTTTCTCAGGCTTGGTTGCTTTTGTTTTTTCTACTTTAACTTTTGCAACAGGTTTTTTAGCTGGCTTAGCGGCTTTTTTTACCGCTTTAACTTTGGCTGGTTTCACAACTTTTTTTACTGCCTTTGTTACCTTTTTTGCCTTTGCTGGCTTAACGGCTTTTTTCGCAGCAGGCTTTGCCGCCTTTTTATTTTTAGCTGCAGGTTTTGCTTTCGCTTTTGGTGCAGGTTTCTTTTTTGCTTTAGTTGCCATGATTCAACCTTTCTATTTTAATTAATGTTTTTACATCCTCATCAACCTCTATTTCATCGGTGCCGGATGGTTCTAATTGCTGTACAAGCTCGAGTGAGCCTGCTAAAATTTCCGCGCAAATATAGTTTTTATTGGATACGATGGCTTTATCCATCATAGCATGCGATTTCAAAGTTACAGCAATACGATCGGTAACGCTGAAGCCCTTGTCTTTCCTTAGGTTCTGGACTCTGTTAACCACTTCACGGGCAATGCCTTCTTGTCGCAAAACATCGGTAATGTTAACATCTAAAGCCACGGTTAAACTGCCTTGTGTGTTTACCTGCCATCCCGGAATATCCTCCGAAATTATCTCCACATCTTCCAATAATAACTCCACTTTTTGTCCTTTCACTTCCATTTCAAATTTCGTGTCACGCTCAAATTTTGCAATGTCGGCCTGGTTAAATGCTGAAATAACTGCAGCACTGTCTTTCATCAAACCACCTAATTTTTTTCCAAGTGTTTTAAAGTTGGGTTTTATTTTTTTTACAAGAATTCCAGATGTGTCTGATATGTATTCTATCTCTTTCACATTTACTTCAGACAAAATCAAACTTCGTACTACCTCAATTTTACCTTTAATGGATTCATCTAACACCGGAATTAAGATTTTGTTTAATGGCTGCCTTACGCGGATGTTTACTTTTTTGCGCAAAGCCAGTACCATCGAGCAAATTTTTTGAGCCAAATCCATCCGTTCTTCCAATGCTTTGTCAATCACATTTTCTTCTGCTTTTGTCATCAAAGTGAGATGCACCGAAGAATATTTAAGCGGAGTATTATTTTGTTTTGCTTTATCGCGAACGCAATCAGATAAATTACGATACATCCAATCACTGAAAAACGGAGCAATAGGGCTCATGAGTTGTGATGTTACCATCAGGCATTCAAACAATGTAACGTACGCTGATTTTTTATCGGCTGACATTTCACTGCGCCAAAATCTTCTTCGCGACAAGCGCACATACCAGTTGGATAAATGTGCATCAACAAACTCTTCCACAGCACGAGCCGCTTTTGTGGGTTCGTAATCTTCGTAACAGGCGCACACTTCTTTTATTAAACTATGCAGACTTGAAATTATCCATCTGTCAATCTCACTTCGTTCACTAACGGGAGTAATGTTTTTTTCGTCCAACACAAACCCATCAATGTTTGCATACAATGCGAAAAAAGAATACGTGTTATACAATGTTCCAAAAAGTTTGCGCTGTACTTCGGCAATTCCTTCTAAGCTGAATTTTAAATTATCCCACGGCTGTGCGTTGCTTATTAAATACCAGCGCGCAGCATCGGCTCCATATTTTTCAATCGTGTCAAACGGATTTACAACATTGCCAAGGCGCTTACTCATTTTGTTTCCGTCCTTATCGAGCACCAACCCGTTGGATACAACATTTTTAAAAGCAACCGAATCAAAAAGCATTACTGCAATTGCATGCAATGTAAAAAACCATCCACGCGTTTGGTCAACCCCTTCAGCAATAAAATCGGCAGGGTACTCCTCCCGGTTTTCAATTACCGATTTGTTTTCAAACGGATAATGTTGTTGTGCATACGGCATAGCGCCACTGTCAAACCACACGTCAATTAAATCCAGTTCGCGCACCATCTTTTTTCCTGATGCAGAAACAAGAATAATGTTGTCCACATACGGGCGATGCAAATCAAAATCGGGCTTGGTTACATCTATATGTTCCAAATGTTTTGCATCCATAAAACCGGCTGCAATACTTTTTTCAATTTCATCACGCAGTTGGGTAACAGAGCCAATACAGATTTCTTCTTTTTTATCTTCTGTTCTCCACACGGGCAATGGAATTCCCCAAAAACGTGAACGCGATAAATTCCAATCCACTAAATTTTCTAACCAATTACCAAAGCGCCCTGTGCCGGTTGACTCCGGCTTCCAGTTGATGGTTTTGTTAAGTTCTATTAAACGGTCTTTACATGCAGTGGTGCGGATGAACCAACTATCAAGCGGATAATATAAAACAGGTTTATCGGTACGCCAGCAATGCGGGTAGCTATGCTCGTACTTTTCAACTTTAAATGCTTTGTTCTCTTGTTTTAATTTGATGGAGATGCGTTCGTCAACAGATAGATATTTATCGCGTCCCTGTTTTTTCTTTTCAATTTCTTTTTCGGCCTCGGTCAAATAATCTTCTTTCACATACTCACCGGCAAAGTCGGTAACTTCTTTTACAAAACGTCCGCGCTTATCTACCAGCGGCATGTCGTTTCCGTTTTCGTCTTTTACCAAAATGGATTGAATGCCGTTTTCATTACATACTCTAAAGTCGTCAGCACCAAAAACAGATGCTGTGTGAACTATTCCTGTTCCATCATCGGTAGTAACAAAATCACCGGGGATAACTTCAAATGCTTTTCCGTTTGGTTGCACGTAAGGTAAAAGCTGCTCGTATTTTATTCCGAGTAAATCTTTTCCTTTTACTTCTCCCAGTATTTTAAACGGAATTTGTTTATCGCCTTCTTTGTAATCTTCAAGTTTTAATTCCGCATTTTTCTCTAGAAAATATTTACCAACCAAATCTTTTGCAAGAATTAATGTAACGGATTTAAATGTGTACGGATTAAAAGTTTGAACAACAGAGTAAATTATTTTCTCACCCACTGCTAATGCACAGTTAGCTGGTAACGTCCAAGGAGTAGTTGTCCAGGCTAAAAAGAAGGCCCCACCTAAATCCTCCCCGAAGGGGAGGATTTTCTGACTCTGCTCATTCAAAATAAGTTTGAATTGTGCAACTACAGAAGTATCTCTTACCATTCTGTAACAACCGGGTTGGTTAAGCTCGTGAGAGCTTAACCCCGTGCCGGCAGCAGGTGAATAGGGTTGTATGGTATATCCTTTATACAGAAGATTTTTTTTGTGCAACTCACTCAGCAAATACCAGCACGTTTCAATGTACTCATTATTAAAGGTGATGTATGGATTTTTTAAATCAACCCAATAGCCCATTTTGCGGGTGAGGTCGTCCCACACTTCTTTGTATTTCATTACCTCCTTGCGGCAGGCTTTGTTGTAATCTTCTACCGAAATTTTTTTGCCAATATCGTCTTTGGTAATGCCTAGTGTTTTTTCAACGCTCAGCTCAATGGGCAGCCCATGCGTATCCCATCCGCCTTTGCGTTTTACCTGGAAGCCCTGCAATGTTTTGTAACGGCAAAAAATATCTTTAATGGTGCGCGACATTACATGGTGTATGCCCGGCAACCCATTGGCAGAAGGAGGCCCTTCATAAAACGTAAAAGGCTTACTGCCCTCGCGCGTGGTAATACTTTGCTCAAAGGTTTTTTCGGCATCCCATGTTGCCAGTATTTCTTTGGCAATGTTTGGGAGATCAAGTTGTTTAAATTCCCTGTAAATTTTGGTACTCATGGGTAATTTTTAAGAGGCGCAAATGTAACATAAAATAGAGAGTAAAATGGGATAAGGTTGACGGTGGCAATAGTGCCTTTTTAAAAAACAAATTGTCCCTAACAGTGAGGTAGCTTTTTATGCAGGGTTTTGTATTTCGAAATAAATACTGTACGTTTGAGCACAACCACAAAACACTAAACTAAATATGGCAAGCACGTTATTTGTAAAAAAACCCATTAACGATTTAATAAAAGAATCTTCTGAATCGGAAAGCGGATTAAAACGCACACTTGGCGCACGCTCATTGGTTGCACTTGGCATAGGTGCTATTATAGGGGCAGGATTGTTTTCTATTACCGGTGGCGCTGCGGCACATAATGCCGGCCCTGCAGTTACCATTTCGTTTGTTATTGCAGCAGTGGCTTGCGCTTTTGCCGGCCTGTGTTATGCAGAGTTTGCAAGTATGATTCCTGTTGCCGGAAGTGCGTATACTTATAGTTATGCTACCATGGGGGAATTTATTGCATGGATAATTGGATGGGATTTGGTGTTGGAATATGCAGTGGGTGCCGCCACAGTTTCCATATCGTGGTCGCGCTATTTTGTAAAGTTTTTTGGGTACTACGATATTCACCTTCCTCCTTCTATGACCATGTCGCCATTTGATACAGCAACGTTGGCCGATGGCAGTGTCGTTTCGGGCATGATAAATCTGCCTGCCGTTTTTATTGTTGTACTTATGTCATTGTTATTAGTTAAGGGCACCAAAGAATCTGCCTTTGTAAACGGAATTATTGTGCTGCTAAAAGTATCGGTAGTATTAATTTTTATTGCATTGGGTTGGGGATATATTAATTCAGAAAACTACGCACCATATATACCAGCCAACACAGGCGAGTTTGGCAATTTTGGCTGGAGCGGAATTGTTAGAGCAGCCGGAATAATATTTTTTGCATACATAGGATTTGATGCCGTTTCTACTGCTGCCCAAGAAGCAAAAAACCCTAAGCGCGATATGCCCATAGGCATTTTGGTTTCGCTGGCAATTTGTACCGTGCTGTATATTCTATTTGCCCATGTAATGACGGGTGTTGCTAATTACACCAGCTTTCAAGGTGCTGATGGTATTGCACCGGTAGCAGTTGCTATTGACCACATGGGTGCTGCAGATGCAAATGGGGTTATTACTCCTGCTTATCCCTGGTTAAATAAAGCCATCATCATAGCCATACTTGCCGGTTATTCATCTGTAATTATGGTAATGTTGCTTGGCCAGTCACGTGTTTTCTTTTCCATGAGCAAAGATGGGTTGTTGCCCAAAGTATTTTCAGAAGTTCATTCTAAGTTCGGCACACCATCAAAATCAAACATATTGTTTATGCTGTTTGTAAGTTTGTTTGCAGCCTTTGTACCTGCACGTGTGGTTGGCGAAATGACAAGTATTGGAACTTTACTTGCCTTTGTACTTGTGTGCGTGGGCGTACTGGTGTTGCGCAAAACACAACCTGATATACCACGAGCATTTAAAACTCCGCTGGTTCCACTGATTCCAATTTTAGGAATACTTTCCTGTTTGCTTATGATGATTGCATTGCCGGGTGATACTTGGCTGCGTTTAATAATCTGGCTTGCCATTGGTTTTGTTATTTATTTTGCTTACGGAGCTAAGAATAGTACGCTGAGGAAATAAAAACTTCATTTTTTTCATTCGGTATTTCCAAAGCTAAATGACAAACGATAACAACAACCAAGACGGCCTTCATCGCTCCCTCTCCTTACTTGATGCCACCATGATTGTTGCCGGCAGCATGATAGGCTCCGGAATTTTTATTGTAAGTGCCGACATGACAAGGTTGGTTGGCTCCACAGGCTGGCTTTTGTTTTTATGGTTATTGAGTGGCGTAATTACCGTAATGGCAGCACTTAGCTATGGCGAACTTGCAGGGATGATGCCCAAAGCAGGCGGACAGTTTGTGTATATACAACGCGCCTGGGGAAACATGATTTCGTTTTTGTATGGGTGGACGGTGTTTACGGTAATTCAAACCGGAGTAATTGCTGCAGTGGCTGTTGCATTTGCAAAATACAGTGCAGTTTTTTTTCCTGCTGTTAGTCCCGATAACATTTTGTTTCAATTGGGCGCATTAAAAATTTCTGCGGCACAGTTTCTTGCCATTGCTCTCATTTGTTTTCTCACATGGATTAACTCACGCGGAATAGAAAACGGAAAAAAAATTCAAACATTTTTTACATCAACAAAACTTATTGCCTTGCTTGCCTTAATCGTTTTAGGAATTGGTATTGGATTAAAAACAGATACGCTTACAATTAATTTTATAAACATGTGGGATGCTGTTACACTTACAAAAAATGATGCCGGTGATTGGATTGCAAATTCTGTTTCGGGCATGGCATTGATACTTGTACTAGGAACAGCCATTATCGGTTCATTATTTAGCAGCGATGCATGGAACAACGTAACCTTTATTGCAGGTGAAATAAAAGACCCGCGTAAAAATATTCCGCGCAGCTTATTAATGGGAACTTTAATTGTTACCGTAATTTATTTTTTGGCAAACATTGCATATCTCTCATTGCTTCCGTTGCACGGTAATGCAACTGCAACCGATGTTGTTGGACAGGGAATTCAATTTGCGGGTGGTGGAACAGATAGAGTAGGCACGGCAGCAGCCTCCATGATTTTTGGCGATGTGGCAGTTTATTTAATGGCTGCTTTAATTATGATTTCAACATTTGGCTGTAACAATGGCATAATACTTTCGGGCGCACGTGTGTATTATGCAATGGCCAAAGAAGGATTGTTTTTTAAAAAAGCACAACAGTTAAATAGCAAAGGTGTGCCGGGCTATGCCTTAACTGTGCAGGCTGTGTGGGCAAGTGTTTTATGTTTAAGCGGCACCTATGGCGATTTGCTTAACTATACAACATTTGCATCGCTGTTGTTTTACATCATAACCATTGGCGGAATTTTTGTGCTGCGAAAAAAAGAACCAAGTACAGAGCGTCCTTATAAAGTATTGGCGTATCCGTTTCTTCCGGTTTTATATATTGTACTCGCACTTTCTATCTGTATTATTTTGCTTTATACTACCACCGATGTTACCGGCAAGGGACTTTTGATAGTATTACTTGGTGTGCCGGTGTATTATTTGCTTAAGCGCAAAAAATAATTTTTTATAATAAAAAAAACATAGCCGTACAATATATCACGGCTGCCATCGTTATTACTGCCTAATCAAAAATAAACACAAAATGAATAAGCTAATTTTATTACTGGCAGCAGTATGCATTTTTGCTTCGTGCAAAAAAAGAAACTCAAACGATGACACCAACCCTGATGACAACTCAGCCGTTTCGTACTCCAATTATTTGCCTTTGCGCACAGGCAGTTACTGGATTTACCAAAATTTTGATTTGGATACCAATGGTGCCTACACCTCTACCGGTGTTATCGATTCGGATTATGTAGCAGGTGATACACTGGTAAACGGCATTACTTATGGCAAATGGTATAGGAATAATGCTGTTTTGGGAGCATCAACATATATTGTGCGAGACTCGCTGCATTATATTGTTGACATTACCGGTGCCAGAATTTTTTCGTCACAAAATTTTACCGATACATTTGATATGCAATACGGCTTTAATGCAACCGACACGCTTTATTTCAGTTATTTTAAAATGGAGGATAACAATGCTGGGGTATCTGTTCCGGCCGGAACGTTTATCACCAACAATGCAAAAACCACGTATATTTTATATCCTCCTTTTTCTAACGGACTTGCAAATCCACGATACATTAATTTACGCTTTGCACAAAATGTGGGTTTGGTTTACGAAACGTTAATGCCTTTTGCATCATCACCAACCTACAAGGTGCGAAAACTAATAAGGTATCATATCGAACCGGTTTAAAAACAGGTTGAAGAAATTTACAGTTTGAAAAATTTTGGAAATTGAAACACTCAACTACTCCAAACATTAATCCTCATTTTATTTCTCTCTTTTAATAAGCTATCGTTTAAAGTATGCTTAATTACGTAACTAAAAATTATTTACCGAACATAAAATAACTGATTAACGCCCGTAAACAGACAGCTAACTCAGGTTAAATACTATTTAAGAAACAATTAGGCATGTAAAATGACTGTTAAAGAACTTTTAATTACAAATAGGGTACGATTATAACCCACTAAGTTACTTTGGCCTATAATGAAGTATTTTACAACAAGCTTTCTCAATACATATAACAACCGAAAACTGTAAACTGCAAGCCGTAAACTTTCGTCATGGAATCTACTTTGCGCAGGCAGGTGCGCTGTGTGCAAAGTTTGTTAAACAGTAGAAAGTATATTACCTCTTTTGCTATGGTTTCAATGTAATTATGTGGCCTATGTGTTTAAAAATTTAACACATAGAAATCATAGAAACATAGCACACATAGTTTCGTATTTTTAAAAATAAATTTTGTAAAGAAGTGATTTAATAGTCCTCGCGTTACGATTTGTACATTCGTAATAAATTTGCAATTCGATGATGGATTTTTACTTCAAAATCTCCCGGGCAATTACCAGCTTCTGAATTTCAGAAGTACCTTCGCCAATGGTGCACAGTTTGCTGTCGCGGTAAAATTTTTCAACCGGAAAATCTTTGGTGTAACCATAGCCGCCAAAAATTTGTACAGCCTCAGTTGATACCTGCACCGAAACTTCGGATGCATAATATTTAGCAAACGCTGATTGCTTGGTAACTTTTTCGCCACGGTTTTTTAAATCGGCAGCTTGCATAATTAAAAGTTCGGCAGCTTCTACTTTTGTTGCCATGTCGGCAATTTTAAAACTTATTGCCTGAAAATTTGAAATCGGCTGCCCAAACTGTTCGCGTTCTTTTGAATATTTTATAGATGCATCCAATGCGCCTTTTGCAATTCCAAGTGCAAGTGCAGCAATAGAAATTCTGCCGCCATCTAATATTTTCATTGATTGAATAAAGCCTTGTCCCACTTCGCCCAGCACATTATCTTTATGCACACGGCAATCTTCAAAAATCATTTCGGCAGTTTCACTTGCACGCATCCCCAGTTTGTTTTCTTTTTTTCCGGCTTTAAAACCTTTGGTGCCACGCTCAACCACAAAAGCTGTTATTCCTTTTGAGTCTAACAATTCGCCTGTGCGCGCAAGCACCACAGCTACATCGCCACTCTTGCCATGTGTAATCCAGTTTTTTGCACCGTTAATTACCCAATAATCGCCATCTTGTTTTGCAACGCAGCGCATGCGCATAGCATCACTGCCGGTGTTTGCTTCTGTTAATCCCCAGGCACCAATCCATTCGGCACTTGCAAGTTTTGGCAGCCATTTTTTCTTTTGTGCTTCGTTGCCAAAGGCCATAATGTGTCCTGTGCAAAGCGAGTTATGCGCTGCCAGCGATAATCCAATGGAGCCACACACACGCGCTACTTCAACAATAGCTGTTACATATTCATAGTAGCCAAGCCCTGCACCACCATATTCAGTGGGTACTAAAATTCCCATCAACCCAAGTTCGCCCATTTTTTTAAAAACGTCAACAGGAAATTCCTGCGACTCATCCCACACCATTAAGTCGGGGCGGATGTGTTTTTCTGCAAAGTTTTTTACGGTTTGTTGAATTAACTGCTGGCTTTCTGATACGGTAAATTCCATGGGAAATATGAATTGCTAAATTGTTTTTTTGTTAAATTGTTTGCTGCAAACTGGCTACTTTTTTTAGGTACGGATAACGAATTTTTTCGAATTTATGAATCTGGGTTTGCTATTATTGATTTGCTTACTACAAACTGCCTACTGCATACTTTTTTCAGGTCGGCAAAGATAAAAATCTTACTGTACGTTAAGGTAAGGGGTTAATTTTTTATACTGGTCTTCGGTAACAATTCCCAGCTTTTTTATATCCGCCACCGAAACATAATCGCCATGCATTTTGCGGTAGTTAATTATTATCCGCGCCAGCGAACCGGTAATGTACGGATGCCTTAGCTGCATAGGGTCAAGTGTATTGATGTTTAGCTTGCGAATATTTTTTGTACGGATAATAACAAAATTTTTTATTGCATCATAAACCGAATCGCTTACCCCCGTTACTTCCTTTAGCTGAACAATGTCAGTATATCCGCCAAGCATTTCGCCATACTTTAAAATTGATTTTGCCCTGTACTCTCCAATGGCGGGCAAAGCATTCAACTCTTCGGTAGTGGCAGTGTTTAAATCAACGGGGGCAAGTTCTGTTTGTATAATTTCTTTTTTCTCTTTGGCAAAAATTTGTGCTGTGTCCTTTATAAAATATTTTTTTGTTTCAGGAATAGAAATAAAAGGCTCAAGTTGTGCATAGTTTTGTGGAGTGATGCAATACATTTTTTTTACATCGTCTTTTGAAAAAAATTTTCCGCCTTTGGCTTCGTAATTTTTAATTACACCAATTTGTTTTTCGGTTAACCCAAGTTGCATCCACATACTGTCAGGCAGATTATTGGGGTTAAATGCAAAAAGTTTTTTTTCAAACTTCAAGTCATTTACCGTGTCGGCTTTAATTGTATCGGCAATGAGAGCCAAATTTTTTTTTGCCGTCTCAATAGAATCACGCCTTTTTAAATCATTGTATTGTGCAATGGCCTGGTAAAATGCGGTATTGCTTTTTTCGGTTTCAGGAGGGATAAAATGAAATAAAAAAACACCGGCTAATAAAACCACCAGAAACGTCAGCAAAAGAAAAGCAGACTTGCGTTCGTAGGATGTAAAGGAAAAATAATCGTTAACGGCAGCTTTAAATGAGTGCAAAGGGCTTTTACGCTTTCGCATAAAAAATAAGGTTATTTGTTTTAGGTACAACCAAAAGTATGCTGTGGCAATAACTTTTGCAAATATTAAATGGCTATCCTTCGCTTTTAAGGAAAAGAGGAATTATTGCTTGCAAAATTTTACAGGCTTTACCTATTTTTCGGATTCAATGCTTACAAAATAAATTCCGTATCGTTTAGTTGATTCAAAAAATATTCAGCCCCATTATTATCCTGAAAAATTTTTTGTGCAATCCAAGTAGAGCGTGATGCAGTATCACATGTCCATGTTTGATAGGGGTGCAGGCTAACAAAATTATATACCTCATTGCCGGTTGGTTTTATTGCCGAAGAATCAATGCTAATGGTATAAAACGTTGTTGTGGCTCCAGCAACGTATGGAATGTGATTGCTAAAGTGACTTGTTTCGTTTGCATAAATAGTTTTAAAATTTTGTGCGGCCACATTTAAAACTAAAATCAAACTTGTGAATATTGTAAGGTAAAAGTTTTTCATCAGCATTTTAATTAGTGGTATAAAAATAATATAAATCACTTTCTTTAATTTCCTCTCAAAACTTCCCACACCAAATCCGCTTCAAAACCACGGCCAATAGCGTACTGTGCTATTTTATAATTTTTTTTAAGCGGGTTTTTTTCAGCCACTTTTTTTTGTTGCGCCAAAATTATTTTCTCTAAACATGCTTGGTAATCGCTATCGTTAATTTGGTTAAGCGCTTTGCGTATGCAATAATCCGAAACTTTTTTTTGCCTGAGTGCAATTTTTATTTTTACCCGTCCCCAGTTTTTTACTCTGAATTTTCCTCCCGCATAGGCAATTGCAAAACGCTCTTCGTTTAAAAAATTTTCTTCCACCATTTGTGCAATGGCTTGTTCCACATCGCGCCTGTGCAAACCCCACTCGTATAGTTTATCGCGCAACTCCTGCTGGCTGCGTTCCTGGTAAGTGCAGTACTTGCGTGCTTTATTTAAAATTACTGTATCAATCATTAACAAATTTTCTTAAGGCGATACGAATATACAAATGGAACCACGATTAGTAAATTCAAGTTCATGTCAATTCACTATTGTCCGACATAATTAAAAAAGATTCCTCATTTCATTCGGAATGACAGTTAATGCTGAGTGAACAAAGAGGAGGTTGGGCTTACTTTTGCGCAGAGCGCAAAAGTAAGCCCAACCTCCTCCGCAAAACAATTATATTTTGTCATTCCGTATGAAATGAGGAATCTTAACGTCATAAAATTTAGTTTTAATCGGACAACAGTGACATCAATAAAAAAACTATAAGCCCCAATAATAAATTGGAACGGATAGTTGTAACAAGAAATAAAACTTTAATTTACCTGTTCAGGTTTTTTTCTCCACGTATGGTCAACCGAAATATATCCTGCACCATAAAAAAAGTAAAACACCAGCAGGCACAATACCATTAATGAAAATGCAAGCTCGCTGCTTTCTGAAAAAAATCCTTTGGTGGAATTAATAAAAATTACTGCGCCCAGCAGCACGGGAATTTGAAATGCCACAGCCAGTCGGGTAAACATTCCAACGGCAATTAGTAAACCTCCTGCCAAGTGAGCCAGTGCCACATAATGTGCAATGATAAAACTTACCCACGGAAATTTACTTTTCGATAAAATACTTTGCAACTCATCGGTGTGGCTTATAAAGTAAATGCCTTTAAACAAAATTACAAGCCCCAGCAAAACACGGATGTAGTCTAACAAACGTGGATGATGCTCATCGCTCCACGTATCAAGATTGCTGAACAAATTCATTTTGTCCTCCTTTTTTAAAATGGTGAATGAACGTTAATTAACCCGAAAAGTAATAAAATAATCCATGCCATTTACATAATCGAAAAACTTTGGTTTAGGTTTTTTATCGGGTATCTTTCCCAAAAACCTTACATCTGCAACAATAACCCCAATGGCACGGCACTTATAAGGCAACCGCTGCGTACAATAAAATGTAAAATTTTAATGTATGACAGTAAAGCCAAAATATTTTTTTGATGTGATGCTGATGATGGTATTGTTAGCCGGTTGTGTTAAAGACGAATTTGATTACGATAAACTAAAAGACTCACATATAAAACCAGAGATAGCCGTGCCGCTGGTTTATTCATCACTCACCTTTGCCGATATACTTGGGCAGCATCCCAACTCAACCATTACGGTTGACAGCAATCATTTTTGCACGCTGGTTTATAAGGGCAAACTTTTTTCATTACGTGCCGATGAGCTTATTGATATTCCATCGCAAAACGCGTATCAAAGTTATGCGCTTACGGCTACACAAATAAATACACTTACCTCTGTTGGCACTGTTTCGTTTAGTGCTTCGCAAATTATTGATGTAAGCAATGGAGCAAATATCAGTCTTGATTCGATGGAATTTAAATCAGGCACGCTGGATATTGCCATAAACTCTCAATTCTTACAAAACGGGCAGTTGCAAATTTCTATTCCATCGTTAAAGAAAAACGGAATAGCAGCCACCCAAACGGTTCCCATTGTTTATAATAACGGTATTCCGTTTAATGTTGGCAACCCGGGTGCACCGGCAGCATCGTTTGATTTAACAGGTTACAAAGCCGACTTTACAAACAATGGCACCACGCACAATCAGTTGCGGATAAATTATACCATTACACTTACACAGCCCGGCACAGCGCCAACCACTGCCACTGCATTGTTTGTTAACTGCAATATAAATCAGCCTGAGTTTAAAAACCTGTTTGGATACTTTGGGCAAATGCAGTTAGCACCAGAAGGCGACACACTTGCCTTGTCGGTTTTTGAAAACGCATACGGCATGGGAAGTTTTACGGTTGTAAATCCGCAAATGATTTTTACAATAAATAATTCATTTGGCTTGCCCATACGAGCAAACATTACACGCTTTGAAGCATACAATGCAAGTAGCGGAAATTTTACACTATCAAATCTTGGCATTCCCAACCCGCTGCCTGTAAATTCTCCAACGGTAAATCAAATAGGGCAAAGCATAACTACATCGTTTACACTTACAAAACAAAACAGCGATGTGTACAACATCATTGCACAAAAACCACAAATGCTTATTTATAAAATTGATGCGCTATCGAATCCAACGGGCGCACAGCAAACCAATTTTGTAATTGACACCAGCATGCTTGCGCTAAACCTTGAAGTGGATTTGCCCATGTACGGCACAGCAAATGATTTTTGTGTTCAGGATACGTTTGATTTTAAGTTTGAAAATATTGATAACGTTGAAAGCATGTTGATTCACTCAACCGTTACCAATGGTTTTCCTATTGATGCCGAAATGCAGGTTTATTTTACCGATGAAAATTATAATTTGCTCGATTCTCTTTTTGTTCCCGGCCAGGTAATACTTGCTGCAGCGCCTGTAAATAATAGTACGGGGTATGTGTCTAATTCAACTTCAAAAACAACAGATGTTGAGTTAAGCCCTGTTAAAATTCTGCATCTTAATAACACTAAAAAAATGCTGGTGCGTGCTACTGCCACCACAATAAACAATGGAACTACCGATGTAAAAATTTACGACTACTATAAACTTGATGTTACAATTGGCGCAAAAGCCAAAATGAAAATTACTTTATAAACAAAAGAACAACTATGAATAAAACAACTTCAACATTAAATATTCAATTGTTCAATATTCGAAATTCAATTCTTATTTCGTTTTTTCTCTTTGTTCAAATTTCTTCGGCACAACAACTTTCGCTGTACAGGCTTAATTCGCTTTCGCAAAGCACGGCTTTAAATCCGGCATTTAAGCAACAGTATGGAGTAAGTGTTGGTGTGCCTTACATAAGCAACTTTAATTTTCAATATGCAAACTCAGGCTTTGCTTATTCTGATTTGGTATTGCATGATGAAAACGACTCATTGTATTTTGATTTTGAAAACATGTTAAACGAACTTGGCAATAGCAATCGCCTTTCGGTTTCATTTAACACCGATTTATTTTCGGCAGCATTTAAAATAAAAAAAACAACACTTGGAATTTCAATTGCCGAAAAAGCAGAAGTAACGTTTGATTATTCAAAAGACCTGATGGAGTTTATACTTCATGGCAACGCTCCGTTTATTGGCGAAGTAAAATCACTTTCGTTTGCGCTTAATGCCATGCACTACCGCGAGTACGGATTAAATTTTTCGGTTGATGTAAACAAAAAATTGTCGCTTGGTGCACGCATTAAATATTTAAACGGACTGCAAAATATTCAAAGTGTAAAATCAACCGTTGATATTTTAACTTCGGGCGAAACGTATGCCATTTATGCAACCCCTCAAATAGAAATAAACACAAGCGGCTTTGGCAGCGATATTTTAAAAACCACTTCGTTTAAAAATTACCGCAAGTCAAATGGTAATAATGGTGTAGCTGCTGATTTGGGTTTTGATTATAACACACAAAACAACTGGCAATTTTCGGCCAGCGTTTTGGATATTGGCAGCATTACGTGGAAAAATGATGTTACCAACTATACCTCATCAGGCAACAGTTCGTTTTATTACAATGGCATTGATTTAAATTATTTTATACAAGATAGTACCGACATTGACAACCGCTTTAACGAATTTTTAGATTCACTTGCCGGTGGGTTACATATTGATACAGTACACACAACCTATAAAACATCATTGCCTGTAAAAACATATTTGTGTACGCAATACAATGTTAACACAAAGCATAGCTTTTCCATTTTGTTTTTTAATCAATGGCAAAAAAAATATTTTTCACCGGCTACAAGCATTGGTTACCGGGGCCGGCTGGCAAAATGGTTTGATGTTGTAATTAACTATTCTATTTACAACCGCAGCTTTAATAATGCAGGACTTGGTTTTGTATTAAGCGGAAGCGGTGTGCAGTATTACATGATGAGTGACAATGTTACCGGAATATTTTATCCGCACAAAAAGAAAAATGTGCACTTAAACTTTGGGTTGAATTTTGTTTTTGGAAAATCAAAAAGCAGCTAAACAGCATTTTACTTTTTCACTTTGTGTGATTATAACTTCTTTCATTACTTGATTTTATAAGCGTAATCTTTTTTCATATTTGCACTACACAATTTGTAAAATGAAAAAGCTTCTTAACTATTTCTTTCAGGGCCTGTTGGTTATTGTTCCTATTACAGTAACGTTTATTGTTATTTATAAAGTAATTATATGGATTGATGACCTGCTTCCGTTTAAGGTTCCTGTTCACATACCCGGTTTTGCTGATGTAGATGTGCCTGGGCTTGGCATTTTAACCATCATCATAGGCATTACTTTGTTTGGATACTTTGCATCGCACCTTGTTGCCAATCCGTTTTTTCTTTTTGTTGAACGACTGCTTGAGCGCACACCTCTGCTAAAATTAATTTATACTTCGGTAAAAGATTTGATTGAGGCATTTGTTGGCGAAAAAAAAAGATTTAACCAGCCCGTGTTGGTAACAGTAAATAAACAGTCGAATGTGCAGCGCATTGGATTTATTACGCAAAACGACTTAACACAACTTGGACTTAGCGGAAATAAAATGGCAGTGTATTTGCCGTTTTCGTATGGCTTTAACGGCCAACTGGTAATTGTACCAGCCGAAAATGTTGAGAAGATAGATGCTTCGGGAACAGAAATGATGAAGTTTGTAATTTCAGGCGGAGTTACCGATGTGGATTAATTGAATAGCACTAAAATTATTTTATGACTTCTAAATACAGGGTATTTTTTTTTCTTTCCATTTTTTCTGTATTGGCAAATTTTGCAGGTGCACAAGATTATTTTTTGCCTCTTAACCGCGAATGGAATTTGCGTTACGAACCATTTCTTAACGCACGCGAATCAAAAATGCACACCAGCATGAAGCCGTATCGCAGCACCGAAATATTGCAGTGCTCAAACCTTGATTCGTTAAACGCACCCATTGTAAGAAACAACAAGTTTAATAATACACGGCTGGGCCGAAAATTGCGCAAGGAAAATTTGATTGGTTTTAAAGATGATGACTTTGCTGTGGCCGCCAATTTTTTATTTGACTTTAAATATGGTAATGAATTTATCAACTCCGAAAACTTGTATACCAACTCACGCGGGGCATGGATTTATGGTACTGCAGGTAAACGCTTTTCGTTTTCATCCACTTTTTTTGAAAACCAATCGCGCTTTCCGGCATATATAGACAGCTTTGTATCAAAATACAATGTGGTTCCGGGAGAAGGGCGCATCAAAACATTTAAGCAAACCGGGTTTGATTATTCAAACGTTACAGGCACCATAGCTTATAATCTTAACAAGCATTTTAATTTTCAATTTGGGCAGGATAAAAATTTTATTGGCGATGGTTATCGCTCGCTTTTGCTTTCGGATAATGCCAACACCTATCCTTTTCTTAAACTATCAACCACTGCCGGGCCTGTGCGGTACATGAACCTGTATGCCGTAATGCAGGATTTGCAGTTTCCGGCACCTGACGAGGTGGTGTTTAAAAAGAAATATGCTTCATTTCATTACCTTGATATTAATATTGGGCGGTTTGCATCGTTTGGAATTTTAGAAGGAGTTATCTGGAAATCGGACTCATCGCGTGCGCAAAGTTTTGATATCAATTACATCAACCCTTTTATTTTTTTCAGGCCTGTTGAGTTTTCGCTTAACTCGCCCGACAATGTTGTTTTGGGTTTTAATCTTAAAATAAAAATTACACCCAAGCATATTTTTTACTCACAGTTTATGATGGATGAGTTTAAGCTAAAAGAAGTGCAGAGTGGCAAAGGATGGTATGCCAACAAACAGGCTTTGCAGGTGGGTGTAAAAACGTTCGACTTGTTTGTTAAAGATTTGGATGTAATGACAGAGTTTAATTATGTGCGCCCGTTTATGTATGCCCACCGAAGCACACAAACCAATTATGCGCACTTTAATCAGGCGCTTGCTCATCCGCTTGGCAGCAATTTTTACGAGTCGGTTTCGGTATTAAATTACAGGTACAAAAATTATCTTTTAAAAATTGAAGGCATGTATGCGCTTACCGGAACCGATACAAGTGCCGCCAACCTTGGTGGTGATATTTATAAAAGTACTGATGCGTTTGCAATGGAATACGGCAACCGTGTGGGGCAGGGTTTGCAAAGCAATTTGATTTTTGCTGAGGTAAGACTTTCATACCTGATTAACCCATCGTATAATTTTTTGTTTGATGTGGGGATGATTTACCGCAGGCTGTCGAATGAAAAGGCTGTGGCCAACACGCAGTGGTTTTTTATTGGCATACGAACGGCATTAACCAACCGATACCATGATTTTTAAAAGGTACAGTTGGTTTTACACCCACAGCTTTTCCGGTCAAGTAACTTTCTGTGCCAGCGAAATAGGTTAGTTTGCTGGCCAAATAAGTTTCTGTGCCAGCGAAATAAGTTAGTTTGCTGGTCAAATAAGTTTCTGCGCCAGTGAAATAGGTTAGTTTGCTGGTCAAATAAGTTTCTGCGCCAGCGAAATAAGTTAGTTTGCTGGTCAAATAAGTTTCTGCGCCAGTGAAATAGGTTAGTTTGCTGGTCAAATAAGTTTCTGCGCCAGCAAAATAAGTTAGTCGGCCAGCGTTTTAACCCCCCAACGCCCGTTTTTAACAAAAAAATGGCCCCAAACTGCCTTTTTTGAGGACTTTTGATAAGAGGGCTGGTTTTTTTGAGAAAAAAACATCTAATATAGTTGTGGCTTTTGGTTGTGGCTTATTGTTTTATGTTACCCCCATTTACATGGGCGTAAACTATTTGCTCACAAGGCTTTTTTTCTTTTCTTTGCGTCCCCTTAAAATAATCATGGCAAGAGACGTAAAAATATTTTCGGGTTCGGCTACGCGCTACCTGGCAGATAACATTGCACTGTGTTACGGTTTGCCTTTGGGCGAGGTAACCGTAAACCGCTTTAGCGATGGCGAGTTTTCGCCTTCGTTTGACGAAACGGTTAGAGGCTGTGACGTTTTTATTATACAATCAACCTTTTCGCCCAGCGATAATTTATTTGAGCTTTTGCTGTTAATAGATGCCGCTAAGCGTGCATCGGCCCATTACATTACAGCCGTAATACCTTATTTTGGCTATGCCCGCAGCGACCGTAAAGACAAACCTAGAGTTGCCATTGCATCTAAATTAGTTGCCAATCTGTTAACAGCTGCCGGGGTTACCCGCATAATGACCATGGATTTGCACGCACCGCAAATACAAGGCTTTTTTGATGTACCGGTTGATCATTTGGATGCCTCAAGCATATTTGTTCCGTACATAAAAAAATTAAACCTGCCCAATTTATTAATTGCAGCGCCTGATATGGGTGGCGTACACCGCGCACGCGAGTATGCCAAATACTTTAATGCCGAAATGGCCATTTGCGATAAGCACCGCAAACGTGCCAACGAAATAGATAGCATGACAGTAATTGGTGATGTTGTTGGAAAAGATGTAATACTTGTGGATGACATTTGCGACACTGCCGGCACACTAACCAAAGCAGCCGCATTACTGATGGAAAAAGGCGCTGCCACCGTACGCGCTTTTTGCACACACGCAGTACTGTCGGGCCAGGCTTATGAGCGTATAGAAACATCACAACTTACCGAGCTGATAGTTACCGACTCCATACCGCTTCGAAAAAAATCAAACAAAATAGTTCAGCTATCATCAGCCGAATTGTTTTCGTATGCCATCCGAAGAGTGTTTGAGTACAACTCTATCAGCAACCTATTTGTAAAATCGTAAATACATAAAACAAACAATAAATAATTAAAATGAACACATTATCAATTAAAGGTACCAAAAGAGTAGGTCACTCTAAATCCGGGTTAAAAAAACTCAGGACCGATGGTAAAGTACCATGCGTGTTATACGGTGGTAAAGAAAACGTACACTTCCAGGCACCGGCACTGGATTTTCGTCATTTGGTTTATACACCCAATGTATACATCGTTAACATAGACGTTGATGGTGCACAGTACAATGCCGTAATGCGCGAAATACAGTTTCACCCTGTAAACGACAGCATACTGCACATAGACTTTCAGCAGGTGTTTGATGACAAACCTGTAGTGATGCATGTACCTGTAAAAATAAAAGGAAGTGCCGAAGGCGTACGCGAAGGCGGAAAACTAATTCAAAAGCTGCGCAAGCTGCAAGTAAAAGCATTGCCAGCCCACCTGCCCGATGATGTTGAGCTGGACGTAACCGCATTAAAAATTGGTGGCTCCATCCGCGTGGGCGATGTATCCAGAGAAGGCGTTACATTTCTTGATTCAAAAAACAACATCATAGTATGCGTGCGTGTTACACGTGCCGTGGTTGAAGAAGCTCCTGCCGCTGCAGCCGCTGCTCCTGCTGCAGGTGCCGAAGGCGCTGCCGCCCCTGCTGCTGCAGGCGCTGCCCCCGCTGCCGGTGCCAAACCCGCAGCCGCTGACGCAAAAGCAAAACCCGCTAAATAAATTTTAAAAAACAAACCCATAAAGGCTGAATGCAAATTGTATTCAGCCTTTTTAGTTAAAAGCCCCAACAAATCATCTCCACCACTGGTGAAACTACGTCAAAGATGAAATTTTTAATTGCAGGATTAGGAAACATAGGTGCCGAATATGCCGATACTCGCCATAACATTGGCTTTGGTGTGGTAGATTTTATTGCCCAAAAAAAAGAAGTAACATTTACCAGCAGCCGCCATGCTTATGTAGCTGAATTTCGCTTTCGCGCGAAAACAATTTTTATGATAAAACCCACCACCTATATGAACCTTAGCGGCAAAGCAGTTAACTATTGGCTGCAAGCCCACAACATTCCAAAGCAAAATTTACTGGTTGTAACCGATGACATAGCACTGCCATTTGGAACCATTCGCCTACGTGCCAAAGGAAGCGATGGCGGACACAACGGATTAAAAAGCATTGCCGAAAGCCTTGCTGCCACCGACTATGCCCGCATGCGCTTTGGCGTAGGCAACGATTTTGGAAAAGGACAACAGGTAAACTATGTACTAGGAAAATGGACAGCCGATGAACTAAAAACAATGCCCGAACGACTGCAACAATCCTGCGATCTTGTACTAAGTTTTATCGCCCATGGCATTACAAAAACCATGAATGATTTTAACAATAAATAATCATTTACCCTTGCAACTATACATTAAATTTAACTACTTTTGTTAGAGCAAAACAGTAACACAGATAATAAAAAACTAGAATGAAGAAACACCTACTCACATTAAGTTTACTTACCATCTTTTTATTTTCAAAAGCACAGGTTTTGGTGCAATACGACTTTACAGGATATGATGGCACCCTGCCAAGCATAGCATCCGGATGGTACATATCAAACAACGATACCGGAAGTTTTAAAACCTACTATACCACAGCCGGAAACTGCGGTGTTACATGTCCAGCGTATAAATTTTCAATTGATTCCGCCACCATAATTACACCCACTTTCAGCAACGCTTCTCAAGTGCAGTTTTATTTAAAAGGAAACGGAACCGCTAATCCATACAATACATTTCATGTATACGCATCCCCAAACGGCAGCACTTGGAATTTGGTGCAAAGCATAAACCCCATTTCATCATCTGCCACCACCATTACACTTCCTTTATCATCATCCGATGTGCAGGTAAAATTTATGTATGAAAAAGACTCAGCCGGTTACAATGCAGGCATTGATGATATTTTTATTTCAAACGGGCCGGTTGGTGTTCAGCAAATAGACGGAGTTAACCCATTAACCGTATACCCAACCATGAGCAGTGGAAATATTTTTGTTGAAGAAGCGGGCGTAGGAAAAAATCACATTGTTATTTCCGTAATTAACATGATTGGCAAAGAAGTTAAAAAACTTGACTTTATTCAACTTAACGGAAAAACCCTTGTGTCATTAAACGATTTACCAGAGGGCATTTATATTATAAAAGTTAAATCAAATTACCAGCAACTTACCAAACGAATTATAGTTAAGAAATAAACCAACCCAACATTTTTTTAAAAGCCGCTTCAAAATTGAGGTGGCTTTTTTATTTCAACCCGCTTTTTCCATCATCTTTTCAGGGTCGGCAATAATTTTAAATCCATAGCGCTGGTACAATTTAGTGGCATCTGTAGTTTTTAGTTTCCATCCTTTAATATTTTTAAATGGCGGGTAGCTAAAAATATAATCCAGTAAAATAATTGAATAGCCATTTCCCCGATGCTGCTCGTCAATAAAAACATCAAATAAATAAGCAAATACGGTGTAATCGGTAAGCACACGGGCAAAGCCAATTTGCTTTTCTCCAATAAAAATTCCGAAACAAACGCTATGTTCAATAGTTGCCTTTACCTGTTCAATGGTTCGTCCCTTAGCCCAATACGAACGGTTAGAAAGATAATCATGTATAAAAGCAATATCAAGTTTGCTTTTATCGGTTGAAACTAAAATCGTTTGCATATTTTTTTATTCCACTAAATCCTAACCCCTGTATCCTAACCTCTATTTTATCATCACCCCTTCTTTTTCCAAAACAGGTATGTATGTAAAAAAATCTTCGTTTATCGAGTCGGGCAAAAACAAATATTTTTTATCGTAAATATCCGTGCCCACATAAAAACTTACCCAGTACTCGTTATTCAAACCAAAAACATTTTCTATAATTGGCTCTACCTTTTCAAAACTTTTGGCAGCAATGCTTTCGAAAAAGTGACGCAGCACCGATGTGTTTACTTTTTCCCCGTCTTTCATTCCATATCCTTTTGAGGTTACAAGCACACCCTTGATGGCAACATCTTTCATATTTATGATATACACACTCCATTCTTCATTGCCATCCCTGTTGCGCGTACGCGAAACAGCAAGTGCCACATCTTCTACTTTAAATTGGGGGATATCTTTGAGCATTGTTTTTTGTGGTTTGAGGTTTGTGGTTTGAAGCAAGTATGAATAGTTTTTTTCAACCTCAAACCTCAAACATTTTAATTACTTCTTCAATAAATATGGGATAATCGTTTGCTTTTCCATTCTCATCGGTGCTGCGCACTTTTCCTAATCGAACGATAATTAAATTTTTATCAGGAACTACAATTACATACTGGCCCAAAATTCCGCGCATGTAAAATATGTGGTGGTTATTGTATTGGGTAATCCACCATTGGTAGCCGTAATGCTTTACAACTTGTTTTGTTTCGGCATCTATAAGCATATTGCCGGTGGTGCTTGCACTAACATAAGCCGAGTCCGCAATTTGTTTGCCATTCCAGTTTCCTTTTTGCAAATACAATTTTCCAAAGCGGGCAAAGTCGCGCGCGTTGCTGTAATAACAGCAGTATGCTTTTTCATACCCGTTTTCATGATCAAGGCTCCATTGCGCAGCGTGATTTGCACCCATGGGTTTCCATAATTTTTCTGATGCGTATTTAGAAAGCGACATTCCGGTGGCTTTGGTTAAAACAATTCCAAGCAATTCAGTATCGCAACTGCGGTAATTCCAAAGTTTTCCGGGCTCTTCAATTGCGGCAAGCGAAGTAACCTGCCGGTATAAATCTTTTCCATAGTAAGCCTCTGTAACTTGCGATGTAAGCGATGAATAACCTTCGTTCCAATCAAGCCCCGAACTCATCATCAACAAATGTTTAATCGTTATTTTATTTTTTCCCTCAACTTTAAACTCGGGAATAAAATCAGCAACCGGTTGGTCAATGCTTTTAATTTTTCCTTCGCCAATGGCAATGCCAATTAAAATGCTCACCACACTTTTTGCCATCGAAAACGAATTGGACAAAGAAGAATCTGCGTAACCGTCCCAATATTGTTCGTGCCATATTGAATCGTTTTTAATAATTAAAAAAGCTACTGACTTATAATCTGTCAACTGCTTTGTTAATCGCTCGGGCAATTTTTTTTTGTTGTATTGAGAAGAAATTTTCCAGTCTTGTGGATTTTCTGTGGCAATAACGTTGGTTGCAAACAAATCCAAATCATCAATATTTACGTAATTATAAATTAACGCTTTGTAGTAATACAACTTGTTATTGGCAATTAAATATATGGTGGCCAGCGAAAAAATAATGGCAATTCCTTTTAAAAATTTACGCAGCATAAGCCCTGATAATTTAATACGAAGTTAAAAAAATCAATGGGTGTTTTGTAAAGAGGAAGGATTGTTTTTTAACAGCAATGACTCATAAGAAATTTCATCAAACAAAACACCAAACACATCAGCAAAGTGTTTTTTTAGTTTTTGTTTTACTTCATTTATGTCAATCACTTTACCTAATTCTTTTTGCATGGATGTAACTGCTTTGTCAGAAATTCCGCAGGGAACTATGTTGTTAAAATAATTTAAGTCGGTATTTACATTAAGCGCCCAGCCATGCATGGTTACCCAGCGACTGCAGCGCACACCAAAGGCGCAAATTTTTCGTACCGATGGTTTACCCGCATCCAGCCACACACCGGTAAGTTTTTCAATTCGCTCACCTTTTAAATTATACTCGGCCAGTGTGCGAATAATAATTTCTTCGAGGCAGCGCATGTATTTATGTATGTCATTAAAAAATAAATCAAGATTTAAAATGGGGTAGCCAACAACTTGTCCCGGGCCGTGATAGGTAATATCGCCACCACGGTTTATTTTATAAAACGTTGCCTGATTTTGGCTTAATTGGTTTTCGTTAATAAGCAAATTATCCTGCTTACCGCTTTTGCCAAGTGTATAAACATGTGGGTGTTCGCAGAGGAGAAGGTGGTTTAAGCTATGAAGTTTAAAGTCTAAAGTTTTTTTCTCCAAAATAATTTTTTGTAATAAAACTTCCTGCAGTTGCCATGCTTGGTTGTAATCAATAATCCCAAGGTCGGTAAATAAAACCGTTTGCGTTTTATCAGCTCCTTGATTTAATATGGTTGCTTGCTTTATGGACACTTGCTGCTAAAGACTAACGATGATAAAGTTATTGGCTTCAAAGGTAAAAAATGAGAGGTAGTGCACGGTTAGTTTTTTATGCCAACAGGAACAATAATTTTAATTGAAATGTTTCGTCCCATGTTATAAATACCTCTGCGGCCGGTGGCATTGTTAGGGGCAGTATATTTTAATCTGCTTAAGTGACTTTGGTATGCTACATCAGTGACATTGTTTATAGAAACAAATACCGAACAACTTTTTTTTGATTTTACAACCACATCAGCACCACAACCAAAATTAAAAAGTGTATAGCCGGGCGTGGCTGTTTCGGTATCAAATGCTGTGCGTACATTTTTCTTTTTAAAATAATTTTCGACAGCCACCTTTACATAAGCATTTACAAGGTGCCTGCCAAGCTTGCGTATATCGGCTTTTATTTCTGATATAAGTTTTGGGGCGGGGGCAAAAGGAAGATACCTTAGCGAGTCAGGTTGTTTTTTTTGAATTGAACGCACATACGAAAAACTATTTTCTAAATGTAACCAGTCGAGTGGATGTGGATGAATATCAAAAGAAATTTCTCCACCATAAATGCTTGCATCGCCTGCATTAAACTTATATGTGCTGTATTCATTGGTTATAGAATCGCCACCATTTGTACTGCTTAGTTTTTGCGTATAGATATAATTATTAATGCTGTTGTAAAACAAGTTGGTTTCAGCCGTTACATGGTCGGTATTTAAGCCAAGTGCAAAATCAAACTGTAAACTGCTTTCGGCTTTAAGTTTTAAATTTCCGGTTTCGTAATTCACCGTCCCCTCGTGCACTCCGTTTGACGCAAGCTCTGCAATGTTTGGTGCTCGAAATCCTTTAGAAATATTTAGCTTGGTAAAGACAGTTTTGCTTATTGGGTACGATGCCCCAACGCTGCCTGATATGCCGCTGTAATTCAAATCAAATAGCTGAAACAATTTTGTGGATAATGAATCCGGTTCATTGGTTTTTTTGTCATCCGAATTAAGCCAAAGTTCGTTTCCTTTTGTATTCCGCAAATCATAACGAATGCCCGTACTAAAAAAAATTTTGTTAAATGATTTAGATGCAATAGCAAATACTCCTGCGTCAAATAAATTGTAATCGGGAATTAAAAATTCAACTCCTTTATTTTGAGTATGCTGCAACATGCCATTAGCGCCAACCGAAAAATTATATTTCTTTTTTTCAGGAAACAGGTATCGAACATCATAGGTGTATGTATTGGTATAAAAGTAAAGTTCGTACTCATTTTTGTTAAGCACATTAGCAAATTCTTTTCTGCGATTTTGTTGCCAACCAAAAATTGTTTTTAAACTCCCATTACGTAAAATAAAACTGTTGTTCACAACAGCCTTGTAGTGAAAAATATCCTGAAAAGGAATACCGTTTTTGTATGAAGTAAAATCGCTTTGGGTTGCAATAATCTCGTCTTCGGTTGTGTCGTTTTCTGCAACAGGTTTTAAAAATTTCCCGGTAGCACTGTCTCTGTCGCCCTCAATTATTCCCGGCTGCAGGAGGTATGCACTAACGTGCATGTGAACATAGCCCCACGATTTGTTTAAGCCAAAAATTCCGCCAATTGAATTTTCTTTAAAAGATGAGTTAAACACATATCCGTCATATCTATTTTTAAACGCATGAGCGCTTTTGTTTGAATACCGAATGTCCCATATAAAACCCTTTTGATTTCCGGCAACATTCAATGAGGCGCCAATAAGTCCATTGTTGGTTTGATAATTTACGATTGCGCTGCCGGCTATTTTTCCTTGCGGCAAGGTTGGGGCACTAAGCATATTTATCACACCTGCCATTGCATCGCTTCCGTACGCTAAACTTGCAGGGCCTTTTAAAATTTCAACACGGTTAACACTGTATTCGTCAATTTCAATTCCGTGTTCATCGCCCCATTGCTGGCCTTCCTGCCTGATACCGTCATTAACCACCACCACACGGTTGTAACCCAAACCTCGTATTACCGGTTTTGAAATTCCTGCGCCTGTTGTAAGTTCTGAAATGCCGGGTTGCGATGCAAGGGCATTAATAATATTTGTAGCTGAAATTTGTCGCAGTTGTATTGGTGTGATAGTTGTAATTGGAGTAGGTGTTTTGTTTTTTTCGGTTGAATGTGAAAGGTCTGTAACAACCACCTGATTTAATTCAGCCACGGTTGCTTCCATCTCAAAATTTTTTTCGGATATGGTTTTTAAATCTATTTGCTGAATAATGGTTTTGTAACCGATAAAACTTACGTGAACAGTAACGGTTGTTTGAGGTAGATTTTCAATCCGGTAAATTCCATCCATAGTTGACGTTGTGCCTGTTTTTAAATCAGGAAAATAAACCGAAACACCGGGAATAGGTAGCCCTGTTTTTGCATCCGTAATTTTTCCCGTTAGTATTGCCTTTGCTGTTACATTATTGCTTGCAATTGCCGCTATAAATACAGCGGCAAAAAGAATTATCTTTTTCATTATTTATAAATAATTAGGTTATTAACTGATAAAGCACCTACTTGCATTGGTGTGCCGCCTGGTGCATAAAATTGAAATGCAATTAAAAAAATCAGTAAATAACAGGAGGTGCTCTTAGCGAAAAACTGAACCTTTTTTGTTCAAAAAAATATGTTTTTAAAAAAGATAAAATTTGATTTTCAACTCCAATATCAAATGCTACCAAGGCAACAAAGGCAGACGTATCAGCAGCGACTATAACAAAATCGCAAACAGAACAATGGTGTTCCATTTCGTGGTAATGAAGGATGTTGTGCTCGGTGCAGTGGCTGTCGTTTTGGTGATGAAAACGATGAGCAATTTCAGTGGCAATTGGAAATAAAAATGCCAGTAAAAAAAATATAGAAATAAACTTTTGCCACCTTGCAAGCATGAATCAAAAATAATTAATTAAATGTTCCTGAGAATTACTTCTACTAAAGTAACTTGTATTTTTTGAAAGAACTTATAAGAGCGCCTTCTCATCATCAGCCTTTCGCTCAGGTCGCATTTGAGGAAAGAACAAAACATCCTGTATTGAGTTTGAGTTTGTCATCATCATTGCAAGTCTATCAATGCCAATGCCCAGCCCTGCCGTTGGGGGCATTCCATATTCAATTGCTCTAAGAAAATCTTCGTCAAGTTGCATAGCTTCTTCATCACCACGCAAACCTAATTCCAATTGCTCTTCAAAACGTTTACGTTGGTCAATTGGGTCGTTTAATTCAGAAAACGCATTGCACATTTCTTTGCCATTGCATATTGCTTCAAAGCGTTCTACTAATCCGGCCTTACTGCGATGTTTTTTTGCAAGAGGGCTCATCTCCACAGGATAATCAGTAATAAATGTTGGCTGTATTAAAAACGGTTCGCACTTTTCTCCAAAAATTTCATCAATAATTTTCCCACGTCCAAGTTTTATGTCCACATGAATTCCCATTTCTTTTGCTGCAGTACGCATTTCTTCTTCAGTCATGTTGCTAATGTCAACTTTTGTAAAATGTTGAATTGCCTCATACATCGTCATTCGTTTCCATGGTCTTTTAAAATTAATTTTATGCTCACCCACGTTCACCTCTGTGGTTCCATGCAAGTCCATTGCCACTTTCTCAACCATTTCCTCCACAAGGTTCATCATCCACTCGTAATCTTTGTAAGCAACATACAACTCAATTTGTGTAAACTCAGGATTATGAAAACGGCTCATTCCTTCATTACGAAAGTCTTTTGAAAATTCGTATACGCCATCATAACCTCCAACAATAAGGCGCTTTAAATACAACTCATTTGCAATGCGCAAATACAACGTCATATCAAGGGTGTTGTGGTGCGTTTTAAACGGACGTGCAGCAGCGCCACCATACAAGGGTTGAAGTATGGGAGTTTCAACTTCAAGATAACCGCGCTCGTTTAAATACGTGCGCATCGTATTTACAATTTGAGTACGTTGCCTAAATATACTTTTTACCTGTGGATTAATTATCAAATCAACATATCGCTGGCGGTAGCGCAAATCGGGATCGCTAACGGCATCAAATGTTTCTCCGTCTTTTTCTTTTACAATTGGCAGTGGTTTTAACGATTTGCATAACAGTTTTAGTTCACTAACGTGAATAGAAATTTCTCCCATTTTGGTTTTAAAAACATATCCTTTAACACCAATAATATCGCCTATGTCAAGCATTTTTTTCCAAACTGCATCGTACAAAGTTTTGTCTTCGCCTTTACAAATTTCATCGCGCTTTACGTATATCTGAATTTTTCCAACACTGTCCTGCAATACCGCAAATGCAGCTTTGCCCATATCGCGCACGCTCATTAATCTTCCTGCAAAAGTTATTTCTTTATATGCATCGGGATTTTTTTCAAACCCAGAAAGTATTGCAACTGATGAAGTGTTCACTTCGAATAACTCGGCAGGATATGGGTTGATGCCAAGTTGTTCAAGTTCTTTAAGTTTTTCTCTGCGGATAATTTCCTGTTCTGATAAGTTCATATCGTTGTAAAATAAGGCACAAAGTTAACAGAAAAGGTACAGCGTAAAAACTCGTGCCACGACTCACAGTAGTGGCACAAGTAATATTTCGCAACATAGTTTGGTGTTATTTCTTCACCACCTTAATAGTTTTCTTTTCAGTAGATGTAATTACTTGCAAAAAATAAATTCCTGATGGAAAGCTTGAAAGCCCCACCAACCTCCCCAAAGGGGAGGCTTTTGTTATCGTTTCATTATAAACTATTTTTCCAAGTACCTCCACCATTTCAATCCTATCACCAACCTCTAACTTCAAACCTCTAACTTCAAACTCACTCGTAAATGGATTAGGAATTACAGCCAACCGGATACTGCCTGCTGCTGACTCATTTTCTGCTTCTCTGCAATTAACGGTTACCACCACCGGCACGCCCATTTGCTTAGTACATCCGCTTGCAGTTTCTTTTACATTGTATTGACCGGCTGTTGTGGCTGTGTAACTTTGATTTGTTGCTCCTGCAATGTTAGTGCTGCCTTTTATCCACTGATATGTTATTCCTGCAAAAGTGTTAGCTGTTATGGTTACACTTTGTCCTGCACAAAATGTCGTTGGGCCGCTTAGTGTTACTGTGGGGTTTGGGTTGCTGGTTACAGTTAGTGCAGCAATATTTGAGGTTGCACTGCACACTCCGCCTTGCGTTATCGCTACGGTGTAATTTCCTGCTGTTGAGTTTGCATGTGTGCTTGATGTTGCTCCTGCTATTGCAATTCCTGCCCTGTACCACTGGTAAGTATAGTTGTATCCTGTGTTTGCTGTAAATGTTACCGCGCTTCCGTTACATATTGTAGTTGATAATGGTGATGCTGTGGCAGTAAGTGCTGTTATTACAACAGTGGTTGTAACCGATGTTGCATTACCACATGGTGATGTAATGGCTACTGTGTAATTTCCTGCTGCTGTGGTTGTATAGTTTGCATTTGTCGCCCCGCTTATGTTTGTTCCGTTTAGTTTCCACTGGTAAACATATCCTGTTCCGGTATTGGCACTCATGGCTACATTTGCTCCATTGCAAACGTTTACTGTGCCTGTTGGATTAACCAATGCAACTATCCCACCTGTGGAAACTACAATTGCATTTGATGTTGCGTTGCCACAGCTTGCACTAACGTAACATGTGTAGCTGCCTGATGTGGTTGCAATGTAGCTGCTCAGTGTTGCACCAGAAATATTTGTTCCGTTGTTTTTCCACTGGTAACTGTAACCGGGTATGTTATTTGTTTCGCTTAGCACCACACTTCCTCCTGTACAAAAACTTGTGGGGCCATTGGCTGCTATTACTGCACTTACACTTGTTGCTGTTGTTATTTGAACATCTTGTCCTTGCTTGGTGCATCCGTTTGCTGTTTCTTTTACTCTGTATTTTCCGTTTGTTGTTGCCGTGTAAGTTTGATTGGTTGCTCCAACAATATTATTTGAATTTTTTTGCCACTGATAGGTTACTCCTGCAAAAGTATTTGCTGTAAATGTGATGGTGCCCGGACTGCAAAATGTTGTTGGCGTTGTGTAACTCATTGTTGGGTTGGGGTTGTTTATTTGTGTTACAACTAAACTGTTGCTGGTGGCTGTGCCGCATGTGCTTGTTTCAACAACATAATATGTACCTGCACTTCCAATTAAATATGTTGAAGATGTTGCTCCGCTTTGTGCAACTGAGTTTTTGTACCATTGGTAAGTAATTCCTGCTCCGGTATTTGCAATAAGGGTTATTGCACTGCCAGCACAAAAGCTTGTGGGGCCGGTGATGTCTGCTGCTGCTCCTGTACCAAGCGTTAAAATAATTCCAGCTGATGTTGAAGAGCAACTTGACTCTGTAACTACCACATCATAATTTCCACTTGATATTGCATTGTACGATTGGTTTGTTGCACCACCTATGTTACTTCCTGCTAATCTCCATTGATATGAATACCCCACTCCATTGCCTGCTGTTAAAAGTTGCGAAGTATTACATGTATTTACTGTGCCGCTTGGTGATGTGGTGGCGGTGGGTAAGGGTTTTATTGTTGTTGTTACAAATTCTATCCCGGTGCATCCATTTACATCTGTAACAACTACAGAAAATGTGCCCGCTGTAGTTACTGTTATTGATGGTGTAGTAGCTCCGGTTGACCATAAGTAGGATTGCCAGCCACTAACTTCTGTAAGCACTGTTGAACCTCCTGCGCAAAATGATAGTGCACCTATTATTGTGGGAACAGGTGTTCCTAGTGCGTTAGTTGTAACTGATGTGCTGCCGGTACACCCGTTTCCATTGGTAACAGTAACAGAGTATGTATTAGAATTGCTTACACTGATTGTTTGTGTTGCTTCTGTTGTGTTCCATAAATAAGACGCGTAGCCAGCCCCTGCATCTAATGTTGTTGAAGTATTGCCGCAAAATGTAAGCGCTCCGCTTATGGTAGGTGTTGGATTGGGGTTTACTGTAATGTTTGCAGCAGCACTTGTGTTGGTGCAACCATTACCATCTGTATATGTATGCGTATATGTTGTGCTCGGTCCGGAATATGGATTTGCAACACTCCATGTGCCTCCGGCTGGTGTTCCGCCTAATACAATAGAACTTCCTGCACAGCCGCTGACATTATTTGCAGTTACAGTAGGTAATGAATTTACTGTTGTGGTAACAGAAGTTGTTCCAGAACAGCCATTAGAATTGGTAACTGTAACAGAAAAAACTCCTGATGTGCTTACAGTAATAGTTTGCGTTGTTGCACCGGTTGACCATAGGTAACTACTATATCCAATGCCTGCATTTAATGTGGAAGTAACGCCCAAACAAAATGTTGTAGCACCAGTAATTGAAGGTGTCGGTTTTGCATTTACAGTAACATAACTTGTTTTTATAAGCGTATCATTTCCTGTTGCGTTGCTTGCAACCAATGTTACATTATATGTTCCTGCAACAGCATATTGCACTACAGGATTTTGAGAAGTTGAACTTGAAGGAGTGCCTCCCGGAAAACTCCACAGCCAGGTTGTTGGGTCGTTTTCGCTTTGGTCGGTAAATGTTATTGATGCGTTAGCACATACAGAAGTTGTATTGGCAACAAACTGTGATTTTGGTTTAGGATATACAAATGCATTTGGCAAATATGGAGCAAGATTAAACGTTCTTAACCTTGGAAATATGGTTGACCCGCTGGTGTATTTTTCATTTGATACGTATGCATACGCAGCATTAAAAAAGTCCACCCCTTCCATCTGTCCGTAGGTTGCTTTATCTCCCATATTAAATTTTCTCTTGTTTCCACTAAAGAAAAAACTATTTTTATGGTCATACAACATATACACATAAATGGGGCCGCTACCAGAATTGTTATAACCAACCAAAGCTATTACCCCACCCTTTTGCACCGATGCACCGGTAACCAAATAGCCTGCATTTAATGTTTCGCGATACTGCGCCACATGCGTGCCGGGTACATTTGGCAACACATAATGTCTTGTTTGTAAATCAACCCAGTTTTTACTGAACAAGTGAATGGAATCATTATAAAAAATCATCGACTCGCAATCAAAATTATTATTGTTGGGTAAAGACGGAAAAGAAGTTTGATCGGAAAAAGAAAAGTTAATTACCTCTGCAGTTGCTGTTGTTGCGCCCACCGGCAAATTGTTTTTATTAATTCTGTAAATTTTTAAATTCTGCCTGTTGCCATTGTTGTTTCCAAAATCACCAATAAATAAATAATCGTTGTTCGAAGTCATGTCCTCCCAATCGGTATTGGTAGCATTGCTGATAGTAACGGTTTGATAAACTGTATTAGATGCAGTGTCAACTCTGTAAATAGCATTGGGATTTCCCGAATCGTTAAACGTCCAAAGTTTATTTGATAAAAATTCAACACCTGATGTTTCGTCTATCAATGGAGTACTTAATGCTGTTTTATCGGTTAAAGCAAGATTGGTTACGTTGTAAGTACACGAACCGTTATTTACAGTTGCCGATGCATTGTAGTTGTTTGCCTGTGGATCGGTGCAGCCGCTTACTTGTGCTAAGGATTTGGTTGCTGCTATACAAACAGCACAACATAAAATCAATGAATAAAAATTTTTCATTTTGTTTTGATATTAGAAACCGCAAGTAAAGAAAATTATTTGAGTTATGAAAGTTTATTCGCCAAAGTTAATTGCCTCGAGCCAATTGTAATGCGTCAATTGCCACGAGTTTTAGCTCGCGGTTAAAAAATCTAATTCAATTCTTGGCTTTAGCAGAAATAAGTATTGTTTGTTATTCGGCTAAAGCCGTGTTGGTGGAGTTATATTTTCCACGGCCTAAAGCCCGTGGAAATTGGCCGTGGCAATTGGCTGTGGCAATTGATCGTGAAATTGACCATGACAATTGACTGCAACCTTAACTAAGGAATAATCAAATTAAACTGCTTCTTACAAATCAAGCACACGCTAATATGTTTTGTTTAAAAAAATATCTTTGAATCATAAATCAAAAACAGCTTAGCACATTTTAAAACTACCACAATGAAAAACAAATTATCTCTTGCACTATCTATACTCTTTATAATGTTCGTTACTGCAAAAAATAGCGCACAAACATTTCCGGTAAAAATTGCTATGAACGGATATGAAGGAAACCTTGCTGTTGACACTCTCACTTTTTTTTATGTTGCAGCACCTGATACTACGTTGCAATTAGAAGCCAAAGAACATTATATAAAGACCGGTGCAGGCATTGGCGGAAAAACCGGTGAACGCACATCGTATATTTATTTTAATGTTGATACAACAGGAAATGTTAGTTTGTATCAAAATATTTCTGCAACCGCATCAGCAAATACCATTACGCTAAAAACTTTTCTGGTAACAATAAATGTTGGTAATTATACCGAAGGCTACATGCCCTCTTTCTTAAAAAATTCCATACAAACCAAAACTGCTGTTTTCAGCCTGATAGCGGGCCAGGTTTATTATCTTGACACACGTTCAATTACTACAGCCGGAAATTATAGTTCGTGTTTTTATTTTTTGCTTTCGCCAAATGGCGATGTATATTCTGAAAAGCAGAATACGGCAACCACTGCCGGAAGTGTTATTCAATTAAACACATGCCTGGTAAAAATTGATCCACAAATTATTTCAGGCGGTGCTGTCATTAAATTACCAAACGGCAAAAACATCAGTCAGCCAAAAGAGGTTTACCTGCTTACCGAATTAATTTACCAACTAAGTTGGATGGAGGGCAGTAATCAAAAAAAATTTAATGTAATACCGTGTAATCAAAATTCAGGTGAGTTGCCGGTTGGCACTATAATTTCTTCTATGCTCACTTATGATCAACTTTGTAAGCAATCAGGAAATGAACCGGCATGGCACAGGCTTAATTTCTGGGCACCTGCTGACGGGCGCAATGTACAACACTCCACCTATACTGCTGTTACCGGAAATAATTTTGTTCCCGATTTACGCGGAGTTTTTTTGCGTGGCAAAAACCAAATTGATGCAACTGAAACAACACCAGTTTCTGCTGACCGTGCTGACCCCGCAGGTAACCGAATTGCCGGATCCCTTCAGCAGGATACTTTGCAAAAACACAGTCATGATTTAATGGATCAGCCCATTGTAAACAGACCCGGTAACTTTAGTTTTAACAATGGCACCAGTTATCGTGGTGGCATAGCGGCAACCAAAGAATCCGGTGACGATGAAACGCGGCCCAAAAATGTGGCTGTGTACTCCTACATAAAAATAAATTAAGTGGTTGGCAACTTACTGCTTCACCACCTTAATGGTTTTCTTTGGTGATGAAGTAGTTACCTGTAAAAAATAAATTCCTGATGGAAAGCTTGAAAGCCCCACCAACCTCCCCGAAGGGGAGGCTTTAGTTAGCGTCTCTGTATAAACTATTTTTCCAAGCACATCCATCATCTCTATTCTATCGCCAACCTTAAACTCCAAACCCGAAACCATAAACTCGCTCGTAAACGGATTTGGAACCACTGTCAATTGCCCATTGCCAACTGCCAACCCATTCTCCTCTTCTTCACGGCAATTAACCGTTACCACCACAGGCACTCCCATTTGTTTAGTACAACCACTTGCTGTTTCTTTTACATTGTATTGTCCGGCTGTGGTTGCGGTGTAACTTTGATTTGTTGCTCCTGCAATGTTGGTGCTGCCTTTTATCCATTGATACGTAACACCTGCAAATGTGTTGGCCGTTATGGTTACACTTTGTCCTGCACAAAAAGTGGTGGGGCCGCTTAACGTTACAGTTGGATTTGGATTACTGATTACTGTTAATGTTGCTATGTTTGATGTGGCACTACATACTCCACCTTGCGTTATTACTACTGTGTAATTTCCTGCTGTGCTGTTTGCATGTGTGGAACTTGTAGCTCCTGCAATGGCAATGCCTGCACGATACCATTGATAAGTAAAATTATATCCTGTGTTTGCCGTAAACGTGGCTGCGCTGCCGTTACAAATTGTAGTGTTGGCTGGTGATGCTGTGGCTGTGAGTGGTGCTATTACAACTGTTGTTGCCACAGATGTTGCATTGCCACATGGTGATGTGATGGCTACGGTATAATTACCTGCTGTGGTTGCACCATAGTTTTGTGTGGTGGCTCCGCTAATATTAGTGCCGTTCTTTTTCCACTGAAACGTATAGCCTGTTCCTGTGTTTGCACTTAATGCAACAGTTGCACCTGTACAAATATTTACTGTGCCGCTTGGATTTACTAAGGCCACTATGCCACCTGTGCTTACTGCAATTGCATTGCTTGTTGCATTGCCACAGTTTGCACTAACATAACAAGTGTAGCTTCCTGCTGTGGTTGCAGTATAGTTGCTGAGAGTAGCTCCTGAAATATTTACATTGTTATTTTTCCATTGGTAACTGTAACCCGGAATGGCATTGCTTACGCTTAACACCACACTTCCTCCTGTGCAAAAACTTGTTGGACCATTTGCTGCAATTACTGAAGCAACACTTGTTGCTGTTGTTACCTGCACATCTTGTCCTTGCTTGGTGCAACCGTTTGCTGTTTGTTTTACTCTGTATTTTCCATTGGTGGTTGCTGTGTACGTTTGATTGGTTGCACCAGCTATATCAATTGAATTTTTTTGCCATTGATAAGTTACTCCTGCAAAAGTGTTTGCTGTAAACGTAATTGTACCAGGACTGCAAAATGTGGTTGGCGATGTGTAAGTAAATGTTGGGTTAGGATTATTTATCTGGTTTACAACAAGGCTGTTGCTGGTGGCTGTGCCGCAGGTGCTTGTTTCAACAACATAATATGTACCTGCACTTCCAATTAAATATGTTGAAGATGTTGCTCCGCTTTGCGCTACTGAGTTTTTGTACCATTGGTAGGTAATTCCTGTGCCAGTGTTGGCGGTGAGGGTAACTGCACTGCCTGCGCAGAAGCTTACAGGGCTTGCTGGAGTGATTGTAGCTGCACAGGAAGGGAAGAGTTTTACTATCCAGTAATCACTAACTCCATTGCTGTTTTCCGTTTTGTCGCCTGAAATGTTTGAATAGGAATATCCGCCAAGGATGTATCCCTCGTCAATGGTTTGTTGGATAGAGTAAAGTATTTCAAAATCGCTCCCCCCTATGGTATTCTGCCATTGAATGTTCCCGGATGAATTGGTTTTTACAATCCAGTAGTCCCAGCTTCCATTACTGTTTTCTGTTTTATCGCCAGAAATGTTTGATTCAGAAACTCCTCCCAATATATATCCACCGTCAGCAGTTTGCCTGATGCAATTAAGTTCCTCAGAAATACTTCCTCCGATAGTATTCTGCCATTGTATGTTTCCGGATGAATTGGTTTTTACAATCCAGAAATCATTTGTATTGGACTGCCCCATGTTGTTTTCTGTTTTGTCTCCTGAAATGTTTGAACCGGAATATCCACCAAGAATATATCCCCCGTCAGTAGTTTGTTGAATTGAGAGAAGAACATCAAACCCGCTTCCCCCAATGGTATTCTGCCATTGAATGTTACCTATTGCATCCGTTTTTATTATCCAATAGTCAATACCTCCATTTGTACTTTCCGTTTTATCTCCTGAAATGTTTGAATTAGACCAACCGCCAAGTATATAGCCCCCGTCTGTTGTTTGCTGGATGGATTGAAGCGCATCATCTCCGCTCCCCCCTATGGTATTCTGCCACTGTATATTTCCTGCTGCATCAGTTTTTATTATCCAGTAATCATAACCCCCGTTGTTATTTTCCGTTTTGTCGCTTGAAATACTGGAATTAGATTTTCCTCCAAGAATATATCCCCCGTCAGCAGTTTGCCTGATGTAATAAAGTTCATCGGAAAGACTTCCCCCGATTGTATTCTGCCATTGTATGTTTCCTGCTGCATCAGTTTTTACTATCCAGTAATCATACCATCCAATCCAGCCTTCTGTTTTATCGCCAGAAATGGTTGACAGGGAACTTCCACCAAGTATATATCCCCCATCAGCGGTTTGCTGAATAGAATAAAGGTCATCACCACTATCTCCTCCAATGGTATTCTGCCATAGTATGTTTCCGTTTGCATCGGTTTTTATAATCCAGTAATCGTAACTCCCATTGCTGCTTTCTGATTTGTCACCTGAAAGGTTTGACTCGGATTTTCCGGCCAGGATATATCCTCCATCAGTAGTTTGTTCTATCAAATAAAGTTCATCATTACTGCCTCCCCCAATTGTATTCTGCCATTGTATAGAAGGTGCATTTTGAGAATAAAGATTGGAGGTAATTACAAAAATGGAAATAATGAAATTAGATAGAATTTTTCTAGTCATAATATTTTATTTATAATTACTAAAGTGTTTTCTGATTTTACTGCTTCACTACCTTCACTGTTTTCTGTTCCGTTGAAGTAGTTACTTTTAAAAAATAAATTCCTGAAGGAAAGTTTACAGTTTGCAGTTTACAGTTTTCAGTTGCAGTATTTATTGCTCGACTCAAAACAACTTTTCCAAGTACATCCATCATCTCAATTCTATCTCCTATTTCAAACTTTAAACCATTAACTTCAAACTCGTTTGTAAACGGATTAGGAACTACTGTTAACTGTGTACTGCCTACTGCCAACTCATTTGCTTCTTCACGGCAATTAACCGTTACCACCACAGGCACTCCCATTTGCTTGGTGCATCCACTTGCTGTTTCTTTTACATTGTATTGTCCGGCTGTGGTTGCGGTGTAACTTTGATTTGTTGCTCCTGCAATGTTGGTGCTGCCTTTTATCCATTGGTAAGTTACTCCTGCAAACGTGTTGGCTGTTATGGTTACGCTTTGCCCTGCACAAAATGTTGTGGGGCCGCTAAGGGTTACTGTTGGATTAGGGTTGCTGATTACTGTTAACGATGCAATGTTTGAGGTTGCGCTACAAACTCCACCTTGCGTTATTACTACTGTGTAATTTCCTGCAGTACTGTTAGCATGTGTTGAATTTGTAGCTCCTGCAATTGCAATGCCTGCACGATACCATTGATAAGTAAAATTATATCCTGTGTTTGCAGTAAATGTTGCTGCGCTTCCGTTACATATTGTTGTGCTTGATGGTGATGCCGTTGCAGTAAGTGCTGTTATTACCACAGTGGTAGCCACAGATGTTGCATTGCCACATGGTGATGTTATAGCTACTGTATATGCTCCTGCTGTGGTTGCATTATATGTTGAAGCTGTTGCACCTGTAATATTTGTCCCATTCTTTTTCCATTGAAATGCATAGCCTGTTCCTGTATTTGCACTTAATGCAACTGTGGCTCCTGTGCAAATGTTTACAGTGCCACTTGGATTTACTAAGGCCACTATGCCGCCTGTGCTTACTGCAATTGCATTGCTTGTTGCATTGCCACAGTTTGCACTAACATAACAAGTGTAGCTTCCTGCTGTGGTTGCAGTATAGTTGCTGAGAGTAGCTCCTGAAATATTTACATTGTTATTTTTCCATTGGTAACTGTAACCCGGAATGGCATTGCTTACGCTTAACACCACACTTCCTCCTGTGCAAAAACTTGTTGGACCATTTGCTGCAATTACTGAAGCAACACTTGTTGCTGTTGTTACCTGCACATCTTGTCCTTGCTTGGTGCAACCGTTTGCTGTTTGTTTTACTCTGTATTTTCCATTGGTGGTTGCTGTGTACGTTTGATTGGTTGCACCAGCTATATCAATTGAATTTTTTTGCCATTGATAAGTTACTCCTGCAAAAGTGTTTGCTGTAAACGTAATTGTACCAGGACTGCAAAATGTTGTTGGCGTTGTGTAACTCATTGTTGGATTTGGATTGTTTATTTGTGTTACAACTAAACTATTACTGGTGGCTGTGCCGCAACTGCTTGTTTCAACAACATAGTATGTGCCTGCACTGCCAATAAGATATGTTGATGAGGTGGCTCCGCTTTGTGCTACACTGTTCTTGTACCACTGGTAGGTAATTCCTGTGCCTGTGTTGGCTGTGAGGGTAATGGCGCTGCCTGCGCAGAAGGTGGTGGAGCCGGTAATGGTGGCTGGTGCACAGGCCAAGGTTGTAAACACCCACGTAGTGCCTGGCCATTGAACCGGAGGCCCTGAAACACAATTTAATCCTATCTCCCATTCATAACTTGTGGCTGGCAATAATCCTGTTAAGCTGTAATTTTTTAATGCAGGGCATACAATTATTATGTTGTTAATATAGCTCCATGTTGCTGTACCATTAACTCTGTATCTCAGGGTGTAATTTCCATTACATGTTAGCGCAGACCATTCGAGCAAAGCGGATGTTGTTGTAATATTAGCGCTTGAAACATAAAGAGCAGAAGGTGGCGTGCAAAATTGTGGTGTAGTAAATGTTACTAAAGGTGAATATGCCGATGTATCGCCAGGGCCGCAAATAGAACGAACTTGCCATTGGAAAGTATAATTGTCAAATTGAAGGTTAGCTAAGTAACTATTGGTTGTAACGTTTACAGGTGGCCCAAAATTTCCCCCAGGTCCATAACGAACATCATAACTAATTGCTCCTGGCACAGCATCCCAACTAAATGTTACATCTGGTGGAAAAAGAACTGATGACACCGATAAATTTGAAGGAATACTACAGGCAGATGCTGTTGTAGTAAAAAACTGTGATGCTGTCCACGCGGATGACGCTCCTCCTCCGTTAGTGCAATATGCACTAACTCTCCATTCATATATGGAACCTGGTGTAAGTCCTGTTAAATTTTTTGTTGCAGAAGAAGATGCTGTATTTATCCATGTGGCTGAACCATTTATCCTGTATTGAATGTCGTAGCTTGTTGCATTTACAACTGCCTGCCAGTTTATAGTAGCCGAAGTCGTGCCCACATTTGTTGACGAAAAACCTGTAGGTGTTCCGCACCCCGAAGTCGGGCAGTCTATTCTGAATTGGCTTGATACTCCTGTTTGCGAAAATGCATTCACCATAATGTAATATTCGGTTCCGGCATTTAAAGGGCCAAACGAAAAACTTTGCGTTACGCTTGGGTGAGAACTTCCGATAAAAGTAAATCCCGATTCGGTGCAACCAGATGATGATGATTTAAAGTAATATTCGGCTGTTTGGGTAGCAGAGGTGGTGGCAGGAAGGTAAAGTGTGTGATTTCCATAAATGGGAGGTGTAAACTTATAAATAACTTCCTTTCCGCCAATAGAAACCCATGCGCCCGGCCCTGACGGTATATTTAATGTAACCAACTGTGAACAATTAATTGCTGAAGAATTATTACAATTATAAGCAGTACCAAAAGCATAAGCGCTGCTGTTTGCACTCCATGTACCACTGCAATTTTTACGAGTATAAATCTGGTAAGAAGTATAAGGCGTGAGTCCTGTGATTGTTACAAAGTTTTGAGTTGTGGGGATTAAAACCAATGTTCCACCAACACCTGCTGTTGCTCCTGTGCCCGGAGTAAATCCAGTTAAACCATACTCAACGTAATTAGTAGGGCCTGTGCTGTTAATAGTTGGCTGCGCTGTTGTTTGTGTTATATTAAATACTCCTTGAAATGTAGCCGGATTGCATTGTCCAAAACTTTTTTGTGCAGAGGACATAAACAAAAACAGTGATGCTGCGATTAAAAATAATTTTTTCATGATAGAGTTATTTACGGTTTGTTTTCAAAAATATAATAATTCCTGTAAAAAACAATAGTTTATAAAAAAGAAAAACGCCAGCACAGGCTGACGTTTTCTATTAAATATTCATAGTCTTTTCTGCTACCTCACCACAAACCTGGTAGTAAACATAGTTGTGTTACCAGTACTCAACCTAAGCATATACACACCCGGTTGTAAATTTTCATTGGTAAGTATTACCTGCGATTGCTCAACTGCAATTGATTTTATTTTCTTACCAAGAATATTATAAACTTCAAGCGATGTGTTGTTTAAATCAACATCTTCTGAAATGGTAACTGTTGTACTTTCTGAAAACGGATTTGGAGAAACGGATATTGCATTTTCATTGCCAACCTCATTGCTTCCTGCCATTCTGCAATTCACTGTTACCAAAATATCAGTTGATGTTTTTAAACATCCATTAGCCGTTTCTTTTACGCGGTATTTTCCTGCTGTAGTTGCTGTGTATGTCTGGTTAGTTGCACCTGCAATATCCGTTGAATTTTTTTGCCACTGGTAGGCAACTCCGGCAAATGTGTTTGCAGTAAATGTAACACTGCCTCCTGCACAAAATGTGGTGGGGCCGCCTGGTGTAACCACAGGTGCAGGATTATTTATTACCGACAACACCGCATTGTTTGATGTTGCTGAGCATACTCCGCCTTGCGTAATTATAACCTTGTATGTTGCTGCTTGTGATGTGGCATAGGTAGCATTGGTGGCTCCTGATAGCAGCGCATTGTTTCGGTACCACTGATAGGTATAATTATATCCTGTGTTGGCACTAAACGTTGTGGCTTGCCCTTCGCAAATAGTTATTGCACTCGGTGTTGCTGTGGCTGTTAATGCTGTAATGTTTACTGTTGTTGCAACTGAAGTTGAACTTCCGCACGATGAATTGATAAACACTGTGTAATTGCCTGCTGCAGTTGCGTTGTAGGTTTGATTGGTGGCACCTCCAATGTTGCCTCCGTTTAGCATCCATTGATAAGTATATGATGCACCTGTGTTGGCACTTAATGTTGCTGTGGCACCGCTGCACATGTTTATTGTTCCAGATGGGTTAATGAGTGCAACAATTCCACTTGTAATTACAGTAATTGTGTTTGATGTGGCTGTGCCGCAACTTGCACTCACTGTGCATGTGTAGGTGCCGGCAGCAGTTGCTGTGTACGAACTTAATGTAGCTCCTGAAATATTTGTTCCGCCATTTGCCCACTGGTAACTGTAACCCGGTATGGCATTGCTTACACTTAACACCACCGATCCACCAACACAAAACGATGTAGGCCCGTTTGCAATAATGGCTGATGTAACTGATGACGCATTTACATTTACCTGCAAGTCGTTCGACTGCTTGGTGCAACCGTTTGCAGTTTCTTTTACTCGATACTTTCCGGTGGTGGTTGCATTGTAGGTTTGATTGGTTGCTCCGGCAATATCAATACTGTTTTTTTGCCATTGATAGGTTACGCCTGCAAACGTATTGGCTGTTAACACTACATAACCGGGCGAACAAAAAGTTATTGGGGTTGAATACGTAAACGTTGGCGCAACATTATTTATCACAGTAATGGTTAGTGTATTTGAATTTCCGCTGCACGCTGCTGAGGTTATGTTGCAGTAATAATTTCCTGATGACGATACTGCATAGCTTGCATTGGTGGCTCCGGCCTGTGCCGCTCCGTTTTTATACCACTGATACGCTGTGGCACCTGCTGTGGCTGTTAATGTGGTTGCTGTGCCTTCGCAAATCGTGGTGGCTCCTGCTGTTATGGTTGGTGTGCCTGTGCCTAAGTTTACGGTTACTGTGGTTGAGGTGGCTGTGCATCCATTTGATGTTACCACCACATCATAGCTTCCGCTTGCTGTTGCATTGTATGTTTGGTTTGTTGCTCCGCCAATGTTACTTCCTGCTAATCTCCATTGATAGGTGTAACCTGCTCCACTGCCCGCTGTTAATAGTTGTGTTGTGTTGCATGTATTTACTGTGCCGCTTGGTGATGTGGTGGCTGTGGGTAAGGGGTTAACCGTTGTAGATGTTGATGTACTTCCAGTGCAACCGTTGCCATCAGTTACTGTTACCGTTACCGTATTGGCTGTGCTTACATTAATTGTTTGCGTGGTTGCTCCGGTTGACCAACTGTATCCCGAATATCCTGCGCCTGCATCCAATGTGGTTGAGCTGCCGGCACAAAATGAAAGTGTTCCGCTAATGGATGGTGTTGGGTTTGCATTTACTGTTGTGGTAACATTATCAGACCCTGTGCAACCATTGCCATCGGTAACAGTTACAGTAAATGTTCCTGCTATGCTTACAGTAATTGTTTGCGTTGTTGATCCGGTTGTCCAAACGTAACTACTATATCCACTGCCTGCGTTTAATGTTGTTGAATTGCCCGCACAAAATGAAAGCGCTCCACTTATTGATGGTGCTGGGTTAGGATTTACCGTAATGCTTGCAGCTGCACTTGTGTTTGTGCATCCATTGCCATCAGTATAAGTGTGTGTGTATGTAGTGCTTGAACCTGTATATGGATTTGCAACACTCCATGTACCGCCTGCTGGTGTTCCGCTTAATGCGATGGATGTTCCTGCACAGCCGCTTACGTTGTTTGCTGTTACTGTTGGTAAGGAGTTGATTGTAATAACAGCGCTTCCTGTCATATCAACATTACAACCTGTTGGATATGCTGCATTAACTGTGTATGTTCCTGCCAGTGTTTGTAATCCAAAAGAAATTGCCAAGCCTGTTCCATTTACTACCGAGCCAATATTAGAACCGTTTCTTTTTAACTGGTACCCTACTCCCAATTGTGAATTGCTCACTCCAACTGCAACCCCTGTACCTCCTGAACAATAAGCACCCCCACCTGTAACTGTAAACTGGTTGGGGACCGGATTAGCAGTTACACTCAAAACAGAAAAATTGGTGTTACTACAATAGGTGTTACTACCAAATACTGCCATGTTTCCTATTAATCCGCTTGACGGAAATGCTACTACCACTGTTTGTGTTCCCTGACCTGATAATAGCGTTGCACCTACGGGAACACTCCAGTTATATGTGGTAGCGTTGGTAATCGGATCGCAGTTGAATGTAATGGGTAACCCTCCACAAAAGGTTGTTGAAAAAGTTGTTATGGTACTGCCCGGGCCCACAGGTGGCGATATGCCAATGTTGGCTGAATTAACACTTCCGGTTACTACAGGATTGGAGCTTACAACGCGAATTCTGTAAGCGCTGCCATTTGGCGTATTTGATGGTACAGTGCAAGAAATATTTGAAGCAGTTGTTGATGTTAAAGTACCAATCGTAACAGGACTTGAAAATGATCCGCTGGCATCAGATAACTGAGCAGTAAAAACATTTCCGGCATTAGCTGCAGCATTAATAGTAAACGGAACACTTAATGCAATTCCTGCACAAAAACTTACAGGAGAAATAAGTCCAGTAGTTATAGTTGTTAACCCTGCTGATGGGGTAATGGTAAAGTTTGTATTGCTGATGTCGAAGAAAATATTCCCAACCGCTTCCACTTTTATGCGTGCAGTGGTTGTTGAAATGTTTGGAACTGTTATGCTTTCTGTTCCATCATTGGCTGTGCTTGCTAAAATCACATTGGGGTAAGTAAATCCTCCATCGGTGCTCAACGAAATTTTTACGTTGGCTGTGTTAATTCCGCTTCCTGTTGTTCCGCTTACATTCCATGTAACGGTTTGGGTGCTGCCACCTGCCCATGTTACGGCTGTGTTAGGAGATGTTACTGCAAATGCGCCACCGCTGTTTACTACTACAACTGCTACGTTGGTATCAGGATGCATGATGCCACCGCCACCTGCACGGTAATCGCGTGCTGTTAAGCGGAAGTTAAGTGTACGTGCCTGATTTGGTAATAACTCTCCAACGGTGGTGGTGTTATTTACAATGTCAGAAATTTTAGGAAATGTGCGCGATGGAGATGTTGTTGGAGGAAAAGTTCTGAATTGCGGGGCTGTGGTTGACTGCACATTCCATGCACCAGCCGGGCCTAGATCGCGCTCTTCCCATGAATAAGTTAATGGATCGCCATTGCCATCTGTAGCTGCACCGGTTAACTCAAACGGTGTTGAAATAGGAATGGAACATCGCGCTGCCATATTAGTTATAACCGGAGCAATGTTGCCTGTAGCAGTTGTTGTTGGGCAAGTGTTACCTGTACCTGTTGTACTAAAAATAATCATTTGATCTAAACTGTATCCATGGAAATAAGCAATGCTGTTTGATGCCAGGTTATCGCTTCCGCAAATTCCCGCATATGCTTGTATGGTAATTCCACTGCCTGGTTCAAAAGCAGCTGTTGAAGTTCTATTACCACTACAACTTCCTGTTTGACTATTAAAGGTATGTGAGCCTCCAAACTGGTGTCCCATTTCGTGAGCTACATAATCCACATCAAATGCATCGCCTGTTGGGCTGCTGCTGCCGGTAACACCACGCGCTTTATTTCCACCTGAACAAACTACTCCCAATCCTGCTACTCCACCACCGCCTGTGCTCACCACGTGGCCAATGTCATAATTAGCTGAGCCAATAACTGCATCGCAATTGGTTTGATTTTGCCCAAGCATGGTACTTCCGTTACCATTTGTGTATGGATCGGTTGATGAGTTGGTGTAAACAAGTAAATTATTGTTGGCAACCAATTGCATCCGTATAGAAAGTTCGGCTTCATAAATTCCGTTTACACGATTCATCGTTGCTGCCATACCCGCAGTGGCACCGGCAACCGTTCCGCCAAAAAATGCTGCGTACTCACCAGTGCAGGCAAGTGCTAAGTCATACGTGCGCAATTGTGTGCCGTTGGTTCGCTGTTGGTTTGCTGTTTGCATGGTGCGCTCTGCATTTTCAATGGCATCAGCTTGCGAACATTCAAATGTAGATGTGCGCTGCAAATCTTTTCTGTTATAGCACATGTAATCTACGGTGTTGTTTTTGCAATAAGGGTCAATAAACACGCTGCCGTTTGGCGAAAGCACCATGGCATGAAAACCGATAGCATTACTAATGCTGATTTTAATTATTGCATACGGGTCGTCAATACCCTGACCGGTGAATGTTTTTATATCAGGAAACTTAGCAGCCAAATCAGGATGCATTACATGATATTCAAAAATGCTGAAGCGCTGAAACGTTCCATCGGGCATTGGCATGTAAAACTGTAATCCGTTTGCTACGCGCGAGGTGGCCGATGGCTCAAACGGAGCCTGTGCCAATAAACTTCGCAATTCGGTTTTGTTGATGTGTAAGGTTCTGAAAGTTTTTGGCAGCGTATAACGTTCGCCTGTGCGTGCCGCTTGCGATTCGGATATTTCTTTCCAAATACGGTTTGTTATTTCATTTTGTGCAGTTGCTGTAAACGCGCCTACTGTGCACACAATGGCAATAGCCAATAGCAGGTCTTTAATCCCTATAGATCTGTTCATTTTATAAATTGTTTATGGATTTAAAATTCGATTGGCAATATTATCAAATCAAACCTATATAAGTCAACAAAAATCAACATCTGCACACATTGAAAGATATTTTCATCTTTCGTATTGTTTTGATATGATTTTTATCACAATAACCTAAACTTGCATAGTTATTAAGTAAGCTCTGTTCCATGACGCAGACATCACAAGGACGCATAAAAATTATTTTTTGTTTAGTGGCATTGTTTGTTTTGCTTTTGATGCTGCTTTTTAAAATTAAAAAATACAGTTTGTTTTATTATCAGGATGATTTGTATTCAGTACTTCAATCAACCAAAAGCTGGTTTTACGGTTATAGTTTTTTGTGGGATAACAGGTATGGACATCTTGAAAAAATACATTTCTCGTATTCGGCATTGCTGCTGGCACCATTTACTTTAATTGCAGGTGCAAAGGGATTGTTTATTGTCCATGGCCTTGCTTTGTTTTTAGTTTTTGTGTGGTTGATCTTTTCTAAGTTATTATTGATTTCATTACAACAAAGAATTTTTATTGGGATAACTTTTTTGATAAGCCCCTATTCCTTTTACATTTTTGATAATCCCGTTTACGGCTGGCATCTTGAAATGATGTTTTTGCCTTTTGCTTTTTTATTTACAATGGCATTGCTACAACAAAACAACAAGTGGATGATTTTACTTTCGGGCTTGCTGCTTTGCGCTACTAAAGAAGACGGGGCAGTAATAGCATGTTGCATTCATCTTGCTTACTTAATTGCCAAAGCTGATTTTAAAAAAACAAAACAGGTTTTGAAAACTTGCTTGTTATGGGGCGGAGTTTTTATTCTTATTTTATTTTTTTTAAAGGCCGCCAACCACTTTGCTCCTATGCGGCTTGAAAATGCAGTGCAAAATTTTTTGAGTGGAAACATTAATGAACAAACAAATTATTTTTTAAAAATCATATCCAACTCTTTTTTATTGCTGCTTCCGCTTTTTATTTTTTTGGGGATTAGCTTGGGTGTAAAAAAAACATTGCTGCTTTTGTTGTTATGCTTGCCGGTGGTTATTGTTTGTACCGTATCAGGTATATACTATTATCCAAGTACCAACTACAGCATATCATGGGCGCCACGATGGGTTGAGGTGATGGCCGTTGTTTTTTGTGGTGGCATTTTGTTTTTGCATTTTACAAAAAGTGCGGCAGAAGCATATTTAAAGTCAGCCAAAAACTTTTTGACTGCCTTGGTATTTATTTTATGTTTTGTCCTTCAACAATATGCTTTAGGTAAAACACAAAACTATTTTTTGCTTAAGGAAATTAGCGCAGTTGCAAAAAGCAAAACACCACATGGCATTGGCAAAAGGCAGGCGTCATTGGTAAGATGCATTGCAAAACAAATTCCAAAAAGTAACTCAGTAATTGTACCCAATCATTTTTTTAACTTGTTTGAACACTGTAATTGTTTTGCTGCCGATTACTTACAAAATGCACCTGCCTATCCGCAGTTGGTAATTTTAAAAGATAGTGCAGAGTTTGAAACCTGTAAGTTGGATTACTCCAGATACGCTATCGAAAAAAAAGTAAATCTTTATTTCTTAACACTAAAAGGAAGCGGAATAAATGGGAATGAATGTGAGTAGAAAATTTTTCTAACCCCAAAAATTATTTCCAGGCTTTCACAATCAAACCGGTTCCGGTTTTATGATTCATGTGCGTGTCGAGGTAATTTAAAACAAACGCCATCGGATAAGCCGCCAGATAATAAAACGGTAGCAGCACAAAAAATAATTTGGTAAAACCCAATGCCTGTATAGGATATTTCATCGAAAGCCTCCATGAAATTTTTCCGGGAGCACCATACGAATAACGTGCTTCTACTTTTGAAAATCCTGCCGAAAGAATTTTTTCTTCAATCTCTTTTATATTGTATCCATCGCGCACATGCTCTTCGATAAACGAAGTGTCTGTATCACCATGCACATCGCTGCCGCCCTGGTCGCTGGGAGTAGAAATAAGCAACATGCCCCCCTGCTTTAGCGATGCAGCATAATTGCGAAACACTTTTACATCTTCTAAAATATGTTCCATTACATCTACACATACCACTAAATCATAATTGTTTTCTTTTCTGTAAATGGTTAAATCTTCTACAGCAAACAACACATTGTTGCGATTAATCTGTTTAAAAAATTTATTGCAGTCAGCCACCTGCTCTTCTTTTACATCTACCGAAAAAATATTCCAGTTTTTATTTTGTGAACTTAACCAGTATGTATACTGGCCAAACCCAGCACCGGCATCCAGTATTTTTACATCGTTGCTTTTATCTTTCATCCACACACGCAGTTCTTTGTGTATGTGCCATGCGCGCAGCAGCAACAGGTCAAGTAAATTGTAAAATAACTTTCTTAGAAAAGGGCTTTTGTTAAAAACATTTCCAAGCGAGCGCTTAATAGGGTCGTAATGCATATAAAAAAATCAAGGTTTTTTTTAGCCCTCCTCTTCGGGGAGGGAAGGGTGGGGCTTATCGTCTTTGTGTATTTCTTTAAAAAGTTCTTCCATGTGGTCAACGTAATCGAGGCTTTGGTCATGAAAAAATTTTAATTCGGGGATGTGGCGAATTTGATTTTTAATACGTGCGCCAAGTTTGCCGCGTATGTCGTGCATGGCTTTGTTCATGTGGTCAACTATTTTTTGCGCATCTTTTTGCTTAAACAAACTTAGCTGCACATAAGCAATGCCCAAATCGGGCGTAACGCGCACACCCGTAACAGTTACAAATGCATTGCCATAATAATTTTTTCCTTCTAAAGTAAGCAGCGCGCTAATTTCTTTTTGAATCATGCGCGCAATTTTTTGTTGTCGGGTACTGTCCATGCAGCAAAAGTATTGAATATTGGCCTGGTGTTATTTTTCGCGTTTTATTATCCAGCCGCTTCCGTCAAGTGCCACTTTGCAATCAAATTTTACGGTTGAATACTGCTGTTCTAACCTGCGGCACAGGTAATGAGGGGTTTTACTCTTCCATTTCCAGTCTTTGGGTTCTACATGCAGGTATTCGCCAGATTTCATACCTAATAAAACGCTGCGTAAGTAGGTGGAATTGCCCGGTGCACGGGTAACAATGGCTTCGGCTTCTTCTTTGGTAAGTTTTTTCATATTAATAATGCTTTATAATGGTTAGCTAATCCTAAATAACACTCCGCTAATGTCAGCCACCGTACGGATGAGCAAACTGACCACGCGGAAAGAACTACAAAGGTACAAAAAGATTTAACTATGGTGTGGGCGGGAGCTTCAATGGTGTGGCTGGAGTTAACGGAGGTGTGGCTGGGAGCTTCAATGGTTTACTCTTGATTAGCGGTGGTGTATATGGGAGCTTTGGAGGTGTAGTGTGGATTAGTGATGGTGTACATGGGAGCTTAGGTAGTGTACTTTGGATTAGCGATGGTGTACTGCGGCACTGCGGAACGGTGGCCGGCATTAGCTGGATGGTTTTTGGTGGTAAAACAGGCAGTTATGGTTGATAACCTATAAAATTGCCAATAACAAATCGTGTAATCATTATCCTTTGGGCATCACTTGCTAATAACAGGCCCAAACTTTTGTATCTTAAAATCAACTACTTACAACTTTTTTAAAAAGTCCATGCAACCCTTAGGTCTATTTTTGCATCCTTATATACCGAAAGGCAAAATGCGCGATGACCAAATCATACAAGGCTGTATTGAACGAGACCTTAAAGCACAAAAAATGCTGTATGACAGGCACGCACGCAAAATGATGGGAGTGTGTTTGAGGTACTGTAAAACCAATGATGAGGCCAAGGATTTGTTGCAGGAGAGTTTTATAAAAGTGTTCGAAAAAATTTCGACATATCGCGCAGAAGGTTCTTTGGAAGCATGGGTAAAAAAAATAGTTATCACCACAGCACTTGAAGAAATACGAAGAAAAAAGATTGACTTGGTAAAGCTGATGCCCGATGAATATTTAGCAGAAGAAGATCAAATAGCATCTGACAGTAAAATACAAACCAAAGATTTGCTTAACATCATACAACAGTTGCCCGAAGGATTTAAAGTAATATTTAACTTATACGCAATAGAAGGATACACCCACCCCGAAATAGCCGAAAAACTAAACATTACCGAAGGAACATCAAAATCGCAATACGCCCGCGCCCGCGCATACATACAACGATTATTAGTAGCCGAAAAAATATAAATGCCCAACAACAATAACGATATCGAAAAACTTTTTAAAGATGCATTCGACCAGTTTGAGCCGAATGTAGATGCATCGGTATGGAGCGGAGTGGAGCAGGGAATAAAAAACATACCTGCCGCACCTGCCGCTGCTGTTGTAAAATCGTTTTCGGCAATAAAAGCCGCTGTTGCCATTATTGCCACTGCCACCGTTGGTTTTGTTACATACACATTTATAAGTACAAAAAGTCCCGAAGCCATTGTTACACCCACACCTGCTACCGCCATTGTTACACAAAATGATGCACCTGCATCCGAAGAAATAAAAATACCATTGGGTGATAATGCATCCGTTCAAAAAACAGCAACAGAAAAAACGAGTATTCAAAACAGCACACCACAAACGGCACCTCAGCAAACTTCGGTTAATGAAAAATCCGATGTGCCAAATACTCCCGCTGCAATGGTAGAAGGCGCTGCACCATCTTATGCTGCTCCATCAGTTAAGCAACCTCAGCCCGAGCCATCAGCTACCCATGCTGCCGAACCAAAGCAAACGACTGCCGAGCCCAAACAAACCGAATCCCTTAATGAGCCGGCCGACACTAAAGACAACACGGCTATTAAAACCATAGAAACTTGTGATTTAAAACTACCAAACACATTTACTCCTAACGGGGATGATATAAACGATACATATTTTATTGACGATAACAACTTATCATCTGTACAAGTAAAGATTTTAGATTTGCGCGGCAATGTTATAAAGCAATGGAGCAACATGGGAGGTATGTGGGACGGAAAACTTGCCAATAACACCGAAGCACCCAACGGCACCTACCTGTTAATTTTAAATGCAGTATGCAAAAACGGAGAGCCGTTTAACAAAAAAATTCAAATACGATTAATACGACAATAAAAATAAATAACTAATACACTTACCAAAAATTCAAATTAACATGAGAAAAGTTCTATTACTACTTGTTACTGCCATGGTAACAGCACTTGGCCTGGTGCCAATGCAAACAATAGCATCGCACAATACGGGCGGTGATATTTCATACACCTATACCGGTGTGGCAAACACTTATTTATTAAGATATCGCTTTTATCGCGATCAGGCAGGAATTAATGCCCCTGCTCAAATAAATCTTTGCTACTCATCTTTATCAGCAGGATTAAATGGCAACGCCATTTTGTTACCAGCTCCCGGCACCGGAACTTTAATTCCTGCTTCGCCTTGCGTACCCGCAGGTTCGGGTTATAACATTGAAGAGTGGATTTACGAAGGAACCGTAGTGGTACCTCAAGCCGCAAACGACTGGATTTTTGACTATTCGGAATGTTGCCGTAATGGAGCGGTTGATAATGTTCAGCCAAACGGGTTATATGTATATGTAAAAATGGATAACCTTAACTATCCTACCAACAGTTCGCCAGCATTTACTTCAATACCGGTTACTGAGTTTTGTGTAAACAACCCATTTTACTGGAACCAGCAGGCCTTTGATATTGATGGAGACAGCTTGGTGTATTCGGTTATTACTGCCCAAGATGCAAATGGAGGTTGTCCATATCAGCCATTCCCATGTACTTATATTTCTCCTTATACTCCTACCGATCCTTTAACTACTGCTAACGGCTTTAATATAAACATCAATACTGGTGTTATTTACTTTACGCCAACTGTTCAAGGTACTTATGTAATAGCTGTGCTTTGCGAAGAGTTTGACCCCATTACCGGAATTAAAAAAGGCGAACTTAACCGCGATATGCAAATTAACGTAACCACCTCCTGCAACATTATTCCTCCTGCATTTGATTCTACATTCCAGGTTGGTGGAATAAATATTGTGGTTGACGGTTTAACTTCTTTCTGCGATGATTCCATGTTTTGGCTCACGTTTGATCCCGAAATACAGTGCGGTTCAGTATTGCCATCAGATATTCGCTTTACCGATCCTAACGGAACACCCAATCCTGTGGTGGCTGCACAGCCCTGGAACTGTGCAAATGGTTTAACAGATTCAGTTCTTGTTACCCTTCTTTATCCAATACAACAAGGCACATCGTATGTATATACCAAAGTTGGTTTTGACGGCAACACATTCCTTAGCGAGTGCGGCTCATCCATGCCCGAGTTCGACAGTATTGCCATCAATCTTATTGACTCAAGTATTTACACCTTTAATGCTAATGATACCGTTGGTTGTTCATTTAATTACCTAACACTTAACACCAATCAGGCTGTTGACTGTTACACCATCACATCAGGCGCTACAGAGTTTACATTGGTTGATGCTAATGGTACTGTAATTCCAATTACAGGCATAACCTGCACAGGCCATTATTCAAACACATTTAACTTTACCGTTAATCCTCCGGCAGGTGTGGTAGGGCCATTATATCTTACTACACAAAACGGAGTTGACGGCAATACCTTTACCAATGCCTGCGGCACAGCGGCCCCTGCCGGTGATACCATTGCTGTTATTCAGGTGCTTACTTACTTGCCTGTAAATGCAGGTCCCGATATTTCTCAGTGCGAAAATTTACCTGCACCAACTCTTGATGCCGGTGCGTTTTCACCAACTGCTGTATATAGCTGGGTGGGCCCTAACGGATTTACTGCTTCTTCTCAACAAATTTCGGCCAACCAAACCGGCACTTACATTGTAAATGTTAGTGATGGCGCATCATGCCAGGGAAGCGATACAGTAAACATTACGCTGCTTTCGGCTCCAAGTGTTAACCTTGGTCCAGATATTCAACTTTGCACCAACGACCCATTTCCATTTTTAGATGCAGGTAACACAGGTGCTACTTACCAGTGGTATTACAATGGCTTATTGTTACCTGGCGAAATAAACCAGCTTATTTTCCCCGACACTGCAGGTAGCTATGTGGTAGCTGTTGATTTGGGCGGTGGTTGTTTAGGATACGATACCGTAACCATTACTGTTAATTCACAACTTGTTATTACACTTCCTACCGACCAAACACTTTGTTCTAATGATCCATTACCAGTTCTTGATGCCGGTTTAGCAGGCGCAACTTATCAATGGTCATTAGGTGGTATTCCAATATCAGGCGCTACAAATCAAACGTATCCTGTAACCGGTGCCGGAACATATTCTGTACTTGTTACCAGTCCAACAAACTGTACCGGAACCGACAGCTATAATCTTACCATTATACCGGCACCGTCAGTAAGTATTGCAACCAGCGATACGGTTTATTGCTATGGCGACCCGGTTGACTTGCTTGATGCAGGCAATGCAGGTGCCACATTCCAATGGCAGTTAAACGGCACCAACATTTCGGGCGCCACTAACCAAACATTTACACCTACACAGTCGGGATTATACTCAGTTAACGTAAGCAATGGCGGCCTGTGCGATGCAGCAGGTTCAGTAAACATTTTTATTGACCAGCAATTGCAGGTTTCGGTAAACGACCTTACCTACTGCCAGGGTGCTACAGGAAATCAGTTAACCGCAAACACATCCAATGTTGGTATTACTTACCAATGGAATTTTAATGGCGGACAAATTGCGGGTGCCACCAACTCAACATACACTCCATCTCAGGGAGGTGGTCAGTACTCTGTAACCATAACAACCACTTCGGTTGCTGCATGTAGCATTACATCAAACATTGCAAACGTTACCGAGGTGCCAAATCCACAACCATCGTTAAGCAATGTAAATGCTTGTGATGGCGCACAGGTAACTACCTTAAACGCCAATGCAACAGGTAATACATACCAGTGGTCGTTAAACGGAAATGCAATAAGTGGCGCTACCAATCCAAGCTATACACCAACCTTAAGCGTTGGAGCAAACACGTACAGTGTAGTGGTAACTAATACCTCATCTGGTGTAAACTGCACCGGTACTGCTCAAATGACCTATACGGTTAATGCAAATCCAACAGTATATATCAGTGATGTAAACCAGTGTGATAATGGTCAAGCCGTTTCGCTTGATGCTGGTGTAGGTGCAACATCATATCAGTGGAGCACCAACGCCAATACACAGTCAATCTCAGTATCAGCATCAGGAACTTACACTGTTACCATTACCGATGCCAATGGCTGCACAGGTACTGCTTCACCAACGGTAACCTTAAACGCACGCCCACAGCCTGCAATTGTTGATGGCAATGGCGAAGGCAATGAAGTTTTCTTCTGCGATAATCCTCCATATCCTGTGTTATCATCAGGCATAAACAATGCTGCTGCATGGTCATGGTCGCTTGATGGCACTTTGCTTAACTGGAATGAGGCAACATTAGAAGTATCTGAGCCTGGTATTTACAGTGTGCTTGTTACCGATGCTAACGGATGTACCAATACCGATGAAATTACGGTTATTCAAAATGGATGCGAGGTAGTGGTACCAAACGTGTTTACACCAAACGGTGACGGATTTAACCAGGTATTCTTTATCGAAAACCTTGACGATTTTAAAACCCGTAAGCTTGTAATTTACAATCGTTGGGGTAAAGAAGTTTTCTCGGCCAACCCTTATGATAACAAATGGGATGGTGGCGATGTATCATCAGGTACTTATTACTGGGTGCTTGAATATGCAAACGAAAACATCAGTGAAACAAAACACGGAATTGTTACCATAATAAAAGAGTAATTTAAACCGTAAGTTTATATTTTTGCAAAGACGTTCATCTCTACGATGAGCGTCTTTGTTTTTTTAGTCAATACGTATGAAAGTAACCGAACACATAAAAAATTCGAAGCAAACGCTTTTCTCCATCGAAATTTTACCTCCGCTTAAGGGCAAAAGCATCAAATCAATTTTTGATGTAATAGACCCATTGATGGAATTTAAACCACCGTTTATTGATGTAACTTATCATCGCGAAGAGTTTGTTTACAAAAAACGTGAGGGCGGATACCTTGAAAAAATATCCATTCGTAAACGACCGGGCACAGTAGGTATTTGCGCTGCAATTATTAACAGGTATAAAACAGATGCAGTGCCGCATATTATATGCGGAGGCTTTAGCCGCGAAGAAACCGAGAACGCTTTGATTGACTTAAATTTTTTGGGAATAGATAATGTGCTGCTGCTGCGTGGCGATGCCGTAAAAACCGAAACACATTTTGTACCCGAAAAAGACGGACACCAATATGCCATTGACTTAATTGAGCAGGTGGTACACATGAACAATGGAAAATTTTTGGATGAGGATTTGCGTGGTGTAGAGCCAACATCATTTTGCATAGGTGCTGCAGGTTATCCCGAAAAACATTTTGAAGCACCCAACCTGATGTCGGACATAAAAAACTTAAAACGCAAGGTTGATGCCGGTGCCGACTATGTGGTAACACAAATGTTTTTTGATAACGAAAAGTATTACCAGTTTGTAAAACTATGCCGCGAAAACGGAATAAACGTTCCAATCATTCCCGGATTAAAACCGCTAACCACAAAAAAACAGGCTGCCGTGCTGCCCAAAACTTTTTACATTGACATACCGTACGATTTTTTATCTGAAATTGAAAAATGCAAAACCGATGATGAGGTAAAAGAAGTTGGAATTAAGTGGGCCACACAACAATCAAAAGAGCTTATAAAATTTGGTGTTCCCTGCCTGCATTATTACACCATGGGTAGCCCCGAAAATATCAGAAGGATTGCAAGTGAGGTGTTTTGAAATACTCACAATATTAAACTTTACACTTATTGTTTTAATGATTGAAGTATTTTCTCCCCCTCATCTTTTTGCCCGGTCATAATTAATGTAATGCCTAAATTGTTTAGTGCTTTTATGTTATTGGGATTTTGCTCAAGCGCCTTTTTAAACCACACTATGGCATTGTTGTAATCTTTTAGGGCAGCATAGCTGTTTCCAATGTTGTTAATGGCATCTTCGTTGGCATTGTTTAATGCAAGTGCTTTTTTATAACAGGTAATAGCTTGGGTAAAATTTTGCATGTGGGCATACGTATTCCCCATGTTGTAATGTGTGCCATCAGCAGCGCTGTCAAGCACAATTGCTTTTTTAAGCGCATCAAGCGATAAATCAAACTTACTCATCTCATCATAAAACACGCCAAGGTTGCTATACGCATCGGCCATATTGGGATTTAAATCAATGGCATGGTTAAGCGCTTTAATGCTTTGCTCATACATTTTGGCTTTACCGCAGGCTACTCCCCATGCAACAAAAAAACCGGCATCGGTAAATGTTTTATGTTTAGCGGCAAGTTCAAAGTTGGTTACTGCACGCGTAAAATCACTTTTCTCTTTGTATGCTATGCCAAGGTGGTAATATGCATCGGCATAGGTGCTTAATATGCTTACGCCTTTTTCTAATTGTACAATGCTTTTGTCAAGCAACGCCTGTTTTTTGTTTTCATTTTTTTCTTTTAGCGCCTGTTCAATTAATATGGCGCTTCCGTATGCATAGCGTATGCGGGCACTTTCAGGGTTTGTTTTTACATCGGCAGCAAGCAGGGTTAAGTTGTTTTTCCAATCAGTGTTGCGCGAAATGGTTTTTACCGAAAACAAAAAACAAACAATAAACACAGCAACAACAAATCCTTTATTGGATTTATACAATGCGTTAAAATTTATTTTTTCGGTTGCTCTTGTGTCGGCTTTAAAAAATTTAGCAAGAACAAGAATTGCTGCAATACAAAATCCAAGCGAAGGCATGTATGTAAACCGTTCGGCAAACACCGATTCAATAAGAAAAAACACGTTACTAACCAGCGAGATGGTAAACAGAAAAAACAAAATGCCGAATGAAACAGCATTACGGTTTTTAAATTCTTTTATAGCAAAGACGAATAATGCAGCATAAATAAGTACCGAAGCAAGTGCACCACCATTTGTTAACCCCACATTAGGAAACGTATTAAACGAATAATCAAAACTCAGCGGGTGCGGAATAAAAAGCGTCAACAAATATTTTCCTAATATCATCATAGCCGTTGCAAATTTTTCAGTGAAGGATGATGCGTTTACTATAGAGTTGTTTATGGCCTGTATCTCTGTAAAGTTGGTTAAACCTTTTAATACGCTTACGCGGATTAGCATATAAACACCTGCCGCTGCTAATGGAAATAAAGAAGGCTGTAAGCACTTTTTTATTTCAGCACCACGAAAAAAATAAAGTAACAATGGAAAAATAAAAATGCATGTAATGGCAATTTCTTTTGAAAGGAGCGCCAGCAAAAAAGTAAAACAACAAAGTAAAGCATTCACTATTTTCCTTGAATCGAAATACAAAACAAACTGCCTGAAAGAAATTACGGTAAACAAAAAACAAAGTATTTCATCGCTGCTTTTAATGTTCGCCACCACCTCGGTATGTATAGGATGCGTTACATAAAGCAACGTAATGGCAAAAGGAATTATAATGTTTTGATTTTTGAATAAAAGCACCAGCGTAGTGAACAACACAAAAGCGGTAAGTGCAAACAACAAAATATTGGTAATATGCCCCGGCAGTGGATTATCCGGTGCAAGCTGCCATTGAATTGCAAACAAAGCAACCGAAAGCGGGCGATATAAACTTTCCTGCCGCTCCCAAAAACCTTTGCGGTAAGGGCTCGAAAAAATTTCAGGAATAGCCTTTATACCCTGCACGGTAAGTTTGTTGTTTTTCATTACCGTGGCATCATCAACAGTAAAATCGTGGCCAATGGTATTTATGTATAAAAAAAATGCAATAGCAGAAAGCAAAAATGCAAGATAGCGTGTTGCTTTTTTGAGTGAAACTTGGTTTTTAAAATTGCCCGACCCGGCAACAGAAACTTTAGAAGAAAGTTCTTTTTTCTTTTTTTTCACCGGATTAAAATTTTGTGTTACAAAGAAAAATTAAAAAAGCAATATTAAGCCACAAAACCTATGAACACTACCCCCTAAAAATACAAAGCGGGACGCCACTTGCGTGGACGCCCCGAAGCCATGAAAACTATTTTTGAATTATTTTTCTAATTTATCGTCTTCCTTTTTTTCGTCAACGCCTGACGATGCATTTTTAAACTCGCGTATTCCTTTACCTAATCCTTTTGCAAGTTCGGGTAATTTTTTACCTCCAAAGAACAGCAGCAAAACTAATACAATTAGTAATACCTCTGTTCCGCCCAACGCCCACAACAATAATCCCATTAACCCTGTCATTTTTTAAAATCTTATTTTGTCTTGTTTACCGATTAAATATAGTGCAAATGTAACAGGAATAAGTATAAGTACAACTATCCATCCTGTTTTTTTTGCCGGCTTATCATCCAAACTTTGCTTTACAATAAAACCAAGCATAAAGGCAGCAAGCAATGCAATAAGTAAAAGAACCACTTTTTTAATTACTAACTATGTGTCAAATGTATAAATATTTTAAAACGCAAAATGTTTTTGTTGAAAAAATCATGGAAGAAAAAACATTATTTGCGTGCAAGCCATAACTGCGGGTTTAGTTTGTTAAATCCTTTCCAAATCTGAAGGTTTATTTCTGATTGCCCACTCTCATGGTCGGCTTTTACAGTGCCAATTCGTTGTTTGGTGGTTACCTTTTCGCCTTTTTTTACAAATACATCTTCTACATTGCTATAAACCGAAAGAAACTCGCCATGCCTTATAATGATTGCTGAACCTGTTGGCAGATTTACTGTACCCGTAACTTCGCCATTAAATACACTCCTTATACTGCCGCCCTTGGTTGTTCGAATGTTTATCCCATCATTTTTAGTGGTAACATTTTTTAGGATAGGATGTGGATGCTCGCCAAATGTCTCGGTAATGCGTCCCTGCTCTACCGGCCAGGGCAAGTTGCCTTTGTTGCTCGAAAAACTGGAGGATAATTTTTGCGCTTCGGGCGTAAGGGTAAAAACGTTTTCATTGGTTACATTTTTTTTGCCTGATGCCACAGCTTTCTTTTTTGCCGATTCAATTTCTCTGCGCACAATTTTTTCTATTGCGCGGTCAAGCTTTTCTTTTGCTTTAAGTTTTTCTGCAAGCTGTTTTTGCAAATTTTTTTCGCTGGCTTGCAGGTTTTGCATCATTTTGTCCTGCTGTTGTTTTTCACTTACCAAATCTTTTTTGTTTTTTTCTTCTGTATTCCTAAGGCCGGTTTTTTCGTTTTTCTTGGCAAGCAATTCTTTCTTTTTGCCAGTAAGCTCGGCTTCGGTTAATGCAATTTGATCAGCCTGCATTCTTCGGTACTCATTATACTGCTGCAGATATTTAAGCCGCTTGTAAGCCTGATTAAAATCATCAGCAGCAAACACAAATACCATAGCCTGATATTTGCCCCGGTTGCGTTGTGCAAACCGAATCATGTCGGCATAATTAGCACGCAGTTGCTGCATTTGTTTTTCTAACGAGTCAATGTTGCGCGAGGTTCGGTTTATTTCACCGCTCAACGATTTTATTTCGTTGTTGATAGTGTAAATTAAATCGTTGCGCAGCCGTATCTTTTTTCGCAGGGCATCAATTTGTGATTGTGTTGAATTTTTGTTTTTTTCTGTGCGTTTAAGTTCGGCATTGGTTTTTTCAATTTCTTTTAAAAGTTTTTCGCGCTTTTTTTCCAAATCCTTTTTGCTTTGTTGCGAAAAAGAATCAGCGCCTGCTATAAGCGCCAAAACAAGACTTAGCCAAACAAGATATTTTTTCACCGGTTTAAATGCAGTTTACAAAAGTAATTTCTGCCAATAGTATAACGGGTTTGGAGGCTAATAATTATTGACATTGTTATAAACGTTAAAACAAACGTGGGATATGTGTAGGAAGATGGTATTTAGCAGCAAGTTGGTTGGTTTTTTCATAAAAAGCGCTTTGGTACCAGGCAGGCATTTGATTTGATGAAGAAAAAAAGCGCAAATATTTTTCAGTTAAATGGGGAAAATGTTTTTCAACCGCTCGAATCATCATTGTTTTACTGTCGGATGCCAAATTGCCAAATAAAGTTAGGGTGGCCGGAAAAATATATTTTGCACCTGCTTGCCTAAATGTACCAAACATTTTTTCAAGCTGTTCGCCTGTATCGGTTATGTAGGGCAATAAAGGCATAAGACTAACACCGCTTAAAAAGTTATTTTCAACGGCTGCTTTTAAAGTTTGTAATCGAACAGATGGAGGAGTAGCTCCCGGTTCAAAAATTTTTGCAATGCCATCATCAATGGTGCTAAACGAAAATGTGATAAACGCTTTTTGTAACAAGCTGTTTTGCAAATCAAGAGGAAGAATTGCTTCGTGATTTATTTTTTCAAGCAAATCAAAGTCGCGCTCCACTAAATCAGATTTTGTAATTACATGAATCGGAAATTTATATTTCAAAATTATTTCAAGTATGTTTCGGGTTATACCCATTTCTTTTTCAAATTGCAGGTAAGGGTCGGTGGCCGAAGACAGAGCAATAATTCCGTATTGATTTTTTTTGGCACGAAGATGTAATTGCTTCTCTAAAAGTTCAACAGCATTTTTTTTAACCGAGAGTTTTTCTTCCATGTGTTCGCCATACTTGCTGCCACGTATGTAGCAATACAGGCAGTTAAATGAGCAGCCACTGTACGGGTTTATAGTGTAATCATCCAAAAACCAATCGTCTCTGCGTTTGGTTTTGTTTAAAATGGTTTTAACTGTAACCTGTTTAGGTGTGATGGGCATTTTAGATTAAACAAATAGGGCGTTATCAATGAGCAAAGAAAAGACAAAAAATTTCTGCTTCACGTTTGCCTTCGTATTAAAAATAAGCTACACATGTTTCTCGGCAATGCATGCATTATGCAATTTCTGTTGAATTTTTTTTAGGCAGGTTATGGAAAAACATTTTATCATGCATCTCACTTTAAATTATTTGCTAAAACAAATTATACGCGCGTTAAAATATGTTAAGAAAATAATTTTGGTAATACACCATTCGTTTTAAACAAAAAAATAAAAAACAAAACAAAATGAACACAAAAAGATTTGCCTTTATTGGCGCATTGCTTATTTCCATAGTTGGTATGAGCTTTATTGCTGCAGTAAGCAGTAAAAAAAACACAACATCGAATTCAAATAGAATATTGATAAAAGGTGCAGTAAACGATATTGCAAAACCGGCACCTCCTGCAGAAAAGCCGGCTGCGCCTAAACCTAAGAGCTGTGTTTTTAAAACAATTTTTGGCGAGGAACCTATTGACTCAAATTTTATTTACAATACCCCAACAAAAGTTGTAGGTTCAATTGATGAGGCACTGCATTGGATTTCAAAAGCGCAATTAACCAATGGCGGATGGGGCGCAGGCTCGCATGCACGCCAAAGTGTTTACGATCCGCATGCTGTGCATGCCGACCCTGCCACCACTGCCATGGTTGCCATGGCACTGTTGCGATGCGATAACACCACCACAACAGGCAAGTATGCCGCTAATCTTGCGCTGGCAACTGATTATCTTTTGAATGCGGTTGAAAAATCATCAGATAGCCAGGTAAACATAACTAGTGAAACGGGTACCCAACCCCAAATAAAACTTGGCCAAAACATTGATGTGGTTTTAACATCGCAGTACCTAACCAATTTGCTTGATCACTTACAAAACAATCCTCAACTTAAATCGCGCGTAAAAAAGGCTGTGGATAAATGTGTTGCAAAAATTCAGCAAGGTCAAAATGCAAACGGAAGCCTTAAGGGTGCAGGATGGGCAGGCGTGTTGCAGTCTTCGCTTGCAAACAATGCATTGGAAACAGCAAAGGATAAGGGTGCAAATGTAGACGAGGAAAAACTTGAGCAATCGCGTAACTATCAAAAGGGAAACTATGATGCAAAAAGTAGCTCAGCAAAAACCGAAGACGCTGCCGGAGTGATGCTTTATTCAATATCAGGATCGGCTCGTGCAAGTGCTAAGGAGTCGCGTGCAGCAAAAGAAAAAATTGCTGAAGCAAAAAAGAATGGTGTGTTGCCGCAATCGGCACCTGTTACAGCCGAAAATTTAGAAAAAGCCGGCTACAGCAAAACCGATGCAATGAAATACGAAGCTGCGTATGAAATAAATCAATCAGCAAAATACAAAGTGCAACAGGAAGATGTAATGAGCGGTTTTGGCAACAATGGAGGAGAAGAATTTTTAAGTTACCTGCAAACAGGCGAAGGATTAATTATGGCAAAAGACATGGAATGGAAAAAATGGTATGAAAACGTGAGCGGAAAATTGGTGCGTACCCAAAACCAGGATGGAAGCTGGAACGGTCATCACTGCATTACAAGTCCTGTGTTTTGTACAGCTACAAGTTTGTTGATTTTGGCTGTAAATAATGATGTGGAATCGTTGGTGGCTTTGGGAGGGAAAAACTAAAAAGGTTCAACGTTCAAGGTTTAACGATTTCTATTTAACGTTAAACCTTGAACGTTTTATTAAACTATTTTCCTGCATCACGCCACCTCCATAAATACATACATGCATACGTACGATAAGGAGACCACTGTTGAGATACAGCGATAATTTTTTCCTTAAATTTTTTTTTGTCTTTCACTTTTATATTATACAAGTCAATCATGGCATTTTGAATTCCTAAATCTTCAACTGCAAAAACATCTTCTCGTCCCATAGTAAACATCAAAATCATTTCGGCAGTCCATCGCCCTACACCTTTTATTTCTGTAATATATTCTATTAGTTCTTCGTTGTTCATTTTGTTTAGGGTTTTTGCATCAAGCCCTTTGTCAATTGCAAATTGCGCCACGTTTTTTACATACCGTGCCTTTGCATTGCTTAATCCAATACTACGCAATGTTTCATGTTCTATGTTTAATAGCTGTTCTGGCGTAGGCTCTTTGTCCTTAAATAATTTTAAAAAGCGCTGGTGTATTACATCGGCAACTTTGGTTGACAGCTGTTGCGACATAATAGAACCACACAAATGAACAAAAACATTTTTCCGTTTTCTCAGTTCAATTCGGCCTGCTTGCTTAACAGCTTTAGCAAGTTTTTTATCTTTTAATAGGTGTTTAACGTGGGGCATAGTTTTATTTTATCAGGTTAGGTTTTTAAATAAATAAAAACCGATTCAGAATTATTGCACAAATAATAATGTGCTAAACACTGAACCGGTTTAAAATAGTGCGAAAAAAATTATTCGAGATAACGCATCAAAGCCTGGTCGCAATCATCAGGGCAATAAGGTGCTGCCGACATATATTTTGTTGTTGTGTTAGGGTCGTTAAAAGCAGGGTCGTTAAAAAGCATAATGCAATTTTTAGCAGCCGCTGTTCTTCCAAAAATGTAAAAAACTTTTTTATCGTTTTGATCGGTCATTTTGCTAAGTAAACCCTGCAATGTGGCTTTGCTTATTTGGCCACCATGCTCATAAAAATCTTCTGCTGAATAGCGTGTGGTAAAATCTCTAAGCAGTTTTTTTGCAGCGGCTTGGTCAGGAATTGTTTCGCCTTCTGACCCTGGTGCAATGCGATAACCCGATGTGAATGATAAAACTAAAGCTGCGCAAAGCACAATGTTGGTAACTAACAATGTTGCCGGCTTTATGCCGTTAATTTTTTTGACAATGTTTTTCATTTTACTTTTAATTTTAGGGGTTTGTATTATTAATTTATTTTCTGCTAATATAAAAAGAGTTATTAAAGAATCAAGCTTTAAAAGGAAACTGTATTGTAAATTCTGTAAATTCATTTTCGTGGCTCACCACATGAATGCTTCCACCATGTCCTTTCATAATATCGTTGCAAATGCTAAGTCCTAACCCTGTGCCTTCGCCAGATGGTTTGGTTGAAAAAAATGGTTCAAATATTTTTTGCAACAATGGAGCCGGTATGCCCGTTCCATTATCCTTTATTGAAATTGTTATTTGGTTGTTTTCAAACCTTGTTGTTAGTATAACTTCAGGCCGAAATTTTATTTCATTGTTTTTGCTTTCAATTAATTTTACTTTTCTTTCGTGTACGGAATAAAAGGCATTGTTAAGCAAGTTTAAAATAACGCGCGAAATATCCTGTTGAATTACTTCTATCAGTGGTAAAGAGTCATCAAATTGTTTTACAACAACACACTCAAACCCGGCAATGTTAGCCTGCATGCCCGTAAGTGCAAGGTGTGCATATTCATCGCACAGTTTGTTAATATTGGTAAGTTGCTTTATTGCTTTGGCACTGCGGCTGTGTTGAAGCATGCTTTGCACAATTTGGTCGGCACGTTTTCCATGTTGTTTTATTTTCGAAATGTTTTTTTCAAGATCATTGAACAGTTCTGCTTTTTCGGTTTCATCTTTTGTGTTTTTTATATCGGCAATTAAATCTTCTGATAGTTGCGAAAAATTGGTTACAAAATTTAAAGGGTTTTTGATTTCGTGGGCAATGCCTGCTGTAAGCTGACCAAGCGAAGCGTTTTTTTCCTGATGTATTAATTGCTGCTGGGTTTGTTTAAGGTGGTCGTATGCTTTGGTAATTTCAAGCGTTGCTTTGTGCTTAAGCCGGTTTCGGTTATAAAGCAGCAGGGTAACCAAGGCCAGCAAAACAGCACCAGCTACAAATGCATTTTTTAAAATTTTTTGCTTCTCAATTTCCTTTTTCGAAATCGCATCTTTTTTTTCCTGCTCGGCTTTTAGTAAGGATTCTTTTCTGTCAAATTCAAACTTTAAAACTGCCTTCCGCGACTCAATATTTTTTACGCTGTCGCGATACAGGATATATTTTTTGTAATGAACCAATGCCGAATCGGGCCTGCCCTTTGCTGTATATACATCCGACAACAATTGTTCTGAATACGAAATTTCCTCAGGGTAACCGATTTCATAAGCAAGTTGAATGGATTGCTTTGTAATTTTAAGTGCCTCATCCAATTTTTTTTGCTTTAACAAAACCTTGCCAATGTTATTTACAGTAATGGCTATGTTTAATTTATCTGCCATTTGCTGATGTATTTTTAATGCACGCTGTAAACACAGGTATGCCGAATCATATGCCCCTGAAACCAAATATATCATGGCAATGTTATTATAGGTATTGGCCACACCAGTAACATCATTTTCTTCTTCCAAAATTTTTAGACTCCGCTGAAAATTTGCATTGCTGCGTACATAATCTTTTTGTTTCATGTAAACCATACCAAGGTAGTTTAATGAAATAGCAATACTTTCATTGTCGTAAATTTCTTCTGATAGCTTTAAGCTTTGCTCAAAATACTGCAAAGCAACATCTGCATCACCTCCCTTATAGTAAACGGTGCCTATGTTGTGCAGTGTTTCCGAAATATCTTTTTTGTTGCCAAGTTGCTCGCGCAGGGTTAGCGATTTTTTAAAGTTCTCCAATGCTAAAGGCACATTTTCCTGCAGGTTTAATAGGTATCCGATGTTATTGTATGCCCGGCCAAGTCCTTCTTTTCCTTTTTTTGCAACCGTTTCGTTGGTGTTTTCTGAAAGTGTTTGTGCAAGTTCAAGCGCCTGTTGATTATACTTTGGCCAAACCTTGTCGTCACTTATATTCTCAACCACATCAAACAAAATTTTTAAGCGTGTGGTATCGTCATGCAAACTTGCCAGCAGTTTTTTTATCGAATCGTTTAATTCAAACTGTGCAGTTGATATGCTTGATTTTACTATAAATAACAGTGCCAATAACCACTTGCGCATTTCAGGTACTTATCAGGGTAATGTTTATCGTGATAAAAAAAACTTTTTTGATTCAACAAGTCCGTCTTCGTGCATTATGCAAATCCAATAAACCGAAGATGAAAAATTTTTTGTGCTGATAAATGAGCTTGATTGGCTGCATAATTTTTTTTCAGCAACAAGTTTCCCTTGTAAATTGTAAACAGTTATTGTGGTGTTTTTTTGGGTGGATAAGAAGTTTATTTCAAGCTGTTCGTTTTGTTGAAAAAACGCCCATCCATTATTTAATGAGTTAAATTGATTGGTTCCTGATACAATTTGCAGTTGAACATTGTCAATATGATTCCATCCATAAAGTATTGGCTGTACAAATAAAGTAATGTACTGTGCGCTTATGGATGGTGTAAAAGTTACGGTATAGTTTGTCCAACTGGCTGATGCAAACGGGGCAATGGTGTCAACCACAGTACCCTGTGTAACATCGTTAACCGAATACCCGATTTCGAGTGGATTGGCAGGGTAGCCAACATCTTTTTTCCCGTAAAGCGAAAGCGTATAAGTGGTGCCTGCTACCAATGGTGACGATAGCTTCATGGCAATGGCATCGCTTATTGGGTTTGGCTGTGGAGGAACCGAAAGTCCAAAAAACCAATTGCCATTTTGCGGTGTGCCAAATCCACAGTTACCACTCATAACATCACAATCGCCATAGGTGCCAAAGGCTGTAACATCTAAAATTTGCCCATTAAGCGCAGCGTTTGAAAGATTGTAAGCGCAGGGGGGAGTGTTTACATTTTCGAAACTAAAATTTAAAACATTTTGTGTGTGCGCAAAAAAAGATGCACATACCATAACAGTTGATAAAAGCAGCTTAAACATGATTATTAAATTTAATGAAGCAATAAAACTAAAAAAAATATGGATGTAAAAATAAAAAGCGGCCCCAACTTGCGGAACCGCTTTTACAACCTAAAACCTAAGCAACTATTATTTGGTAACTACTACTAAGTATTTTGATGCACTCCAAAATTTTTCAGGATCGGTTATTACTATGTCGCTAATCAAATCGTTTGATTTTTCAAGTTTGTATGATCCTTGAGGATGTGTTGTTATCAGTTCGGCTTTTTTTCTGTTTACCGGTATCGAAGCCATTTGTGTGTAATCAATTTTTACAAACGACTCATCATTTATGGCAGGAACCATTTTGGCTTTTTTACCTATTCCAAGTATACCGCCTTCTTTAACTAACACTTTTTTATCACGCAATTTTTTATAAGAACCTACTGTATAATAAGCAGTGTGTAATTTGGTGGTTTGGTCGGCAATAACCACAGCCTGATTTTGATTTTGATTTGATAACGAATCAAACGAAACTTTTAATGTGGCAAGTTCAATGTTAAGATTTCCAAGTTTTTCATTTAGCAATGCAAGGTCAGCTTCTTTTTGAGCCAGTTGCTCTTTTAGGGTAGCCACCATTTTTTCAAACTTTGCCACTTTTGAATTCGAGCGGCCAAGCTTTTTAGATAGTTCGGCAACCTTTGCATTGTTTTCAGCCATCATCCGGTTTATCTCTTCAATTTCTGCGTTAATTTTATCACGTGTTGAGCGTGCCATTTCAGGATTGTTTTCAGCAGCCGAAGCAATTTTATTTTCGCTTTGGGTAATTTTATTCAGGTTGCTTTCTACCTGATTCATTGTGCTTATAAACTCATCAATTGTTTGTACACTTGCATTGTTAACTGCAAGCAACGAGTCTTTTTCTTTTTGTAACTGTTCTGCCTGTTGTTTGTAGTTTTCGCAACCAACCAAGCTCATTCCAATTAAAGGAATTAATACAAATGCTAACTTTTTCATTTTTTTATGGATTTAAATAGTTTTCAAATAGCTATATCAATTTTGTGCCAAAACATTTTTTCTGTTTAGTTTAAACCATGTTTTACTTTACATTATGTTTGTTTTTCAATGAGTTAGGCAGTTAATCGTGCTGCATAATTTATTTTTTCACACCTATTCGTTGTTTGACTCTGACCCTTGTTTTTGTTTCAATGTGGGAAAAAAAATCCTGATTAGAAACAGCAAGTGCATACGCAATAAGCAGAGCGGATAATTTAAATGGCGATTAAAAGAATGCATCTTAAATAATGCTGTAGTTAAATCAATCTACAAGTCATGTATTTTAGCCCGGTAAATTGTTTTGATAATGCTTAAGCGAGGATATATAGTTTTGATTTTTATTTTACCACTTGCCGTTGTGTCGGCAATGATGTGGTTTACTTTTAAAAACAGCCAGTCGTTAAGCAAAACGGTTTTGCTATCTCAACAACCCGATGTGAGGTTAAATAAGCTAAAAGAATTTTCAGCCAAAGTAAATAATGCCGAAAGCGGTGTTCGTTCATTTGCCATAACAAGAGATAAGAAATACCTTGAAGACTATTTTGAGTTGGTTAATACGATAGATGCGCAAAGCGATTCGCTAAAAAAATTATTTACCGAAAACGGTTCGGGTATTGATTCGCTAACACATTTGATGAAACAAAAACTTTGGCTGTATGATGAGTTGATTGATATGCGCTATAATCAGTTAATGAACGAGGCGGTAAAAAAAATATCAGGCAAGATAGTGGAAACCCCGTTGGCAATTCAGACAGACACTTTAGTAGAGGAGAAGAAAGGGTTTTTCAGAAAAATTTTTGGTACTTCAAAACGAAGAAAAGAGTTGGAGGCAAAAGCACATGAATTAGATTCTTTAAACACACTGCAGCAGGCTAAAATTGAAAACATAAAAAGTGCAGTAGAGGCCACCCGCAAAAACGAAATGAAAATAATAAATGCGTTAAGCGAAAAAGAGTTGCAATTGCTTGAAGACGACAAAGTGTTGAAAATTGAAATTGAAAAACAAATTCAAGCCATTGAAGGCGAAATAGAAAACAGCATTAAGCTAAAATCAGAACAAGTAATTCGCGATTCAGAAAAGCGAGTGCGGGCTATGCTGGCCATAGCCGCTGGTGCAGGGCTGTTAATTTTAATTTTAACCATTGTGATATTGTTGGATATTAATCGTACCAACCGGTATAAAAAACAATTGATACAGGCGCGTGAAAAGGCCGAACAACTTGCCAGGTTTAAAGAAGAATTTTTGGCAACCATAAGTCATGAAATACGCACTCCGCTTAGTGCACTTACCGGTTTTTCAAAAAAATTATCGCAAACAAACACATCGGCACAGCAGCAACAGTACATACGCACCATTAATGCCGCTGGCGATCATTTGCTGGGAATTGTAAATGATGTGTTGGATTTATCGCGCATTGAAACCGGAAAGCTTAAACTACTTACAGAACCTTTTTCGGTTTATGTTGCAGTTAATGATGTATGCGGTTTATTAAGTATAAAGGCCAGCGAAAAAAATATTGTATTGCAGGCTGATGCCGAAAATGTAAAATACGATTTAGTAAGCGGTGATGAGCTTAGGCTTAAACAGGTATTAATAAATATTATTGGCAATGCCATTAAATTTACTGATAAAGGAGGTGTAAAAATTGAGGTTTCAAAAGTTGCCAATGCCAACAGCAAATTATCAACCTTTAAATTTCAAATATCCGACTCAGGTATTGGTATTGCAAAAGATAAACTCAATTCAATTTTTGATGCTTACGAGCAGGCTGGAAACATAGAGAAAAAATATGGAGGTACAGGACTTGGCTTAAGCATAACAAAAAAAATTATTGAATTACAAAAAGGAACCATTTCGGCTTATAGTGAATTGGGCAAGGGCACAACATTTAACTTTGAACTTAACTATGAAATTATTGATGAGCTTAGCAGTCAAGTGCTGAAACCACCGGTTGAGGAAACAAAAAAAAATGTAGAAGGACTTACGTTTTTATTGGCCGAGGATGATGAGCTAAACCGGGAGTTGGCCACTTCGGCACTTGCTCAAATGAAAGTTAATGCAACGGTTGTTTCAAATGGCAAACAAGCGGTCGAAGCTATTCTTACCCATAATTTCGATTCGGTGCTTATGGATATTCAAATGCCGGTAATGAGCGGAAAAGAAGCCACACAATTTATACGGGAGCACATTAGTAAAACTCTTCCTGTTATTGGCATTACAGCTAACGTGATGAATGATGCAAAAAACGAGTGCATACAGGCGGGTATGAATGAAATTGTGTTAAAACCTTTTGACGAAAGCTCAATAATTTCTGTTTTGCTTCCGCTTATCGATAATCATAAAGCAGCTTTAAAAAACCAAAACATATTTTCATTTTCCACCGACTCATTAACCCAGGCTTCTAATGGTAAAAAGGATTTTGTAATTAAAATGCTAAAGGTTTTTATTTCAAGCAACAAAAGCCTTCTTGCAAAAACGGAGCAAGCTGTCAATGAAAATAACTGGGAGCAGGCAGCATCTTGTGTTCACCGGTTAATACCATCTTTCAGGCAATTAAGTTTAAATGTATTTGCAGGAAATTTAAAAAATCTTGAGTGGCTTTGTATGAATGCAGAAAATAAATCGGCCATTAAAAAAAAGGTGAGCAGTATGATTGGTGATTTTAATGAACTGGAAAACTTGCTTGTTGCACGTATTGCCCAACTGGAGTCTTAGCGTATTTTTTTTGTTTTTTCTTTCAGCCAATTATGGTAGTTAATCAGCCCGGCATCTTCCGATGGGATGGTTTGTTTCTCTTTCAAAAAAGATTTTATTCTTGCGGGTAACGATTTTTTGCGTGATTGATTTGATGTTGTCATAAGCTGCAATATCTCAATCAATTTTTTTTCCGATTCCAACTCAGGTAATTGAATCAGTTCCTTAAAATCTTTTTTTACCTGTTTCATTTTATACTCAAGCGTATCAGTATCTCCTAATTCGTGTCGTGTTATCAAATCGGCAATTGCAATTTTAAATCGCAACGATGCATCTGCTTCCTTATAATCTTTTAACATGTATAGCTTGGTAAGATTTTTTGCTGCTTTATGAAAATCTTTTAAGTCAAACCAAATGGTAAACAGATTTAGGTAAATAAAACGCTGGTAAAATAAATTGCTTTTTAGCTTATCATTTTCTTTCAGCTCTTCCAATATTTCAATAGCCCTGGCACCATTAAGCTGCGAATAATTTATAACCTGCGAATTGTAATAATAAAACAGGTACTTATCATACAGCATATTGCCAAACTCTTTCATGCTTTTGTGCAACACTTCGGCAAACTCAAGCGACTTGTTTAGTTTCCCGTTTTTATAAAGCGAATTAATAATGTAAACCAACATTTGTAATTTGCTGTCATGATTATTTTTCGAAAACAATTTTTCTTTTAAAAAAGTACGGTAGGTTTTCAGTAAGTAATCTTCAAGCACTTTGTATTGATGCTTTTGCAAAAGAACCTGGCTTACGGCATTGTAAATTCTAAACCGTAATTGCGGGCTGCGCAGCAATGTTTTATCAGCAGTAAAATCGTTAATGGTTTTTTCAAGCAAATTTAAAATGGGGTTTTCGCCCGCTGTATAATTCTGTGTAACTTTTAACCGGTAGGTTACAGCAGCCAAAATATCATCAATAGCGCGAACCGAATTTAATTTCTTTTGGTTCTCTTTTCTTTTCTCAATGTACTCTTCGGGATTTATAGAAATCATTTCGCGCGAAAGGCGTATAAACTCACCATAAATAATGTCAAGCAACTCATGGTTTTCTATCGACTGTGCTTTGCTTTCGGCTTTGCGCAAAAAATAATTTGCAGGCTTTATAGAATTTTTATTCAGGTAAAATTTTACCAGTGCAAGCAGCCTGAATATGTACACTATGGTTTCATCATCAAAATGCTGTATGGTAAGGCTTTTGTTTACCTCGCGCATCAAACGGTTTTTTAACCTGTAAAACGAGTTTTTTTCCTTGCTTTTGTATAAGCGGGTAAAAATTTTTTCCTCGTCAAAGTTTTCGCCCGACCTGCGTATGTAATCAAACAATAAAACATCTTTCCTGTCATCTTCGGTTTCGATGCGGCTTAAGTACATTTTAAAAAACCGAACCTGTTCTTTGTTTAAGCCGTTAATAATGTGATTTAAAATATCCATATCAATTTTAAGCGGGTAAGAAAAAACAAAAATACATTTCCGTGTTCATGTAACAAAATGTATCTTCGGTGTGTCTAAAATGAAATTATTACACATTCAATTAAAGCTATGACAAAAAGAAAAAGCATTTTGCTGCCTGCCATCATTTTTTTGCAAGTGGTTTTTGTGCAGGCATTTGGTCAAATAGTTACTTCGGATAGTTTGCGCATTGAAGCTATTTCAGTTGCATATCCACAATGTCCCGACTCGGCTTACGAAGGCCAGGGCTACCAGGGCATTGCAGTGCTGGTGCGCAACCTGCAAACCGATTCGGCTTTTTATGGTGCGCTGGGTATTCACCTACTATCTGTTGATTCATTGGGTGGATTTGCCGAGGATACACTTATTCCAATGGGTGGTACTTCATATACCATATTACCAGGTATGGCTGTAAATGTATTCTTAAATGGCACTTATAATTTTTCATCTGTAAACTACCGGCAGGGTAGCAATGTGGTGGTGGTGTGGCCCGTAGTTCAAATTGGGGTACCACAATATATTGACACATTAACCACCTGTGTTTACTTTGTTAAACTTAGCGATGTTAGTGAAGATGAAATAGAAAACAGTTATTTATCTGTGTTTCCTAATCCGGCTTCTGATTTTATTACCATAACTGAACAAGGTAAAAACTTAATTGAAAACGTAAGAATTTATGATACTGCCGGTCGGTTGGTTATATCTCCGCTTTGGGATGACAGTAAAAAAATAAATGTCGCATTCATTGTGCCCGGCATTTATGTGCTGGAAATTACAACATCAGGCAATCAAAAAATACGAAAGAAGTTTTTTAAAAAGTAGGCAGTTTGCAATTGGCAGTTAGCATAAAGCAACTTGTCGATTGGTAAATTCGAATGATTCGTTATCCGTACTTTTGTTTTTATGCTTTATCTGGTACCCACACCCATTGGAAATTTAGAAGACATAACACTTCGCGCGCTTGCTGTTTTAAAGGATGCCGAAATTATTTTAGCTGAAGATACACGCACTGCATCGGTATTGTTAAAGCATTTTGGTATTGATAAGAAAGTGTATGCCCACCATCAGCATAACGAACATGCGGCCGTAGCACAAATTATTAAATGGCTTAAGGAAGAAAAAAAAGTAGCGCTGATAAGTGATGCCGGCACACCTGCAATTTCTGATCCCGGTTTTTTATTAACCCGTGCCTGTATCGAAAATGATATTGATGTAATTTGCCTGCCTGGTGCCACGGCTTTTGTTCCTGCATTGGTAACATCTGGAATTCCGTGTAACAGTTTTGTGTTTGAAGGTTTTTTGCCTGTGAAAAAAGGCCGCAAAACAAAACTTGATTCATTAAAAAATGAAACACGCACGATGATTTTTTATGAATCGCCACATAAAATTTTAAAAACGCTGGAAGAGTTTACACAAGTGTTTGGCGAAAACCGAAGAGCATGTGTAGCACGCGAGATTTCAAAACTATTTGAAGAAAAAAAACGGGGTGCGCTAAAAGGACTGCTTGAATATTATACCGCACATCCACCTAAAGGTGAGATTGTGGTGGTGGTTGCCGGAAGAGAGGAATAACTAAATTACTTTAACACAACTATTTTTCCGGTTCGTGTAAAATCACCTGTTTTAATTTTTATAAAATATGTTCCGTTTGAAAAGGGATTCAGGTCAATTAAAATTTTACGGCTGTTGGTTTTTGTTTCGTGCAACAATGTTTTGCCTGAAATATCGGCAATAGAAATTTCTGTGCTCTTATAAATTTCAGGTAAATCAATTTGAAGATTATTGCTTGCAGGATTTGGATAAATGTAAATATCATTTTGTCTGGCAACCGAACTTAAACTAACTGTGGTTACCTGATAACATGCTGATGTATCTGAGCAACCACCTTGCTCAACAATAACTGCATAGTTGCCGTTTGCAACTGCCGTATAACTTTGAGATGTTGCACCGGAAATAACATTTCCAGTGGCGCAATTTATCCATTGGTAATTTGATGCTGTTGCTGTTGCAGTTAATGTAATGCCGTTTAGTGTTACAGATGTATCGGCATTTTGAAGCGAGTTTACAATTGTATTAGCAACCGAATTGGTTAACACACCATCATTATAGTCAAGCAAAATGTAGGCTTTGTTTTGTACAGGAGTTCCATCGGGTGTCAAAGAGTCGGCTGTTATTTCATAAATAATAAAACCATTGCTTGCCTGTTGATTGGTTCCGCTGTCGGGTAGATTAATATTGTCAAATCTGAATTTTACAAAGTTGCCCGGCAGCAATTCGGTAATGTAAGTATGACTTGCCGAAATTACTCTGAGTGAATTTATGTTTAGCGCCACATCTATCGAATCTAAAATTACTGCGTTAAATGCTGTGGTGTCACCCGTATTTTGAAATCGGATGGTGTAAGTGAGCGGTTGGTTTTTTAAAACAAAATTATCGGTGCACTCCCCAATAGGGTAAACTTTTTTATCGTTAGGGTCATAAGATGTTACAGCATTAAAGCAATAATTTTTTTTGTTGTTGGTGGTATCAACATCATTTGCCTGTGGATATATTTCGGTATAAAAACAAACATCATTATTTGTGTTTAGCGATGTATCGGAAGCCAATGTTACTGTTATCACTTTATCATTTACGCCATACACCAAGTTGTAAAATGCCCAATAAATGGAATCGCCAATTGAAAACAGCGGGGGAGGATTTGAACTTACAAAAGATGTGTTAGAATCAATATCTAAAATAATGTAACCGTTTGTGGGCACACATCCGTTGTTGGTTCCCACCAAAGTAACAGTTGTATTTTGCCCCGTCACAAATGGAGGTGATACCATGTTTATTTCAAGGTCAAACTGATTTTGATAATGCGTGCTATCAATTATTAATGAAGTATGGTGAGTGCAACCTTTGTTATCTGTTACAGTTGCAGTAAAAATTCCACCTTGAGTAAAAGTTGCAACCGAATCAAATGTTGTGGGTGTTGTATTCCATGTGTATTGATAAGGTGGTGTTCCGTTTATTGCATGTGCTATTGCATAACCTGAGTTAACACAAGTTAAATCGGTGGCGCTATCAATTAATAGTGCAAGGTTGTTGCAGGTATCGGGGCTGAGTTTTAGTAAATATGAATTCCAACCAATGCCACTATTAAGCAGATAATAGTTAGTGCTCGGGTCAGCATCCATTATGCCTTGGTACATGCCAATTGTGTAAAGGTTGTTAGCTGCGTCAATAGAAATAACATTTTGATTTGCATTAGCACTAACAAATTGAAAAGCCCTTAACAAGTTTCCGGAATCGCTTAACTTTAATATGTAAAAACCCGGGCCATTTTGTGATGGTAAAAGAGAAACAGCGGGTCCAGGGTCAGCATCAAATTGACCTTGACAACCGCCAGCTAAATAAATATTTGCTTCATCATCAACTACTACATCCCAACCAAAAACTGTTGCATTTTGTCCAATACCATGCGCCCATTTAAAATTATCTGCGCTATCGAGTTTTAGAATAAAGGCATCGGAATATTGAGAGCCTGGTAGCGTATAATAACCCGCGCCCGGGTCATAATCAAGTGAATCAACGTGGCTGCCTACAGCGATAAAACTAAGATCTTTATCTACAATGGTACGAAAAGGTGGTGATCCAATTTGCATCGCCTTTATAAAATTACCAGATGTATCAATTTTACAAATAAAACCTTGTCCGTTATTTGAAAAGAGATTAGTTGTTCCCGGACCGGGATCAAAGTCATAATAAGTTCCGCCAAAATATCCCGACAAATAAATAAAGCCATTGGGATGATAGATTACATTTTGTCCACCAGCAATGGGGCAGTAATCGGCTACAAATTGAAAGGTGCCTAACTCATTAATTTTTAACAAAAACACATCGGTACTTGCCTGTAACAGTGTGTTCAAATAAAAAGTGCCAGAACCAATATCAAAATCAACAGTATCTCTAAATTCTCCGGTGCAGTAAATGTTGTTATGGGCATCCGTGCAAATAGAATATATATTGTCGTGACTTGCGCCTCCGAAACTACCAGCCCATAAAAAATTTCCATTGGCATCTAACTTAGTTATGTAGGCATCATTGTATCCATTGCTAATTAACATTTGTGTGTTTGAGTTAATGTAAATAGTATCCATAAAATTACCAGCCATAATAATGTTGCCATTCAAATCAGTTATTAATTCCGTTTGAAAATATTTACCTTTAAAAGACTTAATCCAAACTAAATTTCCACCAGTATCTAATTTCTGTAAGTAAAATGCTCCGTCTAACAGTGCATTTAAATTATATGTTCCGGGCCCGGGATCAAAATCATTGGTTCCATTATACCAACCGCATTGAAATATATTTCCAGCACTATCGCAAATTAGCTCCCGAGTATTCGTGTTGCTTGTTTGCGCCCATTCAAACTGCTGCGAAAAAGCTACATTGAATTGCGTGATAAAAAACAAACAAACAGTAAAAAATCGTTTCATCAGTTCTTGTTTAAGTTATAATAGTATAGGGCTGAACTTGAAAAGCCATTTAATGAGATGTAAAAATATAATAATAAAATCGAAAACGGATGCGGTAATGAAAAAGAAAAATTAAAGTGTATTTGGAATCACTCTATTGGACAAAAAAAACCTAAAATTTATTTTACTTAATTTTTCTCAGCTTCGCTTTGCAGCATAAGCGCCTCCACATAAAAACGCGCAGCCCAGTTTGGAATATCGTATGCGCAGTAACCACCGCTAACCGGCCACGAGCCTGATATGCCACCGTTAACATAAGGTGATGGAGAAACAAGCTGTTTGGTTTTTACATAATCTAAAAGTTTGTTGGCGGTTTCTAAAAAAGTTTTGTTTCCTGTGTGTTTATAAAGTACAAAGCCAAGTTTGCTAAGTTGGCAATTACCAGTAAGGCAACAGTAATTTACTTCGGCATGCCAACTGTCGTTTATTTGTCCGGCAAGGTAACCATCATCATGCGTTAAGGCCGCAATGTTTTCGTAGCTGCGCGAAAGTTTTTGAATCCACGCTTCATTTTTTAATTCGATGGCTGCGGCCAGTATGCCGTACATACCGTAGCTAATGGTGTGTGTGGTTGGCACCTCGGTGCTGCTAAAACCGTTGTCTTTAAAATACCCGTTTTGTTTTTGCAGCGATAAGGCAAACTCAATGTTTTTTAATCCTGCATCTGTAAATCTTTTATCGCCCGTAACGTTTCCTAATTTTAAAAGGCCATACGCAGAGCGTGTGTTTGAGCTAAGCTGGTGCAGAGTAAATTGTCGCCAGGCACCGTCAGCATCCTGCACCTTTAGCAACCACTCGGCACTTGCCACTGCCGACAAAAGCGCCCGCTCGCTTTTTTTGTAATCGTAATAATGCAGCAGCCCTAAAATAATTTGCCCGTTATTGAATACGCGTGGAGGCTGATTTAAAAAATCGCCATACGAGCCGGGAAAAGTTCCGTCCTTGCGTTGAACGGTAATAAGCCATTGGGCAAGGTTATCTATTACGGCATCATCTCCAAAAACATTTTTATAAATAGTGTTGTAATTTTTTTCTATATCAATAAGTGTGTGTATCCAAAAAGCGGTGGAGCCGGGATAGGCAGCAAAAAATTTATTAAACAGCATTGAGTATTTTGCCGAGCTTCCACCTTCGGGCAAAAGTGTTTTGCTAAACCATGTAAGCGCAAGTTCTATGCGTTCATCGTTTGATAAATCTAAGTGAATGGTTTGCGAAGTAAAGTTGAGATAGCGAAGGCGGAGGTGAGAAAAAATTTTGCCAATCATTGCAGCGTGTTGGTTTGCGGTTTGAAGTTTGCGGTTTGAAGTTAAGAGGTGCTTACTAACCTCAAACCACAAACTTCAAACCTCAAACTTTTTTATAAAACTTTTTCAAGCAGTTCGTTGTAGCTGAATATGCCTGAAATTTCACCGTCTTTAAGTTCGTAAATGCGGTCGCAGTTTTTTAATGTGGTAATACGGTGTGCAATAATAAAAATAGTTTTGTTAGTGTTGCTTAATGAGTCTATTGCTTCGGTTACCTCTTGCTCGGTTTGCGTATCCAGTGCGCTGGTGGCCTCGTCAAATACAAGTATTTGTGCATTGCGGTAAAGTGATCGTGCAATGCCGATACGTTGCCGCTGCCCGCCCGAAAGTTTTGCACCACGCTCGCCTACTTCTGCGTCAACTCCTTTGGGTAGTGAGTTTACAAATGTTTCGAGCGATGCTTGTTTTATTGATAGATTTAAAAGTTTTTCATCAACCACCTCTTCGCCAAAGGCAACATTTTCTTTTATCGAAGAGTCTATCATAAAAATATCCTGTTTCACATATCCAATTAAGCTGCGCCAGTAATCCATGTTTTCTTCGTGCAGGGGTTTGCCATCAATATAAATTTCGCCCGCATTTTGCTCGTAAAAACGCAAAAGTATATTCATCAGCGTTGTTTTACCTGAGCCCGAACTTCCAACAAAGCCAACCTTCTCGCCTTTTTTAACAGTAAAGTTTATGTTTTTTAAAACGGGGTCTTTGGCTTTTGGAAATTTAAACGAAATGTTTTCGAAACGAATTTCATTGTTAAACGGAATGGGTTTGCTGCGGTCCATTTCGTTTTGTTTTACATACAAATCATTGTAAGCATTCATGTTTTCTATTGCCACCTGGTTTTTTGCTATCTGCATTACCGAGTTCATAATGCGGTTTAGCGATGGCATTAAGCGGTATGCCGCTGCAGCAAATGCACCCACCATCATTACCACATCGCTGTTGCTGTTGTTTATAAATATAGCGTACACAAAAATTACTACTATACCAATGATAGCTACCAGTTCGTATCCGCGAAACGGAATCATGTTTAACACGATTGAGTTCATCGAAAGTGTATGATACTCGTTTTGATATTTTAAAAAACGTTTGCGGTAAAAATCAATTTTGTTGGCAAGTTTTATATCCACAAATCCCATAATGGAATTATTGATGGCGCTTAATGCCTGTGGAAACATTTCGTTTAATCCGCGCCCAATTTTTTCGTTGCTGTTTTTTACCGACCGGTAAAGCAGTGCTGTTGATGGGCCAACAATTAGCAATATGAAAAAGAAAAGTTTTACGTCCAGTGCTGCTATACCTATAACTATCAGCAATAAAATAAGTGTTTCAGAAAACGTCATCAATATGGGCAGCACCACCCACGACACATACGAGGCAGGATTTTGCTGCACATGATTTATTATATGCCCTGATTTAACATTGGTAAAACTAAAGTAGGGTAGGGTAAAGTATTTTGAAAACTGGTTTTTGGCAATGTGTGTTGCAAGGTCGCCCATAAAGCGGCCTTCTAAATAATGAACAAACAAGCCAAATGCGCTTTTAAATACCTGGAACAGTAAAACAGCCGACACAAAAAACAGCATAAAGTTTCTGTCGCTTTCAAAACTAAAAAAATTGAACACCATCTGAAAGTACTGGTTGGTATGTATCACTGTAGGTGTGGTAGCAATTTGAACCAGAGGAAGTACTACTGCCAGCCCCACCACATCCAAAAAAGCAGATATGGTTATAAATACACCCAGCACGGCCAGCTTTTTTTTGTGCCTTGGGGCCAGGTGGTCTTTAAGGCTTTGGTAGGTGTGCTGAACTATTTCTTTGGTGGTGTATTTTTTTCGCTGAATGGACATGGAAGAAGTTTGTGGTTTGAGGTTTGTTGTTTTGGGTTGCTGTGTGGTTTAAAATTTGTGGTGATTTGCCAATTGCTTTTTGTCAACTATTTATAATAAGCGCCACCATATCCCACGGGCATATTTTTAGGATTAACACCATTAAGTATAAAACTTAAACTCTTTATGTTGTTTTTTTCCATCAGTTGATGTGCTACATCTATAAAATCTTTTTTGGAGTATCCGGCTTTTAATACATACACGTTTAGGTCTGAGTGTTTCATCATTACCAATGCGTCTGATAATAATCCTACCGGAGGCATGTCAAGGATGATGTAATCAAAGTTTTGTTTTAGCTCGGCAAGCAACTGCTCCATCATGCTATCCAAAATAAGTTCGGATGCATTAGGCGATTTTGGGCCGCTTAATATCACTTTTAAGTTTTCTACGGGTGTGTCTTTTACAATTTCTTTAAGATTGGCTTTGCCTACAATGTAGGATGTAACTCCAATGTCGTTAGGCATGTTCCATGCGGTGGCTTGCTTGGGCTTGTGCAAATCAAGGTCAACAATCACTACTTTCTTTTTTGCACGCGAAAGAGTGGTGCCTGTGTTTACGGTGCAAAAGGTTTTTCCCTCGCCCGATATGGTTGAGGTAAACAAAATAACTTTTGATGTTGACTTAGGTGCAAAGTAGCTCAGGTTAGTTCGTATTACCCTGAATGCTTCGGCTGTAAGCGATTGCGGGTGTGCGTTTACAACCAAATAATCTTTTTTGGCTTCGGCTGCTTTGCCAATTACGCCCATAATGGGTTGGTGGGTAATGTCGGCCAAATCTTCTTTGGTATAAACATAGTTGTAAAAAATACTCTTTAAAAATATAACTAAAAATGCAAGTGCCAATCCGCCACCAATGCCTACAAACAACATTTTGTTGCGTATAGGTCGTATTAATCCGGTTGAGGATGCATGTTCCAAAATACTTTTATCAGGAACAATGGCTGCTTTTGCAATTACAGTTTGTGCACGTGTTTCAAGCAAAAACAAATACATCTTTTCGTTAATTTCTTTTTTGCGGGTAATGTCGCTTAATCCTTTTATGGTGGATGGCAAACGGTTTAATGATGCTGAAAATTCGCCTTCGCGCGATGAGAGCGCATTAATTTGCATAACCAGGTTTTTTCGCACATTCATTACTATGCCTATTACGTTTTTCTTGGCAATGTCAAGTTGTGCTTCTACTTCTTTTAGCTGCGGGCTGTTTGGCGTTAAGCTAAACGATAAGTTGGTTTTGCGCTGCATTAATGCAGATAAATCGTTAAACGCTGTGGCAAGTGATGGGTTGTTTTGGTCGGCCAATGCGCTGGGCGATATGGTGGATATATCGTTGCCGCTTGTAGCAAGTTGGTTATATAAATAGTCAACCGAGTTTAGCTGCACCATCAGTTTTGCTTTTTCGCCCTGCACATCCATTTTTTGCTGCAGGAATGCCGACTGCTGGTTGGTTACATCAATGGCTCCGCTGTTTTGCTGATAGGCTACTAAGTTTGTTTCAACTCCGTTTAGCTGGTCTTCTACATCTTTTAATTGTCCGTCAATAAATTTTATTGAGTTGTCGTTTATTTCGCGTGCTACTGAAATGGAATAGTCAACATATAGTTTTGTTAGGGTATCTAAAAAGTCAACGGCTTTTTCTTCTACCTCATCTTCTATCATTACGTTTATTACCGATGCATCTTCGTCTTTTTCAAGCGACAGGGCGCTTTTATATTTACGTACCAGATAAGACGGATTGTTTACCACAAACACATATTGAAATTCGGTAAAGCGTTTGTTGCTTACCGTGGCCGAGTCTTTGGCATTTACTACAAGCGAAAATTTATCGGTAATCACCGGTTCGCCAAATTTGTGGTTTTGGCTGTATTTGTAGGTGCCTGCTGTTACGCTTAGTGCGTATTGGTCGCTGCTAACTATTTTTAAATAAAAGGGTACTCCGTAAAAGCTGTCATCGGCTACTTTGCCTTCTACCTTAAAGGGTGTGCCTTTATATACCTCGCCCGTTTTTAAGCGGCCTTGTATGTAATACGATACTTCCAGGTTTAATTTATTTACCGCTTCGCTTATCAGCCGGGTTGATGACAGTATTTGTATTTCGTTTGATACATCTTCTTTATTGGGGGCTACCGGAAGTGCATTGTCAAGCGCATCTTTAAACGCATTTTTTTGTGGCTTTATTAAAATGGTGGCTTGTGCTCCATAAATTTTGGTGGCTTTTAGGTACATAAACATCGAGGCACCCACGCACAATCCTATAAACAGAACAAACCAATACCAGTTTTTCATTACCAGCGTTAGTGTATTCTTTATATCCTTGCTATCTACTATCGAATCATTTTTTTTAATCGTTACCTGACTGTTCATTTATTTATGGGTGGTTTTTAATTGAATAACTTTATACAGTAAAATCCCGCCAAGGGTTATAAAAACATATATGCACAAAGTTGATTTAATTTGCACAAAGTTAACAACATTTAAAAGGTTCTATTTTGCCTCTCAAAAATTATTTTAACATAAATAGTAACCAACCGCTGCCGATGTTCGTTTACCTACATTTACATTTATAAATTTAACCACCATTATAATGAAGAAGGCTTTAATAACAGGCGTTACAGGACAAGACGGTGCCTACCTTAGCGAGTTGCTTTTAAACAAAGGATACGAAGTACATGGCATTAAGCGCAGAAGTTCGCTTTTTAACACCGAGCGGGTTGACCACCTGTATGCCGATGCGCACGAAAAAAACGTAAAGTTTAAACTGCATTATGGCGACCTTACCGACAGCGCCAACATTATTCGCATTATACAGGAAGTGCAGCCCGATGAAATTTACAACCTGGGCGCTATGAGCCATGTGCGCGTAAGTTTTGATATGCCCGAATATACTGCCAATGCCGATGGCATAGGCACACTTCGCATTTTAGAAGCTGTGCGCATGTTAAACATGACAGAGAAGTGTAAAATATACCAGGCATCAACATCCGAACTTTATGGTTTGGTGCAGGAAGTGCCTCAGCGCGAAACCACCCCTTTTTATCCACGCTCGCCTTATGCTGTGGCTAAGTTGTATGCCTATTGGATTATTGTAAACTACCGCGAGGCGTATAACATGTTTGCAAGCAACGGAATTTTATTTAACCACGAATCGCCCCTGCGTGGCGAAACCTTTGTTACACGCAAAATTACACGTGCAGTTTCGCGTATTGCCTTAGGCCTGCAGGATAAAATGTATATGGGTAATATTGATGCCAAGCGCGACTGGGGCCATGCCAAAGATTATGTGGAAGGCATGTGGCTTATGCTGCAGCAGGATAAAGCCGATGATTATGTGCTTGCCACCGGAGTTACTACCACCGTGCGCGATTTTATTATTATGGCTTTTGCCGAAGTAGGCATTCAAATTGAATTTAAAGGCAAAGCCGAAAACGAAACCGCTTTTGTTAGCAAATGCACAAACCCCGCCTACCAAATTCCTGCAGGAACTGTGGTAATGATGATTGACAAAAAATACTATCGCCCCAGCGAAGTAGAACTATTAATTGGCGACCCCAAAAAGGCCAACGACAAACTTGGCTGGAAACCCAGGCACGATTTAAATGCTCTTGTTAAAGAAATGGTTGCTGCCGACTTAAACCTTTTTAAACGCGACCAATACTTAAAAGAAGGCGGCCATAAGGTTATTAATTATAACGAAGCTTAAATTCCCAATTATTTTTATTTAATGTTTGCCAGCTAATAGCAGGTTGTTAGCTGCAACCGTAGTATTTTAACCTTCACTGCAAATACGAACATTTCTGCCTAACTGAAGATACCAATGTTTAAACTGACAATTGCCGTAAGCCTTTTGTTGCCAATATTCTCATCTTCAACTACAGCCCATTTTTGTTCATCTTGGCGTTTTCCTTTAAAGGCATTTATACCTGAATAAACGTTGGCAATTTCAAATCTTGCCACCTTCATTTTTGATAAATTAAGTTTTTGCTTTAGCTGTTCAGCATCACTAACATTGTTAAGCAAAACATATTTTTTGTTTGGAATTTTCTCGAGAAAAAGCTTCTGGTTTTTATACCAATAATAATCCTTTTGCTGTGCAAACAGATACGTGTTTGTTAAACATAATATCAGAACGAAGTGAAAGTAGTTTTTCATTTTTTTATTTTTTATGGCGAAACTTAATTTCCTTTCAAAATAACATGAGTGAACTATTTACTGCTTTACTATTTTTTTTACATAGGTCTCTTTATCGGTTAATACTTTTATCAGGTAAATGCCTTTTGCAAGGCTGGCTATATTCAGGTGAGTGGTTGCTTGCGGATATTTTCTAATTATTCTACCTGAAGTATCATAAATATAAATAGAACTTATTAAAAGGTTACTGTCTATTGCCAATGTAATTGTTTCATTAGCAGGATTAGGAAAAACGCCCCATTCAGTATAATAAGGAAGAGTATCAGTATTGGTGTTTAAATCCGAGGTAAACCTAATCATTGTAAAATTTGCCTTGGCAGCAGATGAAGCGCGCGAAGACCCTGCTATTAGTATTTTGTTGTCAGGTTGGATTAAAAGGCATTGTGCATAATCATTTCCGGTATTTATGTTAACTAACATGTTTCCGGCATTACCAAAACTGCTGTCTGGAAATCCATCGGAATTGAATCTTGTCAAACTGTAACCATAATCAAATGATGGCATTGGGACACTTCCGCTTACAAAAATTTTACCATCAGAACGCACCGCTAAACTATTTAAAAATACTGGCGCATAGTTGCTCGACACAAATTTTCCGGCTATACCAAACGAAGTATCCAAGCTACCATCAGTGTTATATTTTACTAAAGCGACATTTACATCTGAATACCCTGCTGCAATAATTTTTCCATCTGGCAGTATCTTTATGGAAGCGGCCTCGTCATATAAAACAGAATATATATCCGTTAGTACAATTCCTCCAGCGCCAAAACTATTATCAAGCGTTCCATCTGTATTATATCTTTCTAATGCAAATTTTAGGTTTGAAAAATCGCCAGTACTGCCCGCAGCTACAATTTTTCCATCCGTTTGAATAGATAGTGCAAGAATTGTATTCTGGCTTTCTATTGTAGTAAACACTTTTCCACTATTGCCAAAACTATTGTCTAAACTCCCGTCTGTATTAAAGCGCGCTAATAAAATTTGGTATCCGGCATAGCCTCCTGCTACAATTTTACCGTCTAATTGCAGTGCCAATGCGCCAATTGCATCATCCTGCGTTTGGTTTATCACTAATGTAACAATGCCTCCTATGCCAAAGGTATTATCCAAACTTCCATCACTATTGTACCTAACCATGGCACAGTGGTAATTCCCCATTGTGGTACTGGTACCGTCATAATACTCACCGGCAACAATTATTTTCCCATCAGGCTGCAACAAAATAGCGTGAGGCCAGTCCCTGTTATTAACAATGGTATTTACAATTCCATTTGTTCCAAAACTTATGTCTAAGGTTCCGTCAGGCATATATCTTGCAACTCGAAAATGGTAGATACCAAGACTTAATGAAAGTCCTGCGGCAACAATCTTATTGTCTGGCTGTATTGCCATACAATATATTTCACAGGTTAGTGTATCTGTTGTTATTGCAATACCATTGTTGCCAAAACTGCTGTCTAAAGTAACCTGTGCGGTACCATTAAAAATTGATGCAAGAAAAAACAGAAATAGTAAACTCTTTTTCATTCGAAAAAAATTTTTCTGTTATGTGGTAAAGATATATAACTTTTTTGAAAATGAATGAAAGTAAAATAATTTATTATTCGATTTCATTGTTGTCCGATTAAAACAAAATAGATTCCTCATTTCATTCGGAATGACAATTAATTTAGAGAGAATTGCGAGAAGGTGGGGCTTGCTTTTGCGCGTCGCGCAAAAGCAAGCCCCACCTTCTCCTTAAAAAGAATTTTACACTGTCATTCCGAATGAAATGAGGAATCTCAACATCATAATACCAGATTTTAATCGGACAACAGTGATTCGATTTCAGGTAATATCAAAAGCCCCCCATAGGCGAGCGCAATGTCATTAAGTTAAGCCCGTAGGGCTTTAATAGCAATAACCCCCGATGGAATCGTGGGTAGAATAGACAATCATTTTTTTTTGAACCCTGTCAGGGTTCAACGCATCTTATATCCTTTTTCCCGATTTCATCGAGAATTATTCAAGTTTAATCCCTGCCTGCCAGCAGGCAGGCATTTCTTAAATTAATTACATTGCGGGTTAGGGGGTGAGGCCTCAAAACAAAAAGCCCCTCCGATGAAAAAATCAGAGAGGCTTTTTTACTTCGTATGTTACGCTATTCGTAAATTCGTAACTATTCGTTATTCGTACTCTACTTTACCGTCACCAATTCAGGCGATGCAGAAGTGGTTTTTATTCCCCCTTCGGGGGTTAGGGGGCTTGTTTCTTCAATTTCAGCTTTTGCAGCAGCACTAATCAATGGTGCTACAATCAATCGTTTTACAACCTTAGTTCCTGTATTCAGATTCACAGATATAATTTGCTCAGGATAGCCGTCAGCAACAATTTTATATTGCTTGTTTTCTCCTGCTGCCTGTAATCCCATTTCGGCTCTGCCTTCAATAGATGTTACAGCTCTTTGCGTTTCTAAATTTGTTACATCAAAAGTGTTTATCACAGCGTTAGTCTCCGCATCCCTTAACTCAACCACCAGCGTACTGCTGCCTTTTGGTTCTAACATTTCACTAACCGCTTCAAACGAAAACTGCTTGCGCTTGCTCTCATCCTTGCGCATCACAAACTGTCCGTCCTGTCCCATATCTATTGCTTTAGAATAAACATCATTGTTAGCGTTATTCTTAGCATCAGTCTCAACACCCGCAGTTTCTTGTGCTTGTCCAAAATCAACCAACTTGCTGTTAAATGCAGCACCGGCAGTAATAAACGTTGCAGGAAACGTTACAGGCATATTATTGTTTTCAGTAAGCGCAGCTAAATTTTCCTCAATATACTTTTTACCCTCGCTAATCAACGATTGCACACTCGTCCAGTTATCATCGCTTGCGCGGTCATAACTTGCCCAACCTGCGGCACGCCAGTTCATTTCACGCAATTCCTTTTCTTTATATACACTCGAAATGTATTGTTTCAATGCCTGCCATTTTCCGCGCACATCATCAGCCAGCATAACCAAATCAAAACGAACAGACTCATGCTGTAAAGCACGCGCAGCTTCGCTTTTCATTGCTTCGGCAGCATCAATTTCAGCAATGCGCTCATCGCAATATTCAACAGTATAAAAACTTTTAAACCCACCCATTTGTACAATAAACTCCTTACAGTTTATCCACATAGTACGAGCAGTTTGATACATTAATGGTTGTGAGCAGCTAAATAATGGAGTAATCATAGTAGTGTTTGTTTAAATTGTTTGTATTATTTTATTTATTGAATTCAAAGATTTCTGTTTTTAACATGCAACATTTCTAAAGGTTACAATTATTTTAAATTAGTGCAAATTCGTGTAATTCGTGGCTCAATCTTTTTTCCTGTTTCGTTTGCTTTCGTATTCGGCAGCCGTTGGTTTAACGAGGTTTGCCTTTTAAATGTTACAATTATTTTTTTAAAGATTTGTAAATTCGTAATTATTCGTAATTCGTACTTCTTTCGGCACAAATATTGAACATGGTCTTATACTTATACAAAAAGCAGAATGTTTCAACCAGAACAAAAAATATTTCACAAATTAAAACTAAGTCCTCCCTTTCGGGGAGGATTTAGGTGGGGCTATATATATAGCATGTTTCTAAAACAATCCCTGGTTGCTTTTTCAATAGCTTTTCTGCCTGCACAACCTGCCAAAAGCAACAATCAGAAAAACGCGGGGCTTAATTTTGGGCAATAACTTTCCCTCTCGTTCAGATTATTTTTTTTCCAAACGTTTGCTTTTTTTTAAAATCAAAAAAGCCTTTTACTTTCTTTGAGAATACAAGTTACACCTATTGCAAAATATTTCTGCGTAACGCAATTCGTATTTTCGTACTAATTCGTTATTCGTTGATGCTCCCTGCCAAACTGTCCCCAAATCGGTATCGGGATGCCCCTAATCAATATCTAAGCAACCCAAACCGCAATCCAACCTGCCATAATTGCAATCGGTATAACCCACACCAAAATCTAAGCAACCCACAGCCGTATCAGCAAGCACCAAACCAAAATCTAAAAATACCAAATCCAAATCCGCCCTTCCCGCAAACCTATCCGTATGCCTCTTGTCATACAGTCAAAAAACGAAATCATCCGGGTAAGAAATGAAAGCAGACGAGAGCGTTCACTAAACTGTGTCAAAGGGAATAAATCCCTTAGCCACATTGCCAAAGGAGCCTTACACCCCAAAAAAACATTTTGGCGCTTTATTCGTATTACTTTTGCAAACAAATTTTAGCGCAAAGCGCCTTTATCAAAACATAAATAACAACACGATATAAATTACAGAATGAAAAAAGAATCAAAAATTTACATAGCAGGCCACCGCGGCATGGTAGGCTCTGCCATTGTAAGGCGCTTGCAAAAAGATGGGTTCAATAATCTTATTTTAAAAACATCAAAAGAACTTGACTTACGAAACCAGCAATCCGTAGCCAACTTCTTTGAGGCCCAAAAACCCGAATACGTTTTTCTGGCAGCCGCCAAAGTGGGAGGCATAGTGGCCAACAATACCTACCGTGCCGATTTTATTTATGAGAATCTGGTAATGGAATGCAACGTAATCAAAAGCGCGTTTGATAACAAAGTAACAAAACTGTTATTCCTCGGCTCATCGTGTATATATCCCAAACTTGCGCCACAGCCAATAAAAGAAGAATATCTCCTTACCGGATTATTAGAACAAACCAACGAGCCTTACGCACTGGCAAAAATTGCAGGCCTCAAAATGTGCGAAGCATTTCGCGCACAGTACGGCTGCGATTACATATCGGCCATGCCAACAAACCTTTACGGCCCCAACGATAACTACGATTTAAAAAACTCACATGTACTACCCGCTTTGGTACGCAAGTTTTATGATGCCAAACAAAACAACCTCACTTCCGTGGAAATATGGGGCACAGGCTCACCCATGCGCGAGTTCTTACACGTAGATGATTTAGCCGATGCATGTTTTTATCTCATGCAGAACTACAGCGATGGCAGCACCGTAAACATTGGCACCGGTGTAGATATTACAATAAAAGACTTAGCGCAATTAATAAAAAACACCATTGGCTTTACCGGTGAACTAAAGTTTGACACCACCAAACCCGATGGCACACCACGCAAACTTTTAGATGTAACCAAACTTCACAACCTGGGATGGAAACACAAAATTTCACTACAGCAAGGCATAGCCCAAGTATGCGAAGAAGTAAAACAAATGCATGTTTTCTTAGAAAGGTAACTTCTGTTTTCACGCTTGTTTAAGGGTGTTTGTTTTTCTGAAATGCGCTTTTCATCAAAGTTTGGCACGATAAAAAGTTTTCAACCAAAATTTGTTTTTTAAAAAGTAACGTTTACATTTGGCTGTCCTTTTAAAAATAAAGGACAAACTAAAACAAACCAAACACTAAACTATGCGCAACCTGTACCCTGTACAAAAGGCTGTAATGTTTTAATTATTTTAAAACATTACAGCCTTTTGTATTTTTAATAAGTAATAAAATAACAAGCCATAAAAAATAAAACAAACATTAACTAAAACAAATCAATATGAGAAAAATCAAACACAAACTATTCCTGTTTATATTAACAGGAATAATGGCATTTGGCGACATGTTTGCCGGATGTCCGGTTACTGCACTTACAGCTGATGGCTCTACATCAGGAAATGCACGATGCCCGATGGTAAGATACCGTAAGGCACAATCTGTTTACCTTATAACTGCAGCTGAATTGTCTGCTGCAGGGTTAGCGTCTGGCCAAAGTATTGGGCAGATAAGCTGGAATTACACCACTGCACCAGGGTTGGCGGGATCAGGATCTTTAATTGTTTATTTGGAAAACACCTCTGATGTGTTAAATAACAAGTCTACTACTTGGTCTACAGCCATTAGCGGAATGACAGTGGCGCATAATGCTACAACATTGCTTCCCAACGTAACTGGATTTTTTGATATACCCTTCTCCGGAGGATCACCATTTACATATACAGGAGGCGGCATATATGTAGCATTTGACTGGTGCTATTCTGTGGGTACATTATCTACTGTTGCCGTTGCCGGATGTAATACGACTAGTAATGTAGCAGTTACATTGAAAGGAACTCAAAGCGCTACTGCCGGTTGTCCTGCATTAGCAACTACTGCAGCTTCAGCATTCAGACCTGCAACACGTCTTGCACCTGCAGGTTTTGCAAATGATGCAAAAGTTGATTTAATTTATACCTACGGTAGCATGCCCAATACATTTACCTCTGGTCATATAATGCAGGCAATTGTTTCTAACCCTGGCAACAATACGTTAACAAATCTTCTGGTAACTTTAAATATAACAGGAGCCAACACATTTACCAATACTCAAACAGTGGCATCGCTAGCACCTTGCGCTACTGCCACAGTAACTTTTGCCGGATTTACACCATCAGCTACAGGCACCAACAATATTGACGTATCTGTACCATCAGATGATTTTAATGGCAACAATAATAAAACAATGACACAGCCAGTAACTACAAATTTATATAGTTATAAATACACAGCGCCACTATCAGGCGGAGTTGGTTTTGGTGCTGGCGTTTTTGGCGTTTTTGTATCTAAGTTTAACACGGGAACAGCAGCCCAAATAAATGAAGTAAAAGTTGACTTTCAGGCTGCTGCAGCTGCCAGGCAATTTCGAATTGCAATTTATGACGAGGTGGCTGGACAACCAAATACTGCAGGGCCATTATATACATCTCCCAGTGTAATTAATATTACCAGTGCCGCCCAGCAGGCTTTTATCCCAATTTCCCCTACGGTTTCTGTAAATGGTAATTTTTATGTTGGGGTAATTCAGGAAACAACTAATACGGCCAATATAGCCTTTTCATATCAAACCGAAAACCCTTCCAGAATAGGTACTTTCTTTTTTGCTAATGCACTAACCGGACCATGGACTGATTTTGGTACACCAACAGTATTTCCGTTCCGATCTGCAATTGAGGTACAGTTTTATGTGCCCCAGCCTCCTAATTGCCCTATTTTAAACTCACCTGCTGATTTAAGCAATGCTTGTTTAAATGGTACTACTCTTACCTGGGCAAGTGGAGGAGGTGGACCAACTGGATACAGATTAACATTTGGCAACAACGCACCTAACTATGACAATATATTAAATGATGTTGATATGCTTACAGCAACCTCATATTCAACAGGTGCTCTTGCCGCTGGTACTTATGGTTGGAAGGTTACTGCTTATAATGCCAACGGTACTTCCGCAGGATGTGCCACACGTACTTTTACAACAAATCTTATTTCTTGTTATTGTGCCAGCAGTGCAACTGATGGAACCTTTGAGTATATTACAAATGTTCAGTCTGGAACCTTTAGTAATCCAACAGGAAGTAGCCTTTATTCCAATAATATTGGACTTGGCGCTATTAATAATGTAAACATTGGCTCTACATTTAATGTAACCGTAACACAGCCAGCATTGCAAGTTTATGACGAAGACAGAATATACATATTTGCCGACTGGAATCAAGATGGCGACTGGAATGATGCCGGTGAACTTTGCGGCAATGGCGATGTAACCATTGCAAATGGTAACGTAACCACTGTGGTGTGCACAGTTCCAGGTTCAGCTTTACCCGGAAACACTTTATTGCGTATTAAATTTGGTGATGAAGTATCTACTACTGCCATGAACAATGACCCTTGCCAGGGTTCATATACCTACGGTGAAGTGGAAGATTACTTATTAAACGTTACTTGTGGCTCTACAGCATCAAGTAATAACCCTGTTTGCCAAAACGGATCGCTAAATCTATCTTCTACATACATTGGATTAGGTACTCCAACAGGATATAGCTGGACTACTACTGCTGCCAATGGATTTACCTCAGGCTTACAAAGCCCAAATGTTACTGCAAGTGCTTCTGCAGCTAATGATAATGGAACATACACAGTTGTTATAACTGATAATAATGGATGCACATCTTCAGCATCAGTAACAGTTACGGTTAATGATGCACCTCAGGCACAGGCCAACGGCTCAGATGTTTGTGCAGGAACCGCTCTTAATCTTTCATCCGTAAACCTGCTTGACGGTTTTGGACAAACCACAGTTGGATATGCGTGGTCAACCACTGCTGCCAACGGATATAGTTCGGGTACTCAAAATGCTTCGGTTACCGGAAGTGCCAGCGCTGCTCAGGATGCAGGTACATACACGGTGGTTATTACCAATAACTTTTTATGTACCGCAAGTGCTTCCATAGCAATAGCTGTTAATGCTAACCCAGCATTAGGCCTTATTAGTACAGGAGATGTATCATGTGTTGGTTTGTGTGATGGAAATGTTACGGTAAGTGCTTCTGGCGGTTTAGCCCCTTACTTATATGCCGACCCCAATTCAAACTTTAGCTCTACCGGAATTTTTACAGGCAACCAATGCGAAGGAAATAACCAGCAAATGGATGTTGTGGATGATAACGGTTGTACTGCTAATGTGCTTTACAACATTGGCCACATCAGTTCTGCTCCTCCATCTGCATCTGTTGCTGTTCCTCCAATTACAGGATTACCTGTTTCGGCTTGTAATGGTACAGGTCCGTTAGCAATTTCTGTTCCTGCTGTTGCAGGGGCTACTTATTATATTTGGGATGGCCCTTCGGGTACTTTAATTGACGGAAACAATCCTTCAAACAGCCCAACGCCAACCGGCAACATTACATTTGGTAATCCTAATGGTTCGGGTTATTACATAGGCGTGCAGGCAGCTAACGGTTGCGGTACTTCAACACGCAAAGTTCAGTGGGTGCGCGGCACCACAAGTGTACCAGCTTCGGTTGCAGGAAATACATTTGCATGTGCTAATACCAACGGTGTTGCTTACAGCACTGGCGCGGTAGTAGGTGCCACAGTCTATACCTGGTCAACCACCGGTGATATTACCATTGCATCAGGACAATTCTCACAAAATATCACTGTGGACTTTGGCCCTGCATTTACCAGCGGAACCATCTGTGTAGCCAGCGGAACATCATGCTATACTTCAGCTACCAAGTGCATAACCATCACCAACTCGGTTCCTACACTTCCTGTTATCACCGGCTCTTCAATTGTTTGTCCCGGGCCATACACCTACAGTGTTCCTGTTAATCCTAACATTTCGTCTTACACCTGGACATTGCCTGCTAATATAACTGGCAGTTCAACATCAAACAGCATTAATGTAACTGTTGCTGCAGGATTTAGTTCTGGTAATATTTGTGTAACAGGTACCAGTGTGTGTGGGGTAAACACAGCAACGCGCTGCAAAAGCCTTGCTACCGGAGTACCTCCAACACCTGCATCAATAAGCGGTATAACAAACGGTGCATGCGGACAAACAGTTGTTTACACCTGTCCTTCGGTGGGCCCGGTTACTTATACATGGAGTGTACCTTCAGGCACCATCAATTCTGGTCAAGGCACCAATGCAATCAATGCAACGTTAGGAACTTTTGTTTCAGGTCAGGTTTGTGTAACTACATCCAATGCTTGTGGCACAGGTGTTCCTCGTTGCATAACTGTTAATGGTAAACCAAATCCTCCCGGAGCTATCACTTCTATTCCTGCATCATGGTGTGCAAACACTGTCGGTGTTGAATTTAATGTTGATGTAACCGGTCTTACAGGGTCTTATACACTTAGCTGGCAATATCCAGGCCCTGCAGTTGCTACTTACGCTTTAGGTGGTGGCAACTCAACACAGCTAATACTTGACTGGATTACCGGAAGCGGTCCTGTAAACGTTACTGCAAGCAATGCTTGTGGTAATTCAACCCGCACATCTACTCAGGCAAGTAGTTGCCGTGAGGGCGAAACTATTGTTGCTTATAATACAGCTTCATTAAACGCATATCCAAATCCAACATCAGGCTTATTGTATGTTGATTTTACATCTGTTGCAAGTGGTAAATTCAATATTACAATTACCGACATGGCTGGCCGTACCATTATGTCACAAAGCGGAACTTCTGTTGAAGGTGCTAATGGCACGAATGTTGACATGAGCAATCTTGCAAAAGGAATGTATATGTTGCAACTTCAGCAAAACAATGAAACCCGCTTAGTAAAAGTTTCTGTTGAATGATGTGTTTTGATTTTGGATTTATATAGTTAGTATGCACAAAAGCCCCGATGTTATCGGGGTTTTTGTTTTTTATGCAAGATGGTTGTTGATAAAATTCAAAACGGTCAACCTCCATTTGTTTTTAAGCTAATAAATCCATAACTCTGCCTCCTTTAATTTCAAATCAAATCAATTTATGAATAGTTTATTTCGCAACTCTCTACATATTGTAATTACTTCTGCGCTAGTAATGACATCTTATATTGGCCAGGCTCAAAGTGTTTACCAAAAAGCAGCCAAGTTTTCATCTATAACATCACACCAAAGAGCTGGCTATAGCCTGGATAAAACACAATTAGCGGTACCTTTTTTTACCGAAGACTTTGCCAGTGGCATTCCAGCCACGTGGGGTAATATTGACAATGCCGGAAGTGGTGTTGTGTGGGTTTATACCACTACAGGAGCCTATGTGCCCAATTTGGTGGTGGATGCCCAGCTTAATCCCATTGGGACATCGGCCTCCAATGGCTACGCTAAAATAGACAGCGATTCAGCCGGGTTTGGTGTGCTGGAAGACGCTTCGCTGGTAACACCTGCCATTAACTGCACAGGCCATACCAATGTACGGCTTTCGTTTAACGAGTATTTTGCGCAGTTTGGTGCTTCGACCGGAACTGTTTCGGTAAGTAACAATGGAACCACATGGACACCTATTCACTCTTCCGATCAGGGACTTTTGCAAGATTCGTCAACCGTAAACCCTTATGCCATTGATGTGGATATTACCAGCGTTGCTGCCAACCAACCTGCCGTTTATATCCGATTTAAATATACCGGCAACTTTGACTATTGGTGGTTTGTTGATGATGTGGCACTGTACGAACCACTGCCTGTCGATTTGGAGGCATCATCGGTTAGTAATTTAGATGTTGATTACACTCAAATTCCATTAACACAGGCCACCAGCTTTACCCTTAGCGGTAGTGTAAAAAATGCAGGGTTAAACACTGCCACTGGCGGCAGCGCTTTGTTTGAGGTTATTGATGCCGCCACACTTTCCCCGGTTTATGCCGACAATGTTTCTGTTCCTTCGCTTGCATCCGGTGCTTCTTTTGCTGTTATCCCCTCACTACCATTTTCGGCAATGTACGCGGCCGATTACAAAGCGCGCATTACTGCCACCATTGCCGGTGATGGCGATTTGCTTAACAATGTTAAACTATCATTGCCCGTTACGGTTTCTGATACGGTTTATGCACGAGACGATGGCAATGTTGCCGGCATACTGGGCATAGGTGCCGGGGTTGGCGAAGATGGCATTGCCGGACAAAATTTTATGGTAAACAGCGCTGGTGATATTGTTTCGGTTACTTTTTACCTGGTGGATACTTTAAGTTTTGACCCTGGCGGAACCCCTGTTTATTTTACCATACATCCACAGGTTAACGACTCCACCGCTCCCGGGGCGGCTGTTGCTTATACCGATACGCTTATCCTTACCAATGGCATGATACCTGCCGGAGGCGCCTTTTATACCCTGCCTGTGCATGGTGGGGCGCTTAGCGTTACTCCCGGATTGTATTTTGTAGGATTTCATGAAGTGGATTATATGCTGCCCATGGCTTATTCGCTGAATAATGTACGCAGCGGGGCTGTGTGGGTGCACTGGAACAGCATACCTGTGCCCCCGGCTGTAAACGGATGGGCACGTGCCGAAGATTTTGGATTTGAAGTTTGTTACCTTATCCGTGCAAACTTTAACGTGGGTAGCGGCATTAATACGGTAGCCAATGCCGATGACTTGTTTATCTATCCTAATCCTTCATCTGGCATATTTAATGTGGCTTTTGGTGAGCTGGCTAAGCAAAATGGCGCTTTACTTACCGTTACCAACCTGCTTGGGCAGGTGGTGTGGCAGCAACAAGATGATAACAGCAGCGCTATTAAAATTGATGCTAGCGCTTGGCCGAAAGGCATGTATAACCTAGTGGTTAAATGTGACAACAGTATCATGATAAAAAAAATAGTGCTTACCGGCAACTAATGGCCTTATAGCATTGGAGTTAATAATATTTTGTTAACTGAACTTGTTTTTATACCTTTACCTGCTTAATTAATAAAAGTCTAACCATTAATTATATTTATGATGAAAAAATTTGTACTTATGGTATGTGCACTGTGGTTTTGCACAGGTGCAAATGCACAGCTAAATGTTTCGTGGGAAGATGGCTATGTGCACACCGGCACAGCCGGATACAGCAGCGAAGCCCGCTATGTAACCGTGGACGCTACCGGAAATATTTACACTATTAGCGATCATACTTCTGACATGGACCCCACCAATCACCCCGTTACAACTACGCGGTATTACGTTATTCTGCGCAAGTATGATTTTGCCGGTAATTTTATTAACCAGGCGCTTATAGATGTAACCAATATGCCCGTTAGCGGATTTGATTACAAAAGCACCTTTGCGCTTGACAAGGATGCACAGGGCAACCTGTACGTTGGATATACAGTGTATAACAACACCACTAATTACGATGTGGCGGTGGCCAAATACTCGCCCTCACTGGCATTGCTGTGGCAAAAAACATACGCTGCCGCAGGTGTGCAAACAGGCGTGGGGTTGGTGCTTAACAGCGGATCAGCTGTGTGCTGCTTTAAAAGTGTGGTATCGGGCAATACCAGCTATGGCTTTGTTTCCCTTTCGGGTGGGGCAGGTATTGCATCGGCATTTTACACGTTTGCTGCCAATAATTATGTGGTTAATAGCATGGTGGCTGGTGGCTCTAAGGTGTTTTATGTTACCGGGCACAAGCTTGTTAGCGGAACCAAAAATGTGCTTACTGCTTGTATTACCATTGGTGTGGGCTTAAAGTGGGAAACTACGTTTAACAATGGGTCGGTGGCCAATGATGACTGGGGAAATGATATTGTGGTGGGCTCGGATAACAACTTATATGTGCTGGGAACCGGATATACCAACGCTTCCAATGGCAACGATGGCCTGATTATTAAATACAACACCAGCGGGGTGTACATGGGTTTTCAGCCGCTTAACCAAACTACCACTGATGTGGGTTACACTCTTATTAACGGCACCAGTGGGTATGTGTTTGCGGCTTGCGCCAATACAACTTCGGTAAAGGTGTACCGCGTATCGTTAAGCAACTTGGGCATTATTGCACAGGCATCGTGGCAGGTTACTCCGGCATCGCAATATAATTCGATTACGGGAGTTAATGTTTCGGATGTTAAAATGGCCGGTTCGGGCAATGTGTATGTTACCGGTGCGGTAACGGCTACATCGGCCACGGGTAACTTTACGGCCTCTTATCTTTCAAAATTCGGATATAACGGTATTTTATTTAAAAACCTGGCCAATATGCCTGTTGAAGGCGAAAACGCCAGTTGTTATAGTGGTGTAGGCCTGGCGCTTGACCAAAGCCATGGCAACAGCATTATTTGGCTGCGCAGTAACTGGTCGACCAATACTACACACGCTGCAGAAGCTTCGATAGTTACCAGCATTGCATCGGGCACCGTGCTGCGCCAGGGTGATGACAGCCAACCGGCTGTTAGCGATAACGGCATGGCAGTGTATCCAAATCCTGCCACTCAGTCGCTTTATATAAACGCTCCCTCTATTACCGGCCTGGTGTTGGTTAATGCCATTGGAAAAACCGTAGCCTCATACACGGGTATAGTGCCTGGTATGCTTGATGTGAGCACACTGCCCCGTGGTGTGTACTTTGCCCGTATGACAGGCGGTGATAATACCCTGGTTAAAAAAATAGTATTGAAGTAATATTGTAATTTTGTGTTACACCGGAGCGATGTCTTATAGGATGCTGCTCCGGTTGTTTTTTTGGGAGTAACGGGTATTAATATTTGCCACTGTTTATTTTCTTAATCGTATGGTTTTACGTATGATGATGCAATAAAAACATGTGTTTTTATTATGCGAGTATATCATCGCGCCAAGCATGTATATAAACTGTGCATTGTAAGCAAAGGCCGCAACATGTGAAGTTAGTATTGTGCTAACTATGTAAATGATGACTTGATGGTTAGCAAATATGGCGCTACGTGTGTAAAACGTTGCTCAATGTGTGTAAATCATCGCGCTAAGCATGTATTATTATATTTAATGTGTAGCAAAGGCTGCTGTAAGCTTGTTATAATTTGTGTAATGGTTGTTGGTGAGTAGTAAAAATATATTTGTATCTATTTGATAAATAATTAGTTATGTGATTTTTTGCAATTGCAAAAACTGCCATGGACAAATGCTACTGTAAGAAATTGTGTAAGGTTTTGGTGTTTTTAAGCATAAAATGGCAAGGGGGTTTGTTTTGGGGGCATACGCTTATATATATGTATAAATGTATACACTATTGTCCGGTTAAAATTTTACTTTTTAAGTTTAATTTTCCTCGACTTTGCTCGGAATGACAGGTTACGCAGAGGTGCGATGGTAGAGAGGGGCTTACTTTTGGGCGAAGCCCAAAAGTAAGCCCCTCTCTACCATCCAAAATTCTAAATGCTTGTTATTCCGAGCAAAGTCGAGGAATCTTTTCTATTTAATCGGACAACAGTAATATGTATAAATAACATGCTTTGAAAAATATTTTTAAAAACCTGTAACCTTATTTTACCACATACGGTATAACACGTTATAATTTTAAAAATTTAAAAAAATGAACAAACACAATTTGGTACGATTATTTATGATGGAATCGGTTAGTAGTTTGGCACACGATAACCAGCAGATTACAGATTTGGTACTTGCCTTTAAAAACGGCATTGTATCGCTTGATGCTATTATAGCAGAAATTAACGGGCTATCGGGCCAGCAATCGCAAAGTGTGCTTGGCGGAGGTGAGCAAAAGGAGCTTGCACGCACGGCTTTAAACTTTATTACGTTTAATACCATTAAGGCCACACGCGGATGGGCTAACAGCCAAAACAACGCCAACCTGAGCAGCGAACTTAATTACAGTAAAACAAAGGTGGCCCGCATATCGGATAAAAACATTGTGCAGCGTGCCGAGTACTGGTTGGGTTTGGTAAATGAGCATATTGATGATTTGGCATCGTGGAACATAACCCCCGAAACCATTACGCAATGGGAGGCGGCTATTGCCGGCTACCAGGCGGTACTGCAATTGCCTAAAAGCAAGCGCGAGCTAAAGAAGAACAAAACCGCGCAGCTAAATACGCTTATTAAGCAGGGTATGAATTTTTGCCGCAATATATTGGACTCGGCCGCCATTGGGTTTAAAACCAACGGCAACATGGAGTTTTATAATATGTACATAAGCTACAGGCGCATTGACCAGGTGGCGAGTAAAATTGGCAAGTTTAGGGTATTGATTACCGATGAGCTTAACCAGCCTATTGCAAATGTTGAGATTAAGCAGGATGGCAAATCAAACAGCACCACTACGGATATACACGGCCATGCATCGTTAAATATTATGTACAATAAAAATGTGCCGAAGGAGCAGCTAAACCTGTATAGCTTTACGCTAACGCATGGCGAAAATATGATTAACACAGGCCTTATGGCAATAAAACGCAACGAAACCATTTCGCGCAAATATACCATGGCACCCACCGGATTTATAATACCAGCATACCATCCCGCACCTGTTTTGGTGGATGCCCAATAAGATGTTTTTTTTATTTTATATTTAACCTGCCTCCGTAAGAGCAGGTTTTTTTTTTGGCTTTATTTAATACCCCAAAAATTACGGGTACCCTGCTTACTTAACATACTTCCACAGCCGAAAAGAACTGCTTGTTGGCTTTTCGTTTACCCACAAAAATAAGCCGTTGGCCAAAATGCGGCAAAACACAAAAAATTTGGCACGATAATATTTTTTACACAATTATTGCTTTTTTCATTTTATCTTAATATCTCTGCAACGTTAATTCGTTGTAACCGCAATTGTTTTACCATCTAACCTACTATCGGTAAAGCAGCCATTACAGAGTAAAAAAACAATAAAAACGGCAGGTTTACGCTGCCCCAAAACCAAGCGTGTGTTGATAAAAATCTTTACACCAAACAGTTGTCCATCTTTTTTAACCCACCCGGTTATTACAAAAAAACCAGGGGTTAAAAAAGATTTTTTTTTATACCTCACCCCTAAAAATCATTAATTAACAATAAATAATAAGTAATATAACCAAACGTCTAACTCAAATCAAATCAATTATGACAAAACAAAACACAATGCATCGGATGTCATCTGTTAAAGGATGGATATCTGGCTTTGCCATGCTATTATTACTATTGCTTACGGGCAATGTAATAGGCCAAACTACCGTAGCAGTAGGCCCTACATCGGTATCGGGAAGCAGTTATTTTTATGGCCCGGTTTACCGAAGTAGCACCAGCAGCACCTTTCATTACAATATGAATAGCTATATATATACGGCAGCTGAATTATCGGCAGCTGGTATTGTAAGCGGAAGTTTTATAAATGACATACGCTTTAATTTAAACGCTACTGCTACCTTAAGCGGCAGCCACACCGGAAATTTTCAGGTGTGGGTACAAAACAGCGTAGCCAGCAACCAAACCACCGGTACCACCTGGGGCACCATTACCAGTACCGCCACCCAGGTAGTTAACCAAACATGGAATAACTCCAACCCTGGCGCAGCGGGTTGGAAAACGTTTACATTCAGTTCGCCTTATGCGTACACAGGTGGTTCGCTTATTGTATCGGTACGATGGATACTTACCCCCTCAGGAGGATCTCCTTACGCCAGCGGAGCATTTAACTGGCAATATTATTCAGGTGCACTGGTACCCACTGCCGCTACCATTGGTAGCGCATCAGGTGCTGCACAAAGTAACAGCACAGCCTTATCAACCACCAGCTATGGCGGTAACCTGCGCCCGCTAACTCAAATGAGCTGGACAGCAGGCTCGCCCTGCAGCGGCACACCTGCCCCGGGTAATACCACCCTAAACAGCGGCACCAACCCCACCTGTAACAATGCATCATTTACCCTTGGTTTACAAAACAATACCATTGGATCGGGCGTTACCTACCAATGGCAGGCCGATATTGGCGGTGGTTTTAACAACATTGCCGGTGCCACCAGCAATACATACACTGCTCTGCAGTCGGTAGCAACCACATACCAATGCGTAGTTACCTGTACCAATACCCCCGCCAGTACCATATCAAACCCTTACTCACTTGGCTTGCAAACAGGTGTAGCATGCTTAAACTACTGCGTATCGTCAGCCAGCAACACCGCTGACGAAGAAATATTTCAAATAACCGTAAACGGAGCCTCTACACCCGCACCGTATGCCAACAACTGCAACGTGGGCCCCGGCCCCGGCTCAGTAGCCAGCCTATACTCAAACTTTAAAACACTGGGTGCCCTCACCACCGTGCAACAGGGGCAGGTAGTAGCCTTCCAGGTTCGCGAAAACGAGTGCGATGGCGGCACATTATATGCCAATGGTATAGCTGTATTTATTGACTGGAACCAGGATGGCGACTTTGCCGATGCTGGCGAAACAGCTTACACACAAGGAGTAACCACAGCAGCCACAGGCGCCTCACCTGCCGGTGATAAGGTAATTAACTTTAACTACACCATACCCATGACAGCCACCGTAGGCCTAACCGGCATGCGTATTGTATGTATCGAGGGCAATGCCAATCCACCTGCCTGTAGCGCCACCCCGTATGGCTATGGCGAAACCGAAGACTGGCTTATAGATATTTCTGCAGCCACACCTTGCGTGGGCACACCCACCCCGGGCAACACCATACCATCTGTTGCCAATGCATGCCCCGCCAATTCGTTTTTATTGTCATTGCAAAACAACACCCTGGGCACAGGCGTTACCTACCAATGGTATAGCGATAATGGAAGCGGCTATGCACCCATTGCCGGAGCCACCAATCCTACTTACACCGCCACTCAAACTGTTGCCACCTCATACTATTGCGATGTAACCTGCAACGTGGGCGGCACCGGATCGTCCACACCGGTATCCGTTGGCGTAAACCCATTCTATAACTGCTACTGCACCACAGGTCTTGGTGGTAGCTGCGCCATCAACTCCATAAGCAGCGTATTGGTAACAGGCACCACATTAAATAACGTTACCGGAGGTTGCACAGGCACATACAATGCATTCCCACAATCAGGGTCAACAACGGCCACTTTAATTACCGGCACAACTTATAACATGACCATCGGTACCATCGCGGGCAGCAATACACAAGCCGTAATTTGGATTGACTATAACCACGATGGAGCATTTAGCACCACTGAATATACATTAATAAATAATAACATCCCTTCGGGTGGAACAGGATCAGGTTCATTCACCATTCCATTAACAGCCCTTAGCGGTACCACCATGATGCGCGTTCGGTCTGATTGGCAAGGCACCACCGCCTGGACATCGGCCGATGCATGCGCCCTTCGCACGTGGGGCGAAACAGAAGACTACCTCATCACCATCGTACCACTGCCTGCCAATCCGCCAAACCCAATTGAAGTAGGCGTGCCCAACTGCGCCACTGGCGGAACCGTACAGGCCGTTGGCAGCGCACCTGCTGGCGAAACATGGTACTGGCAAACATCACCCACCGGTACCAGCACAGCACAAAATGCTGCCACACCTCTTAACATTTTGTCTAACGGAACCTATTACATCCGCTCGCAGGATAACACCTACTTAACCTGGTCAGCAGGTGCAGGCTCGGTTACCGTTACCGATTTCCCTGCCGGCCCTGCCGATCCATCCATTACCGCCCCCGGTGGCAACCCCGCCTGCGGCACAGTATCATTAGTATCATCAACAGCTGGCAGCGGTACCACCAACTATTGGCAGGGCACCAACCCAACCGGTACATCCACCGCCTCAATAGCTGATGATGGATCAACCAACACTCCTTATGGAGCTACTGTAAGCGGCACCTATTATCTGCGTGCGCAGGATAATACCACATTATGCTGGTCTAACCCGGTACCATCGGTAGTTACCGTATGGGATTTGCCAACAGCGCCCATCCTCTCGGCCACGCCACCCAGCGTATGCCCTGGTACTCCGGTAGCACTAAGTGCCATAGCACCCAGTGCACCTCCCACCGGATATAGTGTAGCTTCTATACCTTACGCACCCGTATCGCCTATCAGCACCACATTAGCCGGTGCCGGCCCAATAGGCGATGACATTACAACAGTTGCCAGCATAGGCTTTAACTTTAACTTTTATGGCAATACCTATTCACAGGTGCAAATACACACCAATGGATACATCGTATTCGGAAGCTCAAACTTTGTATTTGGATCACACTCACCAGTACTTATTCCAAGTACAGCCAACCATAACAACTGGGCTGGCTTTTGGGCCGACTTAAATGCCGCTGCCGGACAAATCACCTATGCCACCCTTGGCAGCGCACCCAACAGAATGTTTGTAGTAAACTATAACAACGTACCCTATTGGTCAGCCACACCATATTACTCAGGCCAAATAGTAGTGTACGAAGCAACTGGCGCCATAGACGTTTACCTTGCGCATACACAAACCAGTAACTCCAACGCCTGCGGTTTAGAAAACCTTACCGGCTCGGCAGGTACTGCAGCCCCCGGTCGCAATGCAGGCACATGGGCTGTTGATAACGAAGCCTGGAGATTTTCTCCAATACAGGCAATGGGCTTTTTGTGGACACCAAACGGTGTTGTAGGTGGTATAGCTGCCGGTGATGAAATTTTAGCTAACACCACTGCTAACCCACCCACATCAGGCACCATGGTATATACCATGACATTAACCGAACCCGCTCACGGTTGCCAAAACTCAGGCACTATACCAGTAAACGTACTTACCACCCCTGCTGCCCCGGTTACTACAGGTGGTGCCACCACCTGTGGTGCAGGCACTGTTAACGTAACTGCCACCGGCAGCGGAGGCACACTTAACTGGTACGATGCTGCCACAGGCGGCAACTTGTTGGGTTCAGGAAGCCCGCTACCGGTTAGCGTTACCACTGCCGATGTTACTGTTTGGGTTGAAGAAAATAACGGAACATGCTCAGGCCCTCGTTCAAGCGCCACAGCCGTTTACACTGTACCTCCAACGGTTACTGCAAGCAGCAACGTAACATCGGTATGCGCAGGCGGTACCAACACCGGCCCCGGAGGTCCTAATAATAACACAGCTATTTTAAGCTCAACCGATGCCGGTGGCCAATACACCAGCTTTACCTGGAATCCGGGTGGCTTATCTGGTCAGGTTGTTTCGGTAACTCCCGGTGCCACCACCACCTATACCGTTACAGCATCAGGTGGCGGATGTACCGTATTAAGTTCAGTTACTGTAAATGCTGGTGCTGTACCTAACATCAGTTCAGTTACTGCCACTCCTCCTACTGTATGCCAGGGTAACTCAAGCCAGCTTATTGCTGCAGTTATCGGTGGCTCAGGCGGTGCCATCCCAACAGGATATTGCAACCCAACATTGTTTCCACCACCCAATACCTGTAACTGGATTGATAATGTATCAACAACAGGTGGTATTTCTAACTTTAGCAATGCTACTGCAACCTATAACGGAACAGGCTCTACGTTTTTCCCAACATCTATTGTTTCCCAGGTATTGGGCGCTTCGTTTACCCTTAACGCTCAGGTACAAGGTACATGCGCCATTGCATACTACCATGTTTGGATTGACTGGAACCGTGATGGAGATTTAACTGACCCAGGCGAAAACGTAGTTACTGCCAATGGCGTAAACTCCGGTAATACTTTAACAAGCTTTACCATTAACATTCCTGTTACAGCATCACCTGGTCAAACATTAATGAGAGTAACCTGCAGTGGTAACTCCGTTAACCCTGTTACCGCCTGCGATAACTTAAGTTCAAATTACAGCGAAAACGAAGATTATGTACTTGATATACTTGGTGGCGCTGGATTTACTTATGCATGGACCGGCAGCGGATTAAACAACAATTCAATATTTAACCCAATTGCAACTTTAGGATCTCCTTCTGAAAACTACAGTGTTTTAGTTACCGATCCTTATGGATGTTATGCAAGCGGCTCAGTTACCCTTGCCGAGCCTACCTCAAATCCTGGTAATACCATAGCTACACCGGCAGCTGCCTGTCTTGGCGTTTCGTTTACGTTAAGCTTGCAAAACAATCCCGGTGCAGGTGCCAACTTCCAATGGCAATCATCACCTGACGGAACCACCTGGGCTAACATTGGTGGTGCAACCAACGGCACATATTCTACCACAATGACGGTTTCTACTTATTACCGTTGCATGGTGGGATGTTTAAGCGGTGGCTCTGCATCTAACCCGGTTCAGGTAACCCTTACCCCTGCCAGTGCATGCTATTGTACACCTGTATTTACAAGTTATGATGGTACAGATTATATTTCAAATGTTACCTTAAACACATTAAACAATACAACTGGTGCAACACCTAACCCCAGCTATACCAACTATAGTCCTATGGGTACTAATTTGAACAACGGACAGCCATATACCATATCGGTTACAAGCGGTTCATTTACTGGTGAAAATTACGGTGCCTGGATTGATTTTAACCAAAGCGGCACATTTGAACCGTCTGAACAAGTTCTGCCTAACTCAGTAAATACATTGGGATTCGAAACATTTTCCAATACCTTTACTGTACCTGTTGGTGCGGTGGGTGGTGTAACACGTTTACGTGTTGTTGACATGTATAATTCTGTAGCCATACCATGTCCAACTTCAGGTTATGGTGAAGCAGAAGATTATCAAATCAATTTAGGTGATCCCAATTGCATCAGCTTGCCTACATTCCCTCTTAACGGTGGTTCAGCGTGCCCTGTTGGTCTTACATTTACATGGCCAAGCAAAGCAGGTGCTACGGGTTATGATGTATATTTAGATGGAACAACAGGAACAACACTTGTTTCACCTAATCAAACCGGAACTTCATATACACCATCTTCGCAATTATTACCCGGAGCATATTTCTGGAGAGTTATTCCGTTATATCCTTCGTCTTCATGTTCAACCCCTCAAACCTGGACATTTAACGTACAACCCGCACCCGACCCAATTGCTAACAGCAATGCTGTTAACGGTTCAATATGCGAAAGCACAGCGTTAAGTTTAAGTTCAGATAACATTGATCCTGGCCAATCAACAGGCAACATATTTTCATGGAGCGGCCCAAGCGGTTACAGCAGCAATTTCCAAAATCCAACGGTAACCAACAGTGCCTCACCGGCCACCCACACAGGCACCTACACGGTAGTAATAACCAACCAATACTTGTGTACAGCCAGCGCCAGTTTAACCATAGCCGTAAACCCCAACCCTGTATTGAGTGTAGTAAGCACCAACGGAGTATCGTGCGTAGGCTTGTGTGATGGAGATGTAACCATAGGAGCTACCACAGGCTTGCCCCCATACTTATTCTTTGATGCCAACTTTAACACCAGCACTGATAGCACCAACGGAGTATTTACCGACAATCAGTGCGAGGGCAACAATCAGCAAATAGATGTGTATGATAACAATGGATGTACATCCAGCATATTGTATAACATAGGCCATATCAGTTCGGTGCCACCTACAGTAAACGTACCCAACCCGCCTATATCGGGCTTACCAAGCTCAGCATGTTTGGGTACCACAGCCAGCATAAGCACCACAGCAGTACCATTGGCAACACAGTATATATGGGATGGTCCAAGTGGCACAGTATTTAACGCCACAGGTAACCCCTACATAAGTACCACGCCAAGCGCGAGCATAAACTTTGGTAACCCCAGCGGCAGCGGCTATTACATAGGCGTACAGGCAGCCAACGGCTGCGGCACCAGCATGCGCAGAGTAAACTGGGTACGCGGCACAGTAAGTGTACCGGCCAGCATAACAGGAGCGACAATAGCATGCGCAAGTACCGTGGGCACATATACAACAGGAGCACTAACAGGAGCTACCCAATACCTGTGGACCATAACAGGCGATGCTACAGTAAGTGGCACAGGCACCACAGCCACAGTAACCTTTGGCCCTGCGTTTACCACAGGCACTCTGTGCGTATCGGCTCAAACCAGTTGCTTTACCAGTGCAGCCAAGTGCATCACCATCACACAAAATGCACCGGTAGTACCGGCCATAACAGGCACATTTAGCGTATGCGCAGGTCAAACAATACAGTACTGCGTAGCCGCCCAAACAGGTATAGCCAGCTATAACTGGACATTGCCCACAGGCGCTACAGGCAGTTCAAGTTCAAATTGCATAAACGTAACCTTTGGCCCCACGTTTACAGGTGGTAACATCAGCGTAACCAGCACCACGGTATGCGGTCAGACATCAGCACCAAGAAGCACCACATTGTATTGGGGTGCACCCACAGTGCCCGCTTCAATAAGTGGAACACTTAATGGCTTATGCGGACAAACTGTTATTTACACATGCCCATCACAGGCCGGAGTAACCTTTACATGGACAGGACCTTCAGGTTATTCAATTAACAGTGGTCAAGGCTCAAACGCTATAAGCATGACCATGGGTACATTTACTACCGGTACAGTTTGTGTAACTGCAAATAATGTATGTGGTGCAAGTGCTCCACGATGCATCACAGTAAACGGTCGTCCAAATACACCGGGCAATATAACAGCGATACCAGCCACTTGGTGTGCTAATACCCAAGGAGTAGAATTTAATGTAGATGTTACCAACATGACAGGTTCATATACATTAAGCTGGTTATATCCTGGCCCAACCGTAGCCACGTATGTACTTGGCGGAGGCAACACCACCAGTTTAACACTTGACTGGTTAACCGGCAGTGGACCAATACAGGTAACAGCAAGCAATGCCTGCGGAAACCAAACCCGTTCAACCAACTGGAGCAACACCTGTCGCGAGGGTGAGGAGTTAACAGCAGCAGAAGGCAGCGTACAGTTATCCGTAAATCCAAATCCAACAACAGGCATTATCAATTTAGAATTTACATCGGCAGTAAATGAAAAAGCAAGCCTACAGGTGCTTGACATTGCAGGCCGTGTAATAGCTACACAGGAAATAACTGTAGTTGAAGGCTTAAATAAAACCCAGCTTGACCTGAGCAAAGCGGCCAAAGGCATTTACATGTTAAATGTAAATACAGCCGAAGGCAGTAGCAAAGTAAAAGTGGTGGTGGAGTAATTAAAGATTAATTAATAATAAAGAGGCTGTCTCAAAAGTCGAGGCAGCCTCTTTTTATTCGGGCAGGTATCTGAGTGAAAAATCGTTTAACGCCTCTATAAAAATAATCTTTGATTTTTGAGTCAGCCTCATTTTTCTTCTAAAACCATACTAGTTTTTAAATACATTTTTATATGTTTCAAAACATCAAATTTTATTTTGATTATTCAGTTTTAATTTACATATTTGGCATTCAAAATAATTACCGAACCAGATTTTACTATTTTGGTTATTAAATCAAACTTCAGTAATATATTTTTCCTGTAAACCGAAGGAAAAAATGTACATATTTAAGAACTTAATAGTGGGGGGATACACAAAATTTTGTGTGAATTTACCTTCGTATTTGAACAATATTTTTGCAAGCATAAATTAACCATAATCAAAACATAAAACAATGATTAAAAATTACCAAAACCAAAATGCCTTAGCCATAAACAGTTGGCTAAGAAGAGCAATTCTTGTTATTGCAACACTTATGTATGCAATAAACTCAAATGCACAAGTGGGTACACCTTCCTATTTAAACGGAACTGCAACAACATCCAACACAATTCCATTAAACTTTACGTCAAACAAGGCACAATGGATATATGCTCCCGGAGCATTTACCACTTTAGGGGGTGGGGCCGGGTCTCCGTTACCCGCAGGGCAAAACCTTACTAAAATGTACATAAAATTTTCGGGAACTGTAAATGCTACAAATGCGGTAACAAATCTTACTATTTCGTTGGCACAAAATGTTGGCACAATAAGTGCATTTCCGCAAGCACCTGCAACTACGGGAGTACCGTTTTATACAGGATTAACACAGGTGTTTTTTCAATCTAGTTTTGTGTTTACCGGTATTGTAGCCAATGCATGGTATGGCATTCCTCTTCAAACTCCTTTTCCTTACGACCCTTCTTTAGCCCTGCTAGCTGAGGTTAAGGTTACATCCACAACAAGTGGAAACAGTGTGGCTACAATGCCTGCTATTTCCGGTGTAAGCCAGAGGATATACGGTGCCAATGCTTCAGCAACAGGTACAGCAAATACATTATTAACTCCAATAGGTTTTGATGTTGTTCCCAGTGCTGTTTGTACAGCACCACCTACACCTGGTACAGCAACTGCTTCTCCATCATCTGGTATTTGTTTGGGAGCAAATATAGCATTAGGTCTCTCAGGTGCATCGTCTGGATCAGGTCAAACTTATCAATGGCAGGAATCGACATTAGTAGGTGGACCATATACCAATTTAGGCGCATCTTCCGGCACACCATTATTAAATACACCAGCTACTTCCACTAAATATTATCGTTGCGAAGTAACGTGCAGTGGTAATTCGCAACTAAGTACCCCTGTTTTGGTAACTGTTAATCCATCATTTCCTGGAGGTACCTATACTATAAACTCTGCGCTTGCTACAAGTGGTACCAATTTTCAAACCTTTAATGCTTTTGCTTCCGCACTCAATTGCGGCATAGCGGGTGCTGTAGTTGTAAATGTGGTTGCAGGCAGCGGGCCTTATAATGAGCAGGTTATATTTAATGCCATTGGCGGAACTTCGGCTGTTAATACTATTACCATAAACGGCAATGGTGTTACATTAGCATCGGGCGCTGGTACAGTTACCAATCCTTCAACACTTGAGTTAAACGGTACCGATTACATGACAATAAATAATTTAATAGTTGAAGCAAGCGGTGCCACCTACGCATTTGCAGCCCATCTGTGGAATAATGCTGATAACAATGCATTTAACAACTGTACATTTAACTGCCCTGCCAACGGAACACCAACTACTCACGTTCCTTTTTCTGTAACGGGTACATCAGGTACGTTGGCAACAGGCTCATCGGGCAGCAACAATGTTATTACAGGTTGTACCATGTTTGGCGGATATTACAATACTGTGTTTTATGGCAACAGTGCTTCTCCCAATACAGGTAATAAGGTAATAAATTGCAACATTCGCGACCAGTATTTATATGCCACCTATAACTTTTATCAAAATGGAATCGAATATAGAGGCAACACACTTGAGCGGCCAACCCGTACAACACTTAGCACCTATTACGGATTGTATTTTAGCACAGGTTGCACCAACGTATTGGTTAACGGCAACAGGATACGCCATCCTTGGGCTACAGCCCCCACAAGCACTGGCACACTTTATGGTATTTATTGCACTATAGATGCTTCGGTTGGTAACGAAAACAGATTTTTTAACAACATTATTTCCGATTTAAATTTTGAAGGAACCATTTATGCCATGTACATGTCGGGCTCTGATTATTGGAAAGCCTATCACAATACCATTTCTCTTGATAATACAACTTCAACTACGGCTAGCACGTGTTATGGCTTTTATTGTACAGGTACACTGGCCTATGATGTGCGCAATAATATTGTAACCATATCGCGCGGTGGCACTGCAACTAAATATTGTGTGTATTACAGCACACCAGCAGCGGCTACAAGTAATAACAACAACTTATATATGAATGCTGCTGCCGGTATAAATAACATTGGATACAACGGCACGGCCTTCACAACTCTGGCAGCTTGGCAGGCAGGTTCAGGAAAAGATGCTAATAGCGTTAGTGTAAACCCACTATATATTTCTCCTGCTACAAATGACTATACCCCAGCAAACGGATTGGTAAATGATATTGGTCAGGGCGGATTGGGAGTTACAACCGATATATTAGGTACAAGCCGCTCAGTTACAAATCCTGATCCAGGTGCTTATGAGTTTTCGCTTGGCGGATTGGATGCAGGCATTAGTTGGGTAAGCCCAACAAGCCCAGCGGTAGCAGGAACATATCCTATTGTAGTTAACATTAATAACACGCAGGCGCAAACCATAGTAAGCTTAACGCTTAGTTACAATGCCGGAGCAGGCCCGGTAACAGAAACGTTTACAGGTTTAAATATTACTTCGGGTACCAATCAGAATATAACATTTGCTACCCAATATACTTTATCGTCAAGTGTTACAGTTACGGCAAACATAATTGATGTTAATGGAGGTGCTGATGCTGTAAGCGGAAATAATACAGTAAATTACAGTTTGTGTATATCGTTGGCCGGTACTTATACTATTAACAGTGCAGTGGCCACCGGAGGCACCAATTTTCAAACGTTTAATGCAGCGGTGGCTGCTTTAGCGTGCGGTATAGCAAACCCCATAGTTTTTAATGTGGTTGCAAGCAGTGGCCCGTATAACGAGCAGGTAAGTATTGGCGCTATTACAGGAGCATCCTCAGTAAACACAGTTACATTTAACGGAAACGGTAACACATTAACTTTTGCCGCAACTTTAGCGGCTGCTCCACATACCTTTGTATTAAACGGAGCCGATTATATAAACGTAAATAACCTGATAATTGCCGGCACAGGAGCTACTTATGCATTGGTATGCCACCTGTGGAATCAGGCCGACAACAATACATTTACCAACTGTACCTTTAATGCTCCTGCAAATGGAACTTCAACAACACAAGTTCCTTTTTCTATCAGCGGATCGGCAACAGCGGCCACCACATCAGGCCTTAGCGGTAACAACAACGTAATTACAGGCTGCACCATCTTTAGCGGCTATTACAACACTTGTTTGGTAGGTAACAGCACTTCGCCAAGCACAGGAAACCAAATTATTAACTGTAACATTCGCGACCAGTATTTTTATGGTTTATATAACCTGTATCAAAACGGTGCTATACTTCGTGGCAATATAATAGAGCGCCCAACCCGAACTACGCTTAGTACTTTTTATGGTATATATATAAGTACAAGCTGCACCAATATGCTGATAGAAAAAAACAGAATACGCCATCCTTTTGGCACAGCCATTACCAATACAGGAACGGCTTATGGCATATACAATGTATCGGCCGGTACGGCAGGTAACGAAAACAGGTGTTATAACAACATAGTTTCTGACATGAATTCAGCCGGAACCATTTATGGTATTTATGTAAACTCATACAATAAAATATACCATAACACGGTATCGTTGGATCAAACAGCGTCAGCATCAACCGGCACTACATACACAATTTACTGCACCGGTGGTATAAATACCGAAATAAGAAACAACAATATAAGCGTTCGAAGAGGCGGAACAGGTATTAAATACTGTTTGTATTACGCAAGTTTACCTTCCATTTCAAACAACAATAATTTGTACATGAACTCCGCAGCGGGTACAAATTATGTAGGATATTATTTATCCACTTATGCAACGCTGGCTTTATGGCAGGGTGCCGGCTATGACTTAAACAGCGTAAGCACCAACCCGTTATTTGTAAATCCTACAGTTGGAAATTATAAGCCCAACAGCTCGGTTCTTGATAATACAGGTGCAGCAATAGCCGCAGTTGCAGACGACATACTTGGTGTACTTCGTAACGCAACCAATCCCGACCCCGGTGCTTATGAATTTTCGGTAGCACCAAAAGATGCAGGCGCAACAGCATTAATTACTCCTGCAGTTGCATCATGCTTTACCAATGCTGAAACAATTACTGTTTCGATATTTAATTATGGTTCAACAACTCTTGATTTTGCCGTTGATCCGGTAACAGTAACAGTGAGCGTAACAGGAGCTAACACGGCTACCCTTACGGGCAATGCATCTGGTACATTAGCAGTTGGAGCATCAACAAACGTTACCATGTCAACAACACTTGACATGTCGGCATTGGGAACTTACACATTTAATGCATATACCACTATGGCAAGCGATGGTGATAACAGCAACGATGCAATGGATGCCGCTACCCGAACAGCTTCAGTTAATGCAGGTGCTATTACTCCAACATCTGTTACCATTTGTGTTTCAGGAACACCCACATTAACCCTTGCAGGCAGCAGCGGATTAATACAATGGCAGGAGTCATCGGTTGGTGCTACCGGCCCATGGACAAATGTGGGCACCGGAACCACAACATACTCACCCGCAGCAGCCATTACCCAAAACATGTGGTATCAGGCTGAGTTAAGTTGTAACGCAAGCACAGCAACATCCAATGTAGTTGCAGCCACCGTTACCTCTCCTCAAATTATTAATACCACACCGGCATCACGTTGTGGTTTTGGTAACATTACACTTGGTGCAACAGGTACAGGACAGGGTACTGTAAGCTGGTATGCAAATTCAACAGGAGGAAGCCCGCTTGGAACAGGCAATACATTTACTACATCAGTAAATGGAACAACAACTTTTTATGCCGAGGAAAGTGTTGCTGGTGGCTCGTCAGGTGCTACACCTATATTAATTACAGAGGCTGATTTGGGAGGAAATGATCAGTTAGAAATTCAAAACGTATCGGGTTCTCCTGTAAACGTAACCGGATGGAAAGTTGCCATTAGCGATAGCTATACAGATATAACATCGGTTAACGCAAATATTCAAACATTAAGCGGCACAATGGCTCCTGGCCAAACAATGACATGGACAGACAACACCGCAGGGCCCAATTATTGGGGAAGCAATATGTTTTGGAATCCGGGAGCGTTTCCCAGTTTTACAGGATGGGCTGCAATTTTAGATAACAACAATGTGCTTGTTGATTTTGTTGTATGGAATTGGCCATCAGCAAACATTCAGGGAGCAACAATAGTAGTTGGTGGAAACAGCTACACGGTAGGAACACAGTGGAGTGGCAATGGAATAGATGCTACAACAGTTGCTGCAACTCAAAGTTTGTCTCGTCAGGGAACAAATGACAATAACAATTTGAGTGATTTTTCAATAATTAATTTATCAATGGGAACTACCAATCCAGGCATGACGCTACCGTTTACCGGATTTGGATGTTCGAGTACGCGCGTGGGGGTATTAGCAACAGTAACTCCTGCACCCGCACTTACAGTAATAGCTGCTGACCCAACACTATGCCCTGGTGGTTCTACCACAATATCTGTAAGTAGTATTAACGATCCCGATTATACATACTCATGGGCAAGTAATCCTGCAGGATATGCAAATACAAATGCCGGACCCCATTCGGTAAGTCCAACGGCAACTACATGGTATGTTGCTACAGGTATTGATAACTCAGCAGGGCCTAATGCAGGATGCGCAATAAAAGACAGTGTGCAGATTGTAACAGGCACAACCCTTAGTGCAGGAACAGTGAGTGCATCTCAAACTACTTTCTGCCAGACAGGTGTTCCTACCTTATCAGTTGCAGGTGCCGATGGTGGGGCGTTACAATGGCAGAGTTCCACAATAAGTTCCAGCGGCCCATGGACAAATGTGGGAACTGGTTCTACAGTGTATGCTCCCGGCACAGTTACAGTTACTACTTATTATCAAGTGCGAGTTCAGTGCCAAAGCACGCAGGTGTTTTCAAACGTGGTTACAGTAACGGTTAATAATCCGCAAATACTTAGCTCAAGCGGTGCTACACGATGTGGTGTTGGCCAGGTAACTTTATCTGCTACACCAAACAGCGGTACCATAAACTGGTATAATGTCCCCTCAGGAGGAACTACCCTTGCAACAGGTACTACCTATTCACCAACAGTATCCGGAACAACTACTTATTATGCAGCCGCAACTGATGGCGGGGGTAATGGAAGTTTAGGATTGCCTAATCGCGTTGGAGCAACAACCAACTCAGGATATTCGGATATTGGATTAATGTTTGATGCTTATCAGGCATTTACTTTAAATACAGTTGCAATTTATCCTGTAGCGACTACGCCAAGCGGAAACGTAACTGCAGTAATAGCTCTTAAAAATTCGGCAGGTACAATTCTGCAAAGTACAACTGTTTCGGTTCCGACTTCAGTTTCACCAGGAATTAAAACAGTAGTTAACTTAAATTTTGCTGTGCCAATTGGAACAGGCCATCGTTTGGTATTTAATTCTGCATCTGGCGGAGGCATTACCGGATTTATCAGGGAAGTAACTACTGGGTTTACCTATCCATATACTTTGGCAGGCGTTGCAAGTATTACCTCTGCCTATACAGGTGGTGCGTCATCAGCTTATTATTATTATTTCTACGATTGGCAGTTATCTACCGGCTGTGAAGGTTCACGTGTGCCGGTTGTTGCTACTGTAAATCCTGCTCCGCCAGTTACAATAACTGTAACCAATCAAACCAAATGCACAGGCCAAACAACAACACTTACTGCTACCAGCACCAACCCAGGTTATAGCTACATCTGGAATCCGGGAAGTTTAACAGGATCATCAGTAACTGTAAATCCAGGTTCAAACACAACGTACACACTTAGCGCTACTGATATTTCGGGTGGCGTATATGACCAATGTGCTGCTTCAGGAACAGCAAACATAGCTGTGGTAAACCAACTTCCCCCCGACCCAATAGCCAACAGCAACGCAGTTAATGGAGGAGTATGCGAAGGAACAGCACTTAGTCTAAGCTCAGATAACATCCAAACAGGTCAAAGTACAGGCAACATATTTTCATGGAGCGGCCCAAGCAGTTACAGCAGCAATTTCCAAAATCCAACGGTAACCAACAGCGCCTCACCGGCCAC